>NZ_PYFT01000001.1:2815470-4223205 GCF_003023845.1 Adhaeribacter arboris | reverse complement strand
GGCATTCAGAGCCGTTTTCGAGGCGGAATACCCCACACTGTAAAAGGCGCGGTAAGGGAAAGCCGGGTCTGCATTGGTGGCAAGGGAGCCGACACCGCTCGATACATTGACGATACGAGCGTCTTCCGACTGGCGCAGGAGCGGCAACATCGCCTGATAAACAGCGAGTACCCCGAATACGTTGGTTTCCCAAATTTCTTTTACTTCATCGAGGGAGGCATTGCTCGCTAAGGTAATCTGGGCGTACTCGCGAAGGGACAGGCCCAACTGCTGCATGCGCGTATTTGAAATAGCTGCGTTGTTAACCAACAGGTCGAGGCGGCCAAACTCGGTGCGTATCCGCTCTGCCGCAGCCGCAATGGAAGCCCGGTCTGTTACATCGAGTTGGAGCGGGATAGCGCCCTCGCTAATCTCCTTGGCCGCGGCTTCCCCCCGCTGGAGGTTACGTGACCCGATAAACACTTGGTGGCCGTTTGCCACCAGCTCTTTGGCCACCTGAAAGCCCACCCCTTGATTCGCCCCGGTAACCAGGGCAATACGTTCGTTATTCATTTTGTTAATTTTTAATTTTGAGATTATGCAACAAATGTCATCAGAGGTAAGGAGTAAGACGTAACCTAATTGCGGATTTTTATAACCAAATCGAGGATTGTTTATAAACGATACTGCCCGTGATGTTATTCCTAAAGTCAGTGAAGGACTGTTTTACCTGTAAAGTAGATGACAGAGCAGTAATTGAATGAATGTGAAAACCTGCTAGAAGCTGTTCGGCTTACCGTCCGGTACTGATCTTACAAACTGCCGGTTGTGCAGCCGATCTGCCTTGTTGTCAGCTCTTAAATAGGCGAAAGTTTTATCGTACTTTTTGTAGTCACTTGAAATATACCTGTCAATATTTGTATTTTACACCGCAAATAAATCCAAATCACCGCCAAGTTTAAGCATTTTTTGGCTTTAAACTGGCCGAAAGGGCTTTAGATAATTTCGAACGTACTTTACTTACCGGAGGATAACGCAAGAAAGTAAAAATACGAGTATCTTTGCGGCCTCATTTATAAGTATCATGATTTCAGTAGATTCGGTTAGTGTAGAGTTCAACGGGGCACCTCTTTTTAGCAATGTGGGTTTTAATATCAACGAGACGGACCGCATTGCCTTAATGGGCAAAAATGGGGCGGGAAAATCAACCTTACTTAAAATTATTGCCGGCGAAAGTAAACCCACCCGGGGCAAAGTATCGGCGCCCAAAGATGCCGTAATCGCTTATTTGCCGCAGCATTTACTCACCGAAGACGATTGCACCGTATTTGAAGAGGCGTCCAAAGCTTTCGGTAAAATTCTGGCTATGAAAACCGAGATGGACGAGCTGAATGCCCAACTTGAAACCCGCACCGATTACGAATCAGAAGAATACTACGCGATTATTGAACAAGTATCGGAGCTCAGCGAAAAATATTACTCCGTCGAAGAAATTAACTTTGATGCCGAAGTAGAGAAAACGCTCAAGGGGTTGGGCTTTACGCGGGAAGATTTTTTGCGGTCTACCCGGGAGTTCAGCGGCGGCTGGCGCATGCGCATTGAACTGGCCAAAATCCTCCTGCAACAACCCGATTTGATTTTGCTCGATGAGCCGACCAACCACCTGGATATTGAATCCATTCAGTGGCTCGAAGAATTTCTGGTAAATAATGCCAAGGCCGTAATGGTTATTTCGCACGATAAAACGTTCGTGGATAATATTACCAACCGCACCATTGAGGTGACCATGGGCCGCATTTACGATTACAAAGTAAATTACAGCCAGTATTTGCAGTTGCGGCAAGAGCGACGGGAGCAACAGCAGCGCCAGTTCGAAGACCAGCAGAAAGAAATTGCCGAAATCCAGGGATTTATCGACCGTTTTAAAGGCACTTATTCCAAAACCTTACAGGTACAATCGCGGGTAAAAATGCTGGAGAAAATAGAACTGATTGAGGTAGACGAAGTAGATACCTCGCATTTAAATTTAAAATTTCCGCCCGCGCCGCGTTCCGGTAATTACCCCGTGATCGTAGATCATCTCACCAAGAAATACGGTGACCACACGGTTTTTCAGGATGCTTCGCTTACCATTGAGCGGGGCCAGAAAGTAGCTTTTGTGGGCAAAAACGGCGAAGGTAAATCGACGTTGGTGAAAGCCATTATGGGCGAAATAGAGTACGAGGGCAAATTGCATCTGGGCCACAATGCCATGATCGGCTATTTTGCTCAGAACCAGGCCGCTTTACTCGATGGCGAACTCACTGTTTTCCAAACCATTGACCAGATTGCCGTGGGCGACGTGCGCACCAACATTAAAAATATTCTGGGCGCTTTTATGTTTAGCGGCGATACCATCGAGAAAAAAGTAAAGGTGCTTTCGGGTGGCGAGAAAACCCGTTTGGCCATGATTAAATTACTACTGCAGCCGGTTAATTTATTGATTCTGGATGAGCCGACCAACCACCTGGACATTAAAACCAAAGACATCCTGAAAGACGCGCTGAAAGCCTTCGACGGCACTTTGATCCTGGTATCGCACGACCGCGATTTTCTGGATGGCCTGGCGACCAAAGTATTTGAATTTGGTAACAAACGCATTAAAGAGCACTTCGAAGATATTAACGGTTTCCTGCGCAACAAAAAAATGGAAAACCTTCGTGAAATAGAACGAACCGCGAAAAAGTAAAATTTTAAAAAAAAGAGAATGCCCGGACGCTTTTTTTAACGTCCGGGCATTCTCTTTTTGTCTGTATTCTATTGGTTCGGCTATTCTCGCCAAAAGCAATTAGCTTGTTCGCCAAACTCGTTTACGTTAACTCCGCGTTTACTCATCTTTTAGGCTCTGCGTGGGGTTTGCCGAGGCCGCTTTTACGGCCTGCGTGCTCACCGTTAGCCAGGCAATTACTAATGCAGCCAAACCAGCTCCTATAAAGTACCACCATTCTAAAGCTACCCGGTATTCAAAATCCTGCAACCAATTTTTTACAATGAGGTAGCTAACTGGCAACGCAACACCAATAGAAATTACCACCAGTTTAGTAAAGTCGCCGGATAATAAGTACACAATGCTGAAGCGGCTGGCTCCTAATACTTTCCGTACCCCAATCTCTTTGCGGCGACGTTCGGCGGTAAAAGCGGCTAAACCAAATAAACCCAGGCACGAAATAAGAATAGCCAAACCGGCAAAGTAACGGGAAAGGATGGCCACCCTTTGTTCGGCTACGTATTGCGCCTGAAAATCCTGGTCCAGAAAGGTATAATCGAAAGTAAAGCCGGGATTAAATTCTTCGTACAAGTGGCGAAGTTTACCGATAACTGCTTTGGTTTGCCCCGCCCTGGTTTTTACCATTATGGTATTGGTTTGCGGAGGCTCTAATCTAAAAAACAAGGGTTTCACATTTTCGTGGAGCGATTCAAAATGAAAATCTTTCGCTACTCCCACAATCTCCATATTTGTACCCCAGAGGTTAATATTTTTACCCACCGGGTCTTTTAATCCCATGGCAGTAATGGCCGCTTCATTAAAAATGATTTTGGTATTATCGGTAGCGAAATTTTTGGAAAAAGCTCTTCCGGCGGCCATTTGAATACCCAACATTTGAAGCAGGTCGTAATTCACGCTTACTAATTCGAAATCGATACTTTCGTTCGGATTTTTACCTTCCCAGTCCAGACCGCCCGTTGTATTGTGGCTGCCAATAATACTGCTGCTAATGCTGGAGGCATTTACCACGCCCGGTGTATTTTTTACGGCGGCCAGAAATGCTTCCAAATTTTCGTAGAGTTTGCCCTGCCGGTCAAAATAAATAATATTGTCTTTGTCGTAGCCTAACTGTTTGGTTTGGATATACCCAATTTGCCGGTATACCACCAACACCGCCACAATTAAAATAACCGACAACGAGAACTGAAACACCACTAATCCTTTACGGATTAACACTTCCCCTAATACAGTTTGCAGCTTTCCTTTTAATACCGCTACCGGATTAAACCCAGATAAATATAAGGCGGGATAACTGCCGGCGATCAAGCCGGTGCATAAGGTAACCATTAAAATCGCCAGGATGAAGGGGAGGCTTGGGGTAAGAGTTAGCTGTTTGTCGGTAATCTGATTGAAAGCCGGTAGTAACAAAACAACCAGTAAAAGGGCTACCCCCAAAGATATAAAAGCCATGAGCAGCGACTCGCTCAAATATTGCCAAACAAGCGTGTTGCGGGTAGCGCCCATTACTTTTTTCACCCCTATTTCTTTGGTTCGGCTGCTGGCTTTGGCCGTAGAAAGATTCATGAAATTAATGCAGGCAATCAGGAGAATAAACAGAGCAATAACCGAAAAGAGCTTGACGTACACAATTCTGCCGCCCGTTTGTACCCCATTTTCGTAGTGACCATATAAATACTTCTGCGAATAGGGCTTCAGCAACAGTTGCCGGTTTGTACTGCCTACTTTGCTAGCTAACAGGTTCGTAATTTTACTATTAAACTGTTCCGGGTTAGCGCCGGCTTTTAAAACCGCATAGGTATGCGTGCCATTATTTCCCCATTCTAAAACGCCGGGATTGATATCTTTCCAGGCTTCAAAAGACAATAAAAAATCAAACTGTTCGGAAGAATTAGCCGGAACATCCTTAAAAATACCTGTAACGATTACGGGCTTTTTTAAAGGGCCCACTTTCCAAACCATGGTTTTGCCCACCGCATTTTGCGTGGTGTGAAATAATTTTTGCGCCAGTTCTTCCGATAGCACAATCGCGTTTTTATCGCGCAATACGTCTTTGGCCTGGCCCTGAATAAGGCCGTAGGAAAAAACCTGGAAAAAGTCCTGGCTGGCAAATTGTCCGGTTCCCTTAAAGGCCTGGCGATCCTCTTCGCCGATAGAAAGGGTAAATTTGGGAAACCACGAATAATGCATTACCGCCGCCGCGTATTCTACCTCCGGCATTTCTTCCACCAACGTTTCTGCTACCGGGCCGGAGGTCATTTCACTCATGATAATATCATCCGCGTTTTGCCGGCGCTCCATTACCTGGAAAAGCCGTTCATCTTTCGCGTGGAATTTATCAACGTGTACTTCGCTGTTTACCCAAAGGTAAATGAATAAAGTACAAGCCATGCCCGTAGACAAACCAATCAAATTAATGAGAAACGTACTTTTAAACCGCAAAAAGCTGCGGTAGGCCAGGAGTAAGGTGTGCTGGAGCATAATGTATCAGATTAAGAGTACCGGATAATGCTTCTTTTCCGGAACAAATACTGCCGGGAATAGACCCTGAATTAACAATAAGAACAATGCCAATAATATAATCTGCTGATTATTAATCAGTTAATATACTGTTTGTGCGTATTTTGGGTGAAACTGTCCGGTTGTAGTACAATCTATTGTTCGCTTCTGCAACTATCCTTATCAGCCTATCGAAAGGTAATAGCAGTAACTGTCAAATGTTAACCTGCCTGCTGGAAAGGTTTTATTGAGCTTAATGCTTTTTTTTCTGCTTTTGCCTTGTTCTTTGCTTTCTCAGCTTGAATATAGTTACTGATTGTTTTCTGTTCTTCTTCTATTAACGGTCATGGGTCAACCGTAAAGTCAATATTTTGAGGTTCTTTTATTAGCCCCATAATTTTAAGTTGTAAAGTACTTGTCAATCAGCTTAAGTGCACCAGTTGTATTTATAACCATTAAATGTCCGCCAACATGTACCGCTTGCAATGTTTGCTGATGATGGTCTATCAGTCTTAATTTGGCCAGAAAAGATACAAAGCCATCGTGACCTCTATGGAAAGATAATTTACAGGCAAAGGCCACTAAATTCCCTGGTACACCAGCATACATTTTATTCTTTCCTTTATTAAACGGGGCACTTTCAATAAGGTGTAAGTAAATGTGGTCTTGTTTCTCGGTCAGGCTTCTGAGTCCTTGAACAACAGTGAGGTTGTTAACGATAGTTAATTTATAAATATCTCTATCTGCTTGTTTAAATTCATTCTTCCAATCAAACTCCCAACTATTCTTTTACTTATATGTTTTAAATCTGCCTTGGAAAGTACTAGTACGTCCGTCGGAAAACTGTCGCGAGTAACAATGTTCTCAATAGAATTAGTAAGCTTGTCAATCTCGAAATTAAGTGGTTCGTTTTGCTTTTTCAATTAATAAAGTTAAGCAATTTTAGTCTTCCTGCCAATGTGGTTGAAGTCCTATGCATTAAGCCCAACTAAAAGCCGAACTTATATTTGTTACTTCTCCCGGAAAGCAGTTTAATTAGGTAGTAGCGATAAAGAAAAGACCTAATAAATTTTACTTTACCACTAACAACGAATTTTTATAGCCATTTTCTTCGGCAGTTTCTTTATTATTAGGGTCTAATATCCAGTCGCCGTCAATTACTATTTTGTATTGGTATTTTCCGGGAGTTAAATCCAGGCGGCATACCCATTCGTCGCCTTGTTTTACAAAAAAATTACGGTACGCATTCCAATCGTTAAAGCTGCCGGCCAGGGTAATTAGTTTAGCAGTCCCGTAACCTTTTAATTTAAACTCTGCGTTGCCTTTGGGTGCTTGCGCCGCGGTAAGTTGGTCAGCAATCTGTTTGGCTTCTTTGTTTTTGGGGTCGAGGGCGTAGGCTTTAAAATAATTCTGGGCGGCGGCGTCTTTTTCGCCGTTTAGCAGACAGGCATACGCGTAGCTATCGTACACATTCGCCGATTGCGGGTACGCTTCCAAATTTAATTGCAGCACTTCTTTCCCTTCTTGTACTTTCCCGCTGCGCAGTAACTGGTAACCAATGCTATTCAGCTCTTCTTCGGCAATATCCGGCTTATTATCGGGCTTTAAGAAAGGTTTAATAGCGGCGGTTACTCCTTGTTTGGGAATACCTTGCCGGAACAAAAAGCCGGGGCTGGTATATTGTTCGTAATCGATAAAGGCAATGGCCGGTTGTTCCCGCTTGGTTACCAAGTGCATAATTCGGTTGGCGACACTTAAGCCATTATTGCTGTTGGTAAAATATACCACGCTCATTTTTTCTTTCGGGTAAGCCAGTACGTAACACCGGAAACTATAATTATCGCCCCAATGCCAAAATGCTTTTCCTTCGGGTGTCTCCTGCAAGCCTACTCCCAAGCCCCAGGAAACTGATTTAGATAAAGCAGTGGCAGCATTGATTCTTTCTTCCGGAGCCTGAATTTGCGGTGTGAACATAGCCGTTAAAGTTTGCTTTTTCAGGCCGGTACCGTTTAAAACGGCCGTAATAAATGCAGCGTAATCGGGAGCCGTGGTGTGTAACGAAGCGGCGGCGTTGGCAGTGGTTGGTTTATTTTTCGGTAACGCATTGTTAAAGGCATCGTGCGGCGCGGCTGTTTTGGCATCAAAATCGGGACGCCAAATGTAGCTGCTGTTGGGCATACCGAGGGGCCGAAATACTTTTTCTTCCATTAATTGGTTTAAAGGCTTACCCGTAATTTTCTCGACAACTTTTTGCAGATAGACGTAACCTTCGCCGGAATAGCTAAACTTTTGACCGGGTTCAAAATTAATGCGTAAAGAATCGTTGTTGCGCCAATTCGGGAAACCGGAAGTATGGCTTAATACCATGCGAGCAGTAATTCTTTTGTAGCGTTCGTCTCTGGCAATATCCGGGTAAGGCAGGTAAGTGTACAAGGGTTTATCCAGGTTTAGGAGCCCTTGTTCCATTAACTGCAAGCAAGCGTAGGCAAAAACCGGTTTACTTAAAGAGGCGGCTTCAAAAATAGTATTGATCGCCATTTTCTCCTTGGTTTCGGTGCTTTTTACGCCGTAAACCTGGGTATAGGCCATTTTGCCCTCTCTAATTACCGAGATAGCTAAACCCGGAATAGAAGCACTATCGAGTAATTGGGGTATGGTTTTATTTAATTGTGCAATTAGTTGCGTCGTACTTACCTTATTCTGCTGCGAACTGGAACTGCCCTGGGCCACACCCCTGATAGAATGCCCCAGCAGAAGTAAACTCAAACCAAAAACTGCCCATTTATTGAGATGATTAAATCTTAGTCGCATAGGGGCCTTATTTTCTGATATAAGTTATAAAAAGTTAAGTATTAAGAAAGACGATTTAGGAGTAAAAACATTACCGAAGTTTATATATATAAATTTAATGCGTGCTTCATTAAATTAGAGATGATGCGGAATGCTTATTCACTCCGCAGGCTTTTTACCGGATTTGCTAAAGCTGCTTTTATAGATTGATAGCTTACTGTTAACAGGGCAATTAGAAGCAAGGCAATACCAGCAATAGCAAAAGTAAGCCAACCAATAGAGATACGAGATGCAAAATTCTCCAGCCATTTACTAATAAGTATATAAGCAAGCGGCGTAGCAATTACGAAGGAAATAAATACCAACTTTACAAAATCTTTTGATACCAAGCTCACAATATTAGCTACTGAAGCGCCCAGTACTTTGCGCACCCCAATTTCTTTGGTCCGTTGCTGCGCCACAAACGTAGCTAAACCAAATAAGCCTAAGCAGGCAATAAAAATGGCAATACTGGTAAAAGCCAGAAAAGTGCGGCCGATTTTTTCGTCGGCTTGGTATTGTTTGTTAAATTCCTCGTCGAGGAAAGCATATTCGTAAGGGTTTTGCGGAAAAAGCTCCTGCCATTTTTTTTGCACAAAAGCCATGGTGGCCGGTAATTCGTTTGTTTTTAGGCGCAAACTAATGGTGTTTAGCCGCCACGGAACAATGGCTAATACCAGAGGCTCAATGGGCGCTTGCAAGGAGCGATAGTGAAAGTCTTTATACACGCCAACAACTTCTCCATCCCGGCCAAAACCGGCATCCAGCTTTTTGCCAATTGCTTCTTCCGGTGTAGCCCAGCCGAAGGCGGTTACCGCTTTTTCATTAATTAAAAAAGCAGATTCTTTATCGGTTTGAATAGTCTTATCAAAATCCCGGCCTGCTACTATCTTAATACCGTAGGTTTTCAGAAAATCAAAATCAGTGAATAAATAATACATAGATTGTCCTTTGTCATCGGCTTCGCCTTTTAAGGAAACGCTAAAATTATTTACTTCCTGGCCGGGTACACTGGCCGAAGTAGTGGCGCTTACTACGGCCGGATGCTTCTGAAACTCACTTTTTATTTGTTCATAGTTGTCGGCGATAGAGGTACCCCGAACGGGTAAAACCAGCATTTGTTCTTTCTCGAAACCCAGGCTTTGGCTTTTCATATAGTTTAGTTGCCGGTACACCATAATGGTGCCCACCAGCAGCATCAGCGAAATAGTAAATTGGCAAACTACCAGTACTTGCCGCAGGCCGGCGCCTTTGGTACCTAAGCTTAAACTACCCTTCAGCACTGCCACCGGCCGGAAAGAAGCCAAAACCAAGGCCGGGTAAATAGCTGCCGCCAAACCTAACAAAACCGTAATACCCAGTACAATTAAAATATATTGCGGGGTAAAAATTAAGCTGAAATTATAGGTTTGTCCCGTTAAAGTTTCGAAGGATGGACGGGTAAGGAAAACAACAAGTAGTGCTAAAACCAGCGCCATAAACGTAAGCAGTAAAGATTCGCACAGGAATTGCGTAATCAACGGCCTTTTAGTAGCTCCTATCACTTTGCGGACTCCCACTTCTTTGGCCCGGTTAGCTGATTGCGCCGTAGTAAGATTGATGTAGTTAAGTGAAGCAATTAAGATAATTAACCCGGCCACTACCATCAGGATATAAACATTAACGGCATTGCCCGGCGCTTCGGCCTCGTCTTTTAACTGCGAATGCAGGTGAATAGCTTTAACTGGCTGCAGGAAAAAATAATAACTAACCCCCCAGTCTTTTATCTGTTCGCTTACGTACTTATCTGCTGCCGTTACAATTTGTTTTTCAAAAGCCGGAATATTTACCTGCTCTTTGGCTTTGATGTAGGTATAAAACATGGTAGAATGCCAGTTGTCGGCAACATCTTTTTTGTACCAATCCTGCTTATCCCAAGTCGCCAGAGAAGTAATTAAATCCATTTTCAGGTGGCTGTTATACGGTAAGCTTTGCGAAACCCCTGTTACCTCAAAAGGCTCATTATTTACTTTTAAAATTTTACCTAACGGTTCGGCATTACCAAAATATTTTTTAGCCAGTTCTTCGGTAATTACTAAGGTGTTCGGTCGGTTTAAAGCCGTTTGCGCATTGCCTTTTACCAGCGGCAGGGTAAAGACTTCAAAAATGGACGGATCAGACAGGTAAAAGTTTTGTTCGTAAAAGCTTTTTTCCGGTCCGTAAGTTACCAATTGACTACTTTGTTTATGCAGGCGGGTTGCTTTTTCTACCTGCGGAAAATCTCTTTGCAAAGCCGCTGCTAAGGGTGCTGAGGTCTGGGCAAACACCCGGTTACCAGCCCGGCTCTGAATATCAATGGTCACGCGGTACAACCGGTCGGCCGCCGTGTGGTAAGTATCGTAACTCAACTCATTCCGGACGTACAGGGCAATTAGCAGGCAGGCCGCCATGCCGATAGCTAAACCGGCCACGTTCAGAAAAGTATAGCCTTTGTGCCGGTTAATGTTCCGGAATGCAATTTTAAAATAATTTTTCAGCATGGGGGTAGTGGTTAATTTAGTCGGAACCTTGATTTGCTTAATTCGAGAATTAAAGAATGTTGCGTCTCCGTTGCCTTCATTTTTGTTAAAAGAGTTCTTGCTTTACATTTTAGCAATCAGGATAATTTTTTATTTAGGCAAAACAAGTTTTAGAAATCCTTATCTTAAAAATCTATTTGTTCTAAAAACTCTAAATCAGACTTATTCCGTTCGTAAACTTTTAACCGGGTTAGCCACCGCCGCTTTGATGGCCTGGAAGCTAATCGCCAGTAAAGCAATTAAAATAGCCGAAATACCCGCCAGGGCAAATAACCCCCAAGAAAGAGGCGCGCGGTAAGCAAAACCTTGCAGCCATTGGTGCATGGCCCACCAAGCCAAAGGCCAGGCCACCACATTCGCCAGTAATACCAGTTTTAGAAAATCTTGCGACAGCAGCGAAACAATAGAAGTAACCGAGGCGCCCAAAACTTTGCGGATACCAATTTCTTTAGTGCGCTGGGTAATGGTAAACGCCACCAAACCCAGTAAACCCAAGCAGGAAATTAAAATAGCCAAGCCCGTAGCCCAACGCATAATGGTGGCTATTTTTTGTTCATTGTCGTAAAAATGGGCAATGGTTTCGTCGAAGAACGCATAGTTTATTTTTTGCGCCGGATAAAGGGCCTGGAATTCTTTTTCTATTTTAGCCAGCGTAGCCTTAACGGCAGCGGCAGACCGCCCTTTGGTCAGTAGTTTCAGGCTAATGGTGCGGGAATACTTGTTTTCGGAGCCGATAAAAGTGGGTTCCATCGGGTTATGCAACGATTGCACGTGGAAATCGGCTACTACTCCAACAATGGGAAGCTTTTGCTTATCGAGCAGTAAAAAGTGCCCGACGGCTTCGCCGGCCTGCTTAAAACCCAACGCTTGGGCGTAAGTTTGATTAATGAGCACTTCCCGCAAGGTATCGCTGCCCTGAATGTTTCGTCCCGCTAAAAGCTTAATGCCGTACAAATGAATAAAATTTTCGTCGCCGGATTTGTTATGTACGTTCAGGGAGATTTCTTTTTTACCATCGAAATAACTTAAAGTAGTGGTGTTGCTGTTGCTATGAGCCGGTGTTAAATTACTTAAACTCACTTGGTCTACTTCGGGAATTTGCCGGATTTTATCTAATAGCACCAGCTTCCTTTTGCTCTGATCGCGCCAATCCGTTTCAAAGGTTACAATCTCATCCTGCTGGAAACCCATATCTTGGTGGCGCATGTAATTAATCTGCGTGCCGACTACCAGGGTACCCAAAATAAAAACCTGCGAGATAGCAAACTGAAACACAATTAAAGTTTTGCGTAAGTACGCCTTGCGGGTAGTGGCAGCCGAAATCTGTCCTTTTAGCGACTGGATAGGAGCCGTGGCGGAAAGAACTAAGGCCGGATAAAAACCGGCCAGTAAAGTGGTTACGCCTGTAATACCCGCCAGAAAAAGTAAAATTGCCGGCTCGAACAAGGGTAAGTGGAGGCCAGCCGGTAAATACGCGGTAAATGCAATTATAATGGGGTTGGTAAGTAGCCCGGCCAGCAGCACCGCCGCTAATGTTAAGACCAAGGTTTCGCTTAGAAATTGACTTACTAAACTGCTCTGGCTGCTGCCCAGTACTTTGCGCACGCCAATTTCTTTCGCTCGCTGCACCGATTGCGCCGTAGCCAGATTAATAAAATTAATAGCGGCAATGAGTAGCAAGAACACCGCCACTCCCATAAGGGCGTACAGCGTAGGCCGATGCGCCAAGCGCACGTAATTGCCCCCATATTCGGCGTTGAAGTGAATATCCGACAAAGGTTGGAGCAAAAAAGCGCGTTTATTGTTGTATTCGTCTTTCGGGAGGTGCCGGTTGATTAAAGCCGGAAATTGCTTAGCTATTTGGTCCGGATTCGTATTAGGCGCTAATTTAATAAACAACTGCGAGTTCGAGTCGGTACTTCCCCATTTTTCCAGGCCTAGTCGATCTTTCCATTTTGGATTTTGAGCGCTTGCCAAAGAAATAAAATCCGTGAAGTGTAAATCAGTGTTTTGTTGCCAATCGCGAACAACTCCCGCCACAGTTACCGTTAAGGTATCCTGACCATCCAGATAAGTGAGTACTTTGCCCAGGCAGGCCGCCGGCTTTAACTTTCCGAAATACTTATACGCTTGCTTTTCAGACAAAACTACCTGGTAAGGCTCTTGCAGTGAAGTTTGGGGATTACCGGCCAGCCAGTCGTACCGAAAAATAGCAAAATACTGCGGGTCGGTTATTACGTAGTTTTGATTGACCGGATTATAATCCGCGGAGCTAACATCGAGTTTTTTTGCTTTTCCGGGCGCTGCGGAAATTTGTACTTGCTGTACATACAGCAAGTGAAAGGCGGCTACGTTGGACAAGCCGCTTACTTCCTGCCGCATCGCGGCCGGCAAAGGACCGGAAACCCCATTGTTCTTAAACGTTTCATCGGCAATGCCAATGTGCGACACTACCCGGTAAATCCGCTCCCGGTCCGCATGAAACGTATCGTAACTTAATTCGAACCGTACCAGCAAATAAATAATTAAACAAGCGCTAATGCCAATGGATAACCCCAGCACATTAATGCCGGAGAATGCAGGGTATTTCCAGAAGTTACGAAGGGCTATTTTAAAGTAATTGCGGAGCATGATTGAATTTTAAATGCGTGAATAACAGAACTAAGAAATCTTGCTTTAAATGCTTCAATTATCAGATAACCTATAACTATTCAAATTTGTAATTAGTCCTCATTTACTCGCGCATTCAACATTCCCGCATTTAGCTGAACCAGAACCCCGATATTACTCGCTGCGCAGAGCTTGTACCGGATTGGCCAAGGCGGCCCGGATTGCCTGGAACGACAGGGTGAGTAAGGCAATGACCAACGTGGCCATTCCGGCCAAGCCAAAAACCCACCCACTTACCGGAACCTGGTAAGCAAAATCTTGCAGCCATTGGTGCACGCTGTACCAAGCTAAGGGCCAGGCCACTAGATTAGCTACTAGTACCAGTAATATAAAGTCTTTGGAAAGCAGGGCTACAATGTCGGGCACGGAGGCGCCTAATACTTTACGCACGCCAATTTCTTTGGTGCGGCGGGCAACAGCCAACGTTGCCAAACCAAATAACCCCAGACAAGAAATAAAAATAGACAGCGCCGAAGCAATATTTATCATTTTTCCTAAGCGTTGCTCTTGTTGGTACTGATTTTTGAGATTTTGGTCGAGGAAAGTATAGCTGAAAGGCTCGTTAGGAGCAATATTTTTCCAGGTTTGCTCCAGCAGGGCAACTTGTTCGGCAAGGTTGCCTTCGGGTAGGCGTACTGAAATATCGGGCTGCGGAGAAGTAGAATACATTAAATTTTGGATGCCTTGGTAAAGCGAATCGGATTGCATGACCAGCACCAACGGCTTAATCGGGGTATGCAGCGATTCGAAATTAAAGTCCTGGACTACACCAATAATGCGGTGCGCCGGAAATTTGCCGGGCAGGCGAGCGTTCAGCGGGTCTTTCCAGCCGTATTCTTTCACCAGTGCTTCGTTTACAATAATAGATTGGTAGGTATCGGCGGAGTTGCCTTCTTCAAAATTGCGCCCCATTTTGAGTTTAATGCCGTAAACCGGAATAAATGGCGCATTAATGTTATTTTGAGCAAATTCGTGGTATACTTTCTTGGTATCGGTGTAGCCAACGCTGGCCCAGGGACCACTGCCAAACGGGAAAGCTGAAACCGCTACCGTAGCTCCTCCTAACCGGGTACTAAGGGCATTACGGAACCGGGTTACCTGCGCCTGTCCCGCTTCGCCGCCTTGCGTAGTAGGAATAACTACCAAGCGATTGGCCCGGTAGCCTAAAGGTTTATTTTGCAGGTAATGCATTTGTCGGTTCATTACCAGGGTTCCGACTATTAAGAATACCGATAACGAAAATTGCACAATTACCAGGCTGCGCCGAAACAAACTTTGGTCGCCTTTTACGGTAAGCTTGCCCTTTAATACTTCTACCGGCCGAAAATGAGAAAGTACCAGCGCCGGGTAGCTTCCCGCAATCAGGCCTACTACCAATATTAAACCCAACAATAGGCTTATGGTGCCGGCATCCAGGCGGAACACCAGGGTTTTATTCGCTAACTGATTAAAGGCCGGCAGCAAAATTACGGTTAGAAGTAAACCCAGCAGCACCGCTAAAAAGGTTAAAAACAAGGCTTCGCCCCAAAACTGCTGCATCAACTGCCGCCGAACCGCCCCCATTACTTTGCGCATGCCCACTTCGCGGGCGCGACTGGCAGAGCGGCCAATGGCCAAGGTCATAAAATTAATGCAGGCAATAAGTAAGATAAAGCCGGCAATGGTAGCCAAAATATAAGAATAAGCCGGGTTACTAATGGGTTCTATTCCTTCCGGTAATTCATTATTTAAGTGGATATCGCGGATGGGCTGCAGAGAAATGGTATAGGTGTTAGGTTTGTATTCTTCGCCGAGAGCGGCTTTTACCATAGTGGGAAATTTAGCTGCTAGCTGGGCGGGAAGGATGCCGGGGCGGAGCAAGATGTAGGTTTCGCCTTCTACCTGATGCCAATGCTTTAAATTTTTCGGGGAACGAATTTGCTTAATGTGATCAAAAGACACCAGAAAGTCGAACCGAATGCTGGAGTTTACGGGTACATTTTTAGCCACTGCCGTTACAGAAAATGCCTCTAGAGCAGAATCTAATTGAATTTTAAGGATTTTGCCGATTGGATTCTCCTTCCCGAAGTACTTCTGCGCCATGGCTTCGGTTAGAATGACGGTATTTAGTTGCCGGAGCGGAGCAGGGCTTTGCTGCACCAACGGAAAGTCAAACAACTTAAAAAAATCAGGTTCTACCAGGTGAATGCGCTCTTTAAAAGTTTCCCCGTTTTGTTGCACGTTCCCGCTTACGCTAACTACCCGGGTCATACCTTCCACCTCCGGGTAGTTCGTTACTATAGCCGGTCCCAGTGGGTAAGGAGTAGTAGTATTTACAAAAGGCTCGTTCTGAAAAATCTCTTTTACCCAGGGCCGGTAAATGCGGTCGGCTTTCGCGTGAAAATTATCGTAGCTATTTTCCTGCCTGACAAATAAGCCAATTAATAAGCAACACGTTACGGCTATGCTTAAGCCCAACAGGTTAATGGCCGAATACGTTTTGTGCCGGAAGAAGTAGCGGACAGCAATTTTGAGATAGTTTTTGAGCATTGTAGTAGCTTCTAAGTGGCGGAACGAAAATATATCGGATTACTACTGTGGGTAAATGAATGCGTGCATTTTGAATAAGTGCCTGAGTGGATGTTGGAATGAGTGAATTTTGAATGAGTGAATGAATACAAGCTTTCTTAATTATGACTCTTTAATGGTAAAAACCACTATTTGACCGTACAGTTTGGTGTTTTTAGGTTAAGGTTCATCATACGGCTTATTTTTCTTTTGTAATTCCTCCTTGTAGGGTGAGAATAGGTTGCGAAAGAAAAATTTAAGCTAAAGCTGCCTGATTATAGTTCATCTAAATACCGCTGTCTGGAAGTTCAAGTGGTTGCTTTTACACTCTACCGGCCATACCAAATACCAAGAGCCAGCCCGAATAAATTAACGAAAAAAATACATTATGCCGTACCAAATTGCGGATAGCAATAACTAAGTAGCTTTTCTTTATAAGCATAAAAACGGGCATTAAAGATTAGCAGAAAAGTTTTGCCTGTCTGAAATTAACTTAAAAGAGTAGTAACAATGCAGTTTTTTCTACACTCCCGAGAACTGCTCTTGTATGTTTTCGAGTACAACTTCGCCGTCGAGTAAGCGCAAAATGCGGTGGGCGTAACGGGCATCGTGCTCGGAGTGCGTTACCATTATTACGGTAGTACCGTTTTCGTTCAGGTCGGTTAGCAGTTCCATTACCTCGTTACCGTTCGAGGAGTCGAGGTTACCGGTTGGTTCGTCCGCCAAAATTAGGCGAGGTTTCTGAATAACGGCCCGGGCCACGGCTACCCGCTGCTGTTGACCACCCGACAGCTGTTGCGGAAAGTGGTTGCGGCGGTGCATAATCTGCATTTTCTCCAGCATGGCTTCTACTTTCTGCTTGCGCTCGGCGGCACCTACACCCAAGTAAATCAGTGGCAGTTCTACGTTCTCGAACACGGTTAGCTCATCAATCAGGTTAAAGCTCTGGAACACAAAACCAATGTTTTTCTTGCGCAGTTCGGCCCGCTGGCGTTCCGAAAAATTAGAAATTTCCTGGCCCAGAAATAGGAAACTACCGCCATCGGGCTGGTCTAACAATCCCAGAATATTTAACAAAGTTGATTTACCGCAGCCCGAAGGTCCCATAATGGCGACAAACTCGCCTTCGTTAATCACGAACGAAACTTTGTTCAAGGCTTTGGTTTCTACTTCTTCGGTGCGGTACACTTTTTCGAGGTTCGAGACAGTAATCATAAGTATGAGCGATTAATATTTTTAATATTTTAGTTTCTGTTTTTATTTTACCCTAAGGCTCGTTGTTATATTTTAAATTTTATTTCTCCCGAACCAATTATACTGTACGGTTCGTAAGGGATTACTCGGCCGGACTTTTCTTATTTACTACGGTTAGATTAGCAAAATCACCATCTGATTGATTTCCTACCCACAAGCCTAATTTGCCAGTCCGGCGGTTACTTAGTTGCTCTACCTGCAAACTAACCTTACTTTCCCCATTAATAAATACCTGTATCTGCGGATATTGAACAACTATTTTCGCGTGAAACCAATCGTTAGGATTTACCTTTAACCCAATGGCTTTTTCGTATTTGCCGTTTTGTTCTTGGCGCAAACGCTGCCAGTCAAAATCCGGGAGCGATACGTATTGTACCGCGTGAATACGACGAACTGAATCCTGGGCTTGGAAATTAAAAGGACGAAAATAAATCACCTCAAACTGTTTATCGTCCGCCCCGTGAAAAGCTACTCCCACAAAACTTTGCTGTAAAACGTCTTTCCCCTTTATGTCCACCTCAATTATTCCGTCTGAGAAAGTAGCACCTTTTAACCAGGCAATGCCATCGTTTTCTTTTTCGGAGAAGCGGATGCCGCTTTTGCCATTTTCCGAAAAAGAACTTACTTCCCGGTTGTAGGCTTCTAATTGATTGGCTTTACTTAATTCTGCCAGGTTGTAGTGCGTCGGCTTCTCCTGTCCGTGTACCCGGAGCACGAACAGAAAAGCAATCATATACGCTACTATAACCCGGGCTCTCATCTTTGTTTTATCTTCTATTATTTGATGTTATGCAAGTATTTGATGTATATAAGTTAAGTATTTTGTCCCCCTTCGAAGGGGGTAGGGGGAAGATTTACCTTTGCCTTTCCATTATCTAATTTCCGCTTTAGTAGAATCATGGCGTAAAGTTTTAGCAAATGGCTTTAGCTTTTCAGTATAATACTTATTCTGCTCTGTTGTTCTATCTTTTACTTATTTAGCTGCCTTATCATCCCCCTACCCCCTTCCAAGGGGGACAATTATCGGCTTTAGCTTAAATTATTTATAATTTGGATAATCTTAATAATCTGCGCAAATCTGCGATTCAGGCTACTCTTTCTCTTCGTTAATGACCAGTTCGCCCATGTCTTCGTAGTTTTCGTAGCTCGAGGTTACTACTTTGTCGCCGGGATTCAAGCCGGAAACTACTTCGAAATACTCCGGATTTTGACGGCCTAAACGAATTTCGGTGCGGTAAGCTTTATTGCCACTTTCATCGATTTTAAATATCCAGTTGCCGCCGGTTTTTTGGTAAAAGCCACCCCGTGGTACTAAAACGGCTTGGGTTTGGTCGGAGAGCGCTAAGCGCAGTTGCAAGGATTGTCCGCGCCGGATTCCTTTGGGTACTTCGTTCACAAATTCCATATCTACCTGAAACTGACCGTTAGTTACCTGGGTAAATACTTTTTTCACGTTTAAGTCGTAATCTTTACCCGCAAAAGAGAAAGTTGCTTTCTGGCCGGTAAATACCCGGGAAATATAATGCTCATCAATATTGGCGCGCACTTTAAACCCATCCAGCACATCAATCTGGCCCAGGCGTTGGCCGCGGGTTTTTGATTCCCCAATTTCGGCGTTCAGCGAAGTAATCTGACCATCCACCGGCGCTTTTACCAGTAAATCGTCCATTTTTTTGCGCATTAAAGCCAGGTTGTTCTGCATCCGTTCCACCGATTCTTTCATCTGGGCTAATTGCTGGTGCATATTCAGGGAATCTTGCTTTAAAGTGCGCAGCGTCAACTGGCGTTTCTGAACCTGATAATCGTATTTGTATTTGGCTTGCAGATATTCTTGTTTCGGCACTACTTTTTCTTCGTAAAGTTTTTTGTTCATGTCGTATAAGCGTTGGGCATCGCGCAGGTTGTAGTCGATATCGGCGAGTTGGTTTAGCTGCGAAATGCGGTTTTGCTGCATCAGGTTGCGCGTGGTGTTCATGTTGTTAATTAAATCAAACACCGCCGTTTCGCGGTTCATCATTTCGAGTTGTAAGTCGGTATTGGCCAGTTGCACAATAGGCGTACCTTGCTTTAATTGGGCGCCGTCTTCTACTAAAATCTTCTGCACAGTACCGCCTTCCGTCGCATCGAGGTAAATGGTTTTAATAGGGAGCACAATGCCATCTAAGGGAATAAATTCCTGGAAATTGCCTTTGGTAACCGGGCTAATCGTAATTTTATTGGTATCTACATTGAGTTTGGCTTTGCCGCTAGTCGAAAAATAAGAAGCGCCTACCAGCAAAACCACTAACGCGCCCATCGCCAGGCTTACAATCCGTTGCGTAGTCCACTTCTTTTTTTTAATTAAAACATCCATTGTTGTATACATTTATTATGTCATTTCTTGTAACCACTTAGAGAAATAAAAATGCCAATTATGTAACTTGTTTATTTTAAGTAGTTTAGCACTATATAATACTCAATTAGGTAAAAAAATGTTCGGTTTTGATACACCTCTTCGCGGCAAAGTGTCCGGTGATGTAACAGCTTACAAAATACCAAAAACAACAGGACTTTTCTTGCAGGAATTATTAAAAAACCTACTTATATTCGTAATAAATTAATCTAATCCAAATCCACACATGAATACCAAAAATGCCCGGGTTTTAGTAGTAGATGACGAGAGCGACGTGCTGTTTGCCGTAAAAATGCTGCTAAAAACCGAAGTAAAAGAAGTAGTAACGGAAAAAAATCCGGAGAACTTGCTTTCCCTGTTATCGAAGCAGGCCTTTGATGTTATTTTCCTGGACATGAATTATAAGAGTGCACTGAATACCGGCAACGAAGGCTTTTTTTGGCTGAACAAAATTCTGGAAAAAGATAAAAATGCCACCGTAGTTATGATTACGGCTTACGGCGACGTAGAACTGGCCGTACGCGCTTTAAAAGAAGGAGCTACCGATTTTATTGTGAAACCCTGGCGCAACGAGAAGCTGCTCGAAGCCCTGGAAAAAGCCTGCGCCGGCCATACCAGCGGCGAACACGCCAACAAAACCGCTCCGCGCCCCAAAGCCGCTACCGAAGGCTTTGATATGTTGGGCCAATCGGAAGCCATGCAAGATGTGTTTTACAAAATTGATAAAATTGCTCCTACCGAAGCCAACGTTTTAATTCTGGGGGAAAACGGAACCGGTAAAGAACTGGTAGCGCGGGCGCTGCACCAAAAATCGTTCCGGGCCAACAAGCCGTTTATCACCGCCGATTTGGCCGCGCTAAGCGAAGGCTTATTTGAAAGCGAGCTGTTTGGCCATAAAAAAGGCTCCTTTACCGATGCCAAAGAAGACCGTACCGGCCGGTTTGAAGCGGCTAATGGCGGAACATTGTTTCTGGATGAAATTGGTAATATTTCGCTGCCGCAGCAAGCCAAAATACTGACGGCCTTGCAAAACCGCCTGGTTATTCCTTTGGGCAGCAATCAGCAAATTCCCATTGATATTCGTTTGGTATCGGCGACCAACGTGCCTATTTACGAGTTAGCCGCTAAAAATCAGTTCCGGAAAGATTTAATTTACCGCATTAATACCGTGGAAATTACTTTACCGCCGCTCCGCGAACGCGGCGACGATGTTATTTTACTCGCCCGCCATTTTGCGGCGCACTACGCTCAGAAAAACCATAAACCGGTACCGTACCTCTCGGATGGGGCGCTTAAAAAGTTAAAGCAGCATAGCTGGCCGGGAAACATCCGGGAATTACAGCACGCCGTAGAACGCGCCATTATCTTAGCCGATGGTCAGGAACTGCGGCCCCAGGATTTTGCTTTTTCGGCCATGGAACAGCCTGTGCACGCAACCGCGCCAACCACTGTTCCCGACGAAGGACCGCTGCAACTTAGCGAAGTGGAGCGCACTACGATTATGCGCGTCATTGAACGCAACAAAGGTAATATTTCTAAAGCCGCCAAAGAATTGGGCATCACCCGCACGGCCTTGTACCGCCGCCTCGAGAAACATGACATTTAAGCGCCTCGAAGTCGGTATATTTTTTCGGCTCTTCTTTATTTTTGTTCTGTTGTACGCCGCGGTGTATTATTTTATCCAGCGGGCGTACCCACAGGTAATTTTTGCCGCGAGTATTTTAATCGGTTTAGTTTGGGAACTGGCCCGCTATGTAACGCGCAGCAACAACGAACTGGCTAAATTTATTCTGGCGGTAAAGTACCGCGACTTTTCGCAGCAGTTTAACGAAAAGCACACCAATCCGTCGCTGCGGCAACTGCACCACGCCTTTAACCAGATTAACAACACGTTTAAGCAACTGCAATTCGAGAAAGAAGCCCAGTTTCATTATTTGCAAACCATTTTGCAACTGATTGATACCGGTATTATTTCGTTTGATGCCGCCACCGGCGAAGTAGAATGGATAAATGAAGCTTTTAAACGCACGCTGGGGCTGCCTTATTTAAAACAAATCGATTCCTTACAAAGAAGGAACGAAGCCTTGCACGAAGCTATTATCAAGCTGAAACCCAACGATAGCCAACTAATAAAGCTGCGCGTTAATCAGCAACCCATGCAGTTGCTCTTGTCGGCTACGGCCTTTAAGATGCAGCAGCGCGACTTACTATTGGTAGCCTTTAAAAACGTGAGTACTGCCATTGACGAAACCGAAACCGAAGCCTGGCAAAAATTACTGCGTGTAATGACGCACGAACTCATGAACTCGGTAGCCCCCATTTCGTCGCTGGCCGATACCATGCGCCGCCATTTGCGCCTGAACCGGGAACAATACGAACAAGAGCAAATTCCCCAGCCCAACGGCGAACTGTTGCAGGATTTAGAAGAAGGCATTGAAATTATTCAGAACCGGGGCGAAGGTTTGCTGCGTTTCGCGAAAACGTACCGTAACCTGAGTAAAGTAAACGACCTGCTGCTCACAACCGTGTACGTGGAAGAACTGCTGAACAGTATTTACACGCTCATGAACCCGCAGTTAGAGGAAAAAAACATTCTGCTGGTAACCGAGATAAACACCCTTGATTTAACCCTACAAGCCGACCCCCGCTTACTGGAACAGGTATTGATTAACTTGATACTCAATGCTCAACGGGCCGTACTCGGCCGGCCAAATCCTACCATTAAGCTAAGAGCTGGTAAACAGGAAAACGAAAAAATTTACATCGAAGTAGCCGATAACGGCAGCGGCATTCCGGAAGAAATTATCGAAAGTATTTTTATTCCTTTCTTTACGGCGCACAAAGATGGTTCCGGCATTGGCCTGAGCCTGGCCAAGCAAATCATGCACCTGCACAAAGGCAATATCCAGGTAAAATCCAAAGAAAACCACGGCACTACTTTTACTTTGCAGTTTTAGGTTTTGGTAGTTTGGGTAGTGTTTGCCTGTAACGCCAATCAGGAGATTGGCTGTCCCGTTCTGCATAGAGCGCTTTGCTAACTCTACGTATAGCCGAACTGGTTTAATCGAAGAGTATTTTTATTTTTTTTTGTTGTTCCTTTGAAAGAAATTGGGTTAGAACTTGACCAATCTCCACCACGCAAAACATTATAAGCATTTAGTTTTGTAGCTAATTTTATTCTGTTTTCTTCTAAAGCATTTGCTGAAAACGAGAAGTTTGCTTCTCGGATTCTATTAGAATATGGAAATCCATTTTTGTCTTTTTCAAAGGTTCTAATATCTAATATGAACTCTTCAGAATTTTGGAAAAAATCTAAATCATCTGAAATCCAAGGTTTAGTTATTTGCATTATCTTTAAAGTGTCAAGGTTAATACAAAAGGAGTCTGCATTTGTTAAACACCATTCAATATAATTGGTTTCGCATTTAAAGATGCATTTTATAGTATTTCCTTTATGTTTACCAAAAGGCAGAATAGAATTTTCTGTGTAGAAATACTCATCATTGCGAGTATTAATTTTGTACCGCTGTCTTAATGTGTTTACTGTCCCATTCTTCATGTCTTGAACAATAAAGGACATCAACTCAATATTTGAGTTATTAACCTACATAGCAATTCCTTTAGACATACAGTGTAGGTAATCATCTATCGTTTCTACGCGCATTTTATTAAAGATTATAGTTTATAATTAATTTCCAGAGCTTATCTTTCGTAAAAAGATAATTAAACCACTTCAATTTATATTAAGATCTTGACCAATTTTTATTCAATTATAGGCGGAGTAATAAAATCGATATAAATTAATCAATTATTTAAACTTTCCGTTCTGCGTAGAGTTAGCGCAGCGTTCTACGCAGAACGGAGAGCAAACCAGAGAAGAACAGCTGATTTTAGGATAGTTTTAAAGTACGAATAACTATTTTTTATTTAGTAGGATAATTGGATCTTAATTTGCTTTGTGAAAATTGTATTTTTATGGTATTCTCTACTTATTCTTTTTCATGAATCCCTTAGCAATTTTAGTATATTCTACCGCCGGCTTAATTATATCAGTTCTCTGGTTAGTTGTTGTTTTAAAAAATAAATCTTTGTCCGACCGGCATTAGGAATAGATTTAGATGTTACGGCAAATTTGCCTTTAGATTGAAGGCTTGCCTAAATCTTGTTTTAAACCGCCAAAATAAACAGAGAGCGAATGTTATAACGCCCTCTTTTTATTTTGGCGGTTTTTATTTTTCAACTAAAAGTTTGGTGTAAACTACCCCCGAAAGGCCCTGCGCTTTTATGAGATACATACCTTGGCTTAAGGAACGCTCCTGAGAGAACTGCGTTTGGGCAGCTCCTTGCCCATCGACTATTATATCTTTAGCGAGAATCAAGCGGCCGGCAAAGTCATAAAGGGTTAGGTTTACGTGTTCTTTGCGGGCAAAATTCTTTAAGGTAATATCTATTTTTTCTCCCGGATTAGGGTTGGGGTATGCTTGAAGTACCAGGCCAGAATTATCGTCTGCGGGGGCGGATGGCGATGGGTCCACTCCTAACACGTCGGGCGGAATAGCCGGGAATGGTTTTACATTGCGCACGATAAAGACCAAATCCTGATAATCCTGATCGTCCGCTACGGCTTCTACGGCTACAAGGTAAGCATTTGTTACAACCGAATCGTTCTGATCCTTTAAAGGATATACCCGGAAATGGTGCGGAATAGCATTCGGGAAGGCATTTAAAGAATCTTTGCTATAGATCTGGGGGTGGGCTAAAGAAGGCCAACGCGTATAAAAGCCGAAAGGGGCACTGCCCGGCCTAAAAACTAGCTTACCGGTGGCTTGCACGTTTAAGGTTTGACTCCGGTTGTTGGCTACGGTAAATAATTCTTTTGTTAAAGTAGGATTGCCTAAAGCATACCAGCCTAAAGCCGTTATAATGCCACTGGCATCCGGATTACTGAAAACAGCCAGTGGTTCCACGGAAGCTAAGGCATTGGTAGCCGATACAAACTGTTGAACAGGTACTTCCGCGCCCAAGAGAGCTGCCTTAGCTTGAGTACTATGAATAATTGCCGTATTTATATCATCGTCGCCAATATTTGTTTTAAAACCATGAGCATTTACAATTACTTGCAACGATGGCTCGTTACTGCCTCCTTCGCCGGCAGTGCCTAAGCCATTTAATGCTACTTCTAGAACGGAGTAATTTTCGGAATAAATTTTAATGGTGGCGGTTTTTATACCGGTACTGGCGGGGTTAAAGAGTACATTAAAGGTAAAGGCGGTATTGGCCGCTACCTCCAAAGGGGAATCCGCGCTTATGTCCGGAACACCGCTTAACTCAAACTGATTGCTATCCATTCCTTCTAGCACAATACCCGTAACTTTTAAATCGGCATTGCCGCTGTTCCCAACCGTTATCGTATTCTTTTCACCGGGTATTTCATCCACCACATCATTCTCGGTTATTTTAGTTGGGGTTACGGTAGCAATAGGCGCTTTGGTAGTAATAGCTTTGGGGCGTAATAACGTAATCTGGGAAGTTTTATCCCGACTATTATTCCAGTTAAATTCAATTACATACAAATTTCCGGTTTGTACGTCTTCGGTAATATCCAACGGATTAGCAAAGCCGGATAAACCTTCTATTCCAAAAAGGCCCGAACCAGACTGAACCTTTACAATATCGTATTTCTTGTCGTTTTCCGGTGAAATAGCGGGGTCATATACTTTAGAGCCTGGTTCTAAAATTACAATATCGCTGCCGCCGCTGAACCGGCATACAAACAATTTCCCTTTTAAAGCGCCGTTAAAGGTTTCACTTTTATATTCAATAATGCCGTTAGGCGATTTATTTAGCTCAAAATCAAAGGCGGCCCCGCGAAAGTTAGCATCGGAGCCGGTGCCAACGGGGTACAAGTTATTGTCTTTAAAGCCCCGGAACGCCAGAAACTCCCCCCGCATGGGGTTAGGATGCCCAAAATAGCCGAGCGGTCGTTGGGGATTCACCCGGAAAAGCCAATCGTTTTGGACCTGTACCCCAGTGGTAGCCGCAACAGCAGGCCCGTCATAAAAAGTACCATCCGGGCGGCGGGTGCCGGGTACGGAAGCAGGCGAGTTACCACCGGCGGCGGAACCATTGGTAGGTAAATATAACTGCCCGTTGCTATGCCAAACTAAATCGTACGCATTTCTTACTCCCGACGCGTAAATGGTAAGCGGGGCATTGGTAGCGTAAGGATTATACGTACCATCTATTAGCCACACCGATTCGGCGGGCGCGGTATTAATTAGGCTTTGGTCGGCAGTAGTCCGGGCGTTTAAGGGCAGGGTAAAGTTGGTTAGTTTATTTAAATCGAGGCGTAAAACAGTGCCGGCTAATAAACTTTCCTCCTGTTGCCAGCTTCTATCGTACGCCCCCATGGAACTATTACTGCCCTGACTAATATAAAGAGCGCCATCCGGGCCAAATGCAACGCTATTGGTTAAGTGGTCTTTGGTGGAGCGCGGTAACCGGGTAATTACTAATTGTTCCTCTTGTAAATTGGGGCCAGACAGTTTCGATAAATTACCATCGAATGTTCCAACGTTGGTAAAACCACCCGTGGAATGCGTAACCCAGGCAATCGGATTAGTTTCCGTAGAGGTGGGGTCAAACGTTAAACCAATGGCAGTTCGTTCGCCGTATTTATCTTCCAGAGTAGAAATTACCTCCATATTGCTTAAGGTACCATCCTGCGGATTAATCGTAAATCTTTCTATGGTGCCGCTCATCCGTAAGGCATAAAATTTTCTGTCCGGACCTATGGTTACACTCGTGTACTGTTTGCCAATGGTGCCGGCAATAGGTTCTTTCGTAAATGCTATGCTGGACGGACCGGCCGTGCCGTTGCTATTTCCGCCGGTAGTAAAATCAGCTTCGTAAGGTAAGAAGGACTGGCCGCTGTTGGATTTTACCCCGCTGGTGATGACTAGTTTGTAATGAGTATTGGGCTCTAAAGCATAAGTTGGTGAAAAGCTGATGGCATCCCCACCACCGGTACCTTGTACTACTCCTACAATTTCGGTAGTTTCGGTATCTGTAATTTTAAATAATTTAACTGTAGAGGTATTCAAGGTAGAATTATCTACTCCGCCCCTAAATCCGGGTACTTCCGGCACATAAAGGTTGTTGGCGGCAATGCTAACGGTATTTATATTTACATGAGTAGCTCCGTTTTCCGGCGTGGAGGATACTACATAGGGCAAAATACTTTCCACATCCAGCACGGTAACTTTTACCGTTAACAGGGCAGAGACAAAATCCGGAGTGGAGGCCGAAACGATGGCGGTGTAAGTGCCGGGAGGTAAGTTTCTGGCCGCAGTATAATTAAAGGTAACATTCGGTTCGGTACCAACGTGGCTGGCGCTAAATTTTAACCAATCTTTAACGCCAGCGTCGTAGGTGGCCGTTAGGGTATAGGTTACATCCGTTACGCGGGAAGAGTTATTGAGCTCCAACGAGAACGTTCTGGATAAGAAATAATCTTTTCTGATGGAAATATGCTGCGCATCCGTCGACCAGAAGGCATACGGCCCGGTACTTACCGGAACAATGCTGGCGGAGTTTATTTTAGTATTAATGCCCCCGTCGGCGGTAATGGTTAATAAGGAATCTTTTACATTTATCCGGGCGGTAGCCGTCTTAAACCGGGTGAGAGAACCCTCCAGGCCACTTGGTTCAAAATTACTTATGGCTTGTACCCCTTCTACATTTAAACTATGGCTTTCCGGGACATTAGGTTCAATAATGGCATCGCCGGCGGTTACGGTAACATCATAAAATCCATTCGGAACTTTTATTTCCCAGTAACCCTCCTCTTTTATGCCGTCAAAAGAACCGCTTATATCATCGGCCTGCATGTGCAGGAAAGTAGCTAAGCGTACATCGGGCGGAGTATTACGGTTCCGTCCATTACCTGGCATGGTGCCTCCCCCTGATAAATCTAAAGGGGTTTGATCGCTGCGTTTTTTCCAGCCATACGTTAAATTACTGCCTTGATTAACGCCCGTGCGCGGACCAAAAGCCTGACCAAAATCCGCTAGCCAACCGGCCGGTGGAACGGTAGCGGAGTCCTGGAAATTTACCATCAAATCCGGGAGCGGAGGGTTAACCGTAACCTGAATAACAAGAGTATCGGACTGATACCCTTCGGCCTGAGCAATTACCGAAGTGAGGTAACTACCCGGCATTTGGGTAGGAGTAATCTGGTTAGAATTAATCTGACTAGGACCAAAAGTGAGAATACCGGTTTGGGCCGTTGGTAAGCTCAGCCAGTCAACCGTGGTTTCTTGCGTTAAATTTATCGCCGGAGCACCGACATTAGCCGAAAGCACCGTATTTTGGTCGATGATAGAGCCGCCGGGAACAATAGTATAAGTTAAATGGTCCGGCAGAAAAGTTAATTTTGGCTTTACCGGATTGCTAAATGCCTGCACGTTAAAACCATCAAAAGCGTAAACTACCGGAGTAATACTATTGCCTTGAGAAACCATAATACCTCCATAAATCCTGCTGATGGCCAAATCCATGCTGTCCGTGCTTAAGGCTTTAGTGGCGTAGGCCTCCCCCACGTTGAAGTAAGTGACGCTATCCGTCGAGTAAAAAGCTTCGGCGGTATGGGTAAAGGGGTCTACAACCAGCCGCAAATGTACTTTTTGGCTGTCTAATCCGGGAATAGGACTGGTCAACCGCTGGTCTTCCAGATTGGTAGTATCGTTTACTTCCCGGCGCAGCTCTATTCTATTACCCACCACAACCAATTTCAGGTAAGTTTTATCGGTGCGGCCTATCCAAAGGCCGGCTTGCTCATTAAAAGTACCATTGTAAGGATTAATCAGGGTGGTTTCTATTTTGAGTTTCTGACGACCATTTACCAGTACTCCTAAGGTATTAAGCTGATTGTTATGGGTGGTATCAATTAGCCCTTTGGTAGTAGTTAACTGCAAGAAGCCATTATTTAAAAGTATTTTGGAGGGTTCATAAGCCGGTGCGATTGGGTTAAAGACGGCACTATCTTCTGGATGGCGCATACCCGAGTAGGGCAGAACCATGGTAAAACCCGAACCGAAACCGCTTTGGTCAGGTAAAGTATTACTCTTCGGGGTATTAAATCTTAAAATATAAGGCAAGCTCACCCCTAACTTGGAACACGCTAAAATACTTCGGGGCGAGCAGGCAACTGGTAACACCTTCAGGTTAAAATAAGTAGTTACGGAAAGACTGGAAGGATCGATAGCTGTTATTTTAACGGCTAAGCTAGCGCCCTCAATTGGGGTTCTTCCACTAAAAGTAAGATTGCGGCTGGCAAAAGTGATCCAGGTAGGTAAGGGACTACCATCCAGTAAAGTAGCGGTATAGGTTAAAGGTTGCCCATCCGGGTCGGTATACTGGCCAACGGAAAGGCTAAAAGTGCTATCGCCGGGTAATACTTGATCAACTGGCGCCTGTACCGCCAGCGGCGTGCCGGGTAAACTAATCGCAAAATCATCAAACGAATAAGTAACCGGGGCAGCGCTATTTCGGTGAGAAGCCAAAATGCCGGTATACACCCGGCTAGCCGTCAGGCCCATGCTGGCAATGCTTAAGGAGGTAGTAGGGTAGGCCGCTCCTACGTTAAAATAAGTAACGCTGTCCGTAGAATAAAAAGCTTCCGCCGTATTGGTAACCGGATCAATCACCAGCCGTAGGCGTACTTTTTGAATATCTAATCCTGGTATAATATCGGTCGTTAGTTGGTCATCTACATTGGAAACATCGTTTACTTCCCGACGCAGTTCTATTCTGTTGCCGGAGACAACCAGTTGGAGGTACATTTTATCGGATAAACCTATCCACAGGCCGGCTTGCTGAGAATCTACCCCGTTATGTGGGTTAAGCAGAGTAGTTTCTATTTGCAGTTTGTTACGGCTATCGACCTGTACGCCTAAGGTATTAAGTTGGTTATTGTTGGTGTTGCGGGCAAAACCTTTATTAGTAACTACCTGTAAGGTGCCGTTAAGAAGAGTTAACTTAGCTCGCTCGTAGCCGGGAACAGTCGGAACGCTGACGGCACTATCTTCCGGAAGACGGGTACCGGAGTAAGGCAGGGTTAAAGTGAAACCGGTGCCCGCCGTATCCTTATCAGCCAGAGTATTAGGTATGGGAGCGTCGAAGGTTAACTTATACGGCAAACTTACCTGTAACTGAGCGCAAGGTAAAGTACTCAGGGAGGAACAGGAATCGGCAAAAATAGAAGAGGGAACCTTCGTTGCTATCTCGGGAGAGGTTAAGTCTGGTGTAAGAATCCGGGCCCAGGTAGCTGGTGGGATAAGAAGCATAAATCCCAATAGGCAAAGGGTAAAATACTTTTTCTTCCAAAAAAACAGAAAGAAAATATAGTTACTAGTAGAAGTTGCTTTCATTAGGTAAACAGGTTGATGATTTTTTGAAAAAAGCTTTCGCTAATTTCAATTGTAAGAGAAAATAGAAGGGCTCGGATACTTAAACTTTTATAAAAAGTTTAGAAGTTATGGGTAAGGTTTATAACCAGAATTATTCCGTCTATTAAAGTATAGAAAGTAGGCTAATTTGATTATAGATTTCCTCATGGTAGTGTTGCAGGGATGAAAAGAAAATATTATAATATTCTAAGTATTCTTACTTATTAAAGTGAGGAAATGTTTTCTTATGTATATTTAAATTTCTATATAATTACTGATAATTTTACTATTTGAATTAGCTTGTAATTTACAAATTTAAACTATTATTAAAGAAGCAAACCTAGCATGGGTAATTTTAATATTGCACTAAAGCAGTAAACGTTTAAATTACGTAAAACAGAAGTGATTGGCTATAAAGAATTTACTCTGCTTAACGTTAGAAAAGGTTTTACTTGAAGGCAGTTGCTCGCTGATTTAATTCCAGCGATTGATAAGCGTCCGAAGTGATTTAAAAGTTTCCTCATCAGCAAGTAAAGACTAAGGGGCAATAATATTCATTTAAGGAAACACTTAGGAAGAAGTAAGAAGTTCTCTTCGTAGGGGGTGGAGGTGTAGCTGGTCAAAAACAGATAATGAAATAAGGCTGTTTAGCTAGCCGCATTCAGGCGGAGCGGCGGCTTCCAAATGGTTCAGCTACTGTGTTGCACTTTCGGGTAATGCAATCCCGAAAAATGAGGATAGTACGATTTTTATCCTGTTTTTGGGTAATCGGATTGCTTTTTCCTGGATCAATAGGCAATTGTAACTAGTTTAAATAAGGACCTTTATTCCGTAGCTTCACCTGTATATCCCATTAATCGACAAATTGTTACCTGTAAATTTAAGGAAATTTTAAAAGATAGTTATTCGGTGCTGATCGACATTTACACCAGACACAGAAGGTTACTTAAGAGTAAGTAGTTTAGCAAACCTTCCCAAAAAAGAATATTTAAAGCCATCGAGGATGAGCTGATTTTATCCGGTAAATTTGAGTTCGACCCCAACGCTGCCGGCGCGGTACAAGGCAGTAACATACCGGTAGGGCGCTGCGCCGCTGTTTTACTATCCCGCGCGGAAGCTTTGAACGAGTTAAACGGCTCTACCCAGGAAAGCATTAATTTGATTAATTTGGTTAGAGCCCGGTCCGGAGCCTCGTTGACAACACAAGATGGATTTACGAAGGAATCGCTGCGCGACCGTTTGCTGCAAGAAAGAAACCGGGAATTTTACGCCGAAATGCACAGCCACCAAGACCAAATCCGGCAAGGTAAGTTTATCGATTTAGCGAAAGCCCGCGGCAAAAACGCCCAGCCCTTTCACGTACTCTATCCCATTCCCATTACCGAAATCAACGCGAATCCGAATTTAAAACAGAACGACGGGTATTAACCAGGGCAACGCCAAATTAAAAATTAGGAATTAGAGATGAAGTTTACCTTCTTTTTAAAGCATTTCCGCCATATGCTTTGTTTTAGAAAATTATCCTATAAATGAGCCATTAAGTTTTTTGAAAATAGCTCCTGGCGCGAGGTTCCATCCTCGTGTCTGCCATCTGGTAGGCCTCTGGCCGGGCGTACAGATGGACGTTTCATAATAGTAATTGAATCAAGTTTCAACCGGCCAGAGGCCGGATGATAATACTCACGAGCGGGACGCTCGCGAGAGGGTTGTTTTCAAAGGAGAAGTTGTTTTAAATACCTAAATCAATAAATGTTTTTTAATTTTTAAGTTTTGACTTTCAACTTTCTTAAAATGAGGTTCTCAAAAACCTATGATAATCCGTAAAATTTTAAATTTTAACCTATGAAAAGATTGATGCCCCATAAACTAAAACAAACTTATTTATTCCTGGCGTTGGCTGCTTTCTTTTTAGAAGTAGCCGGTGCGGAACAGGTGCGTGCCCAGGCTACTTCCAGCAAGCCAAACTTTGTCGTTATTTTCACCGATGATTTGGGTTACGGCGATTTAAGCTGCTACGGTAACCCGACGATTAAAACGCCTAACCTGGATAAAATGGCGGCCGAAGGTCAGAAGTGGACCAGCTTTTACGTAGCGGCTAACGTGTGTACGCCCTCTCGGGCGGCTTTGCTCACTGGCCGGTTGCCGGTAAGAAACGGCATGGAAGGCGAGAAAAGACGCGTTTTATTCCCGGATTCTGATGGCGGTTTACCTACCCAGGAAAAAACCATCCCGAAAATTTTAAAAGAAGCGGGCTACAGCACTGCGGCTATTGGTAAATGGCACTTAGGCCACTTAAAACCTTATTTGCCCACCAGCCACGGTTTCGATTCGTACTACGGCATTCCGTACAGCAACGACATGGACCGCAACCCGGCCATAAACGCGATAGAGGCCGCTATCAATCCCAAAATAGAAACCTACCAGGTGCCTTTAATGCGCAACACCGCAGTAGTTGAAAAACCCGCCGACCAGAACACCATTACCAAACGTTACACCCAGGAAGCCGTGAAGTTTATTTCGGCTAACAAACAAAAGCCTTTTTTCCTGTATTTAGCGCATTCGCTGCCGCACATTCCGCTTTTTGCGTCGCCGGAGTTTAGAGGCAAAAGCGACCGCGGCTTGTACGGCGACGTAATCGAGGAAATTGACTGGAGTGTAGGCCAAATATTAAATGCTTTGAAAAAAGAAAGCTTGGACAAAAACACGTACGTGGTATTTACTTCCGATAACGGCCCTTGGGCTTTGTACAAAGAGCAAGGCGGCAGCGCGGGTAGTTTGTACGGCAACAAAGGTACCAGCTACGAAGGTGGGGTGCGGGTACCCGCTATTTTCTGGGCGCCTGGCCGCATAAAACCCGCTATCATCACCCAAATGGGCAGTACCCTGGATCTATTACCCACTTTAAGCAAACTGGCCGGTGCCAAAGTACCCACTGACCGTACCCTGGATGGGTATGACCTAACCCCCGTGTTACGGGAAGAAAAAGCCAGCCCGCGGAAAGAAATGTTTTATTACCACGGTTCTAAATTATTCGCCGTCCGGAAAGGCGATTACAAACTGTATTTTTTAAAAAATAACCCCATTGGCTACCCCGAGAAAATTGAAAAGTTGGAAGCCTACCAATTGTTTAACTTACAGCAAGACCCTTCCGAAAAATACGATGTAGCCGCTAATCACCCGGATATTATAAAAGACCTGGAAGCCTTCGCGCAAAAACACCAAGCCACCGTGGAGCCGGTGAAAAGCAACTTAGATAAGGTGATTGTCCAGAACTAGCCTTATTAGAGAATTGCTTTACTTGGCTTATAATTTTGAACACAAATATCTGCCGATAAGAAATTTCCTTTCTTAGGCAGAATTATTACGCTCATTCTATATTAAAACCGGCGCTAGGCTCTAGCCTCGTGTCTGCTATTAGGGAGGCCTCTGGCCGGGCGAACCGGTAAACATCCATTAAAAGCAAGTCAGCAATAAATTCCTGCCGGCCAGAGGCCGGACGATAGAACTCACGAGCGAAGACGCTCGCGCTATTTTGGTAACTTAATGATCATGTTGTAGGAAAATATTTAAGGTTTTGAACTCACCTTTTGAGAAAGCCCTAAAACAATGTAATTTTAAAGTTGAAGGCAAACTGTTGATTGCCCGTTTTACTTGTTTATGAATTCTAATAAATCTCACTCCCCGCTAAGGCCTGGTTTTATCTTTCTGCTGGTACTTTCTATTACAAGTACAGGTTGTCAGAAAAAAACAGCGGACGAAGCCAAAGAACCAGCGCAAGCAGTTCCGCAAAAAGCAACCGTTGATTTAAACCAGGTAGCCGATACCGCTAAAACCAAAATGGTTTGGATTAAAGGCGGTACTTTCCAGATGGGTTCAAACGAACCCGAGTTCCCGGATGCCCAGCCCGTACATGCCGTAACCGTAAATGGATTCTGGATGGATGAGCACGAAGTAACCTACGGGCAATACGCCGCATTTGTGAAAGCCACCAATTACAAAACCGTGGCCGAAAGAGCTTTAAACCCGGCCGATTACCCCGGCGTTCCGGCGGATAAACTAGTGCCCGGTTCAGCGGTGTTTTCCACGCCCGCGCAGGAAGTTTCTCTGGACAATCCGTTGCAGTGGTGGCAATACGTGCCGGGCGCTAACTGGCTCCAGCCCCAAGGCCCTGCTGAGCCTACGGACACGAAAAATTTAAAAAATTTACCGGTGGTGCAGGTTTCTTACGAAGATGCGTTGGCTTACGCGCGCTGGGCCGGTAAACGTTTGCCCACCGAAGCTGAATGGGAATACGCCGCCCGGGGTGGTAAAGAAAAACAGAAATACTACTGGGGCAGCGAATTAAAGCCGGATAATAAATGGGTCGCCAATATTTACCAAGGCAATTTCCCGGATAAAAATACTGGCGAAGATGGCTTTTTGGGCGTAGCCCCCATCAAATCGTTCCCGCCGAACGCATACGGTTTGTACGATATGGATGGCAACGTGTGGGAATGGTGCAGCGATTTTTACCGACCGGATTATTACCGCCAGAGCCCTGCTAAAAATCCCCAAGGCCCCGCCGACAGCTACGACCCCGAGGAACCCAACGTAGTAAAGCGCGTGCAGCGCGGCGGCTCGTTCCTGTGCAGCGACCAATACTGCATCCGGTACAAAGCCGGTAGCCGCGGCAAAGGCGAAGTAACCAGTAGTTCTGATAATTTGGGCTTTCGCTGCGTGAAGGATGTGGTAAATTAAGTTAAGAGGTAAGAAATTGTCTAGTCCTACCCTAGATTGACAGGTTTAGTTTAAACTTAATCTTCTAGTTCTCTGCAGATAAAGCCAGCCTTGTTCAGGCTTTGGATGATGGCAGGGGCTTGAATTCGAATGGCTTCGACCCGGAGGATGTGGTCGCAATCCTCCAGATCAAAATTCCACTTTTCACCGGAGTGCATCAGGTTATCCAATACAGGTTTTACCTGATTCACCCGCTGGTGGGTAGTTACCGATGTTTGAAATACCAGTACTTCTTTCATGTAAGTCTCTTTAGTTATCTTTGCCAAAAATAAGGCGGTTCTATGCCCAACGAACGCAAATACACAAAACCCTGCGCCCGGTGGTGAATTTCGTTATCGATAAAGTAAAAAATAGTAGACCACACGGTGCCTTCGTATTGCCCGAAAGCCAGAATTGTTTCCTCAAATTTTTCTTCCGGAATCTGCGCCCACAATTGGTTAATTTCCGCGGTGGCTTGGTCCCATAAAGCCAGCAAATGCGCTTTGCTGTTTTGGTGGTCCAGGTGTTCGTTTAGTTGTTCGGTGTCTCCTCCCACAATTTGCCGGAGCCCAGGTGCGGCAATGGCCAGTAACTCCTGCACCATGCTGGCAAACGGACGCATACCGGCAATGGAATACTCAAAAAAATCTTTTTCCGGAAAAACTTCTATTACCCGGCGGGTTAAGCCCCGGTGCCCCTGCCAATGTTCCAATAAGTTGGCGGCGGTAATAAAGGTTGCGGTCTGGTTTTTTACGAATGCTTGCTCCATGGTTTAGGTTTTTGGGGTGAAACGATTGATATAGAACAAAGCTAAGCCCTCCCACTGACAACCCTATGGCAGCCCCTTTTTTTAATTTTTAATTTTTTTAAATATTTTTCTTTCCTCCAGGATAAGGCGGGTTGCTGGTTTTTTTTATCTATTAGCTATTTGTTCTCTTTAAGAATAAGGGGCTTTTTGCGTGAATCAGCAATCTAAAATTCCTCTTCTATCCGCGGAGCTTCCGGTCGTTGTACGTCTAAAGATTCGCGGTAATGCACACAGCCCCGCAGGAATTGCGGCCAGGCGGGTACGGCAATGTCAGGCGTGGTTTTCTCGGGCAATAGGTTCCAGAGTTGTGGATGGTGCCAGCATAATTCATGCTTGGTACTGTCGCGGTGCGCCCGAATACCCGCCCGCAATTTTATTACTTCCGCTATCAATTCTGCTGGGGTGAGGTGTGGCAAGTCTTCGTCCATGCGTTTTTTCGTTTGTAGTATACAAAATTTATAAGAAATTTTTGGTAAAAGTAATAATAGTTGTTTGTTGTTGAAGCCGGCGGGCCTAGTTTGACCCCTTCGCCCTCCGGGCAAGCTAAAAACAGGGGAGGAGAGGTGGCTATTCTTATTTTTTCCCTTTCCTCGCTATGCTGCGGAATGCTGCTGCGCCGTACCGGAATCTTTAAAGGCCCTCTATGGCCAAACTGCTGTCAGTTATTTTTAGCTACTGTCTATCCATTATCTGATAAGAGTCTGCCAAATACGGCTATTTCTTTTAAATTGAGGTTAAATCTAATTTAATCAAGGTAGTGTTTGAATCGGAAAGGCACGAACGTAAATCCAAGCCATACTTTACTTCTGCTACTTCCTGGAATGAAACAAGCAAGAAGCCGTAATACTTAAGCAAAGTGCAGCAATGCAAGCAAGTAAACTCATACCTTAAAGTGATAAATGGTAAAAGGCAACTGGTAAATGGTACCTGGTACATGTAAAAAGCCGCTTCTCCTTCCCTGTTTTAGGAAAGGTGCCTTTCATGGCGGAAGGGTCAATTCTTCCGCCATGAAACAGCTTCATAAGAAATAATACTCAACTAGCTATGCGAACGATAATCAGCTAATAGCCAGTTAAAGAAAGAGTACCCGCTATACAAATAAGAATCAAGTACCGCATTTCACAATTCATCCTTATATTAAACCATAATTTTAAAAAGCCATCACCTGTGCGTTACTTCCTGTTTTTACTGGGCCTTATCTTACTTACGTGTCCGGCCACGCGGGCCCAATCCGTTAATTTGGATACGTATTACTTACTTAAACCCGACCGCGTATTCGATGGCGAACAAATACAGGAAGGTTGGCAAGTTTTAGTAAAAAATAATCGCATCGAAGCCGTCGGGAAAACAGTAAATGCCCCGGCCAATGCCCAGATAATAAATTTAAACGGTACTACCTTACTGCCCGGTTTAATCGAAGGCCACAGCCATTTATTTTTGCATCCTTACAATGAAACTTCCTGGAACGACCAGGTACTCAAAGAATCCCGCGCCGAGCGCCTGGCTCGCGCTACCGTTCACGCCCGAAATACCTTATTAGCCGGCTTTACTACCGTTCGCGACTTAGGTACGGAAGGCGCTGGTTACGATGATGTGGGTCTAAAACAAGCCATTGAAAAGAAAATAATTCCCGGTCCCCGAATGTTGGTAGCCACCAGGGCGTTAGTAGCCACGGGTAGTTACGGTCCTAAAGCCTTGAGTTATGATATTGATTCGGTGATAGGGGCGGCCGAAGCCGATGGAATAGATGCTATCATAAAAGAAGTGCGCACGCAAATTGGTAAAGGTGCCGACCTGATAAAAGTATACGCCGATTACCGTTGGGGATTGAATAACCAGGCACAGTCTACATTTACATTGGATGAATTTAAAAAAATAGTAGAAGTAGCAGCTAGCAGCGGCCGCCCGGTAGTAGCCCACGCTTCTACGCCCGAGGGCATGCGCCGCGCCATTCTGGCCGGCGTAAGTACCATTGAACACGGCGACGAGGCTACCCCGGAAATTTACCGGCTCCTGAAAGAAAAGAAAGTAGCGCTTTGCCCCACCTTAGCCGCCGGCGACGCTATTGCTCAATACTCGGGCTGGAACAAAACGAGCCAACCCGAACCGGAGCGTATCAGAAAGAAACGGCAAAGTTTCGCGGCCGCTTTGCAAGCCGGCGTTACCATTATTATGGGCGGCGATGTAGGCGTTTTTGCCCACGGCGACAACGCCCGCGAAATGGAATTAATGGCGGCTTACGGCATGAAAAACCGGGACGTACTGCGTTCCGCTACTTCCGTAAACGCGGATGTATTTGGTTTAAGCCACTCTGTTGGCCGGATCAAAGCGGGTTTACTGGCCGATATTATTGCGGTGGAAGGAAATCCCGAAACTGTTATTTCTCAAATCCGGAAGGTGAAACTAGTAATGAAAGACGGGGTTATTTATAAGCAATAAGTAACAAAAGCTAGCTAGAGTTAAAGTATTTTACGCTTAACGGATTTAATATTTTTAAACCACTAAATTGCCGTTCTGCGTAGAGTTAACGAAGTGCTCTACGCCTTTCTGGATAGCCAATCTCCTGATCAATGTTATTAAGTTAAGAGAAAGGGCTAGTGCGAGCTTGTAACTCGTACTATTTTCCTAAGTTAATTGCGGCTAGTACGAGCTACAAGCTCGCACTAGCCAAAGGATTTTTATATTTACTCTGCTTAACTTAATGAAATTGATCAGGGAATTGGCATTACGGTATAACAAGTTTAACTAAAATGAAACCATATTTTATGAAAAATATCTACACCCTACTTCTCACCTCCATGCTTGCGCTACCAACTTTAGCCCAGCAAAATCCTCTTAGTACCAAAGTAGATCAGGGAGCCGATAAAATTGAACAAAAAGTAATTGCCTGGCGGCGCGATTTCCACCAGAATCCGGAGTTGGGCAATAACGAGAAACGAACGGCCGCCATCGTAGCCAAACACCTGAAAGCTTTAGGGATAGAAGTAAAAACCGGCGTAGCCAAAACCGGGGTAGTAGGCGTTTTAAAAGGCGGCAAACCAGGGCCGGTTATGGCTTTACGCGCCGATATGGATGCCTTACCGGTAACCGAACGGGTGCCTTTGCCTTTTGCTTCTAAAGTTAAATCTACCTATAACGGGCAGCCGGTGGGAGTGATGCACGCTTGTGGCCACGACTCGCACGTGGCTATTTTAATGGGCGTAGCCGAAGTACTTTCGGGAATGAAAAATGAGCTTAGGGGTACCGTAAAATTTATTTTTCAACCCGCCGAAGAAGGTGCGCCTTTTGGCGAGCAGGGCGGGGCGGAGTTAATGATAAAAGAAGGGGTGTTGGAAAACCCGAAAGTGGAGGTAGCCTTTGGCCTGCACATTAATTCGCAAACGGAAGTGGGCAAAATAACTTACCGGCCGGGCGGCACCATGGCTAGCGTGAACGACATGAAAATTACGGTAAAAGGCAAGCAAGCGCACGGCGCCTATCCCTGGTCTTCCGTCGACCCAATAGTGGTTTCGGCTCAAATTATAAATAATTTACAAACCATTGTCAGCCGCAATTTAAATGTAACCGAGAATCCGGGGATTGTTACCATTGGCACTATTCAGGGCGGCAACCGGTCGAATATTATTCCGGAACAAGTAGAAATGACGGGAACGCTCCGGGCGTTAAGCGCCGAAGACGAAAAAATGATTATTGCCCGCGTTAAGCAGATCGCCACTAAAACGGCCGAAAGCGCCGGTGCCACCGCCGAAGTACAAATTCCGTTGAGCATCCATTATCCGGTAACGTATAATCAACCGGCCTTAACCGAAAAAATGCTGCCTACGCTGCAACGTACGGCGGGCACCGAAAATGTAGAATTACGCCCGGCCGTAACGGGAGCCGAGGATTTTTCCTTCTTCCAGGAAAAAGTACCGGGCTTGTTTGTTTTTTTGGGGGGCATGCCCAAAGGCAAAAAGCGCGAAGAAGCGCCTTCGCACCATACTCCCGACTTCTTCATCGACGAAAGTGGTTTTAAGCTAGGCGTAAGAACTTTATGTAATTTGGTTCTGGATTATCCGGGCCAGGTTAATTCTGGAGGTGGAAATTAACGAACAGGCCGAGATATTGTTAGGTAGTACGCTTTCACCCTAGTAAACCTATAGTTTATTCTAAGTTAACCGTTTTATGCTTTCTTTCGCCCAAGTCCGGATTGCCCGTCCAACCGATCAATTAGCCAAATTAATTCAATTTTATACCGAAGGTTTAGGCTTAGAAAAGCTAAGTTCTTTTGCTAATCACGCGGGCTATGATGGTGTTATGTTGGGTTTGCCGGGGCGGGAGTATCACCTGGAATTTACGCAACACGTAGCCGGTAGTCCTTGTCCGGCGCCCACCAAGGATAATCTACTGGTTTTTTACATTCCGGACCAAGTTGTTCTAAATGCGGCAGTGAGCCGCTTGCAAAATCTGGGGTACTTTCCGGTTCCGCCCGAAAATCCTTACTGGCAGGATAAAGGCCTTACTTTTGAAGATCCGGATGGCTGGCGGGTGGTACTGTTTGCCGGTACTTGGGAGTAAGAAGAAAGTCATTTAAAGAGGTACCATAATTTCCCATAAGCGGTCGAACTCGTAACCGAAATCCGTTACAATACTTTTGGCAGAAGTTATAACCAGATTTTCGTGATTATACTTGGCGGCGCTGCGGGTCCAGTTATACGAACCGGTTAAAACTAGCCCATTATCCACGATCGCAAATTTGTGGTGCATGTGGTTAGCCGTATTATCTACCCGGATGGGAATTCCCGCCTGCGCCAATTGTTTAATATCAGAGCCCATATCAAACAACTTTTCGTTATCGGTTATAATTTTAACGGCAACGTGGCTGCGATGAGCTTGTAAGATTGCCTGGGTTATCCGATCGTCGCTGATGGTGAAAACGCATATTTTAAGAGAAGTACGCGCCGTTTCAATCTGCTCCAGAATGGCGTTCAGGCAATCGGTACCCGGACTAAAATATACCTGCTGAACTACTTTTTCGGGTTTCCGGAAAAGCGACGAAAAATTTACCATATACCTTTATCGCCCCGTGTACGGACCACCCATTTGACTCACTACCATTATCTGCACTTTTTGCGCTTCTTTTATATTATACTCAAAAGCTATTCGCCGGTAATTAATGGCATCGATAATAGTACCGATAAAGCAAAGTCCGGCCGTGAAAAAGTACAGAATTCCCATCCCTATACTGCCCACCACAAACCGTTGAATGCCGGCAAACCCCACAAAGCCCAGTAAAGTAGTAAATAAAATAAGTTCGGGCGTTTTGCGGCGCGTCCGGTAAATATCCGTGAATTGTTGCGCCTGCTGGTCGTTTAAATTTTGAAAAAAGCCTTGGATAAAAGCCATTTCATCGGCTTCTAAATGGGGTAAGTAGTTTAAGACGTTAGCCATAATTAGTAAATTTTTGGTAAGATAATGGGCTTTATAATTTAGTAACTTCTTATAACTTAAACGGTATGGTTACCCGCACATTTTCCGGCTGAGGCTGGCCCTGTAATAAGCTAGGTTGCCAGGGTGGGCCTTCTTTAATTACCCGAATGGCTTCAGCGTCGCAAGCCGCATTAAGGCTCTTTAAAATTTTAAAATCCGTTAGTTCACCGGCTTCCGTTACAGTAAAACCAACTTCTACCAAGCCTTCCTGTTTTTGCCGCCGGGCTTCTTCAGGGTAATGCAGATTTTGTTGGATATACTGGTAAAAAGCCTTTTGTCCTATTTCAGGTTTAGTAGGTATTATGGTTGCCGGGATGTTTTCTTTATTGAAAGTGCTCACTTCTACTTCTCTCAACTGGTTAGCATCTGGCTTTAGTTGCACGACTAGTCGTTTATCTGTTGGTTTAATTTTGATTTTTTGAGTAGAATAGCCAACATAATTTATAATTAATTCATTTTTTCCGGTTGGTACCGTGAACGAGAAATTGCCATCGGCATCGGTAACCATGTCCAGCGTAGTGTTCTTTACGCGCATGCTTACACCGGGCAAGCCTTGGCCAGAAGCCGCATCCAGCACTTTCCCAGTAACAATTTGACCAGTATAAGCAGGGACACTTTGTAAAGATATACCGTTTACGGATTTTGCCGTTAGCGAGGTTCCGGTTACTAATTTTTTTGCTAACAAGCTGTTGCTGTGGGCTATGGTAGTTGGCAGTGGAACATTCTCATTCACCATCGGCTTATCCGTAGACGTAACCGCCATGGCATCTAATACTACCGCCGTATCCACCGGGAAAAGGGTGTCTTTCGCGTCTGAACCAGCAGCTAAAGCCGACTTTTCTTTTTTGTTGATTTAGCAACTATGGTTTTCCGGGTTGGAGAAGGAGTTTTACTTGCTGCCGGTGTGGCTGGTTCTGGTTCAGCAGGTTTTATAATGGGGTCGGGGGGAGCGGAAAGAGCCACCTGGGGTACGGATTCAGGCTTGGTTGAGGAAGACTGAGCCACCGTTTTTTCCGAAGTTACTGTTGTAGTGGGCTGTTGCAAGTAGCGAAATAGGCCAAAACTCACGAGCAAAATTAAAAAACCCGCGGCTATCCGCAGAGTTGGTCCGTACAAAGGCCGAACTTTAAGGCGAGATTCCGATTGAATCTTACTTTTCAGCCGTTGATTTAACTGACTTACCGCCGCCTGCGTTTGGGTACGATTAGAAACAGCCATGCCGGCCAGTACATCGGCGCATAAATCACAATCCAGCAGGTGTTTTTCTACCTGATGCCGGGCCGGGGCTGACAAATTCTCTTCCTGGTACAGCCGGAGCTGTTCCAACGAAAAATGTCCGTCGTCGGGTAAAAGCCATTTTAAGGTATCAGGTTGGGTCATGATGCTTCTCCACGTAAATTTTCATATTCCGGCGCCCGTTCTGAATGTAACTGCGCACTCGGTTTAGGTCGTAACCCGTTTGTTCGGCAATCTGCTGGTAACTTTTCTCCTGCAGGTAAAATAATTCCAGGCAAAAACGTTGCTCTGGGGGCAATTCGGCCATGGCTTTTTCGAGCAATTGCCAATCCTGCTCTTGGTTTTCGACCTCATTATTACCTAGATGCAAATGCGGGTTCAATTGCATAGATAATATGGGATCGGCATCTAAAGAAATAGTAGGTTTGCTTTTTTGCGCCCGCAACTGCATTAAGCAATGGTTTTTAGCCGTAGAATGCAGCCAACTTTTAAAATTGGTAACCTGGTGTTTTTTTAAATTTTCAATTAGCTGCTCAAATATTTGCATGGTAGCATCTTTGCTGGCGTCCTCGTCGGGTAAGTACTTCCGGCAAATGAGATAAACCATTTCGGTATAGCGTTCAAATAATTCTCCTACGTACGCCAGGTCGCCAGTTTCCTGGTAGCGCTGTACCAGTTCTAGGTCGTTGGGTGGTTGTGAATTTTTCGAAAAGAACTTAAGAAACATATCCGGCAGCGTAAAACTATCCTAAATAAAAGCATTTATTCCGGAAAAAAATACCAACCCGCGTGTGTAATTCTTTGAGTAACTACATCATGGAAGAAATTCACGATCTACGGCCATGAAAAACTACTTTTATCTGCTCGCTTTCCTGTTGCTGGTTACCTCCTGCCGGAGCTTGGCGCAAGACCGGAAAATTTCCGGACAAGTAATCCATTCCCGCCATCATCAGCCTTTAGCCGGAGTAAACCTAACGGTAAAAGGAACCAGCTTGGGTACCCTCACCGATTCAGCGGGCAATTTTACGATCCAAATACCCGCTACTGCCCGCACGCTGGTCGTGAGCCAGATAGGTTACCTTACCCAGGAAGTCAGGCTGGGTACTCAAAAGCAATTGAATATTAAATTACAGCCCGATACCAACCCGTTACAGGAAGTAGTAGAAGTGGCATTCGATCAGGCCGAGCAGGTCGTAAAAACAGCGGCGAATGTCATGAGCAGGGTTCAAATAAAAGCGAGCGTTGGTCCGATGAACTCCAGGCGTATACTGATTGATTTACCCCGGGTTAATTATAATACCGAAGAGTACGACCGGGTAGAAGAAAATATTTTCCTGGAAACTACCCGCAACCCACTTTCTACCTTTTCGATTGATGTGGATGCGGCTTCGTACAGCAACGTGCGCCGGTTTTTAAATAATGGACGGAAGCCGCCTAAAGATGCCGTTCGCATTGAGGAAATGGTAAACTACTTTAAGTATACTTATCCGCAGCCGGTAGAAGAAGATCCTTTGGCCATAGCAACCGAACTGGCTGCCTGCCCCTGGAATCCAGATAATCAGTTGCTGCATATTGGTTTACAAGGCAAAAACATACCTACCGATAATCTGCCGCCCGCCAATTTGGTTTTTTTGATTGATGTATCCGGCTCTATGGCGTCTGAGGATAAATTACCCTTGGTGATTGCTGGTTTTAAATTATTAGTGAACCAACTACGCTCGCAGGATAAAGTAGCCATTGCGGTATACGCCGGAGCTGCCGGATTGGTACTTCCGCCTACCGCCGGCAACCGCAAAGAAGTTATTTTATCGGCCTTAGAGAAGCTGGAAGCGGGTGGGTCTACGGCCGGCGGCGCAGGCATTAAACTGGCATATTCTATAGCCGAAGAGAACTTCCTGGATAAAGGTAATAACCGGGTAATTTTAGCTACTGATGGCGACTTTAACGTGGGTGTATCGAGTACTTCGGAACTGGAACGGTTAATTGAGGAAAAACGGGAAAGCGGCGTATTTTTAACGGTTTTGGGTTTTGGTACCGGCAATATAAAAGACAGTCGCATGGAAAAACTAGCCGATATTGGGAATGGTAATTACGCCTACGTGGATAATATTCAGGAAGCGAAAAAAGTATTGGTAAATGAGTTTGGCGGTACTTTGTTTACCATTGCCAAAGATGTAAAACTGCAACTGGAGTTTAACCCGGCCTACGTACAAGCGTATCGTTTGATTGGGTACGAAAATCGAACTTTGCGTAACGAAGATTTTAAAAACGATAAAAAAGATGCCGGTGATTTAGGTGCGGGGCATACGGTAACGGCGCTCTACGAAATTATTCCGGTTAGCAGTAAAAAATCTTCCTCTTTACTAAACGGAGTAGACGAACTCAAATACCAGCAGGTAAAAACGAATACTACTACTACTTTCGCGGACGAATTACTAACTCTGAAGCTGCGCTACAAAACTCCCGATGGTACTACCAGTAAATTGTTTCAAAAAGTAGTTTCCACTAATCGTACCGCTAAACCTTCGGAGAATTTCCGGTTTGCGGCGGCTGTTGCCGAATTTGGCATGCTGCTCCGCGATTCCGAACACAAAGGTCAGGCGACTTACGCCCAGGTAGTTTCTTTAGCAGAAGGAGCCAAAAGCCAGGATGCGGAAGGCTATCGGGCCGAGTTTATTCGCTTAGTGAAAACCACGCAATTATTAGATAATGCCGTGCCGGAAGCGCAGGTTGTACCAAGAGAGAAGTAACTCTAGAACGGCGTAGGGAAGAAAATTTATTCCTGGGAGCCTTTTTTAACCTAATATTTTAGAAAGGCACGAAAGTAAATCCGCGCCATCGCGTAAATAGCATAAGCTGGTTAAGCATTAAAAATAGGTTGAAAACGGGGAATATGGCAATTATTGATTTATCATTCCTTATTTTTAGAAATTTGTTTCTGACAACTTTAAATAAATCTCCTTCCGTTAACCTATGAAAGTAAAGAGTACTGTTATTTTAATTGTATTAAGCAGTTTATTTTTTAACAATCCGCTCAGCGCGCAAACCATCTCCAAAGAAGAGCTCACCTATCTTACCTCCGATTGGCAAGGCGAAAGATTTCCGGACGGGCGACCAAAAATTCCGGATAATCTACTAGAAAGGGCTAAGCACATTATGATCGACGATGCCTGGAGCGTTTTAAAAAACGAAGGCTACGTAAATCAGTTTGAAGGTAACTGGAAAAGCGTAAACGATATGCCCATGACGGGCCGGGCCATGACGGCCGTGTACTTGCCGAGTCGGCCCGATCTGGAAAAACACATTAAAGACCGGGGCGCTAAACAAGGCCGAAAAGGTAACACGAATGCCTGGCCCATCGATATTCTCACGAAAGGGGATTTATACGTGGCCGATGCTTTCGGCAAAATCAGCGGGGGTGGTATTATGGGGGCTACTTTGGCTAATTCGATTATCAGCAAATCAGGGAACGGCGTGGTGTTCGACGGGGCGGCCCGCGATTTGCAGGAACTTCGCCAGATTAAAGGATTTAACGCCGTAGTGCGCGATTTTCATCCTTCCTATACCGAAGAAATGGTCTTGCAAGGACTGAATACTCCTATCCGGATTGGCAGAGCGGTAGTTCTACCCGGCGATTTAGTGATTGTACAACCGGAAGGTGTGCTTTTTGTGCCGGCTCACTTGGCGGAGCAGGTAGTCAGTACGTCGGAATTTGTCATCCGGAAAGATAAGTTCGGTTTCGAGATGGTACGTACCGGTAAATACAGCACCGGGGAAATTGATAGTCAATGGCCGGACCAAATCAAATCTGATTTCTTAAAATGGCTCGAAAAACACCCGGAACTAGGCAAAATGACCCGCCCGGAACTGGATAAAGTAATGAGTAAAAGAACATGGTAGCCTCTGGTGCTTCGCTCAATTAAAAATTAAGAATTATTCCAAATAGTAAACTAAGATAATCCATAGTAGAGTAGACCATTAAGAAGAGTAATTCTTTGGAGACTTTTCAAATCTCCGTGCTCAGGTGCTATCTAGTTGGAGAAGTAACCAGTTGGCTCCTGGCCGCATGGCCCCGTTTGGCTTTTCCGGGCTGGTCTAAGCTTCCTTTCCTCCTGTCGTCGGAATTCTTCTGCTGCGCAGAACCAGAACCAGAACCTTAGAAGGCCCTTCATAGCCAAACTGATGTCGTTTACTTTTATCGGTGGTTTTTCTGGCTCATCTGATAAGAAGGAGCAATGGAGTAATTAGTTCCACGGATTGCAACCAACTATAAGAATTAGTTGAATCCAACTTCTTGGTTCTGTTTTACTCTAAGCTGCTTGGTTTTCTTATGCTTTGGGTATTCCACTACTTTAAACAAGTAAGAACGGTAGCAAAGAGTAATTGACACTAGTTTGGCTGTGGAGCACCTGCTAGGGTTCCGGTACTGCGGAGCAGTATTCCGCAGCCAAGCGAGGAAAGGAAGGCTAGCGAGTGCGGAAGAGCCAAACGAGGCCCCGCGGCCGGGAGCCAGCTCAGCCTTCTCCAACTAGATAGCACCAACGCTTGGAGGCTTGAAAAGTCTCCAAAGAACTACAGTAATAAACGCAATTTCCTCTACTTTTTACTCGTAGTTTTAACACCAGACGGTAGCTTTTGCGGAGAAGTGGTAGGGCCGTAAACTTTTAGTACGCCATCTTTTACCTCCATGCGGTCAATGAAAATTACGCGCTCGTCTCCGGTTTTGGTGGTGCGGCCGTGGTACACGCAGAACATTTCTTTGCCGTCCGGGGAGTAGGTAATGCTGTTGTGCCCCGTACCCGTTACCGTACCGCCTTTCGCCGAGTTTTTCTGCAACACTGGGTTATTGGCGGCTTTTTTAAACGGACCTAAAGGTGAGGTAGAAGTAGCGTACCCCACGGCATAATGCTGGCCGCCAAAGTAATTCGCCGAATACATAATGTAATAGGTGCGGCCTTTTTTAAAGGTAACAGAACCCTCGGTCCAGCGGCGATTTACTTCTTTAGAGGTAACCGACCGGCTTTCCCATTCGGCTTGTTTGTCGCTGAGTTTAACGGGTGGCCGCAGCAATAAAACCGGTTCGCCAATAACTCCGGAAAAATCCGGTTTCAGTTCCACGCCGTATACCCAACTTTCTTCAATTTCCTTGTACCAGCCTTTCTGCCGGGCCCAATCCGCTATTTCGCTTTCTACGGGGTGCTTGTAGGCGGCCCGCGAGTAGTATAAGTAAGCCTTGCCGTTGGTATCGAAAAACACATTGGCATCAATTACCGGATAACCCGGGTCAAAAACCGGTTTGTTGGCCAAATCTGTAAAAGGGCCAGTAGGTTTATCGGCCACGGCTACGCCAATTTTAAAATTTTCTACTTCTTTGGTCGGATTTTCTTTCCATTGAGCGCTGTAAAACAAGTAAAACTTCCCTTTCACTTCGTATACTTCGGGTGCCCAATACGCTCCCTCCCAACTGGCTTTCGGGTCGCTCCAGCCATTTTTGTTATCGTGAAAATATACCTGCCCTTCTCGTTTCCAGTTTACCAGGTCTTTGGAAGAATAAGCCGCGAACCCTTTGTCGGCGCCCGCTCCCGTACCATACATGTAATACGTTCCCCCGGTGTGTAACACATAAGGGTCCCCAAATTGTATCTTTAAAGGATTCGTATAGGTAACCTTCGCGGGAGCAACCGCCGGAGCGGCGGTTTGGGCTAGTGCGGAAGGCATGGAGAATGCGGAGATACAGCAAAATAGGAGCAGAATGTTTTTCATGGTAAAGGGTAAGTTTATCCGAAATAAAGGTACCTATTTGTATATAATACTACCATCATTTTTCCAGGTAATTTAGTGGAACGAACCGCCATAAGAAAGCTGAGTTTATTGTTCTCGCCCGGCTGTAGTTTCTCCTTAGGCTCGTTCATTCACGTAAAGTGTTTATTTTCACTAACTCTATTCTATGCAGAACACAGAATCTTTGCTGGTAACTTTGCGCAGAGTGACCAATTGCCAATCCGGACTGTTTCGCCTACTTTCAGCCATTTGCCGGCCGAAATTGTGGGTGCCCTTGGGGCTGTGCACTGTACAAATCGTTAAGGCCAATCTGCTTGAGCGTCAGACTTAATCAACTGTTATTTCTTACAAAGGAGTAGATAAACATAGCAAAGCAAATAGAGGAAATTCGAGTAAGATAAATCCGCATTTTCCCCAATTTATAAATTCCATAAATAAAAGGTCATTCAGGAGGAACCTATTTGGCTACGTAGCTAAATAGGTTCCTCCTGAATGACCAAATAATTAGATTTATTCCTGACTGGATACTGGTTTCTAGTTCAGGAAGATTTAGAATTAATACCAAATAGTATTAGTCACCTTCCATCAGGTTGATTTAACAAATTGCTCTAACCCGGCGGGTTTTCAAAACCCGCCGGGTTTCATATCCTTCGTTATGGCAGCTACTTGAAGCGATTTGGTATAATTTATTTAAAAAAAATATACGTAACTAACAGCAAATCAACCAGCCTATTAGGTAACTCTTTACGCGGGTTAAATTTTAGTGAAGCCGTAACCTGGTGCGTCCGGTTCAAAGTCGTAGCGGTCGCAGCGGGAATCGTACCAATCTTTTTTGAACTGTTCCAGGCTTTCCAGATGCGCTTCTATGGCCGGTATTCCTTCGGCCTGTTCGTCTCCGTCTATGAGGCGCGGTTCCGTAGCCGCATCTTCCTGGATTAACGCATACTTAAAAGCTAACTGGTTTAAACGCTCCTGCCAGGTATTAATCAAATGGCTATTGGACGGATAATAAATCGTGATCATTTGGGGAGAGCTTTTAAGTTTTCCAGTTCGGCTTTTAACTTTTGGTTTTCTGCTTCCAGGTCGGCGATTTGTTGGCGTTGGGCCGCAAAGGCAGGTTCCAGTTCTTCGGCGGTATAGCGCGGGGTAATATGCTGCGGGCAATTCCAATCGTAGGCTTGAACCGTAAGTACCAACATGCGCTCGGGCCGGTGTTTATAGTCGGCGGGGTCTATTTGGGCAAACAGTTCCGGCTCGTCGGTGAGTTGTACTATCTTGGCTTGGGCGTATACTTTCAGGCGGGCCCGGTGCGGGTACGAAACTAGAATGAGCGCTACGTGGAAGTTCGTCTCGATATTACCAACGGAGATGTACTGCCGGTTGCCCGAAAAATCGACAAAGGCCAGCGTTTGCTCGTTCAGTACTTTTACAAAGCCTTTGGGGCCGCCGCGGTGCTGGATGTAGGGGTAGCCGTTCTCGCCGATGGTAGCCATGTAAAAATGATCCTGTTCCGCAATAAACTTCTTTTCATTCTCGGTTAGGCCATCTACCACATGGTATTTTTCCACGCGCTCGTAAATCTGCCGGCTCCCAAATTCCTGTTGTAATTCTTTGGCGGCATCAGAAAAAGCTAATTGACTATAGTTCATCTTATTCGCAATTAAAGGCATTATTGAAACAGGCTAGTATTATGCTTTGTTTATTGGCTGTTGTTCGGGCATTTGCGCATTAGATTTATGCATAAACCGGTATGCTGATAATTTTCGATGGTGGAGTCATAGAGCTAAATGCATCAACTTTAAGCTAGTAATTCCCTTTAAAAAATGGATAAAAGTAGAGAAATTTAAAATTACGCTGTTTAGTGTAGAATTAGATTAGTATTCTACGACTTATAATAAAGCCAATCGAAGTTGAGCTTAGTAATAGTGAAGCACTTGAGTGCTTTTTGGGCAGCCAATCTCAGATTGGCTTTTACCAGAATACCCTATTTCAGCAACCAGAGATTAGCTCCACAGAGAATAGGTGGAAGCCGTTCGCGCAAACTCAACCTATAACTAAATGAACTCTACTTGTAACTGAATTTATATAGAACAATAGGGAGAACTTACAATTATTATAAAAAATTAAAAATCATGTTTTAAATTAAAAAACCGTTATTTTCGTTTTATAAATAGATTTATTAAATAAAAATCGACTTAATAAATTAATACGACAATTAATCAAAGATATAATAGTTTGAATTTAAATGAAAACAGAAGTAAATTTTAATGCAGACATAATTACTTGGGCAATTGCTCGGGCAGGTTATGAATTGCAAGAATTTGCAATGTTTCCCATACAAGATTGGCTTGACAATAAGAAAAGACCCACAGTAAAGCAACTCGAAAAATTTTCTAATAAAGTACATATTCCTTTTGGATATCTTTTTTTAAAGGAACCTCCAAAGGAAAATTTACCATTCCCGTTTTTCCGTACTGGAAGATCCCAAACTGAACAGGTTAGTATAAATGTTTATGATACCATTCTGTTGACCCAAAGAAGGCAAGAGTGGTTAATCGAGTTTCTAGAGGAAAACAATTATGAACCACTACCATTTGTAGGTAAGTTCGATGAAAATACAGACTTTAAAATAATTGTTGAAGATATACACAACACCTTAGGTCTTAAAAATGAATGGGCAAGCTCTTTTTCAAAATTTCAGGATACCTTGGATTTTCTTACGCGCAAAATTGAGGATATTGGTATAATTATAAATTTTAATAGTGTTGTAGGCACAAATAATACTAGACCTATCTCTGTTAACGAATGTAGAGGATTTGTTTTAGTAAATGCATTCGCGCCCTTTATGTTTGTAAATTCTGCGGACGCAAAGGCAGCTCAATTATTTACTATAGTTCATGAGTTAGCGCACATTTGGATTGGAAAAAGCGCTGGATTTGATTTTAGAAAATTGCAACCAGCTGATGCACCTATTGAATTATTATGCGACAAAGTAGCTGCTGAATTTCTTGTTCCAGAGAATTCTTTTAACCAGGTTTGGGATAATACTCCAAGCATTTCTGTATTAGCAAAACACTTTAAAGTTAGTCAATTAGTTATTGCTAGACGTGCTTTAGATTTAAGGAAAGTTAGTAAACAATCATTCTTCAAGTTTTATAATGATTATATCGAAGATTTGAAAGCTAAGAAAGAGGAAAAGAAAAGTAGTGGTGGCGATTTTTATGCATCTGCTAAGAAAAAGATAAGCCCTACATTTGCTGCTTATGTAGATAGAGCAATAAAAGGAAATGCTTTATTATATAGGGATGCATATCGCTTAACAGGACTTAAGGGAGATACCTATCAAACATTTATGAATAAACTTTATCAATAGATGGGTATTTACGTTGTAGATAGCAACTTTTTTATTCAAGCTCATCGTAGTGTTTACCCTTTAGATATTGCCGTTGGATTTTGGGAAAAAGTAAAGCAGCTTGCCCACGATGGTAAAATTATTAGTATTGATAAAGTTAAAAATGAGATTTATCCAAATGGAGACCTTTTAAGCAACTGGTGTAAAGATAATTTACCTAAGAACTTTTTTCGTGATACTACTGAAGTTCTAACAGCTTATGCCCAAATTGTTAATTGGATTGAAAGTAAACGAACACATTATAGTCCAGCCGCAATTACAGAATTTTTAGGAGAAGATGAAGCAGATGCGTGGCTCATCGCTTATGCTTTAACAAATAGTGTTACTATAATTACCCACGAAGTTAGCGATCCTAGCAGTAAACGAAGAATCAAAATTCCTGATGTTTGTTTACCTCGCGGGGTTCGTTTTATTAATACTATAGATATGTTTAGAGAACTTGGCGAGCGATTTTAGATATATGCTGTTCTATTGTGCATATAGTTAAGGCATTTTAATAAAGCATACCGCTTAGCTAAATCAGGTAAAAGCTAATAGGCCACTAACTGCATATAACAAAATCAAACCAGGCAATGGGAACCAGATCCGGAGATCAGCAAAAGAAACAGCGCCAAAAGGAATTCAAGGAGAAAAAAGAACACCAGAAGCGCCTGCTGGCAGCCAAAAAAGCTAACCCCGACAAACCTAAAAGTAGTGATAAATCGGACGATCTGGGTAAAACTAAGGCTTAAAGCTTGTTTAAATCGGGCATAAATTATCTAAATCGGTCATTCCTTAAAATTCAATGGATTTCAGAAGAATCTGGCTGGCCGATTTTAATAAGATTATTCCGGAAGAGAATGGATAGCAGGGATAGCGTGCTTTTATTTTCTGGATAGCAAGTATAGTTCTAATTTCTTTATCCCACCGCCTCTTTATTGTACTTCCTCCGGTACTCCAGCAGCGATAGGCCGATAACTTTCCGGAATACTTCCCGAAACGCTTTTACATCCGAATAGCCTACCTCGTACGGCTGGCGGATAAAAATAGTAAATTTTGACTGGCTTTATTGGTTCCTCTCACGCGCCAGTCAACCGGCCAAATCCCGCCCGCAGAAAAGCTCCATCAAAAAAGAAACAGTATGTTAACCAAGCGGTAACACCGCCTTAACATTCCCGCTCTACTTTCGCGGACAGAAAAAACGGGTTTCTTTCTTCTGAAAAATAGCTTTGATCATACTGGTGGAACGCTTAACGCAACTGACTTCAGTCGTGCTCATTTGTACGGAGGAAGCCGACGGGCTTTATTCCTAAACCTGATGAGCTTGCTCTCGCCCCATCGTTGTACCAGATTTTCAGAGGGGTTATAAAAGAAATCAGACCCGCTTTTTACTACTATTTCTTACTTAATTAACAAAAAATGAAACAATTATTTACAGGATGTATTGCATTTTTGGCCCTGTTGCTGGCTTCCTGCTTCTCCACGTACGGACAAGGAAATGAAGCAACGATTATCGGAAAAGTTGCCGAAGTAAATAACAGTCCCATTATTGGCGCCACTGTTCTGGTCCGGAATGAGTCTACTGGTTTTAAGGCGGGTACGGTTACCGACGTAAACGGCGACTACATTATTAAACAATTGCCTTTAGGCTCGCCGTATTCCATTACCGTATCTTTTATTGGTTACAGCGAACAAAAGAAAACCGGTTTCGCCCTGAACCAAGGCGACCAGTTGCGGGTAAATTTTGCTTTACAAAGCAGCGCCACCGAACTGGAAGCGGTAGAAGTGGTAGCTAATTCCTTAAAAAACACGGTTCCCACTTTAGGCGCTTCTACGCCTATTACGGCGAAAGATATTGCCAAATTGCCGGTAAACGGCCGCAATTTTACTTCGCTCATTGACTTGTCGCCCTTGAGTAGCGGTACGAGTTTGGGCGGTCAACTCGCATCTTCCACCAACTTTACCATCGATGGGATGACCTCGCGCGGTACCATTGCCGGTGGTTCTACCTCCAGCGCGTATTCCATTTCCATGGAAGCCATTCGCGAATTTAAAGTGGTAACCAATGAGTACGATGTGACCATGGGCCGGAGTGGTGGCGGTACTATCAGCACCGTAACCAAATCGGGTACCAACCAACTAACGGGCAGCGCTTTTAACTTTATGCGTACCGATTGGCTGGCGAGTCCATACGATTTAAGAGGCAACAAACGCGTGCAGGACTACAATACCAACCAATACGGGTTTTCATTGGGCGGGCCCATTATTAAAGATAAAGCCCACTTCTTCGTAGCTTGGGATCACCAGGCCGATGCTCGTCCGGTTTATATTGCCAACATCCAGGGACCCAATGACGAAGCCGTTAACCAGGTTACCCAGGCCACGCTGGATAACTTTTTAAGCATTGCCCGGGCTAAATACGGGGTATCGAACAATCCACAATTTGGTTCATTTGGCAAGAAAAAAGGTACCGACGCTATTTTTGCCCGCATCGACTGGCAATTAAATTCTAAAAACTTACTGACATTGCGGAACAATTTGGTGCGCGAAAAAGACCCTTTATCGGAAGATGATAACTCCGTGATTGATGCCTACGAATCGTACATCAACCGCAAGAAATTCGACAATAGTTTGCTGTTGTCGTTGCGGACGATCCTGAACCCAAGGATTACCAACGAGCTGAAAGTACAACATTTCTACCAGGACGAAGCCGTTCAACCGAGCCCGGAACTTCCGGCAGCCGGTATCCCGCGCGCCATCGTCCAAAATGTGTTATCCCGATCAAGTTTTGATACTACCAAAACCTACACTAATTCTTCGATTCAGATTGGTGGGCAGCGTTTTTCGCCGGAATGGTTTAAAGGCAACGTGGTGCAGTTAGTAGATAATTTTTACTACAATACCGGTAAGATCAATTTTACTTTCGGCGTAGACGTACTATATAACCGCATGCATTCCCGCTACGGTAGCGAAATGAACGGTCGTTTTTTCTTTAATGGCCTGGAAAGCTTCAATAGCCTGACTCCTTACCGGTACGTTCGGGAAATTTACTTAAACGAAGACCAGAGCAACGTGGTAAATTCGATCGCTTCCGGCGTATATGCTCAAATGGACACGAAACTGGCGTACGGCCTGGAAGTAATGGCGGGCTTGCGGTTAGATAATACCCAATACTTGAACCGGGCCAATTTTACCCCGGTGGTATTTAACGAACTGGGTATCCGTACCAATAACAAGATTAATACCACCCAATTGCAGCCCCGCGTGCAGTTTACCTGGGACGTGAACGAAGAGCGTAAGAATATCATCCGGGTGGGAGCCGGGGTATTTGGTTCGGCTTTGAACCCTTACTCCATGATCAACAACATGTTGTTCGATGGCACCAAGGTAGCTTCCGTGGACATCTCGGGGGCCTTGGTACCCACCCCCAATTTCCCGGGCTATCGCGCCGACCCATCCACGGCTCCGGGCTCCGAACTGTTTAACAATCCGGGCATTCCAAAATTAGTAACCATTAACACCAACAGCCCCGATGCCAAAGTGCCGGTAGTTTACAAAACCAACTTCTCCATCAACCACTTTTTTAACGATAACCTGCGGGTAGGGGTAAGTGGATTTGCCGCCTGGGCGCGTAACAACTACATGTACGTAGACCGTAACATGGTGGACCAACCGTATTTTAGAATGGAAGAAGAAGCCAACCGCGGCGTGTATGTTCCCGCTTCGACCATTACGGATAAGGGAATAGTTAACTGGGTAAACAGCCGCAAAACTACCCAGGTAGGACGGGTATTGGAATTAATCAGCGGAGGCCGGAAAAACCAGTACGCCTTGGTAGTTGACGGAACTTTCCGGTATTTCCGCGACGGACAAATTACCGCTTCTTATACCTGGAACGACTCGAAAGATAATACTTCTTACAACGGTAACGTGGCCAATACTGCTACTTTGGATTTAATGGTAGCCGATGACCCCCGGGATTTAAGCCGCATGAGCTATGCCAACAACCAGTTCCGCAGCAAGGTAGTAGTCTATGGAACGGCCCCTACCGTTTGGGGTACTACCTTCAGCGTGCGCTATTCCGGTTTAGGTGGCACGCGCTATTCTATGGCCGTGGGCGGTAACACCAACGGAGATTTTGTTGATTCTAACGATTTGGCCTTCATCTACGATCCGAATGACCCGGAAACGCCGCCATACCTGCGGGAAGGTATCCAGGCTATCCTGGACAATCCAAATGCCGAGCAAAGTGTAAAAGAGTATATTCGCCGGAATGCGGGTCAAATAGCGGAGCGTAACGGGGGTATCAATGGTTTTTACGGGGTGTTTGACGCCAGATTAGCCAAAAAATTCAGCTTCTTTGGTAATCACGGTTTGGAAGCTTCCATTGACGTTTTCAACGTAGCCAACCTGTTGAAGAAAGACTGGGGCGTGGGTTATAATCTGGGCAAGCAAAACCTATACACCATTAAGAGCTTCGATCCAACCGCGCAACGGTTTGTTTACAACGTGAACAAATCAGCTGGGATACCTGGTCTAAGCGGTAACGGTAACCCTTACCAGATTCAGTTGGGCTTGCGGTATGCGTTTTAATTTTAATTAAGCTTAAGAATTTAAAAAAAAATGCCGGTGGAGCACACCGGCATTTTTTATTTATAAATTTAATACCGTGCTTCTTTTTTCTAAATAATACAGAAAAACTACATATCGGGCATTACGTTATTTCTGGTTACCAAATACCGGGTAGTTAGTATAATTAAAAATATAGGTGATTTGGAGCATCTAGAACAAGTCAATCATTTACTTAAAAAAAACGGCATGTAAAATCACTTAAATTTGTTTAAGCTGGTTATTGAAATTCCCTTGAAGAAATGATTGGCATTGATTTAATAGGAATAAAATTAATAGATGCGAATAGTGAAAAGAAGAAGGGCTCTCTATTTACTTAAACAAGAGGAAAAGGTAAAAATTGAAATCTTTAATAAAGGTTCTTTCTATTTTATTGACCAACTGCATCCAGAAGGTTTAACATTAGCCTGTTATATTGAAAATCAACAGAAAGAAACTTTCAAAGTATTCGTTGTTTTTTAGAAAAATGAACAATACCTAAGAACACCTATATGGCAGCTATGGGGGATTCAAGTTCAACAGCAGCTATAGGTGCAATCTTGGTTGCTGAAAACTGGTTACGTTTCCGGAACCTCATTTTGCAGAGAGCTATGTATAATTAAAGGCTTCTTTCTTACCCTGTTCTTTTAAGCCAGCAGCATTTTGGTAGGGGCCACGCCGAACATTTTCTTAAAAGCAAAAGAAAAATGCGAGAGGTCTTCAAAACCTAAGTCCAGGTAAACTTCGGAAGGCGCTTTGCCTTTTTCTTTAATTAAATAATGCGCTTCCTGCAAGCGGCGTTGCTGTAACCAGCGGCTCGGCGAAAGGTGAAAAATCTTCTCGAAATCGCGTTTAAAGGTTGCCAGGCTGCGGCCGGTTAAATAGGCAAAGCGTTTTAGCTCTACGTTAAAATGAAAGTTTTGCAGCATAAAAGCTTCTAAATCTATTTTACCGGGCACCGAGAAATCAAACAAAACGCTTTGCAGTTCGGGATTGGTTTGTAATAAAATTAAAATAGCTTCCCTTAATTTCAGGTTCAACAGGTTTTCGTTGCCAGGCTCGTTTAAAGTCTGGTAAGGGCCTAAGGAATTTAAAAAATTGCTGAAAAGCGGATTAGACTTAAGCGAAATAATGGCCTCGGAATTCGTGCTTTTTTCGGCTTTGTAGTTGTATTCCATGCTAAAATTTCGCAAGGTTTTCTGGTCGAGGAATACCGAAACACTTTTAAATTCGCCTCCGACCGGTGGTTCTTTCAAAAATTTAAGCAAATGGTTTCGCCGGACTAACCTAAAATCCCCTTCCCGGAAAGTCCAGGTTTGATTGCCATCTTGAACAGTAAGAGTGCCAGCAATCTGGTAACTAAAAACATGCTCCGGGATAAACTGTTCCCCCGACCGGTTGCGGCTATGGTAACAGGAATAAGTAAAGGCACGGGAAGCTTTTTCATTCAGGTCTGTCATAGAACCTCCATTTATAAATAGTTGGCAATGGCTTATTTAAACCATCACCAACTAAATTATTTTTAATTTTTCGTACGCAAGAAAAATTTGGCGTCTTCTGTCTCCAAAAAATTTATGGCATCATCGGCGTCCGTAGAAAGACTTACCGGCAACCATTTTTCCATTTCGGTTTCGCGAGCAGCATTGGCACTTTTCAGGAACCCAATCGCCTCGCTGCCTAATACCAGGTGTACGGGTGGTTCCGGGTGTTGGACTAATTTTACCATTACCTGAGCCGCTTTATCCGGGTCGCCGACCGGAATAAAATTACCACTTTTAAAGAAATTTTCCCGCGTACCCACCGTTGCTTCGTATCCTTCCACTGGTGAAGCATAGGTCATCGAATCGCCCGCCCAATCGGTCCGGAAACCTCCTGGCTCTACCGAAGTTACCCGGATTCCCAACGGTGCTACTTCCTGGGCTAAAGCTTCGGTGAAACCACTTAACCCGAATTTAGCTGCCTGGTAGATGGCTACTCCTGCGTTACCTACCCGACCACCAATGGAACTTACTTGCAGAATACGACCAGAACCTTGCTGGCGCATGTACGGCAATACGGCCCGGGTAATTTCGATGGGCGCATACAAGTTCGTTTCCAGTTGGCTGCGCACTTGCTCGTCTGTAAAGGCTTCAGCAGCGCCGATAATTCCGAAACCGGCATTATTTACCAATACATCTATTCGCCCGAAAAGCTCTATTGTTTTTGCCACTACGGCGTGTATCTGCGTTTTATCGGTAACATCTAAAGCAAGTGGTACTATCTGGTCAGGGTATTGTTCTACTAAATCTTGCAGTACTTCGGGTTTACGGGCGGTGGCCGCTACTTTATCGCCAGAGGCTAATACTGCTTCGGTGAGGCTACGTCCCAATCCGCGGGAGCTGCCGGTAATAAACCAAACTTTTTCCATTGTCTTATTAATTTTAAGTTTAGACAAAGGTCGTTCAATTTTGGGCTGGCAGGTTTGTTCAAAAGTTCAAGTTGCTTTGTTCAAAAGGTCACGGAAAGTTTAGAATTAAATAACACGGCTTAAATACAGGTAAGGATTATGCTGAATTCCAAGACGTATTTTTAGCTTTTTATCCGTTGAGACTGTGCCAGTCTCAATATTACGGTGCTGATGGGCCTTAACGGTCCGTGCTTGCCTCGTGGCCGGCAGGCCTCGTTTGGCTCTTTCGGGCTAGTCTAAGCTTCCTTTCCTCCTGACGTCGGAATGCTAAAGCACCGGAACCTTAGAAAGCCCTCCACAGCCAAACTGGTGTCAGTTGCTAGTAGTTCCTGCTTTGCCACGGATAAGTCCGTCCTGATTATTTTATTAATTTCTTGGCTAAACTCTGTTAATTACCTTCTTTTCTTTAAAAATACTGCTGGCGCGAGCGTCCTCGCTCGTGGCTACTATCTGGGAGGCCTCCGGCCGGGCGAACGGATATACCTTCCTGAAAGCAGTGAAGTCAAATTCTTATCGGCCAGAGGCCGGACGTTGAGCAACACGAGCGAGGACGCTCGCTAAATTTAAATATAAGGTTATACCCACTTTTAACAATAGAACGGAACATCTCTATCTCTACTTGGCTACCCTCAGGACACTAAAGTAAAATAAATAGACAAGAAAGCCAGAAAAGCGGTAGCTAAGAATAAGAGACAGCAGGCGGGACAGCGAGGGCGGGCGTTGGTTTTCTGGTGCCGCAGGCATTTCGACGACAGGAGGAAAGGAAAAGTAGCCCGCCCGAGTGTCCCGACGAGGCACGCCGAGCAGGAGACAAACTTGAAATTTAAAATTGCATCAGCACCCCAACTTGGAGACTTGAATAGGCTCCACGGAAGGACGCCAGATAAAGAAAAATGAATCTTATTTGTAGTTAGGGAAGAATTAACAGTCCAACTCGTTTTACTAGCGAAAATCTTAGTTATTACAATTGCTTCTAAATGCTGGGATTTAAGTGTTTAATGATGGCAATAATATCTTCTTCACCCAGAGTAGACTCCGCTTCCTGAAAGGTGTTTTGCACTACTTCCGCTAACGGAGTATTAGAGCCTTCTTGTTTCGCTAATCGCAAATCTTTGGCGATGTGCTTTAAGGCAAAAGCCGCCGGAAAATTATTTGCCAGAATAGCTTCGCCTTTTATTTTCGTAAAAATATTGCCTAAGGCACTGTTGCCAATAAGAGTAAGCAAATCCTGGGTTTGAATGCCGTGTTGCTGCGCGAAAATTATGGCTTCGGCGAGGCCTTGGGCATAAAAGCCAAGTAAAGTATTGATAGCTAGTTTGGCCGAATTTCCGGCTCCTGTTTCACCTACCCGCAGCGTTAACTTGCCAAGCTGGTCCAGTATGGGTTTTACCTGGGTAAAAATATTTTCTTCGCCGCCCACCATAATTACTAACTGCCCTTCTTCGGCCTGCTTGACACTGCCCGATACGGGTGCATCCAGGTAATGATTTTGTCCTTCCTGACATAAGCTCGCCATTAGTTTGCTCACACCCGGCGAAACGGTACTCATGTTTATAATTATTTTACCGGTAGTTTGAGCGCTGAGCAAACCTTGTTCGCCGGTAAAAATTTGCCGGGTAGCCTCATCGTCGGATACCATCAGGAAGATTACCTCGGCTTGTTGCATTAATTGAGCCGGAGATTCGGCAGTATTAGCTCCCAGGGAGCGCAATGCTTCTTCCTTTTCCTTGCTTCGATTGTAAACTGTTACAGAATAACCAGCATTTACTAATTTTTGAGCCATTGGAATGCCCATTTTCCCCAAGCCAATCCAACCAATATTTTTTAAATCCATACGTTAAATTTTACGAAAACTATACTTTCTTTAAGCTCTTATTTCTTTGGGATAGCTGGTAACTACCTGTTTTACCAAATCCCAACAGAGCTTTACAGTTGTCATTCGTAATTATTACTGAAATAGTTATTTTTAAGTAACCGGCGATAACTGCCGAGATTCGAATAGCCGGATTAAATTGCCTTTGCTTTACCTTCTACTTAACCTTTTCGGCAACGTTTGAAATTATTTTATTTAAATTTTCCGGGGTGTATTAATTTTAATCAGGTACGAGATTTTATATTCTATAAGCGCCAAATAATATAGTTATCTAGGGAATTTAAATTTACCGACTAAAACCGGCTTCTACCGAACGCTAGCCCAAAACTAACACTCGGGTAGTAAACTTTGAACGAGAGCCTACGTTAAAGATTTGAATTCTATAAAAATTCGGGGAGAGTTTTTACAGCTACCAAGATTTTGGCGGTTTTCGCGTGATGAATGTATAACCTTATTTCAAATAATTAAAACTATGAGAAGACTACCCGTCTATTTATTATTAGATACTTCCGGCTCCATGACCGGCGAGCCCATTGAAGCGGTAAAAAATGGCGTGCAGGTAATGATTAGTTCTTTACGGCAAAACCCACAGGCCATTGAAACAGCGTTTATCAGCATTATTACTTTTGATAGCGAAGCCAAACAAATAGTCCCTTTAACCGATTTAGCTTCTTTCCAGATGGTAGATATTAAGGCTACCGGCACCACCAGTTTAGGCGAAGCTTTAAAATTAGTTTCTACTTGTATTGATAACGAAGTAACGAAAACCACCACCGAACAAAAAGGCGACTGGAAACCACTGGTTTTTATCATGACAGATGGTATCCCGACGGACGATTGGCAAAGCGGATTAGCTGAATTTAAGCAACGTAAAACTGCCTACACGGTAGCTTGCGCAGCTGGTAGTGCGGCCGATTCTAACTTGTTAAAGCAAATTACCGAAAATGTGGTAAGCCTCGATACTGCCGATAGCCAGAGTATTGCCAAGTTCTTTACCTGGGTTTCTGCCTCCATTGGGGTTACCTCTACCAAGGTGGAAGACGCCGGTAAAGAAGTTACTGGCTTGGGTGAGTTGCCTCCTCCTCCATCTGAATTAAACATTGTTACTTAGGATTTAGTCCATGGTCAATAGACGACGGTCCATCGGTGCAATACATGATACATCCGTTTGTTCTAAGCTTGACTTTAGCATTTTTTTTATGAAAACAAGCAATGTGGGCTATTGATAAGGTTCATTTTCTATTTGTCTGATTAATTTCAGGACATGCAAAAATTAGAAAATAACTTTTCTGAACAATTTAAGCTATCTATTAGAGTTAAAAAATGCTAAAGTCGAGTTAAGAAATTGCTTTAAAATCTTCTTTCCCTCCTCTACAGTAGATGTATGCGCCTGGGTAACACACTAAATGTTCTTAAGTGAAGTTAATCGGGTAATATTAAGAGTGTCCCCCTTCGAAGGGGGTAGGGGGATGATGAGCCGCTTCTAATTAAAAAGTAACTAATAGATTAGGATATTAGAATACATTCTCAACTTAAATTTAAAAAAGGCTTAGATGCGGGTGGAAATAAAAATAAACGGGTCGGAATGAGTAGTGTAAAACAATTGGTTACCCAACTTTTCGAATGCAACCAAATTACCATACCGGAAAACCGGCGGCCTTTGTTCGAGAAATTTCTGCAGGATGAACAGAACGTAAGTATTATTAATACCCTAATCCAAAATCAAAATGAGCTTATGGCTAAGTGGAAACTGCAAGACAGAATAGCCGAAATTATGCAGCAGCCTTTGCGCATTGCCAATGGTACCGTTGGTAAACCGTATCAGGCCGACTTTGATTTAGAAAAGTTTAACTGGCAGGATATTACTGCTTTTGAGTGGGATGGATTAGAGCGCGTTGGCTTAACTTACGATGCCACTACCAAGCAAATTACCGGGGTGCCCACCCAAAGCGGCGATATAAAACTACTTTTTAAATTTAAATTAGCAGAACAGCCAGAAGATGCTGCTTTTAACCATAAACCGGTAACCATCATTATTAATCCGGACCCGAGAAGTTTATGGAAAAACCTGGAAAGTGATAAGAACGACCCTTACTGGAAAGAAGATAACCTAACGGTTTTTGCCCCTTTAAACGACCGGCATATTCTGGTTTCTTCCAAGCGAGGCCGTTCTCATGCAAATATGGGCTCGTTCCGGGAAGATGATTTTGCTTTTCAGGATTTGGCGAATGGCTGGAGTATTGTGGTAGTAGCCGATGGAGCGGGCAGTGCCCGGCTTTCCCGTAAAGGTTCGGCTATGGCGTGCCAGGGCATTGTTACCTATTTTCAGGAGCCTTCGTCCGTAGAAAGTATGGCGGAGTTCGACGAGTTATTACAGCAACATATTAGTAGCACCGGCGACGACACGCAAAAAAAACTAAATCGCTTGGTGTATAATAACTTGGGCAAGGCTGCTTTTCAGGTGCATAAGCAACTGGAAGCATTTGCCGCTGCTGAAGGAGCTACTTTAAAAGATCTAAGCAGCACTTTAATCTTTACCCTGTTCAAGAAATACGAGGCCGGTTACGCCTTTCTTTCGTTTGGCGTAGGCGATTGCCCCATTGCTGTTTTAAATAAAGACGTAACCGAAGTAACCTTGATGAACTGGCTCGACGTGGGCGAATTTGGCGGCGGTACCCGATTTATTACCATGCCGGAAGTTTTCCAGAATGAGAAATTTGCGACCCGGTTCGGTTTTAAACTGCTTGAAGATTTTTCGTATTTAATGTTAATGTCGGATGGTATTTACGACCCCAAGTTTGTGGTAGAAGCCAACTTACCCAACATTCAAAAATGGCAGGAGTTCCTGGCTGATTTAAATGGCCAAAACGAAGAAGGCATAGTGGTAGAGCTAAAACCTGAAAATCCAGAAATAGAAAACCAGTTCTCGCGCTGGATGGATTTCTGGAGCCCCGGCAACCACGATGACCGCACCTTAGCCATTGTTTTTTGAGCTATTAAAGGCATTTTAAATGTAATGAGAAGAAGTGAAAGGTAACTACTAAAAAATATCGCGAGCGTCTTCGCTCGTGATAAATATGGGTAGGCGTCTCGCCTACGCTGGCCTCTGGCCAGCCAATGGGAACGACAAGCGAAGACGCTCGCGGTAGCAGAACTAAAAAAAGGATACCTAAAAAAGCTGTAATGCAAGTTTTGGGTTGTCCCCCTTTGGAGGGGTAGGGGGGAGGATAATTCTAGTAGAAAAAGCTATTACACAAACAATTTTCAAAAACAATCAAAAGTGAAAAGAGAATGAATGTTTATCTATAGATACGCATCCTCCCCCTACCCCTCCAAAGGGGGTCGAAGCACGTTTAAATTAATAACCTAAAACGTTTTACTTACTAATAAACTACTTACTTAAAATAACAAACCTGTGCAAAGTATAATAGGCACTTTTTCTAATAATCCAGGTCCCGGAACGAATGTGAAATCGGCACCGTCGGTTATTCATGCTGGTAAAACCTACGCGTACGTGGATAATGGCGAGCCCATGCGGGGCGGGATGAAGGATGTTTATTTCGGGCCGGACAAATCGTACGTGGTGGCTTTTTACCGCGACAAACAAGACTATAACTCCCGCGAACGACTAAAGAAACTGGTTACCCAATATTACGACAGTTTTTTTAACCGCGAAGGTGGTGATTATTACAAAGAACTGTACTGCTGGCCCACGGATATGGTGGAGGTAGACGGCAAAGTAGGATTAGTTGTTCCGGCCTATAACAAGAACTTCTTTTTTAAAAAAGGATACGCTACCAGCGAAGGCATAAAGGGGAAAGAAAAGCAGGGTTTGTGGTTTGCCTCCGCCAAATTCCGGAACAAGCAATTTACCTTACGGCTCGACGAAAGCGAGTTGGGTAACTGGTTAAGCTACTTTCAGATTTGCGTACGCATAGCCCGGGGGGTAAAACGCCTGCATGCGGCCGGTCTGGCTCATTCCGACTTGTCCTATAAAAATGTCCTCATCGACCCGGTAAGTAAATCAGCTACTATTATTGATATTGATGGTTTGGTAGTGCCGGGCTTGTATCCGCCGGATGTAATTGGTACCGCTGATTTTATTGCCCCGGAAGTATTAGCCACCAAACACCTGAATCTAAGAGACCCGAGCCGCAAACATGCCAACCGCACCACCGATTTACACGCGTTGGCCGTCATGATTTACATGTACCTGCTGTACCGGCACCCGTTAAAAGGAGGGAAAATTAATTCCTTAGATACCGAAGAAGACGATTTACTGTCGATGGGTGAAAAAGCTTTGTTTATTGAGCACTCCACAGATACGTCTAACCGGCCGAAGTTAGACCAGGTTTCTAAATGGGCTTTGCCCTGGGCCGATGTAACTAAATTACCCTACACGCTTACCGGTCCGTATTTAAGAACTTTGTTCGACCAAGCATTTGTAACGGGTTTGCATAATCCTATTCTCCGGCCAAATGCCGACACCTGGGAGCAGGCTTTGCTTAAAACCACAGATTTAATGCAGCCTTGCAGTAATACCCATTGCGAGCAGAAATGGTTTGTTTTTGATAACAGCGCTTCCCCAAAATGTCCGTTCTGCGGTACACCCGTTAAAGGAACCGTACCCGTATTGGATTTATATTTTGAGTTTAAACCAACTATCTGGAAGCCCGAAAATCACCGGTTAATGGTGTACCACAATCAGTATTTGTTTCAATGGCACGTAAACCGCCATGTAGTACGGAATGAAAAGCTTACCGCTGAGCAAAAAATTCCGGTTGGTTACTTTACTTTTCATCAAAACAAGTGGGTGTTCGTGAATCAAAAATTAACCTCGCTCAAAGATTTAACCGAAAACAAAGAAATTCCCGTTAATACCATGGTAGATATTACCGATGGCAAAAGATTACTATTATCCAAAGAAGAAGGCGGCCGGGTAGTAGTGGTATCTATGGCGAATAAGTAAAGCTGTTGGCAAAGTGCGCAAATGATTAAGAGAAGTGCGAAAGTGAAAGCTAAGAATTATTTGATGCTAAAATTTTCAACACTAATTTGAAAAGACTAAGACGCATTTAGTAAATTTTATTAGATACTAGATAGACAGTAGCTAAGGATAATTGACAGCAGTTTGGCTGTGGAGGGCCTTCTAAGGTTCCGGTTCTGCGCAGCGGAATTCCGACGCAGGAGGAAAGGAAGCTTAGACCAGCCCGGAAGAGCCAAACGAGGCCCGCCGGCCATGAGGCAAACAGGTTACGGAACTAGCCGCATCAGCACCATAAACTGGAGACGGAAACCGGCTCCAATAACAAACGGCTAATATTACATTTACTAATAGGGCTTAAGTAAGATGTAATCTATTATAACTACGTAGTTAATTAATTTCCTCTTGAAGGACAGAAGTTATTTTAATTAAAAAGAACAACCAACTAAAAATTGAAAATATACAATGAAACTTAAACCAGCCGGAATAATTGTTATACTCGCGATAATAGGAGCCCTTGGCTATTTTGCGATTAGCCCCCGTTTATCCGAGATAAAGAAAGAAAACTCTAGCCAGATTTCTACTACTCCCCCTGCCACAGATGCGGGTACGGATAACGGCAATTTAACTCCTTCGGCCACTTCTAACCCTTCTGCAAGCAATACCACAACAACAGCAAATACCGAAAGCCGGGAATTTAATTATACGCCCGAAAAGCCGCAGAACGGAACCTTGCGCGGGGTGGTAGAAGTAGGCGCTACCGGTTTTAACTCCTTCGTGATAAACATGGATAACCAGAAACGGTGGGAAATTGTATCCAAAGATTTTGGCGAATCGCTTACTTACGAAGGGCTGGCTACCACCGACGATATCCGGACCGGTTTAAAGAAATACCTGGCCGCCATGTTTGATAAAGGCGTGTCGAAAAACAACATGCACTTTGTCATCTCATCCGGGGCTCAAAAAGAACCTAAAACCACCACCATCAGCAACGAATTAAAAAAAGTAGGCTACGTGGTAAATAATGTTACTGCCGACCAGGAAGGCAAGTTTGGTTTTAGAGCTACCGTACCGCCCTCCTTTGCCGACAATTCTTTTTTAGTGGATATTGGCTCGGGCAATACTAAAATATCCTGGGAAGAAAACGGCACTTTAAAATCTTTGGAATTGCCGGGCGCCAAGTATTACGAAAAAAACATCCCCGACGAACAGGTATACAACGAAGTAAAAGCCCAGGTAAGCAAAATACCCGAAAATAAACGAAATGTAGGTTTTATTTTGGGCGGGGTGCCTTTTACCTTAGCAAAACAACACCGGAAGGATGAAGAACGCTATACCGTTTTAAAAAATGCGGGCGATTACAAAGCGGTGGATAAAAAAATGGCAGCTGGCTTAAATATTTACAAAGCTATTGCCGATGCGACCGGCACCGATACTTTCGTTTTTGATTGGGATGCCAACTTTACCATTGGCTTCTTACTTAGTCTGAATAAATAATTTTTTACCATGAGTTTTTTAAAGCAGCTATTAACGCCTTTCGTGGAGTTTGAGGACGATAAGAATAAGGCCCAACAAAATAAGCCTGCTATTCCTCTCACGCCGGCTACGTCAGCACCACCTGCACCCGCTTCGGTTGCACCCATGGTAAACCCAACAGTTCCAGCACCCGACGAAAATGCGCAGCATCCCTTAATTACAAATAGCCCTGCCCCGGTAATGGCGGTTAATCAAACGCCTATTTATTCTCCCGGGGGTACCTTAGTCGGTTCAATGCCGGAACACGAATACTATTTTGAACGCTTAATCGACGAGGCCAACGCCAAAAACCCGCTCTTCCAGGGCGCTGATTTTAAAGAGTTTGTGGATAGCAAAGTAGATATTGATGATATTCAGGATGAAGCCTTGAAGTATAAAATGGCGTTTAATGTGCTTAAAAGTTCGGGGCTCACTAAAGAAAAGCTTCTATCAACCGGTCAGGAATATTTGAATATAATTGGCCGGGATTTAAATGCTTTTCAAAGTGCCCATGCCCAGCAATACCTGAAAGAAGTCCGGAGCAAAGAGCAAATCATCCAGAAAAAGGCGGAGGAGTTACAAGTTTTAACCCAAAAGATGAACGCTCTAAAAGCGGAAATCAACCAGATAACCCAGGAGATTAACTTAACCAAAGACCAGCTTAATACTACTAAAAACTCTTTTCTGCTGGCCGGAGAAAAAAAGCAAAAAGAAATACAAACCGAGCTGCAAAAAATTGCGCAATATTTTTAGTGGTAAAAATCCGGAAAAATTCTAAAGCGAATGCCCTAACCTGGAGATACTTAGAAAACAAAGCGAGCATCAAAGTCCGCTTTGTGTTAAGTATTTCAAAATCTTAATTGGCCAAAGGAATAATGGCTCCCCGGTATGATTTAAATTTCTTGACAGGATCGAACCAACTTTCTAAATTATTCTTCTTTCAAACAATGCACCGGGTTAATTTTAGCGGCTCGGGCGGCTTGTACGCTCACGGTGAGCCAGGCAACGACTAAGGCGAGGAACCCGGCACCTATAAAATACCAGGAGTTTAAATTTATCTGGTAAGCAAAAGTAGCCAGCCATTTTTTCACGATAAGGTAACTGATGGGCAAAGCCAGGCAAATAGCCAGCAGCACTAATTTGGCAAACTCACCGGATAAAAGATAGATAATACTAAATTCACTCGCTCCCAAAACCTTCCGGACGCCAATTTCTTTCCGGCGGCGGTCGGCGGTAAATGCAGCCAGGCCAAACAAGCCCAAACAGGAAATAAGAATGGCTAAACCGGCAAAGTATCGTGAAAGAGCGGCCACTCTTTGTTCGGCCACGTACTGCGCCTGGTAGTCGGTATCGAGGAATTGGTAGTCGAAAACAAAGCCGGGGTTAAATGCTTTATAAAATTGCTGCAACCGCTCCAGGGTTTCTTTTTGCGGACCAGCCTGTATTTTAACCAGAATTGTAGTAGCCGCTTCGGGCTCTAAAGTAAATAGAAAGGGCTTTACCGGCTCGTGCAGTGATTTATAATGAAAGTTTTTGACTACTCCTACAATTTCTATTTTCTGGCCGTTGCCCTGTAGTACTTTTCCGATGGGGTTCGGCAAGCCAAAAGCTTCTACAAAAGCTTCGTTCACTATTTTTTTAATTGGGTCAGGATTAAATTCTTTGGCGAAAGTGCGGCCGGCGAGTAAGGGTACTCCCAAAGTTTCAATCATATCGTAATTTACCCGAATCTCATCTGCCTGAATTTGCTTACCTTCTAAGATTAGGGGAGAGGCCGCCGCACCACTGAAACCACCGATTAATTTATCTAACTTACTGGACGCATTTACCACGCCCGGTATTTTCTTTATTTCACTCAGGAAGGTGGCTACGTTCTTTTCTACTTTTCCTTCTATCTCAAACGTGATAATTTGGTCTTTGTCGTAACCCAGGTTTTTGTGCTGCACAAATTCAATTTGTTTGTACACCACCAACACCGCTACGATAAAAACAACGGACAACCCAAACTGAAACACGACCAAACCTTTACGGGCCCAGGCTTCGCCGGCCGATCGGTTAAGCTTGCCTTTCAGAATAGCTATTGGGTTAAAGCCCGAAAGGTATAAAGCCGGGTAACTACCAGCCAGCAAGCCGGTAAATAAAGTAATACTCCCCAACCCCAAAATAAGTGGGCCGTTCAACGAAAGAGTTAATTGCTTACCGGTAATCTGGTTAAAAGCTGGCAGCAATAGTACCACCAGCACCAACGCCAGCACCAACGCTATACTTGCCAGAAAAATAGCTTCGCCCAGATATTGGAAAATTAAAAATTGGCGGCTGGCACCCAAAGTTTTCTGAATGCCTACTTCTTTCCCGCGCCGGGTGGCCTTAGCCGTGGCTAAATTCATGAAGTTAATGCCGGCAATTACCAGAATAAAAAGCGCAATTAAGGAAAACAATTTTACGTACTTCAGGCGGGTAGCTATTGGTACGCCGTTTTCGTACTTGCCGTACAAATACTGGCTGGAATAAGGCTCCAGGAACAAAGTGCGGTGTTGGGCTTTGCTGCTTTTACTTTTAAGGAAACCGGCAATTTTCTGGTTAAACTGTTCGGGCCGAATACCCTTTTTTAAAACCACGTAGGTATAAAAAGGCTCCGGCATGTCCCAGTTTACGCCCATGCTCATCACATCTTTCTCGAAAGCTTCAAACGACAAGACAAAATCAAATTCTTCGGAAGAGTTAGCGGGAATACCTTTAAAAATGCCGGTTACAACAACCGTTTTCTTCGTGCCCATAGTCTCCCATTCTACCACTTTACCAATAACGTTTCGGGTGGTACCAATTAACCGGTGGGCCATTGCTTCTGAAATAACCAGCGCCTTTTTATCTTTCAGAACCTGGTTTTTATCGCCCTGGGTAAGTGGGAAAGAAAACATTTTGAAATAATCTTCTCCCGCAAATTTGCCGGTAGCCCGGATATGCCGTTGATGATACGTTAAAGTAAACTTCGGAAAAAAAGCGGGTGGGGTAACAGGAGTGGCGTATTCTATTTCCGGCATCTCGGCGGCCAGGGCCGCCGCCAATTGGTGCGGTGTTGCGGGTTTGGTAGTTATCCCGTTGGGGTCCTGCCAATTTTCCATTACCCGGAAAAGCTGTTTGTCTTTTGCGTGAAATTTATCAAAATGCAGCTCATCGTACACCCACAGGTAAATAGCGATGGCGCCCGCTAAACCCGTAGACAAGCCAATCAGGTTAATGAAGAAAGTACCTTTAAACCGAAGAAAATGGCGATAAATAAGGAGAAAAGTGTGCCGGACCATACGCGTAGAGTTTGGATAAAGATGATGTACGTTACTCCTATTAAGAATAGGATAGGAATGCCTCCCGCTTTCCATAAAATGGAAGGAAAATTATCTGTAAACTCGCTTTTTAGGTATTTAAAAAAGCTTTACCGGCAATTTTTTGATAAGTTGTATAGCGCAACTAGATGCTCATCCGTAACTTTTACCTTGTACTGCGCTGAAGCGTAAAAGAAATGAATTTCTCTGATTGCCATTTACCAAAATTATAATACTGATGGAATTTCCACCTATTAAACCAATAACCGGAATACCTCCGTATATCTGGGAGTTGTACCACATTTAGAATTAAATGAATCAAATAAAAATTCTTTCATTAACTTTTTTAATCTTAAGCTATTTGGGCTTAATTCTAATATTAGTATTCGATAGTGAAATACAAGGCATCAATTTTCCAGGCATTTTCATCTTGTGGGTATTAGGAATCATGAATGTGACATTGAACGCCATTTATGTAGATAAAAAGAATTTACAAAATTGGGTTCTAATACTACTAGTAATAAGTGGACTAATTTGGGTATTCCCACCCTTATTGTTTACTTTTTTTGGTATACCCTTCTTACTGATTCATTTGATAGTTGCTATTTATTTACACAGTAAAAAAGTGGTCAAAATAAAACATAGCTAAAAGTGTTACTAAAAAAAACAAAACGTGGTACAACCACACCTATAAGGTAGCTGCCCCACCTTATAGCTCAGTACGTTAGGTAGCATATAAAAATGGACGATAAAGAAAAAAAAGCTCTAGAAAGACATGTTGCGGGTGCCACTGTGATTCACAAAAGTCCATTTGAGTATATAACAACTCAGCAAAATGAAAAGACCTTGACCAAGGATTTTATCGATAAATTTGTTAATCCAATATACCTCAATTTAAAAGGACTTGGAAACAAAAAAGATATACTTCAAAATGAAATAAAAGAAGTATTCAAAGATATAAATTCCAAAGTTGTTTCAACTCTACTTGGAGACTTCAATTGGAGGACAAGAAGTGTTGGTGCTTTTTTTGCGGCTATAAAGAATCTCACAGAATTTCAGGACGAAATAGGGCGGTTATTATTAAAAAGTGAAGTATGTTATGCAGGGACAAGTTACTGCTTGACTCTAGCTGATATTAACAACCAGAACTCTATTGACTATTTAAACCAGTATCTTGCTTATTACTTAACACAAAATGAACTGAGGTTTGACCAAGGAGCCGCAATGGGCGCAATTGCTTATCTTGACAAGCAGAATGGAACAGATGAACTTAAGAAACATCTCGACAAATGGAATGACTTTGTTTCTGACAAAGAGAATTGGGACTTAAAAAGAAGCATTGACCATTTTGAGAAAAATATAACAGCATTAAAAGAAATAAAGAAATACGCCAGCTAAAAAGGCATAAATATCGTGCTACGGCCGACGGCCTCGCACGCTGTTTACACGAGACCGTTGGCGGCAAGCTATTAGGAAAAAGAAGACACGAGATTATTTATGAAGGCTTTTATAATTTTCCCAACCATTTGTGTTTTTATAGTGACATTGACATTTTTGATATTAAATGGCTTATCAAGAGTGAGGATAATATTTTGGTCGACTTTAATGACAGCTATTTGGGGTGGATTTATGGCTTGGCTTTCTTTCGAGGTGTTTACGTTTCTTTACTACTCAAATTTTCTTGGAGTGTTAGTTTGTATTCCTTGCCTAACCTATTTATCAAATCGACTGTTCCCTGACAATTCAAACAAGAGGATGGTTTGGATGCGACTAGTAGGTCTTGGCGTTCTCTCAACTGTCGTGACAATAGCAACAGCAGGGTTTTTAATCTTGGTTTCGTTTATCAACAACCCAATGGACCCTCCAATGAATAAGCAACAAACAGAAAACCAAAGTGATTAAAGGGTTATCCGCTAGCAAAAGCTATAAGGCATTGCTTTATTAATTTATTCTAAAGGCTAAGTAACGCCTTATAGCTAAGACCTTTGCATTAAATAATATATTGAATGAAAATTTTTAAAATTGTATACTTTCATATTTACAATTCTTATTACAAGGATGGATATTACTCGAATGACATTCCCCATTTGACAGCTTTTGGAATAGTAGGTTGCTCACTTGCTGGCTTAGTTCTATTTGCCATCGCATTAATAAACCATCTTGTTAATGAGGACCGATTGAGTAAACCGATTGTCTATCTGGCCTGCGTTATTGCCCTTTTTGCAGCATTTCTTCTTTTATTTAACAAAAGAAAATACAACCAAATATATGAAGAGATGAAAGATTCAAAATATGACTCAAAAATATTTAAATTTTTTGCTTGGATGTTTATATTGCTTGGATTTGCAGTAATGCCACTATACTCATATCTCTTTAATAGAGTGGAAAATTGAGAAAAATAATAATTAAAAAAAATGGTCTCGTATAAACGCCAGCATCGGCCGGAGTCCTGAAAGAAGAACAAGGAGAAATAAAAGATTTAACTTACCTGAAAAGTGAACATTTAGGAACCGGAGAACTGGATAGAAAAGCCATTTTTGACCTTTATTGTGAAAATGAAAAGGGCGAAAAGTTCATCGTTGAATTACAAAAAACCAAACAGAATTTCTTTAAAGACCGAACCGTTTATTATTCTACTTTCCCGATAAGGGAACAGGCAAAACGAGCCGACTGGAACTATGAGTTAAAAGCAATTTATACCATCGCTATTCTGGACTTCGTGTTTGAGGAGGATAAGAAGGAGCCAACCAAGTTCCGTTACGATATTAAATTAACAGACACCGAAACCAAAGAAATATTTTACGACAAGCTTACTTTTATTTACCTGGAAATGCCTAAGTTCAACAAGACCGTGGACGAATTGGAGACCCGGTTTGACAAATGGCTGTATGTGATCCGGAACTTGAACCGACTAGATAAGGTGCCAGAGAAACTAAGAGAACGCATCTTTGAGAAACTGTTTGAAACCGCCGAAATAGCTAAATTTACGCCCGAGCAAGTTCGCTCTTACGAAGATAGCTTGAAATATTACCGGGACTTGAAATGTTGCAAAGCAAAGGTGATTCCATCGCCACCTTCTTCAGCATTAAATCCTAAGAAAATTTGGGCTTTAATAAAAAAAGTCTTCTTGAAGATCTATCTTTTTGCTATACCAAATAAAACCTGCGTATGGAAATAGTGTTTCAGATAATATAAATTCATTGTTACTTAATTTTGGGACACCGCCATTTGTTTAAAACTTTGAGCAATGGTGCCAAAAGAAATACAAAATACTATAAAAAAGGCATGAAGCTGTTTCATAAAACTAACAGTTAAAGCCTATTGGTGGAAAGAAAACAATGTTACAATCATCTGATTGCAAGGCTTGCCAAACTTTTATAAAAATAATTATGGAATTTTTTTGCATACTTAACACTGTTAAGTATATTTACACGAAAAAATACTAATGGGAATTATAGAGCGGAAAGAAAGAGAAAAAGAAGATTTACGTAAACGTATTTTAATGGCGGCGAAAGAGGTATTCCTGGAGAAAGGATATATGAACACGTCTATCCGGAATATTGCCGACCGGATAGAATACAGCCCGACTACTATTTACTTGTATTTCAAAGACAAGGATGCCATTTTTCATGCCTTGCATTTAGAAGGCTTTTACCTGCTGAACAATGATATGCGGGTGCTGCAGCACGTAGAAGATCCTTTCGAGCGGTTAATTGCTATGGGTCGCATTTACATTGATTTCGCCATGAAAAACTACGATTTATACGATTTAATGTTCCTAGAAAAGGCCCCCATTGATTTTATTGAAGCCGATGATTTGTGCTGGGACGAAGGACAAAGTGCCTTTAACAATCTCCAAAGCACCATACGGGACTGTATGGAGAAGGGGTATTTTAAGTTTGAGAATGTAGAAGTAGCTTCCTTTGTTATCTGGTCTACTTTACATGGCATGTGCGCTCTGAAAACCCGGTCGCGTTGCAAAGTTATTTCCGATGAAAACCGGGCAGATATTGTAGAAAAAGGCTTTGCGGGTTTCAGCAAAATGTTAAGAAGCATCAAAACATAAAAAAATTTACCATTGTACTTAACACTGTAAAGTAAAAATTATATGAAAACTAATTATAGCTTGTTAACCTTTACTCTTGTTGTCTGTCTTTTTCTACCGCTTGTTTATCCGGCAAAAGCCCAGACGGTACTGGATATTTATGTAAAAGAAGGGCTTCAGCATAATCTGGTACTACAACAAAAAAGTGTTGGTATCGAGAAAGCCTTGCTGGCTTTAAAAGAAGCCAATGCCGCTTTTCTGCCGACGGTGGCAATAAATTCCAGCTACATCACCGGCCAGGGCGGACGTTACTTTGATTTCCCCTTGGGCGATATGCTGAACCCGGTTTACCAAACCCTGAATCAGTTAACCGACAGCAAAGATTTTTCGCAGGTAAGTAATGTAGAGGCTTATTTAAATCCGAGTAACTTTTATGATGCGCACGTGCGGACTTCTTTGCCCATCGTTAATTCGAACCTGCATTATAACCGGGATATTCAGAAACAACGGATTGAATTACAGGAACACGAAGTAAACACCTACAAGCGGGAACTGACTAAAGATATTAAGCTGGCTTACTATAACTATTTAACTGCTTTGGCCGGGATAGATGTATACCAGAGTACCTTAAACCTGGTAAATAAAAATTTGGCGGTTAATGAGTCGTTGGTAAAAAACGGGAAAGGTTTGCCCGCTAATTTAATCAGGGCCCGCAGCGAAGTAGAAAAAGTAAACGCCGCCCTCACTACCGCCCAAACGCAGGTTAAAAATGCGCAGCATTACTTCAACTTTCTGTTAAACAAACCGCTCGACGCTGACATTGATACTTCTTACCAGCTAGCAGAAGCAGTAGCGATTGTTCCGGATACTCCTGACTTAACCGGCGTGGAAAAACGAGAAGAGCTACTGGCTCTCCGCCGGGGCCGGCAAATTCAGGAGACGGTGTGCGAAATGAACCGCCAATTCTGGGTACCCCAGGTAAGTGGGTTCCTGGATGTGGGTACTCAAACCCAAGACTGGAAATTTAATAATAAAGCCCGCTACTACTTAGGTGGGGTACAATTAGATATTCCCGTGTTTACGGGCAACCGCAACAAGTACCGTATCCAGCAATCAGACCTGGACCTGAAGCAAATAACCTTGCAGGAAAATCAGGTAACCCAACAGTTGCAATTAGCCATTACGGTGGCCCAAAATAATATAAGCGCCGCCCAGCGCGAGTACCAGTCGGCATTAGTGCAATTGAAAGCCGCCGAAAGCTACTACCGATTAATTGAGGTTGGATTCCGGGAAGGTATTTATTCCTTAATCGAGTTTATTGATGCCCGCAACCAATTAACCAGTGCCCAGCTGCAAAAAAATATGCAAACCTACAAAGTGCTCCAAAATGCGGCCACTCTGGAACGGGAAACTGCGGCCTATGTAATCTCTAACTAAGTAGTTGCTGGTTGCTAATTGCTAGTTGCTGGTGAGATAAAGCAATAATATTCAGCCCATTAATAGAAAAATTTAAAGATAATTCCGTCGAAGTACTTAAATAAAGTTAAATTATGAAAACGAAAATGTATTTGTCCGTTGCTGTTCTGGTTCTGGCGCTTTTAGGCGCTTGCCAGAGTACGGAAAAAAAAGAAAAAGTAAACCTGGCGGGTAATGGCCCCATGCCGGTAAAAGTAATGCCCCTCCAGAAAACAACCCACCAGGAAGCTATTCCGGTTTCCGGCCAATTTACGACCAACGACGAAGCCGTACTTTCCTTTAAAACCGGCGGTGTCGTGCAGAACATCCTGGTAAAGGAAGGCGAATCCGTCCGGAAAGGTCAACTATTAGCCACTTTAAACTTAACCGAAATAGAAGCCCAGGTTACCCAGGCCAAACTCGGGTTAGAAAAAGCCCAGCGCGATTTTAACCGGGCTGAAAATTTATTCCGCGACAGCGTGTACACCCTGGAGCAATTTCAGAATACCAAAACTGCTTTAGAATTAGCGCAGCAGCAACTGAAAGCCGCTCAGTTTAACCAGAGCTATTCCAATATTAGAGCCGTAGAAAATGGCATTGTGCTGAAAAAGTTTGTGAATCCGGGTCAGGTAGTGCAGCCTGGCGACCCTATTTTGCAGACGAACGGAGCAGGTACCAGCAACTGGATTTTAAAAGTAGGCGTGAGCGATAAAGAATGGGCCCGGATTAAACTTCAGGACAAAGCTACTATCGAAACTGATGCCGCTCCCCAGGGTAAATTAACGGGTTTTGTCAGCAATAAATCGGCGGGAGCCGACCCAGCAACCGGTTCTTTTGAGATAGAAATTAAGCTTGCGACTAAAGAGCAGCAAAAAGTAGCAGCCGGCATGTTTGGCAAAGCTATTATTTACCCCAGCACTCCCGCTCCGTTATGGCAAATTCCTTACGAGGCTTTGCTGGACGGAAATGCCGATAAAGGTTTTGTATTTGTAACTACGGATAATAAAACGGCTCGCAAAATTCCGGTTACTATTGCTGCTATTCAAAATCAAAACTTACTTATCAGCCAGGGCTTGGAAAACGTACCGAGCCTTATTGTATCCGGCAGTGCCTACCTTACCGATAATACTCCCATCGCCATTATTAAATAAATTGCCATGAAAATATCCGAATACGCCGTTAAAAACTACCAGTTTACGCTGGTACTCTTTCTCATGGCCATTGTGGTCGGCATCACAACCTTGCTCACCATGCCGCGATCCGAAGATCCCGAAATTAAAGCCCCGCAATTCCCGATTGTAATTATTTACCCAGGAACGAGTCCGCAGGATTTAGAAGATTTGGTGGTAGAACCTTTGGAGAAAAAAATTACGGAACTGGAAGATATTAAACGCATTCGAACTTCTATCAACGACGGGGTAGCGGTGCTGAACGTCGAATACAAATACGAGAGCAACGTAAACGATAAATACCAGGAACTGGTGCGCGAAGTAAACGGCATGCGCAGTGAATTGCCCGCTGATATTTTCAGCATCGAGGTAAATAAAGTGCTGCCTTCGGATGTAAATATTTTGCAATTAGCCCTGGTTTCGGAAAATGCTTCCCGGGAAGCATTGCAAAAGCAAGCCGAAGACTTACAGGACCAACTGGAAAAAGTTACGGCCCTGAAAAACGTAGAAATTGCCGGTTTGCCGGAGCAGATTGTGCGCGTAGACCTGCACTTAGAAAAAATTGCCCAGATGCATATTCCGCTGTCGGCCATTACCGGGAGTTTGCAAAGCGAAATGGCTAATATTCCGGGAGGTAGCGTAGAAGCGGGAAATAAGTCGTTTAACATTAAAACCAGTGGCAATTATCAATCGCCCGCTGAAATTGCCCAAACCATTGTATTCAGCCAGAATGGCAAAAATATCCTGCTGCAAGACGTGGCGCAGGTGCACACCGATTACGAAGAAAACAAACACATCACCCGCTTGAACGGGCACCGAAGCGTGTATATTACCGCGGCTCAAAAACCTGGCTTTAATATTTCGGAAACTCAAAAAAAATACTTGCCGGTAATCGAGAAATTTAAGCAACAACTCCCCCAAAACATCGACCTGGTGCATAATTTCGACCAGGCCGAAAACGTAAATAAGCGCTTGGGTGGCTTAGGCATTGACTTTATTATTGCTATTCTGCTGGTAGCCATTACCCTCTTACCATTAGGTGGTCGCGCCGCTCTGATTGTGATGATTTCCATTCCGCTTTCGTTGGCTATTGGTTTAGTAATGCTGAATTTGCTGGGCTATAATTTAAACCAGTTGAGTATTGTGGGTTTAGTAGTGGCGCTGGGCTTGCTCGTGGACGATAGTATTGTGGTCGTGGAAAATATTGAACGCTGGTTGCGCGATGGCTACTCCCGTTTGGAGGCTACCCTGCTGGCAACGAAGCAAATCGGACTGGCCGTGGTGGGCTGTACCGCTACGCTCATTATTGCCTTTATGCCCCTGGTGTTTTTGCCCGAAGGAGCCGGTGATTTTATCCGGAGTTTACCCATGGCGGTTATTGCCTGCGTATTAGCTTCCATGGTAGTATCGCTCACCATTATCCCATTTCTAGCGAGCCGGATTTTAAAACAGCACGAAGGCCACGTAGCCGGAAACCTGTTCTTACGCGCCTTGCAGAAAGGTATTCATCAAACGTACGCGCCTTTACTAAACCGGGCGCTCGACCGGCCGGTAATTACCTTGGTGATAACTGCAATAATTTTCATCAGTTCTTTGCAGCTTTTGCCCGCCATTGGGTTCAGTTTATTTCCAGCTTCGGAAAAACCGCAGTTTTTGATAAATATTCGCACGCCGCTGCAAACCAATACTACTAAAACCGATGAAGTTACCCGCTACGTGGAAAATGAATTACAGCAACAGCCGGATGTGGCCTATTTCTCGACCAACGTGGGGAAAGGTAATCCGCGCATTTACTATAATGTTATTCCGGAAAACGAACGCACCGATTTTGCCCAGATTTTTGTGCAGCTAGATGAAGAAACCGGAGCCGACGAGAAGCTACAAATTATCCAAACTTTACGGGAAAAGTTTTTAACCTACGCCGGCGCCAAAATCGAAGTGAAAAATTTTGAACAAGGCCCGCCTATTGTAGCGCCAGTGGAAGTACGGCTGGAAGGCGATAACCTGGATACGCTCCGCCAACTGGCCAGCCGGGTAGAAGTATTGCTGAAAAATACCAAGGGCACTATTTACGTGGATAACCCAGTCAGTAACCTAAAATCTGACATTAAAGTGGCCATTAACAAAGAAAAAGCGAGTCAGTTGGGTATTCCCACGGTAAACATCGACCGCACCGTGCGCATGGCGGTAGCGGGCTTAACCGTCGGTAATTTCTCCGACGAAAACGGCGACGACCATGCCATTGTCCTGACGGTCCCGAAAGCCGAACGGGCCACCTTGGCGGTAATGGAAAACTTATTTGTAAATAATGCCGCCGGCGTGGCCATTCCACTCAATCAAGTGGCTGATTTTAAACTGGAAGCCTCGCCGGTGGTCATCAATCACCAGGATAAAACCCGGGTAGTATCGGTGAGCGCTTTTCTGCAAAAAGATTTTCTGGCCGATAACGTCATCAGTGAGGTAATGGGGCAAATGGATAAGCTAAAATTACCCGATGGCTACCGCTACGTCATGGGTGGGGAAGTAGAATCCCGGAATGAATCGTTTGGTGGTTTCGGTACGGTAATTATTGCCACCGTATTCTTATTCGTTGCCGTACTGATTCTGGAATTTAAGACCTTTAAAAGTACCTTAATTGTATTATCGGTTATTCCGCTGGGTATTGTGGGCGCCGTAATAGCTCTGTGGCTGACGGGTAATTCGCTCTCCTTCGTGGCCATTATTGGTTTAATTGCCCTGGCCGGAATAGAAGTAAAAAACTCTATTTTGTTGGTCGATTTTACTAATCAGTTACGCGAAGAAGGCCGGTCCTTAGAAGAAGCTATCCGGGAAGCCGGCGAATTGCGGTTCTTGCCCATTATTCTAACTTCTTTAACCGCTATTGGCGGTTTATTACCCATTGCCATTTCGCCCAACCCGCTGATTGCGCCTTTAGCGATTGTATTAATTGGTGGCCTGGTAAGCTCGACTTTACTTTCCCGAGTAGTTACGCCGGTTATTTATAAGCTTATTCCGCCGAAAGTAAAAACAAAGCAGGTTTTACAGTATAGCTGATTTGTCTGAATCGCGGATTAAACGGATAACACTGATTTCGCAGATTATTGTCTGAACCTTGATTTATTTGATTAAAGGATTGCCAAGATTATAGTTAAATTAGAGAGCGGATGATTTAGAAAGGTGAGATGAACTTGGAATGGTTACTGTGTTTTGGGAAAACAATTCTTCCGGAAAGAAATCACCCCTGCCCTTCCTCAATTGAGGAAGGGCGTTTTTTACTACTACTCTCCAAGCTTTACCTTCTGATTCTGACAATTTATAATCCGTGAAATCCGTGAAATCTGCGCTTCCGACGAACAATCACAGTAATCCTTAAATCCTATACATCATGATTCAGACAGGTAAATCATAGCTTCAATACATTCACCCATCCACTCCTTCACTCGTTGCGCAAGGCATCTACTGGGTTAGCCACGGCTGCTTTTATGGCCTGGAAGCCGATGGTAATTACGGCAATAGCTATGGAACCAAACCCTGCTACCGCAAATACCCACCAACCTATATCAATGCGGTAGGCAAAATTCTGTAACCAAATATGCATGCAGTACCAGGCAACCGGCGAAGCCAGAAGAATAGCCACTAGTACTAATCTTACAAAGTCTTTTGATAAAAGTAAAGTAATCTGATTTATACTGGCGCCTAATACTTTCCGGACACCTATCTCTTTCCGGCGCCGCTCGGCGGCGTAGGCGGCTAAACCAAACAAACCCAGGCAAGAAACAAAAATGGTAATGAAGGTAAAAATCCAGAGCAGGGTTTTCAGACTTTCCTCGGCTTTATACATGATGGCAAAACTTTGGTCCAGGAAAGTGTATTCCAGCGGATAATCGGGCGTAAACCGGTTCCAGACTTTTTTTACCTGGTTAACGGTTGCTCCAATATCGGCCGATTTAAGTTTTACAGCTACCTTCCAGTAGGCTTGCGGATAAATATGCAAAACGGCTGGTTCTACTTTATCATACAAACTTTTGTAATGAAAGTCTTTTACCACGCCAATAATTTGTCCTTTCTTAATAAGGTCTGGCTTTCGCCAGGTAGGCCACAGCAGCGTATGCCCTAAGGCTTGCTCGGGAGTAGAAAAGCCAAGCTCTTTCGCCGCAGTTTCGTTAATAATGTAAGCAGCAGCGGTATCGGTTTTGTATTCCCGTGAAAAATCCCGACCAGCCAATAACTGCAGACCTAAAGTTTTAATATAATCAAAATCTACCATCACCTGGGTGGCTTTTACTGATTTTTGTTCTCCGCGCAGCGGCATTGTTATAATGCCATCGCCAAACATATCACCCGGAAAGCCATAACCTACTGATGCGGCCGTAACACCTGGCACTTGCAATAATTCATTTTTAAAGGTTTCGTAATTTTTTGTCAAATTATCCCCCTGCATCGGGAAAAACATAATTTCTTCTTTGTTAAACCCTAAGTCTTTCTGGTGGAGGTAATTTACCTGGGTTATTACTACCAGAGCACTAATAATTAGTAAAACCGATAAAGTAAATTGCACTACTACCAACCCGTGCCGCAGCCACGAAATTTTACCCGGCCCGACATCCGCCAAGGCAGTTCCTTTTAATACTTTTAACGGCTGAAAACCGGATAAAACCAAAGCCGGGTAAAAACCCGCTAAAAGCCCAAGCGCCAGCGTTAAGCCGACAGATAGAAGTATTATAAAAGGGTTGCTTAGAGGGGTAAACTGGATTTGCTTGGTCGTAAAGTTATTCAGCCAGGGAAGCGCCAGGTAAGTAACAGCAATAGAAATAGCCACACTAACAAAAGTAAGCAGCAGCGTTTCGCCGATAAACTGCGCGAATAGTTGTGAGCGGCTTGCTCCAATGGCTTTGCGCACGCCTACCTCTTTTGCCCGCTGCAGCGACTTGGCAGTAGCCAGGTTAATAAAATTAAAGCAGGCAATCAGTAAAATAAAAACAGCAATAAGGCTTAAGGCGCGCACGTACGTTATATTGCCTCTGGCGGCTATATCATATTTAAAAGCGGCAGAATATAAATGAATCTGATGCAAAGGTTGCAAAAGGGGCAGATAAGTGGCCTGTTTATCCGTTAAGAAGGAGCGGGTATAATCCTGAAATTTGCGTTCTAAGATAGAGCTATTGGCTCCTTTTTTAAGTTTTACGTAATTCTGGAAAGAATACCAGCCCCAGCTTTTTAACTGCTCGTCGGGCAAACCGGATGCGGCTAAAGGCAAAATATACATTGCCGGTAAATGAAATTTGGGATTGTTTTGAAACACTCCCGTTACCCGAAATAAATCTTTGTCTAATCTAATCTCTTTACCTACTGGATTTTCGGAGCCAAAGTATTTTTGGGCCATGGAATGAGAAATAACAATGGCGTTAGGGGCAGCCAAGGCCTTAACGGCCGAACCATACGTAAATGAAAGCGGAAAGAAATCAAAAAAAGTAGGCTCCGCAAATACTCCTCCCTCTTCGTACAATTCTTTACTACCGGTTTGAAAGAGAACTTTAGAGGGAATATTTAATAGGCGCAGGGTTTGCTCTACTTCCGGAAAATTCTGCTTCAAGGCAGTCGCAAACATGGGTGGCGTAGTAGCAATGTTACTAGTGCCCTCGTTATTGGTAATTTTATAATACAAGCGGTAAATCCGGTCTCCTTCCGGAATAAATTTGTCAAATTGCTTTTCATCGCGCACAAATAAACCAATCAGCAAACACGCCGTAAGGCCCAGCGTTAGTCCGGCAATGTTGATAAACGAAAATCCTTTGTGTTTTAAAAGATGCCGCAGAGCTACTTTAAAATAGTTGTAAAACATAGTGGTAGCAGTTTTTAGATTAATTATGAATGAGTGAATGATGGTGCCGATCATTACCGGTTCAATTAATTAGGAAGCAATAATATGGAAGAGTCAGAAACAAAATCTTAATTCTGATTTAGTTAAAATTCACCTATTCTCTCATTTATCCATTTACTCACTCCGCAACGAATTCACCGGATTAGTCAAGGCAGTTTTTATCGCCTGCAAACTAATGGTAAGCAGTGCCAGCACCAACACTAATAAGGCGGGTACTACGAACAACCAAGCACTTACCGGAATGCGGAAAGAGTAATTTTGCAGCCAGCTTTGCATTCCCCAATAAGCCAGCGGCCAGGCCAAAAAATTTGCCAGTAAAACCAGTTTCAGAAAGTCTTTCGAGAGCAACGAGACAATACTGAAAACCGAAGCGCCCAGTACTTTGCGGATGCCCATTTCTTTGGTGCGCTGGGTGGTGGTAAATAAACATAAACCGAACAAGCCCAGGCAGGCTACAAAAATTGCCAGACCCGTAAACAAACTAAAAACCTGACCAAATTGCTTGTCGGTTTGGTATTGCTGATTAAAAAACTCATCAAGAAAAAAATATTCAAAAGGGCTGCCGGGAAACAGATTTTTGTAGGTGGTTTCGATGCGAGCAATGGTTTGGCTGATGTTAGTACTATTTACTTTTAAAGCGTAGTGCGTAACAGCCCCGGCATTTTCAGAAATTAAAAATATGAGCGGCGTATAGGTTTCTTTTAGCGAACGCTGGTGAAAGTCGCGGATAACGCCTACTACTTGGTTTTTAAAATTTTTACCACTGCCATTTCGCATGTAAATAGCCTGCCCAATTGCTGCCTCCGGGTTATTAAACCCACAAGCTTGTACGGCCGCTTCGTTGAGCATAATTGGGGTTACTTGGTGAGCGGCCATGTTCCTGGCCTTTTCCGGTGAAACTTCTTCTCCCGCTATAACCCGCAAATTAAACTGACGGATAAATTCGGGGCTAACAGCTATAGTTGGACGGTTAACAGCTACTTTATCCGGTGCACTAGGGCTGTTAAAATAATGGGGCGTCCAATCGATGGCAATACCAGGCACATTGGAGGTTGCGGCTATTCCGGTTACGCCGGGATAACGGCTTATCTCTGATTTAAAGGTTTGGTTTCTTTGGTAAAAAGCTTGTTCTTGTTCCAGCGTTTCCCGTCGGGCTTGCGGGGCCGCAATCACTAAAGTATGGGAAATATCAATGCCCAAATCTTTGCTGCGCATGTAATTGAATTGCCGGTAAACCGTGAAAGTGCCGGCCATTAAAGTAATTGAAGCCACAAACTGAAATAGTACCAACGACTGCCGGAGCGTAAGGCCTTGTCTTAAGGGGCTTATCCGCCCTTTTAATACTTGCACCGGCTGATAAGCCGAAAGAATCAGGGCCGGATATAACCCCGAAAGCAAAGCACCTACCCATAATAGCCCCAGAAAAGCGCCCACAAACCAGTACTGCTGCCCTAAGTGAAAAGAAGCGGGTATGCCCACTAGCTGGCTAAACCCAGGCAAGGAAATTTGCATCAGCCCCAAAGCCAGGGCACCGCTAATTAAATTAAGTAATAAAGATTCTAGGAAAAACTGCCGGATTAAGTGTACCCGCTGCGAACCCAAAACTTTCCGGATGCCTACTTCTTTGGCCCTTTCGGTAGCTCGGGCGGTAGCCAGATTAATGTAGTTTACATACGCAATAAGCAGAATGAGTCCCGCAATAAAAGTCAGGAACCACACCATTTTGCCGTTCCCGCTCCCGGGTACTTCTGTGGCTAAGTGGGAATATAAGTGAATATGGGTTAAGGCTTGTAAAGAAAGTATTTGTTTGGGCAGGGATTTTCCGGTTGGCTCCGCCTGGTTTTGCCGCCCAAATCTGGTTAATTTATTTTCTAAATTAGCTACATTCGTGTTTGGCGCTAACAAAACGTAGGTGTAAGCCGACCAGGTAGGAGGTCCGCCTTCCTGCCCGGTAACCTGGCGCGAAACCAGGAAATTAAATTTTAAATGCGAATTGGCCGGCACATTCCGGCACACTCCTCGCACGGTAACTTTATAATGATGCCCTTGGTTATGGTTATCGAGCGTAAGCGTTTTTCCCAGCGGGTTTTGAGGGCCAAAATATTTTTTGGCGGTTTGTTCGGTAATAATTACGGTATTAGGCTCATCTAACACTCCAGCGGAACCTTTGATGAGCGGAAAGGTAAACAAACGCAAAAAAGCCGCATCCACAAAAAGTAAATCCGACTCGTTAAAAGATCGTTGTTGGTCATTGGTTTCTACGGTAGATACCACTCCCCCCAACCAGGGAGCGGCTCGGGTAACTTCTTTTATTTCGGGAAAGGCTGCTTGCAGGGCGGGGCCGAGTTCGGGGGGAGTTTGGGCGCTCTTTTCGGTTGGCTCCCCCGCCGTATACTGCTCCAGTTGCAAGCGGTAAATCTGATTACTATTTACATGAAACCGGTCATAACTCCACTCAAAACTCGTGTACCGCAAAATGAGCAAACACGCCGTCATGCCCAAGGCTAAACCAAAAAGATTGATTCCCGATAAAAACTTGTTCCGCCACAGCGTACGAAAAGCTACTTTAAGAAAATTGTACCACATGGCTTTATAGTTTTAATAAAATAACCTTACTCACTCCGCAATGCCTTTACGGGGTTGGTAATGGCGGCTTTTATAGATTCGTAACTCACAGTTAAGGCGGCAATCAGAAAAGCAGTAAGGCAAGCTGCCAACAAAATAATCCAGTTCAACTCAATGCGGTAGACATAATTCTCGAGCCAGCTATTCATGGCCCACCACGAAAGCGGAACAGCAACGATGATTGCAAGGAGCAGCAGCCTGATAAAATTCTTTCCTAGCAGGTACACAATATCTAAAATAGAAGCACCCAGCACTTTGCGTACGCCAATTTCTTTGGTGCGCTGTTCGGCCATAAAAGCGGATAAACCATACAAGCCTAGGCAGGAAATAAGGATAGCCCAAACAGCAAACACATTAAAAAAAGTACCCATGCGTTGCTCCGTGCGGTAGAGGTTGGCGATATCCTGGTCGAGGAAGTTATAGGTAAAAGGATAACTGGGGTTCAATGCTTGGTCAATTTTTTCTAAAGCTTTAATCGTAGCCTGTGTATTACTAGGTGTTGTTCTTATTACTACTTTCCCGCCTCCTTGGTTGAACCGTAAAACTAATGGTTCAATGGCCCGCTGCATGGGTTTAAAGTTAAAATCTTGCACTACCCCGATGATAGTGCCTTTGGTTTCCTGATAAGTAAGCGGCTTGCCGATGGCCGTGGTTCTATCCATTCCCATAACGCGCAAGGCCGTTTCATTGACGATGTAGTTGGCCGTATCGGATTTTAATGCTTTCGAAAAGCTTCGGCCACTCAACAACTTCATCCTAAAAACCGAAATAAAATTTTCGTCTACCTTTATCTCTGGAAAAAGTGGTTGCGAGGCCGGATCTTTCCCTTCCCAATACACCGTTACGGTGCCATTAGTTAGGTTGGTAGGTAAATCAGATATAATGGTGTAATGACTGGTAAGTGGATTTTGTTTTAACTCCACCTCTAAGGCCTGCTGCTTACTCCATAGCTCGCCGGTCATGGGTAGGTAAAGCAAGTTTTCTTTATCAAAGCCCAGATGCTTATCATGAATAAACTGTAATTGCTTATACACTACGGCAGTACCTACCAGAAGCACGATAGAAATCACAAATTGGGTCACCACCAGAGCATTGCGGAAAAGCACGTTGCTAGTGCCTATTTTGCCTCCCTTTAATACCTTTATTGATTGAAAATTAGATAGAAACAAGGCTGGATAACTGCCGGAAAGTAGCCCGGTGGCTAGCGCAATGCCCAGCAAAGTAAAGAGCAGTTTAACATCCCAAAACTTAATCGTCAGGTTTTTATCCGCTAAATGGTTAAATACTGGCAATAATCCCCAAACTAGCCCAATTGCCAATAGCAGTGCCAATCCGGAAATAATAGTAGATTCACTCAGAAATTGCCCGATTAGTTGGTTCCGACGGGCTCCAATAACTTTACGTAAACCTACTTCTTTAGCCCGGCGGGCAGAACGTGCGGTAGCCAGATTCATGAAATTAATACAAGCTACTACTAGAATAAAGAAAGCTACTATTGAAAATATACGCACGTACTGGATACTACCGTTACCAGGGAATTCGAGCAGTAAATTAGAATGTAAATGAATGCTGGTAATAGGCTGCAATTGAAAATCTATCTTTATCTCCTTATTGTTAGCTAAGAAAATTTGGGAAATGCGTTGATTCAGCTTTTGCAAAGATACTGCTCCTGAAACTGCATTTTTCTGGAGCTGCACATAGGTATAAAAATCAAAATTATTCCAATTACTTACTTTTAAATCGTAATTAGTGCGAGCTAGAAAAGACATCGGTAAAATAAAATCAAACTGCAAATGCGAGTTAGTCGGTACGTTAGCCAAAACACCCGTTACCACAAAATTATCCTGATTGTCTTTGCGGATCATCTGACCGAGTGCCTTCGTTTTGCCGAAATATTTTTGGGCTGTGGCTTCCGTAATTATTATTCCATCCGGGCGCAGCAACGCGGTTTTTGGATCACCTTGCAGGAGCGGAAAAGAAAACATTTCCAGGAAAGTAGCATCGGCAAAAATCACGTCCTTTTCTTCGAACTTACGATTTGCTACCTCAAATAAATTAGTAGAACGCCATAACCGCACGGTATTTTCTACTTCGGGCATTTGGGCCTTTAGAGCTGGTGCCATCGGAACTACACTGGTAGCCGCCTTAATATCGGGCATACTGCAAGTAATGCGATAAAGCTGGTCGGCGTGCGTGTGAAACCGGTCGTAACTTAGCTCGTCCTGCACCCAGATTAAGATCAGAATGCTGCAAGCCATACTAACAGCTAAACCAAAAATATTAATAAAAGAATAAGCTTTTTGCCGGAATAAGTTGCGCAACGCAATTTTAAAATAACTATACCACATGGTTGTAAAATTTTAAATTGTTAGAGCCCAAGTTTAGAAAATCCGGCATTACTCACTGCGCAAAGCATCAACCGGGTTCGCTACTGCGGCTTTAATGGCCTGAAAGCTGATAGTAACGAAAGCAATTAGTAATGCTGCCCCGCCCGCCAGCGCGAATAATTGCCACGAAATAGGCGTGCGGTACGTAAAATTTTGCAGCCATTGGTTCATGCCCCACCAGGCCAGGGGCCAGGCAATCACATTAGCCAGCAATACCAATTTTAAAAAATCTACAGAAAGCAGGGAAACAATATTCGTAACGGTAGCGCCCAGTACTTTGCGCACCCCAATTTCTTTGGTGCGTTGCTGCGCGGTAAAAGCCATTAAACCAAACAAACCCAAGCAACTGATAAAAATAGCCACCCCGGCAAAAGCTTTAAACAAGCGCAGCATTTTTTCGTCCTGCTCGTAGTATTGGGCCAGCTTTTCGTCGACGAATTGGTAATCGAACACTTTTTCCGGAAAAGTCTGCTGCCACTGCTGCTTTACTACCTGAATGGTTTGGGCAATGTTCTGGGTGCTGATTTTCAGACTTAAAGTTTGGTACCGGTCGGTACGGGTGCTCATGATAACGGGCGCAATTTCGTCGTGCAGCGAGGAGTTAGTAAAATCTTTTACCACCCCCACAATGGGTAAAGCGGGCTGGCCGTAAAAACGAATGGTTTTACCGATGGCTTGCGCTGGATGCACAAGGCCCACTTTCCGGAGGAACGTTTCGTTTACCACTAACTCCCGCATGGTATCGGCGGGCTGGTATTTTCGGCCGGCGATTAATTGCAAGCCATACGTCCGGAAGTAAGCCGTATCGGCCAGTTTTACCTGCGGCTCCAGGTACGCCGGTAAGCTTTTATTATCAAATTGTTCGATGCCCCGGCTCGAGTTAAAGTCGATATCGGCGGGTAAGGCCCTGCTGTAACTGGCCTGCTGAATAAGAGGGTTTTGTAATAGTTGGTCTTTAAAGGCGCGAAATTTTAGTTGACTCAAACTATCGCTATCCATCCGTAAAAAAATTAAGGCGTCTTTTTGAAAACCCAGGTCCTGGTTTTGCACAAAATTCATCTGATTGATAATCAGAATCGTTCCGACAATGAGAACCTGCGAAATACTAAACTGCACCACCACCAAAGCTTTGCGCAACGAAATACCGCCCACGGTTTGCGTAATACCCCTGCTTTTTAAAGCCAATACCGGTTGAAAACCCGATAATACCAAAGCCGGATACGTGCCGGCGAGCAAGGTAACCAAGCCCATTACGCCGAGTACAAAAAACAAAATCTCCCCGGAAAAAAGCGAGAGACTTTCCGGTAATTTTAATAATTGTTTCAGCCACGGAAAACTTTGGTAAGCCAGCCCGATGGCCAGTGCCATGGCCACTAAAATCACCAGACCGGTTTCGGTTAATAACTGGCGAAACAATTGCCAGCGGCTGCCCCCCAATACTTTGCGCACGCCAATTTCTTTCGAACGTTTCGCGGCCAAAGCGGTAGCTAAGTTTATAAAGTTTACGCAGGCCATCAGAATAAGAAAAACGCCGATGCCCGCAAATAACCACAAAGTCTGGCGCGTAACCGTAGAACCGGTAAAAGTGCCGTATTCTTGGTTAAAGTGCAGATCCGCTAAGGGCTGGAGCGTAGGATGAGTAATTTTAGGAGGAGCCACGTTTTTATCGTGCGCAGCGGTGAGCAGTTGCTGAAACCGGCCGGCCGATACGTTTTCCGGTAAGGCCACAAAACACTGAAAGTCGCTGTCGATGCCGTTCCAGCCTTTGTTTTTGATAGAAGGTTGCAACGTAGCAAACGAGACCAATACTTTTAAAGGAAAATTAGAATTAACGGGCGGGTTCCGCAAAATGCCCACTACTTGTAAGGTTTTATCATCAATTTGAATAAACTTACCAACTGCCGTTGGCCAACTGCCGAAATACTGCTCGGCCGCTTGTTGGGTAAGCACTACCTGGTTGGGCGCCGATAAAGTGGTTTGGGGATTGCCCCGCAGAAAAGAAAAATTAAAAATTTTAAAAAATTCCGGCTCCAGAAAAAATACCCCCACGTCTTCCCGGAACATTTTGGGCGTCGCGTTTTTTTGCTCGTTTAGTACGGTAACCTGACTGCCCCCGTAATGCGATAATTGCGTTACTTTTACTTCGGGAAAGTCGGTGCGCAAAACGGCCGGAAAGGGCACGTGTACGCCCGACTGATGGCCGGTATGGTCGTCGAATCGTAGTTCCGTGACCACCCGGAAAATGCGTTCCGGATGCGCATGAAACTGATCAAAACTGCTTTCAAACCGCACGAAAACCCAGATGAGCAAGGCGCAGGCTAACCCCACGGCCAAACCCACCACGTTGAGCAAGGTATAATACCGGTGGCGAAGTAAGTTCCGGGTTCCGACGAGAAAGTGCGTATAAAACATAGCTGCAACAATTAAAAGGTTCTAAGTTCTTATTCTTACTCGTTGCGCAACGCATCTACCGGGTTGGCTAAAGCAATTTTAATAGTCTGCGTACTCACCGTTAGCAAGGCAATCATTAAAATAATAATGGCCGGAATAACAAATATCCAAGCGGTAAGCGGGATGCGGAAAGCGTAATTCTGCAGCCAGGAGTACATGCCCCACCAGGCCAGCGGTAAAGCCAGAACATTCGCTATCAGAATTAACTTTATGTAATCTTTAGATAATAAAAACAGAATACTGCTCAGGGACGCGCCCAGTACTTTGCGGATACCAATCTCTTTGGTGCGTTGCACAATGGTAAAGAAAGCCAGCCCAAATAAGCCCAAACAGGCCAATAAAATGGCGATACCCGAGAAAAAAGTAAAAATGAGGTTCAATTGCTGGTCTGCCCGGTACTGCTGGTCAAACTTGTCGTCGAGGAAAAAATAAGAAAAAGCTTTACCCGGATAAAGAGTCTGCCAGGTAGCTTCCACCTTTTTTAGCGCTCCGGGTATATTCGGGCTATTTAGGCGCAGGGCTATATAGTTGTTAGTATACGGGTAGTACCGAAATATTAAAGGGATAAAGGCATTTTTTAAGGAATGATGGTGATAGTTTTTAACCACTCCAACTATAATGGAGTAGGGCATTTTATCATCCGTTTTAAATGTAGTGCGCTTACCTATTGCTTCGGCAGCAGTTTGGTAGCCTAGTAGCCGGACCGATTCTTCGTTTACAATAATTTCGTTTTGATTTTGGCGATCCGCCAGAAAATTACGGCCGGCAATGATTTCTAAATCCAGGACAGGAATAAAGTCGGCATCAATAGCAAAATGATAGTACGTATAACCGGTTTGCCCACTCGAAGTGCCGTAGGGCATTATACTCGTAGAATTTAAATCGTTTACGTCTAAGCCCGGTAACGATCCGACATTAGAAACCATTTTTATTTCCGGGTTACGCAACAGCTCATTTTTAAAGCTTGCTCCGAGATTTCGACTAAGCGAATCAGGACCTAAGGCTTGCGGCGCCCGCACGACCAGCACTTGGTTTAGGTTCATGCCTAAATCCTGTTGCCGCATAAAAGAAATCTGCCGGTGAATGGTAAATGCGGCCACTATAACCAGAATGGTGGCCGCAAACTGCCCTATTACTAAGCCTTTTCGTAGCCAAAGGCCATGAACGGAGTGGCTGAATTTGCCTTTTAAAACATTTACCGTTTTAAAAGCGGCCAGCACAAACGCCGGATAAATACCCGACAGCAAAGAACCAACTAATAATAAGCCGCAAAAAATACCCCAGAAAACCGCATCCGAGAAACTAGTGAGCGGAATACCGGTTACGACGCGAAAAGCTACTAATCCCTGGCTTAGTAAACCCAAGGTAAACAAAGCCGCTAGCGCATTTACCACGAAAGATTCCAGCATAAACTGCTTTACTAAACTAAGCCGGGAAGAGCCAATTACTTTCCGGATGCCTACTTCTTTGGCCCGCCCCACGGCTCGGGCCGTAGCTAAATTCACGTAATTAATCCAGGCAATTATTATAATAATAAAGGCAATACCCAGCAGGAAATATACGGTTCCGGCGTTTCCGTTTTCTTCGGGTTCGTAGCTCTTATGCGAATACAAATGAATACTTTTAAGCGGCTCCGCAACAACTATTTCGGCCTTTAACCGTTTTTTCGAAAAAGTAAATAATTTCTGATTAAAAGCCTGTAATTGAGTATTTGGCGCTAGCAGCAAATAAGTATAATCGTTGTTAGATTCCCAACTATCAAAAGATTCGCCCCATTGTTTCAGGGTTGGAAACGCGATTAAAATATCAAACTTCAGGTGCGTATTGGGCGGCACATCGGCGATTACGCCCGCAATAATCAGATTATTCTTTTCGGTGTACCGGGAAAGCTGCAGCAATTTTCCGAGCACGTTAGTGTGCCCAAAATACTTTTTAGCGGTGGATTCGGTAATAACTACCTGGAACGGGGCGGATAAGGCAGTAGCCGGGTCGCCGTAGATAAATGAGTGAGTAAACACCTTAAAAACAGAAGGGTCGGCTACATATACCCGGTTCTCGATGAACGAACGGCCCGGAGTGCCGAATTCTTTGCCGAAATATTCGTGCATCCGGACAAATTCCCGGACTTCGGGCATTTCGGCTTTTAAAGTCGGGCCTAAAGGCCGGTACGTTTCCGCATCGGTAACTACAAATTCAGAACCCTTGTAAGAATCAAGCGTTACGCGGTAAACGTTAGTTGCGTTTTTATGAAAATCTTCGTAGCTCCATTCGTGCCGGACATACTGCACAATGAGCAGACAAGCCGCCATGCCCACGGCCAACCCAAAGATGTTGATGAACGAAAACAGTTTGTGCCGCAGCAAGTTCCGGAAAGCAATTTTTAAATAATTGTACCACATAGCTTTACTTGTTTTACGTCAGAACCAGCATGTATAAAATTTAAGCATTTTCCTGTTTAGCAGAAATCCAAAATAAGACCTTTAAAAAGAAGAGAAAACCAGGGGCGTATTCCCGTGGTTTTCCTTGTTGCCGATAAATTATGGTCCAGAGCCTATTCGCTCCGCAAGGCAGTAACCGGGTTCGACACCGCGGCTTTGAGCGAATGCACGCTAATGGTAACCAGGGCGATTAATAAAGCGGCAGCGGCGGCAATCCCAAAAATCCACCACGAAATAGGAGTGCGGTATTCAAAATCTTGCAGCCACTGGCTCATGCCGTACCACGCGATGGGCCAGGCAATCAGGTTGGCGGCTAACACCAGCCTCACAAAATCACGGGATAGCATCACCATAATGTTGCTCACCGAAGCGCCCAGTACTTTGCGGATACCGATTTCTTTGGTGCGCTGCTCGGTGGTGAAAGAAGCCAGACCAAACAAGCCCAAGCAAGCAATAAAAATAGCCAGACCGGCAAATACCGCGAAGATGCGGCCCAGGCGTATTTCGGCCTGGTACTGGCTTTGCAAGCGATCGTTCATAAAAGTAAAATCAAAGGGGTGTTTGGCGTCAAAAGCGTTCCATTTTTGCTCGAGCTTGGCCAGGGTAGCGGGTAGGTCGGCGCCTTGCACTTTTACTACTAAAAACGAAGCGCGGCTAGAACTAGCGCTGAATATTAAAGGCTCTACCTTCTGGTGCAACGATTGAAAGTTAAAATCTTTAAGTACGCCTACCACTACGCTGCCAATAGAATCGTTGCCGCCATAGCTAATCCGCTGGCCTAAGGCATCTTCCGGTTTTTGCCAGCCAAAACCAGCTACCGCGGCTTCGTTGAGCATAATAGCCCGGGCCGTATCGGTGATAAAGCTTTTATTCAGGAACCGGCCCGCTTTTAACTCCAGGCCAAAGGTTTTCGCAAAATCAAAATCGGTGGGCAACACAAACCCGATAATGGAATTTTCTTTGGAATTTCCTTTGCCCATGGGGTGCATGGGCGTACGCCACCAGTTTTCGTCGGCGGGAATGGAGCTGGTGAGCGTGGCTTGCTTTACTTCCGGTAACTGCAATAGTTCTTCTTTTAAGGTCCGGGATTTTTTAAAATCCAAATTACCCGGAATATTTACCACTAACATTTGGTCCTGATCAAAGCCCAGGCGCTTGTTCTGCACGTACTGCATTTGGTTATACACCACGGCCGTACCCACAATCATGGCAATGGAAATAGCGAATTGCAAAACGACTAAGCCTTTCCGTAAAGTAGCCCCGTTGGTGCTGCCCCCGAATCTGCCTTTTAGTACCTGAACCGGCCGGAAACCCGATAAGTAGAAGGCGGGATATAAACCCGCTACAATACCCGCAAAAAACGTGAGGCTCAATAAGCCCAGCCATAAACTCGGGTTACTTAAAAAATTGATCTGGATGTATTTGCCGGATAACTGATTAAATAAGTTCAACGCCAGATACACGATAGCAATAGCTAATACCAGCGCCAACCCCGAAAGAATTAACGATTCGCTCAGGAACTGCCGAATAAGCTGGCTGCGGGAAGCCCCAATTACTTTGCGTACCCCAACTTCTTTGGAACGGTTTTGCGAGCGGGCCGTAGCCAGGTTCATAAAGTTAATGCAGGCCAGTAAAATTATGAACAGCGCTAAAGCCGAGAATAAGTACACATTTTTAATATCGCTCACGGGGGCTATTTGTCCACCGTAATTGGCATTTAAGTGAATATCCAGCAAAGGCTGAAGGTGCAGCGAAGGCGGCGGTGGATTACCGGGAGAGTGAGGTTGGTATTTTTTGGTGAAATCCGGTAATTTCTGTTCAAAAGCGGCCGCATTAAAATGATCATTCACCAGAATGTAAGAAGCAAGTCCGTACGCGAACCACTGGCTCAAAAAGCCGCCGCCCACTAAGCGCATGGGTACCAGAAAATCCGGGCGCACCTGGGTAGTACGCGGGATCTCGGCCAGAATACCCGTTACTTTTAAGGTGTTAGCGGATTGGGTTTCCAGTTCTATAATCTTACCCATGGGATCTTCGGTGCCGAAATACTTTTGGGCGAGTTCCTGGCTCAGGATAATGGAATTGGGTTCGTTTAAGGCGGTTTTGGGATTGCCGGCCACTAACGGATAATCAAATACCTGGAACAGCGTAGAATCTACAAAATAGCCGTTCGCTTCGTACAGGGCTTTATCGTGGTAGCGAATTAAAGATTGATTACCAGTACTCAGAAAGCGGACAAATTGCTTTACTTCCGGGAAATCTTGCTTGAGCTGCGGCGCAATGGCCGGCGAAGTAATGCCGGCTTTTTCCAGGGTGCCGCTATTATCCACGGTAATCGTGAGCCGGTAAATATTTTTGGCTTTACGATGGTTTTTCTCGAAAGAAAGCTCGTCCTGCACAAACAACAGAATAAACGTGCAGCAAGCAATGCCAACCGCCAGTCCGGCAATATTTATAAAAGAATACCCTTTGTGGCGTAACAAGTTACGGAACGCGATTTTCAGATAGTTTTTTAACATAGTGGTTGAATGGTCGAGTTGTCAGAATGGATAATGATTTATTGGGTATAAGCAGTTAACGGCTCCTTTTTAGTCGAGCAGTGCTTTAATAAAGCCTAGCTATAGTTGTACTAATAAAAATGCCACGTTAACAACTGCCTGTATTTCAAGTAGATGCAGCTGTTTTTTTTAATTTTTACCCGTAAAATCGTCCGGTTTTGATACAACTTTTGTTCGGTTTTGCAACAACTTGGTTCCGCTGAAAACAGCCGGATGTGGAGTAACAGAAAAGCATCCGGAATAACAGAACGGGCTCCAGTGTTCCGCGCCGCGTTATTGGGGGCTCTTGTTCTGGAAGTACCAGTCAAATAACTGCCAGCAAAATCCAGTTAAGCAAAGATGCAGGGAATAAGGCAATTAATTTAACCGTACTTTTCCTTTTCCTCCGTAAAGTCCGGGAATTAGTTTGAGATTTTACTTACACTAAGCTTTTAAATTTATTTACTTGTTCTTGTGCATGATTAAAATTTTACTAATTAGCAGAAAAAATTACCCGCCGAACATTTTATGGTATCTATTTCTAAAGCATTCTGTCTGCTCATCCTGCTGATTGTGGTAGGTGCCGTACGGGCCCAGGAGCGGAAGCGAGCCCGCGAATACGGCCTGAAAATAGGTATTTTGCTTCCGGGTAAAAACAACGCCATTACCGATGTGCCCGGTGTAAAAGTAGGGCACGTAACATTAAACGAAGGTGAAACCGTCCGGACGGGCGTAACGGCGATTGTGCCCCATAGTGGCAATATTTTTCAGGAAAAAGTACCGGCCGCGGTGTACGTGGGCAATGGGTTTGGCAAATTAGCCGGTAGTACGCAGGTACAAGAATTAGGTAACTTAGAAACCCCTATTTTACTCACCAACACCTTAAACGTAGCCAACGCTATAACTGCTCTGATTAGCTATACGTTGCAAGTGCCGGGCAACGAAAAGGTGCAATCGGTAAACGCGCTGGTCGGCGAAACCAACGATGGGTACCTCAACGATATTCGGGGCCGGCACGTAACGGAGGTGCACGCGCGGCAAGCGATTCAAGAGGCAAATGAAGGCCCGGTGGCCGAAGGCAACGTGGGCGCGGGTACCGGCACAGTTTGTTTCGGCTTTAAAGGCGGCATGGGTACGGCTTCGCGGCAGCTTACTCCGGAACAGGGGGGGTATACCGTGGGCGTGTTGGTACAAACGAATTTTGGCGGCGTATTGCAGATAAACGGAGCGCCGGTGGGCGAAGAATTAAAAAATTACCTGAACGAACAAATGAAAGCGAAAGCCGATGGTTCCTGCATGATGGTGGTGGCTACCGATGCCCCCGTGGACGCGCGTAACCTAGAACGAATGGCCAAACGGGCCCTGCTGGGCTTAGGTAAAACCGGCGGTATTGCCGCCAATGGCAGCGGCGATTACGTGATTGCTTTCTCCACGCACCCCAATCTGCGTATTCCGCATAATACACAAGCAAAAACCCAGACCGTAACGTTGCTGCGCAACGATGAGGTAACGCCTTTGTTTCTGGCTACCATTGAAGCTACGGAAGAAGCTATTTTAAATTCTCTTTTTAAGGCCGAAACTTTAATTGGGCGCGACCAACACCGTATTCCGGCCTTACCCATTGAACAAACGCTTAAAATTTTAAAAAAACACGATGCCCTCCAGCCCTAACCTTTTCGTTTACCATCAGCAGGAAATTATACCACTAGAGAAAGCTTATTTGCACATCAGCGATTTAGCGGTGCAGCGGGGCTACGGCATTTTCGATTTTTTTAAAATACAAAACAACGTGCCTTTGTTTTTAGATGATTACCTGGCCCGTTTTTACGAATCCGCCCGGCTCATGGATTTGCCAGTGCCTTTTACTCCGGATGAGCTTAAAAAAGTGCTGTACCAGTTAATGGCGAAAAACCAGATTCCGGAATCGGGCATTAAAATGGTTCTGACTGGGGGCTACTCCGAAGATGGCTACACCCCCGCTGCTCCCAACCTCATTATTACCCAACAACCAGTAAGTCTGCCCACCGAAGAAATAATTCAGCAGGGAATTAAAATTATTACTTATTCTTTCGTGCGGGAGTTAGCCCCGGCCAAAACCATTAATTACACCACTGGCATCCGGCTGATGAAAGAGGTAAAAGCCCAGGGTGCGACGGATGTTTTATACTATCACAACGAGGTTATAACCGAGTTTCCGCGCAGTAATTTCTTTATTGTCACCCATGATAATCAGGTGCGCACCCCGGAACAAGACGTACTCAAAGGTATTACCCGCAAAAATGTACTGGAACTCGCCGATAAAAAATACCCCACCGCAGCAGGAACTGTAACGCTTACCGACCTGGCCCAAGCCAAAGAAGCCTTCCTGACCAGCACCACCAAGCGCATTATCCCCATTGTGCAGGTAAACGACCAAATTATCGGCAACGGCCAACCCGGCCCGGTAACCCTCGACTTACTGCAGGATTTAACGACCCTGGAAAATCAGCACGCGCTGGTAGCAAGCTTTTAATGAATGGGTGAATGAGTGAATTTTGAATGAGTGGATGAGCGGATGCGTGAAGGTAGAATAGTAGAATTAAGGGCACTTTGTTATTCAATGCTATGCAATAGTAGCCGGAAAATACTGAAAAATCAGTATTGTAAATTTGCCCAAAAAGTTGTAATATACGGATACAATAGCTTTTAAATGAAGGAGTTAATTCTTAGTAGCAAAAGATTAACTCCTCTATTATACGAATTTTGGTTGTGGCAAATACCCTCCACAACAAAGTGCCTCTCGCCTCTTTTTAAATACCTCGGGCTACAGCTCCTTTAATGACCCGGACTATTTAGTTTTATTGCAGTCATTAGAAACCAGTAACTAAATTTTAAGAATTAAAACGTAACCAAAATGAAATTGTTAAAAATTAATTCGGTTAACGGCAATTATTTACCTACCGGAGGCAGTTTGTTTATTAATTTCCTTATTGCGGCGGCTTTCTGCTTTACAGGTTGTAAACAAGAGCTTGAATTAATTACTCCTTCGGAAAATGCTAGGCAGAATACTGCCCATAATGAAACGGAAACAACTATTTATGAAGCGGAACAGGCCTTTTTAAGCGGAGCGGTAATATCTGCTAATCAACCGGGTTATACCGGAACCGGATTTGCTGATTATGTACATGCAACAGATGATTTTATCGAATGGACGGTTAACGCTACGGCTGCCGGTTCGTTTATGCTGCAATTCAGGTATGCCAATGGCGGAACCACTAACCGACCTTTAAAATTACAGGTAAATGGAGTAACAGCTGCTGCAAATCTTGCTTTTTCTTCTACGGGCGGTTGGGCAACCTGGTCTGTTTCTTCGACAACCGCTAATTTAATTGCCGGAAACAATAAAATACGCTTAACCACAACCGGTGCCAATGGGCCCAATATCGATCATCTTGCAGTTAAAGTAGTTGTAACGCAATCCGGAACTCTTGAAGCAGAACAAGCCTTTTTAAGCGGAGCAGTAGTAACGACTAATCAACCCGGCTATACCGGTTCGGGTTTTGCCGATTATGTACATGCCTCCGGTGATTTTATCGAATGGACCGTTAACGCGACAACCCCCGGTTCCTTTACGCTGCAATTCAGACATGCCAATGGCGGCACTACTAACCGGCCTTTACAATTGCAGGTGAATGGCACCGTAGTTGCGGCAAGCCTGGCTTTTTCCTCCACAGGAAGTTGGGCGAACTGGGCGGTTTCTTCGGCAACGGTTAGTTTAGTAGCGGGAGCCAACAAAATACGATTAACTACCATTGGTTCTAACGGGCCAAACATCGATAACCTTACTTATAATACCGGCAGCACAAAGCACACGCTTTATATGGTTGATAATGGCTTTAATAGGCTTGTTTTCCTCAACCAAAAAGACCCTTCTAAAAACTGGACAGTATCGATTCCGAGCGGCTCGCGCGACCTGCAATTGGTCGCCAATAACAAGATACTCGTGAGCCACGGCAATGGCGCCGCCGAATACGACCGTACCACGGGCGCCAAAGGCTGGTCGATTAGTACCTATTCGGGTGTTTCGACGGCGCAGCGCCTGGCTAATGGCAATACATTGATCGGTTGGTCAAAAGGCGCTTCCGGCAGTACGCCCGCCAAAGTAATGTTATCGGAAGTAAATAGCGCCGGTAAGGAAGTTTCGAAAATAACGATCAATAATATTACTACCTTCCGCCTCGCTCGTCGGCTGGCGGACGGCCACACGTTAATCACCGGCGACACCAACAACGATTTAAAGTATAAGGTGATCGAGGTAGATGCGACCGGCACTATTGTCTGGCAGCAGTTGCTGTACGGTGGTAAGGGATACGTCGCTAATCGCCTTGCCAACGGCGACACGCAGGCCACGATGGGTCCTGTCGGCAACTTGTATCAACCCGGTAAGGATGACAACAAGCTGCTACAGCTCAGCCCGACTGGCGCTATCATCAAGTACTGGGGCGGCATGACCAATCACCCGAAAGCGCGGCTGAGAAAGTTCTCGGGCTACAGCGTTGTTCCCAACGGCAACATCCTCATTGCCAATTGGCTCGGCGACGGCAACGTCGGCACGGGGCCGCACGCGGTAGAATTCGATGGTAACAACAATCTGGTATGGAGTTGGGAGGATCACTCTGCCGCCCAGACCGTGACCAACCTTCTTGTAGTTGAGTAGTTTCGCACTTAATTCGCCAATATTTGGAGTAAGAACGGCCGGAAATTGGCTCCAGGAGAGGGTACAGTAAAACAGTTGATTTATATTGAAAACGTACCTTCTTTAAACAAAAATTGGTACCATGCGAAAGAAGGTGCATACACCATTACGGCAAAAGCAATCAACAGCAATGGGATATCCATTAAAATATGTTTGCTAATTACCACAACTATCACCGAAAAGAATTTGCTAAGTTACTATTAACGGTAACCTGGCTTCTCAGCGTACTTACGTGTTCGGGATATACTATTTATTATAATTATCAGCCACCACAAGTTAGTTTAACGGAGCTTGTTCTTCCGGTATATTCCAATAGTCAGAAATCTATATCATTAAGAAGGGCGGTACAACTTGGCTTTAAAAAGAAGTTAAATTATTATAATTTATACTTATTTCAGTTTGAGCAAATATTATTCGGGCATAACCAGATCTACCAAGTTAGGTTTGCCCTAGCCGCCAAACAGTACTTCTGGGTTAAAACTTTACAAAAGTTTTGTCTACTTAAAATTATTCCCGCCCATTCAAAAGAAAACCCGCCGCTTCTCGCTTAAGCTAATCTTTTCCCTGCCTGCTCTTGGCAGAAACAATTAAGTTTCATTAAGATTTTTGGGTTCCACGGTGTGTAACCTTTTAATATTTATTTCCTAAATCATGAAAAAATTAAGCAAAATAATTAAGCTAGCGGGTATCGTGTGTCTTATTGTTCTGGCCTCCATGGGGGTCGGACTCGGTGGGGCCGCGCCCATTTTACCTAAAAACCGGGCACGGTTTATTGAAACTGCCGTAAAAACAGAATTAATTGAAGTAAAAAAAGATAATGCAACTTTAACGGAGTCTACCGCCGAAATAAAAAATTAAAATATAAAACAGCCGCTCCAAATAAGGAGCGGCTGTTTTATTTAGGTGTAAATAGCCGTAAACAGGTTAGAAAGTGACTTTTCTTATTTCTCCATCAAATGTTTGAGCGATGTAAAAAGTTTTTGGGCCGCTTTTTTCAATGGAGTTCGGAAAATTTAGATTATTTAATAATGAAATATTCTTGTGAGAGGTAGATAATACTAGACGGCCGGAATTAGGAATAAATGTTTCTCCGGTCCAGGTACCATATTCTAACACCACTGGTTTCCCATCTACCCCTAGCTCCATGTCGGTTAAAATAGATAAATCGGTTTGGTAAACGGAGGTATTTCCGGCTAAATCAATTTGATAAATAGTAGCTTTTTTGGCCGGATAAGGAAAGCCCGTAAAGGTACAAACCAGGAATTTTTCCCCGTCGAAAATAATTCCGGTGGGTACTGCCTGTACCTGGTCTGGTTCTCCGCCCGGATTGTCGATGGGGGGAATAGCGGCAAACACGCTTAATTCTTTAGTTTCGGCATCCCGCCGGATAACGGCGTTCGCGGCTGCATCTACGATATACAAATCTCCTTCCGGGCCAACCGTCAGATTAAAAATATCCGTTTCTTCGGTGTTAAAATATTCTTTTACAAAAGCACCAATGTCTTCGTACTCCAGGTCGGAAGCTTTTAAAGGCTTATCCCCGGGTTGATAAGTAGAAATATTTAGTTTGTAGAGCTTGCCTTCTACCCCATGCAGCATGTACAAAATGTTATCTTTCAGCAGAAGATGATTAAGGCCAAAAATTGCTCCTTCGGGACTAGCAACCGAAGTAAAACCTTGAACTACGGGATGCACTTCTCCCTGGGCGGTAATAAAAGAAAGTTGTCCATCGTTTTTTTGGCCAGTGCCGGCTTCAGTAACCCACAATTGCCCCTGCGCATCGCTCTCTACGCCTAAAGGAGCCGTTAAACCCGTAGCAAACGCTTTCGACTTTGGCGGGCGGGGTTTGAGTTCATCCACAATGTCGTAGAATTCTTCGCAACCAGTAGCGCCTAATAACAGAAATAAAGAAAAGAGAAAAGTAATTTTACGGTGCATAGCTTTATTATTTAAGTGAAAAGAAGGTTAAAAATAGGAATGAACGGGTATTTACCATAAAAGTGTATGCCTACCCCGCAGGGCACCTTTATGGCCTAATTTTATATTAAACACACTTTAAATCATTTAATTAAGCCTACCTTTTACAGTATTCTTTTTTTGCTAGCGGCAATTACTTTTGATTTAAACTCATTTTAGGTAAAACACCGTTGCTACTTTCCCAAACATTATTGCTTTCATTGTGATCCGGGAAAACATGATCGGGATCATACGTTACCGATTCGATTTTTTCGGTGGACGGGTATCTAAAAGTCCAGCTTACATTTCTTTCCCAGATTTCAACCGGTAATGGCAGCCGGTCAGTTTTACCACTGGCCGTTTTTATTTCCAAAATTACCGGCATCGGCATTTTTTCCAGATTAGTAATGGTAATGTAAGCGCCTTTTTCGGGCTGGCTGTTTACATATACTACTTCGGTAACCGCCACATCCAATCGCCAGTTATTCAGAAACCAGCTGCGCCAAAACCAATTTAAGTTTTCGCCGGCCACATTTTCCATGGTTCTAAAAAAATCGTCGGGGGTGGGGTGTTTAAAAGCCCAACGGTTAATATAGGTGCGAAACGCGCGGTCAAACCGCTCCACTCCTAGTATCTGGTTTCGCAATATGGATAAGCCCAGACCCGGTTTGTAATAAGCCAAATTCCCGATGCTGGCCTCTTTCATGTTATCGGGGCTGCTAAAAACCGGCTCTAAATTAGGTGCCGTTAAATTAGGCGCTATTTTATGCAGGTCTAACTTAGGCTGTTTGTATTCCCCTTGGTTAAAATTTTCCGTAGCCAAAAAGTTAATGAAAGTATTAAATCCTTCGTCCATCCAGGCGTATAAACGTTCGTTAGAACCCACAATCATCGGAAACCAGGTATGGCCAAATTCATGGTCGGTAACGCCGAATAAACTTCCCTTCTGTTCTTGCCAGCCGCAAAAAACAATGCCCGGATATTCCATGCCGCTTACAATACTCGCCACGTTGGTGGCCGCGGGGTAAGGGTATTCGTACCATTGCTTAGAATAATTTTCGATGGAAGCTTTGGTGTATTCGGTAGATCTTCCCCATTTATCATTACCCGCACTTTCTTCGGGATAAGCAGATACCGCCAGTGATTTTTTACCGCTGGGAAGATTAATTCTGGCGGCATCCACGATAAACGCCGCCGACGAAGCCCAGGCAGCATCGCGGGTGTTGGTAATTTTAAAATGCCAGGTTAGCTCCGATTTTCCGGTGGGCCGGGAAGCTGCACTTTTTAGCTCCGCTGCCGACCGGATGGCTATTGTTTGCTCACTTTGCGCGGCGTTGGTCCATCTTTTCTGCTGATCAGCAGTATATACTTGCTGCGGATTGATTAACTCGCCGGAACCTACCACCAAATGATTCGCCGGAACGGTAATTTTCATATCCACGTCGCCGTATTCTAAGTAAAACTCCGATGGTCCTAAATAGGGATTTACATTCCAACCCGAGATATCATCGAAAACGGCTACCCGGGGATACCATTGCGCCATAGTAAAAATTTTACCATTCTTGGTTTCTAATACCCCCAGCCGGTCGGAGCCGTAAGAGGGTGCAATAAAAGAATAGTCAATTTGAAGCTTTAATTGGCCACCTTGCGGCTTAACTGCGGCTGGCAAGAAAACCTGCATGCGGGTATCTTGCGTGGTGTACGTAAGGGAAGTAACTGATTTCTCTTTTTTGTTATTCAGCGAAACCAGGGAAACTGCTTTTATTTTGTAGCCCGCATCAAATACTTGTCCGTGGCTGCCGTAGCGGCTCCCGGTTAACGGCAAAATAGCCGTAGCGCGCGCGTCTTGTTTAAAGGAGTTCTGTTCTAATTGCAGCCAGATAAAGGGCAATTCTTCCGGGCTATTATTGGTGTAGGTTAAAACTACCGAGCCGGCAATTTCATTTTTAGCTTCGTCTAATTTTACTGCTATTTCGTAATCGGCTTTGTTTTGCCAGTACTTTGGTCCCGGATTACCGCTGGCACTCCGGTATTCGTTGCCGTTTTTATTATAGAACAAAGGGTTAAAAGCGGCATTATAATTATAATTGGAAGCTATATTTTCGTGCGCATCTATGTATTTGGTTAAAATCTTAACCGTTTCCTTATCGGTAAATAAATAGAATTTCTCCAGGTTTTTAAACCAGATTAGCTGATTTGCTTGTGCATTTCCAAGCGAGTGATTCTTTATTACCGCAGGTTCTATACTCGTTTGAATCCAACTAAGAATCTTTTCTTTGCTTCTGTTTTCTGCGCTGGACTTTATTTGCTTTATATTTTCCTGTACAATCGTCCAGGGTAAATTATTTACTAACTCTTTTAAATACTTAGCATAAGCTTTTCTGAAGTTCTCATCCATTTTGCCTTTCGTATCCGTAAGCGCCCGAAGCATAGCTTCCTGTAATAAGCCAGCGGTAAGTTTTGTTGCAAGGTTTGTTTCCGCTTCTCTGGCCTGTTGGAGGAATTGTTCAGCCGGCTGATACTTGCCTTGTAAAGAGTAAATATCCCGCAGTGTCAACAGCAATTGTATTTCTACAGCTTTGTCGGCAAACTCGTATCTTTCTAAAGTATTCTTTACGTTGGGTTCCACCTGCGTCAGAAAAGCTGCAAATGCTTTTTCGTTTTGAAACAATTCCACCGCGGTTCCGGACACTGGGTATTGCTGGCGTGGAAGATCTTCGGCTTGGATAATGGTAGTTTTTTGGGCATAACTGCTACATGCAAATAGCAGCAGGAGTATTAGGGTTAATATATATTTTTTCAAAGCAACTGAAATTTTTGAATTTAAATTTAGTAGATAAAATTCTACCTCAATAGTTACTAAGATAAACTAGGTAACTGGTTTAACGAATACTTACCCGGTGCTTCGCTAAATTAAAAAGTAAAAATCAGGAATTAGAAATGAAGATTAAACACTCTTCCCATTTACTTCACCCATAAAAGTTATTCTAAAAATTTACTTTGTCAGGACACTAGTACATATAATTTATTGATCGGACTTCCTGATATTGCAGTAAAAAATTAAAATGGACCGGGAAGTAATTAACTCTGAACAAAATACGCCTTTATTCCGGCAAAATTTAGTATTCCCAGCTAATATTTTCTTTTGTACAAAAGAAGAAAAATGGTTTAAGTTATAAGTAATGGTGGCATTTGCCGGCAGATAAATACCATTTAGCCGCAGAACCAACAATTAAATAAACATAAATAATTTGCACAAAAAAGCCGTTCCTTTTAAGAGCGGCTTTTCGTATTTGTTTTAGTCAAAGATTATTTTAGAACTTCTAACTCCTTACCCACTTCTGTAAAGGCCTGAATGGCTCTATCCAGGTGTTCCTGGGTGTGCGAGGCCGATAACTGCACGCGAATGCGGGCTTTCCCTTGCGGTACTACCGGGTAGTAAAATCCAATCACGTAAATACCTTTATCCAGTAAACGAGCCGCAAATTCCTGCGCCAGTTTTGCTTCGTAAAGCATAATAGGTACAATCGGGTGTTCGCCGGGGCGAATATCGAAACCGGCAGCGGTCATTTTCTCGCGGAAATACTTCGTATTCCATTCCAGTTTATCGCGCAGTTCCGTTGTTTCGGAAAGCATGTCGAGTACCGCAATGGAAGCGCCGACTATCGCCGGCGTTAGTGAGTTAGAAAATAAATACGGGCGCGAACGCTGCCGCAGCAGCTGAATAATTTCTTTTCGGCCCGAGGTAAAACCACCCATCGCTCCACCTAAAGCCTTACCTAAAGTACCCGTGATAATATCAATCCGGCCCATTACATGACGGTATTCGTGCGTACCCCGTCCAGTCTTGCCAATAAAACCCGAAGAATGGCACTCATCTATCATTACCAAAGCTTTATATTGATCGGCGAGGTCGCAAATTTTGTCGAGCTGCGCAATGGTACCATCCATGGAAAAGGAACCATCGGTTACAATAATGCGGTGCCGGGCACTTTGGGCTTCTTGTAATTTTACTTCCAGATCAGCCATATCGTTGTGGTTATACCGGAAACGTTGCGCCTTGCACAAACGTACGCCGTCGATAATAGAAGCGTGGTTTAAAGCATCTGAGATTATAGCAGAATCTTCGCCGAAGAGAGGCTCAAAAACACCCCCGTTCGCATCAAAAGCCGCCGCGTACAGAATAGTATCTTCGGTGCCTAAAAATTCAGCTATTTTACGTTCCAGTTCTTTGTGAATATCCTGGGTGCCGCAAATAAACCGTACCGATGATAAACCGTAACCATGGGTTTCAATGGCCCGTTTAGCGGCTTCAATTACCATTGGGTGCGACGATAAGCCCAGGTAATTATTCGCGCAAAAATTCAAAACCTCCTTGCCTTCCGAAGTTTCGATTTCGGCTCCTTGGGGTGTTGTAATAATGCGTTCTTTCTTATATAAACCGGCCTCTTCTATTTCGGCGAGTTGCTGTTCCAGATCAGGCTTTAGCGTTTCGTACATGTTTTTTAGTCGTTAGTCCATAGTCCACGGACCATAGATTTAGGTTATAAATAAGAGCTGTTTTCTGTAGAGGTGCCCTATGTTACATCTCCGCAAAAGCAACTATCCTAGTCAAAATAAATTTTCAAACTTCTTTCTACCAAATTTAACTACTCTTTTCCAGAATTATTGTTAGTTGTATTTTCCGGCGAGTCAGACTGAGTTGGCCGCTTGAAAATGGGCCGCGGCCGGGGTGTTTTCGGGGCCACGGGCACTTCCGAAGATTCAGATAAGGGCGTTGTAGTAGCGGCACTTGGTTCATTTAAAAGTGCCTCTTGCTTGCTGTTTTCTAAATTTTGAATTTCCGGCCCAGAACTCTGAACATTAGTTACATTTGCAATTGATGATTCCGTTACGGTAGGTTCAGCGGGAGGTAACGGACGCTTCATTACCGGGCGGGGACGGGGAAATTTAGGCGCTTCGGGCGTTGAAGTTGGTTCCGGGTTAACTTCTGTTTTTGTTTCAACTGCTTTCGTTTCCGGGGTTTCCGTTACATTTGTCGGTGCGGGCCTTTTAAATACTGGCCGCGGCCGGGGTGGCTTAGGAGTTTCGGGAGAAGTCTCCACAGATTTTTCCTCGGTCAGTTTTGTCTGAATCTCGGCCGGGATATTAGTAGAAACAGGACTTTCCGGCGTTGCAGCTGCTTTTTCAGTCTCTATTGAATTTACCGGGGCAGGTCGCTTAAATACTGGCCTTGGGCGTGCTGGTTTGGGGCCCTCAGTAGGGTTTGGGTTACTGTGTTCGGGTAATGAAGTAGCACTATTGCCGTCCGGAAATTCATTGACTATACCTGCTTCCGTAGCTTTTTCGTCGGGAGAACCTGGCTTTCGGAAAACAGGCCTTGGACGGGGCGGCTTCGCCCCGTCGGTAGATGGGCTAGTAACTTCCGGTGCTATCTCTGGCTTAGTTTCTGATTTAATTTCACTTTCGGCAGAAGTATTACCTGTCGTTTCGGCTGCTGGCCGCCGGAAAACGGGACGTGCGCGGCCGGGGTTGGGAGCTTCTGGGGAAGTTGCCTCCGTGTTAGTAGGCGCTGGTTTTTCCGGAACAGGTTCTTTTTCTTCGGGTACGGCAGTTTCGGTTACGGCGGGGCGGCGGATGATCGGCCGGGTGCGCGGCGCTGGCTCCGGGGTGCGATTTACGGAAGGCGAAGGCTCATCCGGAATAGCAGAAGCGGTACTGGGCACGGTTCCGGTTGCCCGACGCACAACTGGTTTAGCTGTCGTTGGCGCCGAAGCTGCTGTAGGTTTGGGTACTTCCTGGAGCCAAAACTGTCGCCTTACCTCGTTAATAACCATTTTTACCGAGGTATAAAAAGTATTCGGATGAACCTGCTCGTACAACAATCGCCACGCGGCATATCTTTCCGGATCGCCGACAGCAAAAGCCGTTATATCTATGTGTCGTTTGGTTAGGTCTTCCTCAAAGGTCATACGCTTCGGTATTACAGAATGTAAAATTTAAACTTTATTTAACGGTTGGTTTAGGCTGCTGATTAAACTGGGGTTAAACCTTATTTCGGGTTAAAATTTAACTTTTTGCAAAGATATCAAATCAAATATAACTTTGAATGCGGTTTCGGTTAATGCTTTCCTGATCCAGAGCCATCTAATTCTAAAATATAGCATGATTTCTCTTAAAGATAAAATACTGGTTATTGGCGCTTGTGGCCAGTTAGGCGCCGAACTTACGCTGGAACTACGAAAAATATACGGCGATGCGCAGGTAGTTGCGGCGGACATTGCCGTTCCGAAACAACGTGAATTAGCCGAATCGGGGCCGTTTGAAATTCTGGATGTGCTCGACCGGCATCATTTAGCTGATCTGGCGTATAAACATGAATTTACGCAAATTTATCATTTGGCCGCCGTATTATCGGCTACCGGCGAAAAACGCCCGAAGTTTACCTGGAAAATCAACATGAAAGGTTTGGAAAATATTCTGGACCTGACCTTAGAAAAAGGAATTGCCAAAGTTTACTGGCCTAGTTCCATTGCGGTTTTCGGCCCCAATACGCCGCGTCAGCACACGCCGCAACACACCATTATGGACCCCAATACCGTGTACGGCATTAGCAAATTAGCCGGCGAACGCTTCTGCGAATACTACGCTACGCGCTACCATTTAGACATCCGCAGTTTGCGCTATCCGGGATTAATCAGCTACAAAGCCTTACCGGGAGGAGGTACCACCGATTACGCCGTGGATATTTACTACAAAGCCGTGGAAGAAGTTCCGTTTGAATGTTACCTGGCCGAGGACACGTATTTACCCATGATGTATATGCCTGACGCCTTAAAAGCTACGCTGGAATTAATGCACGCGCCCACGGAAAATATTAAAATCCGGTCGTCGTATAATTTAACGGCGATGAGCTTTTCGCCCGCCGAAATCGCCGCTTCCATTCAAAAGCACATTCCGGATTTTAAAATTACTTATAAACCGGATTACCGGCAGCAGATTGCCGCCTCGTGGCCTGAAACGATTGATGATTCGGTTGCTCAGCAAGATTGGAACTGGCAACCCGATTACGATTTACCCCGCATGACCCAGGATATGATCGAGAACCTCCGGAAACAAAAAGCGGGCCTTTAAGCCCGCTTGATTTTTAATGTTTGTTTTTATTTATCTATTCTCGAATCGGAAGCGGCAACTTGCCAGGTTACTTGCTTACCCGCCGGAAACGCCTCGGCTTTAATGTACCGGGCCGTAAAAGACGCCGTAATAAGTAATAACACTACAAACACAATATTTAACAGCCAACGCATGAACTACTTCTTTTAATTAATTTAACAACTTTCCCCTAAGACTCCTTATCGGCATTAATGGTTGCATCGCAAAAATAACGCCAGAGCTTACTACTTATTTATCTCTGCTTACTAGCTGTTTAAGAACGAATTAGGGAGTTAAAAATTTTCATTATTTAACCGGAATTAACACGTAAAATATATTCCGAACAAAATAAGAAGGCCGTATTACTACTGCTTTTTGCGTTGCATTTCAAAATTTACAGGACTAAAAAAAGTTAACTTGAATTTTTCAGAACATATTACTCGTTTATTTATCCTGAAGAGACAAGACTGGAATAATACCAAATTGAAACAAATAAGACGTATTTACTGGTTTTAATTAGAATTAGTTAGCCAAGAATAAATGACACCAGTTTGGCTATGAAGGGCTTTCTAAGGTTCCGGTGTCGACGGAGGAGACATTCCGAGGAACGAGGAAAGGAGGCTTAGACCCGCCCGGAAGAGCCAAATGAGGCCCACCGGCCACGAGGCAAACAGGTTACGGCTCAAAGAAGATAGCACCAATGAATAGAGACTTGAAAAGACTTCAAAGACAAACTGCTCTGAGTACGACTTTTATAGTTCCATCTAGTATAAATAAAAGTTTTGCTGTAGAGTAAAAACTATCATTATTTACCAAAAAAAGACCGGAAGAATGTATCCCGACCTTTCTTACTAAATCTTGCGAAACCGTAATTGAAAAATTTTTCCATCTACTTTTTACCTGGCGCTTGGGCTTTATAAGCCACAATAGGTTGCTGATTCCGGCCAAATAAAACTATTTGATTCACATTAATAATGCTTCTTACGTCGCCTTTTACTTGCAGGCCCGATTGAAGCTGGGGTACGTAAGTAAATTCTCCTTTACTGTTTCCTTGCAGCAGCGTACCGTAATTAGCATCGGCTTTGCCAAAACGCAAACGAGCCTGATTGCTGTTACCCCCCATAAGTAAATCCAAATTTCCATCCTGGTTATAATCCAGAGCGGTAATAGCATAAACCGGCGAAAATTGCGTTTGAATGGGTAAAGCTTTCTCCACGAATTTTCCGCTAGCATCCAGTTGAAAATAAGCCGTTGACAGGTAAGTAGCCGATAATTGTTGAACTCCTTGTAATTCCTCGGGTTTAAAAATATCTTTTAATGTGGCGTTCGCATAGCTTTTATAATCCGGGAAACGGGTACGCATAATGCTCATTTGCTCCAGTAATTCATCGCGGCTGACGTATGGGTAGCTTTTGCCTTGCATGTAAAAACAAAGAATAGGATCGACGGAGCCATTATCATCAAAGTCTTTATAGAATAAATCGGCGGGCTGCTTCTCCGAAACTTTGCACTGCGAATTTAGTCCGGCATTACCCAGTACCAAATCTGGTTTGTTATCGTGGTTGAAATCATTCACGTAAATTTTATTCCACCAGCCCCGATACTCTTTGCTAAAATAAGTTTTGGTAGCGTCCTGTAATTTGCCGTTGGTATTACTAAAAACGGCCACCGGCATCCACTCGCCTACTACAATCAGTTCCGGAGTCTTATCGTTGTTTAAATCCTGCCAGACCGCATCGGTTACCATGCCAATTTTTTGAAGCGCCGGCGCTAGAGCTGCCGTTTGATCCGTGAACTTGCCCTGACCATTGTTTATTAATACATAACTGCGGGGAGCTTCGGGATAACGGCCCGGAATAACCCGGCCCCCGACAAATAAATCTAAATAACCATCGTGGTTTATATCAGCGGCTCGTACGCAACTCGTGCTCGTTAGCATTCGCGGCAAAGCAGCGGCACTTTTTGCAAAATTACCCTTTCCATCGCCTAGATAAAGCCGGTCCTGCAGTAGAGGATCTTCGGGCATAAAATTGCCATAACCACCGCTGCACACGTATAAATCTAATTTAGAATCGTGGTTGGCATCCAAAAACAAAGCATCCACGTTCTCGCTGTTTTTATCGGCGGCAAAAGCAGCGTTTGCTTTCAAAATAAATTTACCCCCTTTTTGTTGCAGGTACAACCCCCCCGCTTGCCCCGCACTGCCGCCGGCATATACATCTTCCAGGCCATCGCCATTTACATCGCCTTTAACCAGGCAAGGTCCGGCGAAAGATATAGGGCTTATTAATAAAGGCTGCCGTTTAAAGTCGTTAATGTTTTGTTTTTGGTGCGCAAAAGGTACCGGTGGTCTTACTTCCGAAAAAACCGGTGTTGATTTCTTAACCGTGGTTGCTGGCTTACCAGCCTCTTGCTCTTTTAAAGTAAGTAGCTGATTAGCCTTGACCTGCCGCAATACTTGCTGCTTACCATTGGGCCAGTGTACGAGCAACGAATCCACCACGGCAGTAGTACCTAAACCAAAATGCAAAACCGGCGAAACGCTCGATTGAAAGCCTCTAGTAGGGACTTGCTCCAGGTATTGTTTCTGCTTATTCGCGTAAAGAGTAACGCGGGCACCCAAGCCTTGCGTATTTTTGCCGGTCCCTTGCAGCTTTACCTGTAAGTATTCATTTTTTAATTGTGCGTTAGCTTCATTCTGGTAAATAGAGGCCGGTTGATTTATATTATTAACGATTAAATCCAGGTCTCCGTCTTTATCTAAATCGGCGTAGGCGGCTCCGTTGCTGTTCGATATTTGCTTTAAGCCCCAGGCAGCGCTTTGGTCTCGGAATTGGGCATTCCCCATGTTCTGAAAAGCGTAATTGGAAACGTTAGAAGCCGGCATCTGGTACACTAATTTTAAAACATCGTCGCGCATGAGCCTTCCTTCCCGTTGTTTCATGAAATCGCTCATGTATTTCATGAAATCCATATTGGTAAAGTCGCGAACGTAGCCGTTGGTCACGTATAAATCTTTCCAGCCATCGTTGTTGTAATCGGCGAGTAAAGGGGCCCAACTCCAATCGGTATTCGAGATTCCGGCCAACTGTCCTACTTCGCTAAAGGTACCATCGCCGTTGTTGAGTTGCAGCATGTTACGCATGTATTGGTAGTAAAAACCGGAGCGTAGATTCAGGTTAAATTTTTCATAATTATCCGGCGCGAACAAGAGCTTTTGCCGCTGATTATCTTCGGGCAGCATATCCAGGGTAAAAACATCGGGCAGCGCATCGTTATTCATATCGGCGACTTCGTTACCCATCGAAAACTGCGAAGTATGCCCCATGCTGTTGGGCAGTTTATTCGTAAAAGTACCGTTGTGATTATTTAGATACAGGTAATCCGGAATAGCGTAATCGTTGGAGATGTAAATATCGGGCCAACCATCGGTGTTTAAATCGGAAATTCCTACTCCTAATCCGTAGGTTAAAACGGAACTGTGCAAACCCGCTTTCTGCGTAACATCTTTAAAAAAGTTATTATCATTCCGGAATAAGCGAACGCCACTTTGCGGGTCTTCTTTACTTTGCATTTCGGCCGTTAAAGCTTCGTCTAAAGCGGGTAACTGCGTCGGGCAATGATTCAGCAGAAACACATCTAAGTCGCCGTCGCGGTCGTAGTCAAAAAAAGAAGCATTGGTGCTGTAGCTAGGTTGAGTAAAGCCATATTGCGCCGCCTGATCACTAAAACGGACCATGCCGCTTGTATCCGCTCCTTGGTTAATAAATAGCTGGGGAATACGTTTTTCAGGCCGAACATTGCCGGAGTAACAAACAAAAATATCCAGTAAATTATCGCCGTTTACATCGGCCATGGTTACCCCAGTTTTCCAAGGGCCAGGCCGACCAATTACCCCTGCTGCATCAGTAACATCGGTAAATTGCATATTGCCTTTGTTCAGATACAGGCGGTTCGGGGCCATATTAGCCGTAAAGTACAAATCTTCTAAGCCATCATTATTTATATCGCCTACCGCTACACCGCCGCCATTATAGAAATACTCGTACATGAGCACGTTCGTATTTAAGCCTTCGGTTAAGGTATTGGCGAAAGTTACACCCGTTTTTTCGGGAGGAAGCAAGGTAAAAAGAGTGGGAGCAGAAGATTTAACAGAGGTATTTTCTTCGGTGCTGGGATTTTTTTTCTGACAGGCGGAAAAGAGAACAGTTATCCCAAAAAATATGAAATAATACTTGGATTTAATTGGTAACAAGGTGATAATACAATTAAGATTTTATTAAAAATAAAAAAATCTATGCCAGTATAAAAATTACCAGCATAGATTTTTAATACGAGGGTAGGTTACGCTTATTGATAACCTGGGTTCTGAACCAATTTATTGTTCCGGTTCATTTCGTCGCGGTTAATCGGCATGAAGTACAATTTATCGTCCCACTTCCGGTTTTCTACTCCTGGGTCAATTTCCTGTACGGTGTAAGTATAATTATAATCGTCTTTGCTGTACTTATAAACCGGTACGGTTTTACCTGGTTTTAAAGTAGCCGTTACTTTCATAATTCTAACTTTTTCACCCAGCGTTTCCTTAGCAATCATCCAACGACGGGCATCGTAGAAACGCTGCTCTTCGAACAACATTTCAATATTGCGCTCATTACGATAGCGTTCTACCAGCGCCTGGCCCGACTCGCTAACGGGCGGCATACCGGAACGGAAACGAATTTTGTTTAACCAGGTAATTGCTTCGGCTTCCTGACCTAATTCCAGACAAGCCTCGATGTAGTTAAACACTACTTCGGTAAACTTAATCTGCGGTGAAGCCACTTCCTGGCGGGTTACCTGGTCTTCAATAGCTGGATTCGGATCAATGAATTTCCGGATGGCATAACCGGTACGGGTTCCGTTCCAGTTTTCAATAGAACTATTACGAGTATCTAAGCCAAAGTAAGTAGTGGGGCTGCTGGCACTACCAACCTGGTACGTTCCCATCTGAATTTGGTTAAACGGATCGGTTCCGGCTGCATCGGCGGTACGCGGTTTCCAGGGAGCTCCATCGTACAAGATAGAAGCATAAAAACGAGGATCTCGGTTATCGTAAGGAGCCGCTTTGTGTTCAGCATTGTTCCAGTCGAATTTAGTACCATCCATCATTTCGTAATCATCCACTAAATTTTGGGTAGGTTCACTGGAAGTCCAGCCATGGTAACCGTTTGGTCCGTTATTCCGTGGATACCAGGCACCCCATTCGTCTTTGGCATTAATAAACTGACGCAAGAAGATAGCATCCTTTTCGCCGCCGTTCCGGGATAAATACAAGTTAACATAATTTGCTCTACCTTCTTCTGGCGTTACCGGCGCGCTTAAATTTAGGTTATAACCGTAAATGCCTAAATCTATTACTGCTTTAGCAGCATCTTTAGCAGCCTGCCAACGGGCATTTTGGTCGCCGCTTACATAACCCAGCAGTTCTTTGTTTGAAAAACCACCTATAACCGTCGATTTACCACTGGCAGTAGGAATATCGTGTAAATCGCTAGCGGCATATAATAGTACCCGGGATTTTAAAGCTAAAGCGGCACCATTAGTAGCCCGGCCGGTGGCTAATGTTTTACCTTGCAGGAGCATAGACGCCGAATCTAAATCGCTAACAATAAAATTAACGCATTCTTCGTACGTGTTCCGGGCAATGGTAAAGTCAGAACTAGTTAACTCATAAGGCGATTTAATAATAGGAATACCCCCGTAGTACCGTAGCATTTGGTTATAAAAGTAGGCCCGCATAAAATACGTTTCTCCTTTTAACCGCTCTACAATGCCATTAGTATTTTCGAATTGCGGTGTTGCCAACTTTTTTAAGGCAATATTAGCCGCCCGTATCCGGCTATACATTTCGCCGTATTCGTAAGTATTATTTACCCAGCCGGTATTAGAAGGACTAATATTGGCTTCCATGATATCCTGTTTACCGAAGTTATATAACGCGTTATCGGTAATACAATCCATGCTTTCTTGGTTAAGTAAACCATCGTGCAAGCCATTGTATAATTCGGTTACCGCCGACTCTGCTAACGCGGCATCCGTCCAAACTAAATCGCCCGGAGCTTTATCTAAGGGTAATGTATTCAGGTAATCTTCGTTACAACCGGCCAATAATCCACCGGAGACTAAAGCAATGGCAATATATTTTAAAGATTTATTCATGTTGTTTTGGATTAAAATGTTACAGAAACACCCGTATTCAAGATTCTAGCCTGTGGATAATATTGGGCGTTACCACCAGTTGATTCCGGATCGAATACATCGGTTTTGTCCCAAGTAATCAGGTTCAAACCGTTTACATACACCCGTAAGTTATTAATTCCGAAACGCTGACCTATGTTAGTAGGTAAATTATAGCCAATCTCGAAGTTTTTCAGACGAACATAATCGGTGCTTCTGAGCCAGTAGGTATTACCATTAGAAAAATACTGGTTGCTTCTGTCCACGGTACGAGGATGCTCGGTACTCGGATTATCCAGCGTCCAGCGGTTCTCGTAGCTATAAGCCAGGAAGTTACCAATAGTACCCGATTCGGTTTGCAGGAAGATTTCGCCGCCGGTAGCCCCCTGGAACAGGATAGTCAGGTCAAATCCTTTGTAGCGAGCGCCAATGTTCAAACCTCCCTGGAAAGTAGGCTGGTTGTTTTTGTCTCTTCTTACTCTATCGTCGCCGTTTAATTTACCATCGCCGTTCACGTCTTTATATTTCATATCGCCGGGACGTAAAGTACTCGCACCTACACCGCTGTAATCCAATTTATTCGCGTCAATATCGGCTTGCGTAGTAAAGATACCATCGTAGATGTAGAATAAGCCGGTATTCATCGTACGGCCAGTAGACTTCTGCCATTCGGGAGCGCCGGGAGTTTCATCCCAGAATTCGATTTCGTTCTTAGCATAGCCTCCGTTTACGCTTACGTTCAGGTTAAAATCCCCGAAGGTATTATTGTGGCCAATCCGGAATTCGTAACCTTGGTTTCTAACCTTACCAATGTTTTCAGCGGGCAACACCATACCGGTTGAGGCCGGAATAGAGGCCGCTCTCCGCCACAGGATATTTGAACGATTGTTGCGAAAAACATCAAATTCGAAGAAGATTTTACCATCCAGCACTTGGCCTTCTAAACCAATATCTTTATTATCGGCTACTTCCCAGGTTAATTGAGTATTAGGCACTCCGTTTTCGAATAATGTTTGCGCGACTTGGCCGCCAATTGGATAAGAACCCAAGCCGTAAGTAGGCAAGTAATCGTACTCCCGTAGAACATTGTTAAAATATACCTGGTCGTTACCTAACTGACCCCAAGAACCGCGGATTTTTAAGTCATTAACAAAAGGCAGGGCTTTCTTGAAGAAAGCTTCTTCAGAAATACGATATCCCACCAAAGCGCCGGGGAAAAAGCCCCAACGGCTGTTTTCCGGGAACATATAAGAACCATCGTACCGCCAGAGGAATTCAGCGAGGTATTTTTCTTTATAATTATAGGCTAACCGGCCAAAGTAGCTACCCCGGGCGCGTTCCCAGGCACTACCAGAATTATCTTTTTCGGCGTTACCCCCGGCAAACAATTGGTCGATAGCGTTAGAGTTAAAATATTTCCGGTTAGCCCCGAAATAGTTAGAATTAGAAGTTTCTTTGTTTACCCCGGCCAGTACGGTAATACCATGCGGACCAATAGTACGGTCGTAAGATATTAAGCCGGTAAGCAAGGTATTTAACTGGTCTTCACTTCCCTGTCCAAGAGTAGCTTGTGCTGGTCCGCGTTTAACTTTTTGCAATTTTGGCGTGGTACCATCTGCTTCGTAGCTTTTATTATCCCAGCTATACACGAACCAAGGAGTCTGGAAAGTTTTTGTTTGGCGAACATATTTATCTACGGCAGCGCTACCAGTAAATTTTAAGCCTTTTACCCAAGGTACCGTAACTTCAATTTTACCGTTTGACTGTAAGTAATAACGGGTATCGCGATCGTAACCGGTATTATTAGTAGTAATTACCACCGGTTGTTCCCCGTTTTCAATATCCGGGCCAGGTAAGCCGTTTGGCCAGTAAGCCGGCCGATACGGGTAACCGCGCATCAGCATCCGGAAAATAGCCCCGGCAGGTTTGGTCGGGAAGAAACGATTTTCCTGACGGCCCACTACCCCCAAGGAAGTAGTAATGTATTTGTTAACGGTAGCGTCTACGTTCAGCCGCATATCGTATTGTTTGTAACCAGTAGCAGCCTTTTTGTAATAAGCATCCTGATTTTGATAACCCAGTGAAGCTAAGTAGCGGATATTTTCGGACCCACCGTTTAACTGTAAATTATGCCGCGATTGGGGCGACCAGGTTTTTAAAGCAGCATCAAACCAATCGGTATTGGGGTGCCCCCAAGGATCGGAGCCATCCCGAAACTTTTGCATATCATCGGGCTTAAAAGTAGCATTTGTTACGGCGCCATTATCTGGCCGGGTAAAACTACCGGTAGTTCTAAAAGCCTCAGCAGCGGCAGACCAGTATTGAGAAGGTAAATTATAGATATCGATTTCGTTTACCATTTCGGCATACTGCGTGGCAGTAGCCATTTTAGGCACAATAGTAGGTTGGGCCCAGCCTTGGTTATAAGAATAAGAAAGTTCTGGTTTACCGGATTTACCGCGTTTAGTGGTAATCAGAATAACGCCATTAGCCGCCCGAGAACCATAAATAGCCGCGGAAGCATCTTTCAATACCGAAATATTTTCGATATCAGCGGGGTTTAGGCGTTCAAAACCACCCGCCCGGGCTGGAACACCATCAATTACAATTAAGGCATCGTTATTACCTAAGGTATTAGAACCCCGAATCCGGATAGCGGAACCATCGTATCCGGGCTCACCACTACCGTTAGTAGCAATTACACCGGGCATACGGCCGGCAATAGAGTTAGAAAGGTTTATGGCCGGAGATTTTTGTAATTCCGCTCCTTTAACGGTAGCAACCGAACCCGTTACGGTTTCTTTTTTCTGCGTACCATAACCTACCACTACTACTTCTTGTAAAGCCTTAGTGTCGGGAGCCAATGATACGTTAATTGTAGTACGATTATTTACTGCCAACTCTTGGGTTTGGTACCCAATAAACGAGATAACTAATGTGCCATTGCCATTAGGTAAAGCTAGCGTATAATTACCATCCGGGTCGGTTGTAGCACCCGTAGTGGTTCCTTTTAGCAATACGGTTACGCCGGGCAATCCTTCCCCGGTTTCACCGGTTATTTTGCCTTTTACCGATACCTGGGCGAAGGACTCAGTAATTGAAAATAACAAAAGATGAAGTAGTATAAAATACTTCATTTTTCTTAGTAATTGTTTTTGCATAATATAATTGATTTAAGTGAAAGCGAGTAAAAATTGGTACTCTAAGCAATAGTTTACTTACCTCTAACTGGCAGAGATAGAATGAATAAACCTAAGGCAATTTTAGAAGAGAAACAATAAGTAGAACAAAAAATAGTATAATTTAAACAACTTCGTTAAATTATTCTAATACATTCAATAAGTGTCAAAAATACTTATATCTTTTTCAACGATTAAATTAGATTTAATTCTCCAGGTTTCGGATATATAGAACTATTCAGCTGCTTATTTTACACTAGGCCTCTTGCATGTTGCAATAAACAATTTAACAAATAATTAAGCATAATTATAAGCGCTTGACTTATAAAAGCCTATACCATATTTAACAAGTGCGTACCGTTTCACCTGCCGCAATTTTCTGGAATATTTCTTTGAAAATTTAGCCAATAACTAAATTCTATTATTTATAGATGTATTTATGACATTTATATAAATTTATGGTTTAGAGAAGTACTACTATTGCCAAATATATTAAAATCTACTCACCATAAAATTTAGGAATTTAATAAGATTTATACCTAATAGTAATAACCTTCCGGCTTAGATTACGATTAAATAGCACATTATTCTATTATGTTGTTATGATTGTAAATCTGGTAAAAGAAGGTTGGGAGATCATTTACCAACAAGCACATGCTTTATTGGCGGCGCAAATTGCTTTTGCCTGGCGTACCACCGACCGACCCGTCCGGTGGGTAGATACCTTGGCGGCCATTGCTCAGCACGATGATGGCCAACGTTCCTGGGCGGGCAAAGTAGGTTTAACGGCTGCCGGAGCGCCTGCCAACTTTACGATGTTACCTTTTTCGCTGGAACAAGCCCAGCAGGTAATGGAGGAAGCCCGGTACCAGGGGCAATGGCGCTCCTTGCTCACTTCCATGCACCTTGCGTTTCTCTACGAAGAACTCCGCGGCCAGCATAAAACCACCGATGCTTTTTTAGATGAGCAATTGCAGAACCAAGCCCTTTGGCGCAAAGCTTTAAAAGTAACAAAAAAAGAAGCTCAAAAGGCCTATGATTTAATGCAATGGTGCGATCGGTTGTCGTTGATTTTGTGTCGGCAGGAATTACCCGAAGCGGAACGTGCCCTGGAAATTAGTGCGGGTCCCGATGGCATCCGTTATGATGTGCGGCAACAAAAAGAGGGCCGCATTCAAGTAATACCCTGGCCGTTTGAATTAAATCAGTTCACCGTAACCGTAGAAGCCTCTTATTTAACGCAATTGCAATTTGCGTCGGAAGCAGAATTAGATACGGCACTCCGGCAGGCACCTATCCGGACCAAATACTGGGAGTTAGTGAAATAAACCAAAAAACAACTGTATGGCTTTATTTTTGTGGCTAAACCAGAAATTGCCTTTCTTTTTTGCTTTAACCGATTTATTCATCTTAACCTGTTAAAACTTCATGAAAAAAGCTCTTGTGCTGCTAACCTTAGCAGCAACCATCTCTTCTTTTGTCCACGCACAGGGAAAATCCGATTCCACCCAAACCCGTAAACCCCGAGCCGGTAATTTTACCACGGAGTTAACGCTTGGATTATTTACCACAAATTATTTTAATAATTATAATGGATCGTATGGCTACCAAAACAATGTTTTCACATTAGGCAATATACTTTCACAAATCCGGGGACGTTACTTCTACCAAGATAATAAAGCCTTGCGGCTTAGCTTTAACTACGAGCATAATTCAAATAATTACGCTTATTCAAATAATTATAAAACTTCCCGTTCTGGCAATACTTTCTCTATTAATCCAGGTTTGGAGAAGCATTTTAAAGGTACTTCAAAATTATCACCTTACATCGGTACAGAGCTCGCATTTACAGCCGGCAGATACCACGAGAACATAACAGATATTAATACCTCCGGCGAAATTGAAGTACAAAAAGGCTGGTATAACTATCCCGCTTCCAGTAATTTTGAAGAAGGTTATTTATATGCCAGGAATTTTAATACAGTTGGACTACGTGGCTTAGCCGGTTTAGATTATTATGTATTAAGCCGCTTTTACCTCGGCCTGGAGTTTGGCTATTCTGTGAGTTATAGCAAGTATCAGGATGTAAAAGTGGTGCAAAAGGAGCCAGCTACCAATGTAACCTTTAAGGGCTATTCTTCCTGGAACTCGGGAGCTTACGCTAACTCGGGCATTCGGGCTGGTTTTGTGTTCTAACACAATAAAAAATAACAGTTTAATTGTACCGCCGGTCAGCCTTAAAACTGCCGGCTTTGTTATTTTAAATAGATACCTTACCGGAAAGCACTAAACTATTCGGTTGCCCCATTCGTTTCCTGTTCAATTAGGCGGCAATCATTTACTATCTGTTTTTACCTTTGCGGCATTTTCTAATAATTAAAACTATGCGTTTTATCCTAAATTGTTTTACCTTTTTATCTGTACTTTTAACCAGTACTTTACTTATTACCAGTTGTCAGAAAACGACAACTTTACAAGCTACGGCCCCAACTCAGTCCGTAGCCGCCGCGCCGGCATTTGAGCGTAAACTTTCCACGATTACCGTTCCAATCTCTTTTCAGGCAGCTACTCTCGAAACCAAGCTTAACCAAGAATTAAACGGCATTTTGTACAAAGATGATAATTTGGAAGGCGATAACCTGGCCGTAACGGTAAGTAAAATTGGTAAATTAGGCATCCGCGCCGAACAGAATAAAATTTACTTTACAGTGCCCTTGCATATTTTCGCGAAAGGGCGCTGGAAATGGGAACCCTGTAAAATTTGTCCGGTAATTGATAAAAGCGAAAGCACGGAATTTGACGTAGTGGTAAAAACGGAAAGCTTACTCTCCTTTACCGAAGATTATAAAGTTAAAACGGTAACTACCGGCGATTTTGACTGGGGCGCTACTAAACCTACTTTAACCGTTGGTCCGCTTAAAATTGGTTTGGCCCGTTTTGTAGAACCGGCTATGCAAAACCAAATGGCGCGTTTATCCAATATGCTGGACCAGGAAATCCAAAAACGACTCAACATCCGGCAATACGTGCAGGAAGCCTGGTTAAAATTACAGCAGCCTATACAACTGGATAAAACCTACAATGCCTGGCTAACCGTTACCCCGCAGGATATTCGTATTTCTCCGCTACAAGCCACCAACGGCGAATTGAACCTGCGTATTGGCTTTAACTCCTTTATCGAAACGGTAACCAATGGTAAACCGCAGGTAAAGGTAAATCCTAATTTACCTAAACTTATTACAGATAACCGCTTAATCGATAACGTACAAATAGGTTTGATTGGCGAAGTACCCTACCTTCACGCGACCAAATTATTACAAGAGCAAGTTGCTGGTAAAACGTATAACTTTGAGAACGGCAAACAGCAGATTACCATCAATAACGCCGAAATTAGCGGCAGCGGCGATAAATTAGTGGTAATGCTGGACGTAAATGGAAAAGCTAAAACAGGTTTATTCACTAAAAAAATTGTGGGAAAGGTATTTTTGAAAGCGATACCTTATTATGATGCCGCTACCACCAGCATTCGCATCCGCGAGGTAGACTATGATCTGAAAACAAAAGATCAGTTATTAAAAACTGCTAGTTGGCTAGCGAAAGGCAAATTTATTCGCAACATTCAAGAACAAATTACCTTTCCGGTTAAAACCCAGTTGGAGCAAGCCCGCACTTTGCTGCAACATTCCCTCGACCAATCGGCGCACGTAAATGATGCTATTTTATTGAAAGGTAATATTCGCTCCTTTACGCCGGATAATATTTATCTTACGCCAACTTCCATAAAAGCCGTAGTAAATGCTCAGGGAAATTTAACGGTGCAAATTGTAAAACTCTAAACCGCGGATTACCGCAGATTACACGGATTCCGCGGATTCTTATTTTGAATCATAAATTTAAGTTTTACCTCTTTGTTTCCCCAATTTGTGGCAGCTAAATTTTATACATCTCCGTTAAAACTATATAACAGCCAGGAGCAAAGAGCCGCGTATCTTTGTTATATAAAATTTAGAATGGAACAAAAATTTAGAATGGAATACTTTATGAAAACTTTAAAATTTAAAACTAATATTAACTGCAGTAATTGCGTGGCTACCGCTAAACCCTATTTAGATGCTTTACCGGATGATACCAACTGGAACGTAGATACCACAAATCCCGAAAAAATTTTAACGGTACAAGGCGAGGCTGTTTCAGCGGCAGAAGTAGTAGAAAAAGTAAAGCAAGCTGGTTTTAAAATAGAAGAACAGAAAAGCTTATTCGGTAAATTATTTTCTTAAATCGTATCTTGCCGCTGTAATTTAAAGTGGTTAAGTTATGAAAATTGAGCAGTTTGAAGATAAAGGTCTGGCCCATTTCTCTTATATAATAAGTAGTGAAGGGCAAATGGCAGTAATTGACCCTGCCCGTAATCCGCAGCCTTATTACGAATATGCTAACTTGCACGACGCCTGTTTGGTAGCCGTAATAGAAACCCACCCGCACGCCGACTTTGTGAGCAGCCACCAAGAAATAGCGCATACCAAAGAAGCTACTATTTATACCAGCAAACTTACGGGTGCCACTTATGAACACCAGGCCTTTGATGAGGGCGATAGCATTCAGGTGGGCGAAGTAACCCTGCATGCGATTAATACCCCGGGGCACTCTCCGGATAGTATTTCCATCCTGGTAAAAGATGAATTTGGTCAGGCCATAGCGTTGTTCTCCGGCGATACTTTGTTTATCGGCGATGTGGGCCGCCCGGATTTACGGGAAAACGTGGGCAGTATTACCAGCAAGCGCGAAGATCTGGCCCACCAAATGTACCACTCCATCCGCGAGAAAATTATGCCTTTGCCCGACGAAGTAATTGTGTATCCTGCCCACGGAGCGGGTTCGTTGTGCGGCAAGGGTATGAGCGAGGCCAAACGCAGTTCTATTGGCGCCGAAAAAAAAGGCAATCCGGCGCTACAGGAAATGAGTGAAGCAGAATTTGCCAAGTACCTGCTCGCCGATCAGCCATTCGTACCTAAATACTTTGCTTATGCCGTTGAATTAAATAAACACGGCGCTCCTGCGTATAAGCCAAGCATTAATCATGTTCCTCATCTGCCGCCTCATTATTTATTAGATAAAAATACCTTGATTATTGATACCCGTCCTGGAAAATTGTTTAAGCAAGGCCATTTACCCAGTGCCATTAACTTGCAGGAGGGAGCAAAATTTGAAACTTGGCTAGGTTCAGTGGTTGGTCCGCAGGAAAAGTTTTATTTAATCGCGGATTCTGTTCTGACTCTGGAAACAGTTATTGCTAAAACTGCTAAAATTGGTTATGAACGCAACATTAAAGGAGCCATTGTAAATCCGGAAAACCAAACCGAAAAATCGGATATGGCGGATACCGCCGCTTTTAAATCCGACTTGGCGGCATTTACTATTATTGATATTCGTAATAACAACGAAGTAAAAGAAGGCAAACTTTTCCCAACGGCAATACCTATTCCTTTACCGGAACTACGCGAGCGTATTCACGAAATTCCAGTTGATAAACCCATTATGGTGCATTGCGCGGGCGGTTACCGTTCGGCGGCCGGAGCTTCCATTATTAGCCGCAATATTAAAAATCAACCAGTTTATGATTTAAGCGAAGCCGTTAAAGAGTTTAGTTAAAGAGGAAATTAAAAATATTTCGTTGTTAGGAAAGTATAAGCGGTTTATTTAACTTTTATACTGGTATAAATTACATAATCAACTCCGTGCTAGGTAACACGGGAGTTCTGGTAACGTTCTTATAGAACGCCTGTAACTATTTGTTAAAGTTTTTTTAATTATGGTTGGATTTGTTTAAGATAAGCTTCCAGTTGTGCTTCGAAGCTGGTTTTGGCTGTGTTAAATAAATTCTTCTTTTCTTCCCGCGTTAATTCTTCTTCCAGCAAAGGCCGAATTTGAGTTTCTATTACTCGTTTTAGTCTATCAAGATACTCTTTCTTTCCATCCGCTCCCTGGGTGTAAATCAGCAAATAAGCTTTATTGGCTAAACTAAAGAAATCATAGATACTATCTTCGGAATAAGTGAGCTGATGTACTTTGTCCAGAACGGGATTTACTAAAGTATGGAAACTCATAAACGGAATAGTTTAAGTCAGAAGAAATAAAATTTTCTAGGTACGATCTTCTCGTATAAAGTAGCCGGATAAATATCGCTTAAATAAAAATTTACTTCTAATATTTAAGCTATTTTTTTATAAATCTGGCTTTTTTTAAAGAAGAGAGTGTGCAATCGCATTGGTTTAAGTCTATTTTTAAGTTAAATCAAAGACAAAAGCCTTATTATTGGAATTATTTACCTAGTTAAGTGAGTACTCTGGAAGGTAGACTTTTTAATAACCCATTCCTTTTTACTTTGTGTGTTTTCTTTCCCTGGATAGCAAGTACTTGATTATCTACTTTTAGTTTTAATTACTTTTTACTCATACCCGGAACCACCACTTCCAGAATATAACTGCTGGAGTTTGCCGGAAATTAGTATCTGGTAAAAGCGGGCTACTTTCCAACTTAGCTTCTAAAAGCCGGTCAATTACATGAGTCAATGGATGGAAAATTCAGGGCAGTGCTGTGGGATTGTTCAACAAGGTTGGTTTCAGAGCTATACCTCCTTTAATGGTGTTTACCTCTTAAAACCTAGACTTTATATAAAACAAAAAAAGGCGGGGAGCCCGCCTTTTGTAATTAGTGAATTTCAATTTGTTTCGCCGGTTTCACCTTGGCTTCTTCTGTTTTAGGAACAGAAATATATAAAATGCCATCTTGATATTTGGCAGAAATCTCATCTCCCTTCACTAGTCTTTCCGGTAAACTAAAGGTGCGGGTGAAAGATTGATAGTTAAATTCGCGACGAGCAAAGTGACCGTTTCCGGCTTGTTCTTCGTATTTATTTTCTTTTTGGGCCGAAACTACCAGCAAGTTATTATCTAACTCTACTTTAAAATCTTGCTTGTCCATGCCGGGGGCAGCTACTTCCAGTTCAAAAGCATCATTGGTTTCTTTAACATTTACCGCTGGCACAGACCAGTTGTTAGTACGTTGGCTTAAAGGCCAGTTGAACCAATCCCTTGTTAGCATATCATCAAAAAAGGAAGGGATGGTTGGAAATAAGCTTTGATCGTTTTTCATTAAAGTTCCCATTTTTAATTCCTCCTTTAATTTTATGATTTAAATTAATTTTAGAATACAATAGGCTACTAACAAGGCACTTGCCAAACTAACTTTCTGTAAAGTTGACAGATTTTAGAACTGATTTTCAGCGAAAATTCTGAAAAAATTTCAGAGAAGTTACCCGTTAAAAGAATAAATCACAGTCGGTTTGGCAGTATTTCCAACTTAGCCGGGAAATAACCAGGAAATAACCAGGTAAGTCTAAAAATTAAACAAGCTATTAGTATGGATATCTTAAAAGAGAATACCACCTCGGATAAAAAAACAGGCAGGTAGCAGCCATTAACGCATTTAACAAAGCTTACTTCTTAGCGATCTGGTTACATGGCCCCTCGTAACGGACAAAAATATTAATCCATACGGCCCGCGATAAGCGAAACATTATAGGTAATAATCCTACTACAATAACGGTGATGGTAATGACTACCATGCCCAGAGTTAATTCTTTTACGAACTGGCTTAATACAAACAAAACAATTAAAAATATACCGGTACTAAAACCAAAGCTCACGTACATGGCGCCGTAATAAAAACCTGGTTCCGGTTCAAAGTTCTGGCCGCAGCAGGGGCATTGTTGGTACATATCGGCAAACCGACTAGTATACAAAGTGCCGGGCGGAAACATATTAGCTTCCCGGCACCGAGGACATTTTGCCGCAATAACACTGTACAACCACGATGGCTTCTGATTCTTCATAGTAATAACCTCCAGAAACGTATACTTATTTTTTACTAAAAAGTAAACGGAAACAATTACGTTGCAATGGGAATAACAGACAAAGTATTTTGAGGGATACTATTTAATTGTAAAAAACAATCTCTTTTTACCTTTAAGCATACGTGCAATTTCAAGAACAACTATTCCAATATCTCTACTACCCGTCCAATCTGGCCATCTGCAAGCCTTACTTTTATTCCTCGCGAGTGATAAGCAGAACTGGTAAGCAAATCTTTTACAATTCCTCGGGTACGTTTGCCAGTGCGCTGATCTTTTTTTAAAACAATGGCTACTGCCAGGCCCGGATAAATAGCATCACGATTCGTTCCGTTCATAATTAGTTATAGAATGCGGGTATAAGAAAAACAGAATGCTAAAATACCTTTTTAACTGTTCGAACCAGCACAAAGTTAAACGAACGTTAACTAAAAATGAATAAGCCGTATTTTAACAAGTTATTATCCAGAGTTTTAACAGGCAGTAATGAAGCGTTAAACACTTTACTTTGACTATAGAGTATCTTCTAAGATTATAATTCCAGGGCAAGAACCATCCCGAGGCGCGACAAAAGTAAATTTATACCTTAACAAACCCACTGTTATTAGGTAAGTTCGAACTGAATCGCATTTTAAGCTCTAACGTGCATGGATACACAGTTCCAGAAACAAATAATAACTCCTATGTTTTAACATTTCATTTAATATAAGCAAAGATATTGCAACGGCAGGATCATTGTTGCAGAATGTATACAAAACTGGATTAGTTTAATTATTAATTAGATTAAAGTACGCCAAAATCTAATTCAAATCTTATTGGCATTAAATTATTTTAAAAATTTTACAAGATTAATTTGCTTTTATTTTATTTATAATTCATTATTTATCAAATAATTGTAACTTTATACCAAATAATTGCAAAATTTTATATAGAAAACTGGATATATTTTCAAAATTTCGGCCGGATTTTTGGTAAAGTTGTTATTCGTTGTAAAAAGTAAGTACAAAGCGTATATCTTTTAAATAAGGAACCCTAAAATTTACTAAAATGTTGAAAATTGATTGCTTACAATAGGTATATAATATTTTTTAAAGAAATACTTTATAATATCCTATTTTAAAATCTTTTGAGCTAAGTATACGTATAAAAATGTTACTCATTAGAAAGCTGTAATTTAATTTTCAATAGTTATATACTGGTATTTTTAGGAATAAAATTAGAGAAAATAATAAAAATCAGTAAAAAATTTAAATAAAGCACCTAATTTTACATAGATAAATTACAATATATAATTTGGCATAAAAGAATTTGCCTTTTTGAAGCTTGCATTCTAATGAAAATTAAATTATACCAGTCCTATCTTTTTCATGCTTTTGTAATGTTAGCGGGATTTCTTACATCCTGTTCTAAACCAAAGCAAGAATTAAGAGAAATTAAATTAGCCGTAAAGCACCTGCTTGAAGATGTGGAGGATTTATCGCAGGTGCATCTGGCAAGCGCTGTAACCGAAGAAGTTCAATTTAACAGGATTGAACTACAAAATACCACCGATCACCACACCAGCCTTACCGTTGGCCCGGACGGCAAATTATACGCCAGCACCATTGACGGACGAATCAAGAGATTTACAATAAAATCAGATGGCACTTTAAGTAATCCGCAAATTATTTATTCTTTACAAGATGTAAGTGGGAAACGGGTTCCACGCTTAACTATTGGCTTGACCTTTGACCCCGCTTCTACCCCTACTAATTTAATTGCCTGGGCAACGCATAGCACTTTCATGTTTATGGATGGCCCTGATTGGGATGGTAAATTAACTCGTTTATCCGGCCCTAATCTGGAAACTGTACAGGATGTATTAGTCAACCTACCCCGATCGGCAAAAGACCATTTAACAAACAGCATTGCTTTTGGTCCGGACAAGGCGCTTTATTTTTGTCAGGGCAGCAATACGGCTATGGGTGGCCCCGATAGTACCTGGGCTAATCGCCGGGAACATTTACTTTCTGCCGCCATTTTACGCTTAGATTTAACGAAATTACAAGGGGCAACACTGCCCCTTAATGTAAAAACAGACGATGGTGGAAATTACAACCCTTTTGCGCCGAATGCTCCTTTAACTATCTATGCCAGCGGAATTCGTAATGCATACGACTTATTATGGCACAGCAACGGACAATTATACGTAACTACAAACGGATCTGGTGCCGGAGGAAATACCCCCGCGTCGGTAGCAGGTATCCGTCGGCCGGATGGTAGTTTCTATTCAGGTCCTAAAGTACCGGCTGTTAGCAATGTATTGGAAGATCAGAAAGATTATCTGTTACGCGTGGAAAAAGGAGGCTATTATGGTCATCCAAATCCTAGTCGGGGCGAGTACATTATGAATGGAGGAAATCCGACGGAAAAAATGGATCCGGCTCAATTTAATCAATACCCGGTAGGCATTCAACCAGATCCTAACTGGCGCGGATTTGCTCATGAATTTCCGGTGCATAATTCGCCAAATGGTATAATAGAGTACAAGGGCAATGCCTTTAAAGGTCAGATGAAAGGGAAAATTCTGGTAGTACGTTTAATGGGAAACCGGGATATAATGGTATTAGCTCCAAGTAGCCGAACCAAGAATATTATCCGGGAAACTCCTGGAAGAGCTATTTCCGGATTCGCAGATTTCATGTTGCCGCTCGATTTAACCGAAGATATGAACACTGGCAATATTTATGTATCAGAATATGGAGGCGATGGCAAAATCACCCTCCTGAAACCTGTGCTAAAAGAACCAACTTCTATGATAACGTTTAGCAGCCTCTTTAATTAGCTGATTACTGTTCTTCGTTATTTTGTTTTATTTACTGTTATTCTGATTATACCTTCATTTTTATATTTTTTCGTAAAGAAATCAAGAAAGTAAAAGCGTATAGTAGTAGAATAAAAATTTAAATTTTTTATTGAAAACAAGGATGACCTTGGCAAACTGTTTTAAAATAACAGTTGCCAAGGTCATCCTTGTTTTATTCAGCCTTCTTTACTCATATTTCATTATTTTCTTGAGCCGCCCGGCTAGCTCGATTTTGCAAATAATCCGGAATCAAGTCAGATTCGTTTTCGTAACCGCGCGAATTAATTTCATTCCCATTTTCTTCCGGTAAAATTTTGTTGGTTAAGCTAAGCATATCTGAGGTTAGTTCGGGAAGTACATTATTTGCTAATGCCAGAATCTTAGCCGGAAAATTTGTTAATACTTCGGCTTCGCCGTACCGGCAGGCATCAATTATTTTGCGAGCGGTTTTTTCTACCGCCGAGGAAATGAGCAAACTCGCTCCTACTGTTGTAAACCAGGCATATTCTTTTTCGGACTGGCCCTTTACTTTGATATTGCGGTTGCTACCGGTGCGGGTTAAACCGGGATTAACGGTGGTTACTAAAATGCCATCTTTTTTTAACTCTTGCCGGAAACCATTCGATAATCCTACTAAGGCAAATTTGCTCGCACTGTAAGGTACCAAGTGCGGAATACTTACTTTACCACCTACCGAAGCAATATTTATAATGCGCCCTTGACCGCGTTCTTTCATGTGCGGGATGGTAGTCCACATTGTATAAAGCGGGGCCCAAAAATGCGTATTAATAGCTTCTTCGAAATCAGCTAGAGTCATATCAGCGAGCGGACCAGCCTGAATAATACCAGCATTGTTTATAAGCACGTCAATGCGCCCGTAGTATTTTATTACGCGCTGAATGAATTGCTCTGCCTGCACCCGGTTGGTTACATCGCCGGGAATCGCTAAAACTTCCCCGCCCCGTTCCGTTAATTCCTGTTCAGCCTTTTTTAGTTGCTCTTCGGTGCGGGCGCAGATGGCTAATAAAGCGCCTTCAGCAGCCAACTGGCGGGCCAGCACCAAACCTAAACCTCTTGAGCCACCGGTAATAACAACTACTTTATTCTGAAAAGAGTATTTATTTTGCTGCCGCGCCAAGGCCCGAACGGCTATTATTGCTCCTATACCGGCCGTAGCCCAAAGCCAAGGATTATTTTTTGTTGTCATAATTTTAGAAGGCGTATCGTTAATAAATAAAAAATTAAGCCCTATGTTTACCGGGGTAACATTTCTACGCGAACAATAACGGAAAGATGAGTTTTGCCTCAACAATTCTCTTAAAACAAGGTGCAGTCTTTAAGTTTCGAACTTAAAAATTTATTCTATTGATTTTGGTTTAATCTTTTCAGGATAATTTATTATGTAGCCAATTATGACCAGCCATTTTTGGTATTCAAAAGAATCAACTACCTCTTTCTGATAGCAATTATCCAAGACAAAAACATAATTTTTAAAATTTTCTAAAAATCTTCCGGTAAACCTTCGAATGGCTGAAGCTTTTCTATTTATTAACGAATCTGGGGTATTAGTTAAAAAATTGCCTTTCAACTTTTAAGTTTTTGTCTACCTTTGCGCAATTTATACTTACAGCAACATGCCCCGAGATACCAGCATTAAATCCATTTTGATTATTGGTAGCGGTCCCATAGTCATTGGTCAGGCCGCCGAATTTGATTACTCCGGTACCCAGGCCGCCCGCTCCCTCCGCGAAGAAGGCATCGAAGTAACACTCATTAATTCTAATCCGGCTACCATTATGACGGATAGTGTTACCGCCGATAATATTTACCTGAAACCCCTGGAGAAAAAGTACATTGTTGAGATTCTGCAAAAACATAAGATTGATGCGGTGCTGCCTACCATGGGCGGTCAAACAGCGTTGAATCTGGCGATTGACTGCGAAAACGCTGGTATCTGGAAAAAGTACGGGGTACGGATAATTGGTGTGGATATTAAAGCCATTGAAACCACCGAAGACCGGGAAAAATTCCGGCTGAAAATGCTCGATCTGGGCGTTAACGTGTGTAAAGGCAATACAGCTACCTCCTTCCTGGAAGGAAAAGAAATTGCCCAGGAAATTGGGTTTCCATTGGTAATTCGGCCCTCTTTTACCTTAGGCGGAACCGGTGGGGGCTTTGTGAACGACCCCACTGAATTTGATAAAGCTTTGAACCGCGGCTTGCACGCTTCGCCTATCCACGAAGTGCTGGTCGAGCAAAGTATTGTGGGCTGGAAAGAATACGAACTGGAATTACTCCGCGATAACAACCAGAACATTATTATTATCTGCTCCATCGAAAACTTCGATCCCATGGGCATTCACACCGGCGATTCCATTACCGTAGCACCCGCTATGACTTTACCTGATACGGTTTATCAGAGGATGCGCGATTTAGCCATTAAAATGATGAACGGGATTGGTCAGTTTGCCGGTGGTTGTAACGTGCAGTTTGCGGTAAACCCGGAGAACGACGATATTATTGCGATTGAAATTAATCCGCGGGTGAGCCGTTCTTCGGCGCTGGCTTCTAAAGCTACGGGTTACCCCATTGCCAAAATTGCCGCAAAATTAGCCATTGGCTACAACCTCGACGAATTAAAGAACGCGATTACCAAAACGACCTCGGCTTTCTTTGAGCCGGCCCTGGATTACGTGATTGTAAAAATACCGCGTTGGAATTTCGATAAATTTAAAGGCGCCGACAAACGATTGGGCCTGCAGATGAAATCGGTGGGTGAGGTAATGGGCATCGGGCGTACTTTTCAGGAAGCCTTGCAGAAAGCGTGTCAGAGTTTAGAGATTAAGCGAAACGGAATTGGCGCCGACGGCAAAGAAATGACTAATTACGATCAGCTGATTGATAGTCTTACCAATGCCAGCTGGAACCGCTTGTTTAGCGTGAAAGATGCCATGCGGTTCGGTATTCCTACTTCCACTATCCAGAAAATAACTAAAATAGACCCTTGGTTTTTGCACCAGATAGAAGAACTGGATGCCGTAGAAAAATTACTGCGCAAATATACCCTGGATACCTTGCCGGTGGATCTTTTCCGGAAAGCCAAACAACAAGGCTATGCAGATCGGCAGATTGCCTATTTACTCAACTGTTTGGAAAGCGAAGTGCACGCCAAACGTACCGAGTTGGGCATTAATCGGGTATTTAAACTGGTAGATACCTGCGCCGCCGAATTTGAAGCGAAAACGCCTTATTACTACTCTACTTTCGAGGGCGAAAACGAAAGTGTGGTAAGCAACCGGAAGAAAATAGTAGTATTAGGTTCTGGTCCTAACCGTATTGGGCAAGGAATAGAGTTTGATTATTCGTGCGTACACGGGGTATTAGCGGCTAAAGAGTGCGGCTACGAAACCATCATGATTAACTGCAACCCCGAAACGGTTTCCACGGATTTTGACATTTCCGATAAACTATACTTTGAGCCGGTGTTTTGGGAGCATATTTACGATATTATTCTTCATGAAAAACCAGAGGGTGTCATCGTGCAGTTGGGTGGCCAGACCGCTTTGAAACTAGCCGAAAAGCTCGACCGGTACGGCATTAAAATTATAGGTACTTCATTCGAGGCTCTGGATTTAGCCGAAGACCGCGGCGCTTTCTCTACTTTACTAAAAGAAAATAATATTCCGTATCCGCCGTTTGCGTCCGTGCAAAGCGCCGATGAAGCCCTGGTGGTTTGCAAAGATTTAAAATTCCCGCTGCTGGTTCGGCCAAGTTACGTGTTGGGTGGACAAAGCATGAAAATTGTCATTAATGAGAAAGAACTCGAAGCCCAGGTAGTAGATATTGTAAAAGATAATCCGGGCAACAAGGTACTTCTCGACCATTTCCTCGACCGGGCCATTGAAGCCGAAGCGGATGCTATTTGCGACGGCGAAGAAGTGTACATTATCGGGATTATGGAACACATTGAACCCGCAGGCATTCACTCCGGCGATTCTTACGCAGTGTTGCCGCCATTTGATTTAAGCGAAAACGTTATTCGTCAGATTGAGGAGCATACTAAAAAAATCGCCTTGGCCCTACGAACAGTTGGTTTAATCAATATTCAGTTTGCCATTAAGAATGAAACGGTATACGTAATTGAAGCGAATCCTCGCGCGAGCCGTACAGTACCGTTTATTGCGAAAGCTTACCAGGAGCCTTACGTGAACTACGCTACCAAAATAATGCTGGGCGAAAAAAAGGTGAAAGACTTTACTTTTAACCCGGTTAAAAAAGGATACGCCATTAAGGTACCAATATTCTCGCACAGTAAGTTCCCGGAAGTAAACAAAGAACTCGGTCCCGAAATGAAATCTACCGGCGAAGCCATCTACTTTATCGATGATTTACAGGATGATTACTTTATTAATGTCTACTCAGAGCGGAATTTGTATCTGAGTAAATAACCCCTCCACCTGCGGCACCTCCCCTTAAAACAGGGGAGGAGATGCCGGTAAAGTTGTGTGAGGTAGATTTTAAAATTCCAGTTTCGGGTATGAGGCTGGAATTTTTACTTTATATCAGTGCAAAACAAGATTTTAAAATAATTAATGAAATAAGACATTGCTTGATTTAAACTATATTTTAGGAAGGTTTTCGGAGATATTAAATTATTAAAAATGAATAGTTGGTATGTAGTGCGGCAAAAAGGAAGCATAAACAGTATAAGCCCGAAATTAAATCTGGTTTAGTAATAGTTTCAGTACATAGGCTTTCAGATGATTTAGCAGCAGGTACATTAAATAGTATTTTAAAACAAGCAGGTTTAAAAAGCTGAACAATGAGAAAATTTTGATAATTATAGAAAAAACGGATACAGGTTATAGTGCTTACGTGCCAGGATGTATCGCTGTTGGTAACACCAAGTTTGAGATTGAAACTAATATTTACGAAGCTATTACTTTTATCTGGAAGGATTGAAAGAAGAAGGTTTAGCCATTCCATAATCTAAATCTAAAGCCGAAGTAATATTTATTACCGGATAAATTTATCGGCGTTGTATTCATAAGATAAATCATTAACTACGCAGCATCAACGGCTTGTCCTTCCCTGTTTTTAGGGAAGGTGCCGCAGGCGGAAGGTTTATTTTTTTTCATACCTTTGCCGCCGTGAAAGCAATTCGCAAACTGTTAGTAAAACTGCTCGGCTTTGAGGGCTATATCCGGCTGGTAAGTAAAGTCTATCTGCAATTAGTAGGCGCTGGGTGGCTAGCTAAAAAATATCCGGAACTGTTTTTTCTTAAAAAAATTATTCAACCCGGTTTTTACTGCCTCGATATTGGCGCGAACCTGGGTTATTACTCTACTTTTTTATCAAAATTGGCCGGTTCAAAGGGTAAAGTGTTAGCCGTGGAGCCGATACCCATGTTCCAGCAAATCTGGCGCGACAACGTAAAAGCCAGCGGAGTGCCAAACTTAGAATTATTGCCTTACGCCCTAGGCGGCGAAAATACCCGCATCCAGATGGGGACGCCCGAGCGCGACGGTTTGCTGCACCACGGCATGACCAAAGTTACCTCTTCGGCCGACGAAAAGTACGCCCGCCTCTACGAGGTACAAATGAAAGTGCCCGATGAATTATTCCGCAACTTAAACCGGCTTGATTTTGTTAAATGCGATGTAGAAGGATTTGAATATCCCGTTTTCAGCCATCTCCAAGAAACTTTGCGAAAATTCAGGCCTTTGATCCAAACGGAGTTAAATGGTACGGAAAACCGCGAAGGCGTAATTACTTTATTGCAGAATTTAGGCTACCAACCGTATATTTTATCCTCCACTCAAACGTTAGTCCTGTGTGCCGATGCTCCACAACGGGCGCATCATCAAGGCGATTTTTATTTTAAACATTCTTTAGCAACATGAAATTTTTCATAACCTTATTAATACTATTTTTTCTATTGCGGCTTTTAATGCCGTACATTATCCGATGGGTATTGCAAGCATTTGTGAAACGTACCCTGCGCAAAGGCGGGTTTACGGGTACCTTTGGCCAGCCTCCTTTTCAACAAGAGCCTTTTCAACAACAACAGCAACGGACCCAGGAAGGCAAAGTTAATATTGATTACGTGCCGGATGGGGACAAAGCAAAATCCAACGGCGGTGATTTTAAAGGCGGCGAATACGTCGACTATGAAGAAGTAAAATAATTACTTACCTTTCTTTTTAAAATAAAATTTGAGTAAGGTGCTGTTACCTGAAAACAGAAAATAAAAATGAAAAATACAGCCGTTTCGAAAAACGAAAAGCAAACCACCTTAACGAGCCCGGTTAACCGGCGGCGTTCGTTTGATTTAAAAAGAGACATATTGCCGCACGTACTCGCCGTGATTTTATTTCTGGCAATAACGGCTGCTTACGTTTCGCCCATTTTATTCGATAATAAAAGTTTGGTGCAAAATGATATTCTGCAATCCAAGGGCGGCTCCAAAGAAATCCAGGATTACCGCGATAAATACGGCAAAGAACCCCTTTGGACGAATTCTATGTTTAGTGGTATGCCGGCCTACCTAATTACCACCCGTTTTCCCGGTGATCTTTCCTATATTTTTCATAATGCTTTGACGCTGGGTTTACCAGCCGTTGCGGCCAATATTTTCTTAACCCTGGTTTGTGCCTATATTCTATTTGTGGTAATGGGCATGAGTACCTGGTTGGCCATTGCCGGTTCCTTCGCTATGACTTTTACGTCGTATAACCTGGTTATTCTGGCCGCTGGGCATAACACCAAATCTATAGCCATTGCTTACATTCCGCTGGCACTTGCCGGGTTATTGTACGCCTTCCGGAAAAGCAATCGGCATTTATGGTTAGGGGCAGCTTTATTTACTTTTGGTTTAGCCATGCACATCCGCTCCAACCACATGCAGATTACCTATTATCTGTTGCTGCTGGTGGTAATTTTTGGTATTGTGCAGTTTATTGATGCCATTAAAAATAAATGGCTACCCGATTTTCTGAAGCGGGTAGTAGTGTTGGGTATCTGCGCGATTATTGCTGCCGGGGTAAGTTTTGGCCGGCTATATACTACTGCCGAGTACACCAAATATTCTATTCGCGGAAAATCAGAACTAAAAGCCCCTAACAGTGGCACGAATCAATCAACGGGGCTAGACCGGGATTATGCGTTTAACTGGAGCTACGGCGTAGGCGAAACCATGACCTTGCTGGTTCCTAATTTTTACGGCGGGGCCAGTGTAGGTTCGTTAAGCAAAAGTTCGGAAACGGCCAAAGCTATGCTGCAGAACGGTATTCCGGAAGCGCAGGTAGAAGAATATTTAAAAAGTTTTCCCTTGTACTGGGGCGATCAGCCGGGCACGAGCGGCCCGGTCTATGTGGGTGCCATCGTATGCTTTTTATTTGTGTTGGGACTATTTGTAGTAGAAAAGCGCCTGCGCTACTGGTTATTAGCGGGCACTATTTTATCTATTCTGTTATCCTGGGGTAAAAACTTTCCGGCATTTAATTATTTCATGTTCGATTACTTCCCGGCGTATAATAAGTTCCGGGCCGTATCCATGACCTTAGTAATTGCCCAGATTACCATGCCCCTTTTAGGAATTTTTGCGCTGTATCGCTTTTTGTATAAGGGCGATGTAAAAGATTCGCAGAAAAAATTATGGTACGCTGCCGGCATTACGGGTGGTATTTGTTTATTAGTATTTTTATTTGCCGGTATGGCCAGCTTCGCCAACCCGAGTGATGAGCAAACTTTACAGCAAGCCTGGTTAATCAACGCCGTCCGTGCTGATCGGGCGGGTATGATGCGCGGCGATGCTATTCGTTCTCTTATCTTTATTGCCTTAGCGGCTGGCGCCTTGTATTTCTATTTGCGGAATAAATTGGCGGTTACTTCGACGGTATTAATAATAGCGTTTTTAATTCTGATTGACCTTTGGTCCGTAGATAAACGTTACCTGAACAACGACGATTTTCAAACTAATTTAACCGAAACGCATTTTGAACCGACTCCGGCTGATCAGTCCATTTTGCAGGATAAAGATTTAAGTTACCGGGTACTGAACCTGGGAGATCCGTTTAACGAAGCGCGTACTTCTTATTTCCATAAATCCATTGGCGGGTATCACGGAGCTAAATTGCGGCGCTACGCCGATATTATTGAACAGCACATTGCCCAAAATAATATTAAGGTTTTAAATATGCTCAATACCCGGTATTTAATAACCGGTAATCAGCAACAACCCGTGCAGCGAAACCCACAAGCTTTAGGTAATGCCTGGTTCGTGCAGAAAATAAGAACCGTAAACAGCCCCGACGAGGAATTAGCCGCCTTAAAAGATTTTGATCCGGTCACCGAAGCGGTAGTAGATATTTCTAAGTTTCCGGTAAAGCAAACCCAGTTTAGTGCCGCCGGTTCTACGGTAACGCTTACCAACTACGAACCAAACGATTTGGTTTACAATGTAAATGCGTCGCAAGACGGTCTGGTAGTTTTTTCGGAAATTTATTATCCCGAAGGTTGGCAAGCTTACCTCGATGGCAAACCAGTAGAACATATCCGGGCGAACTACGTGCTGCGAGCCATGCAAATACCAGCCGGTAAACATACCGTAGAATTTAAATTTGAACCGGCTTCGTACAGCTTAGGCAACACCGGCTCCCTTATTTCTTCCATTCTTATGCTCTTAATCATTATTGGCGGTGTGGTGTACGCCGTAAAATCCGAGAAAAAAGAGGAATTGAAAGAATCAGCCAGGTAAAAGGCTTACAACTTTAATCTGAATATACTGTCCTTCCGGAAGAACTTCTTTGAGTTGCTGTGCAGCTTCAAAGGTTGTTACGGAAGGACAGTATATTTAACTGTATCCAGAAATACAACCAACTTGTAAAATCTTTCAAGCTAAGTACCGTGACACCTGCCTCTGCTTCTCTCCAACTTATTTCGGAACCGCTCTTGCAGGAGAAAGCACTTACTTTGTACCTGAAAAGAGAGGATTTGCTGCACCCATATATTTCGGGTAATAAGTGGCGTAAACTGAAGTATAATTTAGCGGAGGCAAAAAATCAGGGAAAAGATACTTTACTTACTTTTGGCGGCGCTTATTCTAACCACATTGCCGCAGTGTCCGCCACGGGGCAAGAATTTAATTTTAAAACCATTGGCTTTATTCGCGGCGAACCACATGTACCGCTTAACTCTACTCTCCAGTTTGCGCAAAATTGCGGTATGCAATTACATTACCTTGACCGGACCACTTACCGGCAAAAACAAGAGCCCGATTTTCAAGAACAGTTAATATCCAAATACCCCCATGCTTATTTGCTGCCTGAAGGAGGCACTAATGTATTGGCTGTAAAAGGCTGCACCGAAATCATCCACGATATAAACATTCCAGTGGATTATATCTGCTGCGCGGCGGGTACCGGGGGAACGCTGGCGGGGATTATTGCTGGTTTGCAAGGAAAAGCTCAGGTTTTAGGCTTTTCAGCCTTGAAAGGTGGAAAATTTTTAGAAGCGGATATTGCAGCCTTAGTAAAAGAGTACAACGGCCAGGAGTACGACAACTGGCAATTACAAACGGATTATCATTTTGGTGGTTACGCCAAAGTAAAACCGGAGTTGATCGCTTTTATGCAAGCTTTCAAAGAAAACCACCACATTCCATTAGAAACCATTTACACGGGTAAAATGATGTATGGCATTTACGATTTAATTCGCCAAGACTTCTTTAAGGCCGGAAATACTATAATAGCTATTCATACCGGAGGCTTGCAAGGGCTAGCTGGTTTTGCCGAGCGTTTCGGGTTAGCGTTATAAAATTAAGTATAAGGAGGAAGGCCTATTGATACCGGCAGGTGAAGCATTTTAAGCATATCTTGTTTAATATCTTTAATAATCATAAGCGGATAATTTTAGCATCCAAAAAATACTGCCAGCTTTAAAATGATGTTATTCTTATTTTGTTCGTTTAAGTTGTAATCTGAACCCTTATTTATAAAGACAACCATTAATGCTTACTTACCTGCTTAAGCGCTTAGTTCCTTGGATTTTAATACTAATAATTGGCTTTTTCGTCTGGCGAAAATTAGAATCGTATTTTACTTCTGGTAAAGAGACAGTAAAAATAACGTATAATACCATTCTGGATAAAATTGATGATTTAGGCAATCTGGAACTGGTGCGCTATAATTTCAAAGATGTGGTAGAGTACGAGAAAGAGTTTTCGGAGTGGTTACCCAATTCCAAGAGTGTGTTAATAGTAGCCGGCGAAGCGGTGGGTTGCATCGACTTGCGCCAGGTTACCGCTCAGGATATTGTGTTTACCAATGATTCGGTGATTACGGTAAAATTGCCCGAACCCCAAATCTGCTATTTTAAAGTAGACCATAATAAGTCTAAAGTATTTGCCATGCAGAACACCTATTTCCAGGATGCCGAATTGGTAGACGAAGGTTATAAATTTGCCGAAAAACACATCCGGCAATCAGCCTTAAATTCGGGTATTTTGCAGCAAACCGCCGTAAACGCTGATAAAATTCTGAAACCCTTACTGGAAAGCCTCACGGGTAAACAAGTTATTTTAGAGCACAAGCATACCACCAAAGCCCCGCCGGTTTTACCAAAACGGTAGGACAACAAGAGGGAAATAAAATTACTAACCTTAGTAAAGGTCTTAAGACTCTGACAGATTACTTCCTTTAACCTCATAAATTAAGTCCATTAAGAGTTAAGTAAATTGTAATTCTAAAAAATAAAGAGTAAAACTCCTAAATTCATGAATACCATCCGGCCGGCGACATTAGCAGATAAAGAAATGATACAAGCTTTGTATAAGAAAGTGGCGGCCGTAATGGGTGGAATTGCCCGAGTTGAAAGTGAGATTACCGAAGAGTACGTAACGCACTTTATTTCTAAATCAGAGCAAAGAGGAATAGAATACGTCATAGAAAACCCAGAAAATAAAGAAGAGCTAGTAGCTGAGATTCATTGCTACCAACCAGAACCAAGTGTATTCGCGCACGTTTTGTCAGATTTAACCATTGTGGTTCATCCCGAATTTCAGGGAAAAGGTTTAGGTAAAATACTTTTTATGCAATTGTTGCAGGAAATTAGAAATAATCGGCCGGATATTTACCGGGTAGAGTTAATTGTCCGGGAGAGTAATCAGAAAGCTATTGCGTTTTACCAAAGTTTAGGCTTTGTCATAGAAGGCAGAATGGCCAATCGGATTGATTCACGAAACGGAGAGTTGGAAGCCGATATACCTATGGCTTGGTTTAATCAAAATTTTAAAAAGAAAAGCTTTATCTAATCAGAGGTTTTTACAAACCGGATAATTTTAAAGCCCTAACATTCTCATCTAAGAAATTATTGCAAATAGAGCCATTTGAGTTTATTGCTTTTCTTTTGATACTTCCTGCAGCGCATCCTGAATTAAGTCGTTTTCGTAGCCTTTGCTAAGTAAGAACTGCGTGAGTTTGTGTTTGCGTATGGCTGGGTTGCTTTCCTTTTCCGTGCGGTTTTTCTTTTCGGTGAGATACAAGAGATTTTGCCAGTAAGTATCCAGATCAATTTCCTTCATTCCCTGGCGAATGCAATAATCAGAAATTTGGTGTGCTTTCAGGCCCAGCAGAATTTTACGGCGCCCCCAACGCTTTAAACTATATTTTCCGCGTACATAAGCCTTGGCGAACCGCTCTTCGTCGATAAGTTTTTCAGCACACAACCGGATAATCGTTTCTTCTACTTCTTCAAAATCCAAACCATACGAATACAATTTGTTGCGGACTTCCTGCTGCGTTCGTTCCTGGTAGGCACAATATGCCGCCGCTTTAATTAAAGCTTCTTTCACCGTATAGGTTTTCTTTTTTCGGGGTTCCTGCAAAGTATTTTTGAATTTGATTTGAGATTCTGAATCTAAGTACAATCAAAGAAAAGTTGCTCTACTTCTTCGATAAAGTCAAATATTAATATGTAGGGCCAAGCTTACTATTTAACAGATTTTGCCAGTAAACAGTTTAGCAGTAAGAGGGAAAAGTCGATGAATAAAATACCACCCCAATTAATTTATAAATTCAAAAATTCAACCTAAATTCTTCAAATAGTTCGGTAGAATGAGTAATGAGCAGAAGCCATTAGCAACTGACACCAGTTTGGCTCTAGAGGGCCTTGGAGACTTGAAAAGGCTCCAAGTAGTAGAAGTAATTACTAAACATCTTTCACGAAAAGTCAACCGCCCCTAACCCCTCCCTATCCAAGGGGAGGAGTATTCTAATTTAAGATTATATATGACTTAGTATTATTAACCGGATTCCTCCGGAATATTTGTTTCATTAATAATATAAAGCGGGCGATTACGGACGTTTTCACTCAAGCGACTGATATATTCCCCAATAATACCAATGGCAATTAACTGCACTCCCCCCAGAAATAAAATGCTCATCATCAGCGAGGACCACCCCGGAACGTAATCCCGGCTGATAAACCGCGAGTACAACGTGTACAGCATCACCAAAAAGGCAATACCCGACACCACAAAACCACTCACCGTAGCCATTTTTAAAGGCAGGTTGGAATAAGACGTAATGCCATCCAGCGCGAGCCGAATCATTTTCGAGTAAGAATAGCCACTCCGGCCTTGGTTGCGTTCGGGGCGGTCGTACTCCAGGAAAGTTTGGGGAAAACCAATCCAGGAAATCTGGCCCCGGATAAATTTTTGCCGCTCCGGCATCTGTTTTAAGGTATCCGTTACTTTACGATTAATAATTCTAAAATCGCCGGCATCGACCGGAATGGAAACATGGGTAATGCGGGTAAGTAAACGGTAAAACAGGCGGGCAGTAGCTAACTTGGTCGCACTTTCGCCGACCCGCGTCCGGCGCCGGGCGTATACAACGGGGTGCCCCTGCTGGTAGCGGGCGTAAAGTTCCGGAATTAACTCGGGAGGGTCTTGTAAATCTCCATCCAAAATAGCAATGGCCTGCCCCATTGCTTTATCCAGACCGGCACTAATAGCTATTTGCTGACCAAAATTGCGGGTAAAATCTATGTACCGGACTGTGATATCCCGCGCAGCCAGCTCCTTTATAATGGCCAAAGATTGGTCGGTACTACCATCGTTTACAAATAGCAGTTCATAGCGAATACCTATAGGTTGAATAGCCTGTAATAAGCGCTGGTAAAGCACTAATACATTAGCGGCTTCGTTGTAAACAGGTATAATGACAGATAAATCCACGTAAACTTAATTCAATTACGAGCTATTTTAGCCGAAATAAAAAAAACGGCTACGCAAAATGCAGCGGGTAAAGGTAAGCGGTATGCCTTTCGAAACAAAAAAGTATGCCGGGCAACGGTAACCATCAAATAATCATCTGTATTTTTAAATAACCCGTATTCCATACTTTTAAGTGCATGCGGCTTCAAAAGACTTTATTTTTAATTTTTTTCTGTTTAACCTGCCCATTAGCCGTTGCCGGTATATTTAAAGGCCGAGTTACCGATCCGCAGGGTGCCGGGCTAGCGTACGCGAATGTATATATAAAAAATTCTACCCTTGGCACGGCTACTAACGAACAAGGATATTACCAACTAAATCTAACTCCTGGCGTCTATCCGGTTGTTTACCAATACGTGGGCTACAAAGCCCGGGTAGATACCGTAGAAATTACGTCGGAGCCGATAGAGCACAACGTAACCTTGCAACCCGATGTGTATAGCCTGAACGAAGTAGTAGTGCGGGCAAACGAAAAAGACCCGGCCTACGCCATTATCCGCGAAGCCATTGCCCGCCGAAGATATTACCGGAACGAGGTAGCTGCTTATAGTTGCCGGGTATACACCAAAGGACTTGGCCGTTTGTTAAAGGTGCCTAACCGGGTTATGGGTATTAAAGTAGACGAGGTGAAGCCCGGCATTGTGTACTTATCTGAAACGGTATCCGAAGTAAATTTCCGGCAACCGAACAAAACCCACGAGCGCATGCTATCCAGTAAGGTAAGTGGCGATACCAAAGGGTTTTCTTTTAACCGGGCATCAAGGGTAAATTTTAATTTTTACGATAACTTACTGCGCATTCCGGGCTTAAGCGAGCGGGCATTTATCTCGCCGATTGCCAACAATGCCCTCCTTTTTTACCGGTACAAATTAATGGGTACTTCGGTTGATAACGGACAAATGGTGAATAAAATTAAAGTAACCCCTATCCGCCAGAACGACCCGGCTTTTAGCGGGTATATTTACATTTTAGATAACAGCTACCGCCTGCACAGTACCAGTTTAAAATTAACCCAGAAATCACAAATTGAGTACGCTGATACCTTACGAATAGACCAGGTATTTGGCCCGGTTCAGGAGGATGTCTGGATGTTATTTTCGCAGAAATTAACGGTACAGTTCGATTCATTTGGTTTTAAAGGCAATGGCTATTTTACTACGGTTTATTCGAAGTACAACGTAGTACCTGCTTACCAAAAACCACCGGCGGCACCCGCTCCTGTTACCGCTACTTCCCCAATTGCAGTTACGCAACCAGAGCCACCTTTGCCGAAGAAAAAACAACTCCGAAAATTAGCGAAAAAGAAACTGGCGACGCTTCCGGTCGATACTAAAATGCCAGCCAACGAACTAATGCGCGTAGAACCGAATGCAAATAAACGCGACACCACTTATTGGAGCGATATTCGGCCCATACCGCTTACTTTAGAAGAACAAAAAGATTACATCCATAAAGACAGTTTACAAAAAGTTCAGGAATCGAAACCGTACCAGGACTCGGTGGATAAACGCGCGAATAAGTTTGAAGTAGGTAATTTATTTCTGTCAGGTTTTCGTTATCGCCACTCGTTTAAACGCTATAGCATTTCCGTGGACCCTTTGCTAGCGGTGCTTAATCGTAATTCGGTGTTGCAATACAACACCGTAGAAGGAACCGTATTAAATGTAGGCGTGCAGTACCGTAAATGGAAAGCTGAAAACCCCGAGAAAGATTTAACTATTACCCCAACTATCCGCTACGGTTTCGCGAGTGAAAAATTATACGGTAAATTACAGGTTCAGTATAATTACAATCCGCACCGGTTTGCGCATTTGGCGTTAGAAGGCGGGCAGTTTGTAGCGCAGTACAATGCTGCTGAACCCATTGCTCCTTTCTGGAATGCCCTATATACTTTACTTTACGAACAGAATTACCTTAAAATTTACCAGAGAACAAACCTAAGCGTCACCCATCGCTCCGAAATCCGGAACGGCGTTTACCTTGTTGGAGCTTTAGAGTATGCCGACCGCCGCCAATTACAAAATGCTACGGATTTTACTTTTAAAGATTACACGAATAAACAATTTACCTCTAACATTCCCGTAAACGCCGAACTGCCCGATGCCTCTTTTACCCGCAACCAGGCTTTGGTGGGCAGTGTAACCTTACAATTACGGCCCGGCCAGAAATACATTAACCGGCCCGATGAAAAATGGGTGCTTGGTTCAAAATATCCCACTTTCCGGTTGAATTACACAAAAGGTTTTTCTAAGATTCTGGGCAGCGATGTTAACTTTGATAGGGTATCGTTGAACGTGAGCGACGAATTAGATTTGGGCTTAGTTGGAACCACCAACTATTCGGCGCAAGTAGGTACTTTTTTAAATAGCAAGCAGCTTTGGCTAATGGATTACAAGCATTTTGCGGGTAACCGGGTGTTATACGCTGGTGGCTTCGGTGGTTTTCAGCTACTCGATTATTACCGTTACAGTACCCGCATGAGTTATTTGGAAGCTCATTTTACGCACGATTTTAACGGATTTATTTTTAATAAAATACCGCTGTTCCGGCGGTTAAAATGGCAGGAAGTAGTAACGGCTAATTATTTACACACCCAACAGACCAAACATTATCTGGAATTAGGGGTAGGGGTAGAACATATTTTTAAAATAGTGCGGGTCGATTTCTTTACTGGTTTCCAGAGCCGGGAGAAAGTAGGTTCGGGCTTGCGGCTCGGCTTTGGGTTTTAAAGAAAATTCAACCCAAGGAAAAATTAATTTAACTTTCACTTATTCCGGGCAAGCAATTAACCCTAAAAAAGCAGAGGCAAAATCTAAAAATATCCAACTTAACCTTTTACCGGCTTACTCGTTATTAAGGGCAAACCATTGGTCAGAATAAAACTATGAAAATGCCTTTTAATTTTAATAACGCACATAACTTGTTGATAGCTGGAGCTTTGGCTTTACTAATAAGCTGCTCTTCCGATAAAAAGAACCCACGGGAAGATTATCCCGCGGGCGAAAATGGAACTGCCGAAGCGATTGTGGGTGACTCTGCTAATTTAGCTGAACCGCGGCCGGCGCCTATCGGCGATACGGCTAAAACGAAAGAACAAGCGGACCAACTAGGTGAAACAAACGTAGAAAACGTTGATTCTGCTGCCCGGGGCCTGAAATAATTCAGGCTTTTTTATTTTATTGAGGCGTAACTACAATATTGGCGTGGGGCTCTCCCTGGTCGGGGCAGTTAGTGCAGGGATAAGGTAACACACTTTTTAAAATTACCTGGTATTGAGTATTGGCTACAGTAACTAACGTAGTATCTGCCGAGCGAAGACGTAATTTACGGGTATCGGTAGGTAGAGCTTCGCCAATTACCAGTTCGGCCGTATCGGAACGCTCCTGGCCCTTTTCTAACCATAAACGAACGATGGCATTGCCGTAGCGAATACAATTTACATTCATCGGGCAACGGCTTTCGTTTAGTTCGGCGAGGTGTACCCGTACTTTATTTGTATCATTATCATCCCCACTTTTAGATAATTCCAAAGTTTCGTTTAAAGCAATAGTAACGTCTTGGTTCAAATGGGCGCGTCCGGTGGCGGGTAATTCTTCTTTCGCGCAGCGAGCAAATATAAAAACAGCCAGTAATGGAGCCAGTATTGTTTTCATAATATTTCAGATTAAAACAGCCTCTATTTTACTTATAAGAGCCAGAATAACCCGAAAAGGTTGCAAGCAAGCGTTCTAATAGACAATAATTTGATGCAGGTGATGTTCTAAATGCCGGAGATAATCTTCTATTAAAAAGGCCAAGGTAACGGTACTTCCATCCTTGCCCCGGCATTCTTTTTCTAAATTTTCGTTGGCAACCTGGGTAATTACGTGCGCTAGGTGCCGGTTGTAGCTTTCCCAAAGCGAAATCAGAATATCTTTATTTTCCTGTTGGTAAGCCTGAATATTCACCCACTGGTCTTGCTGGTAAAATACAGTAGGCGTATCTTCGATCTGGCCGCGAACAAACCGTTGGTGGTTATTAGCCGCCGAATCAATTAAATGCCCCAAAATTTCCTGCTGCGACCATTTAGTTGGTTGAGGCCAGGTTTGAAAATCCGCTGCCGGAATTTGCCGGAATTTGTCCGGCAATACATCACACAAAAAGATTATTCTATCAGCTATCTGCTTTTGCATACTTTCAGGAAATTTTGTTGCCTATAAATTTTAAGGTACACTTTATTTTATGGCGGGTACCGCCATTCTTTTAGGTGCTGTTTTTTTCCGGGCCGGCAAATTATAAATTACTACTGATAAAAATATCAACCCGTAAGCAATGGCCTTTTCCGGGCTGGTTTTTTCCTGAAAGTACAAAAAAGCAATCAGGAAATTAATAATCGGGTTGATATACATTAAAATGCCAATGGTGCCGGATGTTAATTCTTTCAAGGCGTACATGTTCAGGAACAAAGGCAAAATCGTAAATAAAAAGCTTATTACTATTATGGCTCCGTAGAACGAAAAGTCGGGGGCATGGCTAGCATCAGTACCTTTAAAAAACGAGTAAAACGGGCCAATGCAGGCAAATACAATAATTAGTTGCAACGTGAGCAAAACCAGTTTATCGTATTGTTTTAAAACCCGTTGGGTAATTAAGAAAAAGGCATAACTCAAGGCCACCACCAAAGAATAAAATAAATTGGTAAGTGCTCCCGTGCCAATCAAGCAACAACTTATAATACTAATGCCAATGGCTAACCACTGATTAGAACGCAGCTCTTCTTTCAAAAGCAGAAAACCTAATAATGCCGTTAGAATAGGGCAAAGCAAATACGAAAAAGAACCCGTCTGAATATCGATATGGTTGATAACATAGATGAATACCAGCCAGTTTACCATCAGCAACAAACCACCCAGCACGGTAAAAATTACAAAACGGCGTTTATTACGCAAGGTCTCCGACTGGTAAGCCTGCCAGGTTTGCTTCAAACTATCGCGCCGGAATAAAAAGGTGATTACCCCTAAGCCCAGCATGGCAAATAATACCCGGAAATATAAAATCTGCCCACTCGGGAAAGCAGCTACCGCCCGAAGCGGAAAAACAATAAATCCCCAGATGATAAAAGCAAAAATGCCGGCCGAATAGTAATTTCTAAGTTTCACGAGCAATAAAATTATTAGGAGATAAAGGTAAGATTTTTAAATAATTAGTTTAAGTGAAACTGATTTTTAGTTTAAAATTTAGCAAATAATTCCGTAAACGCTTCTAACTTTTTAAATAAAAGAAGTATTACAATAAAATTTATGTATTACAATTATTGCAGAAAAATATTCCGGATTATCTAAGAATTCCTGAAAACAAGTTGGCATTAATCAGCAACGAGTTGCTTTTTAAAAATAAAAAAAGCAACCATGCCTGCATTTTTTTAGTTAGTCTGTATTTTACCGGGTACGTTTAGAGCAAAACGCACCCGGTACATGTTAAAATAAGTTACATGGGAATAGAAAAAAGTGCCGTAAAACACGACCCCTACGCGGTTTTAAAAATACCGGAGTTTCGGTTGTTTGTTTTGGCTCGCTTAAGTTTAACGCTGGCCTTACAAATTCAATCGGTAATAGTAGGTTGGCAAATTTATGATCTAACCCAAGACCCTTTGGCTTTAGGTTTAATTGGTTTAGCCGAAGCAATCCCTTCTATAATAGTAGCGCTATACGCCGGCCACGTAGCCGATAGCACCAGCCGGAAAAAAATTATTATTACGTGTGTGTTGGTATTGCTGGTATGTTCTTCGGCTTTGCTGGTATATTCTTTTAATATTCACCAGAGCATGGCAGTTTTGGGCACCATTCCTATTTACTCGGTTATATTTCTAAGCGGAATTGCCCGGGGGTTTTTCGGACCAGCTACTTTCTCGTTTATGCCGCAATTATTGCCTGATAAAACCTGGTATATAAATGCGGTTAGCTGGTCGAGCACAACCTGGCAGGGAGCCTCTGTGGCTGGCCCGGCCATTGGCGGCTTACTCTACGGATTCTTTGGCGTTCAGGCGTCGTACAGTGCCGATGTAGGGTTAACGCTGATGGCTTTATTATTTTTCTTTTTAATTGCTGCCAAGCCTTTGCCCGAAAATACCCAACGTTTGCCCATTAAAGAAAGTCTGCTTTCCGGAATCCGGTTTGTGTTTAATAATCAGGTTATTTTAAGCGCTATCTCCTTGGATTTATTTGCGGTTTTGTTTGGTGGGGCGGTGGCTTTATTGCCTATTTTTGCTTCCGAAATTTTGCACACGGGTCCCCAAGGCTTAGGTTTTTTGCGGGCCGCTCCGGCTTTGGGTTCGGTGGCCATGGCGGTTTATATTACCCATCATCCCATAAAAATAGATGCCGGCAAAAAAATGTTATTGTGCGTGGCGGGTTTTGGAGTATGTATGATTTTGTTTGGCTTATCTACTAATTTTTACTTTTCGCTGTTATTATTAGGCTTAAGCGGGGTGTTCGATTCTATTAGTGTGATTATCCGGTCTACGCTCATGCAAACCTTAACTCCCGAACACATGAAAGGCCGGGTATCATCAGTCAATAATATCTTTGTGGGTTCTTCCAACGAAATTGGCTCTTTCGAGTCGGGTGCGGTGGCAAAACTGATGGGGGTTGTTTCTTCGGTAGTTTTTGGCGGCTGCATGACATTGCTGGTAGTAGGCATTACTGCTTTTAAAGCCGATAAACTAAGAAAACTGAATCTCTGAATTGCGGATTAAACGGGCTTCACAGATTACCTGGATTCAAGTTCTACTCTCGTAAATAAATTAAATAGAATATTCCCGTAAAGATAAAATTTCAAAAAATCAAAAGAGCCACCCTGATTTTCTCAGGGTGGCTCTTTAAAATGGCAAATAAAAGCTACGGAATTATAAATAAAATCCGAGTAATCGGCGGTAATCCGTGATTCTACTTAATTATATCCTTTACCTTTTCTACAATTTTGCCTACAATGCCGGTTTCTTTTTTAGGTGCGGTGTTCTTTTTTACTTTGTGCGGACGGCTATTGCCAAAACTGCCTTTCGTAATTTTGCCTTTTTTGGATTTTATATCTCCTTTTCCCATTATGGTAGTTTGTGTTAGATGATGAACGAAATAAAATTTACGTTAAAAGCAAACAGTAGTTGCAAAATTACCTAAACTGAAAAATAGAAGCAAGTACTTGTTATACCCAATACGTTCTACAAAACTACTCTTAAGAATAATGAAGCGACCCTTCTTAATCTGCCTGCGTATTTGTAATTTTGCGTTTTAAAGCCAGGTAATTTTTTACGGCATTCTTTTGTTTCTTCTGTAGCCGTACTTACTCGTAGCGGCCTTCCCAATTCTATGACAACAGCAACTATCCATCAAACCGATATAGATACCCTTGACCCGAAGGAATTCATTATAATTAAAGGCGCACGCGTACACAATCTTAAAAACTTAAGCGTAGCCTTGCCGCGTAACCAGTTTATTGTGGTAACTGGGTTATCCGGCTCAGGTAAATCGTCGTTAGCCTTCGATACCTTATACGCCGAAGGGCAGCGGATGTACGTGGAAAGCCTCAGCTCCTACGCCCGCCAGTTTTTGGGCCGCATGGACAAACCCGACGTAGATTATATTCGCGGCATTAGTCCGGCGATTGCCATTGAACAAAAAGTAAGTATTAAAAATAACCGCTCTACGGTAGGTACCAGCACCGAAATCTACGATTATCTTAAGCTGTTATATGCCCGCATTGGAAAAACTATTTCGCCAATTTCCGGAAACCAGGTACGCAAAGATAATGTAGCCGATGTGGTTGACTTTATTTTTAATTTAGAAGATGGCAGCCGGATAGTAATTCTAGCCCCCCTACAAGTACAGCCCGACCGAAAACTGACCAAAGAGCTTGACTTACTTCTGCAAAAAGGGTACTCCCGGATTTACAATAACGACCAGGTTTTATTTATTGAAGATGTTATTAGTGCCGATGCCGCCGATATAACCGGCGACGTGTATGTACTGGTAGACCGGGCCGTATTGCGTAAAGACGACGAAGATCTACAATTCCGGATTTCCGATTCGGTACAAACCGCTTTTTTCGAAGGCCACGGCGAATGCCACGTTCTATACGGCGACCAAAAACGCGTTTTCTCCAATAAATTTGAACTCGACGGAATGACTTTTGAAGAGCCATCGGTTAATTTTTTCTCGTTTAATAATCCTTACGGGGCCTGCCAGCGTTGCGAAGGTTTTGGTAATGTATTAGGTATTGATGAAGATTTAGTTATTCCGGATAAAACCCTAAGCGTGTACGAGGGAGCCATTGCGCCCTGGCGGACCGAAAAAATGAGCGAATGGCAGGTTCCTTTAATTAAAAACGGCATTCGTTTCGATTTTCCCATTCACCGGCCTTACAACGAACTTACCGAAGAACAAAGGCAGCTGCTCTGGACGGGTAATCAGTACTTTGATGGGTTGGATGCTTTTTTTGCGCACGTGCAGGCGCAAACGCATAAAATACAATACCGCGTAATGCTCAGCCGCTACCGGGGCCGCACCACCTGCCCCGATTGCCGGGGAACGCGCTTGCGTAAAGATGCGAGCTACGTAAAAATTAACGGTACCAGCATTACCGATTTACTTTTAAAACCAATTACCGGCGTTCTGGAATTTTTCCAAAACATCCAGTTAACCGAACACGAATTGCAGGTAGCCGACCGCTTAGTAATAGAAATTACCAACCGCTTAAGCTATTTGGTGCGGGTAGGTTTAGGATATCTTACTTTAAATCGTTTATCGTCTACTTTATCCGGTGGAGAGTCGCAGCGTATTAACCTGGCAACTTCTTTGGGTAGTGCCTTGGTAGGTTCTATGTATATTCTGGACGAGCCCAGTATTGGTCTGCACCCGCGCGATGCCGAGCAGTTAATTGGCGTTTTGCGCTCACTCCAGAAAATTGGTAATACCGTAATTGTGGTAGAGCACGAAGAAAAAATGATGGAAATTGCTGACCAGATTATTGATATTGGTCCGGAAGCGGGTTCGGGTGGCGGTAATCTTATGTTTCAAGGCACTTATCCGGAAATGCTAAAATCTACCGAAACGTATACGGCGCAATATTTAAACGGCAAACGCCAGGTAGAAGTGCCGGTAAAGCGCCGCCAGTGGCGTAACACCATTGAGATTGTGGGTGCCCGCGAGAATAATCTCAAGAATATTACCGTAAAATTTCCGCTGGATGTAATGACCGTTATAACCGGCGTGAGTGGTTCGGGTAAGTCTACGCTTATTAAACGTATTCTGCATCCGGCCTTGGCAAAAGTACTTGGCGGTCACTCCGATGCCACCGGTAAATTCGATAAAATTCAGGGCAGCTACAGTAAAATTTCGCACGTAGAGTTCGTGGACCAGAATCCAATCGGCAAGTCATCGCGTTCTAACCCGGTTACCTACGTAAAAGCGTACGACGCTATCCGCTCCTTATTTGCCGACCAGCCGCTGGCCAAAGCCCGGGGCTTAAAGCCGTCGCATTTTTCGTTTAACATTGAGGGTGGCCGCTGCGAAGTGTGCCAGGGGGAAGGCCAGGTGAAAATTGAAATGCAGTTTATGGCCGATATTTACCTTACCTGCGAGGCCTGTCACGGGCAGAAATTCAAACAAGACATTCTCGAAATTAAGTACCACGATAAAAACATAGCCGAGGTGCTTGACATGACGATTGCCGACAGCATCCAGTTCTTTAAAGAACAGCCGAAAATCATTGAGAAATTAAAGCCGCTCGATGACGTAGGTTTGGGATATATCCGATTGGGGCAATCTTCTAATACGCTTTCCGGCGGCGAAGCACAACGGGTAAAATTGGCTTCTTTTTTAACGAAAGGAGCCACCGCTCATTCCGAAGGCATTTTGTTTATTTTCGACGAACCTTCCACCGGACTGCACTTTCACGATATCAACAAACTGCTAACCGCCATTAACGCGCTCATTGATAAAGGAAATTCCGTGGTTATTATTGAGCACAACATGGATATTATTAAATGCGCCGACTGGATTATTGATATGGGCCCGGAAGGTGGCACCAATGGTGGTCATTTATTATTTGAAGGTACTCCCGAAGAAATGGTAAAATTAGAAGGTAACGCCACCGCCGATTATTTGCGGGAAAAGCTCGTTTAGATTAACAAGTTAAGTTTACATCTGAAGTTATTAATAAAATAAATTATTTAATCTTCAATAGTAAGTAAAAAAGGTCGATTTGCTTTTTCTATTTCATTTAAAGAAGATTTAAAGCTTACATGTATTCCAATAGGGAAATTTTTAACTTTTACCCGATCATATTTCGTCTGGTTATCGTGAACTACAACTGGGTTAGTTATAGTGTATATTTTATAACCCAATTCGATTTTTTTATTATTTAGATTTATAGATATCGGTTCTGAGGTGAATGTTATTTTAATGGTTTTTATACTAATTTGATTCCAATTGAATTTTGTTTTTGTTTTGAACTCAAGAGTAAGTTCTTTATCTATTGTATACACAAAATATCCATCCTCTATAACTTTAACTAAATTATTGACTAAATTGTAGGTAGACTCAGAAATAGCATCAATAAACTCAAATCTAAAACCAAAATTATTTTCAATTATTTTTAATTTGGTAAAGTAATCTTTTAAATAATTTGCTTCGTCAAATACTTTTTTATTTCCTGAAATTACACCTTCAAATGATTGCCCTTCGGGAAATATAGCTTTAAACCTTTGACCTTTAGATATATTATAAAGCAACGTATAAATTCTTAATTCTTCTCTAGTAGTAGAATATCCATCACTATTGTCAAATTTAAAGTTTATATATGATGAGTCAGGTCTAATATTACTTAAAAAAATAGTTAGCTTTGACTTTGAAAACTCAATCATGCACTTAACATTATTTTCAGAATAATAGACCTTTAATGGAATATCTTCAAGTTCTGTATCTGTCTCTAGAAATAAAAAAGCTACTTTTGATTCAAAATTTGGATGAATTTTTAATTCTAAAAATGAAAAATCGGTTCCATCTATTATTCTTATGTCACCTATAAATGCTTGAATGTCTTTTACATCTTTATTTGAAATCCTAATATTGTTTGAAGATTTTCCATGTATAAAATCATTGAACTTATTTGAAACCATCTCATTTAAGTCTAATTTAACATTTAATAAATTAGCTTGAGGGTTTTTATTTTTAAGTCCACTAATTCTGTATTTATTATTTTCAACAATCAAGGATGGTTCAAGCTGATGAGGCTGTAGGTAATCTTTAAGAGTCTTCTCACTTATTCTCTCTTTGTCATAATCAGATATTAGATTATGATTTATATTCTTAATTAACTCGTCAATAAAATCTTCACCTTTAAGGTTTATGTATTTAATTCCATACTCCTTTAAATTTTTTATTTTTGAAGTTGATATATTTGGAGCAATAAAAAACTGTTCTTTTTTTAAGTTTTTCAATTGCTTTCGAATATTATTAAATAGTTTATTTATATCTGAATCTTCTAAATTATAACCAATGAAGACAATTGATTTAGTTATTATACTTTCTTGAATAATGGGCCATATAAGATTTGTTCTTTGTTCACTCGCAGCTCTCTTATAATCTGTTTCTGAAATTATAATTGATAGCGGGTCGGCTAAATCTCCGTGAATTTTAAAAAGTCTTTTTTTGTTCTTGTTTATCAATGGAATTTGTTCTTGTTTATAAATTACTTCTAACTTATCTACATAAGCAAGTTCAAAAAGCCGATCATAATTAGTTGTAATAATATCCTTTACGTGAGGTACGTTTGCTAACTTTTTATGGTAAACAATACTTTTAGGAGACTGTTCTAAATATAAAGTTTTTAGACTTTCAATTAAAGAATTTTTGCTACCTTTTAATTCTATATATTTTTCCATAAATTGAGTAAATTCTAAGTTAAGATTAATATATAGCTGTTCTTCTTTGCTTAAGTTATCAAACAAATATTCTTTTAAGGCAATCCCGGATTTATATCCTGCGTATAAAGAAAAGCCAGCTCCAACCCAGAAAGTAACATCTTCATTTCTTATTTTATTGAATAAGGCAGACAAATGTGCTGAATTCATACTATTATCAAATAAGTTAATTATTATAGCTTGATCTAATAATTTCAATTAGCACTCTAGTGTAGTTTTTTCCAAAGAGTTACTAATATTATAATTGTATATTTTATTGAATCCATTATTATAGTTTCTTCAACAAACTTCTAGGCATTCCTGGGTAAAATCCGTAAACTGATTCACAAAACTATTGATAATAAGTATCTAACAACTTCAGTAAAGTATGAGAAAGAAAATAATGGTCGATAAAACTGGAAGTTGGATCAAAAGCAATTTTTATAGGAAGATACTGATTCAGATGATTAAATTTTAATCAAATCTCTTTTTACTGAAGTTAAGAATTTAGGTTTGTTCCTAAGCCTTTGACAATGAAAAAAATATATCTTGTAAGCTATTTTTCTTTTCTTTTAATGCTGCTTTGCCGTTTAACTGCGGCCCAGGAGCAAAAAAATATTGGTTTCCAATTTCGGGTTTCCCCCTTGAGTTTACTAGACCCAAGAGCGGCTACCATCCAGTTAGGCGTACAAGCAAATATTAAAAACCGGCTGGGCTTTTCCGTGGATTATGGTTTGCCCTATAAAAAGCTGGCTGAGCAAATTTATACCAACCCGGATCTTCAATCGGAGCAGCACGAGTACCATAGAATCAGAGCCGAAGTAAAGTATTTTATGCCGCCCGCTTGGGTTAAAGCCAACGAAAAATCCAGACCTTATTTTAGCAGCGAAATCTTTTTTGGTCCGGAAAAATACCGGAAAAAGGATGATTGGCTCTTAAAAGACGAAGATGCCTATCATTATGAATACTCGGATGTAACCCGGAAAATGCAGGGAGTTTGTTTAAAAGTAGGTTTAGAATATACGGTTCTCCGTAGATTATTGCTGGATGTTTTTGTCGGGCCCGGCTTGCGGCGGATTAAAATAGACCATCATACCTTTAAGGCAGAATTGCGCGAGTACGACCCGCCCGTTGATTTTTATATTGAGCCGGTAGATAAGCGGGAAGGTACCTTTAGCCGGATACATTTAGGATTAGGTTTTAAAGTTGGATTCATCCTTATCTAAAGCAGGCCTCCGAGCCATATTTTTTCGCAGCTGTTTAGAGAATCGGGCTGCTAGTTTTAGAAATTTCCCGTAAAATCCGTAATCTTACGCGCGAATCGAACAACTTATAACGAGCAACTAACAACGAAACCAAGACATGAGAAAGAAAATAGTGGCTGGTAACTGGAAAATGAACAAGACCTACGACGAAGGTCTATCGCTGGTATCCGAAATCACCAATATGGTGCAAGACGAAGTAAATAATGATGCAATCGTAGTAGTTTGTCCACCATTTCCTTTTTTGGCTGGTATCGGGAAAGCTCTGGCAGGCAACGACAAAGTAAAACTGGGGGCCCAAAATTGTCATCAAAACGAAAGCGGCGCTTATACCGGTGAAGTATCGGCGGCTATGCTGAAATCAGTGGGAGTGGAATACGTTATTCTGGGCCATAGCGAGCGCCGCCAGTATTTTCTGGAAGATAACCAATTATTAGAAGCCAAAGTTAAAACTGCTTTAAAACAAGGCCTTAAACCTATTTTTTGCGTCGGCGAATCGTTAGAACAACGGGAGCAGGATTTAACTTTTCAAATTATTCAAACGCAACTAAAAGAAGGCCTTTTTCATTTAAGTAACGAAGAATTTGCAAATGTTGTCATTGCGTACGAACCAGTTTGGGCGATTGGTACCGGCAGAACCGCCACCAGTGCGCAGGCTCAGGAAGTACATGCTTTTATCCGGGAACAAATTGCCCGCCATTACGATGCGCAGGCCGCGCTGGATACTACCATTTTGTACGGCGGCAGCGCTAACCCAAGTAATGCCCGTGAGTTATTTTCGCAACTAGATGTAGACGGTGGTTTAATTGGCGGAGCTTCTTTAAAATCCCGCGATTTTACCGATATCGTAAAATCCTTCTGATACAAATAATACAATTGGTATATTTTTGGCAATACTAGCGCCCGGGCATGAACGTCCGGGTATTTTTTTTGGTTTAAAGGGTACTTCTTTCTAATTTAGAGCTATGTTGGTGAGTTTATTGTTGTCCATTTTGTTTTTGGTATTACCTCCTTCCGTAGCAGTTTCATCTAGATATATTCCTAAAGAAAATACTACGGAATTAAATAGGGAACCGGATTTTTGCCGCATCTATGGCTCCGTGTTTCTAACATCTGATCCAAAATATAAAAGCCTGGCTCATTATGTGGTTTACCTGGAAACGGAAGAAGCTTTTGCTAACCTGGTAGTTTTTAAAGAAGAAAATAAGCTATTTGCCGATAAGCCCGGTTTGTGGTATCCCGCTCCGGCACACGATTTTGCCGACCATGTTTTATTTGTAACCACCAACCGGGCTTTCGCTGATTTCTCGGTTTTTTACACTAAGTCGCGTTCCTTTGCCGGTTGCCGGGAATAAAATACGCCCATCCATATCTTAGTTTGCCTAAAATACGCGTTTTAAGATTTTAGGATCAACAGTTACCAGTTCATTATCTACAACTTAAAATATTGCGCCTAACCTTCTTCTCATGGATTTTATACAAGTTTCCATTACCGCTCCGCCCGAATTAGTAGACATTCTTACCGCCGAATTAAGTCAGTATGGCTACGATACCTTCATGGAAACCGACGAGGGACTAGATGCTTACACTACCGAAGATATTTTTTCGGAGGACGACGTAGTTGCCGTATTGGAGCGCTATAACCAAAATGGCCGCATTGCCTATAATACCCAGAAAATTGAAAAACAAAACTGGAACGAAGAGTGGGAAAAAAACTTTGAACCTTTACTTATTGGCAATGTATGTTCGGTGCGCGCCTCTTTTCATCCTAAGCCGGAGCAGGTACAATACGATATTATTATTAATCCCAAAATGTCGTTTGGTACCGGTCACCACGAAACCACTACCCTCATGATCGAAAACCAACTTACCATTGATCACCAAAACAAAAGAGTATTGGATATGGGTTGTGGCACGGGTATTCTGGCCATTATGGCTTGTAAATTAGGAGCAGCCAATATTGTAGCTGTTGATATTGAAGACTGGACCGTAGAAAACGCCCGCGAGAATGCCGCGGTTAATGAATGTACCGCTATAGAAGTGCGATTAGGCGATGTGCAACAAATTGCGGCCGATGTGCCTTATAATATTGTTTTAGCTAATATAAACCGTAACGTTTTGCTCGATGATATTCCTGCTTATGCGACTAAAATACTTCCTGGAGGAGCTTTAGTAGTAAGTGGGTTTTACACCGAAGACCTGGACTTAATTAAAGAAAAGGCTTTACATTCTGATTTAACTTTTACTTCTATTCGCACTAAAAACAACTGGGTATCGGCGGTATTTACCAAACAGCCCTGACCAACTTATTGATTGTATGAAACATTTTTTACTATTTCTCAATTTTTTAATGCTTGCTGCCAGCGGGTCAGTACTGGCCCAAACACAGACAGCTAAATCTTTTCAGGACCCGGCCCAGTTTATACCGCAGGTAAAAGCCTTAATGGCGCCTACGCGCAATGAAAACGCCATTAAAGTCGCCACTCAGTTAGAGCAGGTATGGTCGGCGAATGCGCTTACCAGTACGCAGCAAGCCAAGGTAATGGATATTGCTCAGAAAATGCAGTTAAAAAAAATGAAGGCTCGGCCTTATTTTGAAAACTTTTTTGGGGCGCTGGTAAGTGGCATAAACGTACAAAAACTAAGCGGGAGCAAACTCGACGAATTTCTGAATGTTACCGGCGAGTCGTTGGATAAAGACGATGTAAAAGGCTTTGAGAACTTTCTGGTTACTTCTTATTCGTTCCTAAATAACAAATTAATTTATAAATCAGGTTATAATAAACTGCAGGCCCAAACTGGTTCTTTTTCCTTTGAATACCGTCCGGGTGCCCAAGTGTCTCAGAAAGAAATTCAGGCCGCTTTGCCCGATATTATGCCTGTTACGGCTGCCCCAGTAGTAGCCAATGATTTACCGCCCATTCCAGAAACACCCACTTCTATTCCGGCTTCTACAAGCGCTGAAGATGATTTCTGGAGTAAAGCCTCAAAACCAGTTAAAAAAGCACCGGCCAAAAAAGCAACTGTCCCTACAAAAGGTGGCGCTAAAACATTTGTAAAAAAAGCTTCCGTAGCTAAGAAAACAGAAGAACCAGCCAAACAAAAACCAGCCGTAATGGAGCCAGCCTATACTGTTCCGGTTACCGGGGCCGTGCTGGTTTTGCAAAACGCCGATTTAAAATTTTCAACTCCCCACGATTCGCTGCTGTTAAAAGAGGTTAGTGGCGCCATCTTGCTTACCCGCCAAACTTTAGTAGGTTCAAAAGGCCGTTACGAGTGGAACGAAGGTGGCAATACTGCTACCGCAACTTTCAGTGGCTTCCATTTTGATATTACCAAACCGGGGCTGAAAGCCGAAAAAGTAACGCTTACCCACCCAACCGTACTCGAAAAACCAGTGGAAGGAGTATGGGAATACCGCAGCGTTAAAGCCGCTAAAGGTGGGGAAAGCAGCTATCCAAAATTTATTTCCTACACCAATAATGCCCGCTTAAAAAGTATTGGGCAGGGCATTACCTATGTGGGTGGCATTTCCATGGCGGGCAAAAAAATAATGACGGGTGCGTTGGATAAAAGTTTATCGAATATTATAGTAGAATACGAAGGTAAACCTCGTTTTAAAGCCTCAGCGGCCAGTTATGCGCTTTCCGATTCTCTAATTTCCGCCGAGGTTGCCTCGGTGGTATTGTATCGGGGTAAAGATTCAATTAGCCACCCCGCTATGCGCCTCAAGTATTCTAAACCCAGGCACTTATTAACGCTCATCAGCGATGCGGGCAGTTTTAAAAAATCTTTGTTCTTTGATTCTTATCACCAGATGGAGATATCGGCGGAAATGCTGACCTGGAATATAACCAAATCGCAGATAAATTTCTCCATTATTAACGCCAAAAATCAAGTACCCGCCCGCTTCGATTCTAAAGAGTATTTTACTTTGGATAGATGGCTGGCTATCCAGGGTACCGCTGATTTTCACCCCTTAAAAGTAGCCGTAAGTTTTGCCGCCCGGCAAAAAACAAATCAGTTTTACACCTCGGATCTGGCCCGCGATGTGCAAATTAAGGAACCAATCATTCGGGGGGCTATGAGTACGCTTCAGAAGCAAGGTTTTATCGATTATAATGGCGGCACTGGCTTAGTAACCATAAAGCCTAAAGCCTGGCATTATGTAAGCTCCTCGCGCGAAAAGAAAGATTACGATTATATTACGTTAAGTTCGTTGGCACCTAGCGGCAAAAACGCGACCATTGATTTAAACAAAAATGAACTGCTCGTGCGTGGCGTCGAGAAATTTTACTTTACCGGCGACTCAGGAGCTGTGTATGCCGTGCCGGATAGTAACCAGGTGCGGATTCTACAAAACCGGAATATTTTGTTTAACGGCAAAGTATACGCTTCTTATTTCCGTTTCGTCGGGAAACAATTCACCTTTGATTACAAGGATTTTCTGGTGGATATGGCCAAGATTGATACCATTGCTTTTGCTACGCGCGGGAAAGTAAAAAGCATGAAAGGCGATGACAAAGTGCGGGAACAATATCTGGCGAATCATTCTAATAAATCAAGCGGAAAATTATACCTGAACCGACCCGATAATAAATCGGGCAAAAAGAAAACGCCCGGCTATCCTTCCTTCAATGCTTTGTCGCCGTCGTATGTTTATTTTGATAAGCCGGAAATCTTGGGAGGAGTGTACGATACCACGGTTTATTTTGCTATTCCGCCTTTTAAAATGGATAGTCTGAACAGTTCCAAGCCCAATACTGTAAGTTTTAAAGGCCGTTTCCATTCCGGGGGCATTTTCCCGGATTTTAATACCACCCTCGGCATTATGCCCGATCAATCACTGGGGTTTGAGTACCAGATTCCTAAAAACGGGTTCGAAGCCTACGGCGGTAAAGGCAAATTTTATAATAAGTTAACGATGAGCTTTAAAGGTTTGCAGGGCAGCGGCGAGTTAAAATATTTAACCACCACACTGCAATCGAATGCTTTTACTTTTTACCAGGACAAAACTTTAACGCTAGGTACTAAGGCAACGGTGGCCGAAGGCAATATGGGAGATGCTTATTTTATGCAAGCCGATTTTAAACAATACGCCCTGGAATGGTTACCTAAACGTGATACCATGAATATCAGTACCACTACCGAACCTATTGCCATGTACGGCAACAAGTTTAAGTACCAGGGCATTGTTATTGTTACGCCTAAAGGGTTTGCCGGCGATGGTGAATTACAAAGTACCGATGCCATCATCAGCTCGCCAGTATTAAATTTTAGTAAAACCAGGTTTACCGGTAAACATGCCACTTTCGAAGCAAAATCAAAAACTCCGAATAAACCAGTAGTTCGGGCTACGGATGTAAAACTGGAGTTTGACTTAAATGATTTATACGCTACTTTCTCCCCGGAAAAAGCCGGCTTTGCCAGTACAGCCTTCCCGTTTGCGCAATTTAAAACGTCGTTGAGCGGGGGTAAATACGATTTTAAGAAAAAAATAGTAACCTTAAACCAACCGAAAGGGGCCACTGCCGACAAAGCTTATTTTGTTTCCACCAACCCCGACCACGGTAATCTTAAATTCAGTGCTTCTTCGGGTACTTACGACATTGCCAAACAAACCCTGGAAATTGGCGGCGTACCGTACATTGCCTCGGCCGATGCGCACATTGTGCCAGATAGCGGTCAGGTGTTTGTTAATGAGAAATCTGACTTAAGGCCTTTTAAACACGCTACTGTTATTGATACGGTAAATAAATACCACAAACTTTATCAGGGAGAGATTGATGTAATTTCCCGGACAGAGTACCGGGGGAAAGCTTTCTTTGATTATGCTAATGCTGACGCCCAAACCTTTAAACTTCAATTCGGGAACTTTGCCATGCATCACATGAAAGCCGAAGAAGTAAAACCGGAAGTACAGCCCCGAAAATACTCGGCTTCTGAGTTAATTGCGGCGGCAAATGCAGCCGAAAATCCAAAAGTACCAGCACCGGTGGTTAAAAAGAGTTTGCTGCAAAAAATAGGTTTAAGTAAAACTAAAAAAGCAAGCACACCATCAACGGAAACAAAACTAGCACTCACAGATTCTTTAGCTACTGAACCAACTAAAGAAGCTATTGCCCAAGCCGCACCTAAAAAATCGCGCAAACAAGTAAAAGCCGAAAAACATGCCCAAAAAGAAATAGTAACTGCTTCAGCCGATAGCAGTTCCAGTAATTTACTGGCAAGTGCTGAACCAGTAAGAGTATCCAGCAGAAAAAAACGAAAGGCTCCAACTTTTGATACCAGCCCGTATACCTCGGCAGTAGCAACTATTGAGGAATCGGACCAATTCTTTCTGGCGCCAAACGTACAGTTTAAAGGTAACGCTACCATGAACTCGAATAAAGAGCACCTTGATTTTAACGGGTTTATTAAGTTGGGTTTTGCGAAAGAAGCCGGAGCTTCGGAATGGATGCCTTATATTGCTTCAAACGTAAATCCAAAAGAAGTTAAAATAAATATTGATAACAGTAAAGGCAACGAAGAAGGAGCAACCATTACTGGGTTACATATTTCCAGCACTTCCGGTAAGCTGTACCCTACTTTTGGTTCAAAAAAAGTAGATGAGGCGGATTTGGACGTATTTACCATTGATGGCGTGCTATCGTTTGATAAAGCTAACCATCAGTATAAATTGGGCAAAGCCAAGCAGGCCAATGCCGAGGCTTACGAAGGCAACCTGATGACTTTTAACGATGCTACTTCCGAAGCCCGGTACGAAGGTAAATTTAATTTAATTCAATCTACTAAAACGCTGGGCTTAACAACTTCCGGAAATATCAAAGCCAAAACAAATCAGAACCAATACCATTTTGATGCTTTTATGGCGTTTGATGTAGCAATGCCCGAGTCGGCGTTAGCCACAATGGCTACCGCTATAACGGATAATAATGGCGGCGCTCCCGAAGCAGTAGATGCCGGTAGCGCTGACCTGCATTTTAAATTGGCGGAGTTTATTGGCAACAAAGGTGTACAGGATTATATTGCTAAAACCGCATCGGGTCACGTGCCGCTACCGTCTATTTCGCCGAAACTGGTACACAGCCTGGTATTCAATAATGTACAATTACATTGGTCGGACACTACCCAAGCCTGGTACAGTAAAGGAAAATTAGCATTATCCAACATTCTAAAAAAAGATGTTAATGCGCAAATACCGGGTTATATCGAAATCAAACGCGGACCTGAAAGCGATATTGTAACCATTTACCTGGAGCCAATTCCATCGTTGTGGTATTACATCAGTTACGCGGATAATATGCTAACAATCGCTTCGGCGGATGATAAAGTAAATGGCATTATATCTTCCAAAAGTTCGGGTAGTTTAGCTGCTGGCGAAGGCATGGAGAAAACCGAGTTTGTTAACTATTTCCGGAAAAACTACTTGGGTTTACCGCCAATAGCTGCCGATGAAGTAGCTCCAGGAGGAGTTCCAGCGGATGATTTTATGGAGCAAGGGGAAGCCGCTCCTAAAAAAGGCCGCAAAGGTAAAAAAGCAGCCGCTGAACCAGCTGATGAACCCAACACGGATATAGAAGCCGCTCCGGCCGAAGAAAAACCAGCTAAAAAGAATACCAAAGAAAAAGAAAAGGTAGCTCCGGCTAAAGAGGAATCCGATTTACCGGCGGAAGCTCCGGAAGAGAAACCTAAGAAAAAGAAAAAAGCAAAAAGTACGGAAAATGATGCTTTACCTGATATTGAATAACGAGCTAACTATTTATGGCAGAATAAAAAAGGCAGTAAACTTACTGCCTTTTTTATTTAATTTGTTATTTAACAAGGCAATCATCTATCTAAAAGGATTAGTAATATAGATTCTTGAACTCTCTCGAACAATTGTAAATACCTGTTATTCGTTTAATAGAACTTAAAAATTTTGCTAGTCATGTAGGATAATCACTAACTTGAAGCTAAAATTTTATCAAACTGCTACTGGTTTTTAGTCTTTTATTAGCTTCCGGAAACTGGTTACCGTAAAAGGAATTAAATGCTTCTTTCATAAACTATGGAAATACTTTATATAATTGGGATTTTGCTCGCCGCTTACTTAATAGGTTCTATTGCCACTGCTGTATGGGTAAGTAAGCGCTTTTACGGAATAGATGTCCGCGAATACGGCAGTAAAAATGGGGGTGCTACTAATACTTTTCGGGTGCTGGGTAAAAAGCCAGGTACATTTGTGCTGCTGTTCGATGTACTAAAGGGCTGGGCAGCTACCTCATTGGCGCACATATTGGTACAGATTCACGCCATTTCGCCGGATAACCTTATTTATTACCAATTGGCTTTGGGTATTTTAGCGGTAGTTGGGCACGTATTCCCCGTATACGTTGGTTTTAAAGGCGGTAAGGGTGTGGCCACTTTGTTAGGAATGGTGCTGGCTATTCAGCCGCAGGCCGCGCTTATTTGTATTGGGATATTCGTGGTGGTGCTGTTGCTTTTTAAATACGTGTCGCTGGGTTCTATGATTGGGGCTTTGGCTTTTCCATTGTTATTACTTTTAATTCCCGAATTTCACCCGGACAAACCGGTTCTAACCATTTTTGCTTTTTTACTAGCCGGTTTGGTCGTATACACGCACCGTAAAAACATTAACCGCCTGGTAAACGGTGTTGAAAGCAAAGTGCCTATCTCTCTCTTTGGCAAACGTTCCTGATTTAAGATTTTTAGAAAACCTGGAATTTTAAGATTAATATCTATCAGCCGCCATAATTTAATTTTTAGACTTTTAACAGCTGTTTCTTTTTAGTTGGTAATAGAGAAAAGATAACGTAAATCCATAATCTATTAAAAAGCACTTTATCGACTTGCTTATACCGATATTTATAACTCTAATTTTAAAGTAATTTTTAAAGCGCCTCACTTTATAACTTATGAATTCTACTGCTGCTTATATTGAAGCTAACAAGAATCGTTTTATTTCCGAATTAATAGATTTACTCCGCATTCCTTCGGTAAGCGCTGATCCGGCCTTTCGCGGCGATGTACTACGGGCGGCTGATTTTCTATCCCAAAAACTACGTGAAGCCGGTGCCGATAAAGTAGAAATTTGCCCTACCGCTGGTTACCCGATTGTATACGGCGAGAAAATTATTGATCCTGATTTGCCCACTGTTTTAATGTACGGGCACTACGATGTTCAACCCGCCGACCCCTACGAACTCTGGAATTCGCCGCCATTTGAGCCGGTTATAAAAGACGATAAAATTTATGCCCGGGGCGCCTGCGACGATAAAGGTCAATTATACATGCACCTTAAAGCCTTCGAAATAATGATGCAGCAGAATCAACTGCCTTGCAACGTTAAATTTATGATTGAAGGAGAAGAAGAAGTAGGCTCCAATAACCTGAATACTTTTGTGCAGCAGAACAAAGAGCGCCTTCGGGCCGATGTTATTTTAATTTCAGACACGGGTATAATTGCCAACGACATTCCATCTATTACTTCGGGACTACGCGGAATGAGTTACGTGGAAGTAGAAGTTGTAGGGCCTAGCCGCGATTTACATTCTGGTTTGTACGGTGGTGCGGTGGCTAACCCAATTAATATTTTATGTAAAATGATAGCCTCGTTGCACGATGAAAACAACCGCGTTACCATTCCGGGTTTTTACGACAATGTACAGGAATTAACCACTGAGGAGCGAACGGAAATGGCTAAAGCGCCTTTTGATGTAGAAGAATACAAAGCTGCCCTAAATTTAGGAGATATTTACGGTGAAGTGGGCTACTCTACTATGGAACGGAATTCTATTCGACCAACGCTGGACGTAAATGGTATTTGGGGCGGCTATACCGGCGAGGGCGCTAAAACAGTTATAGCCTCCAAAGCTTCGGCAAAAATTTCAATGCGCCTGGTGCCTAACCAATCTTCTGAAGAAATAACGGAGAAATTTCAAAAGCATTTTACCTCAATTGCCCCTAAAAGTGTAAAGGTAGCGGTAAAACCACACCACGGGGGTGAGCCGGTAGTAACGCCTACTAACTCGGTGGCCTACCAGGCAGCCAGCAAAGCTTTTGAGCAAACTTTTGGTAAAAAGCCTGTTCCCGTCCGAAGCGGCGGCAGTATTCCTATTGTGGCCATGTTTAAGACAGAACTAGGCTTAGATACAGTACTAATGGGTTTCGGTCTTGACTCCGATGCTATTCATTCGCCTAACGAACATTTCGGGATTTTTAACTTTTTAAAAGGAATCGAAACTATCCCGTATTTTTATAAATATTACGCCGCAATGAGTAAAGGTTGAGTTGTAAATAGCAAGTTTTAAGTTGTAATAAGTTAAAAGAAGTAAAATTATTTACAGTAGCTTGGCGTCAACTTTATATTTTTAATAAACAAAAAGAAGGCTGGTAAATGTACCAGCCTTCTTTTATACTAAATCAGAGAAAGTATTACTTACCAGTTGGCAATCTAAAACCAACAGTTGCTTGGTATAAAGAATTACGGGCATTGGCTAACTCGTCGCCATTATCGTTTTTAGCTAAATGACTAATGCTGCCATTGTAACGTAATCCAACGGTAATACCCATGGGTGCCTGAAAACCTACACCTGCGGCATAACCTATTTCTAGTTCAGCTAAATTATCCTTATCAATTTTCTGATAGCTTTCAAAATCAACGCCGTTTATGGTTTTTTCGGTGTTATCTTGAATACCTAATAAATAAGATAATTGAGGTCCAGCTTCAAAGAATATCGGACCGGCATTTACTTTTAATAAGATAGGTAAGTCTAAATAGCTATAATTTACTTTGCCTTCGTAAGTAACCTGGTTACTCTGGCTGGTTACCGGATCAATTTCGGTTACAGTAATATCCGCATATTTATATCCTTTCATGGAGTATAGTAACTCTGGCTGCAGGGAAATAAAATTATCGCCGGACAAGGGAATATTATAGCTAAGTCCGCCTACGAAGCCAATCTTATTTTTATTTAAATCTTCGTGTTTTAAATCACCCGCTAAGTTAGATAAGTTCGCTCCTAATTTAATTCCAATTTGGGCATGCGAAGCAAAAGAAACAGTAAGTGCAGTAAATAGTAAAAAAGCAATCTTTTTCATAATAATAAAATTTAAGTTAATCGGTTAATTGGTGTTACTTGTAAATAAATATTGTATTAAACTCATAATATGTTTTATGGTAGGTATACGTTATTTAAATAAAATGTTGCATTTTATTTAAATAAAATGTTTTTTTAGTAAAAAAATGGTTATGATGGAATTACGTAATTTGTACTTAAGCAATTTACGCTTAAGTACAATAAGTATCTGAACAATTTGCTGAATCAGCAAGCGTAATTAAAAAGGAGAGATATTTTCCCTATTTTGCTGCCAATTTTATGCCAAGAAATAGAGATGAGTAAAAAGCGCCTAATATTTAGGTGGTATTTTATTGTTTTAGGTTATTTTAGCTGCCTGGCGGCTTACGCGCAAGAACGTACTCCACTTATTATAGGAGTAGCCTATCAAGCGGGCTCCGTGCTGGTACATAGCCCAAAAATAAGGCACTTACAAGGCGTAAAGCCCAATGGAGTCGAAATAAATTTACAATACCAAACTACAGGTACTAAATTCTGGCACCAGCTATACAAGTATCCCCGCATCGGCATTTCATTTATTGCCTTCGATTACCAGGAGCCTATTTTAGGTAAATCCGTTGCAGCCAGTATTTACATTAATAAATTTGTTTACCATCGGGTTCAGGATCAATTAAGTGTGCGATTAGGCAGTGGGCTAGCGTATTTTAGCAACCATTTCGACTGGCGAGTAAATGCGACCAATAATGTTATTAGTGCTCCCTTAAATGCAGTTATTCAATTTAGAGCGGAGTACGAACGAATGCTTAGTCAGAAGTTTTCGCTCGTGTTGGCAGCCGGAATTAACCATTATTCAAACGGAGGCAATGCGAAACCTAATTTGGGAATAAATATTGGCACGCTTAGCCTAGGCTTAAACTACTATAGCCATCGTTCCTTTGAGCCATTAATACAAGCGTGGCCACCTCCCGAAAATAAACTTTCTTTTACTATTAGCAGCAGCGCCGGCATAAAACAGCGTAACGATTTTGATACGCTTACTTACACCGTTAAGTCGATAGCTCTTTCGGCTATGCAACAGTTAAACCCGAAAAGCACCTTACTGGTGGGGTTGGAAGGGTTTTATGATCCATCGCTCCTTCCACGGCGGAATTGGGACCCGCGGGTAAAACCAGGTACTTCGCCGGATATAAAAAGAGTGGCGCTAAACTTTGGCCATGAGTTAGCCCTTGGTAAACTGGGCTTTGGTACGTATGTGGGCTGGTATGCCTACCGGCCGTATAAATCAGATGCCCCGTTTTACCAGCGACTGGAAACACGGTATCCGCTTACCCGAAATATTTACCTGGCAGCTGGCTTAAAATTACACGATCTGATTAAAGCCGATATTATTGAATACCGGTTAGGATTTCGGTTTTGGAGGAAAAATAGACCATAGACGATAGTCGGCAGACCACAGACTATGGTGAATAGTCAATGGGCCATAGACTTCAGTAAATTAATAAAATTTATGGAGTAATTATAAATAATCCTTTATACTATTGTTGTTTCCAATCAACCGTGGTCTGTAGACTATCGACCATCGACTATCGTCTATCCAGCCCAACCTTCCCGATCGAGGCTGCGATATTGAATAGCTTCCGCTAAATGTTCGATGCGGATCTCTGGGGAATCAGCCAAATCGGCAATGGTACGGCTTACCTTTAGAATACGATCGTAAGCGCGCGCCGATAAACCTAAGCGTTCCATGGCAGTTTTCAATAAAGCTTTGCCGCCGGCGTTTATTTCGCAAATTTCTTTTACCATTTGCGAAGGCATCATGGCGTTAGAATGAATATTCGGAAATTCTTTAAACCGTTCCTCCTGAATTTGCCTAGCTTTTACTACCCGCTCCCGAATGGCTTCGCTGCTTTCCGCCTTGCGCGATTCAGTCATCTGGTCGAAGGTTACGGGAGTTACTTCTACGTGCAAATCAATCCGGTCTAAGAGCGGGCCACTTACTTTGTTCAAATACCGTTGTACCACTCCTGGTCCGCACACGCAATCCTTATCCGGATGATTGTAGTAGCCACACGGGCACGGATTCATGCTGGCAATGAGCATAAAGTTAGCCGGAAAATCAATGGTCATTTTGGCCCGGGAGATAGAAACACGTCGCTCTTCGAGGGGCTGGCGCATTACTTCCAATACAGTGCGTTTAAACTCCGGCAATTCATCCATAAAAAGTACTCCGTTGTGCGAAAGAGAAATTTCGCCGGGCTGCGGCACACCACCGCCACCTACTAAAGCTACGTCCGAAATGGTATGATGCGGTGCCCGAAATGGCCGCGTAGATAGCAAAGAAGCCGATTCGCCCAATTTACCAGCCACCGAATGAATTTTGGTGGTTTCTAAAGCTTCGTGCATGGTAAGCGGCGGTAAAATAGAAGGCAAACGTTTCGCCAACATAGTTTTACCGGCTCCGGGAGGACCGATCATAATGGCATTATGACCACCAGCCGCCGCAATTTCCAACGCTCTTTTGATGTTTTCCTGACCTTGCACATGCGCAAAATCTGCTTCGTATTGGTTAACCGTAGCTTGAAAAATATCGCGGGTATCTATCACCAAAGGAGTAATATCTACTTTACCATCAAAAAAATCAATGGCCTGTTTGATATTTTCAACCCCGATAATATCTAATTTATTTACAATAGCGGCTTCTTGAGCATTTTGAATTGGGAGTACAAACCCTTTGAAACCTTCCTTACGGGCCTGAATAGCAATGGGCAGAATACCTTTTACCGGACGTAAAGTACCGTCGAGCGAGAGCTCGCCCATAATAATGTACTCGCCTAAACGTTCGCCGCGCATTTGGTCGGAGGCCGCCAGAATACCCAGCGCAATGGGTAAGTCGTAAGCGGAACCTTCTTTTCGGATACCTGCCGGAGCCATATTTATGACCACTTTCTGGCGGGGCATGCGGTAGCCATTAAACTTTAAGGCCGATTCAATGCGTTGCTCACTTTCTTTAATGGCATTATCGGGCAATCCAACCATATAATACTTGGTGCCAGGAGTAACATTTACTTCCATGGTAATAGTGTAGGCATTTACGCCTTGTACCGCACTACCAAACGTTTTTATGAGCATGAAATCGGGTATAAATTAAAATATAGAGAATAAGGTATAATTGGAAGCGGAACAGGAAAGCCAGCAAATAAATTCCAGGATTTTGATTTCCGAAGAAGTATTTAATTAAATATAGCTAAAGCTAAATTTTACTTGAAGCTATTGGTACACTTACTTAATTAAGAACCCTTTAAAAAGCAAAAGCACAAACTTATTGCAAGCCTGTGCTAAAAGGTGAATGCGCGTTACAGCACAGGCACCGTTAATAAATTTTAACTCGGTAGGATACAGACAAGCTATTTACCTATTACGCTTTGTTCAATCAGTAAAATCAGGATATGAATAACTTTAATGTGAATTTCCTGGATGCGATCGGCGTAGCCAAAATGGGGAACCCGGATTTCTACGTCGCTAAGCGGTGCGAGTTTACCACCATCTTTACCAGTAAGGCTAACTACTTTTAATCCTTTTTCGCGCGCAGTTTCAGCTGCTTTTAATACGTTGCCAGAATTACCGCTAGTACTAATGGCGAGTAAAACATCGCCGGGGTTTCCTAAAGCTTCCAGGTAGCGCGAAAAAACAGAATCGTAACCGTAATCATTACTCACGCAACTCAGGTGACTGGAATCTGAAATAGAAATAGCGGGTAAGGCCTGCCGGTCGTGGCGGTACCGGCCCGATAATTCTTCGGCAAAGTGCATGGCATCGCACATAGATCCACCATTACCGCAGGATAAGATTTTGCCTTTATTTTTAATGGCCTGGCTCATGATCTGAGCCGCTGCCTCTATTTTTGCCGTAGTTTCTGGCAGAGCAATAAAAGAATTTAATAAATTTTGGGCCTCATTCAGTTCGGCCAATATTGTATCAGAAATAGTAGACATGCCATTAAATAGGGTCAGAGTTTTTAGGCGATGATCGATTGGGGTCCTGACCGGATGAAAAACCAGGTTTTACAATAATAGTGTTGCGATCATAAACAGGAGCGGAAGAATTTAACGGAGACGTGCTAGTATTAGTCTCGGGAGTGCGGTTGCTTCGGTACTGCTGCATTTCTTGTTTCTGGTCGTAGAGCAAGGCTTTTAATTCGTTTATTTTGCGTTGCGTATGAACCTGACCGCGTTTTAGGGTAGCAATATACAAATTTTCTACGAGCAATTCGAGTAGCAAAATAACGCCACCCACCACGTAAAAAGTAGTATTAAAATTAGGGTTAGCATCTTGACCAACCTTCAATACATCCAGATAAATAAGGGTAGCTGCTACTAAGTACAGTATAACCAATACGTTTACAAATTTCTTTATCGCTTCCATAAGAATTTTACTTAATGCGTGACGCTTCAGTTATAATACGTAAATGTCCAGCTTGGGATAATAATTTCTACTTTAAGGATTTAACCTTACTTTTTAAACTTAAATCATTGTTAATCAGATGAAAGAACAATATCTAAACTATCCTAAAGTATTCTTATATCAAGCTTCCAGGATGTGTAATTAATTGTTCAGGAAACTACGCTAGTGGTAATCTGCATTTGATTAAGCCGGGCGTATAACCCATTTTGCCGCAGCAATTGTTCGTGGGTACCGCGCTCCCGGATTTTACCTTTTTGCAGCACAATAATCTCGTCAGCGTGCTGAATAGTACTTAGCCGGTGTGCAATTACCAGCGAGGTACGGTTTTTCATTAAATTAATCAAGGCTTCTTGTACTAATTTCTCCGATTCGGTATCTAATGCAGAAGTAGCCTCATCCATAATTAAAATAGGCGGATTTTTTAAAATTGCCCGGGCAATACTAATCCGTTGTCGTTGCCCACCCGATAATTTACCACCTCTATCGCCAATGGTGGTCTGGTAACCATTGGGGGTTTGTAAGATAAAGTCGTGAGCGTTGGCAATTTTAGCAGCGGCTATTACTTCGGCTTCGGTGGCTTCGGTTTTATTAAAAGCAATGTTATTAAAAATGGTATCGTTAAATAAAATAGACTCCTGGGTAACTACCCCCAATTGGTCGCGCAGAGAGTGCAGGGTGCAGGTTTTAATATCCATGCCATCAATGGTAATAATTCCGGAGGTGGGGTCATAAAAACGCGGCAGTAAATCGGCCAAAGTAGATTTACCGCCGCCCGAAGGACCTACCAGGGCAATGGTTTTACCTTTCGGAATAGTAAGATTAATATGCTGCAATACCGGTTCGGTGCCGTAAGCGAAAGAAACATCCTGAAAAGTAATGGACTCGGTAAAAGCAGGTAATATTTTAGCGGTGGGTAGATCCCGAATTTGCGGCTGGGTATCTATAATAGCCAGAATCTTATCGCCGGACACCAAACCCCGCTGAATATTGCTGAAGGCGGTGGAAATAGCCTTTGCGGGAACCAGTACCTGCGAGAAAAGCACGATGTAGGTAATAAACTCACTAGCGGTTAAATCAGATTGCTGATTGAGAACCAACGATCCGCCGTAAAATAAAATGCCTGCCACCGCGGCTACACCCATAAATTCGGAAATAGGGGAAGCTAAACTTCGTTTGTTGGTGATAGAGGTAATAATGCGGGCATACCGGTTATTGTGCTGACTGAACTTATCAATGACATATTCCTGCGCGTTAAAGGCTTTAATCACGCGCATGCCGCCTAAGGTTTCGTCGATAATGCTCAGGATAGTGCCCAGCGACTCGTGCCCTTCTACAGCGCGTTGCTTTAGTTTTTTAGAAATAGCAGAAATAATATAGCCTGAAATGGGCATTACCAACACCGTAAATAAGGTGAGCTTTACCGACATGGCAAATAGCATCGCGAATAAACCCACAATGGTAAGCGGCTCGCGCGATACTACGTTTAAAGTACTGATAACAGAATTCTCGATTTCCTGCACATCGGTAGTCAGACGGGTCATAATATCGCCCCGGCGTTCATTGGAGAAAAAGCCCAACTGTAGTTGCGTAAGGCGTTCGTAAACGGCCAAGCGTAAATTACGTACTACTTTGGCTCGAATGGCCCCGTCGAGGCGTAGGCTCAGGTACCGGAATAAGTTGGCCAGTAAGTTGGATATTAAAATTAAAATACAAACAAATTGCAAGGCACCACTTTTTCCGTTTTCCCGGATTATCTGTCCAAAATAATAATTAAAATATTCTTTAGCGAAATCAAGGCTCAGGGAAAACGCCGGTTTTTGAAGAATAGTTTGAGCCTTCGAAGTATCTACCGTGCCAAAAAGAACTTCGAGCAAAGGAATAAGTAAGGCAAAGTTAAATAATCCGAAAACAATGCCTAGAAAGGTAAATATAAAGTACTGCGGCACAAACCCGCCGAAAGGCCGGGCAAACTGCAGAATGCGCCAATAGGTTTTCATGTTGGCAAAGGTAGTAGAATTAGTCCATAGTCAATAGTCGATAGTCCACGGATGGCAGACCAGAGCCTATGGAAAGTAAGGTTTAATTTAAGTGCACTTATTTTCTGAACGGATAATCATATGGCTTATCAGAGTGTTCAGCGTTCATATCAAAAAAGAGTACTTTAGTTATTTCTAGCGTTAAGTTAATTATAAGTTTGCGGGTTGATAAACCTTAAATCATCTAATAAACTAATTACAATCACGGCTATCGCCTACGGACTGTGGACTAAACACTAAGTTAAAACTCATGTAGTCGTTGGGGAATGTTCCAGCGAAAAGCCAGCGTGGTATAAGCCGTATTGTTAGAACGGGCCGCCAATTGACTGTCTACTTTCCGGAGAATCTGTTTTACATCCAGAAATAGGTTGTGCCGTAATTGCCACGAAGCGGTTACATCTACGTGCAATTGATCAGTAGTAACTCCCTGACCAACTTTGTTGTTAAATTCCTGCGCCCGGGTTGTATAAGGCAATAAAACATTGTTTCCGTAATTCAGGGTATCGGTATCAGCGCCGTAATGGGTGTAGATAGCTTTAGCAGTTAAGTTTAAGCGGCCTAGCGGTTGGTAGCGCAGAATGCCAATCCATTCGTACAAGTTAGCCCCCATAGGATGCGCGAGTGGCTGTTGATAATGCTGATAATTAGTAAATTTATTTTCGTGCTGATACGTGTACGGCCGGATAAAATTAAACTCACCTTGTGCATCCAGATTGGCAATACCCGCCACATCTATGTATTTGGCTCCCAACTGAAAAGCTTGTTTATTACCCCACCAACCGTTACGGGCTCGCACGTTTGTCAACGAAAATTCATCGAGCATTACTTGGCCGTATACCTGGGCCGTTTGAAATAAATTAACTTTAAAATCCAAGCCTAACAGCGCGTTATCGTTACTCCCTAGCATAAGCTCCACGCTCCGGTAAAAAATGATAGGATTGAGGTATTCTAATTCAAAATGGCCTTTGTCGCGGGCGTACACCACCGATTCAAACACGCCAACGTTAAAATTAGGCGTAAAATTAATGCCTAGATGATGGTAGGCAAAGTATTTCTTGGGCAGCAACTGGTCCCTAAAATCGTAATCGGCGTTCATTTCGGTGAACAAATTGGTGTACTGCAACTTCCAGACGTTCACGTTAAATTTTAAGAAAAAATAAGCGGGAGCATAATCCGAAAGCACTAAGGAGCGGTAGCCGTTGCCAATAAAATTTTTGTCGTGGCCAAGTTGTACACTTACGTGTTTAGAAGCCGCGTAATTAAGGTAGCCCCGGGCAGTAGTAAAATCGTAACCCGCCGTTTTGTCGTAACCCACGCTCCGGAAAGGTTTGAAGTAGCCTTCGTGCGGTAAAATGGTATCCCGTACAATCCGGTCGTTTACGTATTCCGGAAACCGAGCCTGATTATCGGTTATAAACGTATAAAAACCTAATTTTTCATCGAGTTGCCCTTCTAACTGAATGCCCCGAGTATTAATGTAGCGCAATCCATCTACATCCGAGTCCAAACCGCCTTCAAAGTGAATTACCGGATTAATCCGTAAGGTAAAATTGGGTATGTCTACGGAATATAAGTCGGCGGGCTGGCGGAAAAAATAGCGCAGAAACGGTTTATTAAAGTTAGTCTGATTTACCCGGTCGGTATAATTCCAGTTATCATTTAGTAAATAAGTTGCGTTAAACTGGTCGGAGTGCGAAAGCGAATCGTTTTTCCGAAATACTTCCTGGGCCAGGTCGGCAACTTCCTTCCGGAAGTACGGCTTAATACCGGTGTGGAAATTAGGCACCTGTTTACTGAATTTAATCTGGAAACGTTCTATTTTATGATACGTATCCGGGTCGAGTGGTACGTAGGTGCTTTGAGCAAAACCTGCATTAACTAGAAAAAACAATAAGCAAAACAACGTAATTGATAATCTCATAGAGAAGGTGAAAAGGTAACAACCAAAGTTTTACAATCCAGAATTTGCTCTTATGCACTTCTGTGTTTTACAAGACAAAAGCAAAAGATATTAATTTGAAGATAAGGATATACTATAAAATAGGATCCATAGTTTAATTCATTCCAGAATAAATTAACGTATCCACTCTTAAACGAATTACTTTTGAGCCGAGCATATTTCTAAACGTTTCTTTTCACCTCAAGAACTTTTCTTATTTATGAAGCCGTCAGATTCTATTTATATTCTTACCCAGGAGCCATCGGTGGCTAGCCAATTTATTTCTGAACTGCGAAATGTGCAGGTGCAGCGCGACAGTATGCGTTTTCGGCGCAATCTGGAACGGTTAGGAGAAGTGCTGGCTTATAAAATTTCTACCCGGTTAACTTATGCGCCGCAGCAAATTCAAACTCCCTTAGCTGCCTGCGAACAGCAGCACTTGGTAGATTATCCCGTACTAGCCACAGTTTTGCGGGCCGGCTTACCTTTTCACCATGGCTTTTTAAATTATTTCGATAAATCGCCGAGCGCTTTCGTAGCCGCTTACCGGTTAGAAGCCACTTCGGAAATAGCCGTAAACGTTGATTACTTAGCGGGGCCTTCCCTAGAAAGGCGCGTATTATTACTCGTGGACCCTATGCTGGCTACGGGTACCTCATTGGCGCTTACGTATAAGGCTATGCTGCGGTTTGGTACGCCTAGCCAAGTGCACATTGCGGCGGCTATTGCCAGCCCTGAAGGAGTAAGCCATATTCAACGAGAACTACCCCAAGCCATGATTTGGTTAGGAGCTTTAGATAATCACCTGAATGAACGAGCTTACATTGTACCTGGCTTAGGTGATGCCGGCGATCTAGCTTTCGGGTCGAAAATCTAAAAATAGCAATATTTGTATTTTATTAAAAGTCTGGTACTTTTCTTGTATAAAGATCCGTATTACAATTTTCCGACGTATGTCTTACGTTATATAATAACTTACTGCGAACTTAATACAATAAACTAGTGCATCACTTGGCCGCTGAAATAATGAAATATTTATCTGTTTACCTTCTAAGTATGGTTAAGTTTTTTGGCGGACCGCTAGCGGGGGTATCCATGGGCTTATCTTTTTGGATGACCTTACTGTTAAGCGTAACCGGCATGATGACGAGTGTCTTTATTTTTTCGCAGGTAGGCATGCTCGTTTCGCGATGGTACGTAGAAAAGCACCGGGCAAAGAATAAGCCCATTTTTACCAAAAAGAGCCGGAAAATTGTGCAGATCTGGCAAAAGTTCGGAATTAAAGGTATTGCTTTTCTAACGCCGGTTATTTTTAGTCCGGTAATCGGCACTATTATGGCTACGGTTTTAGGAGCCAGTCAACGTCATATTTTATTACATATGCTTTGGAGCGCTATTTTCTGGGGAGTTGCTTTTACCTTTGCCCTACACGAGTTAAGTCATCTCAATATTCCAATTTTTCATCATAAATAGGCTTTATAACTTAAAATGTAAAACAGGTAAGAAAATAATACTCTTACCTGTTTTTTTTGTCTTACATTTTCCTTCTCCAAAGTTAAGTAATCACCTGGAACAATGTATTTCCTTTCCGTTTCAAAATCTATGTCCCCATTATTTAATATCGGCATTAAGGGAATGGCTTAAATTTATTTTTAAGTTTATTTCCTGTTAAATATTACCAGAAAATCCAAGTTAACTGCTTTTTCTTTAAAGAGATTTGCTCTTTTTACCAAAAGACAGGTAAACAGTCTGGTATTTTCTGGTATTATATCTATTTATTTTCTACAATTGGGGAGCTTTAACCTGGATCTGGTGCTTTTTAACTTTATAACCTTGCAGCTTAATTGCCTATGAATTATCGCAAACTTGGCAAAACCAACCTGAACGTATCTGTCCTTGGCTTTGGCGCTTCGCCCTTAGGTAACGTGTTTGATGTAGCCGATGAGAAAGAAGGAGTAAGAGCCGTGCATTATGCCATTGACCAAGGAATTAATTTTTTTGATGTTTCTCCTTTCTATGGTTTTACTCTGGCCGAAGAACGATTGGGCAAAGCGCTGGAAGGTAAACGTAAAGACATATTTTTGGCTACCAAATGCGGCCGTTATGGTTTACAAGATTTTGATTTTTCGTATAACCGGATTCTGAGAAGTATTGACGAATCGCTAGTAAGGCTTAAAACGGACTACGTAGATGTTTTGCAACTGCATGATATTGAGTTTGGCGATAAACACCAGGTATTAAACGAAGCGATTCCGGCCGTTCAGAAAATTAAAGAATTAGGTAAAGCCCGCTTTATAGGCATTACTGGATTACCGGTGCGTTATCTGGCTGAAATTGCCCGGCAGGTTGAACTCGACACTGTGCTTTCGTGGGCCCACTATAATTTGCTCGAAGACGAAATTGACGACGAGTTGGTGCCGCTTTCAAAAGAAAAAGGTTTTGGTTTAATGAATGCGGCACCACTGATGCAAAGAATATTATCCGATGCTCCTTTGCCCGATTGGCACCGCTCGCCCCAGGCCGTTAAAGATGTGCAACCCAAGTTGTTGCAATTGTGCGAAAGTTATGGGGTGCGGCTAAGTGATGTTGCCATTAAGTATGCCGTTGACCACCCGGATATTGCTACTACCATTGTGGGTATGTGGGAGGTGAAGCACGTCCAGCAAAATATTAAAGCTCTGGATTTATCTATTCCGGCTGACTTGATGGAGGAAATTTTAAAAATAGTAACTCCCGTAAAAAATCAGATGTGGTTTGAAGGCAGACCAGAAAATAATATTCCTAAAAAATAAACGAATAAACGGCGTATGAAGGCTTTATTTTTAGTGGAACCCGGTAAAACGGAAGTTAGAACAATAGAACCAGTTGCTCCCGGACCTGAAGAAGTTTTGTTGCGGATTGGTATGGTAGGTTTCTGTGGCGGCGACTTAAATGGGTACCGGGGTTTATTTGAATTGCAGGAATATCCTAATATTCTGGGGCACGAAGTAGGAGCTACTATTGAGCAGGTAGGAAGCCAGGTTCCGCCTGATTTTAAGCCTGGCATGCGAGCTACCGTGTACCCTTACCTAAATTGTGGCACTTGCGTTTCTTGCCGGAAAGGCCGGCCCAATGCCTGTCAGGATAATAAAACCATGGGGGTGCGCCGGCCTGGTGCCATGACCAACTATATCACTATTCACTGGAAAAATCTATTTTCTTCGGATAAGCTATCGCTCCAGGAGTTGGCTTTAGTAGAACCTCTTACCGTAGGGTTTCATGCTGCAGCCCGGGGCCGGGTTTCCGAAAAGGATAAAGTAGCCGTAATTGGTTGCGGCATTGTGGGAATGGGCGCTATTGCCGCCTCGGTTAACCGGGGTGCCGAAGTAATTGCCATTGATATCGATGATTCAAAAATGGAGATTGCTAAAAAAGTAGGTGTTGCGCATACGATTAATACATCTAAAGTAGACTTACACGAAGCTTTAGCAGAAATTACAGATGGAGATGGTCCGGATGTTATAATAGAAGCCGTAGGAAGTCCGCAAACTTATCGGGCTGCCGTAGAAGAAGTGGCGTACACCGGGAGAGTAGTTTGCATTGGTTACGCTAAAAAATCGGCTGAATTTAATACCGGCGTTTTTGTGCGAAAAGAAATTGAAATTCTGGGCTCCCGCAATTGTTTGGGAGAATTTCCGGAAGTCATCCGTTACCTGGAATCAGGTAAATTTCCGGTGGATGCTGTTATTTCGAAAGTTGTTTCAATTGACGAGGCTGGTGCGGCCCTTGCAGCTTGGTCAGATAATCCGGGACCTATCACCAAAATAATGGTAGATTTTGATAGGTAAATAGACACAAGTATTAAGATATTAGACAAAATTTTAATAATACCGCAGCATTTTTAGTTGGTCTCATTTCTTTAGTTAAATAGAAATAAATGATAAAATCTTGTGTTACTATTGCCCTGGTTCCACAAATAAAAACGGGTCCTTGGATATATTGGGAAGATTTGGAGGCCAGTATTGCTAAAGCGGCTCAACTGGGTTTTAATGCCATAGAGCTTTTTACGGCTTCTGCCAATGCCATTGAGCCTTCGGTTCTAACCGGTTTACTACAAAATTCTGGCCTTAACTTAGCTGCAGTGGGCACCGGCGCGGGTAAAGTTATACAAGGCTTGACTTTAACCGATCCCAATCCGACTATCCGGCAACAAGCCATTGCTTTTGTCGCGGATATGATTGCTTTTGGGGCGCCGTTTCAGGCACCCGCCATTATTGGGTCGATGCAGGGCAACGTAGTTGCCGGAGTGGAGCGCGAGCAGGCTCTGGAATGGCTGGCCGATGGATTAAATATTTTAGGAAAAGTAGCGGAAGAAAAAAAAGTACCCCTGATTTACGAACCCCTGAACCGCTACGAAACTAATTTATTCAACAATCTAAGCAGCGGAGTTGAATTTCTAAATTTTTTAAAAACCCGGAACGTCAAGTTATTAGCGGATTTGTTTCACATGAACATCGAAGAAAGTTCTTTGCCGGAGAGTATTCGAACTTTTGGGCCGGCTATTGGTCACATTCACTTTGCCGACAGTAACCGGCGGCCCGTTGGCTTTGGCCATACCGCCATGGCCGAAATTGCAACCGCTTTGCAGGAAAGTAATTACCAGGGGTATGTATCTGCCGAAGCTTTCCCCTGGCCTAACCCAGACGAAGCGGCCCAACAAACCATTAAGGCTTTTCGAGAATTTTTTAAAGATTAACCAAGAATGTAACTTTTTAACCAGATATGCAGCGATTTTGCTTTGCCCTTGACTTAGTAGATGACCCGAAATTAATCCAGGAGTACGAAAATTACCATAGCCCCGGTAACGATTGGCCTGAAGTAACTAAAAACGACCTGGATGCCGGCATTATAAATCTGCAAATTTACCGTACCGGTAACCGCATGTTTATGATTATGGATACCGACGATAACTTTAGTTTCGAGAAAAAAGCCGCTCTGGATGCCACGGTTCCGAAAGTGCAGGAATGGGAAAAACTCATGTGGAAGTACCAGGTTCCCTTGCCTTGGGCTAAAGAAGGCGAAAAATGGATTTTAATGGATAAAATATTCCAGTCCGGAGCAAAAAAACAGTAATAAATAATAATGCTGTTTTTCAATCCTTTAGCCGGTAAGCAAAAGAAACAAAAAGTTAAAAAATGATTATAATAATAATATGAGAACACTCACAATACATATACCTGATTCAGTTGATTTGGAAGATAGAGAAATGGTCATGTTTCTGGCTTCCAGGCTCTACGAGAAAAGTAAGCTATCTTTAGGGCAAGCGGCAGAAATTGCGGGGCTTTCTAAACGGGCTTTTATGGAAGTTCTCGGTCATTATGTATCCCTATTTAATTACGACGAAAGTGAATTAGAAAAAGAGCTAATGCATGTCAAAAATTATCGTAAGTGATACCAGTTGTTTGATTCTGTTGGACAAACTACACTTGCTTTTTATCTTAAAGGAACTCTTTGAAGAAATAGTAATCACTCCCGAGATTGGAAAGGAATATGGTAAGCAACTGCCAGAATAGATAAAAACTGAGAGCGTCCAGAATAAAGTATATCAAGTAATGCTTCAATCTACGGTAGATTTAGGAGAAGCCAGTGCTATTGCTTTAGCTATTGAAAAACAAAATTGCTTGCTCATTTTAGATGATAATAAAGCCAGAAAAGCAGCAAATAGATTAGGAGTTAATTATATCGGCACATTAGGACTTCTGCTAGGAGCAAAAGAAGCTGGCTTAATTCAGCTTATTAAACCGATTCTAGTACAAATCAAAATGACCAACTTCCGAATAGCGGAAAACTTTGAAAAAGAGCTATTGAAATTAGCAGGAGAATAAAAAATATCTCTTGCCAATAAAAAATTATAAAGCTTCTTAAATTGACCTCTACTACCAGTTGGCCTCTACCCGGACAAACCAAGATGCTATTCAAAAAACAAAGAAGCTGGTTAAACATCCCAGTCTCCAACCGATGTTTAACCAGCTTACAAAAATTTCTAAGTTTTCTTTCTAAACAGTAGCCTCGGAATGGTGCCGAAGTTGCTCGATGGCAGCAATCATTAACTCGTTATCTATCTCGTGTACTTCTACGCCTTTGCCAATTTTAGCCAGCAGCATAATAGTTAATTGTCCGCCTAGGTGTTCCCGGAATTCCTGTAAACCCCGCAGCAAACTTTGCGGATGGGTGGCATCCTCCAGGTGCGAAGTCATTTCGGGAGCAAATAATTCAAAACCAATACCGGTAACTACCTCCAGAATTTGCTTTAATTCGGCTTCAGTAAGCATGCCTTTTAGGTAGGAATACGTCGAATCCAGGGCAATGCCCATGGCTACGGCTTCGCCGTGGCGAATACGGTAATTACTTAACTGCTCTAGTTTATGCGCCGACCAGTGCCCAAAATCTAATGGCCGCGAAGAACCTTTCTCAAAAGGATCACCGCTGGCAATATGCTGCACGTGCATTTCGGCGCACCGGTGAATCAGGTACTGCATGGCTGGCATATCACGCTCGGCCAGTTTCTGCGTATTTTCCTGAATAAACCTAAAAAATTCGGCGTCTTTAATAAGTGAAACCTTAATGGCTTCAGCAATGCCGGCGCGCCATTCGCGGTGCGTTAAAGTACGCAGAAAATGGAAGTCGTTAATTACAGCAAAGGGAGGAGTAAAGGTGCCCAGGAAGTTCTTTTTGCCGTAGGCATTAATACTGTTCTTTACCCCAACTCCCGAGTCGTTCTGCGACAACACCGTAGTAGGAATGCGAATGTGGCGGATACCCCGATGCGCAATACCGGCAGCGTAGCCAACCATATCTAATAAAGCACCACCGCCTACCGCCAAGACGTACGAATGGCGATCAATGCCTTTTTCATTTATTGCATCAATTACCCGTTCCGTATAGGCCGGATCATTCTTACATTGTTCTCCACCCGGAATAATCATAGGATCAGCGGCTAATTGTAAAACATCGGCGTAGTGCGAAGTGTAGTTTTTAATATCGGTAATTAACGAAGGAATTGCTTCGGCTACGTGGTGGTCTAATACAAATAAAACTTTCCGGCCATCGCCACCACCCGCTGCAATTACATCGCGAAGCAAGGGGTTCCGGAGTGAAAATAAGTTTTCGGTAAAATGAACAGTATAGTTATACGTTACCTGGAACGTTTGCTGGATTGGGTAAATCTGCATGAATAAAGATCTAAAAAAATATTACTTCCTAACTTAGAAAGCTATTTTACAGATAACAAAATTAAAGATAAAAAAGTAGTTTTAAGTACTATTAAGTTGGCAAAAAAAATGCCTAAGATCTTTCTTGTTAAAATCAAGTAACAGCAAATTGCTTTGCCAGAAAACGGGAAAGTGGAAAAAGTAATAACACCAGTAAACCGTACACCCAATGAGCAAAACCAGCCGCCAGAGTAGCATCCAAAATTATTAAGGATAATACCCCCGCTTTTACCGCCAACCGAATCTCTTTGGGTTGTAGAGTGTTAAGCGCTTTTAACAAAGGAGGAAAAATCAAGTAAGCGAAAAGTAAACCAAAAGGTAAGGCCGTTATAATGGAAAAGTGCGGTAAGAAAGTTAAAGCAACAATACTTACAAATACTAAAAGGTACAAGGCAACGGCAAACCGTAAAATTGGTCGGCTGCCCCCGTGCACTTCGCCCCGACTAATAACGGTAATGTTGGCAATGTACACAATCGGAATAAGGGCTAGAAACCAATAATGCTCCAGGCTGGCAGGTATGGCGCTCATTCCTAAAAGTAAGTTGCCGCCCCGGCACGCTCCCATGTTAATTGGACCAATAAATCCCTGGTGTTTGCCCCAAGCATCGTATAATAAGGCAAGTCCGGCTATTACCGCCGCAATAACACCACTTATTTGTGATACCTTAAAAGCTGCCAGAATACCACCTAAAAGCAGTAAAGCTCCTAAAATAGTAGCGCTAGTTTTCGTAGCTGCCCCGCTGGGAATAGGACGTTCCGGGCGTTCTATCTTATCTAAATCGGCATCTAAAACATCGTTAAAAACTACTCCACCACCGTACAAACCAATGGTTGCCGCAATTAGCCAGCCTAAATCTACTGCCAGCGGGTGCTCCAGGTACCCGTAGGCAGTAGCAGAGGCTCTCTGAATTTGTTGTACGGCACCGGCCGCCGCAAAGCCCAGTAGGATATCGGCAATGGCCGTAATAATGTTAGCCGGCCGCATGAGTACCAAGTGGGCGAAGAATTTATTCATGAAGTAATTTTAAAACAAAATTAGCGGATAATATTGCTGGATTCCGGGGCATCGATGCGAGGGGTTTGGCCGCCGCGTAAAATAGAACTACCCGAAAATTTCTGGCTTTGGTCGATGGGTTGCGCCTCGAGCCAGTCGCTTTCCTGCATTTGTCCGCTTTGGCCGAAAGCTGCTAGCGCGTTACTATAACTTACCAAACGAACATGCTCTTCCGGCACCCCGCGTTCCAGCATTAAAGCCACCGTTTTTGGCACCGCCAGCGGATCGCTGATGCCCCAGTCGGCCGCCGAATTAATCATGATTCTTTCCGGGCCGTATTGTTTCACAATTTCTACCATGCGCTCGTTGCCCATTTTGGTGTGCGGATAAATGGTAAACGCGGCCCAAAATCCTCGATCCAGCACGTCTTTTACGGTTTCTTCGTTGTTATGATCTACGATTACCATGCCCGGATCTAATCCGTGTTCGAGCGCTACTTCCATGCTGCGTAAAGTACCTTTCTTCTTGTCGCGGTGAGGTGTATGGATTTGCACGGGCAGGTTTACTTCTTTGGCAATTTCGAGTTGTAGGCGGTAATATTTATCTTCGGCAGCTGTCTGGTCATCGTAACCAATTTCGCCTACGCCCACTACACCTTCTTTGCATACATACAAAGGCAGCAACTCCATTACCTGCTCGGCTAATGCTTCGTTATTGGCTTCTTTGGAATTTAAACCAATGGTGCAATAATGTTTAATCCCAAACTGGCTCGACCGGAAACGCTCAAAACCAATTAAGTGGCTGTAATAATCTTTAAAGGTTCCCGCTTCGGTGCGCGGCTGCCCCATCCAGAAAGCAGGTTCTATAAGTGCCACAATACCTGCCCGGCGCATTGCTTCATAATCATCGGTAGTCCGCGAGGTCATGTGCACGTGCGGGTCTATCAGCATAAAAGAGTTCGAAGTATCCATGATAATTAATTAGGAATTTAAATTTTATATTACGTATCAGGAAAATTTAAAAACAGTATACCTGAATTTAAAATTATACGGTTTGCGCAGCTACATCTTCGCCAATAGTATCCCAGGTTAGCTCGCCGTTTTCAATTTTAGCTTTTAAATCGGGCACGGTGTCGAGCATGGTTTTAGCTTCCGGATAATTACTTTCGGCGCAGACCAGCGCGGCCGCTTGTTGTTCCAGTTCGTTAGGTTGCGTAAATAATTTTTGAATATCCGGCCAAATAGTTTCGTCTACGAATGGCCCCACGTTGCGCCATACTTCCGGGCTAAGCGTTCGACCCGCCGCCCAGCGTTCGTGGGCAAAATCCGAAAGGGTTTGCGCTAGCTTTTTATTACGACGGTTTTCTAAACCATAAATGCGGTACAAAGGCCGGCTGGTGAAAATAGATTTTAATACTAATTGGTTCCAGGCTTCTTCGGGCAGGTAATCATGCGGGTACGGATTCTGCAGAGCTACTGCTTCAAAAACTAAAGTCATATTGGTCCGAACACCTTCGGCCATTCGAGGAATGTGTTTTTCCGGGTATGGTAAAACAGGCAGGGCAGCATATAAAGCCACCAGTTCGTTCACGTCGGCGGTAGCAAACAATTTATCCAGAATTTTTATATATTCTTCCGGTGATTGATGCGGCAACGAAAGTGCTAATGAAGTACGGGCAGCCTGGTCGGCGGTCCAACCTTGTGGATTGAAACCCGTGCGTAAAGCATTGGCAGCAGCAGTATCGGCCTCGGTAATTTCAATTTTTCTTTTTCCAATAAAACGGGGCGCCATACTAAAAGCCTGAAAAAATTTGCTCTCGGTTTGCGCTTCGGCTAATTGTTTTTCGAGCCAGGTTATTCCTTGGGGCGTAGTGGCGCGGGTAAGAAGTTCCGTTAAAAAGTTTTTTACAGATTCTTGGTCAGCAATTGGCATAGCAGAAAAGAACAGTTTTAAGTGAAAGCAGCTTTTCAATGGTAAAAGCATACGCATTTTATGAACCAAAAGGTACTGCTTAATTACTTTAGCACTTCAAATGTAATAATATTTACTTCGGAACGATAAAATATTAGATTTCTTTTATATTAGAAATAATTTTTATCATTGAACAGCTTTTTATAAAATAAGCCTCTAAATTTTTAATTTTTCATCAAACAGAAGCAGTTTGTTTTTCTGTTTTCACTATCATCAACATCATGCCCAGATAAAACAAAAGCACTTACCACAGAAGGTAAGTGCTGAAAAGATCTACCTCTGGATGCGGTTTCCCTAACCAGGTAGTAAAATGCCGAGAAAATTATTTAATAGGCGAGTAATCGGTAGGTTTCATGTAAACCGATTCAACTTTAGTAGTTAAAGATCCGCCCCCTTTTACTTCGGAGGCTGCTTTTACCTTTACCCATTCTGGATCTAACCGAAAGGCGTCGAATGAGGCTAAGCCAGCCTCTTTGCTTTTATGCGCTAAGATATAAACCAAAGTGTTATCGGCTCCTGGCTGGCCCGCTACCGGATGAAAGTAAACAATGTTTTCCATACCGTATTTGCTAAATAATCCCATGGTGTGATCCCGGAAACGGGCATCCAGGTTTACTAAGTTATTGGGAGTAGTAGTATACGTGCGTAACTCGAAAGTACGCTCTGGCGTAGCTTTTTTCAACGTAATGGCTGGTGAGTAATCGGTAGTTTCCATAAATAATTGGTCTACTTTGGCTACCAGTTTGCCGTTTTCTTCGGATTTGGAGGCTACCTCTTTCCATTCTGGGTCCGAGCCGAAAGCTTGCCAGGAAGCATCCCGCGCTTCGCGGTTAGGGTAAGCCAAAATATAAATAAGTTTATTGTCCGGGTTTTCCAGCGGTAGCCAATAGCCAATATTGGTCATGCCGTGTTTTTCAAAAATCCGGGTAGTATTGGTCCGGAAACGATTTTCCAGGTCGGCTAATTTACCCGGGTGGGCATAATAAACCCGCATTTCAAAAATTCGGGTATCCTTGGAGGCCGGGGCAGCGGAGGCAGCTGTAGCATTGGCAGTAGATGTTTGAGCGCCCGTACCAGATTTACAAGCTGAAAGAAATATGCTGAATGAAATTGCTAAAAGCAGAAAGTAATGCAGTTTACGCATGAGTTTTTAATTAAAGTAGCTGTTTATAGATGTATAGAATAGAAAATTTTAAAAATAGGTGATATTATCATCAACAATAAGTTAGCCTTTCATTCTATCCGTCTTACTAACCATCCAGATTTATTTTTTCCTTATCTGATAGGAGTAAAGCAAATAATTAAAGAAAGGTGAGGATTAAAAAGTAGCCAAGCGGTACAAGTATAGCAATTATTCCGTTAGGAAACTTAAGCGCGGAGCTGCTTTTTATACTGATTTTTTACAGTTTTCTAAGCGCAGGCAACATAAAAGGATTTTGTAATAAGGCAAGTTCAGGCCAATAACCAGTAAGCCAGACCGGCGGCAGTGAACTGCATGGTTAAATTATCGAGCCCATGATTACTGATTGCTTCTACTCCAGCTCCGCCTAAACCGCATATTGCGGCTGTTTTTATGCATTCTGCCGAAGGATAGCCGGCCATGTAGAACCCAAAGTAAGCCACCAGGGTGCTTACAATGGCAACTGCCGCTGAACCTTCTAAACTGCGTGTAGCTTTTACACCCAGCAACGAAGGAACTTGGTACCGGTGTTTACCCCACCGTGAACCTACCGGTTCGCCTACGGCATCGCCCCAACCCCCCACCAAATAACCGATATAAGCAAATTTCATAAAAAAGATATTAGATAAAACTCCCCCTAAAGCAGTAGTAAACAAAGGAATCAAAATAAACAAAGACCGGTACGGGCGATCCGATTCGCGGGCCATTACCTCGTAAAACGGATAGTTATCTCCTTTTAAAATCGCAAACAGTACGAATAAACCTACAATGCTGCCAAACAAGACTACAGCAGGTAGGCCGTATTTTAATTGAAAAATACTGGCGGTAGAAAAAATCAGGAAGTGAAAAATTTTGCGGGTGTAGGCGGTACGTACCTGGTGTTGCTTCTTTAGGTAAGAAACCAATAATGTCACTACTAAAACGTAACCTAAAATAAACGGCCCTAGTTGCCTAATTAGCTCCGGGGTAGGAATTGCACGGTTGATAAAGTTTTGCAGCATAGTAAAAGGGGCTACTTAGGGTACGTATCTGCCAGGTACTGGTTTTTTAGGTCTAAATTGTAAGAGATGATTAATCTTAGCTGGAAATATTCAAGCCGCATCAACACCAATGCATGGAGTCTTTTCAAGCCTCCATGCATTGGTGTTGATGCGGCTTGATAAGTCGCTGTTTGCCTCGTAGCCGGCAGGACTCGTTTGGCTTCTTCGCGCGGTGTATCCCTCCTTTCCTCCTACGTCGGAATGCCTCGTGCCTTGGCACCGGAAGTCTACAAGACGCTCACAAGCCAAACGGGTGAAGTTTATCCTTAGCTCTGCATTTGCCAAATAAAAATAAAAGTATTAGAATCTGTAAATACGTCTCCTTATTTCCATTAAGTTGAGGGGCTTATGGCGGAAGCAGTGACAAGATAAGAATAATCAAAATGCGGAGGAACTTCAGTTGTCATGCTTATTCAACAGTGCTCGCGCTGTCCATTGATTCTAGAACGATACAAAAGTCTAAAGTAAAAAGCCTCTGTACGAATTGAACAGAGGCTTTTATTAAGATAATATTTAAGAGTCTTATGTCTAATATCCAGTGCCTAGTGTCTAATATAATATCTATACAGAAAACGAGGCCAAGTTTACGAATTGCTGTACCCGTTCTTGCACTTCGGTTTCGGTTAAACCAATAATACGTTCCGGACCAAACTTCTCCACGCAGAACGAAGCCAAAGCCGAACCATGAATAACGGCTCGCTTCATGTTTTCGAACGAATAATTATCTGTTTTCGCCAGGTAACCAATAAAACCGCCGGCAAAAGTATCGCCGGCGCCCGTTGGGTCGAATACATCTTCGAGCGGCAATGCCGGCGCGAAAAACATTTGGTCCTGGTGAAATAATAAAGCTCCGTGTTCGCCTTTTTTAATAATCAAGTATTTTGGGCCCATCGCCATAATTTTCTTGGCTGCTTTTCTTAACGAATAATCACCGGATAACTGGCGGGCTTCTTCGTCGTTAATGCTTAGCACATCTACTAAGGCAATGGTTTGCATTAAATCGTCCAAAGCAATGTTCATCCAGAAATTCATGGTATCCATTACAATCAGTTTCGGACGGTTACGCAACCGCTCAATAACTTGGCGTTGTACCTGCGGGGCCAGATTGCCCAGCATTAAATAAGAGCAATTTTGGTAACTTTCAGGAACAATCGGGTCGAAATCGCCGAGTACGTTTAGCTCGGTAACCAATGTTTCGCGGCTGTTCATGTCGTTGAAGTAGCGGCCTTTCCAGAAGAACGATTTTTCGTTTTCTTTTATCTGCAAGCCTTCGGTATTAATGCCATGCTCCTCGAACATAGCAATATCCGATTTTAAAAAATCGCCCCCTACTACCGACACCAGGTTTATTGGTTTCACGTAGTTAGAAGCAGCCAGGGCAATAAACGTTCCGGCTCCACCCAATATTTTATCCGTTTTTCCAAACGGAGTTTCCAGCGCATCAAAAGCTACCGAACCTACAACAAGTAAACTCATCTAGTTAAATTAGAAATTTTAGATAAGCCGAAAGCATGAATATTTTCCACCATTCGACTTTTTAAGTGCGGCAAATATAAGCGTTTGCTTTTTGAAATAAGGAAAAGGTAAAACAAAAAAGCCCCTGCTTTCGCAGAGGCCTTTTGGGGTGGGAGACGGGGCTCGAACCCGCGACCCCCAGAATCACAATCTGGTGCTCTAACCGACTGAGCTACAACCACCGTTTTATATTGGTTTGCAAATGTAAGGCAGTTTCCTTAATTATTCAACGTTTCAGAAAAATTTTTCTTCATAATTTCCCGGTCGAACAATAAGCGCTCACCGAATTTGGTCTCATTAAACTGCCCGTTGGCGTAAGCTAAATGTCCCGAAACAAAGCTACGCGTAATAACCGACCTAAAAGTTTTTCCTTCGAACGGCGACCATTGGCACTTGTAAAAGATATTCTCTTTACTTACCGTATGCGTTTGGTTTAAATCTACCAACACTAAATCAGCAAAATAACCTTCCCGGATATAGCCGCGGTGCCGCACCTGAAAACAAATGGCCGGGGCGTGGCACATTTTTTCTACAATACGTTCTAAACTTATTTTACCTTCGTGGTAAAACTCCAGCATAGTAGGTAAGGAATGTTGCACCAGAGGCACACCCGAAGGCGATTTTTTATAAATATTTTGCTTCTCGTCCCAGGTATGCGGCGCGTGGTCGGTGGCAATAATATCTAAACGGTTATCTAATAAACCTTGGAATAAGGCTTGCTTGTGGCGGGCTTCTTTTACGGCCGGGTTGCATTTAATCTGCGTACCCAAAGTCTCGTAATCGGCTTTATCAAAGTATAAATGATGTACGCACACTTCAGCGGTTATTTTTTTTTCGGCTAAAGGAACATGGTTCTGAAATAAAGCCAGTTCTTCTTCGGTGGAGATATGCAAAATATGCAGCCGGGTACCGTACTTCTTAGCTAGTTTGGTAGCCAAATACGAAGATTTAAAACAAGCGGCCTCGTTCCTGATTTCCGGGTGGCAACTTATTGGAATAGCATCGCCGTATTTTTCTTCGTACAAAGTCATATTATCCCGGATGGTTTGCTCATCTTCGCAGTGTACGGCAATTAACAACTGCGCCTTCTCAAAAATTTGCTCCAAAGTACTCGTATCATCCACCAGCATGTTACCCGTAGAAGAGCCCATGAATATTTTAATGCCACAAACCGTATTGGGGTTGGTAAGTAGTACTTCGGCCAGGTTATCGTTGGTGGCGCCCATGAAAAATGAATAATTGGCCAATGATTTCTCAGCAGCTAAAGCATACTTTTCTTCGAGTAATTCCTGGGTAATGGTGTTGGGTACCGTATTGGGCATTTCCATGAAAGACGTAACCCCACCAGCTACGGCTGCCCGCGATTCGGTATAAATATCTCCTTTGTGGGTTAGGCCCGGGTCACGGAAATGCACTTGGTCATCGATTATTCCCGGTAATAGATACTGGCCGGTAGCATCGATAACTTCATCGGCTGGTTCATTTAAACCGGGAGCTATGCGGGCTATTCTACCCTCTTGAATCAATACATCGGCCGAAAAAATCTGACCTTCGTTGACAACCTGGGCATTTTTAATCAGAAAGGTTTTCATGCGGCGAAGTTAGCAATTCAAAAATGGTTTTAGACAGGAAAAAATCCGGAAATTAATTCTGTTTTGCGATTAATCTGAACGGACATTCGTAAGAAGAAAAAATCATTCTACGAGAAAAATTTACCTTTGTGCTAAATATTACTTTGATGGAAGAGAAAGAAGCTGCCCCGATTGTAACCTTCGAGGATTTTAAACTGAACCGCCAATTACTAAATGCGGTAGCCGATGCGGGTTATACCACCCCCACGCCGGTGCAACAGCAAACTATCCCGCTTATCACCGCCGGGCACGATGTAATGGGAATTGCGCAAACCGGGACTGGTAAAACGGCAGCTTACGTACTGCCGCTGCTTATGAAAGTAAAATATGCGCAAGGCACACATCCGCGGGCACTTATACTATCGCCTACCCGCGAACTGGCCATGCAAATTGAAGAAAGTATCCGGCAATTAGCTAAATATACCGATTTGCGGTTTTTAGCCATATACGGCGGCATTGGCCCTAAAACCCAAATGGAACAGATTAAAAAAGGCTTGGATATTTTAGTGGCTACTCCCGGGCGCTTAATGGAAATTTACCTGAAAGGTGATTTAGTTTTAAAAGAATTAAAAACTCTGGTCCTCGACGAAGCCGACAAAATGCTGGACATGGGCTTTATGCCGCAAATCCGGAGTATTTTGGAAGTAATACCGCGCAAACGCCAGAATCTATTGTTCTCGGCAACCATGCACCCGCGCCTTGAAAATTTGACCGCCGAGTTTCTCGAATTTCCGATGAAAGTTGAGGTAACGCCTTCCGCTACGCCCGTAGAAACGGTATCGCAGGTCTTGTACCAGATTCCGAATATGCAGACGAAATTAAATATGCTGCGCTACTTGTTTAAAGACGAAGAAAGTTTTACCCGCGTAATTTTATTTACCCGCAGCAAAACCAACGCCGAACAAGTTGCCGAATTTGTAAACGATAGCGCCCGCGGCACCGTGCGCGTAATTCACGGCAACAAAGGCCAGAATACCCGCATTAACGCCATGGATGCCTTCCGGAGCGGCGAAGTCCGGTTTTTAGTGGCTACTGATGTAGCTTCCCGGGGCATTGATATATCCGGCGTGAGCCACGTGATAAACGTAGACGTGCCTATTATTTACGAAGATTACGTGCATCGTATTGGTCGGACGGGTCGGGCAGAACAGGAAGGTGCTTCCATTACTTTTGCCACCGAAGCCGAAATACACCACATCCGGGAAATTGAAAAAATTATTAATATGTCGATTCCGGAAGCGCCGCTACCGCCCGAAGTAGAAATAGCGAAAACGAAATTTGCGGAAGGTCAGGAGATGGCAAAGGAAATGGACAAGCAAAAACGCCGGGCGGACCCTAACTTTAAAGGAGCTTTTCACGAGAAAAAACAGCACTTGCACGAAGGTGTGATCGACAAACGTACCGGTAAGCCATTCCAGGAGAAAAAACCAACTAAAATCCGCGGTTTTCGCCGGAATAAATCTTAGTGTCCGAATCTTAGATTTGCGCGGATCATTCGGATTCCACGGATTATTATTTGAATGAAGCTTGATAATAGATAAAATTTTCAAAGTATTAGAATCTTAAACTATCGGGCTTATGCTTTATTATTTCAGAATGAAGTAATTCGATTATGAAAATTAATAAATGAGAATACTAAAAAGCTCCCCGCCTCAGATGAGGAGGAACTGGGGGTGGTTTATTTTCAACGAAGGATTTTTTGAAAAATCCTCTCCATTCCGAATTTAATCATCCAGCCAGAGGCCATCTACATAAATAACTGCTAAAACCTTTTACTTTTTTGCCCTATTCCCGTTAATTTTCCCGTTCTCTATTTAAGCAAACCCATTCTTCATGAATATCGGACAAGGCTACCATTTAACCTATTGCACCAACATCCATCCCGGCGAAACCTGGGCCGAAGTTTTCGAAAGTCTGCAAACCTACGTGTTACCCATAAAAGCGCATTTATCACCGGATAAGCCTTTTGGAATAGGTTTGCGCCTTTCGGACCAGGCCAGTAAAGATTTACTCACTCAAAACTACCTGGCTGAGTTTAAAACCTGGCTCCGGCAGAATGGTCTGTATATTTTTACCATGAACGGTTTTCCGTTTGGCGGTTTTCACGGGCAAGTAGTGAAAGATGCAGTTCATCACCCCGACTGGACCACTGTTGCTCGATTTGAATATACGCAACGGCTGAGCCGTATTTTGGCAGAGTTAGTTCCGGAAGGTTTGGATGGTGGTATTTCTACGTCGCCTTTATCTTATAAACCTTGGCTGGGCAATGATCCGGCGCATACCAGGGAAGTTTTCGAGCAAGCCACTATGCACCTGGCCATGCTGGTGGAAAGCCTATATCAACTGAAATTGGAAACTGGCAAAATCATTCATATTGATATAGAGCCAGAGCCGGACGGCTTACTCGAAAACTCCGCTGAATTTTTAAATTATTATAAAAACTGGCTCTTACCGGTAACTACCAATTATTTGGGAATCCAGCTTGGCTTGTCGGCCGACCAAGCCGAACAAATTATTAAAACGCACATTCAGTTATGCTACGATGTGTGCCATTTTGCCTTGGCTTACGAAGAACCGCAAACGGTTTTCCAGAAGTTAGCGGAAGCAGATATTCGGGTAGGTAAAGTTCAGATTAGTGCGGCTATTAAAGTGCAGTTTACTTCTAATAGCGAAGAGCGCGAGGAAATAAAGCAAGCTTTTCAGCCTTTCGTAGAATCTACTTACCTGCACCAGGTGTTGGTTAAAAACGCTGATGGTTCTATTGTGCAGTATCCGGATTTACCGCCCGCACTGGAACATATTCAGGACACCGACGCTACCGAATGGCGCACGCATTTCCACGTACCAATCTTCGTGAACCGGTTTAACCGCTTACAATCAACCCAGGACGAAATAATTAAAACGCTGCAGTTATTACCCGATAACCCGGTTACCAAACACCTGGAAGTAGAAACCTATACCTGGGGAGTCTTACCCCCGGAGTTAAAACAAGAGTTAGGAGCTTCTATTGAGCGCGAACTGGCTTGGGTATTGGCGCAATGGCCCGCAAAAATCTGATTTAATACCGATCCGGGCAATAAACCGTTCAATTCTTATTAATCTGTTTTTTTAACTTAAAAAAAGTATCTAATTACCTGATACTTGCATCTTGCTACTTGATACTACATAGTATGCGCAAAACAATTGTTTTAGATATAGTAGGATTAACTCCTGCCGCTATTGGCAAGAATACTCCTTTTTTAAAAAAATGGTCGGATGATTCCAAATTAGCAACTGTGGGCCATGTATTACCGGCCGTTACTTGTTCGGTGCAATCTACTTATCTTACCGGCAAATGGCCCAGCGAACACGGAATTGTAGCCAATGGCTGGTATTTCCGGGACGTGTGCGAAGTTCGCAATTGGCATCAATCTAATAAACTGGTACAAGCGCCTAAAATCTGGGAAAAAGCCCGCGAACTGGACCCTACGTTTACTTGCGCCAACATTAACTGGTGGTTTGCCATGAACTCTACCGTCGATTATACGGTTACCCCTCGACCGCAGTATTTAGCCGATGGCCGCAAAATGCCGGATTGCTATACGTATCCCATGGACCTCCGCGATAAGCTGACAGAGAAATTAGGCACTTTTCCGCTGTTTGAGTATTGGGGCCCGAGAACTACCATTAACTCCAGTCGTTGGTTGGCAAAAGCAGCCATAGAAACCGATAAATTGTACGACCCTACGCTTACGCTCGTTTATCTTCCTCACCTGGATTATAATTCGCAGCGCTATGGCCCGCAAGATGCCCGGGTTGCTAAGGATTTACAGGAAATAGACCAACTGGCAGGCGAATTAATAACTTATTTTGAAGGCCGGGGAGCGCAGGTAATTGTATTATCGGAATACGGTATTGCGAAGGTAAGTCAACCGGTGCATTTAAACCGGGTATTGCGGCAGCACGGCTATATTTCGATTCGGGAAGAAAGAGGTTTGGAACTTCTGGACCCAGGTACCTGCCAAGCTTTTGCCGTTGCCGACCACCAGGTAGCGCATATCTATGTAAACGATCACTCTAAACTTAATGAAGTCCGGAAATTGATAGAAAGCGTACCAGGCGTGGAAAAAGTACTGGGTCCGGAAGAAAAAGCTGCTTACCACCTTGATCATGACCGGGCGGGTGAATTAGTAGCTATTGCGAATAAAGATTCGTGGTTTACCTATTACTATTGGCTCGACGATGCCAAAGCTCCGGATTTTGCCCGCGTTATTGATATTCACCGCAAGCCCGGTTTTGACCCGGTGGAAATGTTTACCAATCCGGAAATAAAGATGCTGATGCCGAAAGTAGGCTTTAAAGTATTAAAGAAAAAGCTGGGTTTCCGGATGCTCATGGATATTATTCCGCTGGATGCTACGCTGGTGGGTGGCTCGCACGGCCGCCAACCAGCATCACCGGCTGAAGGGCCTTTGTTCATCACGAAAAACAAAAACCTGCTCCCGACCGATTCTATCGAACCCACGGAAGTATTTGATTTAATGCTGGCTCATTTACAGCAGAAGTAGCAGGGTATTTTAATTTGTCCCTGGCCATTTAGGAGGAGTCTATTCAACTATGCGCGAATAAGATTTCTCCTGAATGAAATAAATTAGAATATCTAAAAATGACACCTAAACATAATCGCTTTCTCAACTGCCAAGCGCTATTATACGGTTAGGTATTTTTATTTTGAATTTCCTTTAATTTTCTTTCAATAAAATCCTTATGTCTAAGAGCTTCGACCTTTACTAATTCATCTATCTCTTTATCTGTCAACTGCACTCCATAAGGTTTTTCCAATAATTTAGAATTATCTGGAAGGTGAATTGTATAACCTTCGGTGAAGTTAAATTTTACTTCTATTTGGCTTCGAAAATTATAATTTGTCAGACCTTCGTAATTAATGCTAGTAAAATTATATATCAAGTAAATAAAGCTTAAATTTTCATCAATAAATTGTCTAATCATTTTAGGTGCATCTACGCCTTTCCAAGCTTTTCCAAGTATGTATAATGTAGATTCATTTATCGCATAGAAACTATCAAACCTTTTACAAGAAGAAAGAAACCTTTCCCAAAGCTTAGCAATTGAATTATCGTAAATATCGAGTACCGCTTCTTTAGTTCGTAGCACTTGATTTTCTTTTATAGATGTCTTAAACCTTTGTTCAAGCAAGGCGATTTCTTTATCTAAATCATCCGGTTCTTCAATGCTTTGGCCAGATGCGCCGGCAATCATGAGTTCTAAAGAACGAATTAAATTTTTGGCGATGTAGTCCATAAACGGTTCTATTGATCCGCTATCTGCTAATTGTAGGACAGAAAAGTAGTTTGCTTTATCTTCGGTTTTAATTATAACAGGCGGGTAGCCAAACTGCATTAAGATAAAGTTCATTAGAATCCTGGCCGTTCGACCATTTCCATCATCGAAGGGGTGAATACGGATAAATCTATAATGAAACTCAGCTGCTAAAAGTATGGGATTTACATCGGGAACATCTTTTTTATCCTTATACCAATTAATTAAGTCGTGCATTAAAGCCGGGGTTTCTTCGGGTGAGGCAAACCGGAAAATCTCGCCGGTTTTCGTTAATACATGATTAGGAGTTGTTTTATAACTACCTACGGCTACTCTCTTTTTGGTGGGTTGCCCGTCGGGAGTAATAGCATTTACTTCGTAAGATTCTTTCAAAAGTAGGGCATGCAGTTCCCGAATAAAGTTTTCTGTTAATGGATAATCACCTTGTACAACGTCTATCACCCATTTTAAGGCTTCATCATGACCTTTTATCTCAAAGTGGTCCTTTAAAGGCTTACCTTGCGCCGTAATTCCGAACAGTATAAGCGCTTTCGTTTCACCAAAGGTTAGAGAATTGCCCTCCAAATTGTTTGAGTGATAGTTCCAATCAAGGCGAAACTTCTGCGTAATAATAGCTTCTTGTTCTTTCTCGATTGGTCTAAGTTTATCTAATTGTCCTTTAAGCTGTAACGCCTTCTCAATGTGTTCCATTAATTATTAGCTATTCAATAGTATTTAAATATATCATACTAACACAAATTAAACTACTTACTTTAACTAAAACACTACAAACATTAACGAGGAATGCGCCAAGTAACACCGGCTCCCATGTAAAAATCATGAGCAGCTTCGGATACGCTGGTTCCGCCAAATACATCTAATTGCAAGCTGGATAGGGCTTTATACCTAAAATCCCCATAGATACTACTATCTACGGATTGATGCATCGCCTTAGTGGCTTTGCACTCGGCAAAACCCGGTAAAATACCGAAACAATAAATATTTATTCTTTACCTATACCCGGATAATTGTACGTTTACTTACCTTTAGCTCAAGCATTTAACTCAGAAATATCCCTATGAAGCAATCTCTTCAAAAATTAACTCTCCTGGTTTTTCTCGCTTTTATTTTTGTTATCTCTGCTAGTTATGCGCAAAATAAAGCTGTTCCTTTAAAGGCGCCCTTGGTTACAATAACGGGAACGCAACAGCTAAAATTAACTTCAAAAATAGTTTCGGGGCAGGAATATACCTTGCAAGTAAACCTGCCGAGTCACTACAGCGACACCACCAAGCGGTTTCCCGTTGTTTACTTGTTAGATAGTCAATGGGATTTTCCGTTAGTAAGTGGTATATATGGCGGACAGTATTACGATGGGTTTATGCCGGAAGTAATCCTTGTAGGAATAACCTGGGGCGGGGAAAACCCTAACTATGGGCAGCTAAGAGGCCGGGATTTTACGCCTACCAACCTGGGCCAGGGAACGCAATATGGGAATGCGGCCAATTTCCTTCTGTTTATAAAAAATGAGCTTACCCCTTTTATAGAAGCTAATTACCGGGTTACCAAAAATAACCGGACTTTAATCGGCAGTTCTTTAGGCGGTTTGTTTACTTTATACGCGCTCTTTAACGCTACAGATTTTTTTCAGAATTATATTTTAACCAGCCCTGCTACCCCCTGGGACAATGACGCTATTTATAAAATAGAAAATGAATATTGGAATAAAAATAAGTCCTTACCCGTGCGGCTTTATATGGCAGTAGGAGAAATGGAAGATGTAGCAGTTTTTAATAAATGGCTGAACACCGTAAAGGGAAGAAATTATTTCGGTTTAAACCTGCAAACAAAATTACTCGAGAATATTGGCCATTCTGGTACCAAACCCATAGGGTACACGCAGGGTTTACAGTGGGCCTTTAAAAAAATACCGGTTTCTTTAACGACTACTCAGTTAAAACCTTATGTCGGCACTTATCTCCTTGGGAAAGAACCTTTAAAAGTAATTATTGAAAATAATGCTTTAGTGGCCATTGATGCCAGAAAGGAGAAAACGGTTCTAGGTGCGGAAACAGAAAAAGATTTCTTTGTTCCGGGTAGGTTTTTGCTACTTCATTTCCAAAAAGATAAAGCAAATAAGGTTTCCGGTTTCCAATTAGAACAATTTGATGGGATAACCTTTGTCAAGAAAACAGATTGATGCTATTTTGTATTCTTTATTGGCTTAGACAACGGCTCGTTATAGAGTGTTTCGGAAGCGAACATGAAACTGTACATTTTTAAGAGTACCCAGCTTAAATCATTAGACTAATTAACTGTATTACAATAGCTTAATACATTGGTATTGTTCTTGCCGCTGATTCATATTCCTTTTGTCCGGACTATAGTATTGGCTTCGGAATTAAGCTTTATTTGGCAGGTATTATACCGAATAGTAGTAAGGTATTTCCCTAGTAGTTTAGTATAATTGACAGCATTAATAATGTACTTATAGGCGGTAAGAGACGCAACTTGTTCTTTGGCGTAGGCGTTTATGGTATTAGTCAGCCCCGCTTCGAGTTCGGGTTCCTCTTTAAAGTTGTGAAAAGCCATCTTTCCTGTCGCGCCAGAACCTTTCTAGCGGGTTTAAGCTCCGGATTAGCAGAAGGCAGGTACACCAACCGGATCTTCTCCGGCCCCTGCAAGTGCTTGGCCCGCTTTATCTAAAAAGATCATCTTATCCACCGCAAACTCTTGCAAGAAGACTTCGAAGAAGAGCGTGTTGACCTGGGAAGCGTACAAGGCCTGCCACCAGGCTTGCCCCAAGGAGCGGTTTTCCGCTCGCATCCACTTTAGCAACTCGGTGGCACTCTCCTGGATCTCTAGCTTTTTTACTCTCCCCATACCCCAACAACAGCTTCATTCTACGCAATGTTCTTCTTAATAAGTGGTATAAATCTGCCACTGATGCGAAAAAATCTGACTTTTGGGTAGATTAAATGAAACGATGAAACGCCTACTACCGTAGCCTACAACTGGAATATGCGGTATGGTGGTTCTGATACGGATGCTTTCTCCGCGGTTATCAAAACCACTGATGACGGTTACCTGAGCGGCGGCGCTACTATCTGGGGCGTGAGCAGCGACAAAACCCAGAATAGCCAAGGGGGAAATGATTACTAGTTCGCTGAAACTACGGTTGCCAAAACTCAAAGCGGCAATTAAAGGCACTTTCTATTTGCCATTCAAAACATCCAGCGTATCCCGGATAGCCACGATGCGATTCCGGCACTTAGCCAGTACAAAGAGGGGCTTTTCATCTTCTTCCATTTTACCCGGCAGGGTAAGGGTTTCCTGGAGGATACTTCTAAAAGTGAAGGACTTCCACGCAAAAATAAAATTCCTGATCTAATTTTGTTTCATCCACTTAAAGTTTAGGAACAAAACCATGGAATTAAACCAAATAACGCGTACCGACTGGTATCCCAGTCAAAAATTAATTATTACTCAACTCAGCGGCAACGTAGATAGCGCAGCTATCAATGGGTGGGAGCAATCTTTACATAAAAGTTTAAACCTAGTAGAGGACCAAGGTACTTTTAAAATTTTAGTGAATCTGTTTGGCTTTAAAGCCATGGATTTTGCCGCGCATAAAAAATTCAGAACTGTTATTCCGGAAACCCTGGCCAGCTACGGTTGGAGAACCGGGTACCTGAATCTGTTTGAAGAAGCGGCTGATCTGAAACTAACCAATAAGCGGGGCATTCAATGCGTAGCAGCGGCCCACGTGCACCAGGACGCAACCAAAATACAGAAATACGAAATCTTATTTGGGAAAGAAGACGAACACTTTTTTACTAATCCGGAAGTTACTGAAAACTGGATTAAAAACTATTATGCGGATACTAGCCGGGTAAAGGTCAATGCAGAGCTAATTTCTGAGTAATGCCATTAAGTTTTTGTATTCAAAACCATGGAATAATCATTAAAAAAGAGCGGTCTGGTTATAGCAAACCAAGGCGGAGAAGTAAATCTGCGCCTTGGTTTGTGTGGCTGCTGTTCCGTTTTTAAATTTTACTAACCGAGCCGGAGCCGCTTTTAACCACGTTTACTTTGGCGTTGCCAGAATAAGTAACTTTTCCGGAACCACTTAAGGTAGCATTTAACGTTTCTTCGGCTTGAATAGATGCTATACCCGAGCCACTCACGGAAATTTTAGCGGTTTTGGTATTTAAATCTTCTCCTTCAAACTTACCGGAGCCACTTATATCTATGTGCGCTTCATCGGCCTTTCCTTGTAATTCCATTCCGCCGGACCCGCTTATGGAAGACGATAAACTGGAGGAAGCCACCGCGGCGGAAAGATGACCCGAACCACTTACATCGGTCGTAACCCGGTCTCCTTTTACGGTTCCTTTCACCTCCACATTGCCAGCTCCACTTACCGATAATTTGTTCAGGTTAGGAGCTGTAATGTAAATAGTTACTTTTTTAGAACTCCCGAACCATCGTTCGCTTCCTTTCTGCATTTTAATCTGTAAAACGCCGTTTTTTACGGGCGTTTCAATTTTATCAATAAGGTCGCTGTCGCCTTCTAAGCGCAGGCTCTCCTTAGGGCCAATGGTAACAAACACGTTAAAGGGAACTGCCGAAGCCACGCCCGAAAAAGAATCTACTGGGCGGGTTTGGTCGTCTAACAGGCTGAAATGCTTATTAAGTTGTTTGGTTGGACTTGCGGCTAAAGTTGTTAGAGTAAACAGAAACATAAAGCCGGCAAAAGATAAAAATGCTTTTTTCATAATAGTAGTTTTTAAAGATAAGTAAAGTTTTTAACCGTTGGGGTTAGTATAGTTTTACGTTGAATATTATTCGGTCTTTAGGCTTTTTACCGGGTTGGCCATAGCGGCTTTAATGGCCTGGAAACTAATTGTAAAAATAGTGATGAATAAGACTAGTATACCTGCCAGAATAAATACTGCGAGGCCAATGTGAATGCGGTAAGTGTATTTTTGCAGCCAGTTTTGCAAAAAGTACCAGGCTACCGGCGAGGCTACCACACAACTGATTAAGACCAACAACACAAAATCTCTGGAAAGTAAAAGCCATAGCTGCCACACCGAGGCGCCTAATACTTTACGAATGCCAATTTCTTTGGTGCGCTGTTCGGCTACGTAAGCAGCCAGGCCAAACAAGCCTAAGCACGAAATAAAAATAGCGAAACTGGCAAAAATTCCGGCGAGCTTGCCAATGAGTTCTTCCTGGGCAAATTTGTTCGCGTACGATTGGTCGGCAAACTGATAACTGAACGGAAAAGCCGGACTGTATTTATTAAATATAGTATTCAGCCGGGCAATAGCATCCTGAGTTTTTATGTTCGGCGCCAGGCGGTAGGTGATAAACGTTTGCGGATAAGGGCTATACATAAACATAGAAGGTTCGGCGGCGGCAAACGGCGAGGTCATTAAAGCATCTTTCGCTACGCCTACGATGCGCATTTGACGGCCGTTAAAGGTAATGGTTTGATTAACCGGATCTTGTAAACGCATCCGTTTAATAGCCATCTCGTTCAAAATAACGCTCATGGTATCCGAAACACCCGTAAAATCCCGCCCTTGTAAAATAGGAAAGCCTAGCGTTTTAAAATAATCATTGCTTACCACAATAAAACCCATTTCTACCGACTCACCAGCGTGTTTTCCCGGCCAACGGTCAATGTCCCCGTGCCAGTAAATACCGGTAGCCGGGCTGCTGGCCTGCGTCATTTCCGAAACAATACCTTGCTGCTGTAATTCATTTTTAAGTATTGTATAATTCTTACTCAGGTCGTTGTTAATTTCGGTTACTAACAACCGGTTTAAATCGTAACCAGTAGGCCGGTCTTTGGCATGCTGAATTTGCCGGTAAATAATAATGGTACTAATAATTAAAGTAATGGAACAGCTAAACTGTAATACCACCAGTACTTTGCGGGGCAAGGCGGCGGCTTTGCCCACGTGCAGCGAACCTTTTAAAACTTTAACCGGGTTAAAGGAAGAAAAGTAAAAAGCCGGCCGGCTACCGGCCAGAAGAGCCGTCAGCAACACACTACCCCAGGCAATTAGCCAGAAATTAATATTAAATACCGGCAGCTGGATGGTACGACCCGTAAGTGTATTAAAGGCGGGCAAGGCCAGTTGCACCATAATAAGCGCCAAAACAAAAGCCAGCAAAGCAAACACCAGCGACTCCGCTAAAAACTGAATAACTAAATCTTTCCGCTGCGAGCCAATGGCTTTTCGCACTCCCACTTCGCGGGCTCTTTTCTCGGACCGGGCCGTAGTTAAATTTACAAAGTTGATACAGGCAATTAGTAATATTAATACCCCAATCACACGGAACATCCGGACGTATTGAATAAAGCCACCGGTATCTTTGCCGTTTATATATTCGGAGAACAAATGCCAGTTCTGCATCGGCTGCATAATCACTTCCGAGTTTTGCGCGTTAAAACTATCTTTCTCCCGCTTTTGAATATTCTTTATTTTGGGTGCTACCTGGGCATAAGTGGTTCCAGGTTTTAATTTGGTAAAAATCTGATACGAATTTTCGCCAAAACTTCCCCGGCGCTGTTCTTTTACATAAGCCTCCGTGGCTTCGTAATAACTAAAAGGAACCAGGTATTTAAATTGGAAAGTAGAGTTACCGGGCAAATCTTTTAAAATACCGGTAACTTTTAAATCATTTTTGTTGTTGAACCGCACCGTTTGGTTCAGCGGATTTTCATCTCCGAACAAAGCTTTGGCGGTTGACTCCGTCAGCACAATCGAATACGGATCTTTTAAAACAACATCGGCAGTACCCTTGAGTAAGGGATATGGGAACATTTTCAGGAAATCGCTATTCACCTGGCCGCCAGCCAGAAAAATTTTTTTATCGCCTACCCTCAGACCGTGAGAATTCATCCAGTCGGTTTCGGCTACGTATTCCATCTCGGGAATTTCGTTCCGCAGAGCATCGGCCAAAGCCAGCGAGGTAGTGGGAAAGTTGAGGATGTCGCCGTTGCTGTTAAAGTTCCGGCGGACCTGGTACAAGCGTTCGTAATCGGGTAAAAATTTATCGTACGAATACTCGTAATGCACCCACAAGCCAATTAACAAAGCTACTGCCATGCCCGTACCCAACCCCAAAATATTAAGCGCACTGTACCCTTTATTCCGGACAATATGCCGCCAGGCGGTTTTAAAATAATTTTTGAACATGAGTAAAGTAGTTTGATAATGGTCGGAACCTTATTGTAGCTGGTTAAAAGACTACCCAGTGATAAATGCCTGTACTTTGACTGCTCTGATAAAATATTTAAGTTTGAAGGGGTAACTCAGGTATTCTAAATAAGTTACAGACTTTTTTATTTAGTTTTTATTAATCCTGGCAATCGAATAAATTAGGGGGGAAACATTACTCGCTGCGCAGCGAATCTACCGGGTTTACCGCAGCGGCTTTTATAGCTTGAAAACTGACGGTTAGTAAGGCAATTAAAATGGCCAGCAAACCAGCCGCCACAAATACTTCCCAACTTAACGTAATGCGGTAGGCAAAATCCTGCAACCACTTATCCATGCAATACCAGGCAATCGGCGAAGCGATAAGCAGCGCAATGCCTACTAATTTTATAAAATCTTTCGATAAAAGAAACGCAATCTGATTCATACTGGCGCCTAATACCTTCCGGATACCAATTTCTTTCCGGCGGCGTTCGGCGGCATAAGCGGCTAAACCAAACAAGCCCAGGCAGGCCACAAAAATGGTGACGAGGGTAAATAGGGAAAGCAGCGATTTTAATTTATCATCGGCCTGGTACATTTGGTTAAAATTTTCGTCCAAGAAATTGTATTCCAGGGGATATTCGGGGGAGAACTTGCTCCAGGCATTTTTTACCTGAGCGAGTGTATTTTCGAGGCCAGCGGTTTTTACTTTCACGGCTACTTTCCAATAAGCATCCGGGTAAATTTGCAGCACGGCCGGTTCTATTTTATCGTATAAACTTTTATAATGAAAGTCTTTTACTACCCCAATAATTTTTCCTTTTTTGAGCGAGTCTTGGTTGGCCCAGGTCTTCCACCATAAAGGTTGACCAAGCGCTTTTTGCGGGGTTTCAAAGCCTAAAGAAGTAACGGCCGTTTCGTTAATAATATAAGCCGCATCGGCATCGGTTTTTATGCTTTTCGAAAAATCTCTTCCGGCTACTACCTGCAGCCCCAAGGTTTTAATGTAATCATGGTCGACCATTAATTGGGTAACCGATTGGGCTTTTTGTTCCCCATTCCGGGGTACAATTATTTCGTCGCCGGCAAACATATCCCCCGGAAACCCATAGCCAATGGAAACCGAAGAAACTCCCGGAGTTTGCAGCAGTTCATTTTTAAAAGCTTCGTGGTTCTGGCTCATGTTATCCCCGCGCATCGGGAAAAACATAATCTCTTCTTTGTTAAACCCTAAGTCTTTCTGGTGGAGGTAATCTACCTGATTGATAACGATCAGGGCGCTAATAATTAATAAAACCGATAAGGAAAATTGAACCACCACCAGGCCGTGCCGCAGCCAGGGAATTTGTCCGGGTAAGCTATCCGGTACTACGGTTCCTTTCAGCACCTTTACCGGTTTAAAACCCGATAAAACCAAGGCGGGGTAAAAACCGGCTAGAATACCTACTACTCCGTTAAGCGCGAGCAACAACAGCAGGAACATTGGTTGGGTCAGGAGATTAAAAGTAATTTGCTTGCCGGTAAAGCTGTTTAGCCAGGGTAACGCCAAAGAAGTAAGCACCCCGGAAATAAAAATACTGATAAATGTAAGCAGCATGGTTTCACTAATAAACTGCCCCATCAGCTGCTGGCGACTGGCCCCAATGGCTTTCCGAACGCCTACTTCTTTGGCCCGCTGCAAGGACTTAGCCGTAGCCAGATTGACAAAATTAAAACAGGCAATGAGTAAAATAAAAAGCGCTACCAGGCTTAAGGCGTTTACATACGTGCTGTTGCCTTTAATCACTAAGAGGTCAAACTTAAAGTCGGCAGAATATAAATGTACTTGATGTAAAGGCTGCAAGAAGGGCAGGTAGGTCATACCGCCGTCTTTTAAAAGCGGATGTACTTTTTCTTTAATCAGCTTTTGAAATTTAGCTTCTACGGCCCTAGAATTTACTTCTTTTTTAAGTTTTACATAACTGTAAAATTGTTGCCAACCCCAACTGGCCATGCGTTCTTTCGGAATTTGCTGGGAAGCCAGCGGAACCACAAAATTCAGGGATAAGTGGAATTTTGGGTTTTCTTTAAATACTCCTTTTACCGTAAAAAGGGCCTTGTTAAATAAAATAATTTTACCAACCGGGTTTTCCGGGCCAAAATACCTTTCGGCCATTTTCTGGGAAAGAACAATGGAATTTGGATCCTGCAGCGCTTTCACCGGCGAGCCATGCGTAAAGGCTAGCGGGAAAAAATCGAAAAAAGTGGAATCGGGCGCAATGCCGCCTTCCTCGTACAATTTTTTATCGCCCGCTTCGAAAAGGTCTTTAGACGGTATGCGCAGGATGCGGAGGGTTTCCGCTACTTCGGGGTACTCCTGTTGTAAGGTAGTGGTAAACATAGGCGGCGTACCGGCGCTATTTTCGGTGCCCTCGTGGCTGGTACGCTCTATATAGATCCGGTAAATTTGGTCTCCTCCCGGCAGGAATTTATCAAATTGTTTTTCATCGTGCACAAATAAACCAATTAACAAACAAGCCGTGAGCCCCAGAGTGAGGCCGGCAATATTTATAAAAGAAAAACCTTTGTGCCGAAGCAGGTTTCGGACGGCAATTTTGAGATAGTTGCGCAGCATAAGAAAATTATTAAATGAGTGAATGAGTGAATGAATTTGGAATGAGTGAATGCTTGAATGAGGGAATGTAAAACAAATACTGGAAGCGAAAGAAATTAGGTTTTCATTCTTTTTATATCATTCCCCATGACTATTCTGCTATCATTCAAGCATTCACTCATTCCAAATTCACTCACTCCGCAAACTCTTTACCGGGTTAGCGATGGCCGCTCTTATGGCTTGGAAACTGATAGTTATTAAAGCAATCAGTAAGGCTCCCACGCCGGCTAAAGCAAATACCCACCAGCCAATAGTCGTGCGGTACTCAAAATCCTGTAACCACTTATGCATCGCCCACCAGGCAATCGGCCAAGCCAGAACATTGGCAATTAATACTAATTTTAAGAAATCTTTGGAAAGCAGGGAAACGATACTGGTGAGTGAGGCGCCTAATACTTTGCGGATGCCAATTTCTTTGGTGCGCTGCTCGGCGGTAAACGTAGCTAAGCCAAATAAACCTAAACAAGCCACAAAAATGGTAAGGCCCGAAAATATAGTTAAGATGCGGCCGATTTTTTGCTCGGCCCGGTAGGTTTCGGCAAAACGCTCGTCCATGAACGTATAAGCAAAAGGCGCGTCGGCGGTAAAAGTGCTCCACTGCTGTTTCATAGAGGTAAGCAGGCCGGCAATATCTTTGGTTTTGGCTTTCACGATAATAGAACCGGAGTTATTGTTAATAATCATGAGCAGGGGCGTAATGCGTTCGTGCAGCGATTCAAAATGAAAATCTTTGACGACGCCGATTACGTGGTATTCTTTTTTATCGCCCTCGTTACTAACAAACCGGAAAACTTTGCGGTTCAGGATGTTTTTTCCCCAACCAAAGGCCCGGGCCGCCGCCTCGTTAATGACCATGCCGGTAGAATCCGAAGCAAAATCTTTTGAGAAATTACGGCCGGTAACCAGCTGCATGCCCAGCGTAGGAATGTAATTGTAATCCACGAAGTATTGCCGGGTGCTCACGCTTTGAGCGGCGTTGTTTTCGGGCAATACCACCGAGTTTTCGGAATTAGAAGGGCCAACGGGCACAAACCCCGAAACGCTGGCATTTACTACCCGCGGGTCTTGCAAGAGCTGCTGCCGGAATACTTCTTCTTGTTTGCCCAGCACGTACGTATCGTGTACTACCACTACCTGGTCTTTTTCGTAACCTACTTTCTTGTTCTGGATGTAATTGAGTTGTTGATAAACGACCGTGGTACCAATCATTAAAGCCACCGAAATAAAGAACTGAAACACCACCAAGCCGCTGCGTAAGCTTAAACTTTCTTTACCGGCGGTAAGAGCGCCTTTTAAAACTTTTACCGGCTGAAAGGACGACAGGAAAAAAGCCGGGTAGCTGCCCGCCAATATGCCCACGAGTAGTCCGAACAAGAGCAAGCCGGGTAACAACCAGAAATTAACCGTAAAACCCAGGCTTAGTTCTTTGCCCGCTAAATCGTTGAAAACCGGCAAGGCCAGATACACCAATAGTAAGGCTACGATTAAAGCAATGGCGCTCAGCAAAATAGATTCGAGCAGGAATTGCTGCACTAATTCTTTCTTCACCGAGCCCAACACTTTGCGGATGCCTACTTCGCGGGCCCGCTTGGAAGCGCCCGCCGTAGATAAGTTCATGAAATTAATGGCCGCAATGAGCAACATAAATACCGCAATCGCGCCAAAAATATACACGTACCGGATATCACCGCCCGGCTCCAAGTCGTTGGTTAAATCCGACCGCAAATGAATATCGGTGATGGGTTGCAGAAACAAACCCACGTCGTCGCCTTTTTCCCGGAACTGCTGCAGGCTCATGCCCATGGCTTTTTGCACTTCGGGGCCCATGTATTTTTCAATCACCTGCGGAAACTTGGCTTCCAGTTGTTTATAGTCGTAACCAGGGCGCAAAACCAAATACGTGTTAAAATTATTGCTCATCCAGGTGGTTTGTTTGGCTTCTTCTAAACCGGCCATAGAGGCAATCATATTAAAATGAAAATGCGAGTTGGCGGGTATTTTATCGATGACGCCGGTTACTTTGTAGCTGGTTTTTTCGTTTTTAAACAGCAGGATTTTGCCCATTGGGTTTTCGTTGCCGAAATACTTTTGCGCCGTAGCCCGGGTAATCACCACGGTATTGGGTTCCCGCAAAGCGGTTTTAGCATCGCCTTGGATGAGTGGCAAAGTAAACACCTGAAAAAAATTCGCATCGGCGTAGGCAAACTTATCTTCCTTGAAGGTATTGTTTTGGTACGAAATAATGGGCGCGCTATTTACCCGTACCCGAGTGGCTTCTTCTACTTCGGGGTAATCGCGCCGGAGCGTTTCGCCGGTGGGGGCCGCGGCCGTAGGCGTTTCCAGGGTTTCCCCGTTCAGGGTAACTTTAAAAATAATCCGCACCATGCGGTCGGCTTTGGTATTAAACCGGTCGTAGCTAAGTTCATCGGCCACGAACAACATAATCACCAGACAGGTAGCAATGCCGATGGCCAATCCAAAAATATTAATGGCTGAGAAAGCTTTGTTGCGCCACAAGTTGCGCAGAGCGATTTTGAGATAATTTTGAAACATATACGTAATAATTTGTTTAAATGCTTGAATGAGTGGATGAGTGAATTTTGAATGTAGAATAATTGAATAATGAACGAGTAATTTTTAATGCTATAAATTTTATTTGCGCATGATTAGACTAGCTACTATGCAGTCATTTATCTATTCATTCACTCATTCACTCATTCCAACATTCATTCATTTAAATTCTCACTCACTGCGCAGGGAGTTTACCGGGTTGGCTACTGCGGCTTTAACTGCCTGAAAACTCACGGTGAACAAAGCCACTACCATAGCCGCTACTCCCGCCAGAGCAAATACCCACCAGCCTAAATCAATGCGGTAAGCAAACTCCCGGAGCCATTGGTGCATCACATACCCAGCCAGCGGCCAGGCAATCAGGTTGGCTAGCAGCACTAATTTTAAAAAATCGCGGGAAAGTAAGGTCACAATGTTCGGAACCGATGCTCCCAGAACTTTGCGGATTCCGATTTCTTTGGTGCGCTGCTCGGCGGTAAAAGTAGCCAACCCGAATAAACCCAGGCAGGCCACAAAAATAGTAAGTCCGGCAAAAATCCCCAAGATTTTACCAATGCGTTGCTCGGCTTGGTACGTCTGGTTAAAACGTTCGTCCAGGAAAGCATAATCAAACGGCTCTTCGGGACTTAGCGCGTTCCATTGTTTCCGGGCAGTGGCTAATAAACCGGCCATATCGGTAGTTTTTACTTTGACAATTAAGGTTCCGCCATTCTGGCCCAAAGTCATGACCAGCGGCGAAATAGGCTCGTGAAAAGATTTAAAATGAAAATCTTTAACTACCCCAATCACGCGGTAAGTGGTTTTCACGCCTTCGTTATTGGTATAAGTGAGCGTGTGGCCCAAAGCTTTTTTACCCCAGCCAAAAGCAAGGGCCGCTTTTTCGTTTAAGATAATGCCCGTGGAGTCGGTAGCCATAGTGGGCGAAAAATTACGGCCGGCCACTAGCTTCATGCCCAGCGTAGGAATATATTGGTCATCTACCTCGTAGCGCAAAGTTTTTACTAATTGGCTGGTTTTATCGTTGGGATAAACCATGTAGTTGTTGTTGTTACTTGGGCCAGCCGGCAGGTAACCAGAGGAGCTCACGCTGACTACCCGGGCATCTTGCGCTAATTGCTGCCGGAAAAAAGTGGCTTTTTTACCTAAGGCATATTCCGGCAGTAACAATACCTGGCCGCGGTTGTAGCCTAATTCTTTGCTCTGGATGTAGCGCAATTGCCGGTATACCACAGTGGTACCAATTATTAAAGCAATGGAAATAAAAAACTGAAAAACCACCAGGCCGCTGCGCAAATTCAGACTTTCTTTACCCGCCGTAAACCGGCCTTTTAATACCGCTACCGGCCGAAACGACGATAAAAAAAACGCCGGGTAACTGCCTGCTAAAACACCCACGAACAAGCCAAAAAATAGCAGACAAGGGAGCAACCAAGTGTTAGAAAAGAAATTGAGGGTTAAAGTAGTACCCGCCAAACTATTAAAAAGTGGCAAAGCCAGGTACACCAGACCCACCGCCAGAACCAGCCCGATACTGGTGAGGATAATAGATTCGGTGAGGAACTGGGTAATGAGTTCTTTTTTTACCGAGCCCAGCACTTTGCGAATACCTACTTCTTTAGCCCGCTTGGAAGCGCTGGCCGTAGAAAGATTCATGAAATTAATGGCCGCAATCAGCAGCATGATAATAGCCACTGCTCCAAAAATGTAGATGTACTGCCTATTGCTGTTGTTGCCCAGTTCGCCTTTCAGGTGGGAGTTCAGGTGAATGCTGGTGAGCGGTTGCAGAAACAAACCTAAATCGTTGCCGTTTTGCCGGAAATGGGCCAAACTGGTACCTATGGCTTGCAAAAGTTGCGGCCCCATGTATTTTTCTACTACCTGGGGCAGTTTGGCTTCGAGTTGCTTGTAATCGTACCCTTTCGGCAGCACCAGGTAGGTATAAAACTCCGAAGTCATCCAGGAAGGTGATTTAGCATCCGGGAAACTGGCCATGGAAGCAAAAATAGCAAAATGGAAATGCGAATTAGCGGGCACTTTTTCAATGACCCCGGTTACTTTCAGCGAAGCGTTAAAGTCTTTAAAATAAAGTACTTTACCTATCGGGTCGGCGGTGCCAAAAAACTTGCGGGCAACTTCCTGCGAAATAACAATGCTGTTGGGCTGGGTTAAAGCAGTTTTAGGGTCGCCCTGTACGAAAGGCAAAGTAAATACCTGAAAAAAATTGGCATCCACGAAGGCAAAAGCGTTTTCGCGGAAAGATTTATCGCCGTACACGATCCGCGGCGAACCGTATTGCCGCAGGCGGGTAGCTTCTTGTACTTCAGGATAATCGGTGCGTAAGGCTTGCGCTACCGGGGGCATCACGTGCGCTTCTTCCATCATTTCGTTCTGAATAGAACCCCGGAAAATTACCCGCACGATGCGGTCGGCCTTGGTGTTAAAACGGTCGTAGCTGTATTCGTGCTGCACAAATAATACAATCAGTAGGCAGGTGGCCATGCCCAGCGCCAAACCAAAAATATTGATCGCGGAAAAAGCTTTATGCCGACGCAGATTACGCAATGCTATTACAAAATAATTTCGAAACATGGCCGCAGTACTAAAAGTAGAAACAGGGAACCTAGCGGTAGAAGACCGGGAGCCACCCGGTTAATTGGTGCCCCCGGTTTAACCCTACCTGCCCCAATACAAGGAATAAAAATGCCAGACTGCTACAAATTTATAAATCAGCTACTTGCGTCGTAATTCTGGAAGGTTAAGGCAAAAAAATGTCCGGTTTTGATACAGGTTTCGTTCGCTTTTAGAACACGTTTTACTTAAACCAGCATGGCCTATTTTTTTTAAAAATCTTGATTTTACAAACCCGACCAAAGACGTTCCTAGTGGGCTGGGGTGGTTAGTTACAGCAATTTCTGCGCTTCCAGGTTTTTTTTAATTTTTTGGTGCGTTTGCCAGAACTTGGTGGTAATTGTTTGTACTACTTTTTTATATTCCGGTAAATCTTTAAACGGTTCGGCTACCGGGTCTTTGTCCATTAAAAGCACCCAATACTGGTAGTTGTTTTCCCGGGAAAATAACTCTAAATGCGCAATGGCCTGACTGGTATTTTTCCGGTAAGCGTAATAGATGGACTGGTACAAATGATGGTAAATCGATTGATCCTGATCGGCAAATTTTTTAAAACTAGAGACCAATTTTTCGGCTTCTTTTGGGTAGCCCATTTTGGCCAGCGTCATGCCAATATGGATATCTTCGTTTCGATACACCTCCAACTGCTGCTGCTCCCGGATCTGAATAAATCTTTTGTAATAGTGGTAAGCACTTTTATAGTCCCGCATTTGGTAACAGATTTGCCCCATTTGCAGCATAATGTCAAAGCGGGTAGTGTCTTTGTTTAGTTCCTGCAGCATTAATTGCCTGGTTTGCGGCAGGTTATGGGTTTTGGCGTATAAAATATAAACTTTCAGGTAGCCCGAAAAAGGATTTTGCGGATTGTATTGCAAGGATTTATTTATATACCGGAGGGCTTCGTCCACAAACCCGGTCTGAATAAAGGCATTGCTCAGGTGCAGATACGTGTAACTGGTGGTAACGGAATCATGGGCGGCCATTTCCAGTTGCAACCCTTTTAGGGCATATTCCAGGTATTTGGGAGCATTCGGGAGATACAGGTTGTATAAATCCGCCAGAAAATGAATAACCAAAGCCGAATTGGGATGGTATTCCAGCGCTTTTTCCAGGTAAGTAGCGGCCGATTTGTATTCTTTTTGCAACATGTAATACATGGCTTTGGCTACTAAACTTTCCGGCAATTTGGCATCGTACAGCAAAGCTTTATCGGCATGGCGGTTTACTTCCAGCGGATATTTTTTATCGGTTTGGTGCAAATCGAGGTAATAATACACCATAGCTAACTCAGCGTAGGCCAGGGCAAAGGTGGGATCCTCTTCTAATGCTTTTTTGAAAAAAGGAATGGCTTTTTCCTGGTTTTCGCGCCTCCCCTGGCGAAAAAGATGCTGGCCTTTTAAAAATAAATCGTACGCTACCAGATTGTTCGTCGGGTTTTTATTAATTCTTTTTTCTTCTTCCGGCGTAATAATGGCCTGAATTTCCTGGGCTATATTGCGGGCAATTTCTTGCTGCAAGGCAAAAATATCCCGGGTTTCTCTTTTGTATTGTTTCGCCCATAAGTGTTTATCGGTGGTGGCATCAATTAACTGAATATTGAGTAAGATCTGGTTGCCGATTTTCTGGCCGCTGCCCTCTACAAAATAGTTGGCGTGTAGTTCTTGCGCCATTTCCGGAATAGACTTGGTGGTGCGGCGGTACTTTTCGGCGGAAGTGCGGCTGATTACCTTTAAATCTTTTATTTTTTGCAGGTTGTTTAAAGTAGATTCCATTAAGCCGTTGATCAAATAAACGTTCGTGGAATCGCTGCTGTCGTTTTTAAAAGGTAACACCACAATGGATTTCTCCAGCGGCACCGCTGAAGTAGCTTGAAATTTTAAAAAATACCCGAATCCGAGCGCTGCAACTATCACCAACCCGCCCAAAACCAGCCAAGGGTATTTTGCTTTGGGCTTTGGCGGTACCAACAAAACTGGCTCGCCGGTAATTTCTTCCGCTATTTTTTCTTCGGCTCTTTTGCCTACTTCGCCGGGTGGGTAACCATAGTGCTCCCGGAAGCATTTAATAAAATACGACGTACTGCTAAAACCTACCTGGTGCGCTACCTCCGACACGTTTAAAGAAGTTTGCCGCAAAAGATCCATGCCGCGCCGCAAACGCACCTCCCGGATTAGCTGACTTACCGATAAATGGGTGAGCTTTTTTATTTTGCGCAGCAAGTTCGACCGGCTCATGTTCATTTCGTCGGCCAGCTCCGACACGCCAAACTGCTCGTTCGCGAGGTTTTTTTCCACCACGGCGGTAATCTGGCTTATGAAATCGTTATCGATAATACTGGAATCCGGCATGACTTTTAAAAGTGGGCGCTAATTGGTTTCTGACTTACAAAGTAAGACTGTAAACAAAGTCGAAAATAATGGTTTTCAGATTTATCCTTTCTGAGTCGGGCTATATTTTTTCCAGCCTAATTTATTCTTAAAATCACCCATTTGCATCATAATTTATACAAATTCATCATAATTTATATTGCTTCCCGCAAACTTGATGGTTTTTTCCGCATAGGTATTTAGTCCGGCCCTCCCGCTCAGCGGACCTTTGGACTATCGAATATGTCGAAAATTTTAACCCTTCAATCATGAAAACGCAACCAGTAAATTTGCTTCGGGTAGCTACCCCATTTCTATTATTAATAGTTCTTTTTAAAGGCGTTTCCTGCAACAACGCTCCCGCCTCTAATCCGGAAAAGGCAACCATGGCCACTTCCCGTAATATAAAGCCGCCCCAAATAGATATTCATACCGCTGTACTCACGGGAAACCTGGCGGCTTTGCAGCAGCACATTCAGGCGGGCACGGATGTAAACGAGAAAGATCCTTTCGGCGGGTCCAGCCCCTTAATAACCGCTACTATTTTTGACAAGCCCGCCGAAGCTAAGTTATTGCTGGAAGCCGGAGCGGATGTAAATTTTAAAAACAAAGAAGGCTCTACGGCCCTGCACACCGCCGCTTTTTTTTGTCGGCCGCAGATGGTAAAAATGTTGCTGGATAAAGGGGCTGATAAAACCATAAAGAACGGTTACGGCGTCACGGCCTACGAATCGGTAAACTCGCCGTTTACTGAAGCCAAACCGGCTTACGATATGTTGGGCAAGGCACTCGGCCCCATGGGCTTAAAACTGGATTACGCTTACCTGGAAAAAACGCGACCCCAAATTGCGGCTCTGTTAAAATAATTAATCTACTTAAACCGGCCACAAAAATGGAAATTAACCCCAGAAGATACGATATTGATTGGGTCAGAGTCATTGCCATTGGCTTACTTTTAATTTACCATGTAGCAATAGGTTTCCAGTCCTGGGGCATGCTGATTGGATTTATTACCACCGAAAAAACGTGGGAGTCTTTATGGATTCCCATGTCGATGTTGAATATCTGGCGCATCCCGCTGTTATTTTTTGTGTCTGGCATGGGCGTTTACTTTGCCATTCAAAACCGGACCTGGAAACAACTCTTGTGGGAACGCGCCAGCCGGATCTTACTGCCTTTCCTGTTCGGATACTTCTGCATCGTGCCGCTGCATTTATTACTTTGGCAGCATAACTATCACATGCAACAAACTTATTTGCCTAATCCGGGTCACTTATGGTTTTTAGGTAATATTTTTATTTACGTGGTAGCGCTGTTGCCTTTTTTCTTTTATCTTAAAAATAACCAAACTGCGAGGCTAACCGCTGGCGTAAAAAAGGTTATAAGTAGCCCCTTAGGTTTAATCGTCTTATTAGTGGCCTTTGCGGCCGAAGCCATTCTGGTTAATCCCGGTGCTTACACCTTGTATGCCATGACCTGGCACGGATTCTTTTTGGGATTGCTGGCCTTTTTCTTTGGGTTTTGTTTTGTGTGGAGCGGCCCGGCTTTCTGGGAAATGCTTTTAAAAGGACGCTGGTTGTTTGTTTGTATAGCAGCCCTGCTATTTACTATCCGGATAATTTACTTTCAACGGTTTGCCCTCAATTATTTGCTGGCCATAGAATCGGTATTTTGGATTGTGGCGGTGCTGGCATTTAGCTACAAATACCTAAATCGACCGAGTAAAGCGCTCCGCTATTTAAGCCAGGCGGCTTACCCGGTTTACATTATTCACATGGTATTTCTGTACTTAGGCTCTTTGCTCTTTTTTCCGGTGCAGGTAAATGCACCGCTGCAATTTACTTTAGTTTTACTTTTTACCGCCGTAGGCTGCTTTACTCTCTATGAGTTCCTTATCCGGAGAGTAAACCTTTTGCGGCCGCTGTTTGGCTTGAAGAGGAAGTAATGGATGAAGTTACTACCGGTATACTCCTAAAATATAAAACACTTTTGTCTTACGGCGCAACTGCCCGGGGGCTGCCTACTGGAGTAGCTCATTAGGTTTTCGAAGGAACAATTCCCACCCTTAGAGAGAAGTAACTTACCCGATTGTACAAGCCGCATCTTTTTGCTGCCAAAATCCCCTATTTTGGGGATTGTCGTTAAATTTTAAATTTCTGCTCTTTGCAGGATAATAATTAAGAATGGGCCTTGTCGCAGATTTTCTAATGTTAACTAAATATTCCAGAGCAAAAGATTGGAATACAGCAAACGAAAAATAGTTAGGAACATCCTGCTTAATTTAAAAATGCTAAGAAATACCTAAATTTTGCTCACCGCCATAGATTTGGTTAAAGGAATATAATAAATTAATTTAGTCTGATGCCTATTGGGGCCGCCTGGATAAATTAAATAAACGGTCAGGCCTTTCAGGGCAAGTTTGAAAATTGATTTTAGAGATCTACGTTTCTCCTTCATACTTACTTTATTCGGGATGATTTTACAAGATTTAGCCCCTCATCCATCGCTGACGGAATTTGTGCAGTGTTACCGGATTGTTCACTTTAACTTTGTGCAGGCGCCCGAACCGGTGTTTAAAGCGTATGCGCCCCGGCCGGAAGTATGTCTTCATTTTTTTCTTCGGGAACGGGAGCTTGTTCAATTAGGTAAGGGCCCAAAAACAGACTACAAATTTCCGGTAGTTCTGACCGGCCAGCAAACTTCGGTTCTTAACCGGTATTTGCTGGGTAAAGATTTTATAACCTTCAACATTGCTTTTCAGCCCACGGCCTTGTTTCAGCTAACGGGTATTTCAGCTTTCGAGTTAACCAATCAGTACTTGGATGCGGAGCTTATCTTTTCCAAAAAAATTCGGCTAATTTTGGAGCAGTTGCAAAATGCCGGCAGCTACCACCAAATGGTATCCATTGGGGACCAGTTTGTAAATTCCTTAATAAGCAATGCCCGGAAAGAGGCGCACCGGCTGGACACTGTAACCCGGTTGATGATCCAGGCCGGGGGGAAAGCTTCGCTGGACTGGCTTGCCGGGGAGGCTTGCTTATCTACAAAACAGTTTACCAGAAAGTTCTACGAAAGAACCGGGGTAAATCCGAAAACCTACTTGAGAATCATCCGCTTTACCAAGGCCATCCATATAAAAAACGCTTACCCTCACCGGGATTGGTTGCGCATTGCGTTGGAATGCGGCTACTTCGACTACCAACACCTGGTTAAGGATTACAAAGAATTTACAAAACAAACCCCCAACGACTATCACTTCCTGGAAAGCAACTCCCCGGAGAGTCGGTTAGGCCTTACCGCCGAGCTATATAAAAGCCGCGCGGAAGCTTCGGTTTCCATGGTTTAACAATGTCCTTTTTTTACCACTTAGTTGTCCTTTTTTTACCACCAGTTATTGGTAGATAACCCGCAATTTTGCTTCATCAAATATTTGATTTAGAAGTCAATCTGTTTTCTACCATTAATTTTTAGTAACCATGACAAATAATGCAATTTCTCCCGCGGGTAAAACGTACCTGTTCGTGCACGGCGCCTGGCACGGTGCCTGGTGCTGGGATAAAGTAATTCCGTTGGTACAAGCCAAAGGGCATACTGCCATCGCCATTGAGCTACCGGGACATGGCCAGGATATCGAACGTACCTCGGAGGTCAGTTTAAAGGATTACGTCAATGCCGTAATGAAAACGGCCAATGAGCAGGAAGGGGAGGTGCTATTGGTGGGACATTCCATGGCGGGTATGGTCATTTCACAAGCAGCAGAAAAACTAGGTAGCAAAAAAGTTTCGGCTTTAATCTATCTGGATGCCTTCCTGCCCCGCAACGGGGAATCGCTGTTCGCGTTGGTAGAGGCGACGCTAAAACAGCTGTCACCAAATTCAAGAAAACCCAACCTTGTCGAAAACCTGATTACGGCGGAAGATCACCAAACCAATTGGGTAAATCCGGAATTAGCGGCGCAGATTTTCTATCACGATTGCTCCGAAGCGGATAAAAAGTTTGCCTTAACCCGGCTTTCCAAAGAACCCATTGCACCGTTGGCAACACCCGTTCAATTGACGGAAGAAGTTTACGGAGTAATCCCCAAATACTTTATTCTTTGCACCGAAAGCCAGGATATGGATAAGACCTTCCTGTCAACCCACGTGCCCTGTGAAAAAGTGTATACCCTACACAGTAGCCATTCACCTTTTTTCTCCATGCCCGAGAAACTGGCGGAGATAATAGACGAGATAAGCTTATCCATTCCTATCTTTTCTGTTTAAGTTATCAGTCGCAAAGGTGTTACAGCAATCAATTTATTAATATAAATAAGGAAAGTTGCCCTTATAGCTTAGCTTCTTCCTGGCGCCGGGTTTCCGGACAGGCTATCTGCTATATTCATTCGTTTTTTTTTGTGCTATTTACTTAAAGCGAAGCATGAGCATATTTTTGTAAGTCCAATCAACTTCGGGAGCCTGTCTAATCCCTATCCATTCTCATTTCAGAGCATATTTAATCAATTATCCAAATCCAAATATTATGAAAACAAAGTTTCTGCCCGTTTGGGCAACCGGGGTACTATTGCCTCTTTTATTATTGATCGCTTGTAAAGATGATCTGGAAAACACAAAAACCAACTCACCCAAAACTTACTTGTTGGTGCATGGGGCTAACCATGGGGCGTGGGCCTGGAAGAAAGTAGCTCCCCTTTTACAAGCCCAGGGCCATCGGGTTCTGGCAATTGACCTGCCCAGTCATGGTAATGACAAAGCGCCTCCGGAAAAAGTTACGCTGGCTGATTATGTGCGCAAAGTGGTGGATGTCGCCCAGGCCCAACCCGGACCTATTATTCTGGTCGGCCATTCGGCGGGCGGCGTTACTATTGCCCAGGCGGCGGAGCAGTTGGGAACCAGCAAGGTGGAAAAATTAATTTTTCTGGATGCTTTCCTGCCTAAAAATGGAGAATCGGTTTTTTCGCTGGCCGCCAAATTTTTGCCACCTTCCGGTACCGGAGAACCTACCTTTGCCGATAGTTTTATCTTTGACCCAACTGGCGCTACCTTTACTTTAGATACCGCTAAAGTGGCCCACTTTCTTTATCACGACTGTTCCGCTATAGATATTGCGTTCGCGAAAGCAAATTTAAGTAAGCAACCCGTGGCTCCGTTCGCCACGCCGGTCCAGGTCAGCGATGCTGTTTACGGCGCTATTCCTAAGTATTACCTCATTTGTTCGGAAGCCCGGAATGGTAACATGTCCCAAATGGCTACTAATGTGTCCGTGAAGAAAACAGTTACCATGAAAACCAGTCATTCGCCTTTCTTTTCTCAGCCGGAAGTTCTGACTGATTTGATCAACAGCTTTAACATAAACTACTAATGACGACTGCATCGATTTGTATATTTCTGCTCTTAGCCACCACCTTAAAAGCGCAACATACGGCAGATTCGCTGGCCATCCGCGCCATTCTACAGGAAGAAGTAAGTTCCTGGAATAGCAAAGATGCACTTACTTATGCCAAAAATTTCTCCGAACAGGGCACCTTTACCAATATCCGGGGGATGTTTTTTACCGGGCACAAACAATTTTTTGACCGCCATGCGGACCTGTTCGAAGGGTTATTTTCGACAACAGTATTGCAGCAGGAAGTAATATCTTTCCGGTTTCTGAAGCCGGATGTAGCCATTGTGGAATCGCTTACCTGGCTCTCCGGATTCTCCCCAGAGAATGCACCCAAAGGAGTATACCTAGATTCACAAGGGCGTATCTTTACGCAACTACTACAAGTTTTTCAAAAAGAATCGGGCGTCTGGAAGATAGTAGCTTATCATAATATCGACTTGAAAGAAGACACTCCTGTTGCGGGTCGCAAGTAAGTAGCCGCGCTTAAAGTACTATTTCAAACCAGTCGGATTTTTAAAGGATAAACTATAAATACATATGTGGAAAAAGAAAAAAATAACGACCGTCTTCGGGCTTGGCTTGGTCATTTACGTTGGGGTGGGAAATCTAATTCACCACTATATTTTTCCAGAGCCAGAACCTCCCGTCGATATGTATCCGGTGACTGGTGACAGTATTGTCAACGACTTTGCTGGTGAAAAGATTATTTTTATGCAATCGGGAATGGAGACAAAAGGCGCCTATTCTATCCGAGAGTTTCACCTGAAGCCAGGCGGTGCAGTGCCCCGCGCGCACATCCATCGGGACTATGAGGAAACGTTTAAAGTTATACAAGGAAGGCTTACGGTGATTTGCAACGGCTCGGAGCACGTACTACGACCGGGAGATTCCTTGACAATCCCCAGAGGGACGGCGCACCAACCGATTAATAAAGGTACTGTGGAACTGGTTACTATTAATAGAGTCTCCCCGGCAGCCAGGCATGATTTGATGCTGGCCCAGACGCACGGATTTTTAACGGAAAAAGACCAACCCAGATCTAAAGGAGAATTTTTTCTTTAGGCCATGCTATTTGTGGATTATTATAGAACGTATACCGCCGATATACCTATACCCGCCCAAAGAATTCTGTCATTCCTTCTGGCGCCAACAGCAAGGCTCTTGGGTTACCGGACCTGGCGACCGCACTATTCTAAGAAATGGAAAAAAACGGTATAAAATTGTCTTCGGGAGCGGGTTAAGTTGCTCGGAATAAAACGCTAGGTGGTGGTGCTTCATAAGTTTTTTCTGAAGAGTTGCCAGGAGTAGTTAATGCTACCACGCGAGCGGATGATTTCTAACCTTTGCTATTAGAATAATGCCAAGAAATTTAAAAATTTTAGTACAACTCATTCAAGGATCGATTTTAAAAGAAATTCCCCAAACATGGGGATAGGTTACTTTCCTGATTTTACAGGTTGTGGCTTTTTCTTACTAAAACCACCCTTTTTGGGTATTGCGGTTAATGGTTAAATTCCCGCAATTTGTTAATGATTATCAAGCATTTTCCTTAGCTGTTTTTGTTATTAACTTTCATCTTAAACCGTACTTTATCAGCTTTTAACAATGACGCCAATCCTCTCTTATACCGAATGGGTGAAAGCCGCCGTAGCCGGAGAAACTACCGCCTGGAATAAGCTGCATAGCCAATTTTACCCGGGAATGTACGTAATCGCTCTTCGTATTTGTCGTAGTCCGGAACTGGCTACCGATGCGGTGCAGGATGCCTTTATCAAGGCTTATTTGCAACTTGCTCAGCTCAAGGATCCGCAAAAATTTGGGGGTTGGCTCCGGCAAATTGTAACGCGCATGAGTTATCGGGTTATAGCGCGTTACCAGAAAAATGTACCGCTGGAAAGCTTGGCTTTAGAAAAAGAAACTTATTGGGAGGATGAAATTAACCGGCAGATGGAGCAGCATTCCGCCCAACATCAACTCCACAGTGCTTTGGCGCAATTGCCCGATGTACTGCATAAAACCTTACTGCTTCGCTATTTTTCTAATTACCAAGCGTATGAACAAATTGCGGCTATTTTGGCGGTGCCGGTAGGAACCGTGCGTAGCCGACTAAATGAGGCTAAACGCAAACTGGAAGAAGCCTGGGAAAAACACGAAGACGCCAGTAATAGTAACCTCCTGGAAAACGAGGAATGGAATGATTTTTACCAAACACTTTACGGAGAAATGCACGCGCAGGAAAGCAGTAAAATTAAGTTCCTGCATCATGTACAGCATAGTCAAATCCGGTTTACGAACGGCAAAAAATTTTCCGGAGGGCTGGTTTTAGAGAAAATGGTGGAAGAAGATCGTCAAGTGGGGAGCTGGCTGCAACCAGTCAAGGTTTTTAGCAGCGGCAGCCTTTCGGTTATTGAGGCCCAGCACTTTAATTCCAGCGAACACCCGGACCATTGTCCGCCTGCTTCGGTGGCTATTATTAGCCGGGATAAAGGAAAAGCCAGCCAGGTCTTTATTCACCCCTCCGAAAAATAAATTCGGGTTTAGACCGAACTTTACAACCAGGTGCTGTCTCCTAGGGAAAAAGAATAACATGAAAATTCTGATTCTGGGCGCATCCGGTGCTACCGGGCAACATCTGGTCCAGCAAGCGTTGGAACAGAAACACCAGGTAACGGCCTTTGTCCGTGATTTAACAAAATTAAATGCTTCTCATCCGCAACTAACGTTGGTGCAAGGGAATGTAAGCGATTTAGCAACCGTTCAACGAGCTATTGTGGGCCAGGAAGCAGTGGTTTCGGCTTTAGGTGCTAACCGTATGTTTCAGTTCGACCAGGTTTTAGTTGATGGAATGGCCAATGTTATTAAAGCCATGGAATCCAACGATGTCCGCCGGATAATTTATTTATCGACTTTAGGCCTGCCAGAAAGCCGGAAGGAGGCGGGATTTATGATCCGCAACCTGGCCCCTATCCTTTTACGGACCGAATTCAAAGGCCACGAGCTAAGGGAAAAAATGATTCGGAAATCGAATCTGGAATGGCAGATTGTCCGGGCGCCTATTTTAACCAATGGCCCCTTAACGAAAAAGTACCAGAGCGGCGAAAACTTAAAATCTAACCAGTTTGTCACTTCCTTATCCCGGGCGGATACGGCAGATTTTATGCTGAGCCAATTAACTGATTTCCGCTATTTGCGCAAACCGGTCCGACTGATGCCCGCTTTAAAGTAAATTTTATAAATTTTTCTGAACATGATGAATGCAAATCCATTAGATGTTATTGTGATCGGTGCCGGTCATGCGGGGCTGAGTGCCAGCTACTTTCTAAAACAACACCAACTCCGGCATGTGGTATTGGAACGGGGCACTATCGGGGAATCCTGGGCTTCTCAAAGATGGGATAGTTTCCGGATGAACACGGCCAATAAATGGAATACCCTGCCCGGATGGGAGCCGGGTGCAACAGAATCGGAAAGTTTCGGAACGGCTCCATCTTTGGTAGCATCGATGGCGAAGTACGTTCAAATGCATGAACTGCCGGTACTAACCAATGCAACGGTTAGTAGCCTGGATAAAGCTCCTGAATCGGACCTGTTTCGGGTAAAGGTCCAGCAAAATGGAACCACCAAAATTTACCTTAGCCGGCAAGTTATTGTCGCCTCTGGAGCGCAAAGTCAAAAACAACCCGCCTTGCTGGCCAGTAAAATCGACGCGAACATAAAACAGTTACATAGCAGTGAATACCGAAATGCGGCTGATTTACCCCAAGGCAACGTGTTAATTGTGGGAAGTGCGCAATCGGGTTGCCAAATTGCCGAAGATTTGGTTCAAGCTGGACGAAAGGTTTTTCTTTCCACCAGTAAGGTTCCCCGGTGCCCCCGGTATTATCGGGGCAAAGACATTATGGATTGGCTGCTACTCACCGGTTTTTTTAACGCCCGTCCGGAGGATATTACGGATTCCGCCCAACTGCATTTGCGGACACCGCTGCTGAAGGGCAACGACCATGGCCGAAAAACGCTTAGCTTGCAGTCTCTGGCCCGTATGGGCGTAACCTTATTAGGGAAACTTCAGGATGTAAAAGGTGATTCTGCTTCTTTTACTACTGATACGCTGGCGCATGTTCAATTCGCCGACGAATTCTCCAAACGGGTGAAAGGTTTCATTGACGGTTTCATCGCCGAAAATAAACTCGAAGCCTCTTCAGCTGAGTTGGATTCCGACGATGAACCAGATGATTTATTGAATTTTTCCGCGGTACCGAGTTCTATTCAGCTTAAAAAGGAGGGTATCTCTACCATAATTTGGGCAACGGGTTTCCGGCTGGATATGGCGTATATGCAATTGCCGGTTTTTGACGATTCGGGAAATCCGGTACACGAACAAGGTAAATCCTTAGTAGAAGGTTTGTACTTTTTGGGGCTTCCCTGGCTAAGAAACCGTAAATCCAGTTTGCTAATGGGTATAAAAGAAGATGCTCAGTTTATTATAGATTGCGTTCATAAATTCTCTCAAAAAAGAGTAAGGGCAGTCCTTTGATCGAAGTAAGTTTGGCTACTTCGTCCAACAACTTATAAGCGATTATCTAAGTAATGAAACCTTCGCAATATCATCAAAAGTTTTCCTTTGAAGGGGTTGGGGGATGATGAATGAGTATGAATAATATCGTTCTTATCCATTTGATTCTATAACCAAGGAGCTATTTTTCTTTGGATAGGTGAGTTGTTTTCTGGTTTTGCTGGCTTCGCGTTGTGTTTGTTCCCGTTATTAATCAATCCGTAATTAATATAAATTCTATGTCACGTTTCATTTTTTTAGTAAAGAATGTATTGCTCTACCTGTTGCTCCTGATTGTTGGCTTGTATGCCGGCATGCACTTTTTCCATGAAATGTGCCCCGTCGAAACGCAATTAACGCCTTTGGAATACGGCCGGTACTGGAAAATAGTGGACGGTACTTTTATGCATTCGCGCATGGGAGTTATGGGCCCTTTAATGATAGGTTTATTTGGACTGAACCTGGCCCTACATTTAAAAAACTGGAAAAGCCTGACTTTTCTTCTTCTAATGGTCTCCTTTGTGTTTTTCGGGTTAGATGTGGCCTTTACCGTAAAAAAACAGTTGCCCATTAATACCTATATTAACCAACTAGACTTGCAAAATATGACCCCAAATGACCTAACGGAGCTGGCCCGAGTTCAAACAATTGCCATTGCTAATTTTCAAAACCGGCTGGTATTGGCGCTCGCTTCCTTCGCTACTCTTTGCATAATACCATTTAGCAAGATAAGCGCTAACAATAAGGAAGTAACTATTCCGAAGTAGTATTATTCCATTTATTGAAAGCTCGTCGGAAGGTAGTATGATCGGCATAACCCATTAATAAGGCCACATCGGAAACTTTTTTATTTTGATTTTTCATAATGGCCGAGGAAAGATGTTTTTGCAGGTTCTGACAAAGCTTCCGGTAAGTCGTATTATCCGCCGCTAATTTTCGTTGCAGCGACCGGGTATTTAAACATAACCGGGAAGCCATCACATCAATAGGGGGGATCTGGCCTTTAAACTCGGTGAGGATGATACGTTGTACTTTTTCAGCAAAGCTATTTTCGTTTTCCAGGTGCTTTTGCTTTTGCTCCAACAGGCTGTTGAACAAAAAGAATAATGACCGGTCGTGGCTGAGAACCGGCACCTTTAGTTGGTCTGGGTGGAAGACAAAATAACTTTGGGCAGCGTTAAAACTAACTTCGCACTGACAGATTTTCTGGTACGCTTTACTGTCCATTTTGGGATAAGCCAAGTATAATTTTTCCGGGTAAATATTTCTGCCCGAAAGAATATACAATAGGCGAAGGGTTCCGGATAAGGCGATATCGGTAGATTGCCGGGCACTGAGGGGGTATTTAGCGGTATACAACAGCACGGGGTCGAAGTAGAAATAAACCGCCGAATTAATCTTTTTAATCGAAAATTTAAAAATAGTGGACCATGTATTTCCATACTTCACAATGGCTTCGAGTACTTCTTGTACATCCCGGCAGGTTTGTAAGAGGTGCCCCATGATACCGAATACCGAGGGGCGTACGTCCTACCCCATGTGTAATCCGGCGAACGCATCCCCGCTTAAATCAACGATGTGGTCCCAAAGATAGGGTGCTGTTTCCCAATCAATCATTTGTTCCGCCTCGTTCAGGGCATCTGGTCGAATGCCGGCTCTGTCGCATAATTGGTTAAAGTTGACGCCCCGGGCCGCGGCACCATAAACCAAATCACGTAAAATGGACATTTGAAATTTCATGGTATCTGGAGCAGTATTTTGTCGCAAAGTACATTACCCAAGCAAGAATACCTGTAATAATTTTGTAATCAAATTACTGGCTATTAAAACAATGGGAGTAAACTAGAAAGCCTGGCACTATAGGCAACTACCAAACAGCTTATTTACCAGAATCGAATTTCGGATTCCTGTTTACCAGCCACGTAGTAAATAAAAACAAAATAAACTTACAAAAAGAAAAATTTAACGCAAAGATGGATTGTTTGAATGCAAGTAAAATTATGGAAAAACCTGGGCTAAAAACAGCCGGGAGGGTACGCTGGGGAACGGACAACGGCATGGACCGCACCATTGTCAATCCTATTTTTAAGGATACCGCCACGTTCCTGAAAAGTGCTGCCGAAACGGGCGGGAAATACAGCGAGTGTGAAGTAACTCTTTTACCCGGAGGGAAGAATGTACCCCATATTCACCAAAAATACAGCGAAAAGTTCACGGCTTTGCAAGGAAACTTAGGTGTAAAAGCAGGCGGTAAAACGATTATTTTAAATCCGGGGGAAACCTTTACGGTACCGATTGGGATGGTGCATTGCTTTTTTAATCCTGGCCCGGAGACTATCCGGTTTAATATTGTTCTCTCGCCTGGCTTTGCAGGCTTTGAGTACATGCTCCGCATTTTGTACGGCATGGCTAGAGATGGGCAAACGAATAAGAAAGGTCTACCTAAGAGTTTAGCCCTTACCGCCTTAATAGCCGAAATTGGCGATACCTCCCTCCCCGGTATATTTGTACTACTCGCGCCATTACTTAAGTCTCTGGCGGCCCGGGCCCGAAAACGCGGCGAGGAGCAAAGGCTCATGAATACGTATTGTAAAAACGTATCTTAATTATAACTCCGGAACAGGAATGAAGGCGAATGCCTATTTGCTTTACCATGCAGATGTAAAAATACTTAGCTATTTAGGCCTTTATTTTAATTTTTAAGCCATCAACTAGCTGACGAATACTCTTTTAAACGCTTCCTTATTGGGGTAGGCCCAACCCCTTATTCCAATTGGGCTCCATTGACTTTATATCAGTAAACAATTCATCAATTCTATGAAAACAAAATTTTTGCCCTTTTGGGCAACCGGTATTTTATTGTCTTTTACCATGCTTACCTCTTGCGAGAAGGACTTAGAAAAACAACTGCCACTAGTTAAACCAGCTGGTAAACCAGGCGATAGCAGTTCGACAATTAAAAAAGGTGTTTTCCGGGGAGTGCCCATTACGTACCAGTTAGTAAATGGACAGGCTATTCTGGAAGGGGACATGGCCCTTACCGCCGAAGATTTATTTGAGAGCACAAGTACTACTAGTCCAATTGCCCGCACCTCCGGCGCCGGCATGGCCAACAAGAACTACCGCTGGCAAAACTTTACGGTTCCCTACGAAATTGAGCCGGGTATGCGGAAGGATATTATCCTAAAGGCGATTGCCGCCTGGGAAGTAAAAACCCCGCTCGAGTTTGTACCCCGTACCAATCAGAAAGATTATATAAAATTTGTAAAAGACCAGAATATTAACTTATCCAGTGTGGGCCGAATAGGTGGTCCGCAAAACATCTGGTTAGTGGATGATTGGAGCCTGCGGGTGGTAACCCACGAAATCGGCCACGCCATTGGCTTGTTCCACGAACACATCCGGCAGGACCGGGATAATTATATCACCATTCATTGGAACAACATTAAACCTGAAGCAAGGCCCCACTTTAACAAATGGCCGGTTGGTTATGGATTTGATTTCGGAACCTTCGACTATCAGTCGGTAATGATGTACGGCCCTTTAGTCTTCGCGCAAGGCAGCCAACCTACCATGACCCGGAAAGACGGTCAGCCTATTGACCCCGGCCTCACTCCATCTAATCAGGATGCCGAGACCGTAATTTCGATGTATTCGAACCTGTACATTGTGAAAAATGGATCCCTTTTCGCCGTAAATATTAAAGATGGCGGCATGGCGAACTTGGGAGGGGGCTGGTCCGGTGCAGGCAAAACGCTAGCCGAAGACGATCGCTACATCTGGGGCATGCAAGGCCGTAGCTTATGGAAGACCAACCGCTTTAATGGGGCCTACGAAAAGGTAGGTAACGGTTATTGGGAAAATCCGGTGGGCGTAACGGGGAAAGATCCCCAGGGCAATTTATATGCGCAACAAGGCATCTATCTTTGGAAAATTGATAAATACGGAAACCACAGCCGCCTGGGCGGACCCCAAGCCCTGGAAAATTGGAGCGGCACGCAGGCCGTCTACTATCATAAAAATTTCTTGTACGTGGTTTGGAAAAATATTCTTTACCAAATAAATACCACCACCGGTAAGCCCGAAAAGATGTACATGAATCAGCCCTGGTACGATGTAAAAGGCATTGCGGCCATGGAGGGCTCCTCGGACGAAATTTATGTCATGCGCGGTGAGCAATTATTTCGGGTGAATGTGGTTACCGGTGCCGTTACAGGTGGCGCGGTTTTCCCCGGAACAACCCTGATGACGGGTTACTCGGGTAAGCTGTACCTGATAAGTGGCAGTAAATTATTCAGCGTAAATGTGTTCGGCGAAAAGCAATCCATATCCGCTGGTTTTCAAGGCACTACTTCCATTGGGGCCACCACTAATCCGGCTCTCCTGCAATAGTCTATTTTAAAAGTTCTAACCTTTCCTCCGGGTTACTCCGGCTCGGAGGACCTATCCAACAATTCAATCATGAAAAAAAATAACAATTCAAGCGCATTATTCTTGTTGCCCGGCATTTGCTACCTGGCCGAGTTCGTGGTGTGGTCTTCTTATCCGCCGAGTCATTCCCTTAACGCTATTCTGGGTGGTTTATGGACCCTGGGCCAAGTTGGCATTCTTATTATCTTATCGAATTTGTACCGCTGGAAAATCGCCGGCGGGAGCAAATGGAAAATACTAGGCGTTTCAATCGCGGCCGCGGGAGCTATATCCTACTCGATTAATTACATTTTCGGTTACTGGTTTAATTTAAATACCAGAATGTTCCTGCCTTTAGGTGCCTTATTATCAGGCGTTGGTATGGTAATTACGGGCATTCAGGTACTGGCGGGCAAACGCTGGCCGGGCTTTAAAGGCACCTTGCCGCTCTTCGTCGGGCTCTATCCTTTTCTGGTGATGTTCCCGCTGCTAATTATTACCGGCCACCCGGACTTAGTGGCCATCATGGGCTGGGGCGTGCCTTGGCTTTTCCTGGGTATAGGCATGGTTACCGAAAGAAGCACATTAAAAACTACGCCTCAATACGAGTTTTAAATCAATTTCGGTCAGCAACGCATTATCCATCAAAACTCATTATCAAACCACAATGATGCAGTCCATTCATTTAACAAAAGCCGGAACCGGCAAGTATTTTAAATTAGGCTCCGACCTGGTTGTAGTAAAAGCCGGCAGCCAGGAAACAGCCGGAACGATGCTGGTATTAGAAGTAACCGTACCGGCCGGCAGCGGCCCACCCATGTTGCACCGGCATATATACTCCGAAACTTTCTACTTTCTGGAGGGTGATTTTATGGTAAGTACCACTAACAGCCATTCCCGGCTGCAGACCCAAATCGTACAACCCGGCGATGTGCTGGCTATTCCTTCCATGGCTTGGCACAACTTCAAAATGCAAGTGATATTCCCGGGCGTTTTTGGTGGTGCACAGTTCGCCGGTAATGGAAGGCTTGCTGCAGGACTTAGGCCAACCTTTAAGTGAGCCTATCTTACCAAATGCGCCGGAAACACCACCTACTCCGCAGCAATTGCAGGCCATGCGGCAGGTGCTGGAAAAATACATGGAGTTTCTGCCCTCAGGCCAACTCCTGAATTAATTACCGCTGAAATTTTTGAAAGTAAACAATTCGACAAATGCTTGAACTCTTATGGGTAAAGGCTCAACCTTAGATAAAGGCTATTCATTATGAATAAAACTTTTAAATCTTTTAAAAAAATCTAACTGTTAATCCGAACAATCCTTGAACAATAACAAGGAGGTATCATTTTTATTTATACTTAAAATCACCGTTATGGAAAGAGCTTACAACTATATTTACCTATTCTTTATAAGTATTTTGTTGGTTGTCGTATGGGGATTCTGGAAAACATATATTGTGTTCTTTCCCTCTTTCCAAGGGTTTGGATATACGCACCACATGCATGGACTACTGATGATGATGTGGATCTTGATGCTTATTGTTCAGCCGCTATTGATCAGGGCCGGAAAGCTGTCGCTGCACAGGGCTGTCGGTAAAGCATCTTATGTTGTCGTGCCATTGCTGCTTCTTTCCATTTTTATGGTTGGCAAGATTAGTTACAACAAAATGATTCCCGCATCACCACAGCAAGCCATTGCCAGCACCGCGCAGATCATTCCTGCACTCTTTGCCTTTGCTGTTCTTTATGGCCTAGCCATTTGGAAAAAGAAGAAATCCCGCATTCACATGCGGTATATGTTGGGAACCTCCCTGCTTATGATTGGCCCGGCGCTGGGCAGGGTGCAAATTATATATTTCAATGTACCGTTTCTGGAAGCCGTTGACTATGCTAATTACCTTATAATGGCTATTGCTTTCCTGCTGTTGGTATCAGATATTTTTCAGAAAAAGCCTGTTGCGCCGTATTTAATTACCCTGCTGGTGATGGTAGTGGGACACCTGGCCTGGCAGTTCAGGGATGGCTTTCTATGGCAGGCCGTTGGCGAAAACTTTGCGGCTATTTTTTATTAAACTCAACTATGTCCACAATCCGGCGATGTACTGGCTGTTCCGTCCATGGCCTGGCGTAATTTTAAAAATACGGGTGATACCCCCGGGCGTATTCTGCTAGTGTTCAGAAGGTTTGCTGCAGGAATTAAGTCAGCCTTGGGAGGAGCCTTCCTTATTGGTGGCTGAGGAGGAACTTCCTGCCTCACAGCAATGGCAAGCCATGCGGCAGGTTCTGGAAAAATACATGGAGTTTCTGCCACCCGACAAACTAGCGGTTTAGTTCCGGCTGGAATTTTCAACTTAAATGGTTAACAAAAATTTGTGCGATAGTAGTCGCATCAGAATTTCAGGACCGTCCTCAATTTTTTCTATTTCAAACTCTAAATCATTCTAAATAATTTAAACAATTTAATTATGAATCCAAATACCCTGCAAAGACGGTTTTATAATCCCGTCCAGAAAGATTACGTCACTTTTTTAGAAACTTCCCGGGAAAGCGGCGGCAAACGTACCCACGGCTTGTTGGAAGTGGCGCCGGGAGGCAAAGTAAATCCGCATTACCACAAAACTTTTTCCGAAACCTTTATCGTGCGTTCCGGAACCCTGGGTTTGCAATTAGGTAGCCGCAAGTTGGTATTGCAGGCCGGAGAAAAAGCTACTGTGCCGGTTAATACATTGCATGCCTGGTCCAATACCGCCCAAGAAAGGCTGGTATGTGATGTAATTCTGGAACCGGGAAACGAAGGGTTTGAAAAAGCCTTGCAGGCCGGCTATGGCTTGGCCACCGATGGGCTAATGCAGCCTAATGGAATGCCCAAAAATATCTGGCATTTGGCCCTACTGGTAGAATTATCGGAAACCAAAATTGCCGGCGGTGTCCGCCTGCTGAACGGTCTGTTCGGACTAATGGCCAAAATTGCCCGTAAGTTGGGCAAGCACAAGGATTTAGAAAAGTATTATCAGCTTTATTCATGATAGCAAATATGAAAACCAGAACTATGTTCTCTCTTGCCGTACTCCGTCTCCGGCTCGTCTGGCTCTACACGTTACTCGGTTTACTTTTATCGGGGGGATTAATGAGCTGTGAGAAAGAAGAGGTAAAACCCCAGCCGGAAAAAACGGAGCAGTGGGTACTCGACCGGTTATATTTTGGCCGCTCGATGCCCAACGGAAAAGAAGTATCCGAAAAGGACTGGAGTTTATTTGTGGATCAAGTTATCACTCCCCGCTTTCCGGACGGCCTCACCTTATTAGATGCCGAAGGTCAATGGCAGGAAGAAGATGGGGCTATTATCCGGGAATCTACCTTTATTTTGGAAATTGTCCATCCGGAAAGTAAAGCCGATGATGAGAAACTAGATACCATTATTGCGGAGTACAAAAAACGCTTTCAACAGGAATCGGTATTGCGGGTAACGCATCCGGCCGAGGTAGAATTTTAAAATTTTCTCCTGCTTACCTGCTTAATCAAGCAGCCGGTTTATAGGGTTAACAAGAAGGCAAATGTCGGCAAAAAAGCCATAACACTTATGCTGGTGAAAGTGGTAATGAAGATATTTAATAGCACTTTTCTATCCATATCCTTTACAGACTTCGCTCATTGGCTTTCTGAATGAATCCGAAGCGGGCGCTCAACTTAGATTCTCCATTAAAAGATTCATTTTTCACTAAAATTTTATTTCTCAAATGAATACATTCCGACTCTTAGGTAGCCTACTGGCTGCCACTTTACTTTTTACGCAACCGGCTGATGCCCAAGTTGAAAATTTCTTCATCGGACAGCAGGCGGGTGCAAACAATATTACTGGTAATAGAAATACGTTCGTGGGTACTTTTACCGGATTCAGCAATCGAAGCGGCAGCGACAATGCTTTCTTTGGTCATTCTTCCGGATTTAACAATAGTACCGGTAGCAGCAATGCTTTCTTTGGTCGTTCCGCTGGACTGAGCAATTTTACCGGTAGTTCTAACACTTTCGTAGGTAGCTCGGCAGGACGACGTAGCACAAGTGGCATAGAGAATACTTTCATAGGCAGTACTGCCGGAGAAAACAACTTTACCGGTAATGGTAACTCTTACTTTGGTTTTCGAGCCGGTATTCTTTCTTCTCAGACTAACCTCACCAATGCCACGGCCATTGGCCACCGAGCCATAGTATCCCGCTCCAACGCATTAGTCTTAGGCAGCATCGCTGGTAAGAATGGCGCTACGTCGGATGTGAACGTCGGCATCGGCGTAGATGCGCCCACTTTTCAACTGCACTTGTCTAAAAATTCGGCGGCCAAGCCCGGCAGCAGCAGTTGGACCGTAGCTTCCGACGGAAGGTTGAAGAAAGATGTGCAGGCGTTTACTGATGGTTTAAATGTGCTCTTGAAGGTAAATCCGGTTAAGTACTACTACAACGGTAAGGCCCAAATGCCCACCGAGAAAGAATACGTCGGGGTAATTGCCCAGGAAATAAAAAAAGTAGCTCCCTACATGGTAGACGAATTCCTCTACGAGAACACTACCGGCCAAGAAGAAAAATACCTCAACTACGATGCATCGGCCCTCACCTATATACTAGTTAATTCGGTGAAAGAACAGCAGAAAATTATTCAGGCTATGCAGGCAGAAAACCAGGAACTAAAGCAGCAAATGGGCCAGATTATAGCGGTGGTGGCCAAACTTCCCGGCCACCTGACAGAAGTTAATGGCAGCACTGCTCGCTTGTGGCAAAACGCCCCCAATCCCACTGACCGTACCACGGTCATAAAATATTGGGTACCCTCATCTGCCACCTTTGCCGCTATTACGCTTTTCAATAGCAACGGGCAGCAAGTAAGTAGCTATCATCTGAAAACCGGCGAAGGAGAAATTACTTTACCAACGGGAACCCTGGCTGCCGGAACCTACGTGTATGCGCTGTTGGTAGATGGAGTCCAGATAGAAAGCAAGAAGTTGGTAGTACTAAAATAGGACCTTTAAAAAGACCCGGAAATGAAAATTGAAGAAATCATTGCAATGGAAAACAAACTACTACAAGGAATAAAATCCAGTGACGTAGAATTGCTAGACCAAATGCTGCATGACGATTTACTATTTATAACCCCAAACGGACAAGTGGTAACCAAAGAAATGGATTTGGCCTCTCATAAGGCGGGTGAAATGGAAGTGGAACACCTACTGGCAACGTTTGAGGACGTAAAAATAATTGGCGACAATGCCATTGTAGTAGTTGTGTATGACACCAAAGGAAAGATGTTAGGCAATCCTATCCAAGGTCAATTTCGCTACATCCGCGTTTGGAAAATGTTCACGGATGGGTTAAAGGTTATAGGAGGAAGTTGTTTCCAAGTGTAAAATTTTAAAAATAAAACTATATCCTATTCTGTCAGACCTTGCATCAGTAATTAGCTTAACTCACTAGCCATTTACGATTAAATATTCAGCGAATATCCTAAAGTATTACCCACCCGCTACGCAGTAAGTGATAATGCAAGTAATGCGGGGTATACCACGATGCTAACGGAGTTGAATCCCAAGATAAGACCTACATAACCACCAAAAATTTAACATTTTGACAACTATTCAACCAATCTTGCCCGGCGAACGTTACCGCTTGCTGGACGTTTTACGGGGCTTTGCCTTACTCGGGGTGCTCGTAGCCAATATGGCGACGCTCTCCGGCTACTTCTTCTTAACGGAAGAGGCGAAAAAAGCATTCAGCTCTTACCCGACGGACCATTTCATTAGCAGCCTCCTCTTGCTAATTATCGACGGTAAATTTTATTCACTCTTTTCGTTGCTCTTTGGGATTGGCTTTGGATTGCAACTGCAGCGATCCTTCACCAGCGGAATGAACTTTCCATCACTTTTCCGGCGGCGCTTACTAATTTTGTTAATCCTGGGCTTATGTCACGCTATTTTTTTGTACCCGGGCGATATTCTTACGGTGTATGCGTTGCTGGGCTTCGTTCTGTTGCTTTTCCGGAATTTCTCGGACAAAAATTTACTGCGCGCGGCCTTAATCCTACTGCTGCTCCCTTTAATTCAATACGCCATAATGTTGGGAGTCCACTTCGTTAATCCCCCTCTTCCTAAACCGGCTGGTCCCCGAATGCTGGATCAGATGATCCAGATGTTCCGGACCGGAAGTTACCTCGATATAATAAAAGCGAATTTAGGAGGATTGATTTTCGGGCGGTACCCCGACCTTTTGTTTACCGGACGCTTTTTTAAAGTTTTAGCCATGTTCCTGATGGGTTTTTATATCGCCCGAAATAAAATATACGCCCAGGTGTCAGCTTATCGGCCACTTTTAAAGAAGGTAATACTTGGGGGAGTCATCATCGGGATTCCCTGCAACCTGGTGCTGGCCACCATGGTAAACATGAGCGATTACAAGGAACTTCAACCAGCAGGAATTATTCAACCTTTGGCCTATGCCTACGGGGTACCGGCTTTGTGCCTGGGCTATGCGGCTATTTTTGCCTTATTATACGAAAAGCCGGCTTGGAAAAAGCGCTTCGCTTTTTTTGCCCCAGTGGGTCAGATAGCTCTTAGCAACTACCTCCTGCAATCGCTGATTTGTGTATTCATTTTTAAGAGTTACGGCTTCGCCATGGAAGCGCAGGTGGGCCCCACAAAATTGCTACTCATTGCTTTTGCTATTTACAGTTCCCAGGTAATTTTTAGCCATATCTGGGTGCGTTACTTTTTCTTCGGGCCGGCCGAATGGCTCTGGCGCTCGCTAACCTACAAAGCATGGCAGCCATTGCGCAAGAGCCGGTTTAGTAATCAGTCCATTGCTGTGAGCTGATAGATTCGCCGTCTAATTTCAGTCAGGCATCAAGCCAAATTATTTTTACTAAACAACCGGATCGTTAGCAGCTTCTAAAACATTTTTTATCTGGCTCAATCAAAACCTTAAATCAAAAGATTCTACTTTTTATTCATTTTTATTTTTTCAAACCTTTAAATTTCTATGAAAATCCATTACTTGCCCTTATGGGCAACCGGCCTCATATTGGCTAGTTCATTACTTAGTTCCTGCGAAAAAGAGCTGGAACCAACCAAACCGGCTCCGCCGGTTGATACTTCTAAGTCAGACAGTATCGGTATTGTAAAACAAGGTACGTTTAAAGGGATGCCCATTACCTACCGGGAAATTAAAGGCAAGGCTATCTGGGAAGGCGACATTTTGCTATCCGCCGAAGACTTAGCTCCCGTAAAAAGTCCGGAAATTCCGAATGGCCGGGTAGGCGGAGCCGGCCTGGCCAACAAAGATTACCGTTGGCAAAACTGGAAAGTGCCTTATGTAATCGGGCCGAATCTCAATAACGAAGTGATTAATAAAGCTATCCATCATTGGGAAGATAACACGCCGCTAGAGTTTGTTCCCCGGACTAATGAGAAAGATTATATCCAATTTACGAAATCGAATGATGGAAATAACTCCTTCATCGGCCGAAAAGGGGGAATGCAGGTAATCAATTTAGAGGATATTGGCAGTCAAGCGGTTATCACCCATGAAATTGGGCATGCGGTTGGCTTATTCCACGAACACAACCGCCGCGACCGGGATACTTACATCAGTATTCACTGGGATAACATCCAGCCGGACAAGCGGGAACAATTTAACCGCTGGCCTTTAGGCCAGGGCTTTGACTATGGTCCTTTTGACTACAATTCGGTGATGATGTATCCTTCTCACGCCTTCTCCCAGAATGGCCAACCCTCCATTACGCGAAAGGATGGTCTGACCTATGTGGCCGGCGCCTCCTTATCGCCTACTGACGTTCGCACGGTAATCTCAATGTACTCTAATTTGTACATTATCCGGAAGGGAGTACTATACTCCGTAAATCCCAAAGATGGCTCATCGGTAAACCTGGGCGCGGGTTGGAGTGGCGCCGCGAAAACCTTGGCCGAAGACGACCGCTACATTTGGGGCATGCAGGGCCGTAACTTATGGAAAGTAGACCGCTTTAACGGTGCCTACGAAAAGGTAGGTAACGGTTATTGGGAGAATCCGGTGGGCGTAACGGGTAAAGACCCGCAGGGTAACTTATACGCCCAGCAAGGCACTAAGCTTTGGAAAATTGATAAATTCGGCAACCACGCCCCAGTGGGCGGATGGGGCTCTATTGCGGACTGGTCGGGCACCACAGCCATTTATTATCACAAAAATGCCCTATACGTGGTTTGGAAGGATATTTTGTATAAAGTAAATACTACAACCGGGCAGGTAGAAAAGAAATATGCCGGGGTAACCTGGTATGATGTAAAAGGTATTGCCGCGGTGCATGGCAACTCAGACAAAATGTATGTGATGCGCAAAAACGCTTTATTCCAAGTAAACACGGTTACCGGAGCCATCCTGGGCGGGGAGAACTTTACCGATGTAAAAGCCATGACCGGCGTGGCAGGCTATTTATATATTGTTTCCGGCGCTAATCTGATTAAAATGGATGAGTTTAGTAATAAGCAGATTCTATCTAAGCTCTATGGTTTCACCGAGGCTATGGGGGCAACCCGCAATCCTAAACTTATTGATTTACAGTAGGCCACCGGAACAGCAACCGTGAGTATTCTATAAAGTATTTGCTTTTTAAGCTTATTTTTGCCTGAAACCCGGCAGGTTTTAAAATCTGCCGGGTTTGGGAAGCTTTACCGTTTCATCTTTATAATATTTAAGTAAGTACCGTCTATAATAATACTAAATGCAAGCTTGATTTTCCTAATAATTAAATAAACGACCATGTACATACCCAAGCTAAACGCCATGACGGAGGAATCCGAGATTTTAAGCTTCATGCAGCAGTATAGTTTTGCTACCATAATAACGGTAAAAGATAATCTGCCAACGGCTACGCATTTGCCCTTTAGTATTAGCAAAAGAGATGATACAATTATTCTGACGTCTCATTTCGCGAAGGCGAATACGCAATGGCAAGAAGTAACGGACAATAAGGTATTAGTTATTTTTACGGAGCCGCACGCCTATATTTCACCTCAGCATTACGATAAAGATTTAAACGTACCCACCTGGAATTACTTAGCTGTTCACGCCTACGGTACGGGTAAAATTATTTCGGAAAAGGAAGAAGTTTTTAAAAAGTTAGAGGCTATGATTACTACCTACGAAGCCGATTATCTAGAACAATGGCATCGTTTGCCGATTGATTTTAAATTAAAAATGCTGCATGGTATTGTGGCCTTTGAAATAGAAGTAACGGATTTGCAAGCCAAGAAGAAGTTAAGTCAGAACAAAACCGAAGCGGAGAAGCAGAGAATAATAGCCGCCCTGGAAAACAGTAAATACGACACAGAAAAGCAAATTAGTTTTTACATGAAAGAAGAGAATCAAACTACTTTAAAGTAACCAGTAAAATTCGATAAAAGAAAATACAACTCCGTCAGTCACACCTATCCTATTAGCTGCAGTTAGTTGGCTTTCAGATTATTTGCTCAGTTTCGTGATGGGCGTTAACAACACTTTTCTGAATTCTACTTCGGAACCTTCCGCCTGTAACGCAATCTGGCCCTGCCGGGCGGTAGCGTTAAAGCCATAGTTCACCAAATCGTTATTTACCCAAACTTTTACGGCATTGTCCAGGCATTCAATAGTAAGCGAGTTCCACTGGCCTAGTGGTTTTTCGGAGCCATCGGTTAGGTTGGGAATCCGGCGCAGTTTATCGCCGTTTACACCCCATTTTTCCTTTGGACCCCGGCGCTTTTCCATGTTAGGTACGGTTATATCTTCTTCGATACACCAAAAATCGCCGGCATTCTGATGCATCATTTGCACTTCGATGGATTTAGGGAACATTTCGTAAAGCGCCCTTGGGGTAGAAACATGCACCAGAGCGCCGCAGTTACCCGGTTTTGCCGCGAACCGGTATTCTAGTTCAAGGCGATAGTTCTGGTATTTAGCATCGGTAATCAAGTGGCCTTCGGGAGTTCCCAAACTAACTAATAGCCCCTTGCGAACAATAAAGGGATTTCTAGCTTTTGCATTATTATCCATTTGAGGGACATCTACATGCCAGCCCGTTAAATCTTTGCCGTTGAATAAACTTTTGGATTTTATTTGTAAAGAATCACTGGCCGAAGGACCTCCCGCGTTATTAGACTTAGTGAAAGAGAAAAATCCAAGAACCAGTAAAAGTAGGATGCTCATTTTGTTCATATTGCTACCCATGTTTTTTTATTTTAAAATATTCTTTTGGTATTACCCGTTCTTAAGGGTTGCTTACATATTTTAACTGATTTCTTTTCAATTACAAAATCAGCAACTTATTCTGGTACTTTCCTACTATAAATCAAGGAAAATATAATGAGCTTTGCTCCTGGCTTGTAAGCAGCACATACAATCGGTCCGGTAATTTACTGTTTCTCGGGAGTATTTATTTAATTTCTTCGGGTCTTCTTAATATGGTGAGGCTTTTTCTGCCATGTTATTTTATGACCTGTAATTTAAATACTTAATACCCTTTCTTTTTTACTTTTTTAAATTGCTCATCTACCAGAGCCGCTTCAAAAATATAAGCTTTCAGAAGGTCAGCCTCTATATTGGTGACATTCGTGAAATCTTACCAGCAAACTTGTTTCCAGCTCCCTTGGTTCAGGTAGTTTATTTCGTCGTGAAGTAAGTTGCCGTTGGTAAAACCAAATCTTACTCCTGGTAAGTTACCTGCTTGCCCCACTTTATAGATGCCGGCTAAATAAAACAAATATTCTTGTTTACCCGGTAATACGGCACATTGTAAGCTAATTTTTCGGTGCAGTTAGGCAGGCAATAAAAAAAAATTTCCGTAAAAATTCTACTACCGGTAATTCATCTTCGGGCAGATACGCCAGAAAATCATCTACGCTCTGGAAAGCAACATCCTGTAATTTATTTTTCGCCATGGAGAATACAAAATCCTGAAAATAAATGTTATAAACAGCTCAAATTAACTGATCTTAAGGGGGGCATTCCGGAAAATCCCATATTTCTTAACCGCAGTTGCCAATAATTCTTCATTCAAATTAGCGGACGAATCAAAAAGGGAAAGCAGCACTTTTATTTTATTTTTTTGCGGAACAGGTTGCCAAAGCCCAGCTACTTTTCCGTTTACCACCAGTATAGGTTTAAATATGCCATTACCGGTAATAGTTGCTTTTGAATAAGCGGGTAAAAGGGAAGCCGTTCGGTCTTTGTAGCTCACCATAAACTCGTCGAAAGCCGGCAGTAAATGCAAGTTTTCCTGCTTAGGTATTTCAATAGCAGCTTTTTCCGCGAACCAATACGTTTGGCCAACTACAATTTCAAAGATTAGATTAGCTTTAGTATGAGCCAGACCCAGGCGGGCATCGGTTAAAGACAAGCCACTCCACCAGGCAAAATCCTGAATGGTGGCGGGGCCGTGGCTGGTAAAATAACGCTTAGCCAGTTCGGCCAAAGCCTCGTTCCGGGAAAAAGTTTGGGTGGCGGGAGGTATTATTTCGTCTAGTAAGGCGTAGGTAAATTGTTTATTTCGTCTGGCCCCGTTACACACAATTCCCTCTATTTCTGCCTGAAACATAATATAACTAGCTCGTAAAGCATTGGTTGGAATACCCGCCTGGTTAAGTGCCGCCATTAGTTCTTGCCGGGTAAGCTGCTGGCCGCCCGCTAAAGATTTTGTCAGAATCTGGTAAATTTTCGGAAATAGTAGATCGTCTAATTCTAATTTCCGGTTTATGGAAGCGGCTATTCTTTTTAGGTGCGGCGCGGTTAACTGTAACATCCACCGGATATCGGGAGCAGCCACAAAATGCCAGGTAGGGCGTAAGATATGGGTCCGGATAATATGGCCTTGGTTAATGGCATCTTCTACAACTTGGTCGGTGCCATCCGGCACGCGTAAACCAATCGCCCATTTGGCCATTGCATAGTCTTGCGCTTGGATGGCTCCTAGCCAATGCACCAGCTCGCCCGGAGCCGTAAACTTCGTTCGTTCAATTTGCTGATTAAAAAGGCGATTCAGGGCAATATCAGCTGAAGTCATTTCTTGATGGGGTAATGGTGGTGTAAATATAAGACAGACTCAAAATCAGAACCGGACGATTCTATTAAATAACCAGATACTAAATATAAAAGTAAATTAAAGAAAGCGGCTTGGGTAAATGAATGGGCTATTTCTTCTTAATTAAGGGGTAAATACTTGTTCGTTAGGCAATTTTTATCTTCGGGTTGCCTTTTAACTATTTATACGGGCAGCCCAAAGCTATATTTGGGGCGAAAGGTTTTCTGCTATTTTTTGCAAAGTAGCCACGGTTTGTTCGTATTGTTGCTCGGTAATACCCGCCATAGCCTTTTGCCGGAAAGTTTTTTGCTGCTCAAAGCAAACTGCGTGTAAGGTTATTCCTTTAGCTGTAAGAGATAGTGGTTCCTCTTTTTCCAAAATCAATGAGTCTTGCTTCAGCGCTTCTAAAGTAGTTTCTAAGACACTTTTTTCGGCGAAGGGCTTTAACAGGGCGGTTAATTCGTTGGTATGTATTGGCTCTTTTTCCCGAATGGTATGCAGCATCTGCCATTTTAATCTGGTTAGTCCCAAAGAGCTTTGTAGCGCATCAATGCCCTGGGTAAGTAAAGTATCCGCTTGTTTTATCCAATAGCCAATGGGAAGGTTTTTTGCTTGCATGTTTACTGTTGCTGGTTGAGGGGTAAGAGCTATTTTTTAAAATAATTTTCTTGCAAAAAAATATTTAGTTAAGGAGTAAATTTTAATACTATTCGGCATCTTTTTATTACTTTTTTAGTGTGTTGCCGCGCACACTGAAATTTTTGCAGTACTATTTTGCACCTAATTTGGCAAAGATTGGATATGTAAAGTTAAGCCGGTAAATTGGTTATATTTTTCGACGGAATTATATAAACAATTAGGTATAAATATATTACATAATTGGCTGCTCCAACTACTACCAAACAAACAGACACACCCTTTAAAATAAAGGATTTAACAACATTCGATAGTATTTACCGGCAGTATTGGCCGGAATTATTCGATGTGGCCTATAAACGTGTGCATTCTCCGGAAAAAGCCGAAGAAATCATTCAGGATTTGTTCGTGGAGCTTTGGGAAAAAAAAGATCAGATTCAAATTAAAGAATCAGTAGCCGCCTATTTGTTTGGCGCGTTAAAGTTCCGGATTTTAAATCACCTGCGGCACGAAAAGGTTCGGGAAACCCACCTGCAGGTTGTCCGGGAAGAAGCCTCTGCTATTACTAATAATTTAGAAGAAGAAATTTACGTGAATGATTTAGAATCGGCGTATCAAAACCAGGTAAGTAATTTGCCCGAAAAATGCCGGGCTGCTTTCGAGTTAAGCCGGCGGGAACAACTTTCTTTTAAAGAAATTGCGCTTAAATTAAACGTATCGGTAAATACCGTGGAAAAGCAGGTGGGTAAGGCTTTACGCGTATTACGGTTTAATTTAAAAGATTTCACCTTCACGCTGCTGTTTTTGTGGCTATTCTAAGCCACAAAAATAAGTTATAACTAAATTCTTATTCTTTCCTATTTTTCGTGTCCTCCTTTCTTTTGTAGCTATTACCAGTTATGGGGTAGTGCTTTTCTAAATTTATTAAAAAATAAAAAATATTTTCTGTCGGGATGGCGGTAAGGGCAGGGGAGCAGTGTCCTATAGATGTACCGCAAAACCCCGGCGATGAAAACCCCTATTCACCTGCTTATTCAAAAATATTTACAGGGAACTGCTACTCCCGAAGAACGGGCTTTAGTAGAGCAGTACTATAATGCTTTTTCCGGAGAGCAACCCTACACCCCTGCTTTATCCGCGGAAGAAAAAAGAAGACTGGAAGAAAAAATTTTAGCAGGTATCCGGCAAAAGATTCAAGGAACAGTAATACTAAAAGCAGAAAAAGAAGCTAAAATTATTAGAATGCGGCCGGTTAAGTACCTTAGAGTAGCCGCGGCAGTTGTTGGATTGTTGGCGCTGGCTATTTCTTATAAACTGTTTTTCCGGGCGAATAAAGTTGTTTTAACTACCGATTACGGCGAGATAGCTACTTTTACCTTGCCCGATAGTTCCAAGATTACTTTAAACGGCAACTCGGTAGTGGAATATACTCCTTGGAATACGACGCAAAACCGCGAAATAATTCTGCAAGGCGAAGCTTTTTTCTCGGTAAAGCACACGCAAAACCATCAAAAATTTTTAGTGAATGTGCCCGGTAAAATGCAGGTAGAAGTGCTGGGTACCGAGTTTAATGTAACCAGCCGGCGCAACGACTCGCGGGTGGTTTTAAAATCTGGTAAAGTACGGTTGCATCTGCCGGATTTAGAGCAGGAAATTATTATGCAGCCCGGCGAAATGGTAGAGCTCGTGCCTCATACTACTAAAGTAGCCAAAACCAAAGTAAACCCCGAAAAATACTCCTCGTGGAGCAGCAAACTGCTGGTTTTAGATAAAACCTCTCTGCGGGAATTAGTGGCTATTCTGGAAGATACCTACGGTTTGCGGGTAACAGTAACGGACACAAGTTTGCTCCATCATACTTTTTCGGGCCGGGTACCGAAACAAGATGTAGAAGTATTATTACTGAGCCTGAGCAAAGCATTTGACTTAAAAATATCAAAGAATAATAACCAGATAACTATTCAAAAGGAATAGGCTCTTATTGTTGGGGCCGCTTTCGGACGGTTAATGCCATTACTTAATTACTTATGCGTTGTAAACCTTTAATTCTAGTTTTTATGAAAGTAAAAATACCATACAAAAGCGTCGCGTGCGTAGCTGCAGCGTTGATTAGCTTTCATGTGAATGGGCAACAAGTACTCTCCTCGCAACTCACGGCCAATAATACCGGCACGGAAACAGCCACTTCTTTAAACAAAAGAAGCAGCCTGGAAGGAATGTTAAAAATTTTAGAAAGAAAATACGATGTAGCTTTCTTCTACAAAGACGAATTTGTGCAAAACAAAACGGTTGTAATAAACGAGAAAAGCAACCGGAGGCAGAGTATAGAGAGTGAATTAGAAGCTATTCTAAGTCCGCTGCAACTTAAATTTGAGAAGATTGGCGCCAATACTTACGTTATATCGCCGGTAAAAGTAAGCGATGCCGATAAAATCAATAAAGAAGCCCTACAATTGGATAGCGCCGGAACAGCACGCGGCAGTTATTTAGCTTTATTGCCGCAGTCGGTTAATATTATTGCAGAACCAATTAATACGAACGTAGCGGTTGTCCTGGATATTAGCGGTAAAGTAACCGATGAAAAAGGCGAAGGTATTCCGGGGGCAACGGTGCTGTTAAAAGGCACTACCACCGGAGCCACCACCGACCCGAATGGTAATTTCACGCTGAGTACTCCCGATGGTACCGGTACTTTAGTAATATCGTTTATTGGCTATCAAACCAAAGAAATAGCCATTAATAACCAAACTACCTTTAACATTGGCCTAGTACCCGATACCAAAGCCCTGGAAGAAGTAGTAATTGTAGGTTATGGTACCGTACAAAAACGGGAATTAACCAGCGCGGTAACTACCGTTACCAGTAAAGATTTTGTGCAGGGAGCCGTTAACAGTCCTTTGCAATTGATTGATGGAAAAGTACCGGGCGTAACTATTTCTAACCCAGCGGCGGCTGACCCGAACCGGAGTACCGATGTTCAGGTAAGGGGTGCTTCGTCCTATAAGGCAGGTAACGGACCACTGGTAGTAATTGATGGTATGCCGGGTGGTGACCTCCGGAACGTAGCGCAACAGGACATTGAATCTATTACCGTACTGCGCGATGCCGCTTCGGCGGCCATCTACGGTTCAAGGGGAGCTAATGGCGTAATTCTGGTACAAACCAAAAGAGGTCGCAGCGGTAAAGTAAACGTTACTTATGATAGTTATGTAGAACATGATGCTGTAGCCGTCAAGCCGGATATACTTTCGGCAGAAGAGTTTTTGGAGAAGCAACGAGATACGGATCGGGGCGCCCGTACCAACTGGTACGATGAACTAATTCGGGAAAATAATTTTGGTCAGAACCACTCCCTGGCAGTTTCCGGGGGTAACGAGAATTCTGTTTTTCGGATTTCGGGCCAATACCGGACTAAACAAGGCATTGATATTGCCACTGACCGCAAAGAATACGGTCTACGGGCTAATTTTATGCAGCGGGCATTAGACGGGTTACTGGAGTTTAACGGTAATTTGTCTTTCCGCGATGCCGGCGAAGAATACACTAACTATGGTGCTTTTAGACAAGCTGTTCAGCTGAATCCGACGATACCGTTAATGGACCCTAACAACCCTTTACGGTACAATAATTTACAGGGGTATAATACGTTCAACCCGGTGCAGGATTTAACCACCCGCGAAAATGGCGCTGACCGATCTTATTCCATTATCGATATTACTACCCGCCTGAATATTCTGAAAAATTTGAGTACGGATCTCAAGGTAGCCCGCCAAAGTCAGGATATGTTACGTCGAGAGTATTATGGTTCTCAGAATTCTGGTTCCATTAACTCCGGACGTTTAGGTCGGGCCCGACTTCAGAATGAACGTTGGAGAGATTATACTTTAGAGTGGACCGGCAATTACAATGCAACTTTCGGAAAGCACGATTTAAAAGCGTTAGCTGGATATTCTTACCAGGAATTTAATAACCAAGGTTTTTGGGCCGAAAATGAGGATTTCTTATCGGATGCTTTTTCTTATAATAACTTAGAATCGGGGCTTTATAGTAACGAAGCAGGTCGGTTGGGGATGGATTCCTGGAAAAGTAAAGAAAAAACCATTGGTTTTCTGAGCCGGGTAAATTATGGCTTTGCCGATACCTACTTCTTGACCGGTTCAGTACGGTACGAAGGTAATACCAAGTTTGGGCCTAATAATAAATGGGGTTTATTCCCGGCTGGTTCAGCGGCCTGGCGGATTTCTAACTTACCTGGTCTTCAAAATCTAAAAGTCATTAACGATTTAAAATTACGGGTATCGTACGGCGTAACTGGCCGTTCTGGTTTTGATCGTTATACCGCTATGCCTCGTTATACAGGATATGGCCGTTATCAAAACGACCAGGGAGAATGGATCCAGGTATGGGGCCCGGCTAATAATTACAACCCCGATTTGCGTTGGGAAAGATCCGTTGCTTATAATGCCGGGTTAGATTTTACCTTGTTTTCTAGTAAGCTAAGCGGATCATTTGATGCCTTTATTCGGAAGAGCAGCGATTTAATAAATGATTACCAGGTTCCGGTTCCCCCTTATCTCCACGACCGGATGTACGTGAACGTAGGTACGCAAAGCTCTCGTGGTTTTGAATTAACCTTAAATGCCCAATTAGTAAATACCGAAGCTTTTAATTATTCAACTAGTCTTACTGCTTCTTATGCAAAATCCAGAATGGATGAATTTTCCAGTGGCATTTATAGAGCCGACTACCAGGATTTAGGATCATTACCTTCTCCGGGTAACCCCGGGGAGGCCTACCGTTTGCAGGAAGGTTCTGAAATAGGTAGTTTTTATGGTTATAAGTACGCCGGTGTAGATGATGATGGTAACATTTTAATCTGGAAAAATGGCCAGGAAGGTACCGAAAAGATTAAAGCTTCGGAGGAAGGTGACCGGAACCGTGACCGTACACAAATTGGTCATGGCATGCCGCGCTACGATGTAGCTTGGAACAACTCTTTTACTTATCACAACTTCGACCTGACCCTCTTTTTCCGGGGCCGTTTTGACTATGACATTCTTAATTTGTACCAAATGTATTATGGGCTTACTTCCGAACCAGGGGTAAACCTGTTGAAGGATGCTTATGGTCGTAATGCGCACATCAAATCTGGTAAAGTAATTACCGATTATTTCCTGGAGAGCGGTAACTATTTCCGGTTAGATAATTTGACTTTAGGTTGGGCACCCAAATTAGGCGTGAAGCAAATTGAAAATTTCCGGTTGTATGGCACTATCCGGAATGTATTTACTCTAACCAAATTTACCGGTCTGGATCCAGCCGCTATTAGTGTTACTGGTTTAGAGCCAGGCCTGGGCAGTCTCGACTTGTACCCTATCGCTCGGAATTTTGTCTTAGGAGTACAGGTAACTTTTTAATTTGTGCGTGTAGAATTTAAGTGCTTAAAAATATGAACCGATATAAATTTTTATATTTAATACCATTAGTAGCCATTGTCTGGCTGACTCCGGCTTGTACTGATCTGGATGAGGAACCTTTCGATATTATAACCGCTAATAATTATTACAGCGATAGAAATAGTATTATTGCCGCGGTAACCCGGCCTTACGAACATGGCCATTGGACTGGATGGGACGGAGACCGTTGGTTGCTTTCTGAATTAACCGCTGACCATTTCGTATGGCCGCAAAAAGGGAAGCACGGATACGACGGCGGTGACTGGGTGCGTTTACACGGGCACGCATGGAATTCCGATGATGGTCATATTTATGGCGCTTGGAATGGTCCTTACCAAGGAATTGGGCAATGTAACGTTATTATTAACGATATAAACAAGCTGGATTACACTAAACTAGGTTTAACAGAAGCCGAAAAAACGCAGCACATTTCTGAATTGAGAACGTTGCGGGCCTGGTTCTACTTATTTTTGATCGACTATTTCCGGAACGTGCCTATTTCGGAAGATGCTTCTACCTTAAATCCAAACTCCACTCCGCAGGAAGTATTTGCTTATATCGAAAAAGAAGTAAAAGAATCATTGCCCAATCTGCCCAAGAATACCCGAGCGGGCCGGTTTGATCAAGGGGGAGCCGCGGCGTTGTTAGTACGCCTCTACTTAAACGCTGAGAAATGGATCGGTACGGCTAAATACACGGAAACGGCTCAAATTGCTCAGGAAATTATTGATGGCAAATACGGTACTTACAGCCTTGATTCCGATTATCGGGGACCTTTCCGTTCGGGCATAAAAGGCTATCGCTCTCCGGAAAATATTTTTGAATTCCCGCACGCGCGTAATCTGTACGAAATGGGCTGGATGTACAACGCCATGATGCATTACCAAGCCCGGTATTCCTTGGATAATGATTGGGGTGGTTGGAATGGCATTACCTTAACTCCTTCGTTGGATATGGAGGGCAACCCTTATCCTTATAAATTAGGAAAACCTTACGGAAAGTACTCCGATCAGGATAAACGGAAACAGCCTTTCCGGACTACTAGCGCCAATGGTGATTATGAAGGATTCTTCCTGGTTGGCCAGCAATACGAATTTAATAAAGCCCAAGGCTTTGGCTTTGACAGTACCAAAATGGTTAATGGCACCGAAGAGTACAATAACAAGCCATTGCGTTACGTAGATCAGGTGGGTCGCTTTTCTGAAGGGGCGGCCGGAATTACCAAAGGCTCTATGGTTACTACCGGCGAAGAAAACTCGGGCGTAAGATTACTCAAATTTCCGTGGTTACCCGACTCAAAAGGTTTGTTTCAAAATAATTCAGTTCCCGAAATTCGTTTAGCGGAGATTTACTATGCTTTGGCCGAAGCAAAATACCGGGCAGGCGATAAAGCAGGAGCGGCTGTTTTGTTAGATGCTGTACGGCAAAGAAACTTTTCTGCGGAATCCTGGCCAGCTAATAGCTACGTAAATAACTTAAGTCTTTTAACGGACGATGAATTTTTAGACGAATTGGGCCGAGAGTTTATTGGCGAGCGGCACCGGCGCACTGATTTAGTTCGTTGGAACCGGTTTGGCGAGGAATGGTGGGCTAAACCGAAAGATGCCAAAGATGTGAGCGTGTTCCCAATACCGGCCCGGGTCTTGAATGCGAATCCACTTCTTAAGTCAAATGGATTTTAATTTTCTTTTGATAAAAAACTAATAGCAAACTTACCAAGGGGATAGCTTTTAGGTATCCTCTTGGTTTTCATTAGATTTTATAAAGTATAATTTGATCTTAAAAATAAAGCTTTCCCCTTAAAGAATGCTTTTGTCAGAAGTAAGTTTTTAGCCTTTACAGTTATTCCTATTTGCATTGATAAACTAGTAAAGAAACAAAGCTTTAATATTCCAATGAGGATGATTTTATTAATAAATATTAAAAACGCTTACTGATAAATGTTAAAAAAGCGTATTTTTAACGGAATATTCTAACTATATTTCCTATTAATACAGCATTTCCTTCCCGGTAGAGCAGCGCCTGAAATAGGTAGTTTTTAAACGTGCGCTCCTTATGGTTTTAGGTTACAATTTAGTGTTATCAACCAGTAATTAATATTTTTTCTCTACGTCTTTTTAATCTGTTATTGCTTCGTAAGATTTACGATTAAAGTTTCACTTTAAAATATTATAAGTTATTAATGCTAAAAACCAACTAAACCATAAGTCACCTATGAAATAAACCAGTTACCATACTTCTCTCGTCAAATGGCAAAAGGCCATTGTTTTCTTATCAGTTGGTGTGGCAGCATCTTTCTATTTGCGTAGATTGGTTTCTCCCAACACCTGTTTTTCTCTCCGTTCAGGTTTTAATTCCTAACCTGCTGTTCTTGTGCGGCTTGTACTATTACCTGGCCGCTACTGTAAGTGCAATTCTAATCCAGGAAAAGAAATTAACATGAAAATTAATTTACCCGCTAAGATCCGGAACCACCATGGTGTACCTAAGTTACTACCATCCGTTGGAGCCATTTTAAAATTTACGTGTTTCCTTTTGATTTTTTTAAGTACTCTTAGCTTCTCTTTTGCGCAAACAGCTATTTCCGGTAAAATATCCGACGAAAAAGGCGAAGGCGTTCCGGGAGCTACCGTTTTGGTGAAGGGTACCACCAACGGGGCTACTACCGACCCCAGCGGCAGTTTTACGCTGAACGCTCCTAATGGCAACGGTACTTTAGTTATATCCTTTATCGGGTACCAAACCAAAGAAGTGCCGATTAATAACCAAGCTACTATAAACGTAACCTTGGCACCCGATACCAAAGCGCTGGAAGAAGTAGTAGTAATTGGTTACGGTACGCAACGCAAATCCGATTTAACTGGGGCGGTAGCTACCGTAAAAGCCGAACAATTACAAGAGCGGCCGGCTCCTTCCTTAAACCAAGCCTTAGCCGGCCGGATGGCGGGGGTACAAGTAAATAACAACTCCGGTCGTCCGGGGGGCCGTACTACGGTGCGGGTGCGGGGCTTTAGCTCTATTAACTCCTCTAACAACCCTTTGTACGTGGTAGATGGAGTAATGCTGCCCCAAGGTAACCAAGCCCAATTTAGTAATGCCATTGACTATATTAACCCAAATGACATTGTGTCCGTGGAAGTATTGAAAGATGCTTCTTCTACGGCTATTTACGGTGCCAGAGGGGCAAACGGCGTTATTTTGGTTACAACTAAAAGAGGCAGATCCGGCGATGGTCAAGTAACTTATAACGTGGATTTTGGAGTGAATACCATTGGCCCGAATCGGCCGGAAGCGTTAAATGCCAAAGAATACTTGGCTACCGAAGATTTGGCCTGGGCCAATATGGCTAAATACGACCCGGTTGGCTGGGCCGCAGGCAAATGGGCTTATTTAGATCCTAAAATTAGAAGAGCTCAATTTAGCGCCGCTCATCCGGGGGTTTTTGATGCCAATCTTCAGCCATTACACGACACCGACTGGCTGAAAGAAACCACCCAGAATAAACTTTCTCAAAACCACCAGTTAGGCTTTAGCGGGGGTAACGACCGCACTACTTATTCGCTTTCGCTGGGTTACCGCGACGACGAAGGACTGGTGAGAACCTCCTACATGAAACGTTATTCCGGCCGGTTTACCATCGACGATCAGGTGAAAAAATGGTTAAAAATAGGCGGTTCACTGGCTTATAATAACCAAACCGAAAACCTGGTAGATATTAACGATGCCGTAGCCCGCCAGATTGTGGAAGACTTCCCCTTCTTGCCGGTAAGATATGAGACGGGGATCTTTGCCGAAAACCGCGATTATCCTTTTGCCGAAGGTACCATGAGTTCCATGCACCGCCTATACGACCGGAAGTATATTTTAAATACCCAAACTACTACCGGTAGCTTGTTTTCTAATTTAAACCTGGCAAAAGGTTTGGAAATGCGTACCGTGTTGGGAGTAAACGTAATGACTCAGGAAAACAACGAATCCAGCACCCGGACTTTATCCATCGGCGATCAGGGTTTTGCCGCCACCCGTAACCGGAAAGAAAGTTTCTGGTCTTTGGAAAATTATTTAACTTATAATAAGCGGTTTGCTGAAATCCACTCTATTACGGCACTAGCGGGTATTTCTTGGCAGGAAACTAACTTCTTTAACATTAGTGCGCTGGTACGGGGCTTTTCGACCGATTATTTTGGCTTTAATAACCTAGGTGCCGGCGCAGTTCGTCCGGAAGTTGGTTCCGGAGCATCCCGGAGTGCCTTTAACTCTTACTTTGGCCGGATTAATTACAGCCTGAAAGATAAATATTTACTGACTGTAACCGGTCGGGCCGATGGTTCTTCTAAATTCGGGGAAAATCATAAATTTGCCTTCTTCCCTTCCGCCGCCTTAGCCTGGCGGATATCGGAAGAAGATTTCTTGAAGGATAACAGTCTGATCTCTAACTTAAAATTACGCACGAGTTATGGCTTAACCGGTAACTCCGAAATACCGCCTTATTCTTCTTTAGCTCTGTTAAGCTCTAATTTTGCTACTATATTTAACGATACAAGGGTAAGCGGAACGGGTATTAACCGTTTAGCCAACCCTGATTTAAAATGGGAAAAAACTGCTCAGTATGACGCCGGGTTAGAAATAGGTTTGCTTAACAACCGGATTAGCTTAGAAGCCGATGTTTACTACCGTAAAACTACCGATATGTTGTTGGATGCTCCCGTGCCGCGTACCAGTGGTTATGGCTCTATCCGGAAAAACGTAGGCTCCATGGAAAACAAAGGTATTGAACTGGCTTTAAATACCACCAACGTAAACTCCGGCGATTTCTCCTGGAACACTACCTTTAATATTTCGATGAACCGGAATAAGGTACTTACTTTAGCTACTCCGGCCGATATCTTTGGTGTGGGTGGACCTAACTTTACAAACCAGACCAGCATTATTCGTATTGGCGAACCAGTAGGCTCTTTCTGGGGTCTTACCCGTTTAGGCGTATGGAGCGAAGCCGAGAAAGATGAAGCGGCCAAATTTACCAGCTACCGTAATGGCTTAACTATCCTGCCCGGTGATATTAAATACCTGGATGTGAACGGCGACCACGCTATTACCGACGCAGACCGGAGCATTATTGGTAACGGCAGCCCGAAAGCTTGGGGAGCGCTCTTAAATACTTTCCGCTATAAAGCCCTGGATTTAACCGTTGAGTTGCAATATTCTTATGGTAACGACGTGCTGGATCTTACCCTACACGCCAGCGAAGACCGTCAAGCCTTGGCCAACAGCTATAAATCTGTTTTAGGTGCCTGGACGCCGCAGAACCAAAACTCGGATATAGCTGAAATCCGTGATACCAGAGCTGGCTACGTTACCAACGTAGATTCGCACTGGGTGAAAGATGGTTCCTTTATCCGCGGCCGGAATATTTTATTAGGCTATACTGTTCCGGCAGGTTTTACGAATAAAATTCGCTTAAACCGGTTGCGCGTATACGCCTCCGTGCAGAATGCTTTCCTGCTTGTCGGCGATGATATCGTTGGCGATCCGGAAGTAACTCCTACTAACCAAGGCGATGATAGCAGTGCTTTCTCGCAGGGTATTAACTGGCACGGTTATCCAAAACCTAGAACCTTTATGTTTGGTCTGCAGGTTACTTTATAACATATAAATAGAAAAGACATCTAAATATGAAGCTGACGATAATAAAAAATATAAGCAAGATATTGCTTTGCGGCGCCATACTGCTTGGTCCTACTTCTTGTAAAGATTTTCTGGACGAAGAAGCACCGTCTAACTTAACCCCTGATAACTTTTACACTATTCCGGATCATGCCGAAGCGGCCTTGGCTGCTGTGTACGCTGATATGCGAACTGTATACGATGGAGCCGGTATTTTTTCATCCAGCTGGCAATTGCTGGAAGCGCCTACCGGTACCTCTACTACCGAAACCGCTCAGAATTCGGATTTAAATAACCTGTACGGACTGAATTACGACGGTAATACCCAACACGTTATTAACTGGTGGAATGGCTTATACCGGGTAATTGCCCAGTCCAACCAATTGCTGTCGAAAGTGCCAAATATTACCCCCATGGACGAAGGACAGAAAAACCGGGTATTGGGTCAGGCGCGGTTTTTACGCGCTTGGGCTTACTTTAATGCCGTCCGGTTATGGGGCGATATTCCCTTAATTACCGAACCGCAGACTATTGAGTCGGAAGATTTTTTTCCGACCCGGACTCCTCAACAAGAGATTTACAATTTAATTGTAGAGGATTTGAAGGCGGCCGAAGCATCGGGTTTGCCTTGGATGGATGCTAGTGGCCATGCCTCCATGGCAGCGGTAAAATCAGAGTTAGCCCGGGTATATTTAACCATGGCTGGCCAACCGTTAAACAAAGGCGCGGAGTATTATAAATTAGCCGCCGATAAAGCCTTCGAGGTAATTACCTACGCCAATGCTAATCCTAGTGTTATAAATCTTTTCCAAACCTATTATGAGGTACACAGTGAAGCCACGGAGAATAAAGTAGAACATATTTTTATGCTCCAGTATAATAACGTGGTAGCGGGTAATCCTATGGAGAATATGTATCCTAACTTTAAACCCGTTACGTACAATGGTCCGGGCGGAACCGGCAGCACCATTCCTACTCCGGCGTTTTATGCTTCTTATGAGCCAGGAGATTTGCGAGCTAAAAACCAGGAAGGATATTTTTATACCAGCTATTACACAAATGGTAATGGAGATGAATTTCAATTGGGTGCTCCCTACATTTTTAAACACTTTAACCTAACTTCTAGTGGTACTGTTATTACTAAGATCGAGCCTAACGGCACTATTACTAAAACTAGTGTGAACGGCACGCGTAATAATAACCTGAACGTGCCTCAGATTCGTTACGCCGAAGTGCTGTTAATTTACGCCGAAGCGCAGAATGAAGTAGGTGGCCCAACGGTAGATACTTATGAGGCTATCAATAAAGTAAGAAGAAGAGCCAAAATTCCTGAATTAAATGGCTTAAGTCAACAGCAATTCCGGGAAGCGGTTTGGCAGGAGCGCTGGCACGAGCTCTGCTACGAACAAATAACCTGGTTTGATATGGTGCGGCTGCGCAAAGTTTACAACGAAACTACTAAAGGGTTTGATGATTTTGTAGGCCATGTTAACAAAAGCTCCAATCAGCCTTTAACCGCAAAGAATCTTTTGTTTCCTGTTCCAGTTCCTGAAATAAGAAATAATTCGAATCTAACTCAGAATCCGGATTACAAATAATCCTTCCGTAGCTAAGATGTTCTAAAACATCTTAGCTACTTTAAACATGAACTGGTAAAGAAGATGGCGGCTTTACTTGTACTGAAAGCTATCTTCTTTGTTTACTTTATCTAAGCAGTTTCCTACATCAAATAACCTTGTTGTTAACAAAAACAGGCTTTAGTTTCTAGAGCCTGCTTTTCCTTAGTTTCACGTGCGTTAATCCCAAACTTTACTTAGCTTCTGAAATTTGTTATTCAAGTAAAGTTATTGTTTAGTCGTTACTAGCAGATTGCTTTTTTTAAGAAACTACAAGAGTCATTTACCCGTCGCAACTATATACTCTTTTCATACAGGTTGTTTCACGATAAAAGCCTAATTTTAGCGCGCAAAGTCTTTTAAGTATATATTCAAATTAATCCCTTTTTCTTATGACAATGACTATTTCAGTGAAGAGTATGCGGCAAAAGGCAGCACTTCTGTGCGCCGGTTTTCTGGCTCCTCTTTACCTGCAGGCGCAAACGGCTGCTAACAATCAGTCGGGTACCGTGCCGCTTACTGATTTTTCGGCTTTTAAAAATCCCGCTAAAAGCTGGCAGATTATAAGTGATGTATCCGCCGATTTGGGCAAAGACAATACCCTCTCTACCGCTAAAGGGACGGGAGTACTGGTTAATTTACCAGACAAAAAAATCACGGCGCGGATTTATACACCAATGCCGAACACGGCGACGCCGAACTGGAGTTAGATTACATGATGGCCAAAGGCTCTAATTCCGGTATTTACCTGCAAGGCCGTTACGAATTACAACTACTCGATAGCTGGGGTGTGAAAACCCCTAAAGCCGGCGATAATGGCGGCATTTACGAACGTTGGGACGAAAGCAAACCCGAAGGCCAGAAAGGATACGAAGGGTATCCGCCGCGCCAGAATGCCAGCCGCGCGCCCGGGTTATGGCAACATGTAAAAGTAGCTTTCCAGGCGCCAAAATTTGATGGCAGCGGTAAGAAAATCGAGAATGCCCGGATGCTGCGCGTGGAGTTAAACGGAGTAACGATTCACGAAGACGTGGAATTGCTGGGACCTACCCGCGGTGCCATGGCTAACGACGAAAGAGCCACCGGCCCGCTGCGCTTCCAGGGCGATCACGGCGCGGTAGCCTTCCGGAATATAAAGCTAACTTCTTACGATAAACCCCGGCCCGAACTGACCAATATAAAATACCAGGTATATAAAGGTAAGTTTAATAACGAGCCCGATTTTTCTAAATTAACCGCATCGGCCGAAGGTTCTTTAACTAATTTAAATGCGGCCGTTAACAGCTTGCAGAATGAGTTTATTATCCGGTACACGGGTACCATGCGCGTGAAAGAGCCGGGAACGTATACCTTTAACGTGAATGGCAATGGGGGCGGTGGTTTATTAAAAATCAATAACAAACCCGTAGGATCGCCCAACCGGGGCGGGGGCGAGGCAACTTTAACCGCCGGCGATTTGCCTTTCGAGTTATTATACGCTAAAATGGAGGCCGATGAGCGGCCGGGAATTGGTTTAACGATTAGCGGACCAGGTATTCGGGATTTTATGGTAGGGGATGCGGATGCAAGTTCCGGTCGCCGCAATACCGTAGATCCCATTTTAGTAGATGCTCCCACCAATACTATTTTACGCAGCTTCATGGATTTACCGGGTCAGCCTCGTACCCGCGTGGTGCACGCTGTATCCGTAGGCAGTCCGCAAAAAATACATTATACTTACGATCTGGATAAAGGCACCGTTATTCAGGTATGGCGGGGCGATTTCCTGGATGCTACTCCCATGTGGCACGATCGCGGCGATGGTTCTTCGCGACCGGCCGGTATGGTACAACGTTTTGGCCCGCCGGTGTTTTCTCTGGCCAAATTGGGTTCGTCCCAAGCGGCCTGGGTGGCCGATAGCGCGGGTACCAGCTACCGTCCGAAAGGATATACCCTCGACGAAAACGACCAACCTACTTTTAGGTACCGGATGTACGGCGCTACCGTTTCCGATGCTATTCGGGTGCTGGATAACGGACAAGGAGTACACCGGGAAATTACCGTGCAAAATCCGGTCGGCGGCGAATTATACGCCCGTTTAGCCGAAGGAGCTACCATTGAAGATAAAGCAAATGGTACGTATTTAGTGGATGGTAAGTCGTATTACCTGCGCCTCGATGATGCCAAAGGAACCAAACCAGTAGTACGCGATGCCAATGGCCGCAAAGAATTAGTGGTGCCGGTAAAAGGCAAAGTGGGTTATTCTATTCTTTTTTAGATTTTAATATTTATAGTGTTCATGAAGTATTCTAGTCATAATATTCGAAATAAATTTTTGCGCCGGGCGGCCTTGCCCTTACTGCTGAGTGCTTTTTCTTTAGCCGGAATTGCTCCGGCTCAGGCGCAGCAAGCGCCTAAAGAAGAAGATTTTTTTAAAATAATGAAGGTTACCGCCCCGGAAGGTACGGTTCTGGAAGTAGGTGGTTTAGCCATGCTGCCCAACGGCGACCTGGGTATTTCTACCCGGCGGGGCGATATTTTTATCGTAGAAAACCCCACTAGCGCCCGGCCTTATTTCCGTAAGTTTGCTTCGGGTTTGCACGAGGTCTTAGGCTTAGCTTATAAGGATGGCGCTCTTTACTGCGCGCAGCGCGGTGAGCTAACCAAACTGGTAGATACCAATAAAGATGGCAAAGCCGATGTGTTCGAAACCGTTTATGCCTGGCCTCTTTCCGGCCATTACCACGAGTATTCTTTCGGGCCGAAGATTGCGCCGGACGGTTCGTTCTTTGTTACCGGTAACGTAGCCTTCGGCGATGAGCAATGGTGGCGAGGCGAAAGCCGGGTGCCGTGGCGGGGCTGGACCCTGAAAATCAGCCCGGATGGTAAAGTAGAGCCCTGGGCAACCGGTATGCGTTCGCCGGCTGGTTTAGGTATGATCGATGGCGAATTATTTTACTCCGATAATCAAGGGGAATACGTAGGTTCCGGCGGTATCTGGCACGTGAAAAAAGGTATATTTGCCGGTCACCCGGCTGGTTTGCGCTGGACAAATTTGCCCGGTTCACCGGTTAAATACACCACCGAACAGTTCAACGCTAAGTTAGATCCGCGCGATAAACGCGATGCCAATGATCGGGCCATTAAACCAGAAAACGTAGTAGACGAGAAGTTCGTAACGAAAGCCGATTTGAAAAAGGATTTTCCGCAGCTGCAATTACAATCGGTAATATTACCGCACACTATTTTAGGTATTTCAAATTCCGAGATTGTTAAAATTCCGGAAGGAGCTTTCGGACCTTTTGCCGGTCAGATATTGGTAGGCGACCAGGGGCAAAGTAAAATTTCGCGCGTCATGATGGAAAAAGTGAAAGGCGAATTCCAGGGCGCTGCCATTGAGTTCCGGAACGATTTTCAATCCGGAGTAATGCGGATGGCTTGGGCGCCGGATAACTCCTTATTTGTGGGCGAAACCAATCGGGGTTGGGGTTCGGCCGGTGAAGCTAACCAAGGCTTGCAGCGTTTGGTGTGGAACAAGCAGGTTCCTTTTGAAATGCTGAATGTACGTGCCATGCCCGATGGTTTCGAAGTTGAATTTACGAAACCCGTTAACCGCAGCTCTGCCGAAGATTTAGCTTCTTACGCCGTGGAAAGCTTTACTTACAAATACCACCCAGTTTATGGTAGCCCACCCGTAAATATCGAAAACCCAAAGGTAAAAGGCGTGAAAGTATCGGAAGATGGTTTAAAAGCCCGCATTATTGTGGATGGCTTACGCCAGTATTACGTGCATAATATTTCCTTGGAAGGCGTACGCGACCGGGAGAATTCTTCCCCGCTTTTACACACCAACGCTTTTTACACTCTCAATAATATTCCGGACGGCGCTAAATTGCCTTTAGCTCAGGCTAGTACCAAAAATTCAGGTAAAGCAGTGGCCATGAAAACGGTACCTACCGAGATAATGGAAGACCGGTTTAATTTTAAACTACAATCGGCGGTAGTAGAAAGCGGCCTGAAAAACAATAACAAAACGGCGGCGAAAGGAGGCGCGAAAGGTAGTGCCAGGGGAACGGGTATTGTGGCCAAAGGCAGTGTGCCCGCTGTGCAGCAAGTCCTTACTTTCGACCAGGTAAAACCTTTATTAGCGAAACACAACTGTTTGGCTTGCCATAATCCGGAAAAACGCCAGGTAGGTCCGGCTTACAAAGATGTAGCGAAACGCAATTACACCAACGAGCAGATTGTGCAGTTAATTTACAATCCGCAGCCTAAAAATTGGCCGGAATATGCCACTGAAATGCCGCCTATGCCGCAGGTACCTAAAGCCGATGCTTTAAAAATTGCCGCCTGGATTAACTCCCTGAACGGGGGTAATCAATCGGCTTCCAAGGCCAGCGTTAAAAATTCAGATGATCCTAATAATTAGTGTTTCGTCCATAGTCCATAGTCGATAAATCACAGTCCACAGAAATATAGGGTAGGTTTGTTTGCTTTAAGTTTGGCGAAATAGTAATAAAATGTAGTTACAGAAAGCATTAGAGAATAAAGTATTCTTTAATGCTTTCTTTTTGTCTTTTATCTCCTTAGTTGTTACAGAGTTTCCTAAAATCATGAAAAAGCTATTATCCTTACTATTTATTAGTATTTTATTCACGAACATGCAAGCCCAAGAAGGGACGAAGACTCACCCGAATACCAAACAAGCGGGCTGGCGCGATTTATTTGAGAAAGATTTAGCCAATGCTATTAAACCCGATAAAGTCTGGACCTTTGAAAATGGCGTTTTAACGGCTTCGGAAGATAACAGCATTTGGTCGGATAAAGAATACAACAACTTTATGTTGGATCTGGAATTTAAAACGGCATCCGGCACCAATAGCGGCGTAGTGGTACACGCCAGCGATATTAAAAATTGGATTCCGAACAGCGTAGAAATTCAAATTGCCGATGATTACAGCGAGGAATGGTCGAAGGCCCCCAAAACCTGGCAATGCGGAGCTATTTTTGGCCGCCTGGCACCTAAAAAAAGCAACGTAAAAAAGCCGGGAGAGTGGAACCACTATACGGTTACCTGCAAAGGCAAAAAAATATGGGTAGTACTAAACGGCGAATTGGTAAATGAAATAGATATGAATCTTTGGACCGACCCGAAGAAAAATCCGGATGGCTCCGAAATACCGGCCTGGCTGAATAAACCTTTGGCAACGCTGCCCTTAAAAGGTTACGTAGGTTTACAAGGAAAGCACGCCGGCGCCCCTATTTATTTTCGTAATATGCGCATCAAAGAACTTTAATATTTATTTTCACTTATTATAAAAATACCTGGGTTTTGCTCAGGTATTTTGTTTTTTATCCCTAGCTATATCCGTTATATTTATCCCCCACCCGTAAGGAAAGTTAACAACTATGGTTCTCAAAAATGTAGGCGTGCTAGGCCTGCTTCTGCTTATTTGCCATACAACAGTTGCCCAGAGTAATAAGGAAGTAGCCAAGCCCCCGTTTTCCCCGGAAACTTCTTTCGGGGTAAAAGCCGGACTAATGTTTTCCCAAACAAGTTTTACGCCGGCGGTGGCGCAGGAAATTAATAAAACCATTATGATGGGAGTGCTGGTAAAGCATGTTGCTCAACCTAAACTCGGTGTTCAGGTAGAATTAAATTACATCAGAAACGGTTGGACGCTGGCGGATACAATCAGTAATACGCGTAAACAGTTAAGTTATCTGGAATTGCCCGTGTTAACGCAAGTAGCATTTTCTTCTAAAAAATCTGCTTTTCTTCTTAATATTGGTCCTTACGCTTCCTTTTTGCTTTCGAAACGCGACACGCTCCTTTTTAAAGAAAGAGCTGATCTGGCGGATTTTAAAGTAGTACCTCAGTTTTTTGATTATGGGCTTACTATTGGCCTGGGTTTTATGCGTAAAACCAAACTCGGCAATTTTCAACTAGATACCCGGTTTTACTTTGGTTTAGGAAATTTATTTACCAATCAGCTTTTCTCTATTTCTCAGCGCCAATCCTTAGTTACCAGCCTTAGTTATTTTGTAAACCGAAAAAAGAAATAGCTCTACCGTCATAACTCGTTGAAAATGAGATAATTTTTAAATTTTATTAGTAGGAGCGAAATGTATTTTATTCTTCGGTTGTAGGTTGCCAGAGTACCCGAAAAACCTTATTTTTGAAAATTATAATGGTAACAATAAGCTATTATTACAGCTAAAATTCTTTAATCGTTGATATGTTATTTAAAAAGTTTTCTTCAAAACTCTGGTTAGGGCTTTGCTGCTTCGTAAGCATGGGCAGTGCTCTTTATTCCTGCAAAACGTCGAACGGCGTAGAACCCAATACCGCTGGCAAACCGCAAGTGCCGCGCATTTTAATTTTTTCTAAAACCAAAGGTTTTTACCACAACTCCATTCCGGAGGGTACGGCGGCTATTCAAAAAATGGGTCTTGCTAATAAAATACGCGTAGATACGACCAAAAACGCAGCTTATTTTACCGAAGACAGCCTGAAGAATTATCGGGCCGTCATTTTTCTGAGTACGACGCAAGACGTTTTAAACAACGAACAGCAAATAGCTTTTGAACGCTACATTCAGGCGGGTGGAGGTTATGCCGGTGTGCACGCCGCCGCCGATACGGAATACGATTGGCCTTGGTACGGCAAGTTAGTAGGAGGTTGGTTTTTAAGTCACCCGGGTAATCCCAATGTGCGGGCCGGTGCCATTGATGTACTGGAACCCAATAGCCCCCTAATGGCCGGGATTCCGGCCCGTTGGGAACGCACCGACGAATGGTACGATTACAAATCCGTTAGTTCAAACATTAAAGTATTAGCCAACCTCGACGAAACCACTTACGGTAACGTGGGTAAAATGGGCCGCAACCACCCGATTGCCTGGTACCAGGAGTACGACGGCGGACGCTCGTTTTATACCGGTGGCGGTCACACCAAAGAATCTTTCAGTGAGCCTTTGTTTTTAAATCATTTGTGGGCGGGTATTCAGTACGCGATGGGCGATGGTAAGGCCTTGGATTACAGCAAATCGTACAGCATTGTTACGCCCGAAGAAAACCGGTTTACCCGCACCATTCTGGCCAACGACCTGAACGAGCCCATGGAATTAACCGTTACGCCGGATGGCCGCGTGTTTTACGTGGAACGAACCGGTAAATTCTCAGTGTATGATCCAAAAACTAAGAAAAATACCTTATTAAGAGAGTTTCCGGTATTTACCGACGAGGGTAATGGTTTGTTGGGAATAACTTTTGATCCGGATTTTACCCAAAATCATTGGCTCTATTTCTTTCATACCCCCATCCCGAAAGATAAAAGCAAACTGAGACAGCACGTATCGCGGTTTACCTTAACGGATAGCGGTCTGGATGTAGCCTCCGAAAAAGTATTACTGGAAATTCCGATTGATTTAGAATCGAGTGCCCATACCGGTGGTTCTTTAACTTTTGATAAAAGAAAGACTTGTTTATATCGGTAGGCGATAATACCGTACCATTTAAATCGGATGGTTTTGCGCCTATCGACGAAATTCCGGGTCGGCATACTTTTGATGCCCAGCGCTCGGCCGGTAACCCGAACGATTTACGCGGTAAAATTCTGCGCATTCATCCTTTAGCTGATGGTACGTACACCATTCCGGAAGGAAACTTATTTCCGAAAGGTACGCCGGGCACTCGTCCTGAAATCTATACTATGGGTTGTCGCAATCCTTACCGCATTTCCGTTGATCCGGCTAACTCTATTGTTTATTGGGGCGAAATTGGTCCGGATTCCGGCAAAGATAGCCTGGATGTTTTCGGGCCGCGCGGTTACGATGAATTTAACCAAGCCAAAAAAGCCGGTAACTACGGTTGGCCGTATTTTGTGGGCGATAGCAAACCCTACCGCGACTACGATTTTGCTACCAAAAAATCCGGTGATTTCTTTAATGTAAACGCCCCGGTAAATAATTCCCCAAATAATACGGGCGCTAAAACCTTGCCTCCGGCTACGAAAGCCATGGTGTGGTATCCGTACAATGCCTCCAAAGAATTCCCGATTGTGGGTACTGGAGGACGTAGTGCTATGGCCGGACCCGTTTATCATTTTGATCCGAACCTGAACTCCCCGGTTAAGTTACCTAAGTTTTACGATAAAGGTTTGTTCGTTTTTGACTGGATGCGTAACTGGGTAATGGTCATTCGTTTAGATAACAGTAACAATTTTGTCCGGATGGAGCCTTTCTTACCCGCTACCGGCGATTTTAAACGGCCGGTTGATATGGAATTAGGTCCGGATGGCGCGCTTTATGTACTCGAATACGGTTCGGTATACGGCATTGACAACGACGATGCCCGGGTAGTAAAAATTGAGTTTAACGAAGGAAACCGCGCACCGCTGGTAGTTGCCGGAACCAGAGACAGCGTGGGGGTGGCCCCGTTAAAAGTGGCGTTTTACAGCCGCGGCACCAAAGACCTCGATGAAAACGATAAAATCAGCTATGAGTGGTTATTCGACGGCAAAACCGTAGGTTCTACGGAACCCAATCCGACTTTTACGTATGCCCAGGAGGGCGTGTATCACGCTATCTTGCGGGTAAAAGATCAGGCTGGTTTAATTAATGCCGACACGGTGCAGATAAAAGTGGGTAATTCTTTACCGGAAGTAACCATTGATTTGCCGGGTAACCAAACTTTTTTCTGGGATAATACTCCGGTAAAATACGCCGTTAAAATTGCGGATAAAGAAGACCAGAAAGTAGACCCGAAAAATGTTAAGGTGTTTTTTGATTACGTGGCCCAGCCGGTTAAGAACCAAGCCCAGATGGGACACCAGATTTTAACTACCGTTGAGACCAATACTTTAGGTAAAACCTTAATTGCCGGTTCCGATTGCAAAGCTTGTCACCAAATAGAGAAGAAATCGGTAGGGCCAGCTTTTGTAATGGTAGCCCAACGCTACAAAAATCAGGCGGGCGCGGTAGATAAATTAGCCGCTAAAATTATCAATGGGGGTGGCGGCAATTGGGGCGAACACGCCATGAGCGCGCACCCGCAGCTTTCTAAATCCGATGCCTCGGAAATGGTGAAATACATCTTGTCTTTAGCAGAAGTGAAAAAGCAAAAAGCGAACTTGCCTTTGCAGGGAGCTCTAACATTTAAAGAGCATAATCCGAAAGAGGCAAAAGGCATGTATACCTTACTGGCGGCTTACACCGATAAAGGTGGCAAGCAAGTAGGTCCTTTAACCAATAGCGCGCTGCTTACCTTCCGGAGTCCAAAATTAGCAGCCGTAGATGCCGATGAAATTTACCGGATTGATCGTTGGGGAAATTCTTTGGGTAATGCCAGCAATGGTTCTTATTTACTGTTTAAAAACATCGACTTAACTAATATTAAAGAACTTTCTTACCGGTTGGCTTCCAAAGATCAAACGGCCCGCTTAGAAGTGCATTTAGATTCGCCGGGTGGTCCGGTTGTTAGTACCATTGAGTATCAGCCTACCGGCAATTGGGATAAGAAAATAAACGTTTCGGCTCCGGTGCAGCCAACTACCGGCCGCCACGATTTATACATCGTAGTCGCCAAAGATTCCCGACCCGATCAAAACTTAATTGCCTTAGAAACGATTGAGTTTAAAAAATAAACAAGATGATAATTAATAAAAGAGCCGTCACTTTTTAAGTAGCGGCTCTTTTTTATTGCAATTACTATTATTTATACTAAATCGCTTCAAGTAGCTGCCATAACGCAGGATATGAAACCCGCCGGGTTAGAGCAATTTTTTAAATCAACCTGATGGAAGGTAACTCATACTATTGGGTATTATAACCGTCAGAAAGCCATAAAGAGAATTAAAGTATTTGAGACTTATTTATTCTAATTCGGCTAAGTGGTAGAACCAAGTAGCCAAGAATAAACGACAGCAGTTTGGCTGTGGAGGGCCTTCTAAGGTTCTGGTGCCGAGGTACAAGGCATTGTGAGGCACGAACAAAAGAAGCTTAGACCAGCCCGGAAGAGCCAAACGAGACCCACCGGCCACGAGGCAAACTGGGTACTCTTAAAACCGCATTAGCGCCAATACCTGGAGACTGGAAAAGGCTCCAAAGAAACCTGAAGAATTACCGATCTAACTCTCCCAATACAATATCCACCGAACCTACAATAGCAATTAAATCCGCTACCATACAGCCTTTCGCAATTTCGGGCAGAACCGACAAGTTAGAAAAACAAGGCGAACGGCCTTTGCACCGGAAAGGAATGTCTGATTTACCGGTAGCCCGGAAATAGTAACCTAACTCGCCGCGTGGAGTCTCGGCCCGGAAATAGAATTCCTGTTCTTTCGGCCTAATTTTTTTCGGGCACATAGCCTGCGGATCAAAATCGGGCGAACGTTTATAATCGGTAGTCAGGCGTTCCAGGCATTGGCGAATAATTTTAAGCGATTCGCGCATTTCCTGCGCCCGCACGTAATTCCGATCCCAGCAATCGCCGGTAGTACCCATTAAGCCTTGCCCTACCGGAATATCAAATTCCAGTTCGGGGTAAACCGAATACCCATCTACGCGCCGTAAATCGAACTTTAAACCTGAAGAGCGCAGCATTGGCCCGGAGCAACCGTAATTAATCGCCACATCCAAGGGCAAAACTCCTACGTGCGCCGTACGATCAATAAAAATTTTGTTATTAATTAAAATCTGATCTAATTCTTCCAGCTTGGGTAAAAAATACTCCACAAACTCCCGGCAGCGTTCTTCAAACCCAATGGGTAAATCGTAGTATAAGCCCCCGATCCAGATGTAATTGTACAGCATCCGGGCGCCGGAAGCCCATTCGAGCAAGCGTTGAATGTGTTCGCGATCGCGGAGTAACCACAAAAACGGCGTAAACGCGCCAATATCAATGGCGTAGGTGCCAATAGCTACTAAATGGGAAGCAATGCGGTTTAACTCGGCTACCAGCACCCGAATGTATTCTACCCGCTTCGGTAACTGACCCGTAAGACCCAGCATTTTTTCCACGCCCATGCACCAAACGTGTTCCGAGTTCATGGCGGCCAGGTAATCCATGCGGTCTACGTAAGGCAGCGTTTGGTTATAAGCCAGCGATTCAGCGTGTTTTTCGAAGCAGCGATGCAAATAGCCAATATGCGGTACTACATCTACTACTATTTCGCCATCGGTGATTAGTTCGAGCCGTAAAACGCCGTGGGTAGCCGGGTGCTGCGGTCCCATGTTCAAGAGCATTTCACCGGCTTTTAAATCGGCCACGTCAAACTTATTCGGTTCGGCTTGCAGTAAATATTCGGTATAACGGCTGGTCATTTTTTAGTCGATAGTCCATGGTCAATAGTCCACGAATTTTTATTTGTTGTAGTGCTAAATTGTAAGATGGTTGAATGGTTTTATGCATGCATGTTAAGTTTATATAACATCATTATAAGATTGTTCTACCAATTTCATTACATAATCAAGATCTTCTGTATTTCTAATATAAGTTCGGCAATCCATCGTATATTGATAAGTTTCTGGTACTTTCTCGATTTTATTTAACGGATCTTCATAGTTAACGGAGCGCAGATATAATTTTATCTGCTGTTTACCCAAATGGACTTCAGCAAAGTTTTTTGAAACTCTGTAAGCAATGTAAATTGCTGTTTTCTTTTCTACTATATTTTCATCTAGCTGTAATATTCTGCTGCGTAGTTCTTCGAAAAGGTTTTGGATAGAAGATGGCGCTTTTATAAGACCCTTTTTGATATTGTTCGTATCCTCGTTGATAAGGCTTATATTTTCAAGAATACTGTTTACTTTAAGGTTTTCTGACTTTTCACTAGTGGGTGAATTAGTATTTAAAGATTCTAAACTAAAAATACCATTCTCGTAATAGCGGTATTTAAAAAGTTCTAAACGCATCGGAATTACTTCTACGGTGTCAATATCAAACTTGCTGTAATTTTCGGCAATGCAAATTACCCGTGGGTTATTCCAATCTATCTTTAATTTATCCGATACTTCTTTACCTAATTTTTTGATTACTAGCATTTCAAAAAATTCAACTTTTTGAGCTTTCAGCCACCGCAGATAAGATAATGCCTGATTAATTACATTATCGTTTTTATTTAATTTATACTCTATAATCACCGGCGCTCCATCCATATCCACAGCGAGTGTATCAATCCGCCCACCAAAAGTAGTGGAGTATTCACTAGCTAAAAGATGCATATCCAAAACTTCCAATAAATTATTTTCAATAAGTAATTGAAGGCTTTTCTCCTTACTCAATGAATTAATCTTCAATTTTTTTAGTTGTCCGCTATCTTCTTTGAAAATGGGCATGTCGCTGTGTCCTCAAATACAATATTTTTTGTGATCAACTCTTGCAGTAGAATTGTTACCCGATAGTTTGGAAATCAAAAGTACCTTTAAAATTATTTAATTCTCTCGCCAGTTTTCGCCTTTAAAGCCGTTGTTGCGGTTGTGTTCGTCGAAAGCTACCCGGATGCCGTGGTAATATTCCTGGGCTTTGTAATCTTTCCGGAGCGGATGGCCTTCCCAGTCGGCGGCGCATAAAATCCGGCGCATGTCCGGGTGATTTGAAAACTGAATTCCTACTAGGTCAAAAATTTCGCGTTCGTGCCAATCGGCGGTGCGCCAGATGTGGCTTACCGTAGAAATGATTGGTAAAGGTGCATTCTCGGCATTACGCGGCACAGTAACCTTCAGGCACAAATGGTGGTTGTAAGGAATAGAATACAAATTATACGCTACCTCTAAAGTGCCTGCGTCCGGACCATTATCAATGCCTGTCTGGCAAGATAATACATCGAAATACAATTGTTCATTCGCGTGCAATTCGGCGCAAACTTCGGCTATCTGGTTTGTTTGAATAACCAAATAAGGCATTAATTCCTGGCGGTTTTCCCGTACAATCACAGTATCGCCAAAAATTCCGGTAATAATATTTTTAATTTCGTCGAAAGACATCTTCCTGTATTTAAACCCGGTAGGTTTTTAAAACCTACCGGGTTTTAAGTTAATCAATCCTTTAACCATCTAACCATTCAACCATAACAATCAGTGATCTATGGACTAACCCCCATCAATCTTTGCACGGCTTTGGGCGCGGTGAGTAAGCTTTCCTGCCGGATTTTTTCCTGCAATTGCAGAAAACCACCAATTAAAGCTTCCGGGCGGGGTGGGCAACCAGGTACGTAAACATCTACCGGAATAATGCGGTCAACGCCTTTCACTACGTGGTAACCGTGTTCCCAATAAGGGCCACCGCAGTTAGAGCAAGATCCCATCGAAATAACGTAGCGCGGTTCAGCCATTTGTTCGTATAACCGCCGGATACGATCCGCCATTTTAAAAGTAACGGTGCCGGCAATAATAATAACATCCGACTGACGGGGAGAAGCCCGCGGAATAACTCCCATTCGGTCAATATCATACGCCGACGACCAGGCTCCCATCATTTCAATAGCGCAGCAGGCTAGTCCGAATTGCATGGGCCACAAGGCCGATAAGCGCGCGTAATTTAAAAAATCATCTAACTTACCTATTATAATACTGCCTTCCCCGGTTTTCTCTCTGCTCGGTATATTGGTCATTTTATTTTCCGTAATTTTTCAACTTTATATTTTTATTTATTTCTTTATCCATTTTGTAAAGAGTACGATCTAACCACTCAAATTTGAGGTTATATTTATCAGTTAAAGCTCTTAAGTCGGCTAGGTATGCTAAGTAGAGGTTAATCTTTTTCTCAATAGAATAAGGAATTCTTAAAATTTGATTTTTCTTTAAGATTCGGTAAGCGCGTTGATCAATTATTTGGTAAATAGATGGATTTTTGAATCTTAACAAAGTAGAAGCCATCGGTAAATCGAAACCTCTATTCTTCTTATCTAAAAGTCTTGTGAGAATTTCTTTCGTTAAGTCTTCGTCAATCTGTTTATCGTCTTTTTTAATTTTATTTAATAAATCAATCGTTTTATTGTCTAACAAAGGTGCACGATTAACTTTCCAAAGAACAATCTTACTGATTATTCTTTCGTCAAAATCACCATCTAACAGATCTAATTCTTTCGTAAGATCTTCTTGATATATGAAATCAGAAGATTCAAAACGCTTCAACTTTGTTTCTACATCTTCAATTGTATCTAGTGAATGTGCTTTGGAGTCTTCTATCATATTAGGTTAATTATTACAACGATTCTACTTTTTCTTTCTTTATCTCGTACTGCTGAGCGTTGATTTTGGCGTAAACGGATAGCGGTACTTTAGAAATGCTCCGCGGAATAACGGGTTTTTGTTTTACCCAATCCAGGTGGCCTTTAACCCAGGCGTATGCTAAACCTAAAGCCAGAATACCAATAAAAATAAACATTTCGGTGAGAGCAAACCAACCCCACAAACCATTGGTTTCTTCTATTAACGAACGCTGCCCAAATACCACCGCCCACGGAAATAAGAAGGCAAGCTCTACATCGAAAATGATAAAAATTAACGCAATCACGTAGAAACGCGGATTAAACTGTACCCACGAACTTCCCATTGATTCTTCGCCGCATTCGTACGAGGCTAATTTCTCAGGGTTTGGTTTTGCCGGCCGGATAAACCGGGCCGTAAGCAGACCAATCATAATAAACACCGCTCCTCCAATAAGAAAGAGCAGAATGGTGCCGAAATCAGATAAATATAGTTCGTTCATAAATAGTTATTCGTTGTTCGACTAACCAACTGCGGATAAGCACTAACTGGTTGTAAATTATAATCTAAATTCATTTCGTCGGAATACGTATATTCTAAAGTTTACGCTAACCCGGCTTTTCAATCTATTTTCTTTATTTCATCGCGTTTCTCCGGCTACAATTAGCTATTTAAAGACGAAAGTTACGCCTAAAGATTGGGTAATGCTAAAACAAAAAGCTTGGGGATGGGTTGTAACTTTTTCGACGCATGTTCGGTTCAACTAGCAATTTGCTTCGGATATATTAGCCTAACCTTATACCTAGATAAGACGGAGGACTTAAATGAAAGTAGTTTTGCGTATAATTCCTGTATGTTCCGGCGAGTGTTAGTATTCCGTCTATTTTAAAAAGCCGGTTTTTTAAACCTAAAATAACCTGATATAAAATTTTTCATAACTGTAGACTATCGTCTATCGACTATATTACCCGAACAACTAATAACGAACAACTAACAACTACTTCATGATTACCGGTCGCGTAAATGCTCCTGAAATAGATACCAAATACGGTTGGCTTAACACCAACGGTAAATCTTACTCTGTTAATGATTTCAGAGGGAAAATTGTATTGCTGGACTTTTGGACGTTAGGTTGTATTAATTGCCAGCACATTTTACCCGACTTGCACCGCCTGGAAGCGGAATATCCCGCAGAGTTAGTAGTAATTGGGGTACATTCGGCCAAGTTCGATAACGAAAAAATCCATAATGCTATCCGGAAAGCCATTCTTAAGTTCGGGATTACGCACCCGGTAGTAAACGACGCCGGTTTTGAGGTTTGGAAACATTATGCGGTAAACGCCTGGCCTACCATTGTTTTGATTGACCCGGCCGGTAAAGTAATTGGGCAAAGGGCCGGTGAAGGAATTTACGACGTGGTAAAGCCCAACATCGACTTGTTAATTCAGGATTTTGGCGATAAAATAAACCGTACCCTTTTTTCTTTTCAACCGGAAGAGCAAGCCGCGGGTATATTGCAGTTTCCCTCTAAATTTATTACGGATGCCACTGGTGCTATTTACCTCTCCGATAGCGGCAATCATCGAATTTTAAAAATAAACCAGGAAGGAAAGATACTTCAGGTAATTGGTAGCGGTCAGCGGGGTTTTAGCAATGGTTCTTTTAACGAAGCCACCTTTAACGAACCCCACGGTCTTGCCTTGCAGGATGAGAATTTGTACGTGGCGGATGCCAAAAACAATGCTATCCGGAAAGTAAACCTAACTACCAACGAAGTTACTACCGTTGCGGGAACCGGCGAACTGGATTATTATTTCTTTGCAGAAAGCCTGGATGAGCCGGTAAACCCAAATAGTCCCTGGGATCTGGTCCTGGAGGGTAACACGCTGTATATTGCCAGTGCCGGTAATCACCAGATTCTGATAATGGACCTGGCCACCCAAACGGTGCGGCGATTTGCCGGAACGGGCCGCGAAGCTCTTGCCGATGGCTCTCTTCTGGAAGCTGCCTTTAACCAGCCGAGTGGTTTAGCCTTACAGGCTGGTATTTTGTACGTAGCCGATGCCGAAGCCAGCGCCATCCGGGCCATTGATTTAAATAAAGGAACGGTACAAACTTTAATCGGAACCGGATTATTTGATTTCGGCGATGTAGATGGCGACGCGGATGCCGCTCTGCTGCAACATACCATGGGACTTGCGGTATACCAAAATCAGTTGTACATCGCCGACACCTATAACGGTAAAATAAAAGTACTAAACCTGGAAACAAACCGGGTACAGACTCTTGTCGCTGGTCTGGACGAACCAAACGACGTAAAATTAATAGATACTATCCTGTGGATTACGGATACCAACCATCACCAACTGTTAAAAGTAGATCTTACCACCGGTGAGAAATTTTTGGTGCCCGTAACGATGGAGGCGCAAGCAGAATAGAGGAACTTTCTTTAATAAAACAGCGCAAATAGTAAAGGAGTAATAGCGGAAAGCTGCTTAGAAAGTGTTATATTTAGTAGAAACATTGCTTGTTTGGCCCGAAACCGAAGAGTTTGTTTACTTCTATTTTTTAAATTTTGGCAAATAGCCAGAGTAGAGTTGGAAGAAATATTCAAAAAAAAGTATACCCTATCACGTAAAACTTCATACTTCACAAAATGGCTTTGCTTTTTGAAGATTTTGTTAGTTGGGAAAAGCACTGCGCTACCACGGGCGAAGCCTTGTATGAGCCTGTATTAGCTTACGAAATAGAGTTAAGAGGGCGAACCGAAGAATTTATCTGGCAAAATATTGCCCGCGCTTACCAAGTAATGCAAGAAGCCGTAAAGACCGGCCTTTCGGCGGATATGGTTTCAAGGTCAGGGATGGTAAACAACGGCGCCAAAAAAGTAGCGGCTTCCCCGGTAACTACTTTATCCGAAGAATTTAAAACTTTAATTTCCCGGACCTTAGGGGCCAAAGAAGTAAATTCCTGCATGGGCCGGATAGTGGCAGCTCCCACGGCGGGCGCGTCGGGTATTTTACCGGGGATATTAACTACTTTGCAAGATTTACATCACTTACCCGATCGCAAAATTCACGAAGGTTTATTAATAGCGGCCGGCATTGCCTTAATTATTGAACAAAATGCTTCGTTGGCCGGAGCAGTGGGTGGGTGCCAGGCCGAAACCGGTAGCGCAGCCGCTATGGGAGCCGGAGCTATTGTTTATTGCTTGGGCGGCCCCGTAGAGCAGGTTTTTGCCGCGGTAGCTATTACCATTCAATGTATGCTGGGTTTAATCTGCGATCCGGTGGCGGGTTTAGTAGAAGTACCGTGTATTGTGCGCAATGCCAGTGCGGCGGCTATTGCTTTTTCATCGGCGCAAATTGCTATTGCCGGGGTAAATCCGGTTATTCCCGTGGACCAATGTGTGCTGGCGCTCGGAGAAGTGGGGCAAAGTATGGAAACCCGCTACAAAGAAACGGCTTTAGGCGGTTTAGCCAATACTCCGACTGGCCGCGCCATCGAAAAAAAGGTCCTGATACAAGATATTGAGGTACTACCGGATGAAGAAACGGCTCCGTAGTGTGATTGCCGATTTCTAAATTCTGTTACTTTACTGCTTGATCTATTCTGGAAAAGATACATCTTAAATAATTTTAATTGTCGCTTATCTATTTTCATGCTGCTAAAGCCAAACTGTTATTTATTAATTCTATCGCTGCTAGCCGGACTAGCAATGAGTTGGATAATGAAGGAGAAAAAAGTTGCCGTTCCTTCGCCTGTAATTATGTCGGTAACCGGACCTGTTTCGGGTAAGCTGGGGGTTACTTTATCTCATGAACACGTACTGGTTGATTTTATCGGTGCCGATCAGGTTAATCCTAACCGGTATAATCCCGACGAGGTTTTTGTAAAAGTAATGCCCTACCTCCAGAAGTTACGGCAACAAGGCTGTGAAACATTAATTGAATGTACCCCGGCTTATTTAGGTCGCGATGCTCTTTTGCTGCAACGCTTAAGTCAGGCCAGCGGACTTACCATTCTCACCAATACGGGTTACTATGGTGCCGGACAAGGTAAATTTTTGCCGCAGCATGCTTTTTCCGAAACCGCCGAGCAACTTTCGGCGCGTTGGGTAAAGGAAGTTGAACAAGGAATTGATAGCACGGATATCCGGCCAGGTTTTATGAAAATCAGCGTAGATGCTGGCCCACTTTCCACGGTAAACGAAAAATTAGTAAAAGCAGCCGCGCTCACGCATTTAAAAACCGGTTTAACTATTGCCTCGCATACCGGTAATGGCGAAGCGGCTTTGGCTCAACTTAAACTTTTGCAAGAGAACGGAGTGGCCGAAAAAGCATTTATCTGGGTACACGCTCAAAACGAGAAAAATGCGCAGCTACACCAACAAGCCGCAAAATCCGGAGCCTGGGTGGAGTTTGATGGCATTAGTCCCGATAATATTCCGGAATACGTGCAATTTCTTCAGAATATGAAGTCAGCTGGCTTATTAAAGCAAGTGCTTATTTCGCAGGATGCGGGTTGGTACCACGTGGGTGAAAAACAAGGAGGCGAGTTTCGTGGCTATGAAACCGTTTTTACTGCTTTTTTACCAGCCTTACGAGCGGCCGGTTTTACAAAGGCCGAAGTAAAACAACTTTTAGAAACTAATCCGAAGCAAGCCTTTACACCAGGTTTAAGACTAGCGGCCAGCAAGTAAAAAAATAATAGGATCTGGTTACAGGATAAAAAAGGCTACAACAATAAAACTAACTTACCTCATTAGCCACAACATGGATTTACTTTTGTGCCAAGTCTTGGATGAGTGAGATATGAAAAGACTAGTGTTAAAATTAATCAAAATTTCAGATAATCTTCAATGTATATCTTACTTGCCGGCTATATACAAGCGGGCAAAATCCTGATCTTTGCGCAATTTCTTAAAGGCTTTATGAACATGGTTAATTACCGATTGGTAATTCAAAACCATTAATTCGGCAATTTCGTCGAACTCCAGATTTTCGTAGTATTTCAGGTAGATTACTTCTTTCTGGCGCTTCGATAAAGTATTAAGCAAGTTAGAAATATGTTGTTTTTTTTCGGAACTGGCTTCTTCCTGAATAGTAATTTCTTCTTCCGAAAACGCTATATCCGGTTGCCTACTGCCAAAAATGCTCAGGCGCAAGTATTGTTTTTTATCCCGTTCCAGGTGCCGGATAATACCTCGGCGGAGCGATTTTAATAAATAAAATTTGATAGAATGGACGTGACCTAACTGATCTTTATTTTTCCAGATAGAAGCAAACAATTCCTGAATAGAATCCTGTACTATCTCCTCGGAATTTGTAATTTTAATACCATAATAGTACAAATCGTTAAAAAACTTGTAGTAAATATACGAAAAGGCTAATTCTTCCCCTTTCTTGAAATCGTTCCAAATTTCGGCATCCGTCTGACTGGAATAATCTACAATAAAAATTTCTTTTGGCTGATTAACTACCAAATGCATATGAATGGCCACAGAGTTGTATTCGTTTTAAATAGGCAAAAGACAAAAGTATAATTGCAGATACAAATAATACTACTACGATATTACAGAATGCGTTTAAAATAATCAAATTTGCGAATATACTTTTTAGAAGATTTATACTAATAACACTTTTTAGCGGGGTTTAATTTAAAATTATTAACGATATGGTAATTTTGTATTCAAATTTGCAATGAGTATTGCTTATTATTAATTGATTTTCGGCAATGATTTAAATCAAAAGTCAGGATAAACTTCAAATTTGCTTTTCCAACAAAAATATTCAGGTTACGGATTTTTCTTCCTGAATTATACTCTGTATATTTAAAAATACTTCTTCATTCGGGTTGGTTCTGCTCTAGGTTCGTGAATATAATTTTTAATAAAAAATAAAAAAAAATTATAAAAATAGAGTATCCACTTTAATTAGGCGGCTCTGGATTATAGGTGCTTGTTAAAAAGGTTATGGATGGTTGCTTTTTCCTGATAAACAGCAAAGCAAGATGACCATAAAAGTAAGCGCTTTACATTAAAGGGATTTACTAGACATGAAATTTTCTGATTACGAACTGAAAGATTTTATACAGGATGAATCCTTTCAGCATTGGGTAAATAAATCTTTTCCGGATGATGTAATACAATGGGATGCCTGGTTAGAAAATAACTCTGATAAGAAGGCATTGGCTAATGAAGCAGCGGCAATTATTCGGGGTATTAATTTTAAGCAACAGCAAGTTCCGCGGCATACCATAGACGCTGGTTGGCAAAAGTTAACGCAGTATCTATCGCAAACGGAGCAGAAGCAGTGGGTGGTAACCCCGGTAAAATGGTACCAACGCCAGCAAGTATGGCAATTAGCGGCGGTTTGGCTGGGTTTTTTATTCGTAACGGCAGCGGGTTTTTATTTTCATCAGAAAACCAAAGAACTGCGCTATCAAACGGGATTCGGCGAAACTGCCACTATTGTATTACCCGATAAATCGACGGTGGTTTTAAACAGTAATTCTAAGTTGGTTTTAAAAAATAATTGGAGCTCCCTTAAAGACCGGGAAGTGTGGCTGGCAGGCGAAGCTTTTTTTAGCGTCGTGAAAAAGACTGGTCGGGGCGATGCCCGTTTTTTAGTGCATACCGGAACTATGGATGTGAAAGTGCTGGGTACCAAGTTTAATGTAAACAGCCGTAAGACCCGCACCCGGGTAGTGCTTAACTCCGGCAAAGTACAGCTCAGCGCGGGTAAACTGGCGCCGGGTAAATCTACTATTATGCAGCCAGGCGAATTGGCCGAGCTAACGGCCGACAATAAAGAGTTTGTAAAAAAGAAAGTTAACCCTTTGGTTTATTCTTCCTGGATACACAAAAAATTATTGTTTGATGATACCTCTATTCAAGAAATTGCTGGCTTGCTGCAAGATAACTATGGGTTCCGAGTAAAGCTTGCCGATCCGGCCCTGATGAACCGGAGATTAACCGGCGAAGTGTACGTGGAGGATGTAGAAACCTTATTAACGGCCTTGTCTAAATCTTTTCAGTTAGAAATGATTCAAAAAGGCAATACCCTGATTATAAAAGGTAAATAATTTGAATACCAATACTAAATAATTTAAATAAACCATTAACCAAAGTTTGCTATCGAAAATGACTACAAAACGAACAAAGTTGATTTTCCGGAGCGTGTGTTGTGCCGTCGCCATGTCCTTTGTGCAGGAGCAATCCCAGGCACAAACCATTGTGCTGGCTAACAACCAACCCTCCGGGCAGCAACTTAGCCGGGCTGAACTGAAAAAGACAGTCGCGCTAACCGAAGTGCTGCAAGATTTACAAGCCGAGTACAATGTTTCTTTTTTATATGAGAAAAAGAATCTGGAAGGAAAGTATATTCAAACTTCCCAGATAGCTTACTCCGATAAAATTGAAAAAGCACTAGGTAAATTACTGCCAGCGGCAGAGCTCACCTACGAAAAAATTAATAATAAAACGTACGCCATTGTAAGCAGCGAGGCTAGCTCAGAAACAACCAGTACCGACAAACTAGCTGCCAAAAGCGAAACGAATAAACAGAATTACTTTAATATTCTGTTCGTTGATTTTAATAAAAATAAGCGCCCCGACGTAATTAACTACCGGGCTAAAACTGCTCCGGTATGGCAAATTACCGGTAAAGTTGTTTCTAATACCGGAGAAGGCATGCCGGGAGTTACCGTTCTGTTAAAAGGAACGTCTACGGGTGCTACTACCTCGCCGGATGGTAATTTCACTTTATCGGTACCGGAAGCCCCGGGTACGCTGGTTTTCTCTTTCATTGGCTTTACTACTCAGGAAAAAGCCTTTACTGGTCCAGGTACGGTTAACGTAACCTTAGCCGAAGATGCAACCGCTTTAGAAGAAGTTGTGGTAACGGGTTATACTACCGAAAAGAAAAGAGATATTATTGGTTCTGTATCCGTGGTTAAACCAACTGAGTTGTTGCAGACACCAGCCGCTAACTTACAAGCGCAGTTACAGGGCCGTGCATCTGGTGTAACCGTTAGCGGTAACGGTCAACCAGGTGCCGGTGCCAAAGTTCGTATCCGGGGTTTTGCCTCTTTTGGTAATAACGATCCTCTGTACGTGATTGACGGTGTACCTACCGAAAACCCGGCAACTTTAAATCCACAGGATATTGAATCGTTGCAGGTGTTAAAAGATGCCACTTCGGCATCTATCTACGGTTCACGGGCGGCGAACGGGGTAATTATTGTTACCACCAAACGGGGTAAAGCAGGAACTTCCAGCATTACTGTTGATTCTTACGCCGGAGTACAAGTAATTCCGGAAAGTTCCATGCCGGAAATGTTAAATACGGACCAATACGGCCAATATTTATTTAGATCGGCGGCTAATGCAGGAGTTCCCTACGGAGTTCCGGACGATAAAGGAAACATTAAAGGTTCGGTTATTTTTGGTAATGGAACATCTCCTGTAGCACCTGGTTATTTAATTATCAGTCCTACCTTTAAAGGTGGTGTACCAGTTGGTGATCCGCGCGCAGATCCTAGCAAATATAACCTATCCATTGGTAACCCAAATACGTTCTATCAAATTCTGCAAGCTAGTCCGGGAACCAATTGGTTTAAAGAAATTACTAAGCCAGCTCGTATTCAAAGCCACCAAATTTCAGCAAGTGGAGGTTCTGAAAAAGGTACGTATGCTTTGGGAGTAAACTACTTTAACCAGGAAGGAACCATTATTAACACGGCTTACGATAGGATTACCGTTCGAGCAAATACTACCTTTAACCCGGTTAAAAGAATTAGAGTAGGCGAAAATCTACAAGTTTCTTACGAAGACAGATTAGGCGGCGGGGAAGCTGGGGAAGGTGGGGCCTGGGCGCAAGCTTACCGGATGGTACCCTATTTACCAGTTTATGACATTAACGGTGGTTTTGCTGGTAATGGTGTAGGCGAATCAGGAAATGGTAGTAGCCCGGTAGCTAATTTAATTCGTAATCGAAATAATAAGCGGTATGGTTATAAAATATTCGGTAATGTTTTCGGGGAAGTAGATATTTTGAAAAATTTAACTGCTCGGACTTCTTTTGGGATTGATTACAGTAATGAGTATACTAACTCGTTCAATACTATTACCTACGAGCGTTCCGAAAACGTAAGCCAGAATGCCTTTACGGAAAGTTTTGGTTTTTTAAATACCTGGACCTGGACTAATACCCTTACTTATAACCAGAAATTAGGTGAAAACCATTCTATAAAGCTTTTAGGTGGTATTGAGGCAATTAAAGCAGGAGGTCGGGGTGTTACTGGTGCCAACCAAAATTATGACTTAGATAATCTTGTAGATTTCCGTACCATCCAATCCGGAACAGGTATCAGATCGGCGAGTACCTACAATACCGACCGTTCATCTCTCTATTCTTTATTCGGTAGGTTAGATTATGCTTTCCGCGACAAGTACTTATTTAATGCTACTATTCGGCGTGATGAGTCGTCTAAATTCGGCCCATTGGCTCGGGTTGCTGTTTTCCCAGCTTTTGGTGCTGCTTGGCGTGTATCGGATGAAGCTTTTATGCAAGGTCTGCCTGTTTTCACAGAGTTGAAAATACGCGGTGGTTGGGGGCAGATGGGTAGCCAGCGTAACGTAAACGCAGCTAACCAGTTTTCTACTTTCGCTTCTGGTCCTAGAGAGTCGTGGTATGCCGTTGATGGCCAAAATAACGCTTCTACCGTGGGATATCGTCAGTCGCGGTTAGGGAATTTAACCAGTAAGTGGGAAACAACTGAGACCACTAACATTGGTATCGACGCAACTTTATTAAATGGCCGTTTCACTGTTACCTTAGAAGGTTACAACATCGAAACTAGGGATTTGTTGGTGCAACAAGTACGCAACAACTTATCACCAGCAATTGAGCAACCTAGAATTAACATTGGTAACATGCGTAACCGCGGGTTCGACATTAACCTAGGTACTACGGGCAACTTTGCCGGGGATTTCCGGTACGATGCCAGCCTGAACTTTACCCGCTATACTAACGAAATTACTAAACTGGCTGAAAAAGGTGATATCATTTATTTAGGTGCTAGCCGTTTAGGAAACGTTATTGCTATTGAAGAAGGACATCCAATGTCTTCTTTCTTTGGTTATAAGATAGATGGTATTTATCAAAGTCCAGAAGAAGTAGTAAGTGGCCCGATTGATAACCGTATTAATAAAGACGATGCTACCAGCGTTGCTAATGCTGTGGGCTCCTGGAGAATAAAAGACGTTAACCAAGACGGTAAAATTGATGATGCGGACAGAACACACATTGGTAATCCAATTCCGAAGTTTCAGTTAGGCGGTAATTTATCATTAGCTTACAAAAACTTTGACATTTCTACTTTCTTGTTCTGGAATTATGGTAACGATTTGTTTAACTTTACGCGCTGGTTTACTGATTTAAGAGGCTTTGTGGGTGGCGTAAGTACCCGCGTATTAGAAGACTCTTGGACTCCTGAAAACCGTGGAGCCAAGTTGCCGCTTATCAAGTCAACAGATACTTATTCTTCTTCTATTTCTACTGATTATTTTATAGAAAAAGGATCTTATTTCAGAATGAGAACCTTGCAAATTGGTTATAAATTGCCGGCTGCTGCTGCTAATAAGCTGCACTTAAATAACTTTAGAGTGTATTTGCAAGGTCAAAACTTGTTTACCATTACAAAATATACAGGTGCTGATCCAGATATAAGTATTGTGGGTGATAATAACTCAACCACTAACGACCAGTTTATGGGTGTTGACCAGGCAAATTATCCTAACTCTCGACAATTTATTATTGGAGTAAACTTAGGATTCTAATTTCTGGCTAATAAAAAAATAAATTTTAAATGTTATTATAACATGAAAAAGAATCGATTATTTATAAAATTATCTCTTACTACTTTACTTCTATCCGGTTTATTGGGTGCATGTAAAGACGAGTTTCTAGAAATAGACCCTACGGGCGTGTATTCAGAGGAAGCTTTGACTAATTTAAAAGGGGCAGAAGGTATGCTGATTGCCGCTTATGCTGCTTTAGATGGCCGACCAGAAACTCAATTAACGGGTTCTACTAACTGGGTAGTTGGAAGCGTAGCCGCCGATGATGCAAATAAAGGTACGGAACCATCTGACTTTAACAGTATCAACGATACCGAACTCTACTTACAGTTGCCTAGTGCTCAGCCAGCTAGCGATAAGTGGTTAGGTGTAGTAGATGGTATTGGTATGGCTAACCAGGTGCTACGAACCCTTGTTGCTGCTACCGATATATCTGAAGCAGATAGAACCCGAATCGAAGGCGAGGCTCGCTTTTTGAGAGGTTTTTATCATATGGAAGGTAGAAAAGTTTTTGGGACTGGCTTTCCATGGATTCCAGAAACAGCCATATCAAACGATGATTACAAAGCTATTACGAATCAGGTAGAAATTTGGCCCCAAATTGAAGCTGACCTTAAGTTTGCCTATGATAACTTACCTGGAAAGCAGGCTCAAAAAGGTAGAGCAAACAAGTGGGCAGCCGGTGCGTTTTTAGCCAAAGCAATGTTGTTTCAGGCCAAATACCCAGAAGCTTTAACCATTTTTAATGATGTAATGGCAAATGGTACCAATGCACAAGGTCAAAAATATGCTTTGAACGCAAACTATGGCGATAATTTCCGGATTGCAACTAAAAACAGCACCGAAACAATTTTTGCTGTTCAGTACACAAATAAAGACGGGGCTGCCAACAACGCTAACGCGAACTACGAAAATAACCTGAACTTCCCGCATGGTTCTGGTGATAAGCCAGGTGGCTGCTGCGGTTTTTTCCAGCCATCTCAAGCTTTTGTGAATTCGTTTATTACGGATGCAGAAGGTTTACCAATTGCTAATCCTTTAATCGACAATGGTATTACTAATGATCGCCTGCTTACTTCGGCTCAGGCATTTACTCCTTATACTGGTACTGTAGATCCACGTTTAGATCATACCGTTGGCCGCAGGGGTATCCAATACCTAGATTGGGGGCCGCATCCTGGCCGGGATTGGGTAAGGGATGTAACGAATGGTGGGCCGTATAGTCCGAAGAAAAACGTGCATTCCCGGGCTGAGTTAGCTGCTGGTACAGCTGGTACTGGAGATTGGGGGCAACCTGCTAATGCATTGAGCTTCCCATTAATGCGTTATTCTGATTTAATGTTAATGGCCGCCGAAGCAGAAGTACAATCCGGTAGTTTAACAAACGCTTTAACGTTAGTAAATGCTGTACGCGAACGGGCAGGTAGTGCAGCCAGCGTAGTTAAAAAACCGGACGGAACTCCAGCTGCTAATTACAAAGTAGGTCTTTACCCTACATTTGCCAGCAAAGAAGCTGCTTTGGCTGCTATCTTGAAGGAACGTCAGTTAGAATTAGGTATGGAAGGTCATCGTAAGTTTGACTTAGTGCGTTGGGGAATTGCCGATGTAGTATTAAATGCTTACGTTAACTTTGAGAAAAATTACATTGTTAAGTTTGTCAATGCTAAATTTACCAAAGGGCAAGATGAGTACCAGCCAGTGCCGCAAAACGTTATTCAAACCAGCCGCACGGCAAGTGGAACCTTTAACCTGAAGCAAAATCCTGGTTACTAAGTATTACTTTTAAATTAGAATTATAAAGGCAAGATTTTATAATCTTGCCTTTATTTTTGTACCTTAGTTAACTTATAAAACAGATAATCTGCTTCTGGCTGCCGCTTATTAATGAAATCCGCTTACCTTTTTTAAATGAATAAAGTATCAATATGGGTACTGGCTATTTTTTGTTTAACAGCCAGTAGTTGCCAAAAAAAGGCCGAGACCTTATTTTCTCAACTATCCCCCGAAGACACGGGCATTACCTTCTCTAACCGCATTTTTGAGAGCGATTCTCTTAATATTTTAACCGAAGAATACATTTACAATGGCGGCGGAGTGGCGATCGGGGATTTTAACAGCGATGGCTTAGACGATGTGTACTTTACCGGTAACATGGTGCCGAATAAACTATACCTGAACCAGGGTAATTTTAAATTTAAAGATATAACCGCAACGGCAGGAGTTACCGGCAATGGTAAATGGTCGTCGGGGATTGCCGTGGTGGATATTAACCAGGACGGCCGTTTAGATTTATACGTTTGCGCTACCATTAAAAAAAATCCGAGAGACCGGGCGAATATGTTGTTTGTGAATCAAGGCAACAATGCGAACGGAGAGCCGGTTTTTAAAGATTTAGCTTCGCAATACGGCATTGCCGATACTGGCTACAGCACCAACGCCGCCTTCTTCGATTACGACCGCGACGGAGACCTGGACTTATACGTGTTAACGAATGTGCAGAATGCCAGTATTCCAACGGTTTATCGTCCCAAAGTAAACGATGGCACTTCGCCTAATAATGACCGGCTTTATCGCAACAATGGCAATGGTACGTTTACCAATGTATCCCAAGCCGCCGGTATTGTTTACGAAGGTTATGGCCTAGGCTTAGCTATTAGTGATCTAAATTTAGATGGCTGGCCGGATATTTACGTTACCAACGATTACTTGTCGGATGATGTATTATACATCAATAACCACAACGGTACTTTTACTAACCGCAAGCACGAATATATAAAGCATACCAGTTTTTCGGCTATGGGCAATAGCGTAGCCGATATTAACAACGATGGCTTAGTAGATATTTTAGCCGTAGATATGCTGCCCGAGAATAACAAGCGTAAAAAGTTGTTAATGAAAGACAACAATTATGCGGTTTACTTCTATAACAAGCAATACAATTACGATTTTCAGTACGTCCGGAATACCTTGCAATTAAACAACGGCCCCGGGCCAAACGGAGCGCCTTCGTTCAGTGAGATTGGGCAATTATCCGGCGTATACCAAACCGATTGGAGCTGGACACCCCTGTTGGCTGATTTTGATAACGATGGTTTACGGGATATTATCATTACCAATGGATTTCCCAAAGACGTAACCGACCGCGATTTTGCTATTTACCGGAGTGGCCCGGTGAGCCAGGTAGCCAATTTACAAGCCATTGTCGATTCTATTCCGGTGATAAAAATTCCGAACTATGCCTACCAAAACAACGGAAATTTAACTTTCGCGGATAAAACCAAAGACTGGGGATTAGGTACCCCTTCTTTTTCTAACGGAGCGGCCTACGCCGATTTAGATAATGACGGTGATCTGGATTTAGTGGTGAACAATATCAACGACAGCGCTTTTGTTTACCAAAATCAATTATATACCGCTAAAAAATCCACGGGTAAGAGCCATTATCTCCGGTTAAAATTTGAAGGTGAAAAACCTAATTGGCAAGGCGTAGATGCCAAAGTAAGCCTGTTTTATAATCAAGGGAAAAAGCAATATTACGAGAACACCGTTTACCGGGGCTTTTTGTCATCCGTGGAAAATAAAGCGCATTTTGGCTTGGGGAATGCTACCCACATTGATTCTTTAAAAGTAACCTGGCCAGACGGAAAAGTACAAGTGCTGCGTAACGTTAAAACCGACCAGGTACTAACCTTAAAACAAAACCAGGCTCGGCCGACTGCTAACGAGCCTATCATTAATCCGACGAATTCTCTTATTTTTCAGGAAACAGCCGCTCTGCACGGCATTCAATACCGGCACCAGGAAGACGACAAAATAGACTTTAATATTCAAAAAACCTTACCGCATAAATACACGCAAGCGGGCCCCGGCCTTGCCGTAGGCGATATTAACGGCGATAACCTCGACGACTTTTACGTAGGGGGCTCCGCGGGTAAGAACGGCACCTTCTTTTTGCAGCAACCAACGGGAAAATTTAAAGCTTCTACCACCAACTATCCAACGCCTAAGGTGGAAGAAGATATGGGAATGTTGTTTTTAGATGTAGATAACGATTCGGATTTGGATTTGTACGTAGCCAGCGGCAGCTACGAATTTCCGGAAAACTCCCCCAAGCTGCAAGACCGGCTTTATCTAAATAACGGCAAAGGCCAGTTTACCCTCGATAGTGAGGCTTTGCCGGCTTTACGCACCAGCAAGTCTTGCGTAAAAGCCGCTGATTTTGACCGCGACGGCGATTTAGATTTGTTTGTGGGCGGTAGAGTAATACCAGGTAAATATCCTTTGGCGCCGCCTAGTTATATCTTACGCAACGAAGGGGGACGCTTTATCGATGCTACCCCGCAGGTTTGTCCGGCCCTTACTCAGTTGGGTATGATCAGCGATGCATTGTGGTCGGATTTTGACAACGATGGCCAGGTAGATTTAGTAATTGCGGGAGAGTGGATGCCGGTAACTTTCCTGAAAAATACGAAAGGAAAATTACAAAATGTAACCAATACAAGCGGCGTGCAAAATCAGACCGGTTGGTGGAACAGCTTAACTGCCGGTGATTTCGATAACGATGGCGATATGGATTACGTAGCCGGTAACTTAGGCTTAAACAGCAATTATTGCGCAAGACCCAATCAGCCTTTACAGGTTATTGCGAAAGATTTTGATAAAAACGGCAGCATCGACCCGGTACTTTCTTGTTATTTAAAGTCCGAAGACGGGCAAATGCGGCCTTATCCGATGCATACCCGCGACGACTTAAATGCCCAAATGCCTCGCACCCGCAGTATTTTTGCCCGTTACGGAAAATACGCCATGGCTACCATCGACGAAATTATTCCGGCGCAGGAACGGGAAGGAGCCACGATCATGCAAGCCACTCATTTTGCCAGTAGCTATCTGGAGAACTTAGGCCAGGGAAAGTTTAAAATATCCGAACTGCCGCAGGCTGCCCAGTTTGCGCCGGTTTACGGCATGGTGGCCGAAGATGTAAACCAGGATGGTAACCTAGACTTATTGCTGGTAGGTAACGATTACAGCACCGAAGTATTTACCGGCAACTACGACGCGCTTATCGGACTTTATCTGCAAGGCAACGGAAAAGGTAAATTTAAACCAATGACCGTTTCGGAAAGTGGTTTTTTTGTGAACGGCGATGCCAAGGGTATGGCGCAATTGTATACCGGGCAAGGTGAAAAATTAACTTTAGTTACGCAAAATCAGGATAGTTTAAAAGTATGGCAGGTAACTAAAACTACAAATAAGCCAACCGGCAAAATTATTACTCTGCAACCAATGGATGCCGTAGCGGAAATAACCTACCGGAATGGCAGAAAACAACGCGTGGAGTTTTATTACGGACATACCTATTTATCGCAGTCGGCCCGCAAGTTAAGGTGGCAGCCTGATATGGCGGCAATAGAAATGAAAGATTTTTCGGGCCGGAGCCGGAAACTTACCTTCTAAAATCTGGAAATGCGATTAATCTTTTTGTGTTGCTTCGGAGCTTGGGTAGTATTAAGTTGTTCCGTTAAAAAAAATACCACCGAGGTGGGGATAGAACCAGTGAATCTACAAGCTGTTTTACCTGATTCTACTGAAACAACTGCTCTCGATGGAAATAACTTAGCGCATGTTTATTGCTCAACGTGTCATCAGTTTCCGGAACCAGCACTTCTGCCGAAAGCAGTTTGGGCAGATAGAGTGTTACCGGCCATGGGACGGCGTTTAGGTATTGGCGCCGATTTAGCTATGTACACCCGGATGGATCCGCAGGAGATAACGGCCTTATTAAAGGCTAATATTTACCCGGATAAAGCTTTAATTGCTAAAAAAGATTGGATAAAAATTTTATCTTATTACAAAAGCAAAGCCCCCGAAAAGTTGCCCGAGCTTACATTACTGTCGTTAGAAAAATTAGATTCGTTTAAAGCCATTCCGTTAACCTTAAATAAAGGCCGGTATGCGCTCACCTCCTTGCTGCAGTACGAGCCAACTACCAAAGAATTACTCGTTGGAGATCGGCGGAATAAATTATTCCGGGTAAATGCGCAATTACAAGCCTTCGATTCTATTCAGTTCGATACGCCACCGGTATCCGTAGTAAAAGGGAAAGAAGGACAGTACCAAGTAGTAACCATTGGTACTTTAAATCCATCCGATGCGGCTTATGGGCGGCTGTATTCCTGGCAATTGACTACGGCTGCAAAAGCGGCCGCTCCGGTGCCACAATTAACTGATTTGCAGCGCCCGGTAAAGCTAACTTCCGGGGATTTAAATCAAGATAGCCACCAAGACTTAATTATATGCGAGTACGGAAATCAGCTCGGCAAATTAAGTTGGTTGGAAGGTAAACCAGATGGAACGTACCAGGAGCATATTCTGAAAAAATTGCCCGGTAGCCGGCAAGTAGTTATTCAGGACATGAACCTCGATGACCGTCCGGATATAGTAGCTTTGTTTGCCCAGGCTACCGAAAGCATTTTTGTGTTTTATAACCAGGGCGAGGGTCATTTTAAAGAAGAAAAAGTACTGCAATTGCCCCCGGTTTATGGCGCCAGCTATTTTGAATTAGTTGATTTTAACAAAGACGGAGCTCCGGATATTTTAATTTCTAACGGGGATAACGGTGATTATTCGTTTCTGTTGAAACCGTATCACGGAATCCGGTTATATGTAAATAATAAGCAGAATGAGTTTCGGGAAGCTACTTTTTTGCCGCTGCCCGGAGCATCCCAAACGAGAACCCGCGACTTTGACCAGGATGGTGATTTAGATATTGCCGCAATTTCTTACTTCGCCGATTTTGACCGGCAACCTACCGCAGGGTTTGTGTATTACGAAAACAGAGGAAATAACACCTTTACCAGTAAAACTTTACCGGAGGCTAAAACCGGTCGTTGGTTAACTCTGGATGCCGGCGACGTGGACCAGGACGGGGACGACGATATAATGCTGGGTTCTTTTATTTTTGCTACAACCCCCGTTCCAACACCGTTGCAGGAACAATGGATTAAAAACAGCCCGAGCGTGTTAGTTTTAAAAAATCGTAGGATAAATAATTTGCAGTAGAATAAGCGGTCATTCCAGTTTAGGATTTGTTTAGATTGAATTGGTTCGGAAAAAATTAGAGTAAAAAACGGTTTAATTCAAGCGGTATCAATCTCATCTTTTTAATGTTCAATTAACGCACAGTAAGAGCTCTGGATTTATTAAAAGAAAGTGGAACGGACTACTCTGTTTAAAACAATAAATGCCCAGTAAATTAAGATTTACCGGGCATTTATTGTTTTAAGAACAAACTCAGAGCAGTTGTTAAAAGAAGCTGATGTTTACCTTATCAGCCAATAATACTATAACTAAATAATAGCATCGCAGTACCAATTTTCCAGATCAAATTTCATTTCTTTCTGGGATGGTACCAGGTGAACGATATTTTCTGTAATAGGGTAAGCATACTTTTCAGCGTTGTACTTTTTTATGGGAGTAGCGAAAGTAGCGTACGTTTTTAAATTGGCGGTTGGGTTTACTTGACCAGTTTCGGTAAAAGCTACTACCTTCGGAAAGCCAAGCTCGGTATCTACTGTTTTACCGAAAGCTTCCACTTCTTCTTTCTGGTTAAAAATTATATATTGTATCATGCCCACGAGATCTTAAATTTAATTATGCATGTTTGAGTAGCAATCGCTTCTTCTTCTATAACAAAGCAGTTTATTTGCTCTGGTAATAGTTTTACAAAAACAAAGCCAAACGTGCCGAATACTTTATTATTTGCAAAAGGGAATTTGCAGGCAAGTTGTAGAACTAAGAATTGAAATAAAATAATAGGTGTAGTATAGTCCAGTACAGTCCAAAAATATACTTTACCTAAGCTTGAAATAGGAGCTTTAAGTGACTTATACAATACTTTGTAAGTTCTGTTTTGCATTACTGTTTGTGTGAGCAATGAGGTTTAGTTTAAGAACAGAACTTATAAATATTACTTGGTAATTATTTGCTTTAATTAAGATATTTTTATATTTTAAGCCTTTCTTTACAGTTCGGAATAATCAATTTTCTAGCTTACAAATTCACCTCATTTTAGTTAATAGCCTTCCACCTTTATTGCAATAAAGTAAGTTCTTTAGTTGCAATCAAGAGCGTTTTTAGTGAAAAAATTCTCGAACTCTATCGTTGAATAAAGTCAAGAACAGTTGGCGCGATAAAGCATTGATTACTCCTGTATTGCCGCATTTCTACTGAATTAATCTTGCCTTTTTGACAAAATGCTCCGATCTCCCCGGCTGTATTGTTGATTCGCAAATTTCCCCGTCATCCCCTGCCGTTTGATTGTGTAAAGACAGCCTTAAGCTCTCCTATTGTTATTCATAATATTAAAGTTAAGACTGTTTAAGCTACGTTCTGGGTTGTATTTAGAAGTTTAATCAGAAAATTGATTAAACGGAAACAGCCTTTGTGAAAAGAAAAATACGAATGAGAATGAAATATCTATTCCACAATAAATATTCTTGCACTCATGAAAAAGAATTTACCCATTCTATTCTTTTTTCTGGCTTTGCCCCTGTTGGCCATAAGCCAAAGTCTAACTTTTTCAACTGAACGCGGATTTTATGATAGTCCGTTTCAGCTTACTATTAGTACTAATTTAGGGGAGGCCACTATCCGGTATACTACTAATGGTACAGTCCCAACTACTGCTACTGGTACTATTTATTCCGGAGCTATTCCTGTAACTACTACTAGTGTTATTCGGGCCATTGGGTATAGCGGCGAAACAGTTACTCCGGTGGTTACCCATTCGTACATTTTTTTAAACGACGTACTGCACCAGCCAGCAACCATTGATGGTTGGCCAAACCACGATTATGCCATTAATTCGGGTACCGATATGGCGACGCATGACTACGAAATGGACCCGAACGTAGTAAACAACTCCGCTTACAGCGGTATTATTAAACAGGGCATGAAGTCTATTCCAACTATGTCGCTGGTTTTAGATAAAGATGAGTTCTGGACTTTATACGAAGGAGATAAAACTTTCCAGGCTTCGGTGGAAATTTTTTATCCGGATAACACAAAAGAGCAGTTTAATACTGGTTTGGAGTCACATAGTCATAACCGCTTAAAACGCTCCTTAAAATTAAATATTAAGTCAGAGATTACTTCTAATATCTTTAAAAAAGCGCCATTAAATGGGGCAAACGCGGTAAATACTTTTAAAAGTACCAAAATTGTACTTAGGGCCGGCAATAACCGTTCCTGGGCCCGCTCCTTCAATCAAGACCGTACCTGCTACACCCGCGATGAATGGTATCGCGCCTCCCAACTTGCTGTGTCGGGAGTAGGCGGAAGAGGTAATTTTGTGCATTTGTACGTAAACGGATTGTATTGGGGACTTTATAACCCGGTAGAGCGCTCAGATGCAGGCATGTTGTCTAATTATTTTGGAGGTGTGTTTGAAGATTGGATGGCTTTAGACCACGATGGTATCCGGCACGGCGATCCTACCCGGTTTAATTACTTAACTACTACTTTAATTAACCAGGATATGAGTAATGCGGCTAATTACGCGCAATTAAAAGAATACCTGGATGTAGAAAAATTTTGCGATTACCTGATCGTAACCTGGATGACGGGTATGACCGACTGGCCGAATAATAATTTCCATGGGGGTAACCGCAACAATCCCGCCCAACCATTTATGTACTTTGCCTGGGACAATGAGTGGTCCTGGGATAATACCTTTGGTTCAAATCAGGGAGCTTGGGTGCATCCGCAATTCCAAAATAATACTACTGGTTCCTCTACCATTGCTAGCATCTGGCATTCGGCTCGTAAAAGCAGTGAATTTATGAAGGTATTTGTTGATCGGGTAAATAAAAATTGCTTCAATAATGGTCCGCTTACCGATGCTAATTCGCGGGCTCGTTGGGCCACCATCAATAATTACATTAACACGGCTATTATCGGAGAATCAGCCAGATGGGGCGATGCTCTGGAAGATGGAGTGACACGTACCCGTGATACCCATTGGATACCCGAAATAAACCGGGTAGATGGGCTAATGAACGGTAACGTAAATCGTTTTATTAATGCGCTGGTTGCCCAGGGCTACTATCCAGGTTCCAATCCAACGCAAAAAGTAGTAAGTTTTACTTTGATTAATGCGAATACCGATCAGCCTATCAGAGACATAGTGCCCGGAGAAACTATTAATTTAGCTGCTTTAACAACCACAAATTTAAATATCCGGGCCAATACAGATCCGGCCACTGTTGGTAGTGTTAAACTAGCGATAAGCGGCCAGCAAACTAAAACTCAAACCGAAAACACCGCTCCTTATGCCTTGTTCGGCGAGAGTAATGGCAATTATAGTGCTTGGGTACCGGCCGTAGGAAATTATAATTTAACCGCAACGCCCTATTCGGCTTCCAGCGGAGGAGGAACTGCCGGTACTCCGCTAAGCATAAGTTTTAGCGTAGTAAATCAATCGACTCCAGGGCAGTACAGCCTTTCCGTTGCAATAGTAGGGAGCGGTATGGTTACAAAAAATCCTAACCAAACTAGTTATGCCAGTGGTACCAATGTAACTTTAACGGCTTCGCCGGCTTCCGGGTATAAATTTAGCAGCTGGAGCGGAGCGGCTAGTGGCACGGCAAATCCAATAACGGTAAGCATGACTAGTAATAAGAGCATCACGGCTACCTTTACGAATACGAGTGGGCAGCAACAAGTGACAAGCTTTACTTTAATTAATGCGAGTACCGATCAGCCTATCCGAACGATGGCACCCGGCGAAGTAATAAATATTGCTTCGGTCAAAAATTTAAATATCCGGGCTAACACCACTCCGGCTACTGTAGGCAGTGTAAAATTTGCGTTAACCGGGAAACAAACCAAAACTTCCACCGAAACGCAAGCGCCTTATGCTTTATTTGGCGATAACAACAGTAACTATAATAACTGGACCCCAGCAGTTGGTAGTTATACGTTAAAAGCAACGCCATATTCTTCAAGCAATGGTGGTGGTACGGCGGGTGCCTCTCTTACTATTTCATTTAGTGTAGTAAATAAGGCTGGAGCGGTTGGTAGCAGGACCGTGGTTGCTGCTGCCGAACAAATGGATGTTCCCAAACACTTAATAGCCTATCCTTCTCCTTCGCCCTTTGGTCGCCTGCAAGTAAAGTTAACCGATAGAATAGAAGGGCCATTAATGTATACCTTAGTGTCGGCAACCGGAGCTAAATTAACAACCGGAGAACTTTCTCTAACGCAACCAACCTCGGTTGTAGCATTTGATTTTTCGCGGCAGATGAAGGCAGCAGGGTTGTATTATCTGCATTTAAAAAGTAATAAAGTAAATGGAGTAGTAAAAATTATGCGGAAATGAGTCTGTCTTAAATCAAGAGTAAACGAGTAATTAAGAATTTATACCTTGTAGGAATTACAAGAATTTGATAGATTCAATTTAACAGGGAAAACCTTTAGAAAATTTTCTAAAGGTTTTTATTTTATTCACTTTTTCCTGAGCATGGAGACTGTTACATTAAAATATTAGATAAAAAACTTAAATTTAAATTGGATAATAATTCTGATGAGGGAAATCTTACGGATGTAAGATTAATTGCCGCGTTAGGTGCGGCTTGGATTTATACTCCTACTTGAGAATGAAAGCTATAAAGTTTGGGGCTGCAACTGAAAAATTAGAGTTACTCCCTGGTTTTTATATAGTAAGTTGAGCTACGATATAAAGAAAATAAATTATGAAAAAACTACAGGTTAACCGTCGCAAGTTTTTAAAAGATACTGTTACCGGAGCTGCCGGTATTGCCGGATGGGCAACTTTCCCGGCTAATATCGTGCTCGCTTCCGAACAATTCGTTAGCAAGTCAGTTAAGGCAAATTCTAAAACCTGGGCAGTTCCCAGAATAAAATTCGCGGTTATTGGACTAAATCACGGGCACATAAATTCGCAGGTGGAGGCCGTAATACGGGGCGGGGGGCAACTAATCGCTTTCTTCGCGAAAGAGCCGGATTTAGCCGCCGCTTTTCAGAAAAAATATCCGCAGGTAAAACTCGCCCGCAGCGAAAAAGAAATTCTGGAAGACCGTTCCATTCAACTGGTAGTGAGCGCTTCTATTCCGGACGAGCGGGCACCTTTGGGCATCCGGGTAATGCAGCACGGTAAAGATTTTATGGTGGATAAACCGGGTGTTACTACCTTGACTCAATTGGCTGAGGTAAGACGGGTACAAAAGGAAACGCGTCGGATTTATTCTATTATGTACAGCGAACGCTTAGAAAACCGGGCCACCGTAAAGGCGGGCGAATTAGTAAAAGCCGGAGCCATTGGTAAAGTTATTCAAACTATTGGCCTGGGGCCACACCGCATGACTCCCCAAACCCGTCCGGATTGGTTTTTCGATCGTAACCGTTTCGGAGGCATTATTTGTGATATTGGCTCGCATCAATTTGACCAGTATCTTTTCTTTACGGGTTCTACTACAGCCGACATCGTTGCCGCGCAGGTAGGCAATGTTAATCATCCGCAGTACCCCAAATTTGAAGATTTTGGCGATGTAATGTTGCGGGGTAATGGCGGTACGGGTTACATCCGGGTAGATTGGTTTACCCCGGATGGTCTTAAAACCTGGGGTGACGGACGGCTAACTATTTTAGGAACCGAGGGTTTTATCGAAATCCGGAAAAATATTGATATAGCCGGCCGGGAAGGAGGAAACCATCTTTTCCTGACGGACCAGAAAGAAACCCGTTACATAGAGTGCAGCCAGGTACCTTTACCTTACGGAGAACAATTAGTGAACGATGTTTTAAACCGCACCGAAACCGCTATGCTTCAGGAACATTGTTTGTTAGCAACAGAATTAGCCTTAAAAGCCCAGCAACAAGCACAACCAATTAAATTGTAAAATATATCTTTTTTAATATTGAAGCGGTATTTTACTTGATTTATTTCCGGATTTTTGTGTAAATTTATCATTCGATGTGTTTACAATGAAACGATTTACCCGTATTTTTTTCTCCCTTGTTCTGGTTGGTTTTAGCGCCTGCCAACCAAAACCCAACCCCGCCGGCCTCGATGAATTTACCCGGTTTCAATTAGCGGATTGGAACAAAAATTTGAGCCATATTATTATTACGGATATTTTTACCCCACCCGTAGCCAGCCGGATTTATGCGTATACCAACATTGCCGCTTACGAGGCATTAGTTCCGGGTTACCCGGCCTGTCAATCGTTGAGTGGCCAGCTAAACGGATTGGAAAACGTACCTGCCCCCGAGAAGGGGAAAGAATATTATTTCCCGGTGGCCAGTGCCGAAGCGTTTGCCACGGTAATGAAAAAATTAACGTTAGTGCCCGCTAATACCGAGAAGTTCGAGACGGATTATCTGGAAAGAATTAAAAAAATTGGCATTAAACCCGAGGTGCTGGAAAACTCATTGGCGTACGGGAAAAAAGTGGGCGAGCACATTATTGCCTGGGCCATGAAAGATAATTATCTGGAGTCGAGAGCGATGCAGCGGCACATGTTATCGCAGAAACTAGACGAATGGCAGCCCACGCCTCCCGATTACATGCCGGCCGTAGAACCGCACTGGAACACTATCCGGCCTTTCGTAATGGATTCGGCGGCACAATGCAAGCCACAAAAGCCGACTCCCTTTGATACTTTACCGGGCTCTAAGTTTTATAAAGAAGCCAAAGAAATTTATAGGCTGGGAGAAAACTCGGACCCAGAAAAGCAATTAATTGCCAAATTCTGGGACGATAACCCCAACGTTTCTTACACCAAAGGCCATATTACTTATTTTAAACAAAAATTAACTCCCGGCGGGCATTGGATAACCATTACTTCTAATGTGTGTAAAGCTAAAAAATTAAACCCAATGGAACAGGCCGAAGCTTTTGTGTTGGTAACTGCTTCCCTGGCCGACGGATTTATTAGCTGCTGGGATGCCAAATTTAAATACGTTCATATTCGCCCCGAAACGTACATCGAAAAGTACATTGACCCGGAATGGGACCCGCTGTTGCAAACCCCGCCTTTTCCCGAATTTCCGAGCGGGCACAGTGTTATTTCGGCGGCAGCGGCTACGGCTCTTACCAACTTATTCGGCGATCATTTTGCTTTCACCGATTCTACCCAATTGGCAATTGGCTTACCCATCCGGAAGTTTACCTCTTTCTACGCCGCCTCTAAGGAAGCTGGCATGAGCCGGATGTACGGCGGTATTCACTTCCGGCCGGCAAACGAGCTGGGCGCAGAAGAAGGCAAAGAAGTAGGCAACCTAGTTTACCACAAATTAAAAACCCGTAAAAACGGCCAATTAGTTAAATTATAATTGGTCTGGTTAAATGAAAGGCATCCCTTTAATTAATACCTTGGTTAAAAGTGATGCCTTCCCTTTTAATCCTTCCATTCTATCATAGTGCGATTAAAAGTGTAGAGGACTACGAAATCCGGATTGTATGGGAAGAATTTCAATTCTATCATAGTGCGATTAAAAGTTCCGATGCAAAAACTATTCGATTACTTAATGTGTTATTTCAATTCTATCATAGTGCGATTAAAAGGTAATATTCTGCAAGCTGGAGGCCACATTCAAGGGCATTTCAATTCTATCATAGTGCGATTAAAAGCCAATGAGCACCAAAAATCAATACCTTTTATTTATATTTCAATTCTATCATAGTGCGATTAAAAGAAGAACTAGCCGCTAGGCATTCTACCGGTTATGTTTATTTCAATTCTATCATAGTGCGATTAAAAGTAGCCTAACCCGCAAAATAGAAGGCTTTTACTCGAAATTTCAATTCTATCATAGTGCGATTAAAAGGACCGGGTAATAGAAATGGCCGCGCTCCGGGTAATATTTCAATTCTATCATAGTGCGATTAAAAGAAAAAAGCCTGGGGCAGGCCGCGTAAAGTTATTTAAATTTCAATTCTATCATAGTGCGATTAAAAGCTTCTGTTCGTGGAAGGATAAAGAGCGGTAACCAAACTATTTCAATTCTATCATAGTGCGATTAAAAGTAAGAAAAAGTACCTTCAATTGCCCCCCGTAGTACAATTTCAATTCTATCATAGTGCGATTAAAAGAGAAGCCTAAGGTTGAAAAGCACGGCCGCATGGATAATTTCAATTCTATCATAGTGCGATTAAAAGCAATGGCTTTACTAGTGTCGTGGTCTAATAAGTGCTATTTCAATTCTATCATAGTGCGATTAAAAGTAGTAAGTAGTCAAAGTATGTTTGTTCCTTTAACAAATTTCAATTCTATCATAGTGCGATTAAAAGCTTCCGGATAGTTAGCCATAATAGCAAGTATTTCCATTTCAATTCTATCATAGTGCGATTAAAAGCTTCCGGATAGTTAGCCATAATAGCAAGTATTTCCATTTCAATTCTATCATAGTGCGATTAAAAGTATGCGGGACTGAACAATAGATTTATTAAGAATATATTTCAATTCTATCATAGTGCGATTAAAAGCTGTAGATTTCAATTATCTACCTTCGGGTAACCATATATTTCAATTCTATCATAGTGCGATTAAAAGAGCTGTATCGGCTGGCGGTTCCATCAATGGACTTTTATTTCAATTCTATCATAGTGCGATTAAAAGTTTTATTACTAAGTACGGATAATAGCCACTTTGAAAAATTTCAATTCTATCATAGTGCGATTAAAAGAAAAGCCTTTATGCTGCAAGGAGATTTGCACATGTAATTTCAATTCTATCATAGTGCGATTAAAAGGATGATGCCACGGAACAAGAAATAGAAAAAGCTTGATTTCAATTCTATCATAGTGCGATTAAAAGCTGCGAAGGCTTTGGGTAAAGCATGTTTTCCACGTATTTCAATTCTATCATAGTGCGATTAAAAGAATCGCTAAAGCTCTAATTGTTATTTCCCTCATATTATTTCAATTCTATCATAGTGCGATTAAAAGTTCCTGGGGATAGGCAAAAAGACCCGGATCGTAAAATTTCAATTCTATCATAGTGCGATTAAAAGTCGGCGAGTGAAAGACACAATAAACCACCAAAATAAATTTCAATTCTATCATAGTGCGATTAAAAGCCGTTCTGAATGAATAGCAGAAACGGCCTATAGATAATAAATTCAAAGAAAATACTACGGTAAAAACAAGCTAAAAGTCGTCGATGAGGAGTAATAAGATTTAGCCGGCCCTTCGACAACCTCCTTTCTATCAATCAGAAAGCAAAAAATTAACTTTTAGCAGTTAAAAAAGTTAAGCTATACGCCCAGCAATTAACCGATCGACGACCCAGCTTGTCATAAGAAGTTAGTAACTGGGCCGCGTTCTACCCCAATAATCTGCTTATCGAGCCAACGTTGCTCCCGGCTTTTAAACAAAATAATACTGTCGTTATCCAGGTCCATAATGGTATGAGCTTTGCCCATGAACTCCTTCAGTTTTACTTCGGTAATTTCGCCTTCAAATACCGAATTCTGAATCCAGTTCAGGTACTTGCGGCAAAGTTTGAGCATGCGAGCTACCCGCATTTCCCCTATATCGTACACCAATATTACGTACATTTTTTAATGCGTGCGTTTTTGCATGAGTGAATTTGTTGGAAGCAGCACAAATAGGTGGCTATTTTTGAATACAAAATTCTTTCTTTTTCTTCTTTCATCTGTTTCCTGTTTCATCTTTTTACTAATATTTACTCCTTCGCTCATGCAAAAACGCACTCCTTCCCGCATTTACAAATTACCACCAGATTTTAAAAGGTTTGTACTCTTCTATGCCCATTACGTGTTTGCTGAGTTTATAGCACTCTAATTTAATTAAGTGTTTGTAGCTCACCGATTTGTTTAAGGTGCGGTGTTTTACCGTTTCTTTTAGGCGTTCTTCAAAAGCTTTTACGAAGGTTTTCTTGCCGCTTTCTTTTAGAACGCAACCGTTCAAGTCGGTGGCAAAATCCGACGGCTGCACTTCCCGCTTGTTCAGCACCCGGAAAATAGTCCGGTCAACCAAGATAGGTTTAAAAATTTCGGCTAAATCCAAGGCCAGCGAGAAGCGCCGGGTACCCGGTTCGTGCAAAAAACTAATCGTAGGATTTAGCTGCGTGTGGTAAATCATATCCAGACAAGCGGCGTAGCACATCATGTTGCCGAACGAAATCAGCACGTTTAACTCGTTTTTCGGCGGGCGTTTGCTGCGGTTTTCCATCGTAAAGCCAGCCACAATCGTATCAAAGGCCGCGTAATACGTTTGCCGGATATTTCCTTCCAGGCCCATGAGCTCGGGAACTTCGGTAGTAGCTGAAATTTGGGTGGCGTATTTTTCGATTTGGCTGATGCTGGCGGCCAGATCTTTCTCGCGGTTATGGTAGTAACGCAGGTTTTTTAAAATATTAAAAGCGGCGCCTTCTATAAACTTTTGGGCTAATGCTACGCGCTTGTTCCGGAGGGTATAATGCCGGGTTTGGGCCACCTGCATTTTGCCGGCCAGTAAATATTCTTTGGCAAAGAAAGAGCCGGTATAATGCTCGTAATAATCAAAAAAATGCGCCGAAATGCCGTGTTTTCCTAAAAAGTTATACAAGGCGCTATTCGCATCCAAGCTGCCAAATACGTATAAATCCGACACCGTTTCGACGGGAATGTACCGGCAAGGGCCTGCCTCGTTGCCTTGTTCGTCGAAGGGGGTAAATTGCAAAGTATTATCTTTGCGGCTCAGGCGGACGGGATTAAACAAGTAGTAGCTTTTCTTCATAAGTGAGGTTAATTAAACCCGGTAGGTTTTTAAAACTTACCGGATTTCGTACGTTTCTTTCATTATTCTCCTACATAACAAAAATCATAATAACTGCAGCGTTTGCAGATAGGCGCGTGCAAAAGCGGGGGACAAGTCAGCGAATTTAAGATAACGGTTATATTAGTTAACCATTTTACCATTTCGGAGCGGTCGGTGGGAGTAAGCGTTACCGTTTCAGTTATTCGGAGCGTGGGATATTCCAGGATACCGGTAGCTCCTTCTATCCCATTTTGCTCCAGAATGTAGAGATAATACTTTATTTGAGCCAAGTGCGCGGCTTCGGCCTTATTCGACTTTTTAATCTCATGTACTACTTTGGCCTTAGGATCGTAAAAATCAATTTTTACACCGTCCAGCACTATTTCGCGGTAACGTTCGGCCCGTTGCGGATAAGCGGTTTCGTGGATGAGTTTGCCCTCGCTTACCGTGTCAGAAGTATGTTCCATCCTTACTTCATTGGCGTGCAACCAGAGTTCCCGATGGCAAACGTGGTACAAGTTTACGTGGGTAGCAGTAATAGGCATTGAATGAGTTATAGGTTTAAATGAGCGATACTACTATCCGGTGGTTTTTGATGAAAGCTTAAGTAAACCTCCTGGCCGCCAAACCAATCCAGAACCTCTTGCCGTTGGAGTAAAGTTGGTTTGGAGACCAAAAAACTATGGTAAGAAGTATGTGACCAGTCCGCGGGTTGTTCCACGAAACCATGCCGTACCGGGTTAAGATGAATATAGGCAATTAACTTGGTATAATAACTTTCCTGAGAAACTAATTTTCGGTTTACATCGCCCCGGAATAAGCTGCCTTTTCGATGGTACTGCGCGTTAAAAGCTTTCGCATACGCATTAAAAAAGTGGCTAAATTGGCGGGAAATAAAACCCGGTAGGTTTTCAAAACCCACCGGGTTTTTAACCAGCTTCAAAAGTTCTTCTGCCGATCTGATTCGGATAAGCAGGTGAAAATGATTTGGCATCAGACAGTAAGCAAACGTTTCGGCTATTGGGTAAATGTACTGCGCGTATTTTTTTAGAAAATAATAATAATTTTCGTCACTCCTAAAGATAGATTCGCCCCCGTTCCCCTGGTTGTACACGTGGTACATTTTATCCGGCTCAAATGGAATGCGCTTGTTCGCCATTAGTTTAATGCTTTGGTTCGAAGTAAACCCGGTAGGTTTTCAAGACCTACCGGGTTTGGCAGTGGCTTTGCTCCCGTTGATTGCAAAAACTTATATGCAAGGTGATTTCAATACTACTTTAGAACAATTTAGATGCATTTATTATCCATTCGAAAGCAACTGGATGGGTAATACGCTTAAAACCCGGTAGGTTTTTAAAACCTACCGGGTTTGGCAGTGGCTAATTAAATAAAATTAGAATTTATCACAACCTCATCTTTTATGCCACTTAAGTAGTCATAGACATCTGTGTTCTCCAAATAAAAGTAGCCGTACTCATTTCCGTCTTTGTCTTTGTTCCGCAAACCATAAGTTTGTAAATCTTTATAATCTTTGCTATAATTTAGCATAGAAAAAATATACTTCGACATAATGCCTTGCATGCGTTTTCCCATTAGCTTTTCGGTAATAAAATCCCGCTCTTTGCTTTTGGGTTTGCGCTCATTTATCAAATCACGATAAAGCTGAAAAACTTCAACACCATCAATAGAATCTAAATACTCTTCTCCGAATAAATGCTTTTTCGGAAGTATATCTTTACTTTTTAAAAAATTGAGCTCATCATTAGTAAATATTTTATCTGGTTTTTCCAGCTCCTTTCCTGCTACTGCTATCGGTACTGGTATTGGTACGAACACAGAGATGCTGTCTTCTTCGATTAATCTAAATTTTTTATCAGCTTCGGGAAAGTTTAGTTGCTGCAAATAGCTTTTATAATCTCTAAAATTTTTTATGTATTCCTGGCTATTGTTTTTATCTATAATGGCGTATACTTTTTTATATAGTTCGTCAAATGCCTTATCGGCTAAGATGCGTTTGAAATGTGGCTGGAAACTTTCCTGTTTTTGCTGTTGATAACGTTTGTCTTTCCCGTAAATCACTTTAGCATCGTCGAGATTAAACAGAAAAAGCTGGCAATCTTCTTTGGTGACGTTGCGGTTAATGCGCCCGGCTAACTGTTCTTCACTGTCTAATAGCGAGGTATCTTTAAAGCCTAAATCCATATCAATATCTACGCCGGCTTCAACTACTTGAGTTGTAATTAAAAGAACACTTTCTGTGTTTTTACTTTTTAAGAAGTTGATAATTTGCTTGCGGCGAGGCTCCAGGATAGTGCCCGAAAGCACCAGAATATGTTCATACTGTTTGCCTAACTCTTGAGAAGCAATTTTATAAAATTCTGAAGCGGTTTTCTTAAAAATAAACTCAATAACGGTACGCACGGGATAGTCTGTAAATGCGGCTTTCCTTTCTTTTGTTTTTTCAATTAAGAAAGTATACAAACAATTTAAATAAGCCTCCCTGCCATCTTTGTCTTTAAGTTCCGGCGTTTTAAAATCGGGGTTTTCCAGCAAATCAAAATTAAAACTTACCCGCTTGCCGAAGTTGGGGTTTTTGAAGAAACGTGGAATGGCATCTTGCACCAATGGAGTAAACGTTATCTTTTGAGGTATCACAGATTGCAAGTCGCCTAATTTGGGCAACGTAGCGGACATTAAAATAAACTTTATATTAAAAGCGTGGGCATACTGCTGAGTAAAATAAGCTAATTTATCCCAATGCTCCGGATTATACGATTGCAATTCGTCAATTACTACAACAGCATTAGCCAGCCGGTGCAACAAATAGTTGCGTTCTTTTTTATTGGTTTTGATAACATCAAAAAAGAGTACGTGCGATAGTAAGGTAATTGGGTAATTGACAAACAGATTATCGATGAAGTTTTTCCTGTCTTTCCCGTATTCGGCATCAGCATCTTCGGCGGTGTTTTTAGTTTGCCAGCCGGCTTTGCTATGTAATTGAGTTAATTCGTCGGGCTGCAAACCCAATGTTTCGGCAATGGCTGTGTACGTTTGGGTAATAAGCGTAGTAAACGGGAAAACATAAAATATTTTGTTTAACGTTGGGTTAGCTTTCAGCAGTTCCGCTACTGCCAGCATAGACATGTTCGTTTTACCGCCCCCCGTAGGCGCTTCTAAATAAAACAGGTTATTCTGCGCTTGGCTCCGGATAGTAGTAATTACTTCGGCAGCCATTTTGGCCCGGAGTTCGTTCAGGTTATTCGGAGTGGGTTCAATCAAAGTTTGCTCATCTTTTTGCAGTAGCTCCTCTAAACGGCGGTAAGTGTTTTGGTTGTATGGCTGTAATGTGCCGGCATTATAAATAATACGTTCCCGGAGTTCTTGCTTTACTATGCCAAAGCCATTAAAAGGCTGTTGCCAATCATTCATATAATGCGCCGTTGCGTAGTAATCGGCAGCCGTAAGCAACGAGAAATTCAATTTTAATAAAGCAAATAACGGAAACGATGATGCAGTCTGATTAGCAGTCTCATTATAATATCTCATAAAAACGTCCTGCTTATCCACGCTTAACAAATTATGAAAACAGGCTAAGTCATCTGCTGTAATTTGCCAATCAAGAAGGATAAGATATTGCGAGAGAACTTTATGTTTAGAAGAAAAAAAGTCATAATCGGGCAAGTTACTTAACGTGGCAGCATGATGTTTAATAATGCTGTAAGAGCTTGCTATTAGAAAAGCGTCCAGGAAATTAGTTACTTCTAACTCAAACCGGCTCGATTGTTTGAAATGATACATTAAAAACAAGTAAGCACCAATTCGGGCATGGTCAGAACCTAGTGTGTGCTTTACTTTCAGGAAGTTAGGATAGGAGTTCTTCATTTTTTCTTGTTGGAAAAAATGATTGACTTTGCCAAAATCATGAAACCAGATAACATCCAGAAAAACAGTTTTGAGGTAATTTTCAACTTCGGCGCTTTGAATAAGATGCACCGGAATCAAATCATGAATCAGATTATTAACTACTTCATCTAACTGGTGCTGTTCGCATAATTCTAGAAAATAGTGCAATACACATTGCAGATGCTGTTCTAAGGTCTCCGGGGCCCGGTTTTCATCTTGTTTTGGTAAGTGCGCATAATAATAAGGCGCTTTATCTAAAACCTGGGATAGCGGCGAAATAGCAGTGGCTATCTCTCGGAAACTTTTCATTATAAGATTTAATTAAGTTGAACAGCTTCTGTAGCGGATAGCGCAAATAAACCAGGAAAAGAAGTTTCTTTCGGAAATAATGCGTTAGTAAATACATAATCTGATAATGTGTACTGCAACAAAATTTCATCGTAGGCACTAGGCAGTCGCTCGAAATAAAGAAATAAATCCCTGGTTTCGCTGTAATTTCGCCCCGAAGCCTGAATGATGATTTTGCTGACTGCCGAATCCAAAACCGGTTTTTGGAACAGGTTCAGTAACTTGAAATTTGCTTGGGCGTTAAAAGGTTGGTAAGGATATTCCTGCACGTTTTGCCACCAAGCCGTAAATTCGTTTTTGCCTAAATAGGGAATAAACTCTGCTTGTTGGTTTAGTAAATATTTGTGCAGCTTTGCCTCCGGCTCGTGGGCGGTATTAAGGGCAACGTAACACCGGTACGCTGGCCGGATAAGCATGGTTTCGGTTACAATTAGATTGCCTCCTTCTTCTTGGCTTGCATAGCCTACGCTATTATTATACTTTACCAGGGTTTTGGTAAAATTACCTTGTTGGTGGTTAAGAGGCTGGATTCCAGTTTGTAGGTGCTTTAACTGCTGATAGTATTCCGGTAATTCGCCGCGCCGCTCAAAACCTTTCAGCCCGATAATAGCGCCTAATATTCCCAACAGGGCGGGTTTATGCAATATGTTGTAGGTTAAGTAAGGCGCCCGCTTGTTATCGTTAATATCCGGCTTCTTAAAAAAACCAAAATTACTTTCCAAATCGAAAGATAGAACTGTTTGCATAAGCTTGATGGTAGGTTAGCGAAGAGGTAAAACCCGGTAGGTTTTTAAAACCTACCGGGTTTGGGAAGATAAACTTATAAATTAGCTGTATTGGCGTTTTGCGGAAGACCAGTAAGCTTTGTGCCTGGATTAAAATAAAGTTCTACGGTTTCCACTTCGTCCTGAATATGTTCGGAGTTTAATAAGGTAGTTACACCGCTTAAATCTATGGTGCCATCTTCGCCAACAGTTACTAAATCTATAAAAGAGGGCAGCACTGCTTTGGATTTTTCTTTTAATTCTACCCAAAGCAGCAACTCGTTCTCCGAGCCGGCTTTAGAAGCCGAATCATAATAAGTAGCGCCACGCCGTAGAGCTTCTTTAGCTTTGGCAATATCATCGGTGCTGAGTTCCGTTCCGCTGCCGTTAAGCCTTTTCACGTGTTCGGCAATATTCTGCGGGTTTACCGAAAAATGAAAAACATAATGTCCTTCCCTTAGTTTAGATTGTGAACCTAAAGTAGCCGCACCTTTTTCATCTTTACCTTCTTCGCCGGGGTTCCGGAACGGCGACATGATTTGTTCGGAATATATATCATTCTTAGGAAATCGATTAATGCCATGAGTTATTTGCAAAGGACCGTGAATGGAAATATTAGTTTTACCCGCAAAGGTTGCGCCGAACAAACGAATGTCTAAGCATTTTAAGAGATTACCTAATACCGTTAACCTTAAAGTATTATCCTTTTCTTTGCCTTTTGTTTCCGGGTACTTTTCTAACAAGCTTTCATATGTTTCATCCAACGTGCGCGGATTCATATTGTCATTAAAAGTTTTAAAGTAAAATATCTTATCACCAGAATAATTGTTTTTCAGGTAATTTTTCACCGTGTATTTTAAGGCTTTGTCCGTAGCATAAACAACTCCATCAGGTAACGTGCGGGGCTGATGGGAGAAATCAGCATTAAAATTAGAATTAATACTTTTGATGATGGTGCAGCCATAAGCGCGGCGGGTATAGGAGTTACTCATGAAGGTTATTTTTCTATGGTGTCAGGTTGTTTTTCTACAGATTTAGTAAAGCGGAATGATGGGCTGAAATAGCCCGCCAGAATAAAAGACATATATTTCTTTATATCAACCGGGCGGTCAAAGCCTAAGATTTCCCGTAGTAAGCGGCTCACCCTGCCTGTTCCTTTCCGGTCAATGTTATGTTTGTAGCGATTAAAAACTTTTACAATTTCATCCACGAACAGCTCGCGGCTGGTTTTTTGTAGAAATGGCTCCAGCAAAGCATGCGTAGGATTCGCCGATTCACTTTGGTCAAGCAAAAAATTTATCATCTGCCCGGAGATATAAGCAAATTCGGTCTCGTCGCTTAAAGCCACGCGTTCTTTACTATCGGCAATTTCCATGGTTTTCTGAAACAGTTCGTCTAATTTATCTGGCATATAATTCCCATTGAAGTTTGAATTGGTATTATCAAAATGGTGATTGAGGCTGAAGTAAATATTTAGTTTTTCTTTAGCTCCGAATTCTTTGTTCTGCTTTACGTCATCACGGATACCGGTCAGCATGATATCCTTGAATATTAATCCCGAAATAACTTCACGCCTAGACTTATAAATATAGTTGTAAAAAGCCTGACGGTATTTCATAACTAATAAGTATGTGGCGGCAGAATAATATTTGGCATCAATCTCATCAAAATATTTAATCACTAATTTCCCCTCATCTTCTCGGACTAAAGCCCGATTAAAAATATATTGTACTACTTCGCTTTGAAACTGAAATATGTTTTTTATATCCGGATAGCGTTTATCTTCTTTACTATTTTTTTCCTTCAGGTGAAATAAATTGTAAATAGTCCAGAAGGGGTCACCGGTTTTGGCATCTTTTAAATTGTATTCAAAGCTGCTTACAAAATCAAAGTCTTTGATTTCGCCTCTCGTCACAAACAACAAGTAATAATTTTGCCGGTCGGTGGGTTTTATGCTTTGAATAATTTCGCGGTAACCGATTTTTTTATCCTGATCGTGAAAAAGCTTAACAGTTCCAAAATTCAGGTTAAGTTCTTCTTTGTGAATAAATATAGGTACCGGGTTAGGTAAAACTCCGCGTTCAATTAATTTCTCAAACTGAAATAAGGCCTGAGCTTCTGAACCCGATATACGCCCATTAATTTCAAAAGGAGCCGTTTGGTGCATTAGAAACAGTTTTTTTGAATTATAACCGTTAAAAAAATTACTAGTACCCAATATTTCTTCGTTTAAGCCCGGCACATTATACTGCTCTGTATTAAATAGCCGTTTTTTTAAATATTGCTGGTGCGGCTTCTGGTATATCTCTAAAGGTATATCCAGGTAAAAAATGATATAGTCATTGTCTTTTAGACTGACAAAGTGTTCCGTTGTTTCAATTTCCGCAGACAAGTAACGCCTGCAAAAATCTTTGAAAGCAACAGCTAACTTCTTTTCTTTCTCCTCTTGCAGGAATTTTATAGCATTATCAAAATATTGATTAAGGCGGTCATATACTTTAACTTTATCTTTCTGGTATTTCTCGCCTCCTTTTAAAGAATCCTTCTTTAGGCCGAAACAATAAGGAGAGGCCGATTGAATGCCCTTAGCTGGCAAATCCAAACATTTATCGGTATTAATACACCACGCATTCTGGTCGCGTACCGCACACATTTGCCAAAACTCCAAACCAGGGTCATCTTTCTTTTTAAACGTCTCGACACGTTTAATCTCTAAATTTCCGCTCTCATTTAATCCGACTAAAATATGTAGTCCTTCCCGTGGTTTAAGTCCATGATTTTTCATGTCGTCTAAATCATGGACTAAATTAGTTAGTTCTCTTATCATGTAAAAGTTGCGTAAGCGTATAAACCCGGTAGGTTTTGAAAACCTACCGGGTTTGAAGATGAGTAAAAAACAATTCGTTAACAATACCTAATTTTGGGTATTTTGCAAAAAGAAGTAAATTTAAAATGTTGGCAATGCGACCCGCCTATATTGGAAACTAATAAGGAACAGTCCACTAAATAATCCCTTTAAAAACAAAAACAAAGAAGAAGTTTGGCAGGAATTAGATACATATTCTAAACCTTTAAGGCGCAAGGAAGCCTTAAAAAAGCTGCGGGCGCTTGCTCATAAAGATAGAGGCCACTAAAGCAAAATATTAAAATTTGACTACTATAACTATACATCCAATTTACCAGTAAGCAGAATTTGATTCACCCCTTTGAAGGCCGTAATGCTGATGAAGTTTGGAAAGAGCTTTTAGCCATTTCGGAACCACTTCCGCGTGAGGAAATGATAAAACAGATACGAGAAGAGAATGGCAAGAAAAAGAATACAGTGGATGATAAAGACTAATTCTTTAGTTAATTTCTTGCTGGCCGGCTTGAGCTACATAGGACAGACAAGCCAAAACATCTTCTTTCTTCAAGTCCGGAAAATCTTCTAAGATTTCTTCGGTGGTCATACCGGAGGCTAAGTAACTTAAAACATCGTAAACGGTAATGCGTATTCCTCTAATACAGGGCTTACCGCTTCTTTTACCTGGTTCAAGCGTAATTATTTTTGAAAAATCCATTCGGCATTTTAGCTAAAATTTACCTGAGACTAGGAATAATTATCCTTTAGGTATATTACAAAATATAAAAAATATCATTTACATTTAATATAATAACCCCCTCAAACCCGGTAGGTTTTCAAAACCTACCGGGTTTTTTCATCTTCGCCGGTTTATGGTAGCACCTCCGCGCAGCCAAATCCCAAACTGTTTTTCTCCCCAAATCCGGCGTAATAACCCGCTTCCAGTAGTTCTTGGGGCGCTTGTAAGGCAAAATCAAATAAATAGCCGCGTACTTTGGTTTGCTGCGGGGTGCCCGCTTTAATGGTAACAAGCTTAGAAACGGGCTTACTTAATAAAGTAAAACGTACTTCCTCTAAGGCAGGTAAAGTTACCGAAGCGCTGTTGACTAACTGCCCGGCTTCTATTTTGTGTAGTAAATTTTGAATAAAGATCGGGGCAAAGTTAACCTCATCCGGCGCGAGGTAAAGGGGCATATTTCTACCGTTCTGTAACCGCGACGTACTCACGCAAGCCGGCGAAAGCAGCCGGAACCGGGCCTTACCGTTGAACTCCGGCCCAGATTCTGCCTGAATGGTACTTACTTCAAAAGGCACCCGGCTTTGGGCATCGCCCAACGAAAATTGCTGCTGCCGAAATAAACCGGTAATAAAAGTTTCGGCAGAAACGGGCGTATAAAAAGAAAGGAGCAACGAAACCGAACCGCTTAAGATTTGCAGCCGGTCTTGCTGAATTTTAAATTGGGATACTTGCAGCCGGGAAAAAGTAAATAGTTTGTAAGGCTTGCCCTTCGTTAAATAACCTTGGTTATGCAGCCAGGTACTAAAAGAAGCATCGCCTAAATTAAGAACTTTATAAATCCAGGCGGAGAGTTCGTATTGATAATTTAGTGGAAGTAGGTTATTTTTAGCGGGTAAGCGTAACTCTAATTTAAAGCGCATCTTGGGGAAGTAAGGTGAGATCTACTCAAGCTTTGAATATAAGTATTTTTAAAGAATAGAACTACGCACTCAATTGCCCCAAACCCGGTAGATTTGTAAAACCTACCGGGTTTTTTACCCCTGCACAAATTTCGGCCGGATTAAATTCTCGAAAGAATACAACTCATCCCATTTTTCCTGAGTAACCAATTGCCTTTCTTTTACCACAATCTGGTAGATAGACTTACCGGTTTGTAAGGCTTCTTTGGCGGTAGCCGCAGCGGCTTCGTAACCAATAATGGGGTTGAGTAAAGTAACGATACCGATGCTATGCATCACCATTTCCTGGGTGCGGGCGCTGTTAGCGACAATACCCAATACGCACTTTTCGCGCAGCGTATAGCAGGCGTTCGTCATGTAAGTAATAGAAGTGAACAAGGAGAAAGAAATTACCGGCTCCATCACGTTTAATTGCAGCTGGCCCGCTTCGGCAGCTAAGGTAATAGTAAGGTCCGCCCCAATAACGTAATAAGCGGTTTGATTTACCACCTCCGGAATGACCGGATTTACTTTGCCCGGCATAATAGAAGAACCCGGCTGCATTTGCGGCAAACTAATCTCGAACAAACCGGTGCGCGGGCCCGACGAAAGCAAGCGTAAATCGTTGCAGATTTTAGATATTTTTACGGCCGTGCGCTTTAAAACCCCGGAAAGTTGTACGTACGCGCCCGTGTCGGAAGTAGCTTCAATTAAATCGGGAGCCAGATACAGAGGCAGGCCGGTTATTTCGGCTAAGTATTTGGTTACCAGCTCGGGGTAACCGGCCGGCGCATTTACCGCGGTGCCAATGGCGGTAGCGCCCATGTTAATTTCGGCAATCAGTTGCTTGGCATCTTCCAGGCGGCCTACTTCTTCGGCGAGCGTATTGGCAAAACCTTTAAACTCGTCGCCCATCGACATGGGAACCGCGTCCTGGAGTTGCGTGCGACCCATCTTCAGCACATTTTTAAATTCCACGCCTTTGGCTTCAAAGGCCGCCGATAAAGCGGTAAGAGATTGCGTATAGGCCGTTAGTTTATTCAGTAAGGCAATCCGGAAAGCCGTTGGGTAGGCATCGTTGGTAGATTGCGAAAAATTAACGTGGTTATTGGGATGGCAATATTGGTATTCGCCTTTGGCGTGTCCCATCATTTCCAACGCCACGTTGGCGATAACTTCGTTGGCGTTCATGTTTACAGACGTACCGGCGCCGCCCTGAATCATATCCGAAGGAAACTGATCTAAATACTTACCGGCAATCAGTTGATCGCAGGCTTTACTAATAAATTCGGCAATTTGCGGGTCCAGTACGCCTAAGTCGCGGTTAGCCAGAGCGGCTCCTTTTTTTACGTAAGCCAAGGCCTGCACAAAAAACGGTTCCTGCGAAATACGCTGGCCGGTAATATTAAAATTTTCGAGGGCGCGAAGGGTTTGTACCCCATAATAAACTTCGGCTGGAATTTCTTTTTCGCCAATAAAGTCGTGCTCAATGCGCGTGTTGTTCATAAAGTAGCTTTAGTTCGGTCTATTGATAAAAGGAATATCTTATACGTTTTAAAATGGTTTCCATACGTTTTAATCTTTATTTAGTCTCATACTTAGATACAATAGTTTACTTACTTAACTAGCTCCCACTAGCAGTCAAACGATATTGTTTAATAAGCCAGCAAACGGCCGCAGGCAATAACAGCGATCCAGAGAATAATAGAACAAACGGCCGCCAGTTTGGCGCGAAAGGGAAGAAAATAGTTTTTATCCGGATTTCTTATTTTAGGAAAATAGGCATGAAACGCCCAGGCATTTACCCCGGCCAGCCCTAGCAATGCCATTTTTATATAAAATGTAATATCCTGGCCCAAGGCAATGGCGTTGGTACTAAAAAGGAGAAATCCGGAAGGTATGATTAAGATAAGTCCGCGCCGGGACCAGGTAAGCAGGTGATTGGCTAACCCCCTTACCGGTAAATGCCGGGAGAAGCCTAGTAACCGCAAGTCGAAAAGGAAAGCTGCCCCGACCAGCAAAGCAATACCTACAATATGGACTATTTCGAGAGCAGGGTACAACCACGACGACCGGCGAATAACAACAGCGAAGGCACTATGCTCCAACCAGGTTAGCCAGTGTATCATATTTTAGCGGCGCAGCTCGTATTTTGTCCCGTTTACGAAAATTCGCTCGGCCCGCATTTCCTCTTTCTTTTCTTTGTGCGGATAGCCTACCACGTGCAGTTGACTGCCTTTAACTAGTTTAGCTGTGGGCACTCCCCGTTCCTGCATGCGGCTGGTGGGGGCCAAAACTACCGTCCAGACTTTTTTGTCTTGTTTTACCTTGGCTATAGCGTGTGGGTTCTCGAAAGTAAATTCCTGAATCGGACCCGTAAAATCAATTACTTTATCCTGATCGTAATCGGCCCAACCGTGGTGGTAAAGGGTGAAAGAAGTAATTACTAAAAGAATAAAAGCAACAAAACTATTCCGGAATAAAAGCATGGCTGATAAAGATTTAGTGAAAAATACTTTCTATTAAAACGACTACCTGATACCATAAAGTATGTTGCAGTAAGCAGCGAAATTTTATAATTAGTAAAAGGGATACCGAAGAGAAAATAAATTCTAAATAATATTCTGCGCGTATTTGACAAATTATATTGTACGTTCTCTGGGTAAAATTTATCGTAAAATAAGTATTTCTCCTGACTTATTTTTATAACAATTATGAATCATTTTCTGCTTGGTACTATCGCTTTTAAAGTTGGGGTAAAAACAAAAAAGCCTTGCTCCCGGTAAGAAGCAAGGCTCTCCAAAATAGTACATTTCCTTATTTTGTGCCAGTAGAATCAACTACGCCATCTTGTACAGGTTGGTCTTGTACTACAGCCGTATCACCTTCACTTGGGGTAGTGGCCGAATCTAATTCAGCGCCCGCCGCATCAACTGCGCTTTCAGTAGTAGTTTCGGCATTCTCTGCTTTTTTAGAATCGCAGGAAGCAAAAGTAAAGGAAAGAGCGGCAAACGCTAAAACCGTGATTTTTGATAGATTTTTCATAATCCTTTATTAAAAGTAATGATTTTCAATTGTTGTACTTAATACTTTATTGCCCAAAAAGTAACCCGAACACTCCAGGAATTTTATTTTAAAGTGCGGACAAAACTATCAAACATATACTAACAGGCAAACTTCGGATTTTATAAATAGGCTTCTTAGAAGTCTGATTTAGACAACTTTCTCGGCTAAATAAAAAAATATTTCGGAATACTTTTTTTATTCAATTTTACTTCTACATTTATACTGTTATATAACAATAGAACAGTTGATGTTTACCAAACCTAATCTTACTTCGGGTATTCCTATTTATGTACAGGTGAAAGAACAAATTATTCATGCTGTTGAATTAGGAGCTATTCAAGCCGGCGATCAATTGCCTAGTGTTCGGGTTTTGGCAGAACAGCTGGTAATTAATCCAAATACGGTTATTAAAATTTACAAAGAATTAGAAACCGAAGGAGTAATTGAAATTCATCACGGTACCGGCGCTTTTATCACCGGTAAGCGAGCTAGTATTTCCAAAGCCGAAATAATTTCTCAGGGAGCGCTGTCTATCCAAAAAATTATTGAGCGGTTGCTCAGCAAAGGATTAAGTACTCCTGAAATTAGAAGAATAATGGAAGCCGAACTGCTTAAAAAAGAAACCAACTATTTAAAAGAAGCCGCATGGAAGAAGTAATTACCGTTAAAAATTTAACCAAGCTCTATCAAAATGTTTCGGCTGTCGATCATTTAAGCTTCTCCGTACAACGGGGCAGTATTTGTGGGTTCTTAGGGCAAAATGGGGCCGGTAAAAGTACTACTATTAAAATGTTATTGGGTATGGTAAAACCAACCGAAGGCAGTGGAAATATTTTAGGTTACGCCATAGATAAAGAAGAAGATAGCTTAGAAATAAGAAAACGAGTAGCCTACGTAGCCGAAGATAAACGCTTATACGATTACATGACCGTGGGCCAAATTATCCGCTTTACCAAATCATTTTTTCCGAACTGGCGCGAAGATTTAGAAAAGCATTTACTACAGGAGTTTAGGTTACCGATTGACCGAAAAATAAGCAAATTATCGAAAGGCATGCGCACCCAAACGGCTCTCATTCTAGGAGTTTGCCGGAACGCAGAAATACTTATTCTGGATGAACCTTCGGAAGGATTAGACCCGGTAAATAACGAAAAAGTGTTAAAGCTCTTGGTTACCCTGGCCGCAGAAGGAAAAACCGTACTTTTTTCCTCCCATCAGGTTTACGAAGTAGAACAAGTAGCCGATACCATTCTAATGCTTCACCGCGGAAAACGGATCGAATTAGCTCCATTAGATGAATTAAAAAGTAATTACAAGCAAATCAAACTTTACTTTACTTTTTCACCACCTCGGGCTCTTTTTAACCTGCCCGGCATTAAAAGTGTAACTCAGGAAGGCAATTGGGTGATGTTGTTGGTAAAAGGACCAACCGGTCCAATTATAGCCCAAATAAGCAAACTGCAACCACTTTCTTTGGAAATCATCGACTTAAGTCTGAAAGATATTTTTTTAGAAAATTTAAAAGCTATTGAAGAAGATGTTGCTCTACAAGATTTGGCTTGAAACTAAAACCCGCTTTTTTATTGGTTTAGTTTTCGTAGTAGCGGTGAGTATGTTTTTTGTTCTGGGGCAACCCATGATTCTTGCGCAATGGGCGCTTGATAAGCAATTGCATCCGGAGTGGGAAGATCCCTGGTGGATGCCCCTGGCCATAGCCGATTATCGTTACTTTATCTGGCACTTTCTTTATAATTACCTTTTGCAGAATATCTGGGTAATTTTTGCCGTAATCTTATCGCTGGGCGGTATCAAGAATGAGTATGAGCAAGGAAGCTCTTTATTCACGCTTGCGTTGCCGGTAACCCGGAAGCAACTTTTTCTGCAAAGAATTGCCGTCAGCTTCTCTGAAATAGTGGTATTAGCGTTGGTACCCGTTTTTATTATTCCGTTTTTTTCATTTTTTACGGGTAGGAGTTACCCTTTGGAAGAGGCTTTAGTTCATGCTTGTTATTTTATTTTAGGCGGCATGGTATTCTACGCTTTAGGTGTATTTATGAATACCATTATAAAAACCGATGTTTTACCTTTTTTGATTATGTTAGGGTTAATCATTGTTTTTTATGTCGTTTATCCGCCGGATACCGAAAATATTCCCAAAGCTTACTGGCTCCGCCTTTTCGATCTACAATCCCTGATGGCCGGAAAAAGTAACAAACCCGCATTTTTCACCTGGCAGGCATTAATCGGTTGTTTTTTTGCGGGAAGTAGTTTACTGTTGCTATCCTTTCAGATTATTAAAAAACGGGACTTTTGATTATGCAGAATTATTTAGGCATCCTGTTATATAAGAACTGGTTGGAAAGCCGGACGAAATTTTTTTCGTCGGTTCTGATTATTGCGGTGATTATTTTTTTTACTATCAATCGTTCCGAAAAATTTATTTCGGACTATTCCGCCAACTATCCTGCGAAGCACCTGGTTTTTACCCAATACGTGTGGGTGCTTTTATACAAAGGTTATTTATTAACCATGTTTATTTTCTCGTGTTTTATTTTTGGGTTGGGGGGCTTAATGCACGAAAAACAAAATGGTAGTGCGTTGTTTACCCTGGCCTTGCCTTTGCATCGCAAATTATTATTCCGCTCTAAAATTATTGTGGCAATAATCGAGATGGTTCTTTTGGCATTCGTTCCGGTTGTACTCATTCCAGGTTTAGCCACGATTTATCATTTTACTTATCCGTTAAAAGATGCTTTGTTATTTAGTTTCTTGATGAGCACCGGTGGGGTTTTGTTTATGATTTTAGGCGTATTTCTGTCTTTGTTTATCTCGAAGGAACTAGTAGTGCCCACCGTAGGAGTAGGTATTATGGTTACTCTTTTCTTTGTTTCTAAATTCCCGTTTTTTAAGCCGTTCAATATTTTTAATTACATGACCGGAGCCGGTTACCTGAGCAACGACAACTTTTTATTTCAGAATGGTATTAATTGGGTGGGCACGGTAGCTTGCCTGGTCTTAGGGAGTTCTTTTTATTTTATAATAGAAAAGATTCTTTTAAGGAAAGATTTTTAGGCTATAGCAATTTTAATTTATATAATCAAATCAGGATTATCCGAAACCTTACAAACTGCTGTATGATCTATTCTCTCTTCCGTTATCCTGGAAGAATCTAACCGGCAGAAAAGAAGAAAGGCCCGCCGTAAAATCGGGCATTACTTGCTAAAAGTAAATAATGGCGGGACTGGTTTAGCTACGGCCATTGCTTTTAACTGGTTAGATCCTTCCAGGATAACTTGAGAGAGTGGGATAAATTTTATTTTAATTCTCCAGACCCCGGTTTCGGACAATAATGTTTCCAAAGCCTGCTGGGTTTAACTGCATTTTAGATTTATTAATAACAGTCTTACTGTACTTTTAACGTGGCTTCGCGTTTAGCTTTAAATTCGGTACCAGGTTTCCATTCGGGGTAAGTATTGCCTTGCGCTACGTCGTAGCCTACTATAAAGTACAGTTGTAAATCTTGGATGGCGCCGGAAAAATCCCAATCCGTTTTAACATCGTCCGTTACTTTATGGTAATCGTTGGCAGTATAAGCTTCGGCTTTTTTCCGGAAATAATCTTGCGGCTTATCTACCGCTTCTTCGCCGGATTCAGCATAAAGCGCCGGTACGCCTTGTTTGGCAAACTCGAAATGATCCGAACGGTAGAAAGAGCCTTTTTCCGGGGTGGCTTCTGGCACTATTTTCCGGCTTTGGGTTTGCGCCGCCTGGGCCAAAATATCATCTAAAGTAGAATTACCATAGCCAATAATAATCACATCTTTAGTACGGCCGTACGCGTTGAGTACATCCATGTTAATATCCGCCAAAGTTTTATTAAGGGGGTACAAAGGGTTGGCCGCGTAATACTTAGAGCCTAATAAACCTTTTTCTTCGGAGGTTACCGCCAAAAACAAGATGCTGCGTTTAGGCGTTTCCGGTAATTTTTTATACGCTTCGGCCAATTCGAGTAAGCCAGCCGTACCGGTAGCATTATCGAGAGCGCCATTGTAAATCTGGTCGCCGGTAAGTTTAGGGTCTTTGCCCAGGTGGTCCCAGTGGGCGGTATAAACCACGAATTCGTTTTTTAACTTTGGATCGGAGCCTTCTAATTTAGCAATCACATTCCGGCTTTTCAGCTCGCGCAAGGTCAGTTTTAAATCGAAGTTGGCTTTGGCCGGTAAAGCTACCGGTTTAAAATCTTTTTGAAGAGCCATTTTTTTAAGCGCGGCAAAATCCTGCCCCGAAGCGGCCAATAACTCTTTTGCTTTATCGGTGGTAATCCAGCTTTTTACCGCTACCTGCCCGGCATTTTTATCGGGAGTCTGAATATCGACGTTTTCGCGGCTGTTACTGCCCGATACTACTTCATAAGGGTAACCAGCCGGACCAGTTTCGTGAATAATAATGGCGGCGGCCGCTCCTTTTTCCGAGGCAATTTCGTATTTGTAGGTCCAGCGGCCGTAATACGTCATGGCCCGGCCGCCAAACAGCTTCCCATCCAGTTTCGAGGTATCACTGCCATCCGGAATAGGTGGGTCGTTAATTAACATCACAATAGTTTTGCCTTTTACATCCACGCCTTTGTAATCGTCCCAACCGTATTCGAGGGCTACAATCCCGTAACCCACAAATACCATATCGGAGTTAGTAACGGTAACGCGGGGTTTGTATTGGTGCGAAAAAGCCACGTAATCGTTGGGAAAAGAAAGATTAATTTTCTTGCCATTCGCCGTAAAAGAAGCGGTAGGCTGCGCGGCAAAACCGTAAAGCGGTACATCCTGGATGTAAGTACCATTCGGGTTGCCGGGCGCTAATCCAAGTTGTTTAAACTGGCGGGTCAGGTAAGCCACCGTAGAATCTTCGCCTTTAGTACCCGGAGCCCGGCCTTCGTAGGCATCAGATGCTAATACTTTCGTATGTTTTAGAATAGCATCAGCGGTAAAACTGGTAAGAGCCGGCTGAATGGCTTCCGTGATGGCAGTATTAGTTTCGGCAGTGGGTTGACGATTATTTTCGCTGCAGCTAAATAATAACGGTAAGCCAGCAATCGTTAAAAGAAAGATTTTTTTCATAAACTGGTTAAAAAGATCTACGTAATACTAAACGCTACAGAGCAAAATTAAAATAAAAATTACGCTGCTTTACCATGGCCTGACCGGCTTGTTGCCAGCTCGTAATACCGTTTTAAGTCATAAACTTAACGAGCCACATGCATAAATTCTGGTAAAATTTAATAGAAGCATTATTTCTTTAGGGTGCTAGTAATTTTAACCGTCGGAATTATTTTGGGTTTGCTTCGCGGCAATTTTACGCTGGGTAATATGCTTCTGCCGGAAATCGTGCGTCAGAATGCTAATATTACCATCAATTTCTAAAACCGCTAAATCCACTTCGCTAAGGTCTTCCACGCCGTGCTCCCGGGCCGCGCCCTCTAATTCGGCTTTCGACAGATGCACTTTACGCAGATTAGCTTCTTTTACCCGGCCTTTGTAAATAAGCATTACCGGTTCGCCTTGTAAAAATTTACTCCAGGTCTTCGATTGGTAAACTACTAGCTTTAAGATATAATTGGTTAAAAACAAGGCGCCAGCAGCCATTAGTCCACCGCTTAGAGTAGTATCGGGACCGACCATGGCATTTTGTACGGCATTGCTGATGAGTAAAATAAATACCAGGTCGATGACGGATAACTGGCTAAGTTCTTTTTTGCCGAATAACCGGATAGCCAGAATAATAAATACATACACCGCTACCGCCCGATATACAATTTGCAGGTAGGTATTTTGTTCTAGATCCATTTACCAATTAAATTATAATAAAACAGATCTAAATAAAAGGTGAAGGAAAAAGTTTATTGCTGGTACAAATTGGTAACCAAGCGCAGAAAGAACCGCCCGGCTTTGGTTAGTTTTCTGCAACGGTAATGTGGTTCGGGAAATACTCGGTTAATATTTCTTTAACGTCGGCTTCGGTAAGAGCTTTAGAATAATGCTTTTTAACGGCCTCGTATTTTTTTAAACGCTCCAAGTCGTAAAAACTAGCCGAGGAAGTTAACATTAAAATGGTAACCTTATTTTTAAGCGCCAGATCTGCTTGTTCGTACATTTCCAGAAACTCAAAACCATCCATTACCGGCATTTTAATATCCATAAAAATTAAGTCCGGGCAGGGGTGGGTGGCATGGTTCGCTTTATCGCAAGCATGAGTCAAGTATTCGAAAGCTTTTTCCCCGTCTTTCACCACCTTAATATGGCGAGCAGCATTCATTTGAGTTAGCAGACGATGATTTAAGTAATTGGTGGTATCGTCGTCATCCACCAGCATTATTAAATTTAAAGGTATAATTTTTCTCATGTGCTATGGGTTCTATCCTGGTTCTTTAAGTATACTTTAAACGTGGTGCCGGCATCTACTTCGCTGGTTACTTCTATGCGTCCGCCATTGTTCTGGACAATCCGGTTTATGATGTATAAGCCAATTCCGGAACCGGTTACGTGGTTGTGAAAGCGCTTAAACATTTGAAATAATTTGCCTTTGTGCCGCTCTAAGTTAATACCTAAACCATTATCCTGTACGGTTAGCACGGTAAATTCATTTTCTTTATCTGATTTAATGGTAATTATGGGATTCCGGTGCGGAGAACGGTATTTTATTGCGTTGCTCAGCAGGTTATAAATAATACTTTTAAGATTAACGCGCGAAAAGTAAATAGTTGGAACGGTAGCAAAATGACTAATAATTTGGGCATCCGATTCTTTAATCATATCCTGAATGCTTAGTTGAACCTCTTGGGTAATTTCAGCCAGCGAGGTAATTTCCTGATGTTGATCTAAATTTTTTTGTACCTGTACGATATCAGCTAAGTCCCGGATAGTTGTATGAAGCTGATCCAGCGATTTATGAAACATGGTTATTAAAAGTTCGGCATCCGGGGCGGTAAACTGGGCTGACTGGGTAAGTTCACTAAAAATGCGCGACATACTAATAATGGGTAGTTTTAAATCGTGCGAAGCGGTATAGACAAAACTATCTAAATCTTCGTTTGTCTTGCGCAGTTCCTGGTTAATAGCCAGTAATTCTTCTTCGGCTCGTTTTTTTTCTTCTATATCGGTGCAGGTGCCAAACCATTTGGTAATGGTACCATTGGCATCGTACATGGGAGTAGCCTGACCTAAGAACCAGCGGTAGTTTCCGGTTTTACTTTTAAAGCGGTACTCCACTTCGTAAAATTCGCCGGTGCGCAGCGAATGTTCCCAGCGAATCCGCGACCGTTCTCGGTCATCAGGATGCAGTAAATTGTTCCACATTTCGGTGCCTTTACTGTCTTCTACATTGTAGCCCGTATAATCAATCCAGCGTTGGTTAAAATACTCGTGGTAACCTTGTGCGTCCGTTGTCCAGATAAATTGCGGGATGGTTTCGGCCAGAAATTCAAAACGTTCTTTTTCCGTCCGCAGCTGTTCCGTTAACAATTCGGCTTGCTGTTTCGCCAGTACTTGGCCGGTTACTTCAATAGCTAAAATTAATACTCCCTCAATGGTACCATGGCTGTCCCGGAAAGGCTGATAAGTAAAGCTAAAATATCCTTCTTGTAATTGGCCTTCGTTATGGCGATCTACCATTACTTTGGTTTCCCGAAAAATTAGGGCCTCGCCACTAGAGTAAACTTGCTTCATTAGCCGGGTTAAACCTTGTTCCTCGATCTCGGGCCAGGCAGTGGCAATGGGTAATCCAAGGCATTCGCGGTTGCCAAAAAGTTGCTGAATTCCGGGCGTTGCCAGGTCAATAATCTGATCCGGTCCTTTTACTAAACAGAAATGCGCGGGGGCCTGGCTTAGGATACGTTGTAATTTTTCGTCGCGAATTTGTAGCTCTTCCTGAAATCGCTTGTGTACCTCAATGTCAGTGTGGGAGCCAACCCAAAGAGTAATCTGGTCTTTTTCGTCGTGGATGGGTACAGCCCGAACCAAAAACCAACGGTACTCATTGCTGTTAGCGGACCGCCAACGGTTTTCTATCTCTAAGTTAGTGCCGGTAGCTAGGGCATGCTGCCATTTACTATGCGTGATAGCTTTATCATCCGGATGGATGTAATTTTCCCAGCCAAGTTCTAATATTTTTTGTTGCGATACGCCCAGATATTCCGACCAACGTTGATTATAATAGTTTACTTCGCCGGTAGGCAGAGCAGTCCAGGTCATGATGGGCAATGCTTCCATTAAGCTATTAAAGCGGGTCGCATTTTGCCGGGCTTCTTGCTCTGCTTGTTTGGCTTCGCTCATATCAATCATGGCCCCAATCATACGATAGGGTTTCTGGTTGCCATCGCGCAGTACAAAGCCCCGGTCCAGAATTTCGGCGTAGGAACCATCTTTCCGTTTAAAGCGGTATACATCGCTCCAGACTTCCAGACCATGTTGAATGACGTTTTGTACGCTGTGCTCAACGCGCGCTGCATCTTCCGGATGAACGCGGGAGTACCAAGAGTCTATAGTAGTTTCAATTTCTTCTTTATGGTAACCAAACCGGGTGTTAAAACCTTCACTCCATTTAAGTTTATTATTCAGTAAATTCCAATCCCAGATAACGTCATTAATCATTTGCAGGGCTACGTGCAGTAATTCTTCGTTCCGCCAATGCGCTTGCATTTCTAAGTGGTAACGGGTTACGTCTTTTACCTGATGAACAATGTACTGCAATTCGCCGTTGGCATTTACAACTGGTTTATTCCGAACTTTCCAATACCGCTTATCAAACCCACCTCCTCGTTCCGCTGGTCTTTGAATATCGTAGCGTTGCGTCCCCATCCGATGCGTTTTTTTCTGCTGAATAACTTTTTGGAGCGATTCATGTAAATTTCCCACTGCGTGAACATCCGAAGCCGCTGGGTTTTCCGGGAATACATCGAAAACGTATCGATTAACAATATCTTCCCGCTTGGTTAAAGTGGCTTTTAAATAAGCATTGCTAACCGCTATAATGTTTAAATCGGTATTCAGAATAAGGTATAAACCCGGGAGAGAATGAAAGAGCAATGCTAAATCGATAGTTGCCCCAGCTTTGGTTGAAGTCATAAAAGATAAAAGTACGCTTTGCCTTGCAGCCCAGCATACGGATGGCGTAAAGCTGCCCGAAGTACATCATTTAATGTTATATGTACTGACTGCTCTCGGTAAAAGTTACGTATTTAACTAAGTAGATTACGCTACTGTGGGCCAGGTTTTCGGTTGTAAATATCAGAAAAATAACAATTTAGCCAAGTTTACTAAGAAAGAGGGCAGGTACTAAATGAAATAAGATTTAGCTGGGTTACTTAAAGTGAATTAATAGAAAGCCAGAGTAAAAATTTTACTTTTACCCGTACAACCAGCCAGGAAAAAACTTATGGAAGCCCCAGTACTGCTTTGCCTTGCTCAAATACCACATCTACCGGAATTTCCGCTTTAGTCAAGCGAGCTAAATCGCTTTGCAGTTCCGGACTAATTTTTCCTTGTTTGGTGAGTAATTGTTTCACCCCGGTATAATCGCCGTTGCCTTGCAGAGTAAGTATTGTTTCTGATAGTTTATTCATGGCCTGCTCCATTTTGGCAAAATCTACGCGGTAGGTGCCCGTAGCCGCATCGCGCACGAAGGCGCCGTTTTGAGCGAAAAAATTAAAACGTACCATATTGGCTTGCCCGTGCGCACTGGCTGCGCCAAACCGCACCGACCGGAAAATACCCGCTAAAAAAGTAGTATAGAAATTTTTTAAATCGCCTTCTATCTGGCCTTTTTTATGAAGTTGAGTAATCATGTACAAACCCAGAATATCTGCTTTACCTTCTTCCAGAGCTGAGCCTTGTTCTTTTAAGGCATCGCGTACCGTTCCTTTTTTATTAATGGTGTTCTTAATGCCTAAGCCATGCGCTACTTCGTGAAACATGGTGGTAGCGAAAAAAGCATCAAAAGTTATAAACTGCCGTTGGTCCGCAGCAATTAAAGTGTTGGCTACCGGTACCATAATTTTATCAAACTTGGCCCGCATGGCATTCTTTAACTGTAACCGGCGGGTGCCTTTTTTGAGTTGTACTTCTTCGTCGTTAGGTAAATTTATGGCAATGGTTTTGCTGCCCGCATTGCAATCGCCGGCATAATAAATTACATCATAGGCATTTAAATCCGAATCAGTACCCGGCGTTTCTTTTTTGTATGGAGCTGATACGGGTAAACCCTTTTGTAATTCAGGCAAGAGAGCAGCATATTTTGCCAAACGCTGGCTCCAGGCCTGGTCTTTAACTAATAAATAAGCTTCATGGGCAGCTTTATAATTATATAATTTGTCTTCGTATACTTCAATAGGACCAATTACAAAATCAATATTATTGGTTTTCATGTCCATCCAGGCTAAGTCGCTGGGTTGGTACTTGTCGGTGAGCAGCGCTTCGGCTCGTAAAGCAAGGTACTTTTTAAGCCCCGCATCTTCGGCTAGGGTGGCGGCTTGCTTCAATAAATCAGCAGCTTTTTCTACCTGAGCTTTAAACTGAACATGATACGGTACGGTTATAAGTTTACCCTTGGCATCGCGGCGCAACAGAGTATACTGGCTTTTTTTATCTTTAATATTTGCTTTTTCAAACTCAGCTTTAGTCATGTTCTGGGGGTAAAAATTAGCTGTTTCTGGTTTTGATTTTACACCCGGAATAAAAGGCTCATTATTTTCTAAGCGATCCCAAGGACCATAATTTATTTCTACAAATTTGCGGGTAGCGCCGTCTTGAATGGCATTAAGCAAAGAGTCCCGGTTGCCGTAAGCTTCATACCAGAAAATGTCATCCATAATTTTAGCGGCATCTATTAATAAGGGCAGCATCTGCTTTTCTTTCGCCGTAAGCGTATTTAAATCAGCAGCTAGCTTTACTTGTACGTACTTACTTAAGCGGGCATAAATTGGGGTTGTTTTGGTAGTATCAGTAGGTTGTTGCGTATTTAGTACGGTTTGTTCGGCTTGCTGCTCTTTATTTTTATTTTGGCAACTTAGCCCACAAAAAATACTTACTATGACCAACAGAAGAAAATAATTTCTTTTCATGCAGTTTCAAATTTAATTTTTCCGTAAGATAAATACTGTTACGGAAATAGCCAGGATAATGTACCGGATAATAGATTAAGCAGATTAAACGAAACTTTAACAGGAATCTAAGGGTACTAGATAGCAGAATTTTTATTAAAAACCTTTCAATAAATGACGTAATGTTTCTAATATTAAGCTATCATTTATTAGAAAATAGTTAATAAGGTATTATCGAAAACTTAAAATACTATTTATCTACTGGATATGAGGTGTTTAATACACAAATATTAATCTTAACTACAGTAATTTATTATCTATTCTATTCTGAACAAGAACAAGAAATAGATTTATGGCCCTGATAATTAGTTATATTCGCTTATGCGAATTAATATTTCGTTATTATTGTTAAAGTATTTACATTTGAAACCAAATTTTTAACAACCGTTTTTCATGAGTAATTTTTCGTATATCGCTAATGCAGACGCATCGTATATTGATGAGTTGTATAAAGCCTATCAACAAAATCCGGAATCGGTAGATTTTGGTTGGCGCAAGTTTTTTGAAGGATACGATTTCTCTGTAAAGTATGCCTCAGAAAACGGCAAATCTACTCCATCTGTTAATGGAACGGCTAAAACGGCTACTCCAACAACAGCTCCCTTAACAACTTCTACTTCGGATATTGATCGGGAGTTAAAAGTACGCAATCTTATCCAGGCTTACCGGAGCCGGGCTCATTTGCTTTCCAAGACTAACCCGGTGCGTCCGCGCAAAGACCGCAAAGCTCTTCTGGATTTAAAAGATTTCGGTTTATCCGAAGCAGACTTGGATATTGTTTTTCAGGCGGGGGAGGCAATTGGTATTGGTGCTTCTTCGCTGCGCGATATTGTTGCGGCTCTGAATAAAATTTATACCCAAACCATCGGCTTCGAATATATGTACATCCGCGACCCGGAAGTACTAGATTGGTTTAGAGATAAAATAGAAAAAGAATTCTTAGATTTTAATCCGCCTTTAGAATATAAAAAACGCATTCTTAGAAAGTTAAACGAGGCCGTTGTTTTCGAAAACTTTTTGCATACCAAATTCTTAGGCCAAAAGCGTTTCTCTCTGGAAGGTGGCGAAACTACTATTCCGGCTTTAGATGCTATTATCGATAAAGCCTCGGAATTGGGCGTAGAGGAAGTAATGATCGGGATGGCTCACCGCGGCCGTTTAAACGTGTTGGCGAACACCTTAGGTAAAACCTACGAACAAATCTTTAGCGAGTTTGAAGGTACCGCCGTGCCGGATTTAACTATGGGCGATGGCGACGTAAAATACCACATGGGTTATTCCAGTGAGGTAACTACTGCTTCGGGTAAAAAAGTAAACCTGAAATTAGCGCCTAACCCCTCGCACTTAGAAGCAGTAAACCCAGTGGTAGAAGGTTTTGTACGGGCTAAAATCGATAGCATGTACAATAACGATTACCACAAAATATTACCTATTTTAATTCATGGGGATGCAGCTTTAGCAGGACAAGGCATTGTATACGAAGTGACGCAAATGTCGCAGTTGGAAGGTTATAAAACGGGGGGTACTATTCACTTTGTAATTAATAACCAGGTTGGCTTTACTACCGATTTTGAGGATGCCCGCTCATCAATTTACTCTACGGATGTGGCGAAAATTATTGATGCTCCGGTACTGCACGTGAATGGTGACGACCCCGAGGCTGTAGTTTATGCCGTACAGGTAGCTACCGAATACCGCCAGCGGTTCCACGCCGATATTTTTGTAGATATGGTTTGTTACCGTCGTCATGGTCATAACGAGAGCGATGAGCCTAAATTCACGCAACCGCAGTTATATAACCTGATTTCCAAGCATCCGAACCCACGGGAAATCTACAATAAAGTATTAATTAACCGGGGCGAAGTAGACGCGCAACTGGCCGAAAATATGGACAAAGAGTTCCGTGATTTACTACAAGACCGCTTGAACCTGGTGAAACAAAAGCCGTTGCCGTACAATTACCAGGTGCTGGAAAAAGAATGGCAGGTACTGCGCCGGTCTAAACCCGAAGATTTTGACCAATCACCGGATACCAGTATTAGCCAGGAAGTGGTAGAAAAAGTTGGAAAAGCGCTTTCTACTATTCCGGAAGGTTTTAAACCCTTAAAGCAAATAGAAAAACTCCTGAAAGAACGCCAGGAGATGTTTTTCACTACCCAGACTTTAAACTGGGCGGCGGCTGAATTGTTAGCTTACGGTTCGTTGTTGCTGGAGAATAAAATTGTACGTTTGGGTGGTCAGGATGTGCAGCGTGGAACCTTCTCGCACCGGCATGCGGTATTGCACGACGCTGAAACGAGCCAAGGTTATAATAGTTTGAACTACATCGACGAGAAGCAGGAGAAAATGCGTATTTATAATTCCCTGCTTTCGGAATTTGGGGCGTTAGGTTTTGAATTTGGCTATGCTATGGCTAACCCCAATGCCTTAGCTATTTGGGAAGCTCAATTCGGGGACTTTGCCAACGGGGCCCAGGTAATGATTGACCAGTTTATTACGCCATCCGAATCAAAATGGCAACGCATGAACGGCGTGGTAATGTTATTACCGCACGGTTACGAAGGCCAGGGACCGGAACACTCCAATGCCCGGCCGGAAAGATTTTTACAGCTAGCGGCTGAATACAATATTTTTGTCACCAACATTACTTTACCGGCTAACTTCTTCCACGTATTGCGCCGGCAATTAGCATTGCCCTTCCGGAAACCGTTAATTAACATGGCGCCGAAATCAATGCTGCGTCACCCCTTAGCTGTTTCGCCATTATCTGATTTTACTTCCGGTTCTTTTAAAGAAGTAATTGGTGATACGTACGCCGAAGCCAAAGAAGTGAAAAAGGTTATTTTGTGTTCTGGCAAATTCTATTACGATTTATTCGACGAACAGCAGAAAAACAACCGGAAAGATGTAGCGGTTATCCGGATAGAGCAATTACATCCTTTCCCGCATCCGCAACTGGAAGCGGAATTAAGTAAATACAATAATCCGAAAGTTTACTGGGCCCAGGAAGAACCTTCGAATATGGGTTATTGGGCGTATATTTTGCGGGCCTTGCGGCTTAAAAATATTCTGCAGGACTTTATTGCCCGCAAGGCAAGTTCGTCGCCGGCTACCGGTTACCTTAAAATCCATAACAAAGAACAACGCGAACTCGTCGAAAAAGCATTCGCGATATAGTTTAGAGTTATGAGTTAAAAGTTATGAGTTGATGTAGGCTAAAAGTAAATTAAGTGTAAATCTTAGCTGCTTTTAACCTGCATCAACTCTAAATTTTTATAATTTTAACTCATAACTCATAACTTTTAACTCATAACTCTAAAAATATGTCATTGGAAGTAAAAGTGCCCGTGGTGGGCGAGTCGATAACCGAAGTAACTATTGCCAAATGGCTGAAAAAAGACGGTGACCAGGTAGCTATGGACGAAGTTATTTGTGAACTGGAGTCTGATAAAGCTACCTTTGAACTGCCCGCTGAAGGAGCCGGAATACTACGGATAAAAGTAGGCGAAGGCGAAACCATTCCGATTGGTACAGTACTGTGCAGCATTGAGGATGGTGCTAGCAGTAATGGTACCGGCCCTGCTGCTGCTGGCACTACCGCTGAAAGTAAAGGCAGTGGCTCTGGTTATGGTGGAGCAGTAGCAGAATCGCAGCCGGCAGAAGCCCAAACTATTACCGACCCGCAAGGCACACCTGCTGCCGAGAAAGCACCAGTAGCTGAGAGTTCTTACAATCCAGTGTCAACGAATAATAATCCGCAAGCCGGCAATGCGGCAGTTACTGCCAAGGGTGGGACAAAAGAAATCAAAATTCCAACTGTAGGTGAATCTATTACGGAGGTAACTATTGCCAAGTGGCTCAAAAAAGATGGCGAATTAGTGGCTCTCGATGAAGTTATCTGCGAATTAGAATCCGATAAAGCTACTTTTGAACTACCCGCCGAAGTTGCTGGAACCTTACACATTGTGGCTCAGGAAGGAGCAACCGTACCAGTAGGCGCCGTAATTTGTACCATTGAAAGTACTACCGGAGCTGTTTCCGGCGCACCTGCTACTTCTGCACCAGCTGCCGCACCTCAGCCCGCGCAAGCGGCCGCTGCTACCAATGGAGGCGCTCAAACGTATGCCAGTGGCACTCCCTCACCAGCTGCCGGTAAAATACTCGCCGAAAAAGGTATTAACGTGACGGATGTGGTAGGCTCCGGAAGAGATGGCCGCATTACGAAAGAAGATGCTGTAGGAGCTCAGACTAAACCGGCTGCTCCTGCACCGCCACCAGTCCCAGCAGCTGCGCCAACGGCACCACAAACAGCATCTGGACCAGTGGCTGCTCCGGGAAGCCGTAACCAGCGCCGCGAACGAATGTCGAGTTTGCGGAAAACAGTGGCTCGTCGCCTGGTAGCCGTGAAAAACGAAACGGCTATGCTTACTACCTTTAATGAGGTGGATATGAAGCCAATTATGGACATCCGGGCAAAGTACAAAGACAAGTTCAAGGAAAAATTTGAAGTGAACCTGGGCTTTATGTCGTTCTTCGTGAAGGCTTGTACCGTAGCCTTGCAGGAATGGCCCGCCGTGAACGCTCAAATCGAAGAAAACGAACTAGTATATAATGATTTCTGCGATATTTCCATTGCGGTGTCCGCTCCGAAAGGTTTGGTAGTACCCGTAATTCGCAACGCGGAGAGTTTATCGCTGGATGGTATCGAGAAAGAAGTAGTTCGTTTAGCTAAAAAAGCCCGCGAAAACAAAATATCCATCGAAGAGATGACCGGGGGTACCTTTACTATTACCAACGGCGGTGTCTTCGGTTCTATGATGTCTACCCCCATTATAAATGCCCCGCAATCAGCCATTCTGGGTATGCATAATATTGTGAACCGGCCCATCGCCATTAACGACCAGGTAGTTATCCGCCCCATGATGTACGTCGCCCTATCCTACGATCACCGCATCATCGACGGACGTGAATCGGTAAGCTTCCTGGTGCGCGTGAAAGAGTTGCTGGAAGACCCAATGCGTCTACTAATAGGCGTGTAACGCCTATTAGTAAGTTAAAAGTTATGAGTTGATTCAAATACTTTTAAATTTTCTGCGTAGCAAATTTTAACTTTCAACTTTTAACACTTAACTAAACTTATGGCTGATAGCTTGGTAGCACAGAAATCTTATCAGTTTGCTTTACGAATAGTTAAGTTATATCAGCACTTAAAAGAACAAAAAAAGGAATATATTTTAGCCAAACAATTACTGCGTAGTGGTACTTCTATCGGCGCAAATGTGGAGGAGGCAGTAGCCGCACAATCTAAAGCTGATTTTATACATAAACTACACATCTCTTTAAAGGAAACCAGAGAAACAAGTTATTGGCTACGGTTATTAAAAGATGCTAATTATTTGGATGATGATGGTTATAAAAGTATTTATGCAGATTGTTTGGAATTACAAAAAATGTTAAGCAGCAGCATTCTAACCTCAAAGAAGAATAACTCTTAACTCTTAACTTTCAACTTTTAACTAAACAAGACGTGAAATACGATGTTGTAGTGATTGGCTCGGGTCCCGGGGGATATGTGGCCGCTATACGATGTGCGCAAGTTGGCCTGAAAACCGCGATTATTGAAAAATATAACGTGTTAGGTGGCACTTGCTTAAACGTAGGCTGTATCCCGTCGAAAGCTTTGCTGGATTCTTCGGAGCATTTTCATAATGCGGCGCATACGTTTAAAACCCACGGCATTGAACTGGATAACCTAAAGGTAAATCTGGAACAAATGATAAAGCGCAAAGCCGAAGTGGTAAAATCGAACAACGATGGCATTACCTATCTGATGAAAAAGAACAAAATCGATACGTATTTCGGTTTGGGTTCTTTCGTGGATAAAAACCGGATTAAAATTACCGCCCAGGATGGCACTTCCCAGGAAATTGAAACGACCAACACTATTATTGCCACTGGTTCTAAACCCACGGTACTACCTTTTATTCCGGTAGATAAGCAACGCATTATTACCTCTACCGAAGCCTTGGAACTGAAAGAAGTACCGAAGCACATGGTCATAATCGGTGGCGGGGTAATTGGTTTAGAATTAGGTTCGGTGTACGCACGCTTAGGTGCTAAAATAACTGTTATTGAGTTCCTCGACAGCATTATTCCTACTATGGATAAATCCTTGGGTAAAGAATTGCAGCGGGTGCTTAAGAAGACTTTAGGTTTTGATTTTTACTTCCAACACAAAGTAACCGGCGCTACTAACACCGGCGAAGGGGTTACCGTAACCGCCCAAAATCCCAAAGGCGAAACCGTTACTTTCGAAGGCGATTATTGCTTAGTGTCAATTGGCCGTAAGCCGTATACCGAAGGACTAGGCTTAGAAAATGCCGGGGTGCAAATGGGCGAGCGCGGTATGATTGCGGTGGATGACCATTTACGAACCAATGTGCCGGGAATTTACGCGATCGGCGATGTTATTCGGGGCGCCATGCTGGCCCATAAAGCCGAAGAAGAAGGCGTATTAGTAGCTGAACAAATTGTCGGTCAAAAGCCGCATATCAATTACAACCTGATTCCGGGAGTGGTGTATACCTGGCCGGAAGTTGCCGGGGTAGGCTTTACCGAGGAACAACTAAAAGAACAAGGCCGGGCTTACAAATCTGGTTCCTTTCCGTTTAAAGCCTCCGGGCGAGCGAAAGCCTCGATGGATACGGATGGTTTTGTGAAAGTACTGGCCGATAAGGAAACCGACGAAATTCTGGGTGTACACATGATTGGCCCGCGCATTGCCGATTTAATTGCCGAAGCGGTAGTGGCCATGGAGTTCCGGGCTTCCGCCGAAGATGTAGCTCGTATGAGCCACGCGCATCCTACTTACACCGAAGCTATGAAAGAAGCTTGCTTAGCCGCATCAGAAAATCGGCCAATTCATATTTAAGGAGATACGTTCAACTGGGTAGGTTGCAGGTACTTCCTATACTCCACCAACTGAACTTAACCCCATTTTAGCTCCATAAAAAAGCCATCAACTTTTTCAGTAGATGGCTTTTTTATGGAGCTAAAATGAGATTGTAATAAAAAGCAATTACTTTTTTATGGATAAATGTATGATCCTGTATCTTATATTTAAATCAGTATAGAAATTATTGTAAGTGGCAGCAGCATCTAACCTCTTGTTCTGTAAAAGGAATCAATTAACAACGTAATAAGTAGTTTTGTCCTGAAGAGCAGTTCTTTTATCCTTACTTTTATTAGAAAACTTAAATTTAAGTAAAATTACTTTTGTAGGAGGCAACTCTTAATCTTAAAACCGCATCTGTCTATTACGGCTTAATAGGTAAAATATCAGATACATTTATCTTTTGCAGCTAAATGTATTATTTTGCCAGTAAGTTAACGTTTTATATATCAATGCCTTAATTTTAGGCCTAAGCTACGCCTCGTGCAAAACAGTTATGATTAAACTGCAGAATATTCATAAATACTACGCTGTCGGTCATAACAAACTGCACGTATTAAAGGGTATTGACACTACCATCGAGGAAGGAGAACTGGTTTCGATTATGGGTTCTTCGGGCTCCGGTAAATCTACGCTGCTCAATATTCTGGGTATTCTGGATGATTATGATGCCGGTGATTATTACTTAGCCGGTGCGCACATTCGTAATTTGTCGCAAACCAAAGCTGCCTATTACCGCAACAGATTTTTAGGATTTGTTTTTCAGTCGTTTAACCTGCTTTCTTTTAAAAATGCGATGGAAAACGTTGCCTTGCCGCTTTACTACCAAAAAGTTGGCCGCCGGGAACGTAACAAACTAGCCTTGGAATACCTGGAGCGGGTAGGTTTACTCGATTGGGCCGAGCATTCGCCGAATGAATTATCGGGCGGGCAGCGCCAGCGGGTAGCCATTGCCCGGGCGCTTATCAGCAAGCCCAAATTAATTTTAGCCGATGAACCCACCGGAGCCCTCGATACACAAACTTCCTATGAAGTAATGGAACTTTTTAAAGAAGTAAACCGCGAAGGCATCACCGTCATTATTGTCACCCACGAAAACGATATTGCCGCCCAAACCAGCCGCATCATTCGGTTAAAAGACGGCTTGATTGTAAACGAACCGGTTCATGTACCAATTACCAGTTAGCAGTTACCAGTTACCATTTGCCAATTGCAATTAGCATCTACCAACCAATAACCAGCAACTAATAACTATTTAACCGCCATAGACGATGGTCTGTGGACTATGGACTAAAAGCATGTTCGACCTTGATAAATGGCAGGAAATATTAGGCACATTACGCAAGAATAAACTGCGTTCTTTCCTGACGGCCTTTGGCGTATTCTGGGGCATTTTTATGCTGGTATTGTTGCTGGGCATGGGTAAAGGATTACAGAATGGTATTTATAACCGGTTTGGCGAGGGCGCTAAAAATAGCATTTTCTTTTTTACCGGCCGCACTTCGGTCGCTCACCAAGGGTTAGCGCCGGGCCGGGAAATAAAGTTTACGAACGATGATCTTACGGCGATTATGCGGGAAGTAAATAATATCAAAATTATTGCTCCGCGTAACCGGCTATTTGGGGAATTTACAATCAATTACAAAAAGCAAAATGGCTCGTACCAGGTTTTCGGTTCTACCGACGATTTTCTGCTACTCAACGGCGAACGTTTGAATAAAGGTCGGTTATTAAATGCTATGGATGCTAAGGAGAAACGCAAAGTAGTAATACTCGGCGAAGCAGCTAAAAAAGTACTTTTCGGTGACCAGAATGCCATTGGCGAATACGTAAATATCCGGGGCATATATTTCAAGGTGGTAGGTATTTTTAATATTAAGGGAAACGATGGCGCCCGCCGCGAAGAACGAGCCTACATTCCGTTTTCTACGCTGCAAATAACGTTTAACCAACCCAACCAGGTACAGGTAATGGCGATGGTGGGGCAGAATGGAATACCGGCCAAGCAAATTGAGGATAAAGTAAAAAAAGTATTGGCTAAACGCCACAAATTCTCCACCGATGATTCCATGGCCTTATACGTGAATAACAACGAAACGGAACTGAACCAAATAAACGGCTTGTTCCGGGGCATTGAAATTTTCGTCTGGATTGTGGGTATCGGTACGCTCATTGCCGGTATTGTGGGCGTAAGCAACATCATGCTGATTATCGTGAAAGAACGAACCCGCGAAATTGGGGTGCGCAAAGCCTTAGGCGCTACTCCTTTCTCCATTGTAAGTCTTATCCTGCAAGAATCTATCGTCATTACGGCGTTCTCGGGTTATTTAGGTTTACTGGCCGGAGCCGGACTTTTGGATATTATCCGGTATTTACTCGAATCTAACGGAGTAGAACTGCCTTTCTTCGCGCATCCCGAAGTAGACTTGGGGGTAGCTATTTCCGCTACTATTTTGCTGGTTTTAGCCGGTGCTTTAGCCGGTTTAGTCCCCGCCCTAAAAGCCGCCCACATTAAACCCATTGAGGCCCTTCGAGCGGATTAGTTGTTGGTTGTTAGTTGCTGGTTGTTAGTTTTCTGAATAATTAAAAATATGAAATCATACACGGAATTAGAAGTTTGGCAGAAAAGTAGAAAATTAGCCGGATTGATTTATCGATTAACTGCTACTTTCCCGAAAGAAGAAATATTTGCCTTAACGAGCCAGTTAAGAAGAAGTGCAGTTTCAATCCCGTCTAACATTGCTGAAGGCTGTGGTAGGAGTTCCGCTAAAGATTCTATTCAATTCTTTTATATCGCTCGGGGTTCCCTGTATGAACTAGAAACGCAACTATTTATCTCTTTCGATTTAAATTATGTAGATGAAAATACATTAAATGAATCTTTAGCCTTGGTAACAGAATGTAAAAAATTGCTACATGGCTTTATTAAATATTTCATTAGCCTTAAGGTTTAGCTTGTTTTTCTTCAGCTAGCAACTAATAACCAGCAACTAACAACTATGATTGACATAGATAAATGGGCGGAGATTTACGCGACAGTGCGCAAACATAAACTGCGGACGGGCTTAACAGCTTTTGGCGTGTTCTGGGGAATATTTATGCTAATTGTTTTGCTAGGAGCCGGCAAAGGTCTGGAAAATGGCGTGATTAAAGATTTCAATATTGCCAAAAATACTGTTTTCGTCTGGACGCAGCGTACGGCGGTGCCTTACAAAGGATTAAAAGCGGGCCGGTTTATTCAGCTTACCAACGACGATATGGCTGCGGTAATGACCGAAGTGCCGGAAGTAGCCATAATTGCGCCCAGCAACGAACTGGATGGTACGTTTACGGTAAACCGTCTGACTAAAAGCTCTTCGTTTACAGTACGCGGCGATAACCCTGATTTTCGGGAAGTAAAGCCCATGCATATTCTAAAAGGGCGTTTTCTAAATGATATTGACATGCGGGAAAAACGCAAAATAGCCGTGGTAGGAGAACGCATTGTAGAGGTGCTGTTTGGGAAAGACGAAAACCCGATTGGGCAATACATCCGGATTAAAGGCATTTATTTTCAGATTGTCGGAATTTTCCGGGGAGTGGGTAAAGGCGAAGAATTAACCCAGGATGCTCAAACGATTTTTCTGCCGCTTACTACCTTGCAGCAAACCTATAATAAAGTAAACGAAGTAGGTTACTTTGCTATGACGCCAAAACCCGGCGTACCCGCTGCCTTGGTGGAAGATAAAGTAAAGCAAATGCTCATGAAACGGCATTCTGTGGCTCCCGATGATCTAAAGGCTTTTGGCTCCGCCAATATCGAGAAAGAATTTCAAGACATACAAGGTTTGTTTACCGGCATTGCTACTTTTAGCTGGATTGTGAGCATCGGTACCATTATCGCGGGCATTATTGGGGTAGGTAATATTATGCTGATTGTGGTAAAAGAGCGCACCAAAGAAATTGGTATTCGAAAATCTTTGGGAGCAACGCCTTGGTCTATTATCAGTTTAATTATTCAGGAATCTATTGTTATTACCAGCGTGGCGGGTTGGTTAGGTTTAATTGCCGGTACCGGCATAATTGCTTTAATTGACTACCTCATGACGCGCCTGAACGTAGATGCGGGCTATTTCTCCAATCCCGAAGTAAACGTACCAATTGCCCTTACAGCGGTGCTACTATTGGTATTTTCCGGTGCGCTAGCCGGTTTGATTCCCGCTACCAAAGCCGCCCGGGTAAATCCGGTGGAAGCTTTGCGCGATGAGTGAGATAGTTACAGGTTACAAGTTGCAGGTTGGAAAGTTGAAAGGTTGAAAAGTAGATTTCAAAATACTATAAGTTCCCCGCCTTGGATAAGGAGGGGGTGGTTGATGGTAGCATGACTATTTACTCTACCATCAATCTAATATCTAACATCTAGTATCTAATATATGAAAAAAGTATTTTTAGGTTTAGTGGTAGTAGTTTTTCTGGGGCTTTCGGGCTGGCTGGGTTATTACTTTTACAAAAAAGCAAATACCGATCCGATAGTTTATAAAACCGAAAAGCCTTTTTACACCAATATTGTTAAAAAAACGGTAGCTACCGGTTCTATTGTGCCGCGTAAAGAAGTGCAGGTAAAATCGCAGGTTTCAGGTATTGTGGAGCAGTTGTATGTAGAAGCTGGTCAGATTGTAAAAGCTGGTCAATTATTGGCAAAAATAAAAATTGTGCCCAACGTAGCCAACGTGAACAACGCCCAGTCAACTTTGCAAACCGCTCGCATTAATTACGCCGAAGCGCAACGCGAACTAGCCCGGCAGCAACAGTTATTTGACCAGAAAGTAATTGCCGAACAAGAGTTTAATCGCATTCGCTTGGATGCCAGCCTGAAAAAAGAGGCTCTTACCTCCGCCGAGAATAACCTGCAAATTGCTTTAAAAGGTGCTTCCCAACGAACCGGCGGCGGTTCTACCTTAGTGTACTCTACCATTAGTGGCATGCTGCTCGATGTGCCGGTAAAAGTAGGAACCTCGGTAATTGAGCGTAATAACTTCAACGAAGGTACCTCCATTGCTACTGTGGCCGATATGAAAGATTTGATTTTTGAAGGAAAAATTGACGAGTCGGAAGTAGGCAAAGTACGGGAAGGTATGAACCTGAACTTAACCATTGGCGCTATTGAAGACCGTACCTTTAAAGCCAAACTGGAGTACATTGCGCCCAAAGGAGTTACCGAAGAAGGCGCCATTAAATTTCAGGTACGCGCCAAAGTATTGTTAGACCCCAAAGACTTTATCCGGGCCGGTTACAGCGCGAATGCCGATATTGTGCTCGACCAGAAAGAAAACGTATTGGCTCTAAAAGAAAGCTTATTGCAATTTGGCAAAGGTAAGGATAGTACTTACGTGGAAATAGAAACCGGTCCGCAACAATTCAAAAAGCAACTGGTTAAAACCGGCATTTCGGATGGTATTAACATTGAAGTTGTTTCGGGTGTTTCGAAGGATAACAAAATAAAAGTAAAGGAGCCGGAAGCCCCGGAAAAGACCGAAAAAAAGAATAGTTAAGCGTACTCAAAGTAGTATTGCTTAAGATAAGAGAAAAGTAAAGAACAAAATACAACCAAGCCGCTAACTGTGCTGGAATACCAGGTGCCGCTAGAAAATTTGTCGGCCGGTATTGATATGTTGGAAGCGCATATTGGCATTGAATTCATCCGGCTGCAGTTTGTGAAAAAATTAAGCGTACTTCTTAGTTTTAAAACGGAAAAGCTCCTGCCAGCAGGAGCTTTTCCGTTTTAAATGTTTTATAATTTTTAAGTTATTAGATTTGAAGCCAATTTGCTTCAAATACAAAACCCACAATTTGGGCAAAAAACATTTTTAATTAAAGTACGGCTATGAAAAAAAGTACAGTAACCTTGCAATTTAATCCGGAGCTAAGTTTAAATGCCGACGGCAAACACGTACGCGAAGGATTGTCTACAATATTACGGACTGGTGATTACCTGTGGGTGAGTTGCGATGAACGCTGTACTCTGGAACGCCTGAAAAAAATAAACGAAGATACTTTTGGCGAGCATCATTCTTTTGATTTGAGTCAGTTCCTGAAACTACCCGCAGGTACCAATAACGAAATTGATATCGAAGGCATCGCGTCAGAAGAACATTACTTGTGGTTAGTGGGCTCGCACAGTTTAGCCCGGCGCAAACCTAAAAAAAGCCAGGATTCGGACGACCAGATTAAACGCTTGGCTAAACTCAAAACCGATCCTAACCGCTATTTACTCGCCCGTATTCCTTTAATCCGCCATAAAAATACCGGCGAAATTAGTTTAGCCAAGCATTCGACGCATCCGTACGAACATCAATTTATGTTAACGGCAGCTCAGTTAATCGGTAATCACGCGGGATCTAACCAATTGCTGGAAGCACTTACCCATGACATCCACGTGCAGGATTTTCTGAAAATTCCCGGTAAAGATAATGGCTTTGATATTGAAGGTTTGGCCGTACACGGCGAACGCATTTTTATTGGTTTGCGCGGACCCGTATTGCGGGGCTGGGCTATTATTTTCGAAGTGGCCGTGCAGGATACGCACGAAGGTTATTTTGAGTTAAAACCTGTTGGGCCAAAAGGAGAGCTGTATATAAAACATTTTTTGCACCTGGAAGGCATGGGAATCCGGGAATTAAGTGTATCCGGCGAGGATCTTTTAATTTTGGCTGGCCCTTCTATGGATTTGGACGGAACCATTGCCTTGTACCGTTGGCCTCAGGCTTTACGGCAAACCGGCCAGACCATAACGCATCGCAAAGATTTAATGCGTTTGTTTGAGGTGCCTCACGGCAGTAGTGATACAACTGGTCAGGACAAAGCCGAAGGGTTAACGGTTTACGACCCGCACCACGCCATTATTGTTTTTGATAGCCCAACGGAAGAGCGGAAAGTAAATGAAAATGATGTGCTGGCAGATTTGTACGCGTTTTAAGTTAAGTAAAAAATTATGCTTCAGATTGATTCTTATACTCCAACTGACAGGAGCAGTTTCCGGGCGTTGAACCACGAATGGATTACTAAGTATTTCACGCTCGAAGACATTGATAATCAAATTTTAAATAATCCGGAGAGTTATATTCTGGCCAAAGGCGGGGCTATTTTAATGGCTCGGTACGAGGGACAGACGGTAGGCACCTGTGCCTTGTTAAAAATGAACGATACGGAGTACGAGCTGGGTAAAATGGCGGTTACGCCAACTATGCAAGGAAAAAAGATAGGCCAGCAACTAGTAGCTGCTGCCATTGACAAAGCCCGGGAAATGGGAGCAAAAAAACTGATTTTATTAAGTCATCGCTCGTTGGTTCCGGCTTTGCACGTATATCAGAAAATGGGTTTCCGGCAAGTTCCCTGCACCCCCAGCGAATACAAACGCGCTGATATTCAGATGGAGCTGGATTTATAAAATATTTAAAGGTAAGGCTTTACTTTTTGCCTACCCGTTGAAACAAGATAATACCATTATGGTAGGTAATATGGCCATTGCGGTAAGTTTTTACATCCAGTAAAACCTGGTATTTATTTGCGCTGGTTTCTATAAAATCGTAGGTAGCCTGGCGCGGATCCGGCCAATTAGTGTCGTCTACTAAAATCAGGCAGTTATCCGAAAAGTAAGGTTCGGCTACTTGCAAGCCTTTCAGTTGGTCCTCGTATTTGTGGTCGCCGTCGTAAATATAAAAGCCGATATTGGTGGTATGGAGCCGGTTAAAATACTCCAGGTAATCCATATCGAAAAAATGGTGGTTGGTACTTTTAAGGGCGTTGAACCGTTTCAGGAAAGCTTCGCGCGGGCCGCCAAACTGCGAAAAATTATCTACGCCAATACAGGTTTTGGTAGGATTATGCGCCACTCCCGATAAAAAAGTAAAACCATTCCAGACCCCTACATTCACGAACGCTTCGCCGGGTTTCATTTCGGCCACCCCCCGGTTAATCATGGCACCTACGGCAAACGTAGACATGCGCGGGATTTTGCAGACCGTTTTTAGTCTTTCTTTCATTTCGGCGTGATTTTCGGGCAGTACCGTATTAAGTACATCCAACGAAAGGCCGAACTTAGGTAAGGTACGCTTTAAAGTACCAAAACCAATAGGCTGTTTAGTGGTAGGTTTGATAAAACGGAACGAAATATTTTTTACAAAATCGGCGTACGTCATGGTAAGGTTAACCTGGAAAATAAGCTGGCAATTTAGCAATTGTTTTTTAATGCGACAGCAACTTGGCTATTTACCGCAACCCGATTAAACTAGGTAAGTAAAAATATTACTTATTAGACTACATAAATAAAGTTGAACGATTATGTAACAAAACGAGCTGTTTTCCGATAAAATCATTCCGGCTAATCTTTTAAAACCAATTATAGATAAAACGGATAGCCATAAATTTACACTCAACTTTAAATTTTACAACTATGGAAAATAACACAAATAATGTAAATCAGCCTTCAGATAGCGCCAATGTAAATAACATTTTAGGTAATGCTACTTCTTACTTAAAAAACATTGATTTTAATAAAGTACCCGATCAACTAAAGCAATTTGGTACTGTTGCAGCTAGCAAAGTAAAGGGCTTAAGCACTACCCAAAAAGTAGTAGGTGGAGCGCTGCTAGTATTAGGTGCTGCGTATCTTTCCAGACGTTCTGGTCTGAACTTCCGGAACGTAATTCACTCTACCCGTACATACTAATAAAACAAATATCGAAACGCTTGGTATTTAAAATGCCAGGCGTTTTTGTTTTTATACTGTTTTAAAAATAACTTTTTTTATAAAAAGATTTACTGCTCTGCCCGTGTCGGATAAGCTAATCACCATTTTAGCTACGAATTTTTAAATCGTTTTTTGCTTCTAACAACTTGCATTTTATAACTTTACCAAGTGCGTATCGTTCATTAAATCGGTATACAACGCTAGAAGATACATGGAAGAAACCTTGCGCCATATTATAGGTCCGGACTCTAATGCAATAAATGGGTGGCAAATGAGTATCCGGGGTATACTAGTATTTTGTTTAGCAATAGCTATGGTGCGCCTCGGGTATCACCTAATTTTTAGTAAGAATGCTACTTTTGATATTGTGCTGAGGATTATTCTAGGAATTGGTTAAGGCTTAAAACCCTGACTTTGAATTCAAAAAGCAGATTGAGGCTGTACAGATACTGTATAGTTTATTATTTAAAAATTTACGGCTTTATTTATAATAAACGTAAAAGGTATATTCTACTCCGTACTTCTTACGCATAACCAAAAGAAACTATGAAAACCAGATTAAAAAAACAAAAGCATAAAAACCGCAGCCAGAATAGCATTTGGCAGGCATTGGGTAGTGGCTTAGCTGGCGCAGTTGCTGTAACGCTTATTCATGAAACAGCCCGACGTTTTATTCCTAACGCTCCCCGAATGGATGTATTGGGTATGCGTGCCATTGCGAAAGGCATGTATAAAATGGATGAGCAACCGCCCGAAGCAAACCAATTGTTTAATTTGTCGATTGTAGGAGATTTAGTTTCCAATACCTTGTATTACGCCTTAGGCGCGAACGGTCAGCAACCATGGGTGAAAGGTGTATTGTTAGGTTCCCTGGCGGGTATTGGAGGAGTAGTTTTGCCCGGCCCAATGGGTTTGGGCGAAGAACCAAGTGGACGCACTCCCCAAACAAAAGCCATGACCGTAGCCTGGTACCTTTTAGGTGGCCTGGTTACCGCAGCCACGGCTCAGGCCATTAGCAGTGTTAATAGAAAGCACCGTTTACCCGATGACTGGGCAATGTAAAGCAAAATAAAAGCGAAGAATCTGGTTTTATAGCCCGGGTTCTTCGCTCCAAGTAGATTTAATAAAATGTAAATTTATAAATTCGCTTTATTTGCTTTTACTAGCACCGCGTCCGGAGCCACTTTTCTTGCCGCCGTGATCTTGTTTGTTTACAGTTGCCCAGGCTCGTTTTTCTGCTTCTTCTTCGCTAATTCCTCGTTTTTCATAGCTCTCCTCAATGTGTTCTGCCCGCCTCTTTTGTTTATCGGTGTAGGCTGATTTATCTCCTCTTGGCATAGTTTTATTTTTAAGTAAGTGGAACGTATAAGATTACTAAGTATCTCTAATATACGTAGCTATTCAAAAACCGATTACATCTGGATTTTGGAAGATTACCTTAAAACTCGCATTTACTAATTACGGCCGGCAAATGCACAGCACTTCGCGCTTAGGTTTTACGGGTTGGTAATTGGGTAAGGTACGTTCTTTCATGTAAATAACCCGCAGTTCTTGCACTCTATCTTCCGGATGATGAGCTTCGTTCCAGATGCGAAGACGATAATGACAAAAATAAGGCCGCATAAAAGTATTATTTACGAATAAAAAGTTTTCTCCGTATTTGCGCCAACGGTCGTTTTTAAATAAAGCCACTACCGATTCTGGTTTTCTTTCCGTTTCTGGTTGACCATTCCGGTTTAGGTCGATTCGTTTGTTAGTGGCAGTTACGCCTTCCAGAATATACCAGCCATCATCTTTAAAAACTTCGGGCGCAAACATTCCCCAATGTTGATCTACCCGCAGTAGCATACCAGGCCAACGAGCGTTGGTGGGAAGTGACCGATTTATTTGAGGTACATCGGCCAGGTTCCACCAGATTACATAAAGCAAAATGGAGATAACTAATCCTTCTTTTATAGCGATTAATCCTTCTTTGCCAGCACTAGAAAACGGCCAGTTAAATCGTACCTGAATCGGGCTCGGAATTTTAAAAGAAAACCGCCGCAAATGGTAACCTAAATTTTGAATGTATGGTAATACCTTCGCATCGAACCAATTCATGGCCGGCGCAGGTAATAAACCCAGGAAGGAAACCAGATTAATCAGGTAAAATAATCCTACGAAAAGGGTAATACTAATGCCTAAATGAAAGCCCGTTAAAACACCTACTACCAAAATCCGGAAAAAAGAGGTATAAACCGGTATCAGCAAAACAAAAGGTAGATATAGCTCGATGTGGTACGTGGTGAGCGTTAAAAATTGGAGTAAGTCGGAGTAAGGATAAATAAGTTTACCTCCCGGCATTAATACTTGGTCCAGACTAAGAGCATAGTACAATGCTGTACCGGTAGTGTGCCATTCGGGGGAGTTTTTAAGTAAAGCGGTACACACGTAAACCAGCATAATCTGCACCACAAACGCCGCCGAAGCGGCACCAAAATGTAATTTATCTGGATGCGGATTGTTAGCTCTTTGGGCATCCAGGCTATAAAATCGACCCCAAGGTAAAAAAATAGCCCAAAATAAAATCATGCGCAGCAAGTCATCGCCGGCTTGTCCAATAAGTAAATTACGATTCTGCAGAGATAATAGTAAAAACCAGGAAATTATAGTTACTAAACGGGTACGATAACCAATCAACAATAAAAAAGCAAACAGGGCGGCTATTAAAAACAACACCGCCTGTACTTGCCACAAACCGCTAATGGTATGAAGCGAGATAAAATAAGGATCCCAGATATTCTGAAAAAGCACATACAGCGGCAAAACACCCATATTGGCATAATGGGCTTCCAAGTCGGTGGCGCGTATTCCTAAATCAAGTAATAAAACAAATCCAACGCCAATGCGCATAAGAGCGAGCGCTCGGACATCTACCGTAAAAACTTTTTTTAAATAAAGTAAAAGATAGTGCATGTAAGAGAAGACTGATTTGCTTCAATACTTAAAAAGAAAAAAGGCAAAAACCAAAGTGGTTTATGCCTTTCCTTGCTTTCGCAGATTTATTTATTATAAATTAATTGCCGGTTGTAGAACCACTTGTAGTGGTGCCGCCAGAAGTAGTACCTCCTGCAGTAGTGCCTCCGGTTGTAGTTCCAGCAGTAGTTCCACCAGCTGTAGTACCGCTGGTAGTTCCAGAAGTGGTACCAGCAGTAGTTCCACCGGCAGTAGTACCAGATGTGGTGCCACTTGTAGTACCGGAAGTAGTGCCACTAGTTGTTCCGGTTGTGGTAGTACCACTGGTTGTACCAGAAGTAGTTGTACCATCAGTAGTACCGCTGGTAGTTCCAGCAGTAGTTCCTCCAGCTGTGGTGCCAGTAGTGCTACCATCGGTAGTGCCGCTGGTTGTGCCGGAAGTGGTACCAGAAGTAGTTCCGGTAGCATCATCGGTGGTAGAAGTACCGGTTGAAGTACCTGAGTCGGTGTTAGTGCTTGAGCAAGAAGTAAAGGTGGTTGTTGCTACAAAAGCTGCTGCTAAAATGCTTAAATACGTCTTTTTCATAGTTTTACTTTAACTAATGTTATAATTTTTAGTAGTAAATATAATTTTATTAGTTGCCTGCTATACGTTTGGTATTCTTTTAAGGTTAACAATTCATAAAAAAAAATTGTACTCAGGCTAACTAAACCATTAATACTGGTTTTATTTAAAAGGTAACCCTCATAGAAACTAAGATACGAGGGTAAAGTAAATTTTGTTAAACTTAATAACTGGTAACCTGCTTTATACAAACCAGAAAAATTTATATTCGTAAGCAAAACCAGCTAAATTAAAGAATATGCCTGCTTACCCACCTGCCATTATCTTGTTCGATGGCGTTTGTAATTTATGCAATGGATTTGTGCAATTTGTTATTCGGCACGACCACCAAAGCTACTTTCGATTTGCAGCATTGCAGTCGGAAGTTGGGCGTGAGATTTTGCAGCAAGTTCAGTTCCATAACTATGCGCTTGATACGGTAGTTTTAGTCGAGGGCAGCACCTATTATACCCGTTCTACCGCGGCGTTACGTATTTTGCGCCATTTAAACGGGGGGTGGTCATTACTTTACGCGGCTATTATTTTGCCTGCTTTTATACGCGATCTTCTATACGTAGGTCTGGCCAAGAACCGGTACCGATGGTTTGGGAAACAGGAAAGTTGCTTAGTACCCACGCCCGAATTAAAGCTTCGGTTTTTATAAACTATCTTTTCTCTGCTTTATTTAAAGTTTGCCAAAGCTATATCATAATCTCACTTAAAATGTCTTTTCCTTTTGTTTATGATATAAAGAGACTTTAGGTAGTTAATTATTCGATAGCAGCCGATTTCTTAACGGTTGTTTTACTGGTTTTTGCTTTAGGTTCGGCCTTTGTTTTGCCAGCAGCCGACTTTTTAGCGGTGGGAGCTGTTTCCACTGATTTGGCAGTAGTGCTGGTTTTAGTACTACTTGTTTTTTGGGGAGCGGGTGTTTTGCGAGTAGGAGTATTTTTAGTCGTATTCGGGGTTATTTTGTCTATTAACTCTTCGGCCGTTTGGGTAACTTTTTTACCATTTTGGTTACTGCCTCCGGTAAAATAGATTCTGAATCTTTTTGGTTTTTTTTAGTGCTTGGCATAGCTTTATTTTGTTGAATGATACCTCTATAACTAGAACAATTTTAATTAGATGGATAAACGGTTGTATAGAAATATGGTTGTTTCAAAGGATAAAATAATAAGCTTCCGGTAAAAACCAACAAGTCGCGTTTCAGCAGAAAATTATAAGGTTATAACTTTCCGTAAAATAGCTTTTTATTTTTTAACTCAGGGCTTTTTATCCGTTGATCATTCTTTGTCGGGTTGCGCTTCTTGTCCGGAAGAAGCTTTTTCTTTCAGTGCGGTTTCGCCTCCATTGTATATTTTTAAGATAGCCGGAGTTAACGCACCTGCCAAATTACTGCCTTTCTTCTCTAACGATTTAATGATTTTTTTTGTGCTCTTGCGGACTAAATCAGCAATGGCATCGGCGATTAGATCAGAAACTTTATTTTTACCTTTTTTCTTCTTATTTCCTTTCTGCGGTTTATTTTTATTCTTAGACATAGTTATGTTTTTTTAGGTGAAATGCCAGGACGAGCGGGTAACAGGTATACGTTAATTTCTCGTATCAAACGGATAGTAGTGGTACAAGTTTTAGAGTTATTAGAAGCTGGAAACTTGTTTTAAGAAAAGTTATTTTTTAAAGCCCGGGTCATTTCGCGTTTTCCGGCGGGACCAGCTAATGCTTCTACGGTAAAGCCAGCGGCTTTTAAACTGCGTTTAAAACTGCCCTTCGCGCAATAACTTACCAGGCAACCATTAGTTTTTAAGGCAGCATATAGTTTTTTAAAAATTTCATCTGTCCAGAGGTCGGGCTGCTTTTCGGGAGCAAAAGCATCGAAATAAATAATTGTATAACGGTTAGGTGGCAAAAGGTAGGGCCGCAGGTCGGCTTCCGATTTTAAAAGGGTAAAATCGGGGGTAATAATTACAGGTTCGTTCCAGGGAGAAGTATGTAATACGGGTAAAAAATGTAATAAGGGAACATTAAAGATAAATTGCTCAAAATGCATTTGTTTTATCAAATCCGGCGCTAAGGGATACTTTTCCAGGGTATGGTAATAAACTTTTTTAGAATTTAGCAACGTTTGCTCTAAAGTAAGTAAGGCATTTAAACCCGTACCAAAACCTACTTCCAGAATGCTTACTTCCGATTGGTTTTGCCAGGCATATTCTAAACCGGCCCGGATAAATACGTGCATCGATTCCTGTAAAGCCCCGTTTATAGAATGATAATGCTCGTTTAATTCTGGTACGTATAAGGTAACAGAACCATCTTTCGTGAGCCGGATCTCTGTTTTCATGGAGTTAGTGATAGGTTGCAAGTTACAGGTTATCTATTATGAGTTTTAAGTTGTGTAGCTACAATAAAAGGCGCTTGGTTCTTACTCAAATTAGTTTTACTGGATAATTTTCAATCGTTAAACCTCAATTAACTATCTGCTTTTTCAGCCTGCAACTTATAACTTGCAACCTGCAACTTGCAACTAACACCATGGCCAGAATAAAAATTGATTTACCCCCTACGTACTCCTTTTTAACCGAAATAAAGGTACGGGTTTCGGACATTAACTACGGCGGACATCTGGGAAACGATGCTTTATTAAGTATTCTGCACGATGCCCGGCTACAATACCTGCAATCAATGGGTTATTCTGAATTAGCAATTGGCGGCAGTTTTTTAATTATGGCCGATGTAGCCATTGAATATAAAGGCGAAGGTTTCCTAGGCGATACGCTTATCGTGCAAATAGCTCCTCGTGACTTTACAAAATACGGCTTTGATTTAATATACCACGTAACGAACCAAAATAGTAAACCTATCGCGTACGCTAAAACTGGTATGCTGTGCTTTAACTATACTACCCGTAAGGTAATGTCGGTATCGACGGAAGTACGAGCTAGAATGGAAGTTTTCTAATTGCTGGCAAGGGAGTTTCTGTTTATATTTTAGTTTAACCGAAAACAAATTTGCGCCTGCAACTATTGGCTTCCGGGTTTTGTTTGGCTTATATATCGGGTAAAAGCGTTTGGTTGGATAGTTGTTTTAAATTGGCAATTACAACCTTTTGAGTAAAAGCCTGATATATTTTATATTTTTGTAGCATGATAACCACGAGTAAAAAGAACGATATCCGTAAACTTTCGCTGGACGAACTTAAAAATTGGTTTACCGAAAACGGCGAAAAACCTTTTCGGGCCAAACAAGTGTACGAATGGCTTTGGAAGCATGCTGCCCGGTCGTTTAGTGAGATGAACAATATCTCGTTGCCTCTGCGCGAAAAATTAGATGCTTATTTTGCCATTAATACGGTGCGGGTAGCTAAACAACAGCGCAGCAAGGATGGTACTATTAAATCTGCTTTTCAATTGTATGATGGTAATATAGTTGAGGGCGTTTTAATACCGCACGACGAGCGGAAAACCGCTTGCGTATCGAGCCAGGTTGGTTGCTCGTTAACCTGTAAATTTTGCGCTACCGGCTACATGGAGCGTAAACGTAATCTGGAGGCCGCCGAAATTTACGATCAGGTAGTATTAATTAATCAACAGAGTTTGGATGCATACGGTATTCCATTAACGAATATTGTATTTATGGGTATGGGTGAACCATTACTCAATTATGCCAACGTAATGAAAGCTGTTGACCGGATTACTTCATCGGCAGATGGTTTGAATATGGCTGCCCGGCGGATAACCGTAAGTACCGCGGGGATTGCCAAAATGATCAAAAAAATGGCCGATGATGATATTAAAGCTAATTTAGCTTTGTCCTTACACGCGGCTAACGATACAAAACGCAACGAAATAATGCCGATAAACGAAACCAATTCGCTGGCTGCGTTAACGGAAGCGCTTCAATATTATCATCAAGTTACCGGCCGGAAAGTTACTTACGAGTATATCGTGTTCGAAAACTTTAACGATACCTTAGCAGATGCCGAAGAATTATATCGCTTTACGAAAGTCATTCCGTGTAAAGTAAATATTATCGAATACAATCCTATTGCAGCGGCCTTGTTTAAAAATACCGACGACGACCATTTATCTAAGTTTGTGTATTATCTGGCCGATAGAGGTGTACAAGTGAATGTGCGCCGCAGTCGGGGTAAAGATATAGATGCTGCCTGCGGGCAATTAGCTACTAAAGAAGAACAAGCAGTTTAATTTAGAATTCTCTAGCTTTATATAAAAGGAAACGCCTGGTAATTTTACCAGGCGCTTTCATTTGAACAGTGAACAAGTAAAGCAAAATCTTTATAAATCTGAAATCTAACTTCTGAGGTTTTCTGTACTTCTGAGTGGATGCAAAGATATTAAATTGACGCAATAAAAAACAAATATTTATAAATAATTTATAATTAAATTGTTAATTTATTATTAAATGTTTAGTATTTATTTGTAATTGATTAAAACTAATTATCGTCAATTTAGGCCTTTTGTTTACATTAGTAGCAGTATTTTAGGAATACAAAGCTTTAAATAATTATTTTTTTACTACTGAAATCTTGCTCAAAAACTTTAAATTTTTTGGGTCAGAATACTCGTATTGCCGGAAACCATCTTCGCCTACAACCAGCAAATTTTTGCCTAAAGGAACTACATCAAAAGCATGCCAATCTTTCAGATAACTTAATTGATTTGCGGTTATTTTATCTGGGTTACTAGCATCAAACACTTTCAAGCCGTAACTGCCTTCACAAATAAATAGCGTGCTTTTATCAATACCCAGTCCGTGGGGGTTTTGCATTGGATACGTTTTCCGGATTTGAGGCATTGCCGTATTACTTATATCTACTACATCTAATTGGTTGGTATTTGTGCTGCCGCACCAATTGGTAGTGTTGGTGCGTAAGGTAACGTAGGCGTAATTCCCTTCTACTACCACGGGGTCGCAAGCTTTTAGATGCGAGTAGCTACCAAGATAAGTAGGAATAGCAGGGTTTGCCAGACTATAAATAAGCATACCAGCGTTTGAACCAATAAATAACTTATTTTGATACGGGAAAATAGTCTCAATGCCACCGCCCAAAATGACCGGAGTTCCCTTCTGTGGATTACCGGGATCGGCTAGGTTAAAAATATCCATTTTACTGGAACCTACTGTATAGAGGTAATTACCATTAATGGTAAATCGAGCCATAGAGCCTCCTTGCCCTGTGGAACCGCTGGTGTAGTTAGATTTTACATTATTGTTCAGGAAGTTTACCGCACCATCGTTCACTAATACATTGTTATTTGGCACTATCTCATCACACTTGCGCTTTTCCGTTATTACTCTCTCCTTATAATCAATTATCAAACCTTTACTTGGATCAAGGGGTATTATAGCTCCCGAAGAGGAAAAGATTGGGGCAGGTTCAAAAACATTTTCTATGTGTTTTTTAAGTTTTACGGTAATAGGGTTACTAAAATCAAAAACTACTAAATCAGAAGCAGCATCGGCGTACAGCACCTGGTTCCGGACAGCCATATCTACATTACCGGGTATAGAAATAAAGCTACTATTTTGCGGTTTGCTGGGGTTACTGTTATCAATTACATGGATGCCTCTGTTTACCTCATTCACTAAAATATAGTCACCTATGGCGTAAATTTTGCCTGTATTTTGGAGCGGTTCAGCCGGCCGGGAACCAATTGTCGCCAACAATTCAGCCCGGGTTTGGTAAACAGGTTCGTATACTTTGTACGTGTAAGTGCCTTCGCATTGGTCGGTACAACCAGCTAAGAGCCAAGTAGCCAGAATAAACAAACCATATATAGTAGGTTGGCTAAAAATCAGGGAAAGTAGATAACGTTTCAACATCTGCAGAAAATTACAATAATACAAAAGGAGTAAGGCGCCTTAACTGATCAACAACAATGGTTCAATAATCCGTAACCAGTAGTAAAAAAAGATAATCCTGTATACATCCATTTTCAGGATAATAGTAGCATGGTAAACCAGCTTGACTAAGAACTTAATGATTGAATTATGGTAATTCAGGATTTTTACAAAAAACAGGTTTTCAGATAAATGACCCATCTGAAGATGGTTTGGTTGCAAGCTTAAAAGAATAAATTTTGCCCTAAATAGTTAGTTGTTTTCGTGGTTTGCAGTATGTCCTATAATTCAGGATTTAAGCCAAAAAAGAAAAGCCGCCCATCAGATTCATGATGAGCGGCTTTTCTTTTTGGTTTAGGTAATTTACTTTAATACAAACGGCGTGCGAATAACTCCATTGGGGGTAATTACTTGTAAAATCATGTATCCGCGGGGTAAATGTGCCACCGATACAGTTAAATTTAAATTTTTAGTAGAGCTTACAACTTGTTCTTGTCCTACTCTACGGCCAGCGGCATCGTAAAAAGTTATAGCTATTTGTCCAGGTCCGATGTTGCTGCCTTTTAACTTTAAATAATTGGTTGCAGGATTTGGATAAGCCGTAAGAGCCGTAATAGGTTTTAACTCTTCTAATAATTCTTCACTTATAGTCTGACCATCCGCAGCTACGGAAGCACAACTGCCAGCAGCTACTACAACTGTGTATCCTCCTGCTTTTGTGGCAGTATAAGTTTTACCAGTAGCATTAGCAATAGGTTCCCCATTATAATACCATTGATTACCCGTATCACTGCTGGAAGTAAATACATTTTCATTTACGGTAATAGATGGTTTGGCTGGGCTTACGCAGAAAGAACGTTCCACTGCTGGGGCAGCTTCAAAATCCTCGTTACCGGGTTGAGTGGCTTTCACTTTAACTTCACCCGGGCCCGTAACTACTAATGTATTTCCTTCTATAACGGCCGGACCGGAAACTACTGCTAAATTTACGGTTAAACCGGATGAAGCAGTGGCGGTGATAGTTAAAGGGTTGCTTTGTTCTGTCATGCTTTCTATAACAGGCATATTGATCATTTGGGATGCTTTTGCCGATAGCATTGCAATTCGGGTACGGCCTTTTCCTGCAATAGAAGTGAAGTATCCACCTAATAACAGGCGATTATCGGGCAGAAGAGCCAAAGTATTTACTTCCCGATTAGTGCCAATATTACTTTTTACCCGCGGATCAAAAGTAGGATCCAGGTTGCCATTAGCTTTTAACCGGGCCACACGGTTCCTAACCACGCCATCCACCTCGGTAAACATACCACCTACCATTATCCGGCCATCCGAACGGAGTAATACAGTATAAATGGCATTATTAATACCGGTTTTAGTATTAAAAGTAGCATCCAGGGAGCCATCAGTATTTAAACGGGCAATATTTTTCTTACTCTCCCCATTAAAATTAGAAAATAATCCGGCAAAGATGATTTTACCATCGGGTTGCTGTACCAGAGCTTTCACGGCACCATCCGGACCAGTACCGGAATAAAAATCTGCATCCAGATGCCCATCCGAAGAAAGACGAGCGAGGTATTTGCGGTTGCTATTATTTACCTTGGTAAAAGTACCACCTATCACAATTTTACCGTCAGCATCCACTAGGATAGCGGTTACAGCATTATTTATTCCGGTAGCAAACGTGAAGCTTTCGTCCAGAGAGCCATCAGCATTTAAGCGCGCAATCCGGGACCGGGTTTGATTATTTACCTTCGTGAAATTGCCACCAATTAAAATACGGCCGTCGGGTTGTACAGCCACTGCTTCAATTACCGCATCTATCTGGGGAGAAAATGTGTTATCCAAGCTACCGTTAGCATTATATCGGGCAAGGTAAGTATAACTGCTGTCGTCGTTAACGGCAATAAAATTACCAGCTACTATTACTTTACCATCCGCTTGTAAAGCCAAAGCATTCACAAAATCATTAGGTCCTTTGCCAGCATTAAAAGATCTATCTAAAGTACCGTTCGAGTTTAACCGGGCCACAAAATTACGAGAGAATCCCGTTACCGTAGCAAAGTTGCCCCCAATAAGTACTTTCCCATCCGGTTGAATTAACATGGTTTTTACTTTACTGCGATTACCTTTAGCGATGTTGTACTGCGTATTCAGTTTTCCCACCGAAGTTACCTGCACTATATTCTGGCATTCTACATCGGAATAAGAAGTAAAGCTGCCAGCCGCTGCAATGCTGCCATCCGGAAATAAAGCCAACGTAACGATTTTACCATCAGCCCCGGTACCTGGATTAAAGCTCCCATCTATGGTACCATCCGGGTTTAACCGGGCAATATGCTGGCTGGAAGTATTGTTAATGGTAGTAAATTCGCCGGCCAGCACTATTTTACCATCGGGTTGCTGGAGTAGATAGTTTACCACACCATCGGCACCACTACCTGCGTTAAATTCAGGATCTAAGCTGCCATCGGCGTTAATGCGGGCAAAATAACGCTGCGGCGAACCTTTTACCGAAACAAAATCTCCGGCAATTAATACTTTGCCATCCGGCTGCAGCACTACTTTATCTAATTTGGTAGTAGCATCGGAACTTACTTCCATACCCACATCAAAGGAAGTATCTAAACTTCCGTCGGAATTAAGACGGGCAATCCGGACACGGCTAATCTTGTTTACAGCCGTAAAAGAACCACCAATTATTATTTTACCATCTGGCTGCACTGCCACGGTATTTACCGTATTGTTTACGCCGTAACCGGGGTTAAAAGTAGTATCAATAGTACCATCGGGGTTAAGGCGGGCAATTTTGCTTAAGTAAAAGCCATTTGTAGTAGTAAAATAGCCACCTACTATAATTTTACCATCGGCTTGCAGTTCAATGGCATTAATGTAGTTATCAGGGCCGGTACCAATAGCAAAATTATTTGCCGCCGCTTGACCTGAATGAAAAGTAGTATCTAAGGTGCCATTTTTATTTAAGCGGGCTATTTTATTTTGCAGCCGGCCATTGTATTCGGTGAATAAACCACCAATAAGAATTTTACCGTCAGGTTGCAAGGCAATAGAATAAATATTATCATTCACACTAGTACCCGGATTAAAACTTAAATCCAGGCTGCCATCAGCATTTAAACGGGCTAATGACTTTCGGCTGGAACCATCAATTACCGTAAAATCACCGGAAATGATCAGCTTACGATCAGCAGTTTGTAGCGCACTTGCCAAAATTTGCCCATCCATTTCATACTTGCTGTATACCGATGGTTTAAAATTCGGGTCTACATTTTGAGCCTGACCAGAAGGCAAAAAAGCTAAAAGAGAACAGAAAAGACTAATTAGACCTACTAAAGTGGAATAAAAATTATTTCTGGTTAAATCGTGTAAAGGTTTACATAACATAGGCTATAACGAATAAGTAATTTATGGAGTAGGAGAGCTAATAAATTTTATGTTAAAACTTAAATGGAAGGTCTTTATCTTTCATCAACAGAAAACCTGATAATACAAGGCTAAAGCAAGAATAATCATGCCAATTATTTTAAAAAGTATATATTTGTTGCTTTTTATATAATGAATTTTATATTAATTTTAAAACAAGCTGAATACGCACTTTTTAGAAGCTATTATATGGATTGTAAATTGGGTGCTTTAAAAATAGTGGGATATTTAGGTGCGTTCTGGTAAAGAGTTTTTTATGAGTAGTTGTTTAACCGCCTCTGCCGGTAAATGAAATATAGCAAGCATAAAAAAAGGAAACCCGGTTTAAACCGGGTTTCCTTTTTTCTAAAGTAAAAGTAGTTTTGTTTAATTACAATGCTCTATTCTTTGCGAAAGCGGCCTTGAGCCGGTGGCCGTCCGGCTTGGCTGTCGTAGCTATCTTCGTGCGTTACTTCCCGGAGTTCTACTTCAACGGCATGCGATTTAGGGCGTACCCTTTCACCAAATCGGTTGGCGTACTCCTGGGTAAACTCAGCGCCAAAAAAGATGATCAACGAAGAATAATAAATCCAAACCAATATAATAATAACCGAACCAGCTGCCCCATAAGCCGAAGCAACATCGCTATTTCCTAAATAAAAGCCGATTAAATATTTGCCCAATACAAAAAGCAGCGCCGTTAAAAATGAACCTACCCAAACATCTTTCCACCGGATAACAGCATCGGGTAAGTATTTAAAAGTTAACGCAAATAAGCAGGTAATAAAACCCGTTGAAAAAGCAATATCAACCAACTGCATCACAATAACCGCTACATCCGGAAGGAACCGGGTCAGAAAATCCATCATAATAGTTAAAACAGCGCTTATTACAAAAGATATTAACATAAGTATGGATATACTTATTATTAATCCGAAAGATAAAAACCGGTCCTTTACTACTTTCATAATATTGTTTTTGGGCTTGGCTTTTACGTTCCAGATGGTATTAAGGGAATCTTGCAGCGTTATGAAAAAAGTTGTAGCTGTAAAAATAAGCGCCGCAATACCAACCGCTCCCATAATCCCTTTCGCATCGTTCCGGTTAATATTATTCACCATATTCTGTACTTCGGCGGCACCGTCTTTTCCAATCATTCCCTGAATTTGAAGCGCCAATTTACCCGACCAATCTACATCGCCTAAAAAGGTGCTGGCCGCAGTTATAATAATCAATAACAAAGGTGGTAAAGCAAAAATAGTGTTATAGGACAGAGCAGCGGCTAATCGGAAAGAATTATTCTCCATGAACTCTGATACTGAATGCTTACCTATATCCAGTATATCTTTAAAAGTATATTTTGCCATTTTAGTAAAAAATAAATTATTCAAATCAATGAGTCGGCTTTGCCCTTTTATCCACCCTAAAGTTAAATGGCCGTTAATTGTTTTATTTATTTCAAAAAACATTTAACGGAACATTTTTTCCTTCTGAGGGCTTACCTTATCCTTGCACCCTTACGCAAGCCACGCTACTTGGGTTAATTTTTGTTCCTCTATTATGAAAAAGAAAGCCTTTTCCATTACATCTGAAGTATAAATAAGAACAGAAGTGTTCCGGAGTGAAGGTAAATACTTAGTGTTCATAAAAGAGGGAATACTCTAATGCTCGATTTCCCATTCGTTTTTCTATCTTTATTCGGTTAAAAGTTCTGAAATAAAACGCTTCAACTATATGCTTCAGAAAACGAACAACTGGTTTTACCTCATCGGAGTCTTTCTTTTACTACCCGGCTTTATAATGGCCCAAAACCCGAACAATGGTTCCGACGACCAAGCCATTACGCTTGCCGACAAAGTAATTAAAAATATGGGGGGCGCAAAGAATTGGAACAACACCCGGTTTATTGCCTGGAGCTGGCGGGATCAATACCACATCTGGGATAAATACGAAAATAAGTTTCGCTATGAAAAAGATACCTTGGTAGTTATTTCGGATTTAAATATCAAACAAGGAACCGTTTATAGTAAAGGTAAAGTGTTGGCCGATGAAGCGAAACGCCAGGAAATATTGAATAAGCAATATGCCGTTTGGGCAAACAATTCGTATTGGTTTCTCATGCCGTTTAAGCTCCGGGATAATGGCGTTACGCTTAAATATAAAGGTGAAGGAAAAACCCAAGCCGGCGCCGATGCCGATTTAATAGAACTTACTTTTCAAAACGTGGGCGTTACCACGAATAACCGCTACATTATAGCCGTCGATAAAAAATCAGGTCTGGTTACGGAGTGGTCTTATTTTAAGAATGCTACCGACGAAAAACCTGGATTTACCCGGCCTTGGACAAATTATCAGAAGTACGGCAAAATAATGATTTCTTCCGGCCGCGGCGACGAAAAAATGAATATGAAAGATATTGTGGTGAGTCAGAATGTAAACAGTGATCTTTTTAATAGTCCTACACCGGTGAACAAGGCTCTAGTAAAGTAATTTTCTCTGGTATTAATAAGTGTTTATGCCTATAATAATTAGTGGGCATACAAGGATTGGCAGTAAGCAAACCAATGCTGATTTCTCCCTAAATACTGTCCGTAAGCTAGTTGATAATCAGAACTAAAATTTCTTGAACTATATTTTGCAGCTATAGATAACCTGTTGCTCCCGGAACAAGTATGCAAAAAAGGTTTCTTAGGAATTTTTAGAAAAATAGCGCATGGTAAAACCCAAAGGTACTTTAATTGCTCTTGGCGGCGGCGACGATGATGGCTTGCTGCAACTCATCCGGGCCGACTATTGCCACGCCCGTTCAGTAGTGGAAGTAATTACTACCGCTGCTCCTTCTCCTCAGGAATCAGGCGTAGCGTATCAGGAAGCATTTGTGGAGTTAGGCTTAAAAAATGCGAATGTAATGCACATTGATGAAGAGAACGAAGCCGATAAGCCGGAGTATTTAGAACGGATTCGCCGGGCGGATGTATTCTTTTTTACCGGCGGTGACCAGCGCCGCATTAACCAGTTTTTGCTGGATACCGAGGTGCAACGAATAATGCAGCAGCGTTACCGCGAAGAAGAAATTGTAATTGCCGGTACCAGCGCTGGGGCTAGTGCTATTTCAAATCGCATGATTTACGAAGGCTATGGTTCAAATTCGTTAGTAAAAGGAGAAACGAAAACTTGTTCCGGCTTATCGTTCGTGCAGAAAGTATACATTGATTCGCATTTTACGGAACGGGGCCGGTTTGGCCGCTTAGCGGTGGCCATTGCTAAATGGCCGGATTATATCGGCATTGGGCTCGGCGAGGAAACCGGGGTTATTATTAAAGAAGGTGATCTGGTAGAGGTATTCGGGCCGGGCGTAGTAACCATTATCGACGGCAGCCAGATTGAGTATTGCAATATTGATGAAGTAGCCTACGGTTCACCTATTGCGGTGGAGCATTTGGTTATGCACTTACTCGTAGAAGGGCACTGCTATTCTTTATCCGACAGAAGATTACAACCTATTCCCCGGCAAGTTACTGATACTAATAGTTAAATTTCAATAAGTGGTTATTCGTTAGTAGTGGCTTGTTGCTCGATGGGTAAGCTTTCGAAAATTAAGAATTTATAACAAATTATAGTCTACACTAATTGCGTCGAAGTGCTTATACAGCAATAATAAAAAACTTTCTCTTACGTCATTCAAAAAGAACCTGATCAAAGCGAGATTTAAAATAAATAAATACTTTCAGAATGATAGAAATGGAGTGGTTACTAAAATGGTTTTGGCCGGAGTAAAATTTAAAGTTTTTTGCCGTTGTAAAAGCGCATCACGTAATCGGCATCTACGTCGCCTTTGCTTATTTTGGTAAGCTTACTTTTTAGCAGCCGTTTCCGGAAACCGGATAAATGGTCGGTAAATAAAACGCCTTCAATGTGGTCGTATTCGTGCTGGATAATGCGGGCTACCATGCCGTTAAAGGTTTTTTCGTGTTTATTCCAATCTTCATCAAAATACCGGATAATGACATTCGCCGGCCGGATAACGTCTTCCCGGATGCCCGGAATACTTAAACACCCTTCTTCAAAAGCCCATTCGTCGCCGTTTTCTTCTAAAATTTGCGGATTAATAAAGGCTTGTTTCACGGCTAATTTTTTCTTCTCTTCATCTTCTTCAAACGGCGCCGAATCAATAACAAATAAACGCAGACCTTTACTAATCTGGGGAGCAGCCAAGCCTACTCCATGGGCATGGTACATTGTATCATACATATCGGTTACCAGTTTTTTCAGGTCCGAGTAATCATCTGTAATTTCTTTGGTTTTGGAGCGTAAAACCGGGTCACCGTAAGCCGTAATCGGATATATCATAATTAAAAAAGCACTTTCTGATATTAAATACTATATAGTAGATTAAAACATTCGCAGAATAAGATAGGTTCTGGTAAAACTTATTCCGAATGCTGCCGGCAAAATTAAGAAGAAATTCAAAGAAGTTTTACTGTACTTTAGCTCAGCTATCCAAAAAAACGTTAATAAGGCAAGAATATTACTGTTTTATAGTAACAAGTAAGAGTTTTTAACTATCTCGTACAGAACTTTTTGCTAAATGCTATGAATGTGAAGAAATAAATAAACTATACATCAGAACAGATAATAGTAATTAGTGCCTGGCCTAATTAGAAATTAAGGCCAAAAGGTTTTCAGCTAGAAAGAATGAAAAAACTAGGTATAAAAAAGGAAAGCGCCAATTTAAAAACCGGCACTTTCCTTTTTTATACTAACTTAAAGTTTATACTAGCCCAAAGAGGGTATAACTTTTTTACGGTTAAGGTTTCTTTACATTTTCTTGGTAAACTTATAGATTTTACCGTTGGCATGCCCTACCACGTAAAGCCCTTGCTGACTATCTTCGCCAAAGGAAGAAATGCCATCCGCAACTTTCGTAATTAATTCATTTTTAACCGCCGTATTGTTATCAAAAGTTAAAGCCCAGATATTCCCCGATACATAATCACCGTAAATATATTTTCCCTCTAGGCCGGTTAAATTTTTGTCGCGGCAAACAAAGCCACCCGTTATGGAGCGCCCGTTTTCGGTATTTTGCGGGTAGCTCCAGATAGGCTCTTCCAGGCCGGTTGAGTCGCAAGTAGCCGCTCCGTAACAAGTATTACCTTCCCGGATTTTCCAGCCGTAATTCCCGCCTTTTTTAATAATGGAGATTTCTTCTATGTTATTTTGCCCTACATCGCCGGCCCACAAGGTTCCCGTTGGCCGGTCGAAACTGAAACGCCAGGGATTTCGCAAACCATACGCATAGATTTCTTCCCGAAAACCTTCAGTGTTGCCTTTATAGGGATTGTCGGCGGGAATAGCGTAGGGTAGGTTGCCGGAAGTCGCGTTCACATCAATTCGTAGAATTTTGCCTAATAGCTTTTGGCGGTTCTGAGCGTTATTTTGCGGGTCACCGCCACTGCCGCCGTCGCCGGAAGCAATGTATAAATAGCCATCGTTACCAAAGGCAATTTTACCGCCGTTGTGGTTATCGTAAGGTTGCGCGTAGGTTAACAAAACTTGTTCGCTGTTCGGGTCGGCTATGTTCGGGTCGGCAGCACTTACTTTAAACTGGGATATTACCGTTTCCAGAGGGTTGCCGCGCGTATAGTTCACGTAGAAGTAGCCATTGGTTTTAAAATCCGGATGGAAGGCTAACCCGAGTAAGCCCCGTTCGCCGCCGGAAACTATTTTCGTACTTAAGTCCAGAAATACCGGCGCATTAGCAACTGTTTCCTGGTTAGGGAATACATGAATTTTACCCTTCTGCGAAACTACAAAGATTCGATTTGTTTCATCTGCGGGACTGGTTAATTCTACGGGCATTTCAAACCGAAGGGTCGGAAAGGCTTCTGCCAGGGTATAATCAGCTGGAGCCGGAACGATTACGTTAGGATCGGGAGTGTTATCATCTGATTTATTTACTTCGCAGCTTAGTAGGCTAATAAGTAAACTCAGGCTAATTAGTATTCGCAACTTCTTCATGGCTCTCTTTAATAATGTGAATTTTTCTGGTTAGGTGCTCTGTTTTTTAACGAGGATAACCTAGGGTTATTTTAAATTAAGTTTTGTTTCGTGAAGCCTTTTTAAGTTTCCAGGGTCTGGTGCTAATACGGTTTGAGAAGTAACCTGTTTGCCTCGTGGCCGGCGGGCCTCGTCGGGACACTCGGACGGGCTACTTTTCCTTTCCTCCTATCGTCAGAATGGCTATGCCACCGGAAAACTAGCAGGTCCTCGTTGTCCCGACTGGTATCTGTTCTTTTTAGCTACGGCTTTTCTAGCTTCTTTTTTATTTCTGTTTTGGCGTACTAATCGTAGTTTCTAGAAGCAAAAAAGCGACTGTTTCTTATTTCTTACTTCTAAAATAAGGCTTTGCATAAGGGCCTTAAAGGCCCTCCACGGCTAAACAGGTATTCATTACTCTTTGCTGCCGACTAACAGCTACGTCTGGATTGTTGCTATTATTTAATATTAGTTTACCAGGATAAACGATTTATAAGGGTGATTGGTTTGAGTCTATCTAGCGGTAGTAGGAAAAGAAGACTGAGACAAGAATCAAAGAGGATAAATGGTTAAATAATGAAACGGTTAGTTAAAGAATAGAACTACACCAAAGCTGCCAAGTAGTACAGTGATACAGGTAAGTACAGTGATACGAGTTAGTGCCGCTGTTTATACCCGCCCGAAACGGCTTTTGCGTAAATATTAAAGAATATTATCCTTAAAAGCTTTAGTTACCGCTTCTGATTTAGAGTTGACTTGTAGTTTTTCGTAAATTTTTTTACGTGGATCCGTACGGTTTCCAAAGAAATAAAAAGTTGGGTGACCACCATTTTGTAGTTGTAGCCATTGACAAGCCAATGTAAAACTTCTTTTTCACGGTCGCTTAACGGGTAATAAAATACTGCCGGCCTAGCCGCTAGTTTCTGCTATCAGTCAACAAAAAAGCCAGTTCCGCAGAACTGGCTTTGTACTGTAAGTAAACTTTTAAATTTTACGCTTCTACTTCTTGCTTTAAATCTACCAGGCTTAAGTATTTACTGGTTTTCTCGTAGGCTTCAATTTTATCTTTCAGGCTTAAAAGGTAATCGATATCATCATAACCATTAATCAGACAGGTTTTTTTATACTGGTTAATATCAAATTTCTCTACTATGTCAGTCCCGACAATCCGTACGGTTTGGGTTTCCAGGTCTACTTCCAGTTGAGTATCTTTATTTTCGAAAATATGCGCAAAAACATTGGCTAGGAAATCCTCAGACACCTGCACAGGTAACAAACCATTGTTCAGAGCGTTGCCTTTGAAGATATCGGCGAAAAAGCTGGAAATAACTACTTTAAAACCGTAATCGTTAATGGCCCAGGCCGCGTGCTCGCGGCTAGAGCCGCAACCAAAGTTTTTACCGGCTACCAATATCTTACCATTATACTGCGGATTGTTTAGTACAAAGTCCGATTTTGGGTTATTTTGGTTATCGTAACGCCAGTCGCGAAATAAGTTATCGCCGAAACCATCGCGGGTAGTGGCTTTCAGGAACCGGGCCGGAATAATCTGGTCGGTGTCAATGTCTTCAATCGGTAAGGGAACTGCAGTTGAAGTTATTTTTACAAATTTTTCCATGAGTCGCAGCCTTTAAATTAATTCCCGAACATCCGTTATTTTACCCGCAATAGCTGTAGCCGCCGCCGTAAGCGGACTAGCCAGTAACGTACGGGCACCAGGTCCCTGGCGGCCTTCGAAGTTACGGTTAGAAGTAGAAATACAGTATTCGCCTTTCGGAACTTTGTCTTCGTTCATGCCCAGGCAAGCAGAGCAGCCTGGTTCACGTAACTCAAAACCGGCTTCCCTGAAAATTACATCAATGCCTTCTTCGCGGGCTTGTTGTTCTACTTGTTTCGAGCCTGGTACAATCAAAGCGTTAATATTAGGTGCTTTGTGTTTGCCCTTTACAAATTTGGCTACCAGACGTAAGTCTTCGATGCGCGAGTTGGTGCAGGAGCCGATAAATACGTAATTTATTTCCTTGCCCAGTAACGATTCGCCAGGATGCAAACCCATATAAGCCAAAGATTTATCGAAAGAAGTACGGTTGCTTTCTTCTTTAATATCGGCCAGCGTGGGTACAGTTTCGTCAATTTTAATACCCATACCTGGGTTAGTGCCATAAGTAATCATGGGGGCAATATCAGCGGCATCGTAGGTATATTCTACATCAAAAGTAGCACCTTCGTCAGTATAAAGAGTGCGCCAGTAAGCTACGGCTTCTTCAAACTTATCGCCTTTAGGCGCAAATTCACGACCCCGGATATACTCAAAAGTAGTATCGTCCGGCGCAATTAAACCACCCCGGGCACCCATTTCAATGCTCATGTTGCAGATGGTCATCCGGGCCTCCATGCTCAGGCTGCGAATGGCCGAACCAGCATATTCTACAAAATAACCGGTAGCACCACCCATCGTGAGCTTCGAAATAATGTATAAGATTATATCTTTGGATAGTACGCCCTTTGTCAGTTCACCTTCCATGTTGATGCGCATGGTTTTGGGTTTGTTCTGCATCAGGCATTGCGTGGCTAAAACCTGCTCCACCTCGCTGGTACCAATACCAAAAGCAATAGTACCAAAAGCGCCGTGCGTAGAAGTATGGCTATCGCCGCATACCATCGTCATACCGGGTAAGGTAATACCCAATTCCGGACCAATAACGTGTACAATACCTTGGAATGGATGACCTAAGCCATACAGGTTCACGCCAAATTTAGCGCAGTTCTCCGTTAGTTTATCTACCTGAAATTTACTCAGCGGCTCTACAATAGGCAGATGCTGGTTAATGGTAGGTACGTTATGGTCGGCGGTAGCAACGGTATTTTGGGTCCGGAATACGCCAATCCCTCTTTTCTCCAAACCGGCAAAAGCTTGCGGACTGGTTACTTCGTGCACCAAATGGCGGTCGATGTATAATACATCGGGGCCGTCCGGAATACTGGTTACCACGTGGGCATCCCAGATTTTTTGGAATAAAGTTTTCTTATCGGAGATACTCATCTGTGAAATTAGCTGTTGGTTTTAACAGTGGCTTGTTCCCGTTTAGTTTCCAATTTTTGAAAAAGTACCGTTAAATGCTCATCCTGAATAACTTTCAGCTCGTCGGCCATAATTAGGTAATCAGGATATATTTCGTCAATGTCTTCTTTCGACACAAAATAACCCAGATTTTCTAAGCGATGCTTTAAAGCTGCCCGGCCACTACGAGCGGTTAACACAATAGAGGAATCAGCTACCCCTACATCGTGCGGGTCAATTACCTCGTACGTTTCGCGGTGTTTCAGAAAGCCGTCCTGGTGGATACCGGAAGAGTGCGCAAATGCGTTATCGCCCACTATAGCCTTATTTGGCTGTACGCGCATACGCATTAAGCGCGATACTAAACGGCTGGTCGGGTAAATACGCGGTGTGTTAATACGGTTTAGTAATTCCAGTTCTTTGTGGCTTTTCATAATCATAACCACTTCTTCCAGAGAGGTGTTACCAGCGCGTTCGCCAATACCGTTAATAGTACACTCAATTTGGCGGGCACCGTTAATTACTCCGGCAATAGAGTTGGCCGTAGCTAAACCTAAATCGTTGTGGCAATGCACCGAAATAATGGCTTTATCAATATTTTTTACGTTTTCTTTCAGGTATTTAATTTTAGCGCCATAATCCCAGGGTAAGCAATAGCCGGTAGTATCCGGAATATTGACTACGGTAGCACCGGCAGCAATTACTTCTTCAATCATTTGGGCCAGGAAAGGTAAATCAGCCCGACCAGCATCTTCGGCGTAAAATTCAATATCTTCTACAAATTGCTTGGCGTATTTTACCGCCCACACCCCCCGTTCCAGTACATCTTCGCGCGAGGTATTAAATTTGTATTGAATATGCATATCCGAAGCGCCGATACCCGTATGGATGCGTTTACGTTTGGCATGCTTCAGCGATTCTACGGCGCAGTCAATATCTTCTTTTTTCGCCCGGGTTAGCGCGCAAATTACCGGCTCCGAAACTGCTTTTGATATTTCAATAATAGAAGTAAAATCACCGGGACTGGAAATGGGAAAACCCGCTTCAATAATGTCTACGCCTAGTTCTTCCAGGGCCTTCGCTACTTCAATTTTTTCTTTAGTATTTAACTGGCAGCCGGGAACCTGCTCGCCGTCGCGTAACGTCGTGTCGAAAATATGGACCTTGTCGCTCATGGTAGAAAATGATTAAATGTATCCAAACAACAAAAAGCCGGCACGTTGCCAGACTTTACCTGCCGTGCCGGGAAATTCCAGTAGGGCCAGGAATTTTTATTGCAGAAAATACCGCTGGACGAACCAGTTTTATTCTGCTAAACGGCTGGTCTGTTGCTTTCTTACTCCTCTTCCGTAATTCTTAAATAAAGCCGTTCACTAAAGATGGGGAAATTTTTTAAAAATATCCAAGCGCACCTAGTAAAAATAATTTACTCTTTCTGGTTCGTTGAAAAATTTAAATTTATTCGCTGAGTTTTTGTAAAATTTATAATCTTCAGGAAAGTTGTCTTATTCCTTGCCCTTCTCTCATGGCCAAAAAGAAAACAAGGCATAAAGACAAGAGAAGATTTTTAAGCTACTTGTCATAGAGCAAAATTAAATTAAAATCTTTCTTAAGCTTGGGCTAGTAACCAGGCTTTTAGGTCTTCATACTTATTACCCATGCGGGTAGATTGCTTCGTTTTTTGCATAACGGCTTGCAGATTTTCCGGGATTATTACTTTTTGCCCAATTACGTCTTCTACCACATCCATAAATTTGGCCGGATGTGCGGTTTCCAGGAATAAACCAATAGCCTCTGGGTCAGTGGCCAGGTAATCGCGGATAGCCCCGTAGCCAATAGCGCCGTGCGGGTCCAGAATATAGCCGTAGTTTTCGTAAACTTCGCGCATCAGCATTTTGGTTTGCTCATCGGTAAAACGGTAACCAATTACATCTTCGCGCAAAGCATCACCAGACTGGTTGTATAATTCCATCAAACGCACAAAGTTACTTGGGTTGCCTACATCCATCGCGTTGGAAATAGTTTGGGTAGAAGCCCTCGGATTAAAAATACCGCTGGTTAAAAATTCTGGTACAATGTCGTTAATGTTAGTGGCCGCAATAAATTTAGCTACCGGCAAACCCATGCGTTTAGCCAATAAACCACCGGTTAAGTTGCCGAAATTACCGCTAGGGGTAGCAAATATTACTCGTTCGCTCAAGTGTTTTACCTGGGCATACGCGTGAAAATAATAAAACGATTGCGGAATAAGTCGGGCAATGTTAATAGAGTTAGCCGAGGTTAACTGCATGCGCTGGTTCAGTTCCTGGTCGAGGAATGCTTGTTTTACCAAACGCTGGCAATCATCAAAAGTGCCGTCAATTTCTAAAGCCGTTATATTTTGGCCCAGAGTAGTTAATTGTTTCTCCTGAATGTCGCTGACCTTACCGTGCGGATATAAAATAACTACCTTAATACCGGGTACCCCTAAAAATCCATTAGCCACCGCACTACCGGTATCGCCGGAAGTAGCTACCAAAATAGTTAATTCTTTATCGCTGTTTTTTACAAAGTGCGCCAGCAAACGGGCCATAAACCGGGCGCCCACATCTTTAAACGCGGAGGTTGGTCCGTGAAATAATTCCAGGGTATGAATGCGGCCGTGCACCGGCACCACCGGAATCGGGAAGTTCAAACTTTCTTCCACAATTTCCTGCAATATACCTCTTTCAATCTGGCCCCGCAGCAACGTGGCCGATACATCCAGGGCAATTTCGGGTAATGATTTTTCCTGAATAATTTCGAAATAGCTATGCGGCAATTCCGGAATAATTAAAGGCATAAAAAGACCGTTATCATCGGCTAAACCTTTGGTAACGGCTTCGCGCAAACTGACGTGCGGGGTTTGCTGATTGGTACTGTAATAAGACATATTTCTAGTTTTTAGTCCACGGACCACAGTCAATGGGCCACAGGTAATATTTAATCAATTTTTATTATTAGTTTTTCGGAAGGTCGTAGTGTTGGAAAATTTCTTTCTACTCGAAAGAAGCATTTCCGCTGGTATACTTTACGGTATATTTAAAAGCAGTAATCCGCCAACCATTTCCGGTTAAAGATAAACCTATATCGTAACTCCCGACAAATTCGCGGGTTTTGCCTTACGTGGCAGCTTCCTTATAATGGTTGGCAATAGCATAACAAAATACGGTGGCGGTATTCTCCGTAGCGGTTACTAAAAAGTTGCCGCTCTGGTGATGAATCGCATCAATTCCCTGAAAGCCGGTATTCCACATAGCGCAAATTTCCTGTGATGTTTTCTCCGCCGGGTCTCCGGCTCCTAATGATGACATATCAAACAGAACTTTTTTGGCAAAAATTTCTTCTTGAATCTTCTGCCATTCCCGGGAGTCGGTGTATACAAACAGCTTGTTTACTATTTCTATCAATTGTTCTCTTATGCTAAAGGTGCTCATGTAGGTTAGCTTTAAATGATTTAAGCCAATTCTTTATACTTTGCTCCGTGACATTGAAAGCAAATGCCACTATTAACGTGTTTATATTCGGGGAACACTCCCGCACCATGACAACGGGAACAATTAGTTAAAACGCCTTTTTCTAAGCCATTCTTATCTAACCACCTTAATTTCCCATTTTCATGTAATTCTTTATGACAATGCCAACATAATGTTGTTAAAGCATCATTTGGATACTCCCAAGGAAGTAATTCATCTTGGTAATACTTATGATGGACATGTAACCCTTTAATGTGTATAATTTCCAAATTTTTTAAAGAGTTGTAATCAATAGTATTAAAATCTTTTATTAAAAAACATGCTTTTACATCGTCATCTACATTATTATCAAAGAAGTACACAGTTTGATTATCCTCCTTAAAATAGCCTAAAGCTATTATTGATACAAAATCCTTATCTAATGTTACTTGTGAATTATCAAGCTGATTATCTTATCTTCTTTTAGTAAGTATTCATAGACTATTATTGTTGCGCTAGGCTCAATATTTCTTTTAGAAGTGAATACAAAGAATTCCTCTCTAAACTTTGATTCAATATAAAGTTTAGTGCCTTTATTAAATGATGAAATACCACTTACTAAACCAAATTCCTTTTTATCATATAATCTAAAATTAGCGCATATTGTACATTTAGCCTTATCTCGTCTAATAATATTATTTCGTTTAAGATGCCAGTTTTCGGTACTTAATAATTCTCCATATGTCATAACATTATAGATTAAGTTAGCTAATAACCAACAACGAACAACCAGCAACTAAATAACCTTTGGCCCTTGGCTGTTTACCTTAGATACATAATCGATATTATCAATTTCGTAGTGAGTAAAGGCTTTTTTCATAGCGGCGGCAATCTGAGTTGCTTCTTCTAAAGAACGACTTAAGGCGAACATGCTGGGACCGGAACCAGAAATGCAGCAACCCAAAGCGCCTGCTTCTAAAGCAGCTTCTTTCACGGCATCATACCCCGGAATTAAAATAGAACGAATAGGTTCGATAATAGCATCTTCCAGCGAACGGCCTATAAGTGCGTAATCACCTTTCATTAAACCAGCAATTAAGCCACCTACGTTGCCCCATTGTTTCACGGCGTCTTTCAGCGAAATTCCCTGGCGTAAAATTTTGCGGGCATCTTCGGTTTTTACCTCTATTTGTGGATGAATAATAGTACAGTATAACTCTTCCGGGTAAGGGATAGAAATAATATCCAGTGGGTCGTAGGAGCGAACCAGCACAAATCCTCCCAGCAGAGCAGGAGCTACGTTATCGGCGTGCGCTACGCCACAAGCGGCTTTTTCGCCCTGCATGGCAAATTGTACCAGGTTTTCCTTGTTGATAGGATTGCCTAATAATTCGTTAGCCGCAAAAACACTAGCCGCAGCGCTGGCCGAACTGGAACCAATACCACTGCCGGGTTTAATTTTTTTGGTAAAAGTAATTTCAAACCCTTGTTCCGAACCCATGTGCGATAAATAAGCTTGCAACGAAACTACCGCTGTATTTTTATTAACGTCTGCCGGGAAAACCGTGTCCTTGGTTTGATTTAATACCGTAATACCCGGTGAATCTTTTAAACTTACCTGAATTTCATCGCCCGGATGGTCGAGCGCAAATCCCAATATGTCGAATCCACAGGCCACGTTCGCAACGGTGGCCGGGGAAAATATTTTAATACTGTTACTCATAGATTAGTCGATAGTCCATGGTCCATAGTCCACAGACAAATCTTTATATATTTTTTATCATGGTCGATGGACTATGGACCATCGACCATGGACTAATACCTAACTTGCAATCCGGATAATATCGGCAAATACACCGGCGGCGGTTACTTCGGCACCGGCCCCGGAACCTTTCACAATCAGTGGCTGCATTTTGTAGCGTTCGGTGGTAAATAAGATAATATTATCAGAACCAGAAACAGAGTAAAACGGATGGCTTTTATCTACTTCGCGCAGTTCTATGCGGGCTTTACCATCTTCCCAGGACGCTACTAAGCGGTAGCCTTTGTTTTGTTTTTCTACTTCAGCTCGTTGTGTTTCGAAGGTGTCTTCGTACGAACGCAGGTTTTGCCAGAATTCGTCCATTGGGGAGTCTTGTAAACAATTGGTTGGTAAAAACGGATTAATGTGCACATCCTCCAATTCTAAATTATCACCCGTTTCGCGGGCCAGAATCATAATTTTACGGGCCACATCTTTGCCGCTTAAGTCAATGCGCGGGTCAGGTTCGGCGTAACCTAAATCCATGGCTTCCTGCACCACGGTACTCAGCTTTTTGTCCGCACTTACGGTATTAAACAGGTAATTCATCGTTCCCGAGAAAATACCTTCAATTTTGAGAACCTTATCGCCGCTCCGGATTAAATCGTTTAAGGTGCTAATAATTGGTAAGCCAGCCCCTACGTTAGTTTCGTACAAATATTTTACCCCGCGCTTCGCCGCCAGGCTCTTTAATTCTTTGTACGTATGGTAATTACTCGAAGCCGCAATTTTATTCGGCGTTACAATGGAAATACTTCGTTCCAACAAAAATTTATAAGTGGCGGCTACTTCCGGATTAGCGGTGCAATCCACAAATATGGCATTCGGTAAGTTAAGCTCGGCCATACGCTCGACAAATACTTCTATATTCGACTCCCGGCTATTATTTTCAAAAACTTCTTCCCAATTCGGCCAAGGAATTCCCGCCTCGTTAAATACCGCTTTTTTGCTGTTGGTAAGGCCAATCAGTTTAATATCGATAGATAAGGTTTTGTAAAGGTTAGGGGCTTGGTTCTTAATTTGTTTGAGCAAAGTAGCGCCCACGGTACCGGTACCCACCACAAATAAATGTAAGGTTTTTATATCCGAAAGGAAGAAAGCTTCGTGAATAGTATTTAAAGCTTTTTCTTCGTCTTTTTTCTGGATAACGCAGGAAATATTAAGCTCAGAAGTGCCTTGAGCAATGGCAATAATATTAATACCATTACGGCCCAGCGAACTAAATAATTTACCAGCAATACCGGGAGTGTTTTTCATATTCAGACCTACTAAAGCCAAAATCGCTAAATCGTTCTGGATATTTACTTTATCCACAATGCCAGCCTGCATTTCCAGTTGAAACTCTTGTTCAATTGCCAGTTGGGCCCGGGTAGCGTCGCGCTGGTTAATACCTACGCTAATGGAGTGCTCCGAGGAGGCTTGGGTAATTAAAATTACGTTTATCTTTTGGGTGGCTAAGGCGCCAAAAAAACGCATGGCAATACCACTGGCACCCACCATACCGCTGCCCGAAATAGTAAGCAAAGAGATATTTTCGATGGAAGCAATCCCTTTTACCGGGGCTTCGCTCTTCCGCGGATTTTGGGAAATAAGCGTACCGGGCGCATCCGGTTCGAACGTGTTTTTTAACCGAATCGGAATTTTTTTACTTAATGCCGGCTGAATGGTAGGCGGATAAATAATTTTTGCCCCAAAGTAAGATAACTCTAAGGCTTCTTCGTACGATAACTCCTCAATCGGAATAGCGTTTTTTACCCGGCGTGGGTCAGCAGTCATCATGCCGTTTACATCGGTCCAGATTTCTAAACTAGCCGAGTCCAGAGCGGCAGCCACGATAGCAGCCGTATAGTCGGAGCCGCCCCGGCCCAAAGTAGTGGTTTCACCATGTTCGGTAGTAGCTACAAAACCCGGGATAACCGGTAACTCGCGATTGTTGGTTAAATATTGTTTAATGCGAGCATTGGTTACTTCGAACTGTACTTTGGCATTACCGTAAGTTCGGTCGGTAACAATCAACTGCCGGTAATCGGCAGCGAAGGCAGGTAAACCGTTTTCTTTAAATGCTTCCGCAATGAGGTACGACGATAAACGCTCCCCAAAACTCGAAATAAAATCCAGGGTTTTTAAGCTCAGTTCTTTTACCAGAAATACACCTTGCAGAATATCTTCGAGCTCGTTCAATAAAAACTTTACGTTGGCAATAATAGCGCTTTGGCGGGTAGCGTGGATAAGTTCTTTAACGGCAGCCAAGTGGCGTTCTTCCAGTTTTTTGAGTTCTTGTTTATAAGCTAAATCACCTTTCTCAGCTAACCGGCTCGTATTAATTAAGCTATCCGTAACCCCACCAAAAGCAGAAACCACCACTGCTAACTCATGCACCGACGAATGCGATTTTACCACCGCCAGTACTTTTAAAATATTCTCCGGAGTGCTCACCGAAGACCCACCAAACTTTAAAACTATCATGTGAAACTTAAAATAAAAACAGATTATATTTTCCTGAAACGACACTTACTGCGCCATATTAGGGTGGCATAGATTTAAGATTTTCGTACTTACCTGAATAACCTTAAAATTTTGCGCGGCGAAAGAAACTCGATAATTTTCAAAATCTCAAAACAAAATGAATAAAACTTTCAGTTACTTACCTATTTTATTAAGTCTTATCTAACATTTAATAAGTAAATAGTAGAATAAAGGACTAAAATTTCCTGTTCCGGATAGGGTTGGCATCTAAAAAGAAGTAATTAATAGTAAAAATATAATATTATTATCTGATAATCAGCTATAACCAAATTGAGTAATGCAGTTTTTTGTTTCACTTTTTATTGTTTTGCAAAAATGAAGGCTAATTATTTAATAATTATCAACGATTATCTTTTTAATGCTTTTTTACTGAAAATATTCTAAGAAATAACGTTTTTGATTTTATAATTTCTAAACCAAGTTTGAAATATTCAAACAAAATTGAAATCTTAATTTTTGGTTTTTAAAAATTGTTCTTTACATTAGCGACGCTTTAAGCAACACTGTTATCCGAAAGAGAAACATATGTTATTTACATCTTCTGTATTGAGCCGAATTATTTTTAGCGTCATTATCGACGCTAAACGATGGATGGTGTAATCTGTTTTGATAAAATATAATCAGCGCCATTCCTTCAACAAGAGTGGCGCTTTTTTTTACCGTAATGCCGAAAATATTCATGCTTGGCGGAACGATAAATTTCAATTATTAAAAATTTATTTGTTTTAAAAGAAAGGTAATGTTGCCGTTTGGTAACAACCTTCTAACCTTTCAACTTTTAACTTTTTAACTAAAAAAATGAGTACTAAATTAAACCGTTACAGTTACCTCGTTACCCAGGAAGAAACTAACCCAGCGGCGCAGGCTATGTTGCACGCCATTGGCTTAAGCGACGATGACCTGAAAAAAGCTCAGATTGGTATTGTGAGTACTGGTTTTGAGGGCAACCCGTGTAATATGCACCTCAACGACCTGGCCCAACTGGTAAAGAAAGGTACGAACAGCACCGAAGATGTAATTGGTTTAATATTTCATGCCATTGGCGTTAGCGATGGAATTTCCATGGGAACCCCCGGCATGCGCTATTCTTTGCCTTCCCGCGATATTATTGCTGACTCTATTGAAACCGTAGTAAACGCCCAAAGCTACGACGGGGTTATTGCCGTTGTAGGTTGCGATAAGAATATGCCGGGCGCTATGATTGGTTTTGCCCGGCTAAACCGGCCGGCCATTCTGGTTTACGGGGGTACTATTGCTCCAGGTAATTATTGCGATGCAGCGGGTAAGTTCACCGATAAGAAATTAGACATTGTATCAGCGTTCGAAGCATTAGGTGAAAAATATGCCGGTACCATTTCGCCGGAAGATTTTAAAGGCGTCATTGAACATGCTTGCCCCGGCGCTGGAGCTTGTGGGGGTATGTATACGGCCAATACCATGTCGTCGGCGATTGAAGCCATGGGTATGAGCTTGCCTTATAGTTCTTCTAATCCGGCTGTTAGCCCCGAAAAAAGCGAAGAATGTATTCAGGCGGGTATTGCTATTCGCCAACTGCTCGAAAAAGATATCAAGCCTAAAGATATCTTAACCAAAAAGGCTTTTGAAAATGCTATGGTGGTAATTACGGTATTAGGTGGTTCTACCAATGCAGTATTACACTTATTAGCTATTGCCAATACTTTGGGGGTAGATATTACCATCGACGATTTTCAGCGCATCAGCAATAAAACCCCGCTATTAGGCGATATGAAACCAAGCGGGAAATACCACATGGAAGCTGTGCATAAAGTGGGTGGCATACCGGCAGTAATGAAAATGTTACTGAAAGAAGGATTGCTCCACGGCGACTGCTTAACCGTAACTGGCAAAACCATAGCTGAAAATTTAGCTGACTTGCCGGGTTTAACTCCTGGCCAGGATGTTATTATGCCTCTTAGTAATCCTATCAAAGAAACAGGTCACCTGCGTATTTTATACGGTAACTTAGCGGAGCAAGGAGCGGTAGCCAAAATTACCGGTAAGGAAGGTGAGCGTTTTGAAGGCACCGCCAAAGTATTCGACGGAGAGTTTGAAGCGAATGACGGTATTTTAGCGGGTAAAGTAAAAGAAGGTGATGTAATTGTTATCCGGTACGAAGGTCCGAAAGGTGGCCCAGGTATGCCGGAGATGCTGAAGCCTACTTCTTTAATAATGGGTGCAGGTTTAGGTAAATCGGTGGCGTTAATTACGGATGGCCGTTTCTCAGGCGGTACCCATGGTTTTGTAGTAGGCCATATTACCCCGGAAGCCCAGGAAGGCGGTACCATTGCTTTATTACAGGATGGTGACAAAATTATTATTGATGCCGTGAATAATAAACTGGAAGTGGCTTTAACCGACGAAGAAATTGCTAAACGCAAAGCAGCTTGGCAGCCACGACCGTTACGGAAAACCTCCGGTATATTATATAAATACGCTAAATCTGTTTCGTCGGCCTCCGAAGGTTGTGTAACGGATAGATAAAAAAAACTTATTCCGTTTTACTCAACGGAAATTAAAGAATAGTGAAATTTTTTGCATTAAAAATGGCTTATATAGTAATATAAACCAAAGAGATAAATCCAAATTCTAAAGTCTAAAAGTCATGAACGCATTAGTAGCCGAGGCATCAGAAAAGGAAAAGGTAATAATAACGGAAAAGAAAATGGTAACCGGAGCTCAGGGGCTTCTGCTGTCCTTGCTCGAAGAAGGTGTCGATACTATATTCGGATATCCGGGCGGAGCCATTATGCCCATTTATGATGCCCTATACGACTTTGCAGATCAACTAAAACATCATTTAGTGCGTCACGAACAAGGTGGTGCACATGCCGCTCAAGGTTACGCCCGTATTACTGGTAAACCAGGAGTTTGTTTTGCTACATCTGGTCCGGGCGCTACTAATTTAATTACGGGTATTGCCGATGCCCAGATTGACTCTACTCCTTTGGTGTGCATTACCGGTCAGGTAGCTTCCCACTTGCTGGGTACAGATGCTTTTCAGGAAACGGATGTACTGGGTGTTACCATGCCGGTAACAAAATGGAATTACCAGGTTACCCGAGCAGATGAAATACCCGAAGCTATCGCTAAGGCTTTTTACATTGCTACTTCTGGCCGACCTGGTCCGGTTTTAATTGATATTACCAAGGATGCTCAGAATGCCAAGTTCGAGTTTGAATATAAGAAATGTAAGCGCATTTCGAGCTATTATCCGGTACCTAAGCTTAATGAAAAAGCTATTGCAGCAGCGGCCGAATTAATTAATAATGCCAAAAAACCCTATGTACTTTGGGGACAAGGTGTTTTATTATCAAACGCGCAGGAAGACTTAAAAGCATTTATTGAAAAAGCTGGTATTCCGGCTGCCTGGACCATTCTTGGGTTAGCGGGTTTGCCTACTGACCATCCGCTTAATGTGGGTATGTTGGGCATGCATGGTAATTACGGGCCAAATTTATTAACGAACGAGTGCGACGTACTCATTGCTGTTGGCATGCGCTTCGATGACCGGGTAACTGGCGATTTAAAGTGCTATGCCCGACAAGCCAAAATTATTCACATAGAAATTGACCCGGCCGAAATAAACAAGAATGTACGGGCAGATGTAGCCGTTAACGCCGATGCAAAAGTCGCTTTACAAGCATTATTGCCTTTAATTAACGAGAACAAGCACGAAGCCTGGCTGCAGAAATTTAGAGATTGTGCTAAAATAGAATACGAAAAAGTAATTGCACCCGAAATATTGCCTACTGAAGGAAAATTAAAAATGGCGGAAGTTATGCATTTGGTTTCCGAATTATCAGAAGGCAAAGCTGTAATTGTAACTGACGTAGGGCAGCACCAGATGGTAGCTATGCGTTATTATAATTTTAAAGATACCCGCCGCAGCAACATTACTTCGGGTGGTTTAGGTACCATGGGCTTTTGTTTGCCAGCCGCTATGGGTGCCAAAGTGGGTGCCCCGGACCGGCAAGTAATTGCGGTAATTGGCGATGGTGGTTTCCAGATGACCTTGCAAGAGTTAGGCTGTATTTTTCAGTACCAGATTGGAGTGAAGGTGTTAATTTTAAATAACAACTTCCTGGGTATGGTGCGTCAATGGCAGCAACTGTTCCACCAGAAACGGTATTCTTTTACGGAAATGGTAAACCCTGATTTTGTAGGTATTGCTAAAGCTTATGGTATAACTGCCAATAAAGTAACGCAACGCGAGACTTTAGAAAGTTCTATCCAAGCCATGCTCGACCACGAAGGGCCTTATGTGTTAGAAGTAGTAGTGGAAAAAGAAGATAACGTATTCCCGATGGTACCCGCCGGCGATTCCGTATCTAATATTCGGTTATCATAGTTCCTCTTCTCCTGGCTCCTTCTCTCCGGAGAAGAGAGCCATAATATAAAATTGGCAAGTCTCTCGGCAGCAAGAAATTTGAAGGAAGATTATAAAACAGATTGTCAGGCAAGAAAATAAACGAACACAGCATTTAGTATTTACCAACAACAATGGCGATAGAAGATTACCAGATAGATTTAGGCGAAGAAAAAACGTACACCATATTTGCTTTTACCGAAAATAAAGTAGGTCTACTTAACCGCATCACCATCGTTTTTACCCGACGGCACATTAATATTGAAAGTATCACCGTCTCAGAATCTGAAGTAAAAAATGTGTATCGCTACACTATCATTATTAAAACTACTTACGCCCAGGTAGAAAAGCTCGTAAAACAAATTGCGAAGCAGGTAGATGTGCTGCGGGCTTCGTTTTATCCGGAAGAAGAAACCATTTTTCAGGAAATCGCGATGTATAAAATCCCGATGAGTTCGATGATTAATGGTAGCCAGGTAGAAGGTATTGTCCGGGACAGCAATGCGCGAATTCTTACGGTAGATCCGCATTACATTATTATTGAAAAAACGGGCCACAGCGAAGAAACCCGGGCCTTGTTTGAGAAGCTAGCGCCTTTTGGTATCCTGCAATTTACCCGCAGTGGCCGTATTGCTATCACCAAACACATGAAAGACCTGAGCACTTACCTGCGCGAACAGGAAGAAGCTTATTTATAGTTTATAGTCCATAGTCCACGGACGATGGTCCATAATTTTTATATAAAATTATAGGACTAAGAATACTATAAAACTATAATCGTTTCTCGTTTTCATTTAAAAAGAGCATAATAAAAATCTATCAGTGATAATAATTAATTATTAAGAACAGCACACTGTGGTCTATGGACCATGGACTATCGACTAAAAACTAACATAAACTATTTAAAAACAATGGCAAAAATCAATTTTGGCGGAACCGAAGAAAGTGTTGTAACCCGGGAAGAATTTCCTTTGGAGCAAGCAAGAGAAATTTTAAAAAATGAAACAATTGCGGTACTCGGTTATGGCGTGCAAGGTCCCGGACAGGCGTTAAACCTGCGCGATAATGGCTTCAACGTAATTGTTGGTCAGCGAAAGGATTCCAAAACCTGGGATAAAGCTGTGAATGATGGCTGGGTACCCGGCGAAACTTTATTCGAACTGGAAGAAGCCTGTGAACGTGGTACTATTCTGCAATTCTTACTTTCGGATGCCGGCCAGATTGCCGCTTGGCCAATGGTAAAAAGCCATTTAAAGCCAGGTAAAACCTTGTATTTCTCGCATGGTTTCGGGGTTACTTTTAAAGAGCGTACCGGTATTATTCCACCAACTGATGTAGATGTAATTCTGGTAGCTCCCAAAGGTTCTGGTACCAGTTTGCGCCGCATGTTTCTGGAAGGTAAAGGTTTAAACTCCAGCTTCGCTATTTTTCAGGACGCTACGGGTAAAGCCCGCGAAAAAGTAATTGCTTTGGGTATTGGCGTAGGTTCTGGTTATTTATTCGAAACTGATTTCAAAAAAGAAGTATATTCTGATTTAACCGGTGAGCGCGGTACTTTAATGGGAGCTTTAGCTGGTATTCTGGAAGCACAATATAACCTGCTACGCAAAAAAGGTCATTCACCTTCTGAATCATTCAACGAAACCGTAGAAGAATTAACTGAAAGTTTGATTTTGCTGGTAGCCGAAAATGGTATGGACTGGATGTATGCTAACTGCTCTACTACTGCGCAACGAGGAGCCTTGGATTGGAAAAACAAATTCCGTGATGCCGTAACGCCCGTTTTCGAAGAATTATACGAAAGTGTAGCAACTGGTAAGGAAGCTCAACGCTCAATTGATACCAACAGTCAGCCAGATTACCGCGAGAAACTGGATGCAGAATTAGCGGAACTGCGCAATTCAGAAATGTGGCAAGCCGGTGCCCAGGTTCGGAAACTGCGCCCACAGAATAATTAATAGTAGTTGTTAGTTACTCGTTGTTCGTGGCTAGGATCAGAAATAGCAATTAGTAGTGTTGATGAATATACTTCTTAGCATTAGTAATGTTGTTACCGGGTCTTTATTTAAACGAATAACGAGCAACGAACAACAAACAACTAAATAATATCATGTCGGAAGAAGAAGTTGAGGTAGAAAAGGCAACTCTGGTTAGCGCCGAAGAGGTTAGAATAGCTGCTGCCCGGTTGCAAAATGTGGTGAACCATACTCCTTTGCTGCGAAGCATAAATTTATCGGAGAAATATCAGGCTAATATTTACCTGAAGCGCGAAGATTTACAGGTAGTGCGATCCTATAAACTGCGGGGTGCTTATAATAAAATTAGGAGTTTAGCGCCGGAGCAATTAATAAATGGTATTGTATGTGCCAGTGCGGGTAATCATGCACAAGGGGTAGCGTATTCGTGCCACAAAATGGGCATTAAAGGCCATATTTTTATGCCGGTAACTACGCCGCAGCAAAAATTAAAGCAAGTACAATTGTTCGGGAAAGAACATGTAGAGATAGTTCTCACCGGCGATACTTTCGATGATTCTTACCTCCAGGCATTAGAGTTCTCGAATAAAAATAATACTGTCTTTATTCACCCTTTCGACGATCCGCAAGTTATTGCCGGCCAAGGTACGGTTGGTTTGGAAATACTGGAAACCATAAATGAACCGGTAGATGTACTTTTATTACCAATTGGTGGCGGTGGTTTAGCCGCTGGTGTCTCCAGTTATTTTCGGGAAGTAAGTCCGAAAACTACTCTTATTGGTATTGAGCCGGAAGGTGCTCCTGCCATGCAAAAATCCATTGAAGCGGGTAAAAAAATAACGCTGGAGCACATTGATAAATTTGTGGATGGCGCTGCCGTAAAAGCAGTAGGAGATTTAACGCTACAAATTTGCCAAGAAAACCTGGATGAAGTAATAACGGTGCCGGAAGGTAAAGTTTGTTCAACTATTCTGCAGCTTTACAACGAAGAAGCTATGGTGGTAGAGCCAGCTGGAGCGTTAAGTATTGCCGCTTTGGATTTTCTGCAAGAGCAAATTATTGGTAAAACAGTAGTGTGCATAGTGAGTGGGGGAAATAACGATATTACCCGCACCGAAGAAATTAAAGAGCGCTCACTGTTGTACGAAGGCCTGAAGCATTACTTTATCGTCAACTTTCCGCAACGTGCCGGGGCTTTGAAAGAATTTGTAAATTATATTTTAGGCCCTACCGATGATATTACGCACTTTGAATACACCAAAAAGAACAGCCGCGAGAAAGGACCAGCTTTAGTTGGTATCGAATTGAAAAACCGCACCGACTTTGATGCCTTGGTGCAGCGGATGGCTGAACGCAACTTCAATTGCGAGTACATTAATAACCGGCCGGAGTTTTATCATTTTATAATTTAGCGTTTTACGTGTACCGTAGTACGTAGCAATATTTCATACAGAGTTTATCTGATAGCTTAGGTGCTTATGGCGCTTAAGCTATTTTTTTATTGTAGAATGGTTTGTAGCGCTTGCCGATACTGGTGGAAATTGCTTAGATCGTTATGCCCGCTATTTGGGATGGTGATAAGCCTTGTTTTAGCAGAATCGGCCACCTGGGCTAATTTTTCTCCGGAAGAGTAGAGTACTACCTTATCCGCGGTGCCATGAAAAATATAAATGGGGCAATTTACTTTTTGAATCCACTCATCCGACCGGAAGCTGTATTTTAATAATAAAGTAACCGGCAGAAACGAGTAATGCGTTTTCGCTACATCGGCAAAATTATAAAAAGGAGTTTCTAGTAATAAGCATTTGGGTTTATTCCGGGCGGCCACTGGTACAGCCATTCCAGTGCCGATAGAACGCCCAAAGACTATTATTTTATTTTCGGGATATTCCTTAACTACATGCTGGTAAGCTAATTGGGCATCCTGGTGCAAAGCGGCTTCGGTACGAATTCCGGTGCTTTTTCCAAAACCCCGGTAATCCACCATAAATACATCGTAGTTATAAGCTAAATACTCTTCCGCTAAGTAACCCCAACTACGCAAGTTGCCCGCATTACCATGAAAATATAAAATTACACCTTTGGGTTCTTTAGCCCGGAAGTGCAAAGCATGAATCTCTGCTCCATCCAAAGTTTCTAGAAATACTTCCTGAAAGGGATTATTAAACGGGAATACATAATCGCGCGGTAACTTTTCGGGAAAGAAAATAAGCCGATCCTGCAAGCTATAAATAACCCCTAATAAAATGAGTACAATACTTACTACAACCGCTCCTGTAATTACCATCCCTTTCAGCATAAAAATAGTAGCTTGGTAACTAGTAAAGTATATCCAAGCCTTAAACGTATTTTACCTGAAATGGCCGGAAAAGTTAACGGTATAAAGTAACCTTATTGAAAGTTAAATTATATTTCTGCTTTCAAAAAGAACTAGGTTTAAACAGAGTACAATTAGTATATTTTTTTAAATAAAGTGCCCGCTTAATTGGCAATCCTCTTTCTATTTGCTTCACCAACTGCCTGCTGTAGCCCAATTTTTAAAAAGGAAATTTAGCTTAGAAAATGATACGGCACTTCCTTGTTATACTAACCGCAGCACGCCTCTGGTATATCCAACCGACTCTGCTAAACCTGGAACAGGATCGTCGGCATTTTTCTCGTATTCGATGGATACACTGCCGGCATATTTAATTTTTAGCAAGGCTCTCAGAAAACCAGGGATATCAATTACACCACGTCCAATTTCGGTAGGCGTATCTTTCTCAGTGCTGCCTGTAACGTCTTTTATATGAATATCATACAAGCGATCGGCAAAGCGCAGGGTGTCTTTTATCGGGTCTAAACCAATACGTTGGGTGTGGCCAATGTCAATGCACAAGCCAATACGTTTATCCAGATTTCTTATCTTTTCGTACACACTTTCCGGGCTGGGGTACACTTTGTCTCCGGGACCGTGGTTATGAATAGCAACGCGTATGTCGTATTCTTTTACCTTTTTTTCGGTGTAAGGTAATAACTCGTGGTTAGGTACACCCACAATCATTTTTACGCCGGCATTTTTGGCGTAGGTAAATGCCCGATCTATTTCCTGCTCCGATTTCATGTAAACAACCCCCACGCCGTACAGATTAATACCCGCCTGCTTAACTTTTGCCGTCATTTCCTGCAACTGAGTGGGCGAGGCATCGAATGGTAAATGCATATCTTTTAACGATACTTCTTTCAACTCTAAGCGTTGCAAAATTTTAATGGTCTCGTCGAGGCTAAATTTATGTAAAGTGTAAGAGGCTAAGCCTAATTTCAAGCGTTCGGGTTTTGGATTACCCGGAATTTGTGCCGCAAGTTTATGAAAAGAAACAGGGGTCATACTAGCCGCTAAGCCTAAACCAGCTGCTTTCAGAAAATCGTTACGGGTATATTTCATAGTAAATAGTTACAGTAATAAAAAGAACATATAATCTTTGCCAATTGCCTAAGGTAAGAGGTTAAGTAATTAGTTGCAAGGCATAGCGAGCAAATATTACGTTTTTGAGCATTATTAATATTGAAAAATTTAGATGGTATAATTTGGATTTTTCTGCTATTTCTTTTGTGTTTGTATGATAATAAAATTTATAGTAAGGTAGAATATTTTGTATATAAACGGGAAAAGAATTGGATATCTATATTAAGATTTCTTATAATCTAGCTATCCATAACCAAGAGTTATTTATACAACTATCTTTGTAAATAATTAATAATACAAAATACAAACCGGATAATAATGAATGAGTTACAGATTCTGCTGGCCGAGGATAACAAACTTAATCAGTTGATGATAAAAAAAGTAGTGGAGGATTTTGGTTTTGCTTTAGATATAGTAGAAACCGGTAAAGAAGCCGTTGAAAAACTTGCCATGCAGCATTATGATCTTATTCTGATGGATGTAAATATGCCGGAGATGGATGGCTACACCGCAACTAAACATATCCGGGAAAATATGGGGGAAAAAAGCAATATTCCTATTATTGTAGTTACCAGCCCCAGTGACCGGCAGGAGCACGTTAAATCTTTATTGTTGGGGGCAAATACTTTTATTTCTAAACCAATTAATGCGGATGAATTACTAACAGAAATTATGACGTTAGTAATAACCAAACCAATTTTTGGGTAAGCTGAAACTAAACTACTTCGCTACGCAATACTTCTAATGGTGGCCGGTTTAAAATACTGCGGCTGTTCAACAAACCAATAATAACGGTTAGGAGAGTAACTGCAGTAAATAAAATTATAACCGGTAACCAGGCTGGCGCAAAAGGAATCTCAAAAGAGTAATAAGCTAAGGCCCAACTTCCTCCAATTGCCAGAGTTAAACCGGTAGCAGCAGCTAAAGCTCCTAAAAAGAAATACTCCAGAGCGGTAATAAGTAATATCTGCCGACTGCTGGCTCCTAAAGTACGTAGCAGAACGCTTTCTTGTACCCGTTGAAATTTGCTGATCAAAACCGATCCGATTAGCACCAATATACCAGTTGCAATACTAAATCCGGCCATAAACCGGATTACAAAAGCAATTTTGCTTAAAATATCATCCAGTGTGGTAAGAATCAGGGCCAAATCAATCACCGATACATTAGGAAACCTGGTTACTAAAGCTCGCTGAAAATCAGCAGAGTTTTTATTAGAGCGTACCTGCGTGGCGATCACATGAAACTGCGGTGCTTCTTCCAGAATCCCCGTCGGGAATAAAACTAGGAAATTACTTTGAATGCGGTTCCAATCTACTTTTCGGAAACTGCCCACTACGGTTTGTATCGGGGCACCTTGCACGTTAAATAATAATGTGTCGCCTAGCTTTAATTTCATTCGTTCAGCAAAATTCTCATCCAGCGAAACGTAAATAGTATCCTCCAGGCTTGTTGCGGTACCGTGCCATTGACCTTTACTAATTTTCTCGGAACTAATCAGGGTATCGCGGTAAGTAACCCGATACTCCCGGGTAAAAGCCCCTTTCGGTATATCTAAGGTGCTATCTTTTCTCACTTCTTCATCGGTGTGGCCATTTACTTGCACCAGGCGCATGGTTACAATCGGTACCTGTTGCATCAGGGGTAATTTATATTGGCGCGCTAAAGCCGCTACCTGGTCTTTCTGGCTCGTCTGGATATCAAACAATACCATATTAGGTTGGTTGCCGCTACCTGAAAGGGTTACCTGACCGATAAGCAAGTTCTGAACGAAAAACAGTGTGGCAATTAAGCCCGTACCCAAACCGATGGCTACAATTAAAATTAAAGTCTGGTTGTTTGGCCGGTATAAATTGGCAATGCTTTGTCGCCACAAATAACTCCACGATACGGGAAAAAATCTGCGTACGAGCCAGGTAAGCAAACTCGCCATACCAGCCAATACCAAAAAAGCCACTGCTAAACCCCCGGTAAAGTAAGCCGCCTGTCTCCAGGTATCCATCTGCAAGGCAGCAAAACTTAAAATGAAAAGAATAATTAAGGCATAAACTGCCCATCGCCAAGGATCCGATTGTAGTTTTTCTGTTTCAAATGAAATCCGTAAGGTATTAAGGGGAGATATGTTCCGGATAGAAACCAACGGCAGCAAAGCAAATAAAAGAGAGATAAAAAGCCCCGTACCAATACCTAATAAAATAGCTTTCCAGGAAATACTTACGGTTATAGCTACGGGCAAAAAATCAGCTAAAACGACCGGCAAAACACGTTGTACTAAGGTGCCTGCCATTACTCCGATAATCGAACCCAATAAACCCATGGCCAGAATCTGGATCAGGTAAATAAAGAATGCTTGTCGGCTTTGGGTTCCCAAACAACGCAAAATAGCGATGGTCTGAATTTTTTCTTTAATGTAAATATGCACGGAACTTGCTACCCCTACACAACCTAATAAAAGGGCAATAAACCCTACTAAGGTTAAAAAGCGGGTTAAGTCGCTAAAGGCTTTGCCGGTATTTTCTTTTTTAGAAGCAATGGTTTCGTAACTTAGTCCGTCTTTTTCAAGTCGGGGCTCAATTCCTTTTACCAGCTTTTCTACATCTGTTTGCGGTGGAAATTGATAGTAAAATCGGTAATTAATGCGACTGCCTTTTTGCATTAAACCCGTTTGATTTAAATATTGCATCGGGATATAAACGGCTGGGGCCATGCTGGCAGCAATGCCTGCCTGGCCAGGTATTTTATTTAATTCTCCAACAATCCGGAAGGTAAGGTTCCCGATTTTAACGGAATCACCCGGACGTGCATTAAATTGCAATAATACCGTTTTGTCTACTAAAGCATTCCGGCCATTCCGAAAGGTGCGACTAGCTGCCGCCGGAGTAGTTTCGATAGCTCCGTAAAATGGATAATCTCCTTGCAAGGCCCGAATCTGAACCAGACGGCTACCGCTGTTTTTAGGAAACAAAATCATGGAAGCAAAGTAGTATTCCCGAGCCTGACGTCCGCCTAAATTATGCAAGGTTTTCTGCATAGTCTTAGTTACGGGTTGGTTCGTGTAAATACCTAAATCAGCACCTAGTAAGGTTTTGGCCTGATCGTCAATATCGTCGCGAAGATTTTCACTGAACGATTGAATAGCTACCAAAGCCGCAATTCCTAAAATAATAGACGAAACAAAGAGCAACAACCGCGAACGGTTTCGGCGACTATCGCGCCAGGCCATTGTTAAAAGCCATTTTGGTTGCAGTGTTGGTTTTATAAGAGTTCTATCCATGTTGGTGAAGTATCAGGTATTAGGTAGCTAGTAGGCGAGAATTTTTAATGATGATTTGCTTAATCACCTTTCAACAGTAATTCATTCTTTTTTTCGTGCGAATATTTTAGATTTATTCTTATTTAAATCTGTTTTATCAATATAATCATCAATAATTTTAATGATAGCTGCTTGATTTTCTATGGTCAGCTTATAATCGCTATACTGGTCTATAACAAAGCCCGTACGATATCGAAACTCCTGGAGTATTTCCCCTAAATCTTGAAGTTCTTTGTCTTCCAGTGCAAAGAAATACTCCTTGTTATTCAGTTGATAAAAATCAAGAGCCATGTTATATTCTAAACTTTCTGATTAAAGATAACTTGGTTTATGAATCTTATTACCTGATTCCAAGCTCAAGCCATAACGGAATCCGAGATAACGTGGCCGCCTTTTATCCGGATGAGGCGCTGGGTTTTACCCGCTAGTTCCAGGTCGTGGGTTACCAGTACCAAGGTTGTTCCCCGTTCCCGGTTAAGATCAAAGAGCAAGTTGACTACTTTTTCGCTGGTTTCCGCGTCGAGATTACCCGTTGGTTCGTCGGCGAACAAAATTTTCGGTTGATTGGAGAAAGCCCGGGCCAAAGCTACCCGCTGCTGCTCGCCCCCGGAAAGTTGGGTTGGATAATGATGGTGCCGATGTTGCAACCCTACGCGTTCGAGTAGTTCTAATGCTTGTTTGCCTACCTGTTTTTCCCCCCGCAGTTCCAATGGTACCATTACATTTTCCAGGGCTGTTAGGGTAGGAATCAGCTGAAAATTCTGAAAAATAAACCCGACGTACTGATTGCGAACCTGCGCCCGCTCGTCTTCGGAAAGGCGTTCCAGCCGGATGCCATTTAATTCCACCGAACCGGTAGTAGCGGCGTCTAAGCCGGCGCATAAACCCAATAACGTAGTTTTACCACTGCCCGATGGTCCAACAATAGCAAAGGTATCACCCGCGTTAAGGGTAAAGGAAATATTATGTAAAACGGTAAGTTCTTTACCGCCACTCCGGTAAGATTTACCGAGTTGCTCCACGCGTAATATAGCCACAGTTTATAATTTCTGATTAAATAATTATTTCTGAAACGATTAAAAAATCGTTCGCATATAGATTGAAAGATATTTTTTAACTACTACTTACGCTTGTTTCGGGAATACAGCTAGCCAAGGAATTATTTTTAGCGTAATTAGCAAAGTTTATACATGCTAACATGCCTCCGGAAAAACCAGTAAACGGTTGTACATGTTTAAGAATTTAAGGAAATAAATTAAAAATAAATACCTGTGCGCACTTATTTAAACTTTCTTTTTGCTTCTTTTTTCGTACTAGTGGCAGTTGGCTGTAATTCAGGCAACCCCGAAGACACAAAAGCTGTTGTGCAACAATCAACTGCTCCGGATGAGAAGAAACCTGTGGTTATGAAGACAATTTTATTTTTTGGTAATAGTTTAACGGCCGGTTACGGCTTGCAACCTTCAGAAGCTTTTCCAGCTCTTATTCAAAAGAAAATAGATTCCCTCAATTTACCTTATAAAGTTATTAATGCCGGCTTAAGCGGAGAAACTACAGCGGGTGGTAAAAACCGCATCGACTGGATTTTAAAACAACCAGTAGATGTGTTTGTGCTGGAACTGGGCGCGAATGACGGGCTGCGCGGCATTCCTCCGCAATCCACGAAAGAAAACTTACAGGCCATTATTGATAAGGTAAAAGCTAAATATCCGGAGGTTAAAATTGTATTGGCCGGTATGGAAATTCCCCCGAGCATGGGTGGGGCTTACGCGGCTCAGTTCCGGGTGGTTTTCCGGCAACTGGCCGAAAAAAATAATCTTGCTTTTATTCCGTTTTTACTTGAGGGCGTAGCCGGTGAGCGCAGCCTGAATCAGGGCGATGGCGTGCACCCAACGGCTAAGGGGCAGCAGATTCTGGCAAAAAATACTTGGGAAATCTTAAAAGATGTATTGTAAATAGTAGCTAAAATTTGCCTTACGTATTATAATTGTAAATTGCTGCTTGTTATGATAAACCCGTAAGTATGAGGCAGGCTCTGTGGTCGACTGGCCGTTATTTTTCTTATATTTCTACTCAAACCAATTTTTTGGCGGCCGTTACGCAATTAGCTCAGTCGCGGGAACTAGCGTTAGATTTAGAATTTGACGATAACCGCTACACATACGGTTTAAACTTATGCTTGGTGCAAATTGCCGATCGGGAGCAATGTTATTTAATCGATCCTTTTACAATTAAAAACCTGGAACCTTTGTGGGAATTGGTGGACGATCCTAGTATTACGAAAATTATTCATTCCTCCACAAATGATATATTACTTTTAAAAAAACTGGGTTGCCGGCCACGGGGAATTTTTGATACTGAAATAGCAGCCCGGTTATTGAATCATCTGCGCACGTCGTACGCCAATATTTTGCAGGTACTTTTTGGGATTGAAGTAGATAAAACTAACCAGGTAAGTAACTGGAATACCCGGCCGCTTTCCGAGGACCAGCTTACGTATGCGGCTACGGATGTGCTGCACCTGCACGAATTAAAAGATGTACTTTGGCAGGAATTAGTAGCTTTAGGCCGTGGACGTTGGCTCGCCGAAGAATGCCGGTTGTTGGAAGATTTAGAAATTAAAGAGCAATCGGACCGGCACTTAAAATTAAAAGGCTCGGAACGATTAACTTATTTTCAACAATTTTTATTAAAGCAATTATTTGAATTTCGAAATCAAATAGCCCAACAGTACAACCGACCACCGGCAATGGTTATCGCCAACGAAACATTAGTAGCGCTTGCCTTACAGCCGGTTACCGATTTTAGAAGCTGGCAAAATACCAAAGGTTTAATGGGGCAGCTAAAAGATAATCATACCTTTAAGGAATACCGTTATGTGTTGGATAAAGCGGAGCAAGCAGCAGAACAATTGCAACTCACGCACCAACGTCCTTTCCGTTCCCGGCGACCTGAACCCTTAGTAGGAGCCGATGAAGCCATGCTGCGACGGCAGCGAATTCAGGCGGTGCAGGCACACATTGCCCAAGAGGTAGGGGAAAATGTCGTAAATATGATTTTATCCCCTGGTATGGTAAATGAGTACACGGATGGCAAGCCCTTAGAAGTTAAAAAAGAATATGCCCGTCAATTAATTGAACAAACCGCCGCAACGCTGCACCTTACCTTGTAGATTTATAAACAGCAAGGTGTTTCTGGTAATCTTCCTGTAGCGTTCCGGTTGGTTTTAACTCATCTTGAATCTATTTGTGCGCCTTAAATAGTCTTAAATAAAGAATTTCCCTAAATAGATAAGTTTTTTTCAGCCTTGGTGATTTTTTTCATTTTGAATCAAAACAAAATCTTTCCTGCATATTCAATATAGTGGAGTGTTCCTGCTAAATGCCATCGTATTCTGTTAAACGGAATTTTTTTAAAATCAAACTCGAACGAGTGTGTTTTATAGCTTACTCAAACAGTTACTGCTGTAAGGACCTGCTTAATAAAACATATTAATTATTTTAATATTAATATAAAAATAATTACAAAAATAATTTTACTTAAATTGAATTTGCCCTGAATCTAGTTGGTTGTATTATACAGGTATATAAATAAAGTATTGTAGTTGTTGTTTTTAACTAATACTGCTAATATTTTTATTGCAAGTTCTTCTATTTGGTTTAAAATCAGTTTTTTATTTAATAATTGTTATTAATAAACAAACTATTTGAATAGATTTGTAAATATTGAAATTGTATTTATTTTTAAGTTGATTAATGAAAGATCAGCCATATATTTTGTTTTTTGGAAGGATGAAATGAAAAAAATTATACTTTTATTTTTCTTATTCATCGGCTTATCTGTTTCTAGTAGCGCTCAAACAAAACCTAACTTGGGTACTGCTGCTGATTTTACTATTTTAGCTGGTACGGGTATTTATAACAAAGATGCTACTAAAGTAAGTGGTAATGTTGGCGTATGGCCAGGAAATATCATTCAAGGGTTTACTGCGGGTATGATTAACGGCACGCAATATTCGGGTGATGCTACGGCGCAGAAGGCCCAGGAAGATTTGCAAAGAGCCTATGCTAACATTAACGATTTAGCTACTACACCGGGTAAAAATCTTACAGGTACTAGCCTGAGCGGTCAGATTTTAGGTCCAGGGGTATATACATTTGATAATACGACTACCCTTAGCGGTACTATAAACCTGGATGCTGCCAACGATCCTAATGCCGTGTTTATTTTTCAGGTTAGGGGAGGTTTGTTAACGGCGGCCAGTACAACCATAAAATTATTAAATAATGCCCGGCGCATGAATATTTTCTGGCAGGTAGCCGATACGGTTAATATTGGAACCAGAAGCAATATGGCGGGCAGTATTTTGGCAAAAAACTCCATCCGGCTCGGGAAAGATGCCGTTGTTAATGGGGGGCGTTTGCTATCTTTAGAAAGTAAAGTCGTTCTGAATAAAAATAATCCGGTTACTACATCTACCGATTTAGGGATTACTAAAACAAAAAGTTTAGGGCAGAATGGTGTCAATCCTTACTCTGTTGGGGAAGAAGTTACCTTTACTATTGTAGCCCGTAACTATGGCCCGATTAACGATTATAATGTAAAAATTGTAGACCAATTAGATATAGATCTGGATTACATTGGAGCTACCGCGCGTAGTTCTATTGCCGGAAAACAAGTAAATACTTTTACTTTTAATAGAGATTCCCGGATCTTTCAATGGACTACGAGTGAATTTAAAAATGGGGAAGTTATTACGCTTACCCTTAAAGTAAGAATTAAAAATCCCGGAGGTATCGGGAATACCGCCACGATATTAGGTACGGTAACCGACGATAATTTTGAAAATAATTCTGCTAGTATAGTTCCGGCTATTTGTGCTAAAATTTCTAACCCCGGCGAAATCACAGGGCCTGCTCAAGTATGTGTTGGCAGCAACACCAGTGTTTTTAGTGTAGTTGCTATTCCCGGGGTACAATCGTATACTTGGATTGTTCCGTCTGGTTGGAAAATTCTCCCTACTGCTGATGGCGAACCCCCTGCTAACTCTATTACGGTAGAACTGCCCGTTAGTACGCCCGGCAATCCCGTAGCATCGGAGGGTATAATTTCTGTAACGGTAAATAATGGGTGCGGCGATAGTGAACCAAGTACCTTAGAAGTTGCCGCTACCACTTTAATTACTTTAGCACCGGGCTCAATTACAACAGCAGATCCCAATGGCCTTAACCCCTGCATTCGTGATACAGAAACTTATTTTACCTACCAAATAGACCCAGTAGCTAATGCCTCAGCTTATGAATGGGTTGTTGGTACTCCCGGCGATTCAACGGATAATGGAGGTTGGGAAATTGTAACTGGGCAAAATACTCCGCAGATAAGAGTAAAAGCTGGTCAGGAAGAAGTAATTATTTCAGTAAGAGCGAAGAATTCTTGTGGTACTAGCCCAGCCAGAACATTACGAATAAAGCCAAGCTTAGGCAATCCGGCTAAGCCGACTGCCATTACAGGGCCAAGTTCCGTTTGCGTTGGTTCGCAAAGTACTTTATTTACCGTTACGGGTGCGGCCAGTGACCGGTACAATTGGACAGTGCCAGCTGGTTGGACTTTAACCGGACAAGGAACTAACCAAATTCAGGTAATAGCTCCGGTAGCGGCCGTTAATACGCAAGGTACCATTACTGTAGCGGCCGTAAATAATTGTGGCACTTCCGAGGCAATTGCAATTGTGGTAAATGCTGTTGGCGTAATCTCTTCGGGGCCAATTACTGGTTTACTTACGCCGTGTAGTAGTACAACGGTAACGTATCGGGTAAATGCTACGGGGGCCACTTCTTTTGCCTGGAAAGTAACTGGTAATCTGGAATTAGTCGGGAATACAACCCGCGATTCGGTTTCGGTGCTGATAAAACCTGGCGGAGGTACACTAAGTGTTAGTTTAAGCAACGCGTGTGGTTCTAGTCAGGAACAATCTTTAAATATTACTCCCCAAATTAAATTAACAGCGCCAACAAGTATTCAGGCAGCTTCTATAGCGCCTTGTGCAGGCACTTCCGGATTAACGTTTACTGTAACGCAGGTAACCGGAGCCAGTGGTTATAATTGGCAGATTTTGGGAGTAAATGGCCAACCAGCCGCAGAATGGGAAATTACCGCCGTTAGTCCGGACCAGAAAACTATTACGGTAACTGCCGGTAGCGAACTTGTAAATATTTCCGTAACAGCAACGAACAACTGCGGTAACAGCGAAGTCCGGACTATACTTGTTACTCCAATTAAAACCCCACCGTTGGTACCTGGAGCTATTACCGGTAATACTAACGTTTGTGCGGGCAGCATTAATCTTCGTTATTCAATTAAAACAGTTTCTGGAGCAACTTCTTACGTCTGGACCGTGCCTACTGGCTGGTCAATTACGGCGGGACAGGGAACAACGCAAATAACGGTAAAAGCAGGAGCCACCGAAGGTTTTATTACGGTTAAATCCAAAAATATCTGCGGTGAAAGCTCTTTGGCGAGCCAGAAAAAAGTGGTGCCATCTACTAGCCGGCCTTCTTCGCCCGGTAATATAACCGCTGGTAAAAGCACGGTATGCGTTAATGAAGCCAATCTTAGCTATTCTGTAGCCGCTATACCAGGAGTTACGATCTACAACTGGACAGTACCGGAAGGCTGGATAATTACCGCTGGTCAAACTACTAATACTATAACGGTAACCGCCGGCGCTAAGAGCGGTATTATTTACGTGGTAGCTTATAATAATTGCGGACCTGGACCTGCCAGTGTGCCGCTACCAGTTTCCGTTACTTCTAAACCTGCTGCTCCAACGGCTATCACAGGTGAAACCATTCCATGTAATGGCAGCACCGGAATTAAATATACGGCAACGGCTGTGCCCGGCGCAACTGGTTACCTCTGGGAATTGCCCGAGGGTTGGACTATTACCGCGGGAGCCGGAACCGCCGAAATTACCGTAACTACTTCTACCTCTGGGGGCGCTTTATCAGTTAAAGCAAAAAACGATTGCTTTGAAAGTGATCCGACTACTTTAACGATTACTCCCAGCTCTTCAGAACCAATTGTTTTAGGAGAAATAACGGGAAGCTCTAATGTTTGCCGGAATCAAACAGATTTAATTTACAACGTAACACCTGTGCCTAATGTCTCTAATTACGTTTGGACGGTGCCAAGTGGTTGGGAAATTACCGCCGGTCAAGGAACATCCAGCATACGAGTGAATGCCAAAACCAATTCGGGTACTATCTCCGTTCTGCCTAGAAATGGTTGCGGAGCAGCGGCAAGCGCCACTAGTTTAGCGGTAATTGTTACCAACGAAGCTGCTGTTGCTGCGGGAACTATCAGCGGCGACCAGCAGGTTTGCGCCGGAGAAACAAATTTAAACTATTCTATCGATGCGGTGAGTGGTGCGGCCAGCTATATTTGGGAGGTGCCAGAGGCAGATGGTTGGCGTATAATTTCGGGTCAGGGAACAACTGATATAACCATACAAGCTGGCTCTAAGAGTGGCAACATAACTGTAAAAGCAGTTAATGGTTGCGGGTCCGGTCCGGCAAGTTCTTTTGCGGTGAACCTGGTCAGCTTGCCTACTGAACCTCTGCGAATCATTGGCACCCGGGAGCAGTGTGCTGGTAGTTCCAGTCAAATTTACCAAGTTGCAGCCGTAAATGGGGCGGAGAGTTATAATTGGAAAGTGCCGCAAGATTGGCAAATTGAATCCGGGCAAGGAACCAACATCATTCGGGTAACCGCCGGTCAGGAGTCCGGTAATGTAGAAGTAACAGTTGCTACTGCTTGCGGAAATGGACTAACGGGTACTTTAGCTGTTACTGCCGCTTTGGAGACCGCCTTGGTGCCCGGTGTAATTGGCGGCGATAGTAAAGCCTTAATTTGCAGTGGGCAGCAAAATATTACGTATACCATTGAACCCGTTCCGGGAGCAATAGCTTACCGTTGGAATTTAGAAGCAGCAACTGATTGGGTGATTACGGGTGGTCAGGGTACAACCAGTATTCAGGTAACAGTTGGGGCGCAACCGGCTACTATTTCTGTACAAGCTATTAATGGCTGTGGAATTAGCGATGCTTCTACTATAACAGTTCATCCAGGTAGTTCAGCGGAAGTGCCTGTTGATTCTATTGCGGGTCCCGCGGTTGTTTGTGCTAACCAAACGGAACTAACTTATTCCGTAGCCGCCGTAAGCGGGGCGACCGGTTATACCTGGAGCTTACCCGCTGGATGGAAAATAATGGCCGGAGAAAATACAAATAAAATTACGGTAACAGCAGGATCAACAGCGGGAACAATTTCAGTTGTGGCATTTAATTCTTGTGCAAGCAGTATTCCCAGTACTTTACTGGTTTCCATTAGTTCGGCGCCTACTGCTCCATTATCTATAAAAGACGAAAGCTCGGCTTGTACGGGCTTAGTCTATTCAATTGATGCGGTAGTAGGAGCTACGGGTTATAACTGGTTAGTGCCAGAAGGCTGGAATATTACCGAAGGCCAGGGAACTGTGCGTATTAAAGTGCGAGCTCCGGAAGGAAGTAAAGAAGGAATAATAAAAGTTGCGACGCAAACCAGCACCTGCACGAGTGCGCTTACTAGCTTAACCGTTAATCCTAACTTAGGTCTCAGTAATTTACAGGTAGCAAACGTGTTTTCGCCAAACGGAGATGGTGTAAACGATACCTGGACCATTACCAATATTCAAAATTATTCGGAAAATGAAATTGTACTGATAAATCGCTGGGGCAGCGAAGTGTATAAAACAAAATCGTATCAGAATAATTGGAATGGCGGCAATTTAACGGATGGAACCTACTACTACATATTAAAGGTAAAAATCTGCGATGGTGCTTATACCACCCAAAAAGGTTACGTCATGATTATGCGCTAAAACTAAGTTTATAGCCCGGAAAGAAATAAAAAACGGCTCATGATTTTGCTCTTTCCGGGTTATACCTTTTTTTGATAAAACAGTAATAATTAAAAGAATAGCGGAAATTCAGTTTAAAATTACTTAAATCATGCGGAAAATTTTACTTATAATAACTGCTTGGTTGGCAAGCAATGGCGTCTGGGCGCAGCAAAATGCCCAATATACTCAGTACATCTTTAACGGGTTAGGTATAAATCCGGCTTATGCGGGCAGCAAAGGTATCATTAATGTAAATGGTATTTACCGCACGCAATGGGTAGGCTTGGAGGGAGCGCCCAGTACTCAAACCATTAGTGTAGACGGAGCAATAGCCAATCAAAAAGTAGGTTTAGGTTTGCTCTTAATCAACGACAAAATTGGAGCTCAGGGCCAAAAAAGCGCCTTAGCTAATTCTGCTTTCCGGGTAAGTATCAGCGAGAATGCCCGTATTGCTTTAGGCATTGCGGCGGGAATTTCGCAATATTATACCGACGGTACCCAATTACACCCTAACGACCAGAATTATGATCCTACTATTCCTACTACTAAGGTTAGTACTGTTTTGCCGGATACCAGAGCTGGTTTATTCTTTAATACCGACCGTTTTTACGCGGGTTTGTCGGCTTCTAACCTAATCCGGTTTAAAAATGATTTTATAGTTACCCCGGCCCGGCATTTTTATCTTTCTTCCGGTTATATCATCCCGTTAAACGATTGGCTTACTTTTAAACCCAGTTTTTTAATTAAAGAAGATTTTAAAAGCCCGACGAACCTTGATGTAAATGCATTTATGTTAATCGGCGATCGTATTTGGTTGGGTGGATCTTATCGAACTGGTACTAAGCTCTTTAAAAACAATTATCAAAATTTGGACGTAGCTAATGCCTGGGCGCTGGCCGCTGAAATTTACCTTACCGAAAAAATTAAAGTAGGCTATGCGCACGATTTTACCTTAACTACTCTACGAGATTATGCCGGACACGAACTTTCATTAGGTTTTTACTTTTTCCAGAAAGAGGAACGCAGAACGCAGAGTATCCGTTATTTTTAATCATTAGTCCGGTGCTTGAACAGGACAGCTTACATGAACCTATATTTCAGAATTACTTTAACTTGTTATATCCTGTTTGTCTGGGTTCATAACCCGGTACGAGCACAAAAAATGTCTATAAAAGAAGCAGACGCTTTGTTTAACCGGTTTCAGTATGCCTTAGCTTTACCTGCGTACCAAAAAATAGTAAAAGACCAAAACTCCAATTTATACCTCACTCAACGGATTGCTGATTGCTACCGCCAATTAAATAATTCCAAAGAAGCCGAACAATGGTACACCCGGGTAATTCAATTTCCGGATTTTGACCCTGAAGCCCTGAGATACGCAGCAGATGCGGCGCGCAAAAACGGTAAATACGATCGTGCTCGGCAGTGGTATGAACAATTTGCCCAACGAGTTCCGGCACATGCAAATCTGGCGAGCCAACTTGCCGCTGGTTGCGATAGTGCCCAGCAATGGCTGGTAAAGCCGGAGCCATACGAATTGCAAAAAGCAGAAAATATTAATTCTAAAAATTCTGATTTTAGCCCGGCTTTATTTCAAAATAGCCTGGTATTCACCTCTGACCGGCCAACGGCTAAGAGCAAGAAAGTTTCTGGTTGGACGGGCAATCCCTATCCTAAAATTTATTGGGCTCCTAAACAAATCAATGGGCAGTTTGGGACGCCAATAGCTTTGGGATCGCCCATTAATAACCAATATCATAATGGTTCGGCCGCTTTTTCTCCGGATGGGCAAACCTTGTATTTTACCCGCATTAATCAGGTAAAAACCGAAATTAAAAATGGGAATACCGATCCGTTTAGCTGGGTGAAGTTTGATGCGCCCAAACCTACTGTCAATCGTCTCGAGATTTATATATCCCAAAAACAGGGTGAAAATTGGGGCGAACCAAAACCATTTGCTCATAACAAAGCTAGTGCTTATTCGGTCGGGCATCCGGCTATTTCCCCGGATGGCGACCTGCTTTATTTTGTATCGGATATGCCGGGAGGGTTTGGCGACACGGATATATATTATTGCGCGCGGCAAGTAGATGGCTCCTGGAGTAAGCCGGTTAATGCAGGTAAAGAAATTAATACGGCCGGTAAAGAAGTGTTCCCGGTGGTAGCGGCACCCAATAAGCTGTATTTTTCTTCCGAAGGACATATAGGAATGGGTGGTCTGGATATTTTCTCGGCCGAAGGAAAAGGCGCTACCTGGAAAAATGTAAAAAATCTAAAATATCCGCTTAACTCTTCTGCCGACGATTTTGGGATAGTCTTCGACGAAACGAAAGAAGCCGGTTTTTTATCTTCTAATCGCAACAGCGACAATGGCACCGACGACATCTACGCTTTTAAACGGGTGCGTTCGCCGTGTTTGTTAGCCGGTAGAGTTATTGAACGGGTTCTGCAGACAAAAGGAGAGTTCACGGAAAAGCCGGTAGCAGGAGCGCGACTTCGTTTGTATCTGCCGGGTGATACCACGGCAAGCAATATCTATTCAGATGCTCAAGGTAATTTCACTTTTCCGGTTAAATCCGGTCTTGCCTACGCACTACAAGCCAGTAAAGAAGGCTATTTAGTTAAAACTACCGACCTCACTCCCGATTGTCCACCGGAAGTAGATCAAGTAAAATTAAGCGTTGTTTTGGATCGGAACACGCTCAATACCACTATTATTCTGGAAAATATTTACTACGATTTTGATAAGTACGACATCCGACCCGAAGCCAAGCCGGAATTAGATAAACTGGTGCGCATTTTACAGGATAACCCTACCATCCGGATTGAATTAGGCTCCCATACGGATAGTCGCCAAACCGGAGAGTACAATAAGAAATTATCCCAATTGCGCGCCGAAGCGGCCGTGAATTACATTATTTCCCGCGGTATAGATTCCAGCCGTTTAATTGCCAAAGGCTACGGCGAAACCCAATTGCTCAACGGTTGTAAAGACGGCGTTGCCTGCTCCGAACTCGAACACCAAATTAACCGCCGCACTGAGGTTAAGATTCTGAGTAGATAGGTTTGCTGCGCTCTGGGCTTATATAACCATTAGCATTTATACTTTTGATCAGAAAATTATATTAGTATACTGAGTTAAAGTAAGAAATTTTATAAAAGAGGAAAATTGGAAATTATCTATCGTTAGTCAAAATATAAGTAATAAAAATTTAAAAAGGAATTAGTGTAATTTCTTCTACTTTTCAAATCTCTCATAATCGGTTATAATACGTCATAAACAAATTCTCCAGTTCAGCTGCTTTTTGCTTTTGGTTCAGGTTTTGGGCTGTTACCGTTAGTTGTTGCAAAGTGAGCAGGTTTATTTGAATTTCGCGGGTAAATACAGAATTGTTATCGGTTAAATAATATTGTAGTGCCTGAGTAGCCCGCTGGGTAATTGTATCCCGGATGGCTTCGCTTTTTTCTTTTTCACCGGTTTTCGCCAGTAATTCGGCTAATTGTACCGTTTGGTAATCGTAAGGCAAGGATTGGTCGGGCAAAACGGTTAAGCAACGATTAATAATATTCCGGGCTTGAACAGCATCACCAGCTATAAAATAAGCTTCGGCTAAAGCGTAAAATTGCTGGCGGTAATTCGTAACAATAGTGGCCTGGTAAGTTTCGTCGTAAAAAATACGCGGGTTTTGTAAATTACGCCACCGGAATTTCTGCATCAGGTTTTGGTACATAATCTCTTTGGCTACGTAAGGCTCCGGACCCGGATTAGGATTTAAAGCGGGGAGCAAGCGGTAAGTCATGCCTTCGTTTTGCAGGTAAGGTTTAAAGTACATAAAATCGTCCTGGTTCAGCGTCGAAGAAAAATAAACCGGGCGCTGCCAATTGTTAGAGGCCAGAATATCAAAAATTATTAATTGCTTTTTCTCCATTCCATTTGGCGAAATTTCCCAAGTTATTTGGTCAACTACCTGCGCCTTGCGGTTTGCCGGAACAATGCCTTTTGGCAATACGGCCGCTTTATTAACCGGTAAAAAGAATTTTTTGGTCGGAAAGGATAAAAACATTCGTCCATCCTGGGCCTGAACTTGCAAGGCGGGGTGGTTTTGCTTTACCAGGGAAATGAATTGGGTTACATCCATACCGGCGGCAACTTGCGGTTGGGCAACGTAAGGTAAATAGCTGTTAGTGCTAAACTGGTACTGTTCTTTTTCCAGCGAAATAGGCAAGGGAGCCGAGGTATAGGCAGGCCGCTTCATCTGACTAATATACCAATCGGTGTTCAAGTAACTCAATACAATAACGCGCACATCCGTCCGGAAACCTTCTACTTCCTGGGCGTACCACAGCGGGAAAGTATCGTTATCGCCGTTCGTAAATAATATGGCATTTGGTGCGCAGGAAGAAAGAATGTTATGAGCCATATCCGTGGCAAAATACCGGTCGGAGCGGTCGTGGTCGTCCCAGTTTTGTTGGAAGAGAAGAATGGGTACCAACAGGCTTAAACCGACCGCTACGGTAACCGGAACCAGTAAAGATTTACTTATTCGCTGAAAAACCTGCGCCAGTGCCGGTACGCCCAGACCAATCCAAATAGCAAAGGCATAAAACGAACCCACAAAAGCGTAATCCCGCTCCCGAGGTTCAATGGGTGGTTGATTAAGGTAAAAAGCAATGGCGGCCCCGGTAAATAGAAACAATAAGCCCACCATGGTTGCATCTTTCCGCTGGCGGCGGTAATGGTACCAAAAACCGAGAAGTCCTAAAAGTAAGGGTAAGGCATAGTAAGCATTTTGGGCTTTATTTGTGGCAATACGATGAGGTAGTGGCTGGTTGCTTTTCCAGGGCCAGTTCACGCCTGCATGCTGAATATCGCTGTCGCGACCCACAAAATTCCACAGAAAATACCGGCCGTACATGTGGCCTAACTGGTAACGCAACAGGTACAATATGTTTTGCCGGAAAGTAGGCGGATTATTTTTATCAATGGCTACCCACTTCTGGTATTCGTTTAAATGGCTGGGTTCTTTGCTGTAGAGCCGGGGCAAAAGCTGCAAGCCTTTGGGGTCGTAAACCGGTACAATTTTATAATCGGCCACTTCGTAGCGATTTCTTCCTTTTACATATTCGGGTTTGCCTTGTTTCTGGTCGATTAACTCGGTGGCGTATTGTGGTCCGTAGAATAAAGGACGTTGTTCGTATTGTTCCCGTTTGAGATAGGCAATGAAACTAATAATATCTTCTGGATTATTTTCGTCGAGTAAAGGATTGTAGTTGGAGCGAATAGGAATAATCAGGTAAGAAGAATAGCCTACCAGGATAAAAATAAAACTCAGAAGTAGCAGTTGACCTACTGGTTTTTGTTTCTGATGCGCCCGGCGTAAGCCGTACAACAGCAGACTCACAAATAGCAACCCAAAAATTAATAATCCGCTCCGAAAGGGTAAGCCAATTGAATTAACAAAAAACAACTCGAAAGCGCCGGCTAAAGTAGGTAAACCCGTGATGATGCCGGCCATAAATACACCAATCAGCAGCAGACTAATAACAAAAGTAATTGTAGCTCCTCGCCAGGTAAAAGAATAATGTCGGTAATAGTAGATAAAAGCCATGGCCGGAATAGCGAGTAGATTTAATAAGTGTACCCCGATGGAAAGCCCCATCATATAGGCAATCAGCAAGAGCCAACGGTAACCCACTGCCGAAGAAGAACTGCTTTCCCATTTCAGCATGGCCCAAACCACAAAAGCGGTAAAGAAAGAGGATAAGGCATATACCTCCGCTTCGACGGCTGAAAACCAGAACGAATCGGAAAAAGCAAAACTGAAAGAACCAATAACGCCGCTGCTAATAATTAAAAATATTTGCCAGTTGGTAGGAGTGGTACCTAATTTTAAGACTGCTTTTCTGGTTAAGATAGTAATGGTCCAGAACAAAAACAGAACGGTAAAGGCGCTGGCCAAAGCCGAAATGCTGTTTATCCAAAAAGCTACTTTGGCTACCTCTCCTAAAGCTAGTAAAGAAAACATTCGGCCTAAAAGCAAGAACAAAGGTGCTCCGGGAGCGTGCGGTACCTGCAACTTGTAAGCCGCCGCAATAAATTCGCCGCAATCCCAAAAGCTGGCCGTAGGTTCCAGAGTGAAAAAATAAACTCCCAAGCTTAAAGTAAATACGAGCCAACCTACCCCGTAATTGATTTTATCAAAGCGGGTTTTATCAGTTTTCTTTTCAGCATTTCTATTTCCAAGCAGAATAGAACCAAACGGAATAAGTAAACCAATTACAACTAAGGCAGGACCAATGGTTAAACCTAACACACCAAATCCATAGGGTTTATCATCCAGGCACATGAGTATAAAACCCAAAACCAAAATGCTTAGCCCTACTAGTAAAATCAGGTAATTGCGTTTGCCGAATAAAATTGCCGGTTGCATGTGCTTTAGTATTTATCTTGTTCCGGCAAACATACCCGGCAAAAGCAAGCACCCAGGTTAATGATTTGTAAAAAGATGTTAATGAAATGTTAAAAAAAATCAGAATCTGGTTTTATCGTTTATTTTTGATGAGAAATGGAGAAAAATAGCGCTGTTAGGTAGTCTAACTAATTGGTAGTTATGAAAGTAGATGGCTTAGTTCTGAAATTTGCTGCAACGGCACTGCTGGTATTACTAGCTTATTTTCCTTTATTCGCTACGGGAGCTATTTTATTGAATAATAAAAATTGAAATGTATGAGCCGCAGAAAAATCAGGATGATTATTATACTGGCTACGGTAGCTTTAGGAGGTTTGCTAACCGTGCAGCTGCTATGGTTAAATAAAGCTTTTAAATCCGAAGAAAAAGAATTTAATCTGGCGGTGCAGGTAGCCATGAGCCAAACGGTGCAGCAATTACTGGCAAAAGCCAACCCGGTAGAAACAGCTAAACCGGTTAAACACCTGACTTCCAGTTTTTTTCTGGCCGAAGTAAATGCGCCGATAAAAGCGCAGGAACTGGATACTTTACTTCGCCAGGAATTTGCCCGCCGGCATTTAAGTATTCCTTATGAGTATGGCATTTTAAATGCCGAAGATGATACCTTGGTTTTTGGAAATTACGTGCCGGCAACCATAAAAGTAACTAAAACAGAAGCTTTCCTCAAAAATACTATCCAGGCAGCCCCGAATGGTTATTACAATTTTGTGGTAGTTTTCCCCACTAGAACTACGCACATCCTCAGCGAAATGCAGTTATGGGTTTACTCTACTTTGGCGCTACTGGTAGTTATACTATTTTTTGCTTATATCCTTTATTCTATTCTGCAGGAAAAACGACTATCCGAATTAAAAGCCGATTTCATTAATAACATGACCCATGAACTGCAAACCCCTATTACCAATATTGCCATTGCCAGCGAAATTTTAAGAAAAGCCGATTCTAACTTGCCAGCGGCTAAATCCCAACGTTACCACCAGATTATTTTTCAGGAAAACGAGCGCTTAAAATCACAGGTAGAACAGGTACTGCAAATGGCTGAGTTAGATAAAAAAGCCATGCGTCTTACCAAAACCAGTATCAACGTGCACCAGTTACTCGCAGATAGTTTGCAACGCCTTAGCTTGCGGTTACAAAAACGTTCGGGCCAGATTACCTGTTATTTAAACGCCGAAAAAGCTACCATTGAAGCCGACAGCCAGCATCTGACCAATGCTTTGTATAACTTACTCGATAACGCCGAGAAATATTCTCCGCAAACTCCCAATATCCAGGTTTCGACCCGCAACTACCAGCAGGGTATTCTAATTTCCATTGCCGATAAAGGCCAGGGTATCCGGAAAGAAGTGCAACGGTTTATTTTCGATACTTTTTACCGGGTGCCTACCGGAAACATTCACAATGTACGCGGTTTTGGCCTGGGGTTAAGCTATGTTAAAACTATTATTCAAGCCCACCAGGGATCTATTCGGGTAAAAAGTCAGGAGAACCAAGGTAGCTGCTTTGAGCTTTATTTACCGTTTAGAGCTTAAGCACAATTACCGCTTAATAGAGAAATATTTACGACTAAACAAATTGGTACGCATATTACTGGTAGAAGACGACGAAAACCTGGGTTTTCTGGTGCAGGATAACCTGGAAAGCGAAGGTTACGCAGTGCAGTTGTGTGCCGATGGCCTTACCGGATTGCGGGTATTTGGGCAGCAAACTTTTGATTTATGTATTCTGGATGTAATGTTGCCCGTTGTCGATGGCTTTACCCTGGCGCAGGAAATCCGGAAAATAAATACTTCGGTTCCGCTTATTTTTCTTACGGCAAAATCGCAGCCCGACGACCGGATTCACGGCTTACGCTTAGGCGCCGATGATTATCTTACCAAACCATTCCGCCTGGAAGAATTAAATCTACGCCTGAAAGCCATTCTGAAACGTACCTTTATTTCACCTATCCCCAATACTATTATTACTTTTGGCCAGAGCCGGCTCGATTATCCTAATCTTTTGTTGTGGGTACAAAACCAGAAACTACAACTCACGCAAAAAGAAGCAGATGTGCTCCGGATGCTGTGCTTGCAATTGAATACGATTGTGAAACGCGAGCTTATTTTAAAAACCATTTGGGAAGACAACGGCTATTTTGTAGCCCGGAGCATGGATGTTTTTATTTCCAAACTTCGCAAGTATTTACGCCCTGACCAATCGCTGCGCATTTCTACTATTCACGGAGTTGGGTATAAACTGGAAGAGTTGTCGAACGCAAGCAAATAAATAGCTATTGCTCAGGAAGGATTGTTTTTAGCCTCTATTTTTTCAGTAAATTGCTTATTTTTAGTAGGTTATATAATTTTCAGAACTAAGTCTTTAAGTGACTTGTAAAAAAATGCTTTAAGAGTAGGGTATAAATGAGCCAATTGGGTGTCTATATAAGAAAGATAACAATAAGTTAATAAAGGTAAAAAAGACACTTTTAAACAAAATCGTGTAATTTTAAGCGTATCTGTTTTACCTTCGTTTTTTATCTGTAAAATCACTCTTTACACCAGGGTTGTTTTTATTTATGCTGCGGCATTTGTTCGGGTTATGAAAAAATATGTATTCTCTCCGTACCATAAGGTTGTTTATAGTTGTCTGATCTTATTCTTACTGGCATTTTCTTTTGGATTCACCGATCGGTACTTCGAAATAGCGAAAAACCTGGATACTTTTGCCTCTATCTACCGGCAGTTAAATAGCCATTACGTAGATGAAGTGAACCCCGCCGACTTAGTACGCGAAGGCATTGATGCCATGCTAGCCTCCCTGGACCCGTACACCGAATACATTCCAGAAGCTGACATCGAAGATTTTAAAATGAATTACGTGAGTAAGCAGTACGCGGGTATTGGCATATCGGTGTTTACCCGAAAAGATAAAATTATCGTATCAGAACCTTACGAAGGCTTTTCGGCTCAACGGGCCGATATCCGGGCCGGCGATGAAATAGTAACCATTAACGGAGTTCCGGTGAAAGGTCGGGGGAGTAGCGCTGTTAGCGAAATGTTAAAAGGGCAAAAGGATACTCCCGTTAAACTTACTATAAAGCGTTACGGCGAAAAACAGCCATTAGAAAAAACAGTTTTGCGGGAAGTAATAACCTTTAGTAATGTATCCTACGCGGGCTTGCTGCAAGATAGTATTGGGTACATTAAGCTCGATAAATTTTTAGAAAATTCCGCTCAGGAGGTAAAACAATCTTTCCAAAACTTAAAACGACAGCACCAAATAAATGCCTTGGTACTAGATTTACGGGGTAACGGGGGTGGAATTGTGCAGGAGTCGGTGGACATTGTGAATTTGTTTGTAGAGAAAGGAAAGAAAATAGTAACGCAAAAAGCCAAAATAAAAGACAAAGATATCATTTACCAGGCTACCCTGTCGCCGGTAGATCCGTTAATTCCGTTGGTGGTACTTGTGGATCGGGGCTCTGCCTCCGCCTCGGAAATTGTAGCCGGGGCTATTCAGGATTTGGATCGGGGTACTATTATTGGTAATCGTACTTTTGGGAAAGGCCTGGTACAGCAAACCATTAATTTACCTTATAATTCACTGTTAAAAGTAACGGTAGCCAAATATTATACTCCCAGCGGACGGTGCATCCAGGCGCTTGATTATGCGCACCGCAATCCCGATGGCAGCGTTCGCCGAGTATCAGATTCGTTAATGGCCGAATATAAAACCGCCAATGGCCGCTCTGTTTACGATGGCAATGGTATTTACCCAGATTTAGTTACCAAAGAAAAAAGCTACCACAACATTGCGTATAGCCTCATTAGCAAGTCGTTACATTTTGATTATGCTACCCACTACCGCATGACCCATGCTTCTATTCCGTCGGCGCGCTCCTTTACCCTCAACAATGCGGATTACCAGGAATTTACTAAGTACCTAGCCGACAAAGATTATAATTATACGACCAAGAGCGAAAAGAACTTAGAAGAACTTAAAAGCATTGCGGAAAAGGAAAAGTATTTCGAGGATATTAAATTAGAATACAACGCCCTGAAAAGTAAATTAGTCCGGAATAAAAAAGATGATTTAAGCCGTTGCCAAGACGAAATAAAAGAAATTATAGAAAACGAAATTGTATCGCGTTATTATTTTCAGAAAGGCCGCTTAGAAGCTTCTTTTAAAACCGATGCGGACGTAAAAGAAGCCATTAAAGTACTATCGGATAGAAATAAGTATGTGGCTATCCTGAAAGGGCAAGGCCCTTATAAAGTAATTGGCAAACCTAAAATGGAAGCTTTGGTAAATGCCAATCAGCAGCCGTCGAATAGTAACTAAATAACAGATCTGCTCTGCGGTTAACTCGTAAATTATTCCTTTAACATTTCTAAAATCAATGCCCAAAGATGCTCGTACGGAATAATTTCAATTTCGGCGTAAGCATCACCGGGAACGGGTGTAGTTTTAAGCAATTGTAACAAACGTTCGGCTTTCTTTTTCGCTTGCGTATAATCCAGGTCTTCTTTTACCAGCAAAACCAGCATTTTAAAAAACAGCAAGTTGCGTTTACTAAGGTGCGATAAGTGGCGGTCAGCGTACTTTTTAAGCGATTCAATTCGGTAACCTAATGCGTCGATATCTTGAGCCCGCACAAAATACATGTACTGCAAAATCAAAATTGCAACATTAAAGCCTTGCTTATCCTTACTGTATTCGGGTACCTGCGACATTAAACGCCGATAATTAGATTGTTTTAATAATTCATCCGAAGGATTTACAAAATAAAGATAGGTGCCGTACAGCGACCAACGTTCCTGCGCTGAACGGGAAATTTTTTTAAAAAATGTATTTCGCGTTACCTCGGCGTACAACTTAGAAGCCTGCCCATATTCTCCGGCATGCATGGCCAGCAGAAAATAATTTTCCATGAAAGCAAACCAATTGTTAGTAGAGCGATTAAAAACCTGAACGAACGAAGCCGCAGCCTGGAGGCCTTTCTCGTACTCCTTTACCCGTAAATAAGCATACACGTTGATAAACTTATTATACCGGTCGTCGAAGCGTTTTTTATTAATTTTGCCTTTCTGTAAAAGATCTTCGGAAAGAGCCGTTGTTTTAAGGATTTCGGCAAAGTTGCCGGTTAGTTCGTGTAAAGAGATACTAAGTTTATAGTAGTAGTCAAAAATATTAGCCGAATACGTTTTTTTCCAGAGTTCTTCTAATTTCTGTACCACATCTTTCAGTTTTTCTAAATACTTATTCTTCGCCGAAACGGACTTATTTAATTCTAAACGGGAGGTATAATATAAGTCAGCGGCATCGTGCTCTAAAGTCGCTAAACTACGGTATTTGGCCAGAATATTCTTGATTTTATAAAAATCCTTACTGGAAGAGCTTAACGAATAATTTTCCAGCAGTAATTGGTAACAGTCAATTATAATGGAGGTAAACTCTGCTTCTTGCGCCAAATCCAAAGCGGAGCGTAGAAGACCGGCAGAGGTAATATTTTCGCCTTCGTTCATTAAAGTCCGGGCCTGGTACAATAAGGTAAGACTTTGCTGTTCGTAGCGATGCGAAATTTTTAAGCTCTGATCGGTAAAATCTAAGAAAAATAAGTGGTTTAATAATTTTTTGCGCAGCCTGGATTTTAGCATCTTTATGCGAGGATCATTTGGTTGCGCATTATACATTAATGCAGCTGCCTGCTGATCGGTTTCGCATTGATTTGTTTTAATTTTAATAAATAAATCTACTTCCTTGTTCTTAGATTTACTTTTTATTTCTAACAAAGGGAAATTTTTTTGTCCCCGGTTTGTTACTATTCTAACTAATCTACGCAAATCCTCCATCAGAAAAACTACTAAAAAGTGTATTTAAATCATTACCAATAATAGGAAATGATTTATAAACCGCAAAAAAGTGGCGTTACTTTTTGCCATAAATATTCCTTTATAAATCGAACAATTAGTTAGATATTTGTATAGTGTAATTGTCTTGTTTTTGTTACTTATAGCAAAATAATTAGTAAAATCTTTGTAAAGCAATCTTGAGCCATTTATTCCAATTAAAGATATATAAATAATTATATGTGTTTATTTATATGCTTCCTTGGAATTTTAATTGTTATGTTTAATGGCACTTTTTCCTTTTCTAGTCCTATTTTATGTGCCAACTTTGTTTCAACAAAATAACCAAACTTGTAAAACAATTTAAAGCCATAAAATCATGTTAGAATTATTAATCGCCGCCCTTATTCAAGTATCTGTTTTAACCAGCGGTTCTGCCCCAACTGCCCCAACTTCTACTAACAATCCTGCAATTAAAGCATCTTCGGCTCCTACTGTTTCTACTAATATTGGTACTTCCGGCTGGGACGACAGAAACTAACGGCTACCTAATTAAAAATCAGCAAGGATAAAGTTAGAATAAGGACAAGCTCCTCTTTCTATTTAATTCATCCCTTAAACTTATTTAATAATCTATGTTATTGATGAGGTGCTGGTACGCCGTAAATAAATATATAATACAGTAATAAATACATGGTAAACAGGAAGTGTAAGCATTATAAGCTTATATTTTACTCCGGGTAGTAGATTTATTGCTAACTTATTTTAGTTTTGTTTAACTTCAAATAAGTTAATAGCATTGTTCGATGAGCGCTAAGAAGCTTTTCTTTTTTCTACTACTTTTATTTTTTTTTAACGCTTGCCAGCCTGCTAATAAAAAGGAAGAGGTAGTGGTTAGAGCCGTAGCCGATCCGGAAACTTTAAACCCCATTGGGTTTAGTTCGGCAAATGCGGTGCAAATTATAGCTTTACTGTACCAGTCGCTTTTAACGATAGATTTACAAGACCAACAACTGAAACCGCTACTGGTAGAAAAGCTACCGGCAGTGCGGCAGGAAAAAGGTAAGTCGTACTTTACTTACCAACTACGTAAAGAAGCTGTTTGGGACGATCAGAATCCAATTACTGGCCGCGATGTAGCTTTTACGTTAAAAGTTATTAAAGCCCCACTGGTAAAAAATAATAAATTGCGAATAGCCCTGGATTATGTTCAGGATATAAAGTTGGACCCGCGGGATCCCCGAAAATTTACAATTGAATGCGAGGGGTATGTGCCCGAAATGGGTTGGGAAACGGGTGATTTTGCAATACTTCCTGTCCATCTGGTTGATCCGCAGCATCTTTTAGACGAATTTTCGGTGCCGGATTTAATAAACCAGTATGATTCACTTAGCAATCACCCTAAAATAAAAACCTTTGCGGATTGGTTTAACAGTGCCCGATTTACCAGAGATAAACAATTTTTAAAAGGGAGTGGTGGCTACGAACTGGTAGATTGGAAAACCGGGCAATACGTACGACTAAAGCAAAAAGAAAACTGGTGGGCAACTCGTCTGAAGCCTCAACTATCTTATATTACGGCGCAGCCTGCCAATATTAACTTCCAAATTATTCCTGAAAATTACTCGGCTTTAGTAGCACTAAATAATGGCCAGTTAGATGTTTTCTCCGGAATACCTCCCACTAACTTTGTAAAATTAAAACGAGATAAATCTTTTTTAGAAAGATACGCTCTGTTTACTCCTGCTACTTACGATTTCACCTATATCGGCATAAATGGCCGTAACAAGAAGTTTGCGGATAAGCGCACGCGCCAAGCATTAGCGCATTTGCTCGATATTCCTAAAATAATTACTATAACCCAGCATAATTTTGCGAAGCCTACCGTTGGAATAGTAAACCCCATCGACAAACAATTTTACAATGATAGCATTCAGCCGTATTCCCTAAACTTACAAGAAGCGGAACATTTGCTGCGACTTGCCGGTTGGCAACAAAAAAACAATGGCTGGCAAAAGCAAATAAATGGTCAGGTAATTCCTCTAGCCATTAAATTTAATTACCGGGCGGGCAATAATGAGTTTGAGAATATTGCTGTAATTTTTCAGGAAGCGGCCGCTAAAATTCATATTCCGGTAACTATTGAGCCCCTGGAAAGCGTTTTATTAAGTAATAAGCTAAGAGCCCAGGATTTTGAAGTAACTATACGCTACTCTATGGGGAACCCGGGAGCCTTTAATTATAAACCCATTCTGCACTCAGAAAGCGCTGTTCCCGGCGGACTTAATTTTACTGGTTTTGGTACTACCCAGAGCGATAAGTTAATTGAAGCTATTAGTCAAACCAAAGATAATACCCAACGGGCTAAATTGCTGCGTAAATTCCAGGAAGTAATGCACGAAGAAAGTAATCTTATTTTCCTTTACTTTAATATCGACCGACTGGCTATTCATAAGCACTTCACTAATTTAAAAGTTTCGGCGGTTAAACCCGGTTATGATATTAGCGCTTTTACTTTAAAAAGCAATTAAGCAATGCTGCGGTATGTACTTAAACGTTTGTTATTGGTACTGCCTACCCTCTGGATAATATGTTCCTTAGTTTTTTTATTAAGCAAAACCGTTTCGGGTACTTGTCAGGATTGGCAGCAAGGCGAAATTGGCCAAACCTTTAGCCGGTTGGAGCCGGCCCGTAGCTCCAACAATTTGGAACCAATTGTTCCTCTTTTTTACTTCTCGCTCCGTTCTTCGGCGGAACCAGATACTTTATTCCGGGTACAACCAGAATCACACCGCTTGTTTTTAAAATCTTTCGTTCTAACATCCGGTAATTGGGCGGCAATAGCAGCATTTTACCAGGCTCTTACCACTTTGCAAAAGCGCCTCCAGCTAATGCCGGAGACAGCCCTAACCAATAAGCAAGAACTTAAGCAGCAACTCGAATCCGTTTTTACGCTAACGGAAGCAAAGCAAATGCAGCAAACTTTAGAACAAGTAGAACGGCAAGCAAAACGCCAACAATTACCAACTCATTTTATTCGCCAGCTTACTTTCGCGCAGCACCAGTTAAAAAATATTCAGGCACAACCCGTCCGGGCTCTAATTCCTGCTCTTACCTGGCATGGGAGCAACAATCAGTATTATTTGTGGCTCAAAGCCTTTATTCTGGGCGATTTAGGAGTTTCCTGTCGTGATCAGATTTCGGTTAATGATAAGATTGCCGAAGCGTTTTCCAATACCTTTTTTATCACCGTTTTAAGTTTAGGGTTATTATTTTTCTTGGCTTTTGAAATAAGCATTTGGTTAAATAAAGCGAGTCAGAATAAGTGGCGCCGGTTTACATTAGGCATCTTGTACGCCTTAGATAGCGTGCCGCTTTTTATAATGGCTTTGGCGCTGCTTACTTTATTGGCGAGCGATGCTTATTTTAATATTTTTCCGCCTTATGGTTCCGGAAGGATTGTTGCCTCTGAAACGCCCTCTTATGTAACCTGGATTTACCAGCTACCCTACTTGGCTCTACCTGTAATAAGTTTAACCATAGCTAATTTACCTTACGTTACGGGTCAAATACATCAGGCAGTGCAGCAATTACAAAATCGCGAATTTATTTTAACGGCCAAAGCCAAGGGGCTTTCGGAAAGTGTGGTTCTAAGGCGGCACGTGTTGCGTAATGCTTTGCTGCCCGTTATTACTCTTTTCACCGGCTTTCTGCCGGCTTTAGTAACGGGGTCAGCCGTAATAGAAAATATTTTTTCCATTCCGGGCATGGGCCGTTTGCTGGTGGAGACAGTACTGGCCCGCGATTTTCCGGTGTTAATGGGAATAGTGCTTTACTTAGGCTTTATAAAAATAAGTGCAAACATTTTGGCCGATGGCTTCTACTTCCTGGCCGACCCACGCATACGGGTACCGTCATGAGTAAAATTAAAGAAAATACAAAACCAAGGCGAACGGTAAAATGGCATTGGCAGGAAAAACTGGCAACGGGATATTTACTTATTTTTTTACTAACTGTTTTATTTGGTCTGCCAGCAGGCTGGCTGCCCGACCCCAATAAAATAAATTTAGCGCAAGTATATTATCCGCCTTTTAGCTTTTCTAAAATGGTGGGCCAGGAAACCATTCATTGGTTAGGCACCGATCAGTTAGGGCGAGATGTTTTGGCTAATTTGGTAGTAGGGGCTCAAACAGCGTTACTTGTGAGTGTACCTGCTATGGCGTTGGCTACTCTTATTGGAATAACCTTAGGTAGTTTAGCTGGGTTTTGGGGCGATACTGGCTTTCGCATTTCCTTGATTTCCTTTATAGTCAGTCTAGTTTTATTGTTTTTAGCAATTTATTACGGTTTTTATATCCAACAATTTCATTGGGTACACGCCTTCCAAAGTGGTTCCAGGTCAGTTTTAGGGAAATTAGGCAATGCGCTGTTAATTTTTGTTTTTTTAAGTTTCTGCGGCTGGCTTTTAGTGAAAGTATTAAAAAGGCTTGGTTTAAAAAGACAAATAACTTTGCCTCTTGATCAAATAGTTCTTAAAACTATAGAGGTGATAGGATCCGTTCCGCGGTTGTTACTTATTATGTGTTTGGTGGCTTTTACTCAGCCCGCGTTACGGAATATTGTTTTACTAGCTACGCTTACTTACTGGGCGAGTATTGCCCGTTTAGTGCGGAGCGAGCTGTTGCAAGTAAAGGAATTACCTTATGTTCAGGCGGCCCGGGTTGCCGGTTTATCCGAAAGCCGCATTCTTTTCCGGGAAGCTTTACCCAATGCTTTACCGCCCGTTGTGGTAGCCGTGGCTTTTGGTTTAGGTAACTTAATGAGTCTGGAAGCCACTCTTTCTTTTTTAGAAGTAGGTATTCCGGCGGATGTTGCTAGTTGGGGAAGAATGATAAAGGGCATTAAAGCAAATTCGGAAGCCTGGTGGTTATTGTTTTTCCCGGCATTTACGCTATGTTGTACCATTCTGTCTCTACAGGTAATAGCTCAGCGGGTCTTAAAATGGATGAGCCCTACCCGTAATAATTAAAATAAATATGTTATAAATACTGGTTTTTTGTTCCGGGGAAAAATTATTTTGGAAACAGGAATAATAATAAATAAAAGTATTGGATTGAACTCAACTGATTGATTATAAAGTATTTGTGCTGATATTTTTAAGAAGTAATTTTCATGTTGCAGCTAGTTGTAAAAAATAATACAGGAAAAAGAAGAACGCAGATGCATGTTACCGATACTAGTATATTTTCTTTTTTGAAGCATAAAATAGCTGTTACTATTGTACTGTAAAGCTCAGCTGCTACTGGGTAAATTAAGGAAACAGCATTATTTTATGACCAAAGTTTCGTACTTAAAAGTTTTCGAAGTATGTAAGGCTTTTATTTATCGTGACCTCCGGCCGATGAAAAAAGATGCGGGGCTTTCTGCGGATGCTCTTATCCTGACGGACGTAGTAGGTAATTGTTTTACCCGTAAACCGCGAACCGGTATTATAATTGGTGGCTATTTCATTCCGGAAGTAGGAACAGAATCACCCGAAGAATTAACTATCCGTTATTAAAGCGTAAATAGTTACAATGGTCCACTCTGTTTAAAATTAAATTTCGGGGGGATTATTTAAAAAAATACTTTACTAAACAAAGTTCAAGCATACTAGAGTTTACAATTTAATTACTGCTGGCCCGAATCTCGCCTTATTCATTATTATCTTTTCTGAAGGCAGCGCTTATACTATCCATTCCGGATTCCGGAACATAAATAATTTCTACACTAGTAAAACTAAATTTCTACACTAGTAAAACTATTTAGAGAAAACTTTATTGCCTTAGTCTTTATCAATAAATTTCTTGAATAGTCCTCATTTTTCAAGATTTTATAAAAATACTTTTTAGTGATAACGTTGTCGGTAACGTTTGCGCGAAAAATATTATTTTTTCGGTATTTAATTGCTTGATAATTATTTATAAATTTTGTATGATTGTTATAGCCTAATCTTAAAATGACCATATATGCTAGTAGCATCGAAGTTAAGCTGCAAATAAGGCAAATTTTAATTTTAGCTAGTTTTAAATTTCTTTCAGCTGCTGTATTATGTAATTTTTAACAAATGTTGGTTTTAAGTGCCAATTATTTAGTTAAACTCTTCTTTAGATTCAGTGTTTGTCTGTCAACACTACATTTGATTTAATTTCTTGTAATCTGGTTTTTTAGAAAAGTTACAATCTTAATAATTGTCAGTATGAAATATTTTACTCTTAAAAACAACTTATTAATTTGCATTTTACTAATAAGTTCCACGGCTTCGCTCAAAGCTTATGCTAAACCTTTATTAGCAAGTAGCTACTCGCCCAAGCTTAAATCTATTAGCAGCACTACAAAAGTATCTGTGTTTGATTGGCAGGTAACTGGTAAAGTAACTACCGCCAATGGCGAGGCTTTGCCAGGGGTAACAGTTTTGGTAAAAGGTACAACTGTTGGCGCTACTACTGCTCCCGATGGAACGTACTCCTTAAATGTGCCGGAAAAAGCAGCTACGCTGGTGTTTTCTTTTATTGGTTACACTACCCAAGAGAAAGAAATAACTGGTCCGGGAACCGTAAACATTACCCTTGCCGACGATACCAAAGCTTTACAGGAAGTAGTGGTAGTGGGCTATGGTACGCAAAAGAAGAGCCAGGTAACCGGCGCCATTTCTTCTGTTTCAGCCAAAGAAATATCGGAACTGCCTATTACCAACCCGCAGCAAGCTTTGCAAGGAAGAGCGGCTGGGGTAGAAGTTTTAAGCCAGGGCAATAGCCCGGGAGGAGGCGTAAACGTGCGTATCCGTGGCCGCCGTTCGTTTAATGCGGGTAATGATCCGCTTTATGTGGTAGATGGTATTCCGCTTTCTGGCGATATTAACGATATCAATCCGCAGGATATTGAATCGATGGAGGTATTAAAAGATGCTTCTTCCACGGCTATTTATGGTTCCAGGGGCGCCAATGGAGTAGTAATTATTACCACCAAAAGGGGAGTTCCCGGAAAAGTAAATATTACCTATGATGGGTATTTTGGAGTAAATAAAATTATTAACCAGTATGATGTAATGAACGGGCCGGAGTTTGCCGAATACAAACGGGAATCGCGCCGGACAGTTGGTAGATATCCTGCCGGGCCGGCCGATCCGGCAGCCGACAAACTTATATTTGATGCAGTAGAATTAGCCGGTATTGCACAAGGCCGCTCAACTAATTACCAGGATTACATTACCCGTACCGGTACGCAGCAAAGCCACCAATTAGGTATCTCGGGTGGTACCGAGAAAACGCGTTATTCTGTTTCATTTAATCATTTCTTTGAGAAAGGAGTAACCATCGGGCAGGATTTTACCCGCGACAATATTCGGATTTCCTTGGATCAGCAGATCAGCGATAAGTTAAAATTTGGCGTAACCATGATGGGAAGCTTGGGTAAGTTAAATATCGGCCCAAATCCTTTTGGCGTTACGCTGCGCGAAAATCCATTGGGCTCGCCGTATGATGCAAACGGGAAACTCCTTTTCCGGAATACATCGGATGGCGCTCAAACGAATCCTTTGTTAGAAGTACTACCCAATGCCGTTATTAATGAAAACCGTCGGGGCCGTATTTTTGCCAGCTTATTTGGCGAGTACCAAATTGCGAAAGGCTTATCGTACCGTTTAAATTTCGGGCCGGATTACTCGGCTCGTAGAAGTGGTCAGTTTATAGCAAGTCTTACCAATGCTCGTTCGGGCGGTACTCCATTCGCTCAGAACGATAATAATTATTTGTTCTCTTATACCCTGGAGAATATCTTGAACTACAGCAAAAAGTTTAATGAGGCTCACGATTTAAATATTACCGGGTTATTTTCCATCCAAAAAGAACGTCGCGAATTTTATCAGATTAAGGCAAGTGGTTTAACTTCTGCTAGTCAATTATTTTATAAATTGTCGCATGCGCCCAATATAGAAGGAATAGACAGCGATCTGAACGAAAGTGGTTTATTATCTTATATGGGTCGGGTAAATTACGGCTTCCAGGATAAATATCTCTTAACTTTAACTACCCGGATTGATGGTTCTTCTAAATTTGCCGGCGAAACTGGATTGTTCGGAAGTACTAAAAAATACGGTTTCTTTCCATCGGCGGCTATTGGCTGGCGCATTAGTGAAGAGCCTTTCATCAAAAGTATTGCCTTTATCGATAATTTAAAGTTAAGAGCCAGCTATGGCCTTACCGGAAATCAAGGGATAGGAGCTTATGCTACCCAAGGTTCTTTAAACCGGACTACTTATGCTTTTGGTACTACCGGCGCTTTTGGGTATTCTCCCCGGACTTTGGTAAATCCTGATTTACGCTGGGAAACTACCGCTACCGCTAACGTGGGCTTAGATTTTGGTTTTATCAATAACCGAGTATCGGGCTCAATTGAGGTATATCAGCAGAATACCTTTGATTTGCTGATGCTCAGATACCTGCCTTTCACCAGTGGTTATGGCAGTGTACTGCAGAACGTAGGGAAAAGCAAAAATTCCGGAATAGAGATAGCAATTTCTACGGTAAATGTGGACATGGGAGGAAATGGTTTTAAATGGACCACCGATATAAACTTTAATTCCAACAAAGAACAAATTGTAGAAATCTATAACGCCAAAAAAGACGATGTAGGCAGCTTGTACTTTATTGGTCAACCCTTAACCGTTTATTATGATTATGAAAAATTAGGAATTTGGCAAACCAATGAAAAGGATCAAGCTCTATTGTACAAGCAGGCGCCCGGCGAGATAAAAGTAAAAGATCAGAATAACGATGGCGCTATTAATGCTTTAGACCGGGTAATATTAGGCTCCGATATTCCGGATTGGTCCGGCGGTATTACCAACCGTTTCAGCTATAAAGGAATAGACTTTTCTTTCTTTATTTTTACCCGCCAAGGTAGTATGATCCAAAGTGATTTATACAATAACCTGAATTTCTTAGCGGGCCGTTACAACAATATGGACGTGGACTACTGGACCCCGAACAACCCGACCAATGCCTATCCACGGCCTAATCAGAACCAGGAGCGCCCCTTATATAATACGACCATGTCTTATTTTGATGGCTCTTTCACAAAAGTTAGAAATATAAGCTTAGGGTATAATATACCCACTGCAATCAGTAATAAATTTAAAATGTCCTCTTTACGGGTGTATGCCAGTGCGCAAAATCCTTTTATCTTCTCTAATTATGGCAATAATCTGGATCCCGAACAAGCCCGGGGGCGCAGCAACGACCGGGAACAATCGAACCTGATTAGTATTGGAACGCCATCCGCCCGACTGATTATGTTTGGGTTAAACGCTAAATTTTAAGTTACCGAAAGCATTTATTTTATGAAAAAATTATTATTTTTAATAGGCAGCCTGGCTTTTTTTAGCCAAGCCTGTAAAGATGTTCTGGACGAACAAGTAGTATCTAATGTTACCCCGGATTATTATCTAACAACGGCCGGTTTTGAGGATGCGGTTAAAGCATCGTACGAACCTTTACGGACGTGGTACGGAACCCAACGAGGTTTTACGCTCACGGTTTTCGGCACCGATACGTATACCAAAGGGGCCGATGGCGATTACAAATACGTAAACGATTATACCCCTAATTTAAATTCGCAGGTAGATTATATCCGGGACCTATGGAATGATTTTTACCGGGCTATTAATACTACTAATACGGTAATCGACCGGGCTCCTAATATTCAAATAGATGAAACTCTCAAAGCGGTTCGGGTAGCCGAAGCCAGATTCTTGCGGGCTCATTATTATTTTGTACTGGTACAAACCTACGGTCCTTTACACCTGGCATTAAAAGAAAACACCCAAGTGCAGACCACCGCCAGCCGCTCGCCGGTAAAAGATGTGTATGATGTAATTGTATCCGATCTGGAAAGTGCCATTGCGGTATTGCCGGCCAAACAAAACGATTACGGTCGCGCAACGAAGCCCGCCGCGGAACACTTGCTGGCTAAAGTACTGTTAACGCGGGCAAGCATCCCGGATGCCGCTAAACCGGATGATAACCAAAGGGCAGCAGAGTTGGCAAAAGGCGTTATTTCTAATTATGATTTTGCTTTATTACCTACTTTTACGGCCGTATTTGATCAGGGAAACCAGCAGCACTCCGAAGTTATCTGGGCCGTGCAATATACCCAGGATTTAATAACCAACGGTACGGGTAACAGCGGGCACCTTTACTTTCTGATGGAGTACGATGCCGGTCATAAAGGAACGCAGCGCGATATCGCCAATGGTCGTCCGTTTAAACGGTTTAAGCCTACCTTGTACACCCTCGACTTATTTGATCGCACCAAAGATTCGCGCTATAATGGCTCCTTTAAACAAGTGTTTTACGCGAATAATCCAGCTACTTTGGCTCCCGGGATGAAATTAGGCGATACCGCTATTTGGGTAGCTCCCACTGATATTTCGCCTGAATTTAAAGCATCTAAAAATTATGAAATCATTGATCGGACGGCGGTATTAGCTCCGGGAAATTACCGGTATTTTCCTTCTTTAAGTAAATTTTTAGATCCACTGCGGCCTTCCGTACAACACGAACCCGGTTCCCGCGACTTTATGGTGGCCCGTTTAGCGGAAACGTACCTTATTGCGGCGGAAGCACTGTATAAAATTGGCAACATCGACGAAGCCGTACAACATATAAACGCGGTGCGGCGGCGGGCGGCTATACCGGGTAAAGAATTAGAAATGGAAATAACGGCCGACCAACTGAATATGGATTTTATTTTAGATGAGCGGGCTCGCGAACTATTGGGAGAAATGGACCGCTGGTTTGATTTGGTAAGAACCGGTACGCTCGTGGATCGGGTTAAAAAATATAATCCGGATGGTGCTCCCAATATTCAGCCGTTCCATGTGCTGCGTCCGATACCAAACGACCAGATTGACCGAACCGAAGGCGGCGCCGCTTCTTTCCCGCAAAATCCGGGTTATTAAGCAAATAGTTATTATTACGAAAACAGAGCCAGCAGTTTTACCAAATAAGGTTCTGTTTTCGTATTCCGATAACATTAACGGAAACGTTACCGAAAAATTTATTACTTTTTTACTAGTATGTGCCGGTAAAATAATATAAGTTTAAGAAGCGTAAGTTTCGTATTTTCAGTTTTAAAGCTTATGAGGATGTGTTTTTACCAGTTTATCTAAATTTTTAATTTTTAGATAAATTATCAGAAGTGTTCAACTAAATAGCATGTCAGAAAAAGTAAATCGCCGCCAGTTTTTAAGTCGTTTTGGTCTTGGTACGGCTGCCATTTCCCTTGTAGTGAATTCGCCGCAAGCTTTTGCGGCTGGTTTGGCGGCATCCGGAATTAAGTTTGGTTATTCGGCTATTACCTGGGGCGGCAAGGATGTACAGGCTATTAAAGAAATCTCCCAATTGGGCTTTACCGGTATTCAGTTACGGGCAAATGCCTATTCGGAATACGGCCAAAAGCCGGCGGAACTTAAAAAGCTCTTAGACGAGGCTAAATTAGAACTGGCCATGTTTTCGAGCGGCAACGCCAATATTGATACTGGTAACGACGAAACCGAAATCAGCAAGCACGTAACGCACGCTAAGTTTGTGAAAGCCTTAGGCGATAAATTTATTCAGGTAACCAATTCGTCGCGGCCAAAAAGCGGTGCTCCTACGGAAGAAGATTTAGTAAAATATGGCCGGTTGCTCACGGAAGTAGGCAAGCGCACACAACCACTGGGCATAGAAACTACTTACCACAACCACATGCACCAACTCGGCGAAACGCCGGGAGAAGTAGAAGTAATTCTGAAAAATGCTGATCCGAAATACGTAAGTTTTTTATTGGATGTAGCGCATTACCAGCAAGGCGGCGGTGATCCGGCTAAGGCCATTCGGCAATACCAAAAACGCTTGAAAGCCTTACATATTAAAGATGTGCGCGATAAAAATGCTTTAGATCCGAGTAAGGCTTATCAGTTCGTGGAATTAGGGCAGGGCCGGGTAAACTTCCCCGAAGTTTTTGCCGCCTTAAAAGAAGTTAATTTTAAAGGGTACGCCATTATTGAGCTCGATGCCGTGCCCGAGAAAAACCGCACTCCCCTGGAAAGTGGCCAGATAAGCCGAAATTATTTGAAAAATCAGTTGAAGTTTAGCATCTGATTTTCATTAACTTAAGTATAACAGAATAATTAATAATGAAGGAGTTGAAAAAATGTATTCTTACTGGTTTTGTTGTTTTCAGCTTTTGGGGTACTGGTTTGGCCCAAGAAAACGCAAGTAAAAATTTAGCGAAAAATCAGCCGGTAAACACGCTAACGGCCACTGAAAAAAAACAAGGCTGGCAATTGCTCTTCGATGGCAAAACGACTAATGGTTGGCGCGGGGCGCACAAAGATGCTTTCCCCACCCAAGGCTGGCAAATTGAAAAGGGTGAATTAGTGGTGCTGCAATCGGATGGAGCTGAATCTCGGAACGGTGGCGATATTGTAACCAATCAAGAGTATGGCAATTTTGAACTAACCCTCGAGGCCAAACTTACCGAAGGCGCCAATAGCGGCGTCAAGTATTTTGTTACCGAAAAAGAACCGCCGCATCCGGGTTCTGCCATTGGCCTGGAGTATCAGATTTTAGACGATGACCGCCATCCAGATGCTAAAATGGGTAAAAACGGAAACCGAACCATTGGGTCGTTGTACGATCTAATTCCGGCCGAGAATAAAAAAGCAAAACCTATCGGCGAATGGAACCAGGTTCGCATTGTATCCAAGAATAACCATGTGGAACATTGGCTCAACGGCACCAAAGTAGTAGAATATACCCGTGCCAGTCCGGAGTACCGCGCCCTGGTAGCGCAAAGCAAATACAAAGATTACCCTAATTTCGGGGAAGCCGCCCAAGGTCGTATTTTACTGCAAGATCACGGCAATACGGTGTATTACCGGAACATCAAAATCAGAACGCTTTAATCGGCAGATATATTAAATAGTGCTATCAAACTTTAATGAATAATGGAAAATTATAACGAAAACTCCCGGCGAGATTTTATTAAAAAAGCTGCATTAGGTACCCTTAGTGTAGCCGCTATGGGCATCAGTGCCAAAAGTTACGGCCGCATTTTGGGCGCTAACGACCGCGTGAACGTGGGTATTGTTGGTTTTTCGAACCGGTTCCGCAGCTCCCTGGTTCCTTCTTTCCTGGACCATCAAAAAGAAATGAACTTCGATTTTGTAGCGGTATCGGATATCTGGAACCGGCGTCGCGACGAAGCCGAAGCTTTTATAAAAGAAAAAGCCGGGATGAAAATAAAGAAATACCGGAACAACGATGAGTTATACGCCAATAAAAATATTGATGCCGTAATTATTTCTACCGCCGATTTTCAGCACGCTTTAATGGGCGTAGAGGCCGTAAAAGCGGGCCGGGATGCTTACATCGAAAAGCCCATGGCGGAAAGCATGGAAGATGCTCGCGCCATTTTAAAAGCAGTAGAAGAATCAGATAAAATTGTGCAGATTGGCTCGCAGCGTAGGAGTGCACCCAATTATATTGCTGCTAACGAGTTTATCCGCTCGGGTAAATTCGGCGATATTACTATGGTAGAAATGTGCTGGAACGTAAACCAACCCGGCCGTTGGCGGGTACCGCTTACCAAAGAAATCCGCAAAGAAGATACCGATTGGGATCGCTTCCTGATGAACCGGCCGAAAGAAGCTTGGGATCCGCGGAAGTATTTGGAATTCCGTTTATTTTATCCGTATTCAACCGGTATTCCCGGCCAGTGGATGTCGCACCAGATTGATACGGTGCATTGGTTTACCGGTTTAGAACACCCACGGAGCGTATCGGCTAATGGTGGTATTTACATGTGGAAAGATGGTCGTAAAAATGCCGATACCATGACCGCCGTGTTTGATTATGGTCCGAAAGACGATATGAGCAGAGGCTTCCAGGTGGTGTTCTCGTCGCGGTTCCATAACGGGGCGGGCGGCACCAAAGAATTGTATTACTCCAACGGCGGTATGATGAATCTGGATACGAACAAAATAACTTCGGAAGGTGGTTTAACCCAGAAAATGGCCGACGAAATGGGTATGAAAGCCAACTTGCTGCAAGAATTTACCTTGCCCAACGCGGCTAAGATGGAAACGGCGGCGAATACCGGCGGTGACCCCATGACTTCGTTGCACATGCGCAACTGGATGGAATGCGTAAGAAGCCGTAAAACCCCGAATGCTTCGGTTAGGGCCGGTTACAACCACTCGGTAGCTAACCAAATGACCTATGCGGCTTTAACTACCGGTAAAAAAATTACTTTCGACGATGCCAAACAAGATTTAACTATTAGCTAGTATTTAGTCCGTAGTCGATAGACGATAGTCCAAAGGTTTGATTATTTGCGTATCAGCTTGTTTTAGGTTAAACAACTCGTTATATTATAATTTACTGAACACTAGTTAAATTCTTTTTAATTGATTCACCGTAAGAAGGGATGGTAATACGAGAGTTTTATCATCCCTTTTTCTTGCAACCGCTTACTTTATGAAGAATAATGCCTCTCAATTACTAGTACGTTAACCATGAAACAAAAAATCTTTTTTCTGTTATTGTCAATTGGGTTTTTAACCGTTCTGCTTTTCGGTGTAAATTTTAATGTGAAATCTCAAAACTCAACTAAATCTAAAAACCAGAGATTTACCCTGGTAGCTGATGAGAAAAATAAGCGGGTAGATGTTCTGGTTGATGGGAAGCCGTTTACGTCTTATTTTTACCCGGATGATTTAATGAAGCCGGTTTTGTATCCCTTGCGGACTTCCAAAGGTACCCTTATAACCCGCGGCTGGCCTTACGATCCGAGGCTGGGTGAGCGCGTAGATCATCCGCACCACGTGGGTTTGTGGTTTAATTACGGCGATGTAAACGGTTTGGATTTCTGGAATAATTCCACGGCTATAGAAGCGGATAAAAAAAACGGCTACGGTACCATTAAGCACCGGAAAGTAACAAAAATGACCAATGGAGAAAATCAGGCCGAACTTGCCGTAACCATGGACTGGCAAAAACCGGATGGTACCAACCTGCTGCGCGAAGATACCCGTTTTGTGTTCAGCGGGAAAAACAATGATCGCTACATCGATCGCATTACCACCCTTACTGCTCTAAAGGAAGATGTAACTTTTAAAGATAACAAAGAAGGCGTAATTGGCCTCGGGTTGGCCCGGGAACTGGAGCACCCATCCGATAAACCAGAAGTATTTACCGATGCCAGTGGCAAAGCTACTCCGGTGGCCAAATTAAATAACGAAGGAGTAACCGGAAAATACCGCAGCTCCGAAGGCAAAGAAGGTGATGCCGTATGGGGCACGCGCGGCCGATGGGTAAACCTGACGGGAAAAATCAACCAGGAACCTATATCCGTGGTAATGCTGGATAATCCACAGAATGTTGGTTTTCCTACGTATTGGCACGCCCGGGGCTATGGTTTGTTCGCGGCTAACCCGCTAGGCCAAAAAGCCTTAAGCGACGGTAAAGAAGAACTAAACTTTAAGCTACCGGCCGGTAAATCAATAACTTTCCACCACCGCCTGATTATTCATTCCGGCAATACTCTCACCGACGACCAGGTGAATGCTGAATATCAAAAATTTGCCGGTAAAAACAGTAAAATGTAAAAGTTTAAAAGTAGTACTATAATGCCAGATGTAGCCGGTAATACTTATTAAAGTAACATTATTGTTGTCTGCTGATTTTTAAGGTAGAATAGGTAAACTGCTTAATAATCCCAAATCGTACTTTATGGAAACCAATAGTACGATTTGGTATAAGACGCAAGATAATCAGGAAGGGTTAGATTATTGGCTGGTGAAAGTTGCATTAAAGCTATCTCCATTGTGGTTAAAAGAGAAATTATTACCTTGTTTCAGGGAGAACTAAAGCCAGGCAAACCTACCAAGTAGCGGGACAAGCTAGGCGTCTATCAGCGGATATTCATTTACTGTAATGGCGAACGGCTAATCAGTAGCAGCAGAAATTACTTTTAACTAAATAAGGTTAATTAATAAAGAAAAATTAGCCGGCAAAGATGCCGGTCAACTCTAAAAATTTTTAATTTTTTAAAGTCGATAGTCCCAGTACATCTGATAATAACGTGCTCGCCCGGCTGACGTCAGTTGTATAATACCCACTTTATGGAAAGCCTTCTCACGGGTTAATGCTCCTGGATATTTAAACAAAAATACTTAGATTAATTCCAGAAATTTCTTAATTTATAGGGTAATTAAAATAAACCTGCACCTTCTTTTAATTACTTACTACTTACTCCTGCTATTTGGTTGGTTAATGTAAAGTTTCGATTAGCTAAATATATCCCGTTACTGCAATTTATTCCTTTGTTTCTTAAAACCTAATTAGATGAAAGCCCCTTTTTCTACCCATTGTTCAAAATTATTGAATTTTGTTTCTTCTCGGTGGCTGCTAGCCTTTCTAGTATGGTGGAGTAGCTTTTTACGTGTGGTTAATGCGCAAGATAAGATTTGGGATAATACTTTGGGCGGATTTCAGTCTGATGAACTGAAGGCCTTGGCGGCAACCACTGATGGGGGTTATTTACTGGGCGGTACTTCCTGGTCCGGAAAAAGCGGCGAAAAGAGTACGAGCAGAAGAGGAGCAACGGATTATTGGATAATAAAGACAGATAAAAACGGAATAAAGGAATGGGATAAAAGTTTCGGCGGAAGCGGCCAGGATGAATTACAAACAATGATAGCTACTCCGGATGGTGGTTATTTGTTGGGTGGCTGGTCTTCTTCGGATAAAAGCGGCGAGAAAAGTGAAGCAAACCGCGGTAGCGGCACTTACGATTACTGGGTGGTAAAAATTAATGCCAGTGGCACTAAGCAGTGGGATAAAACCTTTGGCAGCGAGGATTTTGATAAATTAAAAACCCTGGTAGCTACCCCCGACGGCGGTTACTTGTTAGGCGGTTCTTCGCAAGCCAGCGGCATAAGTGGCGATAAGACGTCGGCCAATAAGGGTTGGATTGACTACTGGGTGATAAAAGTGGATGGTAAAGGAAATAAACTCTGGGATAAGACTTACGGCGGCAACGATGAAGACGAGTTATTATCGATGGTTACTACTCCCGATGGCGGTTATTTACTGGGCGGGCATTCTTTCTCTAAAATTAGTGGCGATAAGAGTGAAAACAACAGAGGTACAGTTAATAGAGGAGCTTACGACACTCCTGATTACTGGGTCGTGAAGATAAATGCCAATGGCACTAAAATTTGGGACAAAACTTTCGGCGGCCAACAGCACGATAACTTAAATGCTATGGTGCCTACCCCGGATGGCGGTTATTTGCTGGGCGGTTCCTCTGGTTCGAGTATTAGCGGCGACAAAACGGAAGCTGGTCGCCAGGGTAGTACCGATTATTGGGTGGTGAAAATAAATGCTAGCGGCAAAAAAGTATGGGATAAAACCTTCGGGGGCGATAATAACGAACAACTTACTTCCCTATTACCTATCCCGGGTTATGGCTATTTGCTGGGCGGTTGGTCGTTTTCTGGTAAAGGAGGCGATAAGTTAGAAGTTAATCGGGGTAGAGAAAATTACCAGACCGTTGATTATTGGGTTATAAAAATGGACGAAAACGGTAACAGAGGCTGGGACAAAACCGTTGGGGGCGATTTAAATGATGAATTAGTCGGCTTAGCCAAGTCTCCGGAGGGTTACTTACTGGCAGGAACTTCCGGGTCAGCTAAGAGCGGGGAAAAAAGTGAACCCGAAAGAGAGTACGATTATTGGATGGTAAACCTACAGGAAAGTGGCAAAAAATGGCAAGGCATCACCTTTGAACCAGTCCTGAATAAAACCCTACAGGACAAATCTTTCCCGCTTTCCGTCTCCTCTAGTTCAAAGTTACCCGTTAATTTGAGCATTGTTTCCGGACCGGCTACTCTTAAAGATACTATTCTAACTCTCACCGGAACGGGTACGGTTACCATTAAAGCTTCACAAGCCGGGGATAATAGCTATTTTCCGGCCGTTGATGTTTACCGCACTTTTCTGGTAGAGAATAATTCTTCTATTTCTAAACTCTGGGACAAACGTTACGGGGGTAATTTTTACGATTACTTTGAAACCATAGTGGCTACTCCGGAAGGTGGTTATTTATTAGCGGGAGATTCGGATTCGGAAACTAGTGGTGATAAAAGCCAAGCTAGTCGGGGCCGTAGTGACTTCTGGGTACTCAAGACAGACAGTAAAGGCATAAAGCTCTGGGATAAGCGCTTTGGCGGAAATGGTATTGAAAATTTAGTCAGCTCGATCGCTACCCCCGACGGCGGTTATTTGCTGGGCGGCTTTTCCAATACCGGCAAAAATGGCGATAAAACCCAACCAAATAAAGGTTACTCCGGATCTACTGACTATTGGATTGTAAAAATAGATGCCAATGGTAATAAATTGTGGGATAAAACCTTTGGTAGTACTTTTTCCGAATTTCTTACTACAATTATTCCTACCGCCGATGGAGGCTATTTATTAGGTGGTTCTTCTAACTCGGATAATGAGGGCGATAAAACAGAAACGAACCAAGGGGACCGTTCGCGCGACTACTGGTTGGTAAAGATAGATGGTACTGGTGATAAACAATGGGATAAAACATTAGGCGGTGCTCTCGATGATAATCTAACCACTATTATTTCTACCCACGATGGCGGTTATTTGCTAGGCGGTTTTTCCAATTCAGGAAAAAGCGGGGATAAGTCGGAAGCCAATAAAGGCCAATCAACGGCAGATTATTGGGTGGTAAAAACAGATGGTACTGGCAATAAAATCTGGGATAAAACCTTTGGTGGCACCGGCATAGATGAACTGGATGGCCTGCTGGAGCTAGCCAGCGGAGGCTATTTGTTAAGTGGTTCTTCGGACTCAAAAATAAGTAGTGATAAAACGCAGCACAGCTATGGGGGCAAAGATTATTGGATATTGCAGATTGATGAAAAAGGAAATAAACTGTGGGATAAAACTTACGGAGGAAACGGCAGAGATAAACTAAATACTCTTATAACTACTCGGGATGGGGGTTACTTACTGGGCGGCGAGTCTGATTCAAAAATAAGCGGCGATAAAAGCCAGTTGAGCCGGGGTGCTTCTGATTTCTGGGTAATTAAACTAAACAGTACCGGCAATAAGCTCTGGGATAAAACCATTGGCGGTACTGGTACCGATGCATTGTATTCCCTGATAACAGCTCCGGATGGTAGTTACTTGTTAGGCGGAAATTCCTGGTCAGAAACGGGGGGAGACAAAAGTGAAGGTAGTAGAGGCTTTATGGATTATTGGATAATAAAAATAAAAGAAGCGCTGCCGTTTATGGCGCAATGGGATAGGCGCTACGGCGGCTCGGGTAACGATAATCTCACTTCGGTTATCAAAACTTCGGATGGAGGATACTTAAGTGGCGGTTACACTAACTCCGGCGTGGGCGGCGAGGTAAGCCAGCCGAGCCAAGGTAATTACGATTACTGGATCGTGAAAAGTGATAAGAACGGCAAAAAACTCTGGGACAAACGCTACGGCGGCCGCGAAGATGATTTTCTCAATCGGGTCTATCCCACCAAAGACGGCGGGTATTTACTCGGTGGTAGTTCGCTTTCGGGAAAAAGTGGCGATAAAACGGAAGCTAGTAGGGGAAATTGGGATTACTGGATCGTAAAAGTAGACAAGCAAGGTAACAAACAATGGGATAAAACTTTTGGCGGCTCGAGTGCGGATAATCTTCGGAAAGTGCTGCAACTACCTTCCGGGGAGTACGTGCTGGGAGGAAACAGCAGTTCCCCCAAAAGCGGCGATAAAAGTCAGGTGAGTTGGGGCAGTAGCGATTACTGGATCATTAAAATTAGCAGCACCGGCGAAAAGCTCTGGGATAAACAATACGGCGGCAACCTGGAAGAAAAGCTGGGTAGCTTCAGCGATACACAGGGCGGAGGCTTTTTGCTGGCAGGTAGTTCTTACTCCGGCATCAGCGGCGATAAAAGCCAGGTCAGCCAGGGAGGAAGCGACTACTGGCTGGTACAAATTGATCAAAAAGGCAACTTACTATGGGAGAAAACCTTGGGCGGAAACGGGCAGGAAGAAGTATACACTTTGGGAAGGAGCAACGGCACTAACTTGTTTGTGGCGGGCACGAGTACTTCGGGGAAAAGGGGCGATAAGAGCCAGGCAAGTAGGGGCGGGAAAGACTACTGGTTAGTGAAGCTAGATGCCAAAGGTACGAAGCTCTGGGATAAAACTTTCGGAGGCAACCAGGACGATGAACTACGGTTTAGTGAGTATGCGGTGGGCGGGCATTACATTTTAGCCGGATTCTCGAACTCTGGAATCGGTGGGGACAAGAGCCAAGCCAGCCAGGGCAGTAGTGATTACTGGATAGTAGAAGCAGATGAAAACGGGGAGAAAGTAGCTGACCAGCGGTTTGGCGGCAGTGGCACGGAAGAGTTACGCACCATATTTCAGACGAAAGATGGGGGATTGCTCTTAGGCGGGAAGTCTGATTCGGGAGTAAGCGGCGACCGAACCCAGCCCAGTCAAGGCGGAGCCGATTACTGGCTGGTAAAGGTAGCGCCGCTGAGCAGTACTGCTGATAAGGCCCGAGAAGCAGTAGCCGTAATCGAGCCAATTCTCCAACCTGAGAACAGCCGGTTTTGGGTGGCTCCTAATCCGGCCAAAGAACAGCTAACGGTAAGCTTTACTTTGGAGCACACGCAACTAACAAGTCTTGGAGTATATGATCTTCAAGGCAGGCAAATAGCAACTTTGTTTCAGGGAGAAGCGCAAGGCAAACAACCTTACCGGGTAAAGTGGCAAGCCTCGTTGCAAGCCGTCGGTATGTACCTCCTGCAGCTACAAACCCCAACGCAACACTACCAGCAAAAAGTGCTTTTGATTAAGTAATAAGATTAATAACTACCCTAACTAAAGCCAGCTAGTCGCCCTGCTAACTGGCTTTTATTTTTGATGAGTGATGAAACGGGCGGCTTTTATATCTTTTATATTTTAGTAGAATTTAACTAAATTTTTTAGAATTTATTTAAATAGGGGTATGTTATTATTTATTAAACTAAAAATATTAGTTTTTATCTTTGAATTGTGGAAAAATTGTTGATTTTTACCAAATATATTAGCACCATATTCCCGTATATAGTTATCTAAACAGGTTGTTGTGTCATGAAAACTAGAAAAACTCGAGAAAAGCCTTCTGCATATTGGAGAGAAATAATCCTTACTGGTATTAAAGCTATTGCTTTTTTAAGCGCTGTCTTTGAACTAGTGAAGGAAGTCTATAAATTTTTGAAAGATATTGGGGTGTTTTAACTAAGTAACCGGCCATAAATAGTTGCAAGAAGACAAACAATATTATATCCTTTAAAAAGGAAATTACTTGGCTACGTAACTGTATAAATTCCTCCGGCAGAACAAAATATTTTAATTTATTTCTGTCCGAATACTTAAAAGCAATTTTATCGTCTGCTATAAATAAACATTGCCTGTAAAAGTTATTTTTATTTCTGTTCACGTTTTATTTTCATTGCCCAAAATTTTAATTTCCTAAAACTAATTTTCTTGGCAAAGTCAAGCGAATAATAAGGAGTATCCATACTGGTAAAAATCAGATCAGGGCAATTTATTTTTTAAAGAGTAGGTACAAAGTCTTTTTCAAAAATTAGCTTTTCAGGGCAAGCCTGCTACTAGGGCCTGAAATAATTAGGGAAAAGAAGTTTTAAATGTTATTTGAATAATTCCGGATGGTAATTACCCCGGAATGTAAAAACAGAAGGAGTAAGTAGTTTTTTGACTTCAAAACTTTGTTTTTTAATTTTCTTAAAGCTTATCGTAAATTAATTTTTTACCTATCCGATTCATTTAAATCGTGGTAACCGAACGAGGAGTTAAATAAATTTTTGTACTCATTAAATTTGCAATAGGAATAAAGAATAGAATTTTGGACTGTCAATAAGGATTGACCTTTATCTTGAATTTTTAGTATAATTAAACCGTCAGGAAAGTTAAGAACAATCGAATTTAAAATGAATAGCTATCCAGACCTAATCCGTTATCATTAACGAAAGACTTGGCTTAACACAACTCCGTACAACTACTTAAAAGGAAATTATAGATTAAAATTAACAAACTTTTTCCGGACACGTCAGTACTTAAAAACAGGAACGGCAAGCTTTTCTAAAAACCTTCTTATTTATATTTTTGAAGCAAATAAGCTTATTCGTGTATTAACTAAAGTTATAATTAAAATTCGTCTCTTATTATTTAATTATCATGAAGACAGCAGGCCTTATTTTGATAACTGCACTTATTTCCGCTGTTTTAGCGGTAGCAGGATTCAAATACCTGGACAAGAGAGAAAGTCCTTATTATTACTCATCAGAAGAACAGCCCGTTCGACTAACCAATTATTCGGTGAATGGAAATGCAGCACCGGCCGTTAACCCCAATTTTGTGCAGGCCGCCAGTGCGGTTTCGCCGGCCGTGGTGCATATTAAAACCACGTATGCCAGTACCAGAAGTGGAAGCGGTAACCCTTTAGAAGACTTTTTTGGTTCTCCCCAATCTACGGCGCCCGCTATGGCTTCCGGTTCCGGAGTGCTCATTACTCCGGATGGGTATATTGTTACGAATAATCACGTGATAGAAGATGCTTCGCAAATAGAGGTTGTTTTACCGGATAAACGTTCGTACAAGGCTAAATTAATTGGCCGGGACCCCAGCACTGACTTGGCTTTAGTAAAAGTGGATGCCGCTAATTTGCCAATAGTAGAACTCGGTAATTCCGACGAAGTACAGGTAGGAGAGTGGGTATTGGCGGTAGGGTATCCCTTATCGCTTAATTCTACGGTTACCGCCGGTATTGTGAGTGCCAAAGGCCGGAGTATCGGTATTCTGAATCGCCAAAGTCAGGAAGGTTTCAGTGGAAGGCAAGCGGCTAATAACTCGGCTATCGAATCTTTTATTCAAACCGATGCCGCCATTAATCCGGGTAACAGTGGCGGCGCTTTAATAAATGCCACCGGACAATTAGTAGGTATTAACGCGGCTATAGCTTCCCAAACCGGAAGTTACGCCGGTTATGGGTTTGCCATACCCGTGAATTTGGTGAAAAAAGTGGTCAGCGACTTCCGGAAATACGGCGAAGTAAAACGCGGCTATTTGGGCGTAAGTTTCCCGGCTCCGGCCGTAGAAGATCAGATTTTGCGGGAACAAGGCATTGACCCGGCTTCCATTAAAGGAGTGTATATAACCGGAATTCAATCCGGCAGCGGAGCCGCAGCGGCCGGAATAAAAGCCGGTGATATTATTCAGAGTATTGATGGAGTAAAAGTTGCTTCATCCGCTGAATTTTCGGAAAGAATTGCCCGGCATCGTCCGGGAGATAAAGTAGAAGTTACCTATTTACGCGGCGGTCGTACGAACACTGCCAGCATAACTTTAAAGGGCGAAGAAGCAAACCGGGAAATAGCCAGCAACAATGGGGCGGCGGGTCTGCAAAGCAAATTGGGAGCTGCCTTTGCCCCCATTCCGGCCAATATTAAAGAGCGGTACCGGTTACGTTCCGGCGTAATTATTACCGAAGTACAAAGCGGCGGCTTTTTCGATTCCGCCGGCATTCCGAAAGGTACCATAATTACCAGCATTAATGGCCGGCCCGTAAACAGCTTAGCCGATCTGGATGCAGCCATTGGATCGACCCGTAGCCGGATGGTGCGCATTGATGGCATTACTCCCGATGGTACCGGTTTTGTATTTAACTTCCCACTAGGTGCGTAAAACCAATTATTTACAATTACTTATTTATCCTGCCCTTTAATGCCAAAAGCATTAAAGGGCAGGATATTTTTTTAATAACGTATTTCTATTTCCTTACCTCACTGGTAATAAAAATGAACCGTAATTAGTCTAAAATTCCGTACTCTTAGGCACCCCGATGGTTAAATTGTCATTACCTTCCCGGGTTATCAGGATATTATCTTCCATCCGTACGCCACCAATGTGTTTCCACTTTTCTACTTCGTTCCAGGCAATATCGTCCGAGTATTTGCTTTTAATAGTGGGGTTTTCTAATAACGCTTGTATAAAATAACACCCTGGTTCAACGGTAATCAAATGGTTTTCCTCCAGTTCAATATCTACCCGTAGCCGGGCACCAAAGTAAGTTTTAGGGTTTACGTTTTCTTCCTGACCAGTATCGCGCACCCGTAAGCCAACCAAATGCCCTAAGCCGTGCGGGAAGAAAACAGAAACAACTTCTTTCTCCAGCAACGTGCTTAAATTACCCTTTAAAATTCCGAATTGTAACAAACCTTCCGTTATTACCTTGGCAGCGTGGTTATGTACATCGCGCCAGAATACTCCCGGTTTAGACATAGCCATACATTCATGGTGGGCTTTTAAAACTAATTGGTACAATGCGCGGTGTTGAGAAGAAATTTTTCCGGACGATGGAAACATGCGGGTTATATCCACGCAATAATCATAGATATCGCAGCCGGCATCTACCAATACAAACTCATTTTCCTGAACATTTTTTTGAGTGGGTAAAGCGTGCAGAATCGCCGAATTTGTTCCGCTTCCAATAATGGTGTCGTAGGGAACAGTATGGGCGCCGCGTCTTAAAATTTCGCCTTCGTATACAATCTGGATTTCTTTTTCGGTAATTCCCGGATGCACAGCTTCCTGAATTTTCTGATAACCGTAAGTAGCTATTTGAGCTAAATGCTTAATAAGTTTAATTTCTGAACTGTCCTTTACCCGTCGGGTTTGGTCTAAGGCGGTCCGCAAATCAAAAGCTTTACCGGCAACACCAGCAACCTGGCCTAATTTATAAATCTGGGAGAACTTATTTTTTTCTAGAAAGCTACCTAATTCGAGTAAATTATACCCGGGTCCGGAAACTAAAAGGTCTTTTCTAGCTCCTTCCCAAACTGCTTCTTCCGCCGGAATTGCTTTCTGAAATTCTAACCAGCCTTCATTTTTGTTATAAAGTATTACTTCTTCTTCCCGGCGCCTGCCGGTAAGCCAATAATAAGCCGGGTGCGGTAAAAAAGGGTAGGTTTGGTCTAATCCGCCTGGCTTCGCAAGGGGTTCACCGGAGTATACCAGTACTGCTTCATCTGGCTTTAACAAGGAATCCCACTTAGAGGCAAGTTTCTGCCGGCGTAATTGAATATCTTGGTTGGAAAAATACATGCGAATGTAGTTGTTGGTTATCAGTTGTTCGTTGTTGGAGTGATAAACTACAAGAATTCAGGATAGTTATAAAAATAATTCTCTGTACTAATTCTGTGCGAGTACCTATATTTTAAAAGTTGTTCGAAATTTTCACTAAAAGTAGCGAAGATACCTTGCAAGTGGAGTAGTTTTATAATTGAATCAACGTATTTTCCGTCATGGCGGCCTATTGCCTGCTATGTGCCGGCAGTGTCTAATACACTAGCACCAACATCTGAAAACAATAATCGGTGCCGAAACTAAACCGCTGAAGCAGGGCTTTTTATATTATTGTATAAATTGATTTTCAGAGAAAATAATGAGGTTGCTAATTCTTTTGCCCAAAATTAGTAAAATTTTACGGGTGAACTGGTGCTACCTGCTAGTTGTCGCATTTCCCCCTTAATTAGTCGCTGTTACACCGTTTGATATTCGCTTATTGATGGTAGGTTTGCCTACGATTTAAATTACTTAAGAACAATAAAAATGATGACCGATCTTTGGATTAACCTGCCAGTAAAAAACCTTGCTCAATCAAAAGAATTTTTCACCCAACTTGGATTTACCTTTAACCAACAACAGGGTAATACCGACCATTCTGCTTGCTTATTAATTGGGCAAAAAAATGTGGTGGTCATGCTTTTTGATGAACCAACTTTTAAAGGCTTTACCAACAGTAATATTGCTTCAGCCGACAAGGGAAACGAAGTATTACTTTCCCTGGGAGTAGAAAGCAAAGAAGAAGTAGATGAATTAGCAAAGAAAGCAATTGCCGCTGGTGGCAGCAGTAACCATAAACCTAAGGAAATGCAAGGATGGATGTATGGTTGTGTTTTCACCGATTTAGATGGGCATAAATGGAACGTGCTTTACCTGGATAAGAGCAAGATGCCAAATTAAATGAATAAAAACTGCCTAATTAAATTCGGCGTAATCAACTACTCGCTTTATGGTTATCGCACAGCATTTAACTTAATCAGTAACACCAGCCGTGTATTATTTATAACAAATTGCGTTATGAAGTCTATATTGGATGAAACTACCAGAGAAGAATTAATTAACCGAATTAATACCCTTAATGAAAATAGCAAAGCTCAATGGGGCAAAATGAATGTTTATCAAATGCTGAAACATGGCATTTTATGGGAAGAAATGTTGCTGGGCAAAAAGCAATACCGGCAATCGTTTCTTGGGCACCTGTTTGGTAAAATGGCCCTGAAAGATATACTAAAAGATGAACCTTTGAAACCCAATTTGCCGACTGTTCCGTCTTTTAAAATCAGCGGTAACGGCGATGTCGCGGCTGCAAAGGCTGAATGGATTAAGCTTATGGCGGAACATGCATTAAAGGAAAATTCCGGATTTGTCCATCCCTTTTTTGGAAAACTAACCCCGAGCAAGCCGGTCGCATAGCGTATAAACATAGCGACCATCATCTCAGGCAATTTAATACTTAAATTGTTCACCATGTAAATTACCTGCTACAAAACACCACATCGCCGACATTGTATTAAGCTATGTTGGCGGTAGATAACCTGTCAGCTTGCTATCTTTAATGAAATGTAGCTGTTTGACAACGGAAAAAATACAGACGTTAACACAGCATAACCTTTAAAAGTAGTTAACTCCAGCTGGTTGCTGTCTGGTCACTTGTGGCCCTATTTCCTTTTACTATAAGTATTGCTAGGTTTACTTACCTGGTTCTTACCTGTATTTATAGTAGGATAACATCTGGTATTTTATGTTATGCTAATACGTGCACTTAAGTAAGTATCACTCCTTTTTACATTTGGGGATCGACCTTTTAATATTAGTTAAATATATTTGTCTAAAAAGATCTTAATATTTTTGCTTGGTGTTTAAAACATCTCCGAAGAAAATAAAAAAGCCCCTCCATGTAATAATGAAGGGGCTTTTAAGTGGTCCCACCCAGAATCGAACTGGGATCAAAAGTTTAGGAAACTTCTATTCTATCCGTTGAACTATGAGACCTGAATAAATGGGCAGTTTGCAAATTTAGCGGAAATATCGCGTTATACAAACCCAGATAAACGCTATAAATTATCCGGTTAAAGAAACCCTTATTACCTTGCCTCCGTGTAATAGACGAAAGCATTTCTGGCAAGGAAACCTTGGTTGCCGACGGGCATAAAAATAAATTGCTTTACTTTAACTGGCTTGCCAGCCGGCTTACCGTTTATCCGGTAATCTTAACCAAAATTTAATCGCCTGATAGTTACGATACAAGATGGGTTTGTTAGACAAAAGAAGCACTACCGCCGCTACGCCGGACGCTTACAGTGATGATGACGACACCCAGCCCGCCCTGATTTTTATTCCGGATATTAGTGGGTTTACCAAATTTGTGAACGAAACCGGTATTCAGCAAAGCCGCACGCTCATCGCCGATTTACTCGAAATTATTATTGAGGCGAATATCCTGGATATGAAGCTGAGCGAAATTCAGGGCGATGCCGTTTTGTTTTACCGGCCCGGTCCGCCGCCTTCTGTGCAGGAAGTAATAAACCAATGCAAACAAATTTTTCTTGATTTCCAGAATTACCTCCGAATTGTGGAGCGCGACCGGGGCTCGTCGCTGAGTGCTTCTTTAGCGGGCAGCAGCCTTACCTTAAAAGTAGTTGTGCACTATGGTCAGTTGAGCGTTACTTTAATTCGCGATCACATAAAATTAATGGGGAAAGACGTAATTATTGCGCACCGGCTGTTAAAAAATAATGTGGACAGCAACGAATACGTGCTGCTATCGGAAAGTTTCTTACAAACGCAAACCGAAGAAGCCATCCGGCAAAGCTTCAGCAACTGGACCCAACTCCGGACCGGCTCCACGCACTACGAGCACCTCGGCGAAATCCAGTATCGGTACGCGTACTTAACTCCCTTGCGCTTACTGGTTACCAATCATCGCAGCTTGGATAGTAGTAAAAAATATCCAAATACTTTTTCGAGTAGCGTTACTATTAAGGCACCAGCCCGCTTTGTGCTGCGGATTATTAGTAATTTCCGGCTGAAGCCTGCCTGGGTAAAAGGAATGACCAACGTGTACTACGATACTACCAAGGCGAACCGCATGGGTATGGCCTATAAATGTAACCTGAACCGCGGCCAGATTGATATTCAAACAGTACAAAGTTTTATTGGGGAAGATTACATTGAGTACGTAGAAAAAATTTATAATTTTCGGGTATTTCCCAACGCACTTCTGTTTTTTTACCTGACCGTAGTCGATTCGCAGCATACGGAGCTTTCTATTAAATTTCATTACAGCCGGGTAGTAAAAAACCGCTTTTTCTACTTTTACATGCGCCGCCGGATGAAGCTATTTTTGGGTAGGTCGTTGTTAAACTTAAAAAGCCTCTGCGAAAAAATGTACCAGCAACAGTAACTCATTTTTAGTACTACTTGCCTCTAATAACTTCTAAATCGGGTGAAAAGTATATCAAAAATTTGCGCTACTAACATAAGTAAAACATATAAAATGTGCCTTTCAAAGCTTTTATGCAAAGGTTTTTACGCTCGCTATAACCGGCAAGATAGAGGCCGGAGTACTAAATAGGACCAAGTAAATGGAAGGAAAACAAGAACTTTTTTAATGAAACTAATCGTTGGTTGGGCAGGTGCGTACGGTAAAAAGGGCAGTTGGTGCATTATTTTTTAGCCCAAGTCCGTTTATGTAAGCTGGATAGAGTATATTTACGTCCGATTTTTCCGCGAGGGTAAAAGAGGTTCTTATTGTTGATTTTGTTTGGATAGAATGGCTGAAAAGCAACAAAGATCTATATATCAAAAGAGTGTCAATTTTCTTTGGCGAGGTTTTCTGGTAGGTTTGGCTTTCCTGATTATTTACGTCGTATTTGTTTCGGTTAATTTTCTGTATTTATTCGGTTCTTCGCCGGGCCTGGAAAAATTAGAAAACCCCAGCAGCGAAATTGCTTCGGAATTGTACACCGCCGATGGCTTATTGATTGGTAAATATTTTACCGAAAACCGCAGTCCGGTACCTTACGCCAAAATTTCCCCGATTCTTATTAAAGCGCTGGTAGCCACCGAAGACGTACGCTTTTATCAGCATTCCGGCATCGACCCGCAGGCGCTCGGTTCAGTTTTTTATTTTACTTTGCGCGGCGAGAAACGAGGTGGTAGTACTATTACGCAACAATTAGCCAAAAATCTTTATAAAACCCGCACCGACGATTCGCAAGGAGCTCTGGGGCATATTCCGGTACTCAACACGCTTATCAGTAAAACCAAAGAGTGGACCTTGGCGGTGCAGCTCGAGCGCAATTACACCAAAGAAGAGATTTTAACCATGTACCTGAATACGGTAGATTTTGGCTCTAATTCTTACGGGATAAAAGTAGCCGCTAAAACGTTTTTCAGCACCTCGCCGGATAGTTTAAAACCCGAAGAAGCGGCGATGATGGTAGGCTTGGTAAATGCGCCTTCGCGGTACAGTCCTAAATTTAATCCAAAAAATGCGCTGGCTAAACGTAATTTTGTGATTGATAAAATGGCGAAATACCGCATTGTAACTAAGGCGGCAGCCGATTCTCTAAAAGCTTTACCTATTACTTTAAAGTATAAAGTAGAAAAACATTACGAAGGGCCCGCTACTTATTTTAAAGGCGCGGTAAACGATTTCGTGAAAAAGTGGTGCGAAGAAGAAAATAAAAAAGCGGGTTACGAGAAATACGATATTTATACCAGCGGTTTAAAAATTTACACTACCATTGATTCGCGTATGCAAGCCTTAGCCGAAGCCGCCGTAGAAGAAAAAATGCGCGATCTGCAGAAAAAGTTTTACCGGCACTGGAAAGGCAAAAACCCTTGGACGGACGAGAAACATAACGAAATTCCTAACTTCATTCAGACCATTGCCCAGCGCACCGAATATTACCATAAACTAAAAAAGCTTTATGGGAACGATCAGGCCAAGATTAACAAGCTAATGAATACGCCGCGCAAGATGACCGTATTTACCTGGCAAGGCGAGAAAGATACTACCTTAAGCCCCTTAGATTCATTGCGCCATTACAAGCATTTCCTGCACGCCGGCATGATGACCATGGACCCTTTTACCGGGCAAATCAAAACCTGGGTGGGCGGCATTAATTTTAAATATTTTAAATACGACCACGTGCGGCAAGCTAAACGCCAGGCCGGTTCTACGTTTAAACCTTTCGTTTATTTAACTGCCCTCGATAACGGATATTCGCCCTGTGACCGCATTCGCGACCAGCGGATTACCATAAAATACGTGGAAAACGGCAAACCCATGGAGTGGCAGCCCGATAACGTAACTCGTTCGTATACCGGTATTAACATGACATTACGCCAAGCCATGGCTCGGTCGGTAAATTCGGTTACGGCTCAGTTAACCGAGCAAGTGGGTTGGGATAAAGTAGCGCAATATGCCCATAAATTAGGGATTACTACGCCCCTGCAAGCCGTACCTTCCATTGGTTTAGGTTCGGGGGGCGACGTATCGGTATACGATATGGTAAGTGCGTACGCTACTTTCGTGAATAACGGTTTCCGGAGCGATCCTATGTTTGTTACCCGCATTGAAGACCGGAATGGCAACGTGATTCACCAGTTCAGCCCTAAGCAAAAAAAGGTTATTAGCGAGGAAACAGCTTTTTTAATGGTGCACATGCTTAAAGGCGGTATGGAAGAACCAGGTGGTACCTCGCAGGCTTTATGGGAATACGACCTCTGGAAAAACGGCAACGAAATTGGCGGCAAAACCGGTACTACTTCTAATTACTCCGACGGCTGGTACATGGGTATTACCCGGGATTTAGTTTCGGGCGTATGGGTAGGCGGCGAAGATCGCAGCATCCACTTCCGGACCTCTTCTACCGGCGAAGGTTCTAAGACGGCCTTGCCCATTTACGGCTTGTTTATGGAAAAACTCTACAAAGAAAAAGAACTGGGCTACAAAATGGGCCGTTTCCCGAAACCTACCGTAAAAATCCGGAAAGATTATTATTGCCCGACGCCGCGTTATTCCGCTCCCAAAACTGATTCTGTTTCTACGGATCAATTACTAGAAAAGCTGAACGATAGTTTGCCGGAAGGTATTTAAACTACTACAAAAGTGGTTAATTATTTCCGGGTAGATAGGTAATCTTTTAAAATGAAAAAAATACTTGTTGTTTTTGTATTTAATCTAATCTGCCCATTTGCTTTTAGTCAAAATAGCGTACTAGAGAACGACTCTACACAGATGAGGGTGGAGGAAAAGATGGAAAAACAACCTGAGTTTAAGGGCGGAATAAACGAGTTAAGTAAGTTTATTAAAAATAATACGATTTACCCAAAGCAGGCTTTAGCAGATAACATCAGTGGCTTAGTAGTGGTAAAATTTGTCGTAAGAAAGGACGGAAATTTAAGTAACATCGAAGTGGCTAAATCTTTACGTCCGGATTTAGATCAAGAAGCCATCCGAATTGTTACCTTATCCAATAATCTATGGTCGCCTGCTACCAAGAATGGCAATAAAGTTTCAGCCAACTATTATTTACCCATTACTTTTTTCACTTCTAAAGCCGCTGAAAAGAAATATTACAAAGCAAAACAGTAAGCGCCTTATTATTTTATAAGCATTTCTCTTATTTGGTATACTACTTCTATCGGCTTATAATAAAATGGAGAAGGCTTTAAACATTTTCGTAATATAATTCCCTGAACTAATTCAATTCTTTTCAAAACTTTCTATCTTATACATATTCAAATTTTAATAAAAATTATAGCGCTTAAATGCCATATTTTGATAAAAAAACGTTATAATAGAGTAATAGAATATAGTTGGTTGTAACGAAAAGAGGCTATGTTGAAAACAACAAAATCAATTTTTGGCATTTTAATATTAGTAAGTTTATCCATGATACATGCTCCTGCTCAAGCGCAGCGAGTGGATACGCAGGAATGGCCGAAAGGGCGGGTAGTTTTAACTTCCGGCGACACCTTGAGTGGCCCTCTAGCCTATCATCGAACGGAAGATATTGTGCGCGTTACGTTAAAAGATGGTTCTATTCAGGCATTTGCACCGGTAAACGTAGCTAGTTTTACTGTGTCGGATGGTCGTTTTTCGCAAACGTTTAAACCTTACATGTGGAACCGGGGAAATGATTACAGCGATTACAAAGCGCCCGCTTTTTTTGAGCAATTAAACGAAGGCAATTACAGTTTGGTAAAACGCGAAACCATTGTGCGCCGCAACATGAATACGGGACCCATGTACGCCGGCTACGGACGGTATTACGATCCTTACGGTTACGGCAATTACTCGCGTTACGTAGAGCAAGTGCAGGAGTTATTTTACTTGCACACTCCCGACAATAATATTATTGCGTTACGTAAGCCCAAACGCGACCTGGAAGATATTTTTGCCAAGAAAAATAAAGAAATGAAAGCCTTTATTTCGGCGAATAAATTAGATTATGATAACGCCCGTGACTTGGTGTTGATTGTTAGTCATTTTAATAAAATAAGTCAGTAATATCGTGTTATCCGGTTAAAACAAAACAGCCGCTCCTTAAGGAGCGGCTGTTTTGTTTTAACCGGATAAGTGCTTTATGCTACATTCACCTTAGTCTTGGTTCAGGAAGGTTTTATTAAACTGTTTGTTCAATTTATCTGGTTAATTTATCTAAAAAAATAAATCTGGAGCAAAAACTTGAAATATTTCGGTTCGGGAAAGAATTCTTTTTTGATCGCTCGGCATTAAACCTCTTCAAACAAATAGGATTTAACGGATTGCCTTACCAAAGTTTTGCGAATTGTGCTAGAATCGAACAGTAAAACGGACAGTTTCGTCCGAAAACGAACAGCTTTTTTAAATAAAATCCTAGCAAACGGCGTTTTTAGGCCCTATTTCCGGTTTTTAGAATCCTGGCACAACCGTTGCAAAACTGTTTTACGAGATCAATTTTAAACCACCTGATTATCAAAAAGAAAAACTAAAATTTAAGAAATAAAACTATGAAAAAGCTTGTTCTTTCCCTCGTGCTGTTCGCTCAATTAGGTTTTGCAATGGCCGACAACAAAACTCCTACAATGGCTGTTCAGGTTCGGAACAATAATGTAAAAATGTTCCAGCAAGCCGGTACTTCCACTCCCATTATCGAAACCATTACTATTGCCGACCGGGTAGAGTTGATTCGGAAATGGAATAATCACTGGGCTTTAGTTAAAGTGAATGACAAAGTAGGTTACGTGTTGTTTTCGGAATTAACTAATCTGAAATCGCAGCCACAGTCAAGAGCTTTGGCTACTCGTTAACCTTAGCTACTCGTTAAACAGAGTATTGGGCTATCAGCAAAAGAAAAGGTGAACTTACGGGTTCACCTTTTTTATTTTATGCGTTTTCAACCCTTTATCATCTGAAGTACTATACTCTTTAGATTTTTTTTAAATTCTCCTGGTATATTTCACCCGCGGTATTTTTCTACCTTCAAGAGCGCAATCCTACTTATAAACATACCCTTATTTGCGGGTAGATTCAATTACCTCCGCAATGGCTTTTAGCAATCCTAAATCTATTTTGAAACTCTTCACTTGAGCTTCGTCCACCAGAGCACGGTAATTCTGGTCTTCATCCGGTTCAAATAAGAGTAACTGACCATCTGCTTCGACTTCAATTTTGTGCGTGTAGCCAGTTAGTAAGAGTCGGGAAGTAAAGGAAAGCTGCTCGCCTTTATAAGTTACCGGTATTTCGAAGTATTCTTCCATATGGTGGGGGTAGTTACTTCATTACGTGAAGTATTACTTAGTGTTAAAAGGAATATTACTAATACAGGAATTTATTTTCAAATAGCATTTCCAAATTGTGCTATAACCGGACAGTAAAACGAACAGTTTCGTCCGGAAACGAACAATGAACTAGTGTAAAAACCTCTTAAATAGCATTTTTAGGGCCTTTTTCTAGTTTTTTTAATTCTGGCATAACCGTTGCAAATCCTATTAACGAAATCAATTCACAAAGTGACTGATTATCAAAAGAAAAGACAAAAAAACGCACTCTAACAAAATAAAACTATGAAAAAGATTTTCCTTTCCCTTGTGCTGATCGCCCAACTAGGTTTCGCGATGGCCGACAACAAAAATCCTGTAATGGTTGTGCAAGCCCGATACGAAAACATTAAAATGTTTATGCAACCTGGTACTTCTACTCCCATTATCGAAACCATTACTACGGCTGACCGGGTAGAATTAATTAAGAAATGGAATACACATTGGGCTTTGGTAAGGGTAAATGATAAAGTAGGATACGTGGTATACTCCGAGTTATCGTACTTAAATGCCAAACCACTACCTCAAACAAAAACCTTGGCTACTCGTTAAATTAAGGATGTAGCCAAAAAATAAAAAAGGTGAACTTACGGGTTCACCTTTTTTATTTCATTTATTTACTAAGTAAATCAAACAGTGTAGATAAAAAACTAAGCTGCCCTGTTTCTTAACTTTCTTGTTTATTAAATTTAATCTGCTACTTATCCGGCAAGGCAAAAGCTACGTAGCTATCGCCTTTAGGAGCACCCAGTTTGGTACCGCCACAGGCTAAAACGATATACTGTTTTCCGTTTACTTCGTACGTGCTAGGTGTAGCAAATGCGGCGGCTGGTAAGGTGGTTTCCCAAAGCAATTTGCCATTTTTCTTATCGTACGCCCGGAATTTTTTGTCTTTGGTCCCGGCAATAAACAGCAAGCCGCTAGCCGTTACTACCGGGCCACCGTAGCTTTCGGAGCCGGTTTGCGGCAAACCTTTGGCCGCTAATTCGGGCGTTTCGCCGTAAGGTATTTTCCAAAGATATTCGCCGGTGTTCATGTCAATGGCATTCAATGTTCCCCAAGGTGGACTAATAGCCGGGTAACCTTTTTTGTCTAAGAACTTGGTGTAACCGGAAATACGGTAAGGTACATCGGGCATTCCTTTTTTATTTTCTAAACCTGGTTCTTTCAGTTTGGTAATGCCCGGCTCTATTTTCTCCGTCCCGAACAGAAAAGATACGAGGGCTTTTTTCTCTTCGGCCGAAAACTTAGTAAACGCGGGCATCATTCCTTTTCCTTTTGAAACCACAGTAGTTACGTAATCGGTAGTGCGGTGCTTTTGAATATCTACTAAAGCTGGATAGCCACTTGCCGGATTGCCCTTTCGCTCGGTACCGTGGCAAGCAGTACAATTGGTGGCATAAAGCCGTTCGCCGGAACTCAGGCTAGCTAAACTCGCATCGGGTGCCGTTGATTTTAAAGCCAGCAGCCAGGCCATCTCATTACTGTTTATATACAGAATGCCATCGGGGTCCGCGGCGGTGCCACCCCATTCTGCTCCACCATCCAGCCCCGGGAAAATAATGGTTCCTCGTTTACTCAACGGGGTAAAAGGTCCGGCTTCGCTTCTGGAGGCTTTCAGAGTAGTTTTTAATTCTTCTAAATTTTCGGCGTAGGGGTTCAGATCGGCTTCGGTAAGCGATTGCCGGGCATAAGGTGCCGGCTTGGTAGGGAAGGGCTGAGTAGGCCAAGTTTGTTCTTCGGCTACGTCGGTGGTGGGTACGGGTCGTTCTTCAATCGGGAACAAAGGCTGGCCGGTTACGCGGTCAAATACAAAAATGTAGCCTTGCTTGGTAACCTGCGCCACCGCATCGATTTTTTTGCCATTTTGTTTTACGGTAATTAAGTTGGGCGGCGCCGGGGGATCGCGGTCCAGCACATCGTGGTGCACCAATTGAAAATGCCAGAGTCGTTTGCCGGTTTTAGCATCCAGGGCCAATAAGCAGTTGGCAAATAGGTTCTGACCTTTGCGGTTGCCGCCGTAAAAATCAAAAGCAGCCGAGCCCGTTGGTACGTACAAAATACCGCGTTCCCGATCTACGGACATGCCCGACCAGTTATTGCCGGCACCCACATCGGTGTTTTTATACGTATCAGGCGGCCAGGTTTCATAGCCAAACTCCCCGGGTTGCGGGATGGTTCGGAAAACCCAAGCCAATTTACCCGTCCGGATATCAAACGCTTGAATATGACCTAAAGCGGCGTCGGCGCCTTCGGATAAGCGCATGGGCATAATTATTAAATCCTGGTAAACAGTACCCGGTGTATTCGAAATCACGAACTTATCTTTTGCGGTTTCGCCCAACCCTGCTTTCAGGCTGGTACGGCCGTTTTCGCCGAAAGACGGAATAGCCTTGCCGGTACGGGCATCTAAAGCGTAGAGCCAAGGACCGTTGGTATATAAAATGCGCTTATCGTCGCCACTTTCCCAATACGTTACTCCCCGGCTGGTGCTTAACCCGTTGGTTTCGGCGTTAGGTTTTAATTTCCAGCGTTCTTGCCCCGTAGCTGCATCCACGGCAAAAGGTTGGGTAGTAGCCGTCATGCCGTAGAGGACGCCATCCACAATAATAGGATTACACTGAATCTGGCCCGAGTCAAGGGTATGGTACTCCCAAGCTACCTTTAAGTTAGCTACATTTTCGGCGGTAATTTGTTTTAAAGTGGAATAATGGTTGCGGTCGGGCCCGCCGAGGTACTCGCGCCAATTGCGCCCCGAAGCAGTGGCCGGGGAGTTTTCCGGTAGCATCCGGCTCGTTAAGCATCCGGTAATACCCAGCACCAGGGCTGGAAGTAGAAATTTTTTCATTCGGTTTTTAAGAAGTAATAACATCCGCCGGTTTTAATCCATACCCGATAAGGCGGATTACTTAACTGGTAAATTAAATATAAAAGAATAAAGAGAACCGGCAAAATTTTTCTCGGTGCGGTTTAGCCTTCGGAGAATCAAAAAAGCAACTCACGAAATAGTAGAATAATAATATATTTAGATAAATTTGTAAACACCTTTGAAGTAGCTGTATATTTAACTACATTTTATATCTGTTTCTATTTACTTTCTGAATACTGCTAAATTTTTGATCTGCTTATTTATGCCTAAAACTTTACCCTTTTTCGTAACGCTTTCTCTTTTTCAGACAAAAGGAATAACTCGGATTAAAAACTTAAATTTTTCTGCTTTTTGTTTAAAAATGATAAGGCGGAGCTTACTTATTGCTCTGGGATGTTTGCTCCCTTTTTCCAACTTAAATGCCCAGGATATTTTGTTGGGGTTAACTGCCGGTGATGGGCCAACCGGAGGAGGAACCGCTTTTAGTATTAATACTACTGGAGAGAATTTTAAAGTTCATCGAAATTTTGTGAAAACGGGTCATAGTCCGCATGGCGATTTAATTAAGGGAGCAGAGGGCAACTTGTACGGCATGACTCCGGAGGGTGGTATTTCTGATAATGGCATTATCTTTAAAATGACAACAAGTGGAGTTATAACTGTTCTTCACTATCTGCTTCCGGAAGATGGAGTTCACCCGCAAGGCAGCTTAGTAGTTGGAAATGATGGTAATTTTTACGGCATGACGAAGAACGGCGGAATTAACAATTCCGGTACCATTTTTAAGATTACACCAACTGGCAAACTTACCGTTTTGCGTCATTTAGAGTTTGCAACGGACGGGGCGTACCCACGGGGTAGCCTGACCAAAGGTCGCGACGGTAATTTTTATGGCATGACCTATTCGGGGGGCATTTACTTGCAGGGTACTATCTTTAAAATTACGCCCGCCGGTACGTATACTGTTTTACATAACTTAGAAAATACGAGTACAGGTGGTTATCCGGAAGGTAACTTGATTGAAGGAGAGGATGGTACTTTTTATGGTATGACTAGTTACGGCAATAGTACTGGTAAACTGGGTACTATCATTAAAATAACTACTACGGGCATTCTAACTGTTCTGCATGATTTTAGTTTTACTGATGGTTATGCCACTCATGGCAGCTTAACTAAAGGAAAAGATGGTTATTTCTACGGTATGACTTCTTCCGGTGGTTATAATAATGCTGGTACCGTTTTTAAAATTTCTTCCGCAGGTGTTTTTACAGTTATTAAAAATTTTGATTTCAGAGCAACAGGCGGCGGACCATACGGCAATTTAACTTTGGAAAATGATGGTAATTTCTACGGCATTACTTTCTATGGGGGCTTTTACGGCGATGGCACTATTTTTAAAGTCACGCCAACTGGTGAATTAATGGTTATTCGTCATTTAAGAAATAATGAAGACGGGGCCAATTCGTTTGGCAGTTTTTATAAAAACAACGATGGTTATTTGTACGGCATGACCTCAGCAGGTGGTACTACTTTCGGTAAAGGAACTATATTTAAAGTGAACTTGGCAGGCGCATATACAGTTTTAGCTCGCTTACCTGATTCTACCAAAGATACTTACCCGCAAGCCACCTTAATTCAGGCGAAAGACGGTTTTTATTACGGCACTACTCAATTTGGTGGAACTTATAGCTCGGGTACAATTTTCAAGCTTTGTACCGATGGCAGTTATCGTACTTTTTTCTCCTTCGAAAGTAAAACTACCGGTGGTGGTCCATTAAGCAGTGTGATCCAAGATAAAGAGGGTAATTTCTATGGCACTACTGCCTCAGGTGGGCAAAATGGTTGGGGTACCATTTATAAATTGAGCCAATCAGGTCGGCTTACCGTTTTGCACCATTTTAATACAGAAAATACTGGTTATAATCCTCGTAGTTTAATTCAGGCCTCGGATGGTAACTATTATGGCATGACTAACCGCGGCGGAGTGAAGGGATTTGGTATTATTTATAAAATTACATCGGTTGGTATGTTTTCTATCGTTCGAAATTTGGAATCTGCTGACGGCACCTACCCAGAAGGTAATCTCATTCAAGGAAAGGATGGAAATTTATACGGCTTGGCTTCGGGTGGTGGTAACTATGAGGCCGGTACCATATTTAAAGTTTCTTTAACCGGTAGTTTTACCGTTTTGCGGCATTTGAACAAGAGTTTGGATGGTGGACAGCCATTAGGAAGTTTACTACAAGCTACGGACGGAAACTTATATGGTATGACGGAAAATGGAGGAAAAAATAATCGCGGTACAATTTTTAAAATTAACTCTGCCGGCGATTTTACTATTTTACAAAATTTTGATGTTACTTCTACAGGTTTTAATTCTATGGGTAGTTTAGTTCAAGGTGGTGATGGTTCCTTCTACGGACTTAATTTTCGGGGTGGAAAATATGGCGCAGGTACCATTTTTAAAATGATTTCTTCTGGTGATATTACCGTTTTGCGGCATTTAAATCCTTTTACTGATGGAAGGGGGCCAATAGGTAGTTTGATTATCCAGAAGACAAATCCCATGGCATATGCGCAAAGTGTAACTACAACCGTGAATACACTAAAACCAATTACTTTAAAAGGTAGCGGTAGCAGTCCGTTAGTCTACGAGATTGTTTCCCAACCCAAAAATGGTTCGTTAAGTGGTTCCGGTGCCAAGCGCACCTACACGCCTAATGCTGGTTTTACTGGTACGGATGCGTTCAGTTACCGGGTAAGCTGGGGTTGCCAAAGTTCTACTACTAAAACCGTCAGCATTCAGGTGGGCACGCCGGTAGCTAGTACGATACGAATCAATGCTGGAGGAGAAACGTTAAATACTTCGCTGGGCAGCTTTACTGCCGATAATTACTTTAGCGGTGTCACCAACGTTTCTACTACAGCTTCGTCCATTGCCAACACCACTGATGATGTATTATATCAGAACAATCGTCGGGCGAGTGTGGCCGGAGGTAGTTTCCAGTACGCTATTCCGGTAGCAAACGGTTTATATACGGTAAAGCTGCACTTTGCAGAAATTTATTATAATACAACCGGTAGTCGTAAGTTTAACGTTATGGCCGAAGGAGTGAGTTGGTTAACCAATTACGATATTGTAGCCGTGGCGGGAGGAGCCCGCAAAGCGGTAATTGCGACCAAGAACATAGATGTAGCCGATGGTATACTAAATGTAAATTTTGTTTCTACGGTAGATAAAGCGTGTGTGTCGGCGATGGAAGTATTGCCGGTAGCTGGGCCGGAACGTCGATCTCAAAATGACGAAACAGATGTAAGTTATTTAGTTTCGAGGCTGTATCCCAATCCGGTTCAAACTAATTTAATCGTGCAACTGAATACTCCGACTGATAACTTGTTAACCGCTGTTTTAGATGTAAGGGGCAGAGAAGTGCTGCACAATTCCCATCAAGTAATAGACCGGGATAAACTGAAAATACAGGTAGCGCTACTTCCAGCGGGTATGTATTTATTGCAGATACAAACTCGGCAAGGCTGCCAAATGCTTAAGTTTAGAAAAGAGTAACAGGCATCGGCATTCCAAAAAAGGCCGTATTCGGGAATACATGAAATAAAGGAGCCTGCTCCTAGAATATCGGGATTAAGGTATTCCAGGAGCAGGCTCCTTTATTTACTTCAAAAACTAAAATGCTCTAATAAGTAATAAGCTCTTACCTAATTAAGTTACCAGCCCAAATAAAAATACTTAAAAATAAGTATTGCGTTGGGTAAAATTAATGCCTACCTTTTGATCGTCAGTGTGTTATGTGTTTCTCTTCCATATCGGTATTAAGCTGGCCCAATAAGGGTGTTATACTGGCAAAATAGTTACTTATTGGTTTAAAGTAGCAATAGTGTTATCATCTACTGAATTATGATTCAATAGTAGCTGGTTCCTGCTGCATTTACAGAAAATGCTATTATCTACCGCTTTTACGCTTGTGTTCAATTTCTAATTATGAATGCTGGGGCAGAGAGAGGCACTGGTAGTGTACTGATATAAGTAAATCATTTCTATTACCTGTAATTAAGCTGTAGGCCTATTTTCTTAATCTAGCCAATGCTATTCTGCGCAGCGAAGATGTTTCGCTTTTTACTGTAAAAACACACCTCCAACCTTAACCAACTCTAAACTATTCCATCATGAAAAAAGACTTACTTTTACCTATCCACGGAAATTCATTTTCTATTACTCCCCCGTTACTTAAACGCCTGGTTTCGCCTTCCTTACAATTTTGCCGGGTTTGGATTTGGCTGCTTACTTCCTTTTTTATTTTATCGGTACTGGATACCCGAGCGCAGGATGTTCTGGTAGGATTAACATCTTCGGGCGGTAAGCTGCAGGGGGGTACTGCTTTTACCATGAAAAGCGATGGTACCGGTTATACCATCCACCGGGAGTTTGCCCGTTCGGGTAGTGAGCCTTACGGCGATTTAATTAAAGCTTCGGACGGTAATTTCTACGGGATGACTTCGGGCGGCGGATTTGGTTTTGGCACGGTGTTTAAAATGACTGCTGCCGGCGACCTTACGGTACTGCATTCTTTTAACGGTACCAGCGAGGGCAGTAGGCCCTTTGGTAGTTTATTTCAGGCGCCGGATGGTAATTTTTATGGAATGACCTACGAGGGGGGTAGTTCTGGCAACGGCACCATTTTTAAAATAACCCAAACCGGCACTTATACTGTTCTGCACGATTTAGATTACACAGCCGACGGGGCGCATCCATACGGCAGCTTAATTAAAGGTACCGATAACAACTTTTACGGCATGACCGGCACGGGCGGTGCTAATAATTACGGCACTATCTTTCGTATTACGCCAACCGGAACCTATACTGTTCTGCGTCACTTAAATAGCTCAGCAGATGGCGCTTACCCGCAAGGTGATTTAGTGCTGGGGGGCGATGGTAACTTTTACGGCATGACTTTAACGGGTGGAATCTACGGCTATGGCACGATCTTCCGAATTACCCCGGCCGGCACTTATACGGTCCGGCGGCATTTAGATTATTCCACCGACGGAGGCTATCCAAACCGGAACAATTTAATAAAAGCGGCGGACGGCAACTTTTATGGGATGATCTACCAGGGCGGGACCTTCGGGTACGGTACTATATTTAAAATGACTCCCGGCGGTACGTTTACCGTACTCAAAAATCTGGATTATACGACGCAAGGTAGTTATCCCAAAGGCAGTTTAACGCAACAGCCTGACGGCAATTTTTATGGTATGATGCAATCAGGGGGTAGTGTAGGTTATGGAACCGTATTTAAAATGACTCCCGGCGGCACTTATACGGTGCTCAAAAATTTAGATGAAACGGTTACCGGGGGTAACCCACAAGGTAGTTTAGTGCGCAACAGTACCGATGGTAATTTCTACGGTATGACTTCTTTCGGCGGCAGTGATGGCAGCGGGTTGGGTACTATTTTTAAAATAACGCCTGGCGGTACCTTATCGGTGCTCGTGAAATTTCCTGAAACGGGACAGGGCATTCAACCAGTTGCTAGCGTTGTTCAGGCCGCTGATGGTAATTTCTACGGGATGACTGGTCTGGGTGGTATTAATGATTACGGCACGGTATTTAAGTTTTGCACGGGTACTTTTTCTACTATCAAATCTTTGGATGCTACTACTACGGGCAGCAATCCCCAGGGCAGTTTAGTGCAAGCGCCGGATGGTAATTTTTATGGCACTAGCCAAGTGGGCGGAACGTACGGCTACGGTACAATTTTCAAAATTTCCCCTGGCGGTACCCTAACCGTACTCTGGAACTTGGATTATACAAACGATGGCGCCTATCCCAGTGCCAGCTTGGTGCGGGGCACCGATGGTAATTTATACGGAACAGCTTCATATGGCGGTACAAATGGCTACGGTACTATTTTTAAAATAACAACTTCGGGCAGTGTTTTTACGGTATTGCGTCACCTGGATTTTGCTACTACGGGTGGTTCGCCGTTTGGCAGCCTGGTGCGCGGGAAGGATAATAACTTTTATGGTATAACCTACCAGGGAGGTACAATAGGCTACGGCACCATTTTTAAAATTACACCCACTGGTACGCTTACCGTAATTAAAAACTTAGATAATACGAATGGAGGATATTCTTATAACAATAGCCTGATACAAGGCAGCGACGGTAACTTTTATGGGATGACCCAAGGTGGCGGAGCGACGGGTCGGGGCGTCATTTTTAAAATAGCGCCGAGCGGCAACCCGTACATTGTGCTGCGTGATTTTGATTTAGCCACGGATGGCGGTAACCCACGGGGAGACTTAGTGCAAGGTACCGATGGTAGGTTGTACGGTATGACTAGCGAAGGCGGTATGAACGGAGGAGGAACTATTTTTAGAATTAGTACGGGTGGCACTTTTAATGTGCTGCGCCATTTAAACCCAGCTACCGATGGCAGTGTACCCTTAGGCAATTTAATTATCCAGAAAGCTAACCCTGTTGCCAATGCTCAAAACGTAACTACTGCCGTTAATACGCCCAAAGCCATCACGCTTACCGGTTCAGGCGGTACTCCGCTTACCTTTAAAGTGGCGGCTCAACCCCAACACGGCACTTTAACCGGCTCCAATGCTAACCGCGTCTACACGCCTGACCCTGGTTTTACGGGTACCGACTCGTTTAATTTCCGGGTAATCTGGGGTTGCCAGAGTTCTACTTCCAAAACTGTTACCATTAATGTTGGTACGGCTAGCACAGTGCGCCTGAATACGGGCGGCAGTGCGGTTGCTACTTCTTTGGGTAGTTTTAGTGCGGATAACTACTTTAGTGGCACCACGAGTGTTTCTACTACGGCTGCGGCCATTGCCAATACCACCAATGACGCGCTTTATCAGGATAATCGCCGGGCTACTAACAACGGAGGAAGCTTCCAATACAACATTCCGGTAAGTAATGGCTCGTATACCGTGAAACTGCATTTTGCGGAAATTTTTCATACAGCTGCCGGGCAGCGTAAATTTAACGTAACCGCCGAAGGAGCCAGTTGGTTAAGCAACTACGATATTTATACCGCTGCGGGGGGAGCAAAAAGAGCGCTTATTGTTTCCAAAACCATTAACGTTTCTGATGGTACCTTAAATCTAAGATTTACCTCCACTGTGGATAAAGCGTGTGTCGCTGCCATTGAAGTGGTACCCGTTGCCGGAGCCGAACGCCTGGAAATGGAAGTAGAACCAGCGGAAGAAGGCGAGCTAGTAACTAGTTTGTATCCTAATCCGGTTAAAACTAATTTAACCGTGCAACTTACGGCTCCGGCAGATAAGCTGCAAACAGCCGTAGTAGATGCCACAGGTCGGGAAGTATTACTAAACGCGCATGAACAGTTAGGCCGGGATAAATTGCAAATAAATGTGGCATCACTCCAGGCAGGGTTGTATTTATTACAATTGCAAACCGAACAAGGACACCAAATTCTGAAGTTTATGAAAGAATAATGTTCCGGTGAATCAACGAATGCGAAGGAAACCGTCGTTATAAACGCTGACAAAGAAGGCGCTTGTAGCGGCGGTTTTTTTAAAATCAATAATGGATGCACTATAAATACTCGAACTGATTGAAGCAAAACTGCAGACAACTACTTCCTGAATAACCAATGTTTACTTTAAGTTAATACGTAGAAGGATACAAGTTTATTCACTAAACAACGAACAACCAATCACTACCTTAGAATAATAGATGAAGCATCCGTAAAAAAAAATGCTTCAGAAAAACTTATAAAAGTACGTAAAACAAAGTGCCGCCATAGTTGTTGATCTCAGGTAGAGACGAAGCTGTTTTTAAACCCCAAAGCGCTATTAATGCCTTTACCTGCTTTAAGCCAAAGTGCCCGCATGCGGTATAGTACTTTTTTCTATTTATATGTCATGCAGGGTATTCCTTCGGGTTTTGCTCTTACGGCCATTGCTAATTATTTAAATGGCCGGGGCGTTAATCCGGCGAGTATTGGTACGTTTGTCAGTATTGTAGGTATACCCTGGATTATTCAATTTTTTTGGGGACCAATCATCGACCGGTATCAGTATTCTGTAATCGGGCACCGCAAGCAATGGGTAGTGCTTACCCAGTTAGCGGCTTTTCTGGCCTCCCTTACCCTATTACTCGTTACTGAACCCTTAACGCAACTTTCGCTTTTAGGCTTGGTATTTTTTACGCACAGTTTGTTTGCTTCGGTGCAGGATGCGAGCGTAGATGCCATGGCGATTTCGGTAGTTCCGTTTGCGGAGCGGGGGCGGTTAAACGCTTGTATGCGGGGCGGCTTGCTGCTGGGAATTTCTTTTGGTGCGGCCGCTTTAGCTTATATCATGCATCAGTTTGGTTTTAGAGCAGCGGTGCTGGTTCAATCGGGTTTGTTGCTGCTGTTTACCGTGTTTACCTTCTTTATTAAATTAGAACCTGGCGACCAGTTATTACCCACCCGAAGGAATCAAGCAAAAAAAGTAAGCTCCGAAGAGAATCCGAAATTAAAGATTGTATTTCAATATTTATGGCGCAATCTAACGGCCACCACTAGTTTACGGACTTTTGGAGTTATATTCGTGGTGTACTTATGCTTTAGTATTTTTATCCGCTCGTTTGCTTTTCACCTGATTCAAGTGCTGCACTGGCCCGACCAAGATGTTTCGGTGTTACAGGGCGGCTGGGGGAGCTTAATAACCCTTAGCGTAGTGTTGGGCGGTGGTATTTTAGCCGATTGGCTGGGTCCGAAAAAACTACAAGTGAAAGTAATGGCCGTGCTGGCGGCTTTTTTAATTATTTTTAATTTATTGGCTTTTTTGTGGGATATCCGGCCTTTCACCATCTCCGGCCTGCTATTCTGGAATTTAGCTGATCCGCTGTTCAGTGTAGCCGCCTTTCCTATTCTCATGACACTCTGTACAGAATATACGGCCGGTTCTCAGTTTACGGCATATATGGCTTTTATTAATTTAAGCGAGGTGATCGGGTCGTACATTAGTGGTTGGGCCTTGCTGGCGCTACCAGCGCCGGTGCTGGGATTTAGCTGCGGAATTGTACTGCTTATTTGTATGTATATTTTATACACTTTAAATAATGAATCCAGCCCAACCCCTAAATCCCTGGCTCCGGAAATGTAGAACTGTAGATTGATAAATAAAGCAAGATTAATAAAAATTTTTTTACGGGCTGCCGGTTGTATTTACCAGCCCCGCCGGCCACCGCCTAAAATGCCACCGAGCAAACCACCTAAGCCACCGCTGCCCATACCGCCGTAACCGCGACGACCATTTAAACCGCCCAAGATCGAAATAATGGAGCCCAGGCCACCGCCGCTGTTGTACATGCCGCCGCCCATACCCATGCCGCCACCTAGTAAACCTCCCAGTAAGCCGCCACCCAAGCCGCCCATCATACCACCGCCGTACTGTCGCCGGCCGCCACTCATCATCCGGCTAATAACAATCGGAGCCAGAATACCCAACATCCCGGTTACCATTTGCGGGGAAATGCCTACGTTTTTAAACATGTCGCCAAAGCCACTCTTGTGCATAAAAGCTTGTGAGGTAGGGTCTTCGCCTTGTTGTTTGGCATCGTTGGCTTTATCCACAAACTGGTCTAAAATACTAAACTGTTTTTGATCGATGCCCAGATAATTTGAAATATCCTGAATGCGTTGTTGTTCTTCCGGCGAATATTGCCCGTCGGATTTGGCAAAACTAATGATATCCGTTACAAACGAGAACCGTAGATTACTTTGTTTTAAAGTATCCAGGCATTTTTGCAAGCTTATCTTTGAGGGACTTTGAGCGATTTGCGTAATCTCCTGCTGCAAGTTATCCGGTAACTCGGCGGCTTCGGCCATCATTTTTAAAAATTCTAATTCCTCGGCACTCGCGTTGCCGTCAGCGGAGGCAATAGTAGCCAAAGCTCCCAGGTAAGCGCCACGCTCTTCTAGCGAATAATCCTTCAGCAAAGTTGTTTGTTCTTGTTCCATTCGTTTTAGGGTTGATGTTCGCCTCTTTCTAACGTAGGAATGAGGGTGTAAGTTAGAGAAGTTACAACGACAAGTTATTCGTTCTGTAAGGCAGTCGCTTATATATCAAGTTCAGTTTAACTAAAATACTTTTCCTATCTGATTGCATTTATTTGCCAGAGACACTCTATCTGGATGGGGTAAATAAGAAGACCTTCTATTTCGCTTATTTTTCTGATTTCGCAGCGTTTTATTCTAAAGGTATTACTAATTATTTTCTATAAGATATTAATTAGTAATACCTTATATTTGATTACGAGTGTAATTCGAAGTAATGTTGCATGTATTGGGCACTAGTTTTATTTTAAAATCTGCTATGAAATTAATTTGGCCTGCTAGTAAAAATTATTTCGAGTACACAATCTCCGGCAAACACTTATGTTGGTTGCTATACTTGCTCTTAAATACGTTTACCTTTAAAGTAGCAGGGCAAATAAAACAATGGGATAAAACCTACGGGGGCACGAAAACCTATGTGCCCTACGACAGTAGTAATCCGATAACCCACGGCTCGTCATTATTGCAAGATATGGTGCCCACCCCCGATGGGGGCTATTTACTAGGGGGGTATAGTGATTCAGAGAAAGGCGGCGACAAAAGTGAACCTGGCAAAGGCAGCATCGATTATTGGGTAGTAAAGATAGATGAAAGCGGTAAGAAAAAGTGGGATAAAACTATCGGCGGAACTGAAGGCGATGACTTAGCCGCCTTGGTTGCTACTTCCGATGGCTATTTACTGGCAGGTACTTCTGATTCGGAAACGGGTGACGATAAAAGTGATGCATTGCGAGGGGTAGCCGATTTTTGGGTAGTAAAGTTAGATACTAGTGGAAATAAACTTTGGGACCGAACCTTTGGGGGAGATAAATACGATAATCTTCGTGCCGCCGTAAAAACCCCCGATGGCGGTTTCCTACTGGGTGGTACGTCGTCGTCGGCGATGAGCGGCGACAAGCACGGTGGTAGTCGAGGGAGTGCTGATTATTGGATAGTAAGGATGGATGCAACCGGGAACCCTTTATGGGACCAAACTTATGGAGGAAAAGGGTACGACAATCTGCAAACAATAGTAGCTACGTCAGATGGCGGTTATCTACTCGGGGGAACTTCTAACTCCGGTATCAGCGGCGATAAACAAAACCGCACCCGCGGTAAAGATGATTATTGGATTGTAAAAATAACCAGCACCGGCATTAAACAATGGGATCGAACTTTTGGCTCGAGTAATGTTGATAATCTGCAAACAATAGTAAAAGCGGCTGGCGGCGGTTACTTACTAGGGGGTACTTCGTTATCCGGCTCCGGTGGCGATAAACACGGCTCTAGCCGGGGCGGTGCCGACCAATGGGTAATTAAGATTGATGAGAATGGCCAACAGTTATGGGATCGGACTTTAGGAGGTAGCAATAACGATGAACTGACGGATATTTTACCGTTATCGGATGGTACATTTATAATAGGTGGTTTTTCTAACTCCGGTATCAGCGGACAAAAAAGTGAAGTCAGCCAAGGAGGGTCAGATTATTGGCTGCTAAAAGTAAATAATCTGGGTCAAAAAATTTGGGACAAAAGCTTTGGCGGGCAACAGTACGATTATCTGCGGAGCGTGGTTCCCGCACCTGGGGGTTACCTACTTGCTGGCTATTCAGACTCCGACAAAAGTGGGAGTAAAAGCGAAAGTACAAAAGGCTTTGTCGATTATTGGCTCGTTCAAGTAGTACTTCCTCCGCAAATTACTTCTTTTACTCCCGAACAAGGTTTACCTGGAACTACAGTTACTATAAAGGGCAACCATTTGCAGTTTACACGTTTTGTCCGGTTTAATGGCGTTAAAGCTACCTATCAAGTAATTAATAATTCTTACATAAAAGCGGTTGTGCCAGGCTCAGCAAGTTCGGGTTACATAGAAGTAGAAACAATAGCCGGAAAAACTACCAGCTCTCATTTATTTACAGTAGTACAACCGAGCATTCTGGCAATGGCGCCCAATGAGGGGGCCATAGGTTCTACTGTTCTTATTATGGGTACTCATTTAACTACCGTAAAAAATGTTTTTTTTAATGGTGTGCCGGCATCAAACGTTAAAGTTTATTATGGAATTTTTATAAAAGTGACTGTGCCGGAAAAAGCAGTTACCGGTTCAGTTCGTATTCTACTAACCGGTGGCGGGCAGGCTACCAGCGATTTGCCTTTTAAAGTAACTTCATCCGCCGTTTCCGTCGCCCCAGCACCACCACTTGCCAGTAAGAGCATGGTGGCCGAATCAATACAAATAGTACCAACACAGGTAACAACTTACCCCAATCCTTTTAGCCGTAGCAGCAGCTTTGGACTTACTTTAGCTGAATCAGCGATCGTTCAGATAAGTATTTATTCGGAAATGGGCCAGAAAATTTATGAAATAGCACCGGCTAAGTTCTTGGCAGGAACATATGTGTTACCTTGGAATGGGCTCACTAGCCAAGGCCAACCAACGAGTTCTGGTTTATACTATTATCACATTGCGGTAAACAGTAAAGTATATTCGGGTAGGTTAGTAAAAATAGATTCTTCTCATTAAATCAATATAGCCACTAATAAACTCTATAAACAGGGAAAAATAACTTTAAAGTTTGCTCCAAAAGCTTATTCCGTTCTGTAAGACTTCTGAATGATAATTTAATCTTCCCAAATGGCAACGGTATGTGGTTGCTGCCCTTTCTTATAAGCCCGGAACATTAAGTCGGTTTCGTAATAAATACCAACATTCCCTTGTGGGTCGAGAGCAATCAAATTTTTATCACCTTCAATTTTATCTTTGTAAACAGTAGCTGCCCGCTCGCAAGCTTCCTGAATAGGTAATTTCTGATATTTTACCAAAGCGTACACCTCGTGCCCAACTACTGCCCGCATAATACCTTCGCCATCGCCGGTACAGGAAATGGCGCATACTTCATTATTCGCGTAGGTGCCGCTGCCAATAATAGGAGTGTCGCCTACCCGGCCATTATGCTGATTCACCAACCCACCAGTAGAAGTAGCCGCGGCCAGGTTCCCGTTTTTATCGAGAGCTACGGCACCTACGGTATCAAATTCCTTTACCTTTTCTTCTTTCTTAGTTTCTTCTAGTTCATCCAATTGCTTTTTAGTCCGGAAATATTCCGCCGGCTTAAATTCTAAATGATGTTCCAGCGCAAATTCTTCGGCACCATCACTGGTTAAAAACACATGCTTCGATTTATCTTTTATAGTTTTGGCCAAAGTGATAGGATTTTTTACCCGATGTACTCCCGCAACGGTACCAGCCTTTAAAGTTTTGCCGCACATAATTGAAGCATCAAACTGGTTTTTGTACTTTTCGGTATAAGCCCCTCCTTTACCCGCATTAAACAAATAATTATTTTCCATAACCTTTACGGCGGCTTCTACCGCATCTACCGCAGATCCTCCATCATTCAAAATTGACCATCCGGCTAGCAAGGCTTCTTCCAAACTCCGGCGGTAAGCGGCTTCCATATCAGGACCAATATCCCGACGAGTTTTATTTTCTGCTCCACCGTGAATTGCTATTACAAAATCTTTCATATTCTTTCTTAATCATCAACTAACAAGCACTTTACTTACTGATTAAGAAGAAACAAGTTTTTGATTTTCTACGGATTTCCCTATCCGTATAAGTTCTCATTAAATAAAATTAATAGAGGGTAGATAAACTTGGTTAGCAAACAACCGTTAAATTTTATTAACCAAACCGATTAGCTGAAACAAGAAGTAAAAGCCCGTTGCTTATGAGAGTTGCAAAATTTATTTTAATAGCACCTGTATGCTGGCTGCTGAGTTGCGGCGGCGAAAATACCAGTTCGTATGTAAAATCCCCGGGTCAGGAGAAAACGCCGAAAACTAAGATACTGGAAACGGGCGCCGATGTACTGCAAGATAAAACCCCTTTGAAAAGAATGAATATGTACCTGGATGGGTTTCATTTTTACAACGGTAATTTAAAAGGTCAGATGGAAGCTCACCATTACTGTACTAAAATAAACGAAGATTTAACCCAGTGTGTCATGTTCGATGGCAATGGCGAAAATGCAAAAATAATGGGCGTAGAATATATTGTTTCCGAAAAACTCTTTAAAACCCTACCTATGGCGGAACGGGAATTATGGCACAGCCACGCCTACGAGGTAAAATCCGGCGAACTAATTGCTCCTGGCATACCCGATGTAGCGGAACACGAATTAATGGAACAGATTGTATCTACCTACGGCAAAGTAATTCATACCTGGCACACCGACCGGGATTTAGAGTTGCCCATGGGCATTCCGCAAATTATGATGGGTTTTACCAAAGATGGCCAGTTACATCCAAAACTACTCACCGACCGCGATGCCCGGTTTAAAGTAAATAATAAGCAAAAACGGGAACAAAGGGCCGATATTCCTATGCCAAAACCCGTGCCGGGGGCTAATGCCTGGGAGCAAGGCAAAGTGAAACAACTTCAGGTAACCTCGCAAACCGAAGCCTCGGCTCACGGGCATTAATCAGGAACGCTGGTCAGCGAGCAAGGAGTTTTTACTTACGTTAATTTTAACTTTTAAATTCTTCTTTTAAATGAATAATAACTGCCTGTAAGGTATGAGAGATGTTGGCAACGAGTTGCGGCAAATCCGCTACGTTTTGAGCGTTCTTGGCATCTAGTTCCACTTTAAGTAATTGCTCTTGAATAGAGGTAATCAGGAGGGTATCTATTGCTGGCTTGATGCTATGGGCCACCTGACTTAACTGATGCCATTCGCCGGCGGTAACGTGCGCCTTCATGTTCTGGATAGCTTCCGGAATCAGAGTCACAAACATGTCAATCATCTGATTGGTGAAACTATGGTCGCCTTTGGCTAATTTTTGCACCATTTCCAGGCTGTAAAGATTTTTTGCAGGTAGGTTAGGAACCGCATCATCTTTGGCAGGATCATCCGGTAATTTCATAATAGGCTTATTCGGGTGAACGTTTTGGGATATTTTATAAAATAATTTTTCTTCTTCGTACGGCTTCGACATATAATCATTCATGCCGGCTTTTAGGTAGGTATCGCTATCGCCTTTTAAAGCATTAGCGGTAAGGGCAATAATAGGAATTTGCGCCTTAACCGGATCTGGCATTTGCCGAATAATGCGGGTTGCTTCCACACCTCCCATTTCGGGCATTTGAATATCCATTAAAATTATGTCGAAGGTATGCTCCTGGTGCAATTTAACGGCCTCTTTTCCGTTATTGGCAATAGACAGCTGTACTCCCCAATTAATTAAAATAGATTCGGCCATAAATCTATTGATAGCATTATCTTCCGCCAGTAATATTTTTAAAGATTGCAGACTAGTATAGTCATTATTTGAAGGTGCAATATTGTTTAAATCTTCTGCCAGGTGTGCTTTGGGATAAGTAAGTTCGAAAGTAAAAGTGGTGCCCTGACGGGGTTTACTTTTTACCCAGATGCGTCCTCCTTGTAACTCTACTAAGTTTTTGCAAATAGAAAGACCTAAACCCGTGCCACCGTATTTCCGGGTAGTATCGCTGTTGGCCTGCACAAAACTTTCGAAAATTTTATCTAGTTTATTGACCGGAATGCCAATACCGGTATCTGTAACAGAAAAGCAAAGCGTGTAATCAAAAATTGTTTCTTTAACTATCTCAGCCGCTAATTCTACTTTTCCCTCTTCCGTGAACTTTATGGCATTGCTAAGCAGATTAATCAAGATTTGAGTAAGGCGGTAGGGGTCGCCGGCAACCAAAGGAGTGGCCAAGGATAAAGGTTTAAGCCGCAATAAAATATCTTTTTCTTCGGCTTTGTAAGTAAGCGATTGATGCGCCGATTGCAGGATTTCGTTGACGTTAAAAGGTATTTTTTCTAATTTAAGTTTACCTGATTCAATTTTGGCGACATCCAGCACGTCGTTAATAATAACGAGCAGGTTTTGGGCTGACTCCTTAATTAATTTTAAGTAGTTTTGCTGGGTATCATTCAGGTCAGTTTTCTTCAGCAAGGCGGCCATTCCTAATATACCGTTCATGGGCGTACGGATTTCGTGGCTCATATTAGCCAGAAAAAGCTCTTTTGATTTAGCGGATTGCTCTGCTTTAATTTTAGCTTTTTTCAGCTCGTTTTCAGCTTCTAAACGTTCCGTAATATCCTGAGCAAAGGCAATAACGTAAGGTTCTACTTCGGGCTCGTTTACTTTTATGTTATGGTAAAGCAGGTGCTTGGGCCGGCCTTTTTTGTCCAGCACGGTAATTACGCCTACTACTTTATTGTTTTGTTGAATGTCTTTTAAATATTCCTGATAACGGAGGCGCTCGCGGCCGCGCAGAAGCTCGGTAAAGGGTAAGCCAATTAATTCAAATTCAGAGTACCCCAGTAAGTTCTGTAAAATAGGGTTTGTGGATAAGATAGTGCCATCCAGCGTATGGGTATAAATAATAACCTGGCTGTATAATACCAGGTCGCGGTATTTTCTTTCGCTTTTTTCTAAGGCTACTTCCGCTTTTTTTCTTTCGGTAATGTCCCGCGAAGAACTCTGTAAACGAATTACCTGACCAGATTCATCTTTTATGGCTTTGGTAGTACTTTCGAACCAAATGTACTCGCCGGTTTTTTTACGAATGCGGTATTGCGTGTGGATGGTAGTTTTACCGGTAAGCAGAGCCTCTTCAATAGCATGTTTTACCTGTACTGCCTCATCCGGATGAATTAAATTAGAGGGTTTTATGCGTACCAGTTCCTCGGCCTCATAGCCCAGCAAATCTTTACAACTGGGTGAATAATAAATAGCGGTTCCATTTGGGTAGTGCAGGCTGATGAGATCCGTTAAGTTTTCGGAGATGAGGCGGTATAATTCATCGTTGTGCGAAGCTTTCGCTCGGATTGTATTTTCTTCTTGAAGAAATTCATCGGCTAGGTCAAGCACTTGCGCGGAGCCAATTATTTCCCGTACCGTGCCGTCTTCGTGCCGGCTGAAAATACTTTCTTGGGTAAGCAACCGTTGCCAATTACCGTTTTTATGCTGCACCCGGCATTCTAATTCAAAAGCTTCTTCGCCGGGTATTGTTATTAGTCTCTGGCGGTATTCCTGTAATAGTACTTTATCCGCGGGATGAATAATACTTAGCGGGAAACTGTTGTCCATAGCCATACTATCTGCCACCGAATAACCCAAAATTTGGGTTACTCCGTGGCTACAGTAGGTATTTCTATTGCAGGAAATATCCAGAATATATATTAGACCAGGAATAACGCTTTTAATTTTATTGTTAGAATATAGATTTTGTCGGTAATTAGTAGTGGCCGCTTGGAAAGCTGTTTTCTTTATTTCTCGCATGTGTAACAAGCTTTGAACTGCCTCAACCATATAAGTATATTGATTTCGCTATAAAAATAGCAAATATATTACCAATTATATATTTTAGTATATAAAATTTATAATATAAAATTTAAATAGTGCTGAACATTGGTTTTTATTGTTGTTTGTAAGTTTAAATGTTTAAGTTCTGCCCTTAGTACTTCTAGGAGCAGTTGCTTACCTGTGGGATAACTTTATCCTAATTCTTGCGGGTAGGAGTAAGCATTACTGGTCAAAAACCCCGGGTTAAGTTTCCTGATATTCCGGTCCTTTTATGTAATTTTAAAAATTATTTAAATTCTATGGCTTGGAAAGGTATTTACACCGTTGTTTTACTGCTATTTTCTAATATATTCATGACGTTTGCCTGGTACGGGCACTTGCAGTTTAAGAAAATAAGCTGGTTGCAGCAGATGGGCTTGGTAGCCGTAATTTTAATTAGTTGGGGATTGGCTTTATTTGAATATGTGTTTCAGGTACCGGCTAATAAAATTGGGTTCGAAGAAAATGGAGGGCCGTTTTCCATGTTCGAATTAAAAATTATTCAGGAGGTAATTTCTTTACTCGTATTTACTTTAATAACGGTCTTTATTTTTCGGACGGATAAATTGGCTTGGAACCACGCTGTTGGCTTTATATTTATGGTTCTGGCCGTTTACTTTATCTTTAAAAAATAATAAAAGAAACACAACGAACTTCTGTTTCATCGTTAAAGCATAAAACAGTTATTGTATTGTAATGGAAATTGAATCGCAGATATCCTACCAGGAGCGCATCCAGGAACATCAGAATAAGATTAAGCAGGTTTTTGCCGAAGTAGGCAAAGTGGTGGTGGGTCAGCAATACATGGTAAACCGCCTACTGATTGGTTTATTTACCGGCGGCCATATTTTACTCGAAGGAGTACCGGGTTTAGCCAAAACACTTACGATAAACACGCTTAGCCGCGTGCTGCATCTAAATTTTCAGCGCATCCAGTTTACGCCCGATTTACTACCATCCGACCTGATCGGAACCATGATTTATAACCAAAACGCTTCGGCGTTTGAAGTAAAAAAAGGGCCTATTTTTGCCAATTTGATTTTGGCCGATGAGGTAAACCGTTCGCCGGCTAAGGTGCAATCGGCGCTGCTCGAAGCCATGCAGGAAAAGCAGGTAACTATTGGCGATCATACTTTTAAACTGGATCTGCCTTTTTTAGTACTGGCTACGCAAAACCCGGTGGAGCACGAAGGAACTTATCCTTTGCCCGAGGCACAGGTAGACCGGTTTATGATGAAGGTGTACGTCAATTACCTCAAAAAATCGGATGAACTGGAAGTAATGCGCCGTATGGCCAATATGTCGTTTGCCGGCGTGGTTAACACTATTCTAACCAAAGAAGATATTTTTGCTATTCGCAATGAGATTAATCAGGTGCAAATTTCGGAAGTGCTTGAAAAGTACATTATTGAACTGGTATTTGCTACGCGCCGTCCTGCCGAGTACGACCTGAACGAGTTTGCTGATTACATTCAGTTTGGCGTGTCGCCAAGAGCGAGTATTGCTTTAAATTTAGCGGCTAAAGCAGTGGCTTTTTTCGATGACCGCGACTATGTATTACCGGAAGATATTAAAGAGGTAGCCTCCGACGTATTAAACCACCGCATTATTTTAAACTACGAAGCCGAAGCCGACGATATTAAAACCAAAGATTTTATCGAAGCCATTCTGCGCAAGGTGCCCATTAGTTAATTTTTTATTCATCAGTGAGGTTTGTATTCTTGCTTACCGGTAACGGCAGATTTCAAGTAGGTATACTAGAGAACAAATTTTGCTATTGACGCAGTCTGTTTAAAGAAATAATTTACCCTGTATAAAATCAGAAAGTCGGATAGAAATATATTATCCGACTTTCTGATTTTATACTAGTTTAGGTTACCTAGCTAGCAAAAGTTTTTGCTGATAACGCTTGGTAGGGGTTTGCAATTGCAACAGATACATACCACTAACATTATTATAAGCGCGCCATTCTATCTGGTATATTTGGTGCGCTTGCGCTGTTGCTCTAAATAAAGTAGCTATTTCTCTCCCTTGACTATCGTATACTTTTACCTGTGCGGTTTGCGTTTCGGGTAAAGCAAAGCGAATAGTTACTTGCGCGGAGAATGGATTTGGATAAGCTCTTAACTGTTCCAGCGAAACCACTGGCTCTGTTGCCGGAGTAGTAATTCTGGCGGCTATTATGGAAGTGGTTATAGGCGCTATTTTCACCAACCAGTAATCCGTGCCTCCCTGGCTAGGCTGCGTTCTATCGCCGCTTACGCCTGAATCGGACCGACCCCCAAGTAATAGGCCGCCATCATTGGTTTGAAATACGGTGCGCAGTTCTTCCTGGCTACTGCCGCCAAAACGCTGGTCGGCTACTTTATCCCCGTCTTCCTCTATTTGCACTACCCAGTAATCGCTTAAACCCTGACCAGGCTGGCTTTTATCTCCGCTTCCTTCGGAGTAAGATTTACCCGCTAACACGTAATGGCCTTCCGTGGTGAAGGTACTGGCTCTTAGCTCATCGTCCTGGTTACCGCCAAAAGTTCTATCCCACAGCTTCGTGCCTTTTTCATCTAATTTTATTACCCAGTAATCTTTTCCACCCTGACTGGACTGGGTCTTGTCGCCCGATTTCCCCGAAGAACTGGTACCAGAGATTAAGTACTCCTTGCCATTCCAAGCTACCGAATACACTTCGTCCTGGTCGCTGCCGCCGTACGTTTTATCCCAAAGTAAATTGCCGTCTTTATCTGTTTTTACGATCCAATAATCACTGCTGCCCTGGCTAGGCTGGCTTTTATTTCCACTTGCCCCGGAGAGCGAGCTGCCAGTAAGTAAAAAGCCACCATCGCTGGTCGGGGTGAAACTACTAAGCGTTTCTGCCTGGTTGCCCCCATAGGTTTTGTCCCAGATTTTGGCTCCGTTTGCGCTAATTTTCACCAGCCAATAATCGTGATCGCCCTGGCTGGCCTGGCTTTTGTCGCCACTCACGGGCGAGTTACTGTAGCCTCCCAGTACGTACTCGCCGGATGCGAGCTGAATTACTTTCTTAAGTTCATCGTAACCCGTACCTCCAAAAGTTTTATCCCATTGTTTATTGCCTGCAGCGTCTACTTTTACTACCCAGTAGTCCCGCTCACCCAAGTTAGCGTCCGATTTATCCCCGTTTTTACCGGAAAGCGAAGAACCGGCCAATAAGTAACCCCCATCCTGAGTTGGAATAACGCGGTTCAGGTAATCATCCCCGGAGCCACCGTAGCGTTTATCCCAGAGCTTTTTGCCGTTCTGGTCACTCTTCACAATCCAATAATCGTTCTTACCCTGGTTGGTCTGGCTTTTATCTTTGCTTGAACCTGAGTTCGTATAACCACCCGCTAAGTAACCGCCATCGGAAGTGGGGATTGCAACCGTAAAATTATCAGTTCCCGTACCCCCGTATCGCATATTCCAGACAGCCGATGGGGTGGAAGTTTCGTCTTTTACTTTTACGAGCCAGAAGTCGGTGCTCGCGCCAGCCGCAAATTGGGTAGTATCGCGGGTGGCTTCTGTTTTATCTCCCCCAATTAAGCCGTTAGAAGTACCGCCTAAAACATAGCTGCCATCCGCCGTTGGTACAACGGCCTTGAGTACATCAAAATCGCGGCTGCCGATAGTTCTATCCCATTTTTTTGTACCTTCTTCATCTATCTTCACTACCCAATAGTCTCTTTCGCTTCTTCGTCCAATGCGGTAGTCGTCCGGAATTTCTCCCCGGAAAAGGTAAATATAGAGTTCGCCGCCTCCCCGGGCATTTTCACTCCTATCGCGGCCTTTATCCGAATCTGAGGTGCCGGCAAGTAAGTAATTGCCATCCGGGGTAGCAATAATAGAGCTAAGCTGGGAATTACCGGTAAAATATGTGCCGATATCATAATCTAATACTTTTTCCGAAAAAATGCCGCCGTAAGTTTTGTCCCACATTTTCTTGCCTTTACTATCTATTTTTACTATCCAATAATCATTTAATATAGAAGAACTGTAAGAGCCAACCAAATTGCCGTCCGTTTTATCGGCTCCCTTCTCCGCGTTGGAATAACCACCTAATAAGAAGCTTCCGTCTGGGGTAGCCACTAAAGCCGTTAAGATGGAACGTCCTACCTTCATCTCGCAATTTTCATTACACTCATCATAGTAAACGGTTTCCGGTAGGCCGCCCAAGGTTTTATCCCATATTTTACTGCCATCTTCTTTTAAACGCACTACCCAATAATCTTCCAGACTGCGGTTAACCTCACTTTTATCCCCGGATATTCCAGAAGTTGATGAACCTCCTACTAAGTAGCCTCCTTCCGGAGCAACTACTAGGGCCATTAGCTTATCCGAACCACCCCCGCCGAAAGTTTTATCCCAAAGCTTGGTGCCCTTCGCGTCTACTTTTACTAGCCAGTAGTCTCCTCTTAAGTAAGCTTCTTGCTCGGTATCTTTACTGGCCTGACTCTTATCCCCGCTTTTACCGGAATACGAAGTGCCTCCGAGTAAGAAACCGCCGTCGGGGGTAGTCATTAAGGCCATCAATTCATCGGCGGCATTGCCACCGTAAGTTTTGTCCCAGAGCTTGGTGCCTTGGGCATCTATCTTCACCAGCCAGTAATCTCCATGTCCGTATATTCCTTGCCCGGAACCCCTGATTTCCTGGCTCTTGTCGCCACTTTTGCCGGAATAGGAAGTACCGCCGAGTAAAAAACCGCCGTCAGGGGTAGCAACAAGTGCCATTAGGCTATCTCCATTATTTCCGCCATAAGCTTTATCCCATTCCTTTTGTCCCTGATTATTTAGTTTGGTTAGCCAATAATCATTTCGTCCTTTACCAGGGCTACTTTTATCTCCGGTATTACCCGAGTTAGAATAACCACCTGCCAGGTAACCGCCATCCGGAGTGGGGATTAAAGCCGAAAGCGTCTCTTGGTTAAAGCCACCGTAGGTTTTGTCCCATTGTTTGGTAATATACTTGCGTTCATCTACGACAAAAGTTTGGTCGGTAGCCGCTGAATTATACGTGGCATTACCCGCCTGATAGGCTTGCACGCGAACTTCCCCCACCCCGGTAAGAGTTACTATATTGCCTTTTACGGTAGCGGGTCCGGATAATACCCGAAAAGCAATCGGCAGGCCGGAGCTAGCTTTGGCTTCTAAAGCAAAAGGCGCATCACCTACGATTTTCGTTAATACAATAGGAGCAAAGGTTATTGTTTGATTCTGCCGAACAGTATTATCCAGTTGTACTACCCAGTAATCGTTACTCCCTCTACTAGTTTGGGTTTTGTCGTAACTACTACCAGAGGAAGCGGTACCCCCCAGAATATAGCCCCCTTCTTTGGTTTGCTGCAAAAAGGTTAAATCATCGTACTCTTCACTGCCAATGGTCCGGTCCCATTCTTGCGTGCCATCCGCGTTTAATTTTAGTACCCAGTAATCCGTGCCACAAGATGACAGGAAGAAATTTTCACCCAGACAAGTGCCTCTTTTATGCTCCGTTTTTACGCCACTGCTATCCGAATAAGAAGTGCCTCCCAAGATATAACCACCGTCCGTAGTAACCTGCAGGAACTTTAAATAATCAGAATCATTACCGCCAAAACTTTTCTCCCAAACCGGAGTGCCATCCGATTTTAATTTCCGTATTCCGTAATTAAAAGATGCGGAAGAAGTACTTACTGAATAGCCCGCTATAAATCCTCCCTCCTTAATTGTTTGTAAAGCAATTATTTCGGGGTATCCTACTGTTTTTTCCCAATCTTGAGAGCCATCGGCTTTAACTTTAATCAATTTAGTACCTATTTCATAAATCTGACCAGAGAGTAAACAGCCCCCATCCGGAGTACTTACAAAAGTGCTAAGAAAATCATCGTTCGTGCCGCCAAAGGTTCTGTCCCAAATCATAGTGCCATCGGCCTGTAACTTCACGATCCAGAAATCACTGCGGCCTATTTTGGGATGGGTTTTATTGCCGTTAATGCCAGAAGTAGAAGAACCTCCTAAGAGATAACCACCGTCGCTGCTTGGCTGCAGCGAGACTAAATTATCGGAACCTTTACCGCCGTAACTTTTATCCCAGAGCTTGTTTCCCTTCGCATCTAATTTCACCAGCCAGTAATCGGAGGCGCCATAATTAATATCCTTTTTGTTGCCGCTAACGCCGGAAGTGGAAGTGCCCCCCAGCAGATAACCGCCATCACTGGTCAATTGAATGGAATTTAAAACATCTTCTTCCCTCCCGCCAATAGTTTTGTCCCAAGCCTTGGAACCATCAGCGTTTAATTTTACTACCCAGTAATCATTTGGGTAAGCGCCAAATTCATCCTTTTCACCTTTATTAGGCTCCGATTTATCTCCACTAATTCCGGAGGCGGAGCTACCCCCCAAGATATAGCCGCCGTCGCTGGTTTGTTTTACTACGGTTAATATTTCTAGTTTTTCTCCTCCCAATGTTTTATCCCAAACTTTATTCTGAGCGAATGTTTGGGTGGGGAAAGTAAAATGCAGCAAAAAGCATGGACAAAGGTAAATCCACCAATTATTAAATACCCGATTCAATTGAATCGGGTAACCAAGAGATACATGTATTTTCATAAATGAGAAAGTGTAAAAAATACGAATGAGTGTAAAAATGAAAGACCTTGAAAAAACATACCTGAACCTCACCTTTGAAGAAACCAGCCAGGAAACTAGTAAATGTAAGCAGTTGATAGCCTTTGTCCTATACCTAAAATTGGGTATTTTTAAGCTATAGGAAGGTAAATTAGGGAATTAAAAAGGTATTCTTACTTCTTCAATTTAGTTGTACTTTTTGGTGATACTTTTTTAGAAGAGAGTGGGATCTTAGTAATATTTTAGGTGTCTGCGGGATAAATTCTTTTTTCATAACAACGTTATTCTACATCTGGGTATAGGTATTTTCCTTTTAAAAGTTTACTCTTATATCCGGCTAATAGATAAGTTGTTACCGGGTATTTGAGAATACTATTTTAATTAGAATAAATTTTAGAGAGAGTAGGGAAAGTAGAAATGAAAGAAACAGGAAATCCGTTCTATTTAGGTCTTTTCCATGCAGCTGCCTGTATTACTTTACCCATTTCAATTGCCGGAAGCGGCGCGATTGCTGCTGAGTAGTGCCATTAATGTTACTCACAATAGCAGCACCCGCTTTAGGAGTGCGGTTAGCTAAAGTCAGGGCTTGCTTTATGGGCAATACACTTAAGGCGGTGGAGAGCCAGTCGGCATTGGTGCCGTTTTTAGCCACAATAGTTACCCGACGCTGATCGGTAAGGCCTAAACCGGTAAAAGGATTGATAATGTGCGAGTAGCGCAAGCCGTTTAATTCTACAAATTGGTATAAATCACCGGAAGTAGCCACTCCGCCGTGTTTCAAATAAATTTGTTTTCCGCCAATGTGGTCGGTTTCGTTGCTAATGCTTAAATCAAGCACCCAGCCTTTGGTACCCGGTGGAGCTTTACTTACCCGGATATTTCCTCCGCCATCCACGAGCGCTATTTTTATCCCTTTTTGCCGCAGCACTTCCATGGCTTCATCTACGGCGTAGCCTTTGCCAATAGCGCCTAAATCCAATTGCATACCCGATACCAGTAATTTTGCTGTCTGATTTTTCTTATTTAAATGCAGATGTTGGTAGCCGGTTGCGGCTTTTGCTTTAGCCAGAACTTCCGGGCTGGGTAGTTGCTGCTGTCGGCGGGAACGGCGCCAAAGTTGCACCAATGGGCCTACCGTTACATCAAAAGCACCCTGCGTTTTTCGGGCAACTTCTTGCGATATTTGCAATACCTGCCATAAATCCGGACTTAGTTTTACCTCTTTACCAGTACCTGCCGAAGCCGAAAGCTGATTCAGTTCGCTATCCGGAATATAGTCGCTCATTATTTGGTTTAGTTGATCTACGCGGTTAAAAGCGGCTTGGGCGGCCGCCTGAGCTTGGGGTACGGAACGAGCATAAAGAACAATCCGGAAAATGGTGCCCATTTGGGGGTGGCTGTATTCATAGCGTTGCAAGGGCAGTTTTTTACGTGCCACTTGCGGGTAGGCAGAGCTAAAAACCGGTATAAACCAAATCAGAAAAAAGAATAACCAGCGGCAGATGGGCATTACCAAAAATAGTAAACTACGGGCGGTAAATTAAAAAAATCGTGGGCTGCTTATGAATATCGGGTAAGTGGCCTTGCCAGTTGGCGATGGTATTGGTTTTAATAAATTCGTTCGGACCGGTAATATTGGCGGCGATGCAAAGGCGGGTAGTAGGATGAAGTTGTTGCAATAAATCAGTGAGCATTTGGTTATTGCGGTAAGGCGTTTCCATGAAAATTTGCGTTTGGTCGCGCTGCAGCATTTCTTTTTCTAAATTTAGGATGGCTTGCACCCGGTCTTTTTTTCAATGGGCAAATACCCGTGAAAGGCAAACGACTGCCCATTAAAGCCCGAGCTCATCAAAGCCATTAATATCGACGATGGACCCACTAAAGGCACCACTTTTATTCCGGCGCGATGCGCCAATTTCACTACTTCAGCACCCGGATCAGCTACGCCGGGGCAGCCGGCTTCCGAAATAATACCGGCGTTTTGCCCTTTTAAAATCGGATCTAAAGCTTTTTTAACCTCGGCTTCCGAAGAATTTTTATCAATTACCATAATCTGCAACAATTCAATCACTTTCTCCGGAGCCATGGTTTTAATGTAACGCCGGGCCGTACGGGCATTTTCCACGATAAAGTACGACAATCCGGAAATGCATTGGGCTACCTGGGCCGGGATGACGGCTGTCGCGGTATCTTCAGCGAGAACGGTGGGAATGAGGTAAACGGTACCAGAAGCAGCCATGTAATTAACCGATAAAATCTACAACCAACTGGTAAAACTTTTCGGGCGCTTCGGCGTGTACCCAGTGGCCAACATTCTCGATGGTAACAAGTTGTACGTTCGGGAATAATCGTTGAATGGAGGGTACATCTTTTTCCTGAATGTAGCGGGAATTGCCTCCTTTTACAAATAAAGTAGGCTTGGTAAAAGGAACATCCGCAATAGTTTCGCGGCCAACTTCTGCAATGTTACGCTCAATGGCGGCTAAATTCATGCGCCAGCCAAACGAATTATCTTCTTTGCGGTACAAATTCTTCAGCAGGAATAAGCGGACATCGGTTTCCGGAATGTAAGGTTCCAAAGCCGTTTCCGCTTCGGTGCGGCTGGTCATGGTGCTAATATCAATGGCATTTAAGCCGTTAATGATATCCTGGTGGTGTACCGGGTAGGGGCGGGGCGCAATGTCCACCACTATTAACTTACTCACCTGATTGGGATGACTAAGAGCAAAGTTCATGGCAACCTTACCACCCATGGAATGGCCCATAATAACCGGATTAACTAAGTTATGTTCCGTTATAAATTCGGATAAATCTTCGACCATTAAGTCGTAATTAAAATCGGTGCTTTGCGGCGAACGGCCGTGGTTACGCAAATCGAGTAAGTACACGTGGTATTTCTGACTCCAGTATTTAGCTAAGGTTTGCCAGTTATCCGAAATACCAAATAAACCGTGTAAGATTACGAACGGAGTACCCTGACCTAAATCGCGGTAGTGTAATTTCATGGTGCTTTGCAGAAGTAGGAATACTTATAAGAATAAGAACGAAGGTAATGGCTTTTTTACGCAGGAGTAAATTTAAATTTTCAATTTAGTCCGACTTTGTTGTAACCATTTACCTTAAAAGAAGCTTATTGTTCTTGAGAAAGGGAATTTTCTCTTAATAATTTGAAATCCGAAACAGATTCAACGTAAAACTTAAAACCTACCACCTACTACTTGTTTATCATCACCTACCGAACCGCCGAAAACAAGCCGTTGCCGTCAGAACCCATGTAAGAACCCCACAAAGGTTTTTCTTTGATTTTAATGGGCGTATCAATGCGTTTCACCCGCATACCCAAAAAAGAGAGAATATCGGAATGACTGAAGTACTGACAATGGACAATATCCAGGTAGCCGTCATTATCCATATCGCCAATCCAGGGAGTGGAGAAAATATTTTTAAAGCCTTTGGTTTGATCAATGGTATTAATGGATTTGTCTTTAAAGTTAATGGCTAAAAGTTTGTTTTCTATCGGGAAAGAAGCTTGATTAATTAAATCGCGCGAACAATCGTATTCGTTGATGCTGATAATTACTTCGTCCTGGCCATCGTTGTTTAAATCATAAACTACCGGCGAAGAAAATCCGGAACAACCTAAAGAATTCTGGTAAGTTATTCTCCCGTGTTTGCCATCCAGTAAAATTTGCATCGTGCCGGTGTTAGCGGGCCAAGCGCCTTTACTTACGAAAGTGAAAAAATCCGGAATAGCATCGTCGGTGAAATAGCCTACCGCAAAACTATTACTCGATTCGGTACCAGGAATATTTTGTTTCCATAATTGTTGCTGGTTTTTTCCATCAATGGCAAAAATGCTGCTGCCGTGCGAAATGGCTACAATATCGTAATTCCCATCCTGGGTTATGTCGGCTAAAACGGGAGGGGCAATAAAGCCGTGGCCTTGCTCCGAAGCGAGTACTTTGGCTCGGCTTAATTTCCGGGCCATTAAATCGGAGAGCTTCGCGGTATACAAACTACCCGGAATGGTTTCGCCGCCGGTACCAAAAATAATGTTGTAATCCGGGCTATCGGGCTGTTTAAAGCACAGTGGCGACATATACGATTCTTTGCCGTCGGGCATGGTGTCGGCAGCTAAAACCAACCCCGTTTTCGCATCCATCACCATTAATACCCCCGGAAACCGATCCGCTTCGGAATTAGGTTTTGCTTGGGCATTACCGCCATTAAGGACCAGTAAATCCGGTGAACCATCTTTATTTTGGTCAGGAACTAAGGCAATATTATAAAAATTAAAACGGGCATAGCGTAATACTGGATCTTTCTCGTACTGGTATTGGTACTTCCAGATAACTTTACCGGTTTTCCCATCCAGCGCCTTTAAGTTGGGGGATCTTCCGCCAATAAAAATATCTTTTATCCCATCCCCGGAAATATCATAAAAAGTAGCGGAGCCGTATACCTGATCCGGGGATTCCTGTTGCCACAATACCTCACCGGTTTTGCCATTCAGAGCCAATACGCCTTGGTCACTTTGCTGAAATTCGTTTTTCCCTCCACCCATTACAATATCCAAAATGCCGTCCTTATTTAAATCTTCGGCTCGCGGCGACGATTGCGAACCAATGGTATAGAGGTTTTTATCCCAGACCAAACTACTTTGTTTTTTCTTGGGAGCGCAACTTCCTAGAATAAGTAAAACAGCTAAACCGATAAAGAATAAAGAGGAATAGGTGAGTTTTTTTAAATTTTTCAGGACGAAGGGGTACATATAAACTTTTAACCAAGTAAATAGAAGTTTTAATATAATAGAATAATCTAAGATTCTAAAATTAGCCCAAACGATTTGCTCAGATTACTCATCCGACTAACTTGTTTTTGCTACATATTTCTTAAGAAAACGCAACTAAAATATTAGTGCTAACCAGAAAAAGAACTTGACTAAGTAGCCCGGTTTTACAGGATTGGTGTCTTTATTAATAATAAGTTTATATTTAAAAGTGTTAATTAAATCAATTGCTCATCCTTGCCCGCCACGCTCATTTAAAAGGCAGGTAAAAAGATTGACTGCAAAAGATTGCCACGCCGTTTGATGCCGATGAAGAAAGTAGGCTAAATACCTATGTTACTTTCATCAACAAATTTTAAAAGGCCGAAAAATAGGACGAATAGTGCCTATTACCTTTTATGTAATTACATTTAAGATTCACGCTAGCAGATTACTTCATTAGTTATGATAAATAAACAACTCCGCTTAGTTTGTCTGGCTTTTTTTACTTTTGTAACCGTTTTCGCTAATCCCAAATTAACAGAAACACCCAAGCCCAAAAAGTACGTGGTAACGGGTTATGTGGGAGGTTTCCGCGGTTTAGTAGCCGCCGAGGAAATTGACGCCGAAAAATTAACGCACATTATTTACGCCTTTGTGAACTGCCAAGACAGCATGGCAGTGCTCACCAATCTGGCTACCGATTCCATTAATTTCCGGAAGCTGAATGCGCTGAAACTTAAAAATCCAAACTTAAAAATTTTAATATCCATTGGCGGTTGGGGCTGGAGCGATTTTTTTTCGGATGCCGTTTTAACGCCCACTTCCCGCGCTTTATTTGCCCGCACCAGCGTAGATATAATCCGACAGTATAAATTGGATGGGGTAGATATTGATTGGGAATACCCCGCCATGAAAGGCGAAGAAGGGAATATTTTCCGGCCCGAGGATAAACAGAACTATACCTTAATGTTTAAAGCCGTGCGGGAAGAACTGGATAAGTTCGAAACCGAAACCGGTAAGCACTACGAATTAACGGCGGCTGTAGGTGGGTCTAAATCCTTCATTCAAAACACCGAAATGGATAAGGTGCAGCAATACCTCGATTATATTTATTTAATGACTTACGACTACTCCGGTAAAAACAATACCGTTGGGCACCATACCAATTTGTACCCGGCTAAAAGCGAGGTACCGGGTTCATCGGCCGATCAATCCGTTAAAAATTTTATAGCCGCTGGCGTTCCGGCGCACAAGTTAGGTTTAGGCGCTGCTTTTTACGGGAAAGGTTGGGAAGCCGGCAGCACCAAGAACAGAGGTTTAAACCAGCCCCGTGTAAAATCAACCCAAGGCGGTGGCTATTCCGATATTAAAGATGCCCTAATTAACCAACAGGGTTATAAGCGTTACTGGGACCGGAAAGCCAAAGCGCCTTATTTGTTTAATTCGGATAGTAAAATATTTATTACCTACGACGACGAAAAATCTATTAAGCAAAAGTGTAAGTACATCCAAAAAAATAACTTAGCCGGAATATTTTTCTGGGAATATTTTCGCGACCCGAAAGAATATCTAATCTCCACTATCCACCGGGTATTGCCTTAAATTTAAACCCATTTTGTTTCACCATTCATTCTGAATATGCTGAAAAGATTTGTTTTATTAACAGTTATTGTTTCGATAGTTATTGCCTGTAACCGTAAGGAAGAAATTATAGGGAAAACCGAAATTACCAAGTGGCAATACGGCAAAAAAGCCGCGGTTTCGCTTACCTACGACGATGGCTCTACCAACCAGTTTGCCAAAGCTTTACCGATAATGAACCAACTGGGTTTTCCGGCTACCTTTTTTATTATTACCGGGCAAATACCAGGTTCTCAGTACCAGGGCCGATTTATTGGCCGGTCGGTAAAAGAAATAATCGCCGAAACGGCTACGCAGCCTACTAACAAAGAAAACTTTTTCGAAAGAGCCTCGGCCGTTGGCTTTTTAGGCTACCAGGGAACTATCGATTATCATACCCAGGCGGGCGCCCTGGTAGATGCCGGTAAACCAGAAGAAGCTTATAAGGTAATGGATGAAGTTTATAAAAAAGTAAGAGCAGGTGCCTTTAAACCCGGTTACCTCGCTAATAAAGAAGTAGCTGAAGCCCGGGGAGTTACCTGGGATAAAATCCGGAGTTATGCCGCCCAAGGCCATGAGTTTGCCAGTCATACGGTTACGCACCCGCGTTTGGCCGCTTTAGATGAGCCTAATCTGTTATATGAACTGGAAAAGAGTAAGGAAGATATTTTAAAACAACTGGGCCCTAAATATACATTTTCCGCCGAAGGACCTTACGGAACCGAAAACGAACGGGTAGTGGAATACGCTAAAAAAATATATCCCGCTTTAAGAAACCGCATGCCCGAACCCTTCTTAGCCGAAATAAACCGCAGCAGCGATGAACAGCCGGGTAATTTTAAAAAAGAGTATGTGCAATGGCAACGGGGCGCTACTACTAAAACGCCTTTGCCTTTAATGAAATCCTGGGTAGATACCGTCGCCGCGCACGATAATAATTGGCTGGTGCTGGTAATCCACGGGGTAGAGGGTATTGGTTGGGAAGCCTTGCCCGCCACCTTACTCGACGAATATTTCAGGTACATGAAAGCCCGGGAAGATAAACTATGGGTAGCTACTTTTGCCGATGTTACCAAGTACATGCGGCAACGAATGAACGCCAAAGTACAAGGCCAGCAAAAAGAAAACGTTATTATTGTTAATTTAACGCACTCCCTGGATAAGAATCTGTATGACTTGCCGCTTACCTTAAAAACCTACGTGCCCACCGATTGGAAAACCATAAAGGTGAAACAAGGCACAAAGGAGAAAGAAGTTCAGCCAGAAAAAGATGACAAAGGTACTTTTGTGTTCTACCAGGCTCTCCCAAATACCAACCCTGCTGAGTTATCAAATGCATTATAGCAAGCTTATTATAAAAGTTTTTAAATTGGGTAGGCCAAATTGAGGAATTGAATGCTTTGTCCGGTTTAGACATTAAAAATATCTTTGTTTTCTCTCCCCTGAATGGGGAATTATATTTATTTAAGTACTTATTAAAATAGGATGAAGAATATTGCTACAAGAAAGCTTTTACCTGTACTGATGCTGTGCCTAATCACTAGTGTTGGTTTTGGACAGTCAACCAATAACATGCGGGTACTGGCTTATTATGCGGGTAGCCCGGCCGAGTTAGATAATTATGATGTTAACCAAATGACGCATATTATTTTTTGCTTTGGCCACTTAGAAGGCAACCGCTTTAAAGTGAGAAGCGCTCAGGATACCGCTACTATTCAAAAAATGGTATCCTTAAAAAAGAAAAATCCGCAGTTAAAAGTAATTGTATCCTTAGGTGGTTGGGGCGGTTGCGAAACCTGCTCTAGTGTTTTTTCTACTAAAAAAGGAAGAAAAGAATTTGCCCAATCTATTAAAGAACTCCACCAATATTTTGGTACCGATGGGTTAGATTTGGATTGGGAATATCCGGCAGTAGAAGGCTTCCCGGGTCATAAATATACCCCAGCCGATAAACAGAATTTTACCAAGCTGGTAAAAACCCTAAGAAAACTGGGCTCTAATTATGAGTTGAGCTTTGCGGCAGGTGGTTTTAAGGAATTTCTGGATAAGGCCGTTGAATGGAAGAAAGTAATGCGCCAGGTAGATTACGTAAACCTGATGACCTACGACCTGATAAATGGCTATTCTAAGGTTACCGGCCACCATACAGGTTTGTATTCTACCCCCAATCAGGAAAGCTCCACAGACTTTGCGGTAAATTATCTGATTAACTTAGGTATACCCCGGGAACAGCTAATAGTAGGAGCTGCTTTTTACGGAAGAATGTTCCAAAACGTAGAAAATGTAAATAATGGCCTTTCTCAACCCGGTAAGTTTAAAGGCGCCGTAGACTTTAAAGATCTTGCCACTCAATTACCAGCCGATAGTGGATATGTATCTTTTTGGGATGAGACTGCCAAAGCGCCTTACTTATATAACCCTGCCAAAAAGCTGTTTTTTACTTACGATGATAAACGCTCCATGGAACTTAAAACAAAATATGTGCTGGATAAAAAGTTGGGCGGCATTATGTTCTGGCAATTGGGAAGTGATACCTATACCGAGGGGTTATTGCAGACCATTCATAATATAAAAAGCAATTACACTTCGCCTATAAAATAGTTGTGCGTCATTTTACCAATTCTTATAAACAGAAAAAATGCAGAATATACCAACTTTATACGAATGGGCAGGCGATATTCAAACCTTTGAAACTTTGTTTACCACATTCTACGACAAAGTTTTGAAAGATAACTTATTGGGGGAAGTGTTTAAAAATATGTCTTCGGAGCATGTAAAACACGTTTCCCATTTTGTAGCTGAAGTTTTTGGCGGCGATAAACTTTATACCGTTGAAGACGGTGGAAGCCACGCCGCCATGATCGGACACCATATTGGCAAAATGTTGACCGAACAAAAGCGGCAACGTTGGGTCCAGCTTTTATTGCAATCGGCAGATGAAGTTGGTCTAAAAAGTGATCCTGAATTTCGTTCTGCGTTTGTGGGTTATATAGAATGGGGAACTCGCCTTGCCGTAATTAATTCTCATCTAACCGAGAATCCAATGGATTATGATGCCCCAATGCCGAAGTGGGGTTGGGGCGAAACCGGTGGCCCCTATATTTTAAACGATAATCTCCAATAATCAAAAATGAGTACACTGTGAATAAAATAGGTTAAGAAAAGAACTATTAGTGAAAAGTCCCCCTTTGGAGGGGGTAGGGGGAGGAAAATACCTTTGCCTAGCTATAATATCATTTCTTGAAACCTTTACTTACTTTGTTCCTAGGTTAATGTGTATTCGGACAAGATTAAGCTAATGTTTAGGTACTTAGGAGGAATGAATAATAGTAACCCTACTAACTAACCTGCTTTTTCTTTTTCGCTTTTCGTTCTTTTTTAGTGGGTGCATTTAAGTCAATAATTTTAGCATACATCGTCCGAAAGGTATTCCAAGGCGTATTTTCGCCGGCTTCGGTATCTATTTTGCGGCCGTAAAAACCATCCAGAAATGCCTCGGCTCCTGACCAAACGGTTTGCATCATACCCTGGTAGCGGTCTTTCATTTCTCTAGTGGCCGCTGCCCGGAATTTTAGCATGTCATCTACCTGGGCCAAAGCTACATTGGGCTGCCGCCAGGGGCAGGTAATTACCCGCAAACCTTTCATGGCAAAATAAACAGCGGTTTGGTCGGGGCGTTCGTAGTGCCAGTCGCAAATTACTACGTCTTTCGGAATCAAATCAATTGCCCGGTGCGTGTTGTTAAAACTAGCTTCCCAAATGCCCATGCCCGTCGTTTTGCCGTCTAGTAAGCGGTCGCCCCAAATCCATAATTCTTTTTTATTTTGCGCCAGGTGGTCGAGGATTTTCTGCACTTCTCCGGCAAAAAGTTCGGCTTTGTCGCGCCCGGAGCAACGCGGGCATTTATCATCGCCAAGGTAAAAAACCTCATCCATGCCGGCGTGAAAAGCATCCGTTTCAAAAACTTCCGTAATCTCGTCAACCAAGGCAAATACCACCGGGTGTACTCCCGGGTGCAGCGGACAGTAGCTTTTACAATATAAATTATCCGGGTTCGGCCATTCGTATTTAACCGGCATTTTTACGTGGGGCGTTTCGTCGAAAGTAGGGTACACCCGCAATAAATTATAGGTATTATTGGCCCAGGATTGATGGCCCAGTAAATTAATTTGAGGAATAATCCGGATGTTATTGGTTTTGCAGGCATTTACCAGCTTTTTCACGTCGGCTTTGGATAAAGCAACCGTATCGCGCAATTCCGGATGGCTTTCGTATTGATAATTAAAATCCACTCGTAGAATAAGCGTATTTACTTTGCGGGGAGCCAGTTCTTCGTTGATAAAAGTAACAAATGCATCTACGCCTTGGGGTTTAGGAGCGCCGATACAAAATCCCCGGACAACCAGCAACGTATCTAATTTTTGTTGAGCCAGGGCCGGAGTTTGCATTATAAATAAACTTAACCAAAGAAATAGCAGGCTACAAGCGTAGTTTTTCATGCTTAATAATTTGTTTTAGAAAAATAGGATAGAAAACAGGTTAAGCAGCAGTATGGATACTAAAATATAGACACACGAAGGCAAGGCCGGGGTGAACAACCGGCCAAAATTAAAAAAGTAGTAGCTAAAGTTTCAACCGGATACCTTTACGACTGAGTAAGCCGGCTACCCAAACGCATAACAAAGCAAACCCGAAAGATTTTAAAAGGCCAACTCCTCCGGTAAGCATAAAGGTGGGCCAATGAATATTTAAAAACTGTACTCCGGCATAAGCAAAGTAGGGCATTAAGTAGCACAATAACGTGTCGGTACCGGCGGGCTTAATAAACCCAAACCAGCGGGCTTTGCCGCGAACATCGGCTATCCAGTAAATGGCTAAAAAAGTAAGAATAGTTAAAGCGCTACAAATAAATAACCAAGGCGGAGTAGCCCCTAATTTAGCAATAATCCAGAAAGTGCGGGTGTAAAACCCGAGCAAAATTAAACCTAAAGCAATAGCTAAAAAAGCCAGGGTTATTTTACCCGGAGAATTTTGTTTTTGCAGGTACTGAAAGAGCAAAGTGGTTAGTACGCCACCCAGCGTTAACGCAACCAGAGTACCACCCAGAATAGGACTAGGCAGAAGTTGCAGTAAGCTACTCTCCGGCATTAATTTAGCAGCGGCCACCATACTTAATCCGCAAAATACAACCCAGGCAGCCACAATTATCGCCGTTCTTTTACCGGCAAATAAAGTAATAAGTGCACTGGTGAAGTACGACCAGCCAATTAACCCCAAAATGCCCCACCAATAAATAGAGAAACGGTTAGTGGCTTCCGCATCTTCTCCGCCTCGGTACAAAAATGCCAGTACTAACAATATCGCTACTCCGGCAGCTTGTAAAATTCTAGCCATTTGAGTTTTAATTGCGGCAGGATAAATGTTCCAGATAAGAATAAAAGAAATACAGGAAAGAGTGTACCACACTACGCGGGGCATGCCCGTTGCACCGGCATTAATATATTCTCCGTTTACCAAAAATAAACCCATAACCAGCAATCCTATGGTACGGGCTATAATGTGCCAAACCAAAGTAGAATTAGTATCGCCTTTAGATTTCCGGTTAGCGATTGCTAAGGGCAGCGACATTCCTACAATAAATAAAAAAGCGGGGAAAATAGTATCAGCCAATCCCATTCCATCTACTCCGCGAGGAACGTGTTCTAACCAGGCCAGAATATTTGTCAACGACCAAAGGTCATTGACAAATATCATGAGCACCATGGTTAGGGCGCGTAAAATATCAATGGATACTAACCGGTTAGGAGAAGTTTGTGCCGCAGAAACAGGTTTTAACTCCGGAGCGTCGGTTACAGGATGGGTTTGCGTTAAGGCCATAATTAGCTAGGAATGATTGCTGAGTAATATAAAGGAATTATACTATTTAATCAACTTTGGCGAAATGTATTTTAAGTAGTTACTGAACCTACCGAATACAATTAAAAGGATGACGGAAGAGTTACAGTAGATTAACAGTTCTATTAAGTAATGGTGGGCGAATAGTTGTTCGTTGTTTGTTTTATTAACTTCTATAATTCAGACTATTAGTCGAAATAAAACTCTAAATTTATTCTGTCCGCTAACGGAAACATGCTCTAAGTAAGCAATTATAAATAGTTTGTTTATAGTTGCTTACCTAAAACTGTTTTAGATTTTTTGGATGAACCTAAGGGTAGCGCTTGTGTTTTATCTGTTACCGGAACCAATAATAAATATCTAAATAAGTATAGGAGTTTTAAGCAAAGTATTTTCTACATTGCGTATCGGCAAATCCGTCTGGTATTTTCGCCGGTAAAGAATTTCACTCCTAAATATTATTGTTACTAGTATGAAAAAAGCATCTTCTCGGCGCGCAGCGTTAAAAAAAATTGCTGGTAGTGCCGCATTCGTAACAGTTGGCTCTACGTTAGCTGCCCGGGTGGCTGCGGCCGAACAAGCTATGGGAAACGAATTAAAAGGTAAAATCAACCACTCGGTGTGTAAATGGTGCTACGACAAAGTGCCGCTCGACCAATTCTGCCAGGAAGCTAAAAAAATAGGGCTTAAATCGATTGAGTTGCTAGGCCCTGATGATTGGCCCACTCTCAAGAAACACGGTTTAACCTGTGCTTTACCCAATGGTGCCGGTAAAGGTATTGAACAAGGCTTTAACGACCTTAAACTGCACGACGAACTGGTAAAAAGCTATGAAGAAGTTATTCCGAAAGTAGCCGCGGCGGGTTACAACCAAATTATCTGTTTCTCGGGTAACCGCCGGGGAATGTCGGATGAAGAAGGAATGAAAAATTGTGCCGTTGGTTTAAAACGTTTGATGCCTACCGCCGAAAAGTACAAGGTAACCGTAGTAATGGAATTGCTCAACAGCAAGGTAAACCACAAAGATTATATGTGCGACCATACCGAGTGGGGCGTAGGATTGTGCAAACTGGTAGGTTCTGACCGCTTTAAACTGCTTTACGATATTTACCACATGCAGATTATGGAAGGCGACGTAATCGCCACCATTAAAAAGCACCACGAATATATTTCGCATTACCACACCGGCGGCGTACCCGGCCGCAACGAAATAGATGAAACGCAGGAGTTAAATTACCCGGCCATTATGAAAGCCATTGTCGATATTGGGTTTAAAGGTTTTGTAGCCCAGGAATTTATTCCCAAACGAACCGATGTCATTGCTTCCCTGAACCAAGGTGTTAAAATTTGCGATGTAGCGTAAGTAAAACGAAAAGACATAATAAAAGAAAAGCAGACCAGATGGTCTGCTTTTTTGATTTAAACTATTGTGCATTGCTGAGAAAAGGAAGAAGTTGGAAGAATGAACTAGTGTTTCTAAATTACTTGTGAACTGTTGTGCTACTCTCAGAAAATGAGAATGAAGTATTTATAAATTCAATTATTTTAAATCTTAAGAATCAGTTAGCTAAGAATAAACGACATCAGTTTGGATATGGAGGGCCTTCTCAGGTTCTGGTGCCGAGGTACGAGGCATTGTGAGGGACGAACAAAAGAAGCTTAGACCAGCCGGAAGAGCCAAACGAGGCCCGCCGGCCACGAGGTAAACAGGGTACTTGTCAAATCGCATCAGCACCGCAGCCTGGAGACTGGAAAAGGCTCCACTAGCAAATAATTAGAAGCTTTCTTAATTTACATCTTGCCATATTCAAATAAAGATAAGGTTAAATCTAGTGAGCCGCTAACCAGTTATCACCTACTCCCATACCTACTTCCATAGGAACACTCAACGCCAGAGCATTTTTCATTAATTCTTCAATCTTAGGCCGTATAATTTCTAGTTCCTCTTTGGGCGCATCAAAAACCAATTCGTCGTGTACTTGCAGCACCATGCGGGTTTGTAGTTTTTCGGCTTCTATCCAGTTATGAATGTTAATCATGGCAATTTTGATAATGTCCGCAGCGGTGCCCTGGATAGGAGCATTTATGGCATTTCGCTCGGCGTAACCCCGGATATTGGCGTTGCGAGAGTTAATATCCCGCAAATAGCGGCGGCGACCCAGTTTGGTTTCGGCGTATTCTTTTTCCCGGGCGCTGTTAATGGCGCTGTCCATGTATTGTTTTACCGCCGGAAATTCCTGCCAGTAAGCATCAATAATTTCTACCGCTTCGCGGCGCGGAATACGCAAACGTTCGGCTAAACCAAAGGCCGAAATACCGTAGATAATTCCGAAATTAATGGTCTTGGCTTTGCGGCGCATTTCCGGGTCCACTTCGTTTAAACCTACGTGGTACACCTTAGCCGCGGTAGAAGCGTGAATATCTAAACCTTTCTGGAAGGCTTCTTTCATGGTGGCGTCGCCGCTAAAATCGGCCATAATGCGTAGTTCAATTTGCGAATAATCCGCGGACACCAGTGCATGGCTGCTATCGCGGGGTACAAACGCTTTCCGGATTTCCCGGCCTTTTTCCGTCCGGATAGGAATATTCTGCAGGTTCGGGTTAGTGGAACTCAAGCGGCCCGTAGCGGCTACGGCCTGATTAAACGAAGTATGCACGCGGCCATCGCGGGCACAAATTAACTGGGGCAAGGCATCGATGTACGTGGACTTTAATTTGGTGAGCTGCCGGTGGTCTAGAATTAACTGCGCAATTTCGTGTTGTCCGGCCAATTTCGATAATATTTCTTCGCCGGTAGCGTGCTGGCCGGTTTTGGTTTTTTTCGTTTTATCGCCGGTTAAATTTAATTTTTCAAATAAAATTTCGCCGAGTTGTTTGGGGGAGCCAATGTTAAAAGTAGTGCCGGCAATAGCGTAAATTTGCTTTTCCAGGTCAGCAATATAACCGGCCAGTTCTTTCGACGATTCCGCCATGGCGTTGCCATCAATGGAAATGCCTTCGTACTCAATAGTAGCTAAAACCGGAATAAGGGGATTTTCTACTTCGTCGAATAATTTGCGGACTTTGTTTTTTTCTAAAAGCGGAGCAAAATAATTCTTTAGTTGCAAGGTAATATCGGCATCTTCGCAGGCGTACTCGTAAATTTCTTCCGGACTTAGGTCGCTCATGTTCATCTGCTTTTTGCCTCTTTTGCCAATGAGCTCGGTAATAGAAATAGGCGTATAATGCAGATACGTTTCGGCGAGCAAATCCATGTTGTGGCGCATATCCGGTTCCAGTAAATAATGCGCGAGCATAGTATCGAATAATTGGCCTTTTACGGCAACACCGTGGCTCTTCATTACCAGGATATCGTACTTAATGTTTTGGCCGATTTTGCTAATTTTCTCGTTTTCCAGCACGCCCCGGAATTGGTTTAGAATAGCTTGCTTTTCGGTTTCGTTATCTAATGGCACCGGTACGTAATACGCCTCGCCGGGAAGGTAGCAGAACGACATACCAATTAATTTAGCCGTAATCGCATCAATGCTGTTGGTCTCGGTATCGAACGAGAATTCTTTTTGTTTTTCCAGGTAAGAAACCAGGCTGGCGCGCAGTTCCGGCGTGTTAATTAAGTGGTACTCGTGCAAGGTGCTGGTAATATTCTTCCGGGCGGTTGGTGGTTTTACTTCCTCGATTGTATCGGTGCCATTACCCGTAAATAATTCGTCCATTTCCTCAAAAAGCGACGACTGCTGGTCCGATTTTTTACCTTTTACCAAAGTGGCTTTAGCCGCAGGAGCCTTAGCAGCCGTAGGAGAAGGAGTACCTAAAATCCGCGTTGCTAATTGCCGGAATTCTAACTCATCGAACAAAGCCCGCAGTTTTTCCACATCCGGCCCGCGGTATTCAAAAAGGCTCTCGTCGAAGTCGATGGGTACATCTAAATGAATGGTAGCGAGTTCTTTCGAAAGTAAACCTTGTTCGGCGTACTGAAGGATGTTTTCGCGTTGTTTGCCTTTTAATTCGTCGGCGTTGGCGATAAGATTCTCGACGGAACCGTATTTTTGGATGAGTGATTTGGCGGTTTTTTCGCCAATGCCCGGAATTCCGGGTATGTTATCGACCGCATCGCCCTGCAAACCTAAAATATCAATTACTTGTTTTACATTGCTGATTTCCCAGCGCTCGCAAACTTTTTTTACGTCCAAAATATCCACGCCATTGCCTAAAAAAGCCGGTTTGTATAAATACACGTGGTCGGTTACCAATTGGCAGAAATCTTTATCCGGACTCATCATGTACACGTCGAAGTCGGCTTTTTCGGCTTTGCAGGAAAGCGTGCCAATTACATCGTCGGCTTCGTAACCGGGAATTAATAACAAGGGTATATTAAAGGCTTCGATTATTTTTTTTACGTACGGAATAGCTATCCCAATATCCTCGGGCATGGCTTGCCGGTTGGCCTTGTATTCCACAAAATTATCGTGCCGAAAGGTTTTGGTTGGTCCGTCAATGGCTACCCCAATGTGCGTCGGTTTTTCTTTCGACAAGACTTCGAATAAAGTATTGGTAAAGCCCAGGGCGGCCCCGGTGTTCATGCCTTTAGAATTAATGCGCGGGTTTTTACTAAACGCGAAATGGGCCCGAAAAATCAAGGCCATGGCATCCAGGAGAAATAATTTTTTGCTTCGTTCGCTCATGCTATAAAGGTATTGTGTATCTATTAGGTATGCAAATTCCGTATAGAATGGAAGTAGATTCCGAGCAGATATACACGAAAATGCTAACATCTGGGTTTGCTTTAAAATAAAATTGCCAGCCATAACAGTAAGCAGAATGCGGATTACGGTAAGTTACTGGCTTAAAGCCGTGTTTTTTTAATTCATACGTTACGTGTACTTGTAAGAGACGTATCGGAGCTACACCACTATTTCGTATATTTAGATTATGGAAAGATTAAGAGTAGAAATATTAAACCCTAAAGCTTTACGAATTTTAAAAAACTTGGCTGACTTAAATCTTATTGCTATCGACAATGAAAAGAAGAATAGCTTTACGGAAGTTCTTGAAAAATCAAGAAATAAATCTAACCAGGCTCCCAGCTTAGAAGAAATAACCAAAGAAGTAGAAGTAGTTCGAAGCAAGCGTTATGGTCAATAAGCCAAAGAGGATTATCATAGATACCAATCTTTGGATTAGCTTTCTCATTACCAAGAGTTTTAATAACATCGATAATTTAATTGCTACGGAAAAAGTGCAATTATTATTTAGTCAGGAGCTTGTAGATGAATTCCTGCAAGTTACGCAACGTCCCAAATTTAAGAAGTTCTTTAAACAAAAGGATGTTCAGCTATTAATCGAAGTTCTTGGTATCCATGCTGAATTAATTACCATTACTTCCAGCGTAGAAGAATGCCGCGACAGTAAAGATAATTTTTTACTTTCACTTGCCGTAGACGGTAAAGCAGATTACTTATTAACGGGAGACAAAGATTTACTGGAGCTAAAAAGTATGAAAGCAACCAAAATTTAGACGATTGCTGATTTCCTAAATAACGAAAATATTAGTTAGCTACCCTCTAAGCCACCCGCAAAATATAATATGCTGAAAAAAATACTCCTGTTAGGATTACTCAGTTGGGGAATTTCCCGGCAGGTAATGGCTCAGGCACCCGATTCTATTGCGCAAGTGGTGTACTTGTTGGGCAATACCGCTACCACTATCATTGCTCCTAACCATTTACGGGCTTTTCAACAAGCTTTGCAAGCAGAGCACCACCCGTTTACCATCGTGCATTTAGGCGATATTGCCGCTAACCGGGGAATGGGTAAAAGAGTGAACCTGGGCGCTAACCGGAAAATAGACCAGTTGCTGCAACTAACCAAAACCCGGGGAAACCTTTACTTGGTGCCCGGCGACAAAGATTGGGATAACTCCGGTAAAGAAGGCTTGGACGATGTACGACGGCTGGAAAATTACATTAAAACCCACCAGACCCGCGCCCAGGTACTCTTCCCCGGGAGGGGATGTCCCGGACCAGAGGTAAAGGACATAGGCAGTAATTTACGTTTGATCGCCATTAACTCCCAATGGTGGATGCACCCTTACCGGAAACCCGCCGAGCCGGATACTGATTGTGGCGTATTATCGGATTCCGAATTTCTGGAAGCATTAGAAGACGCCATTGAAAACGCGAATGGTCGACAAATTTTAATTGTAGGGCACCACCCCATATTATCTAACGGCTACTACGGCGGACACATGTCGCTGAAAAAACATTTATTCCCTTTTTCCGACACCCGGTTTAAAGTTCTTAATTGGTTGCCCTTGCCTGGTTTAGGCAGTTTGTACGCCTCTTACCGGCAAAATGTAGGTGTGCCGCGCGACATGTCGAATCCCGGTTATCAGAATTTTATTACCAACTTAAACCGGGTTTTTCAAATACACGATCAGCTTATTTATGCCGCTGCTCACGATTATTCGCTCCAACTAAATACGCTCGATAGTAATTATCATATTGTTTCCGGTAGCTTTTCTCAAAAAAGGTTTGTGGCTAAAAACCCGGCAAGTCTTTTTAACCAAGCCATAAATGGTTACGTGAAACTAACAATTTACAAAAACGGGAAAGTAACCACTACTTTTTACCAATTTGCCAAACCAGGTACAACCGTAGCCGTAGCCGAACAAACCCTTTTTCAATCGGCCTGCGATCCTGCTCCGGTTAAAAATATTCCGGTAAATAAGCAGGTAGGGCCATGCGTAAAACCCGAAGTTCCGGAGCCGGTAACCACCGAAGAAGTAACGACCAATGGTAATAAAGCAACCTTAATTGCCGGTCCGCAGTACGCTGCCAGAGGATTGAAAGTTAAATTTTTTGGGCATTTATACCGCAAAAGCTGGACCCAACCCGTGCAGGTGCCCTTGCTGTATTTGAGCCGAACCAAAGAAAAACTCCGTCCGGAAAAAACAGGAGGCGGACAAACTACTTCGCTGCGATTAAAAGCGGCTGATGGCCGGCAGTTTGTTTTCCGGTCGGTGGATAAAGATCCCATTGGTACTATCCCTATCGAACTGCGTAATACCATTGTGACGGACGTGCTGCGCCAGATTACTCCTACCGAGCAGCCCTACGGGGCCTTAGTAGTAAGCAGCTTGCTAGACTCCACGGACATCTTACATGCGCAGCCTAAATTATTTGTCCTCGCCGACGACCGGGCCTTAGGGCCATTCCGCAAAAATTACCAGGAAATGTTTGGCCTGCTGGAAGAGCGACCAGGAGATGCCCGGAGCGAGCAGCCTGGTTTTGCCGGATCGACCAACGTGAAAAATAGTTTTAATTTATACCAGGCACTGTACCAGGACAATAATAACCGGATAGATGCCCTAGGCTATGGCAAAGCCCGGGCTTTTGATATTTTCATCGGCGATTGGGGCCGTCAACCGGATAATTGGCGATGGGCGGGCTTTCAAACGGATTCGCAAACTGTATACCGGCCTATTCCGCGGGACCGCGATCATGCTTTTTCCCGCTGGGACGGAATCATTCCCTGGTTAGCAGACCGAAAATGGGCTTTACCCAATATTCAAAACTTTGACAAGGAATTAAGCGGTCTGCGGAGTCTTACCTGGCCGGCTCGTTACCTCGATCGTTTTCTACTCATCTCCCTTAATCGCCAAGATTGGATTAACCTGGCGCAATATCTTCAGCAAACCTTTACTGATGCGGTTATCGATAAAGCCATTGCCGAACTTCCCCCCGAAATTGCCGCTCAGGAAGGAAAGGAAATAAGCGCTACCTTAAAAGCACGCCGAACACGTTTACCCCTTGTGTTGCAGGAGTATTACGAACAGCTGGCTCAATACGTAGATATAGTGGGTTCCAATAAAAATGAGTACTTTAAGGTAGAGCGCCTGCCCGAAGCCCAGGTGCGGGTACAAATTTTTAAAAAGATAAAGAAACAAACTTACCGCAGGGTACTTCCTTCTTCGATCGGACTTTCTTCCGGAACGAAACTAAAGAAATTCGCTTATACGGCTTAGATGGGGAAGATGTAGTAGATGTTAGCGGCCAGGCCGATGCCAGTATCCGGGTCCGGATTATTGGCGGCAACGGTCAGGATAGTATCCGCGATGTATCGGCGGTTAAAAATTACCGGCGATATACCCTGGTGTATGATAGTACCAATACGAAACTAGACTTAGGGCCGGAAGCCCGCAACTTAACTTCCAATGCTCCGGACGTAAATTTTTATAGTCCTACTTCTTTTGCATATAATACTTTTAGTCCGAATGGTAGCATTATTTACAACCAGAGCGATGGGGTAGGGCTGGCCTTCGGGATTACGTATAAACAGCAGCACTTCCGGAAAAAAGATTTTAGCGCCATTTACGCTTTTAACGTCCGGGCTACTCAGTTTGGCAACCGGCAACTAACCACTAATACACTATGGCGCCACGTTTGGAAACAGTGGGATTTAGGCGCTTACCTTGATTTAGGCTATTATTTCCGGACTTACGATTTCTTTGGCTTAGGCAACGATACCCGGAAAAACGAAGAACTTTACGACGATAAATTCTACAAAGCGCGTTACGGCGGTATTATGTCGGCGGTATTTCTGCAGCGCCAGTTTTTTCAAAAAAGTTACTTTAGGATTGGACCTTTATTTGAAAGACTTACTACTAATTACCGGGATAATTCTTTTTTAGATAAGCCCGAAGCAGGGTTCCCATTGATAAATACTACTCAGCAGCAATTAATTGGTTTTAATTCTGATTTTGTGCTGGATTTACGCGATAAACTGGTTTTTACCGAACGAGGCCTGCGCCTTTTTGTGCGCCATAACACGTATAAACCCACCCAAAACAACGGTAAAGCCTTTGGCTTAACGGAAGGTTTTATAGATTATTACGGCACGGGCAAGGTGGTTTTACCGGTTACACTAGCTTTACGGCTGGGCGGCGGCAGGAACTACGGACAGAATTTGCCTTACTATAAGTACACTACTTTAGGAATGCGCCCTAATTTGCGGGGCTACGTTATCAACCGCTTTGCCGGCGATGCCAGCCTTTACCTGAACACCGAATTACGTTTTCACTTGGGCGAGGTTGAGAATGCCTTTTTGCCTTTCAAGTACGGCGGAATTGTTTTTTTTGATCGGGGCCGGGTGTGGTACCAGGGCAAAAGTGCTGGTAACTGGCACGACGGGTATGGATGGGGCTTTTACGTGGCACCAATAGCAGAGCGCTTTGCTTTCTCGATGTTGTTACAGCATTCGCGCGAAGAACTTTTATTGTTTTCTTTCGGAGCTGGTTTCCGGTTCGATCAATAATGTATTTGCTTTTGCTGTGCACCAAACATTACTATTGGGCTTGCAGCTTTTGCAAAAAGAACCCTTAAACCTAACAAAGAAGGCCACCGTCGGGTAGCCTTCTTTTATGTCTATTTTTTAAATTTTATCGATTAAAGCCTCTTTCGTTTGGCCGATTCCGGCGAGAATTATCTTGTTCCCGAGTTCGTCCACTCATAGGATCGTAGTGCCGTAATAGTGGTTCGGCGGGACCACGGTAACCATCGTAACCATTGCTTAAAGAACCCGCCACATTGGTATAATCCATTTCGTTGCCGACATTATGTTCCTGGTCGTTTCCAGAGCCCTGGCGGTATCGGGGCCGTTGCCGGGAGCCATAAGTTCTCCCGCGGATCGTCGATGTGCGTACGTTGGTTAGGATGCTGGCTAACGGAGCCGCCGCTAGGCTTGCCGTAATTGCCCCGGTTATACTGACTTTGACCCGAATCATAAATTTCATAACGGCTATCGTCTTCCCGGCGACGGTTCTGGTCATCTTGGTAATCGCGCCAGTTGCCGCGGTGTTGCTGATCGTGGTAGTTATTGCGGTTAGGGCCCTCATTGCTGGAGTAGCTATTTTGGTCGCGGTAAGCACCATATAGTTGGCGATTAGGAGCCTGACCACGGCCGTGCTCTTCTTGCCAGCCTTGGGCACCGCCGTAACTGCCCATGTTACCATAATTGTTTGAGTGACCTCTGGTATTATGCTGATCGGCCCGACTGCGGTTTTCACGTTCATCGGCGTAATTTTGGCCGCGGCTGCGATTATTATTGGCGTTATCCGGGTAGGGCTGGTAATCGTCGTGGGCAGTACGATGGTCCTCAAACCGGTAAGCTCCCCGGTAATTACTGTCGTCCCGCCGATTACTATCGTTGCGGTATTCCTGTCTTCCTGGCTGATATGGCTCTTCTTCTCTTCTGTTCAAAGCTAAGTTATCTTAATAATGATACATCGAAAACGTACTTATAAAACGCTAATCCGGCGTAGTGGTTGACAAAAATGCCATTTTTATATTTCTCTGATTTGGTTTATTGAAGGCCGGAACGATGATTATTTTATGAGAATAAAGGATTGAAAACTTTGCTAAAATAAAGATAGAAGCTTTGCTGTCTGCAACTTTTGTTATAACGCTAAAGTCTTGGTTAGTTTTGATTATAAATTATAAATAGTTTGATATATTAATACTACTTTTTAATTGCCAGATGTTTACCCATACCATTGGGTGAAGCATTTTAGCCTTTAACGGTTTCTTTTCTGCTAATTTCCGTAAGTTTTTAAATAGTAAAGTATTTATGAGGCGCCATTTAAAAATAGTATTCATTAGCTTTTGGTTGCTGCTCTTGGGAATTACTGCCAACCAGGCTTTGGCGCAAACAACTCCCGATACTACCGCGATTTACCGGGTAGAAACAAGCGACGGGAATGAGTATATCGGTAATATAGTAGCGGAAGATACCGGATCTATTCAGTTAAAAACCGCTAAACTTGGTGTTATCCGAATTCCACGGCCGGATATTAAAAGCCTGACCGTTATAACCGCAGCGAAGTTGAAAAATGGAAATTACTGGTTCGAAAATCCGCAAAGTACGCGTTATTTATTCGCGCCGAATGGCTACGGATTAAAACGAGGCGAAGGTTATTATCAGAACGTGTTGGTTTTTGTGAACCAGATAAGCGTGGGCATTACGAATAATATTTCGATTGGAGCAGGTACCGTGCCGTTGTTTTTGTTTGGTACCTCAACCCCAGTTTGGTTATTGCCAAAAGTTTCTTTTCCGGTAGTTAAAGATAAGTTTAACGTGGGAGCCGGAGCATTGGTAGGTTCGGTATTGGGAGAAGACTCGGAGGGGTTTGGTATTGTGTACGGCATTTCTACTTTCGGCTCCCGCGATAAGAATATAAGTTTGGGTTTAGGGTACGGCTATGCTGCCGGCGATTGGGCTACTGCTCCTACTTTTACGTTAAATGGTATGCTTCGGACCGGCAACCGGGGTTATCTATTAACCGAAAATTATTTGATTGGTACCGGCGATGGTTCCATTGGCTTAATAACACTAGGTGGGCGTCGGATTATTAAACGAGTGGGGCTGGATTTCGGCTTAGTTATTCCGGCTGGCTCCGATATAGATACTTTTATCGCTATCCCGTTTTTAGGTTTAACGGTACCATTTGGTCAAAGTAAAACCAGAATACCTTAAAGAGCTATGCAGGGGATTATTACTAATCCTACTAGAAATAATGTTAAGGTAAAATTGCTTTCATTTTTAAACTGTACCCCCATCTCATGTTTTCATTAAATTGCCGCAGCTTCTTTACTTTTATTTGAAATTGGTCAGCTGTTTATCGTGAAGTTTACTTAAAGTTATGAAAGCTAGAATAGCGCCTAACGTGGCAAAAAGCATATCCGATTGGGTATCCCAAACATAACCTTGCGCTCCTAAAAATGCATCTGCCGACTCGCCGGAAAGCTCGGCTACCAGCCATTCCAAGAACTCGTACAAAACACTAATAAAAACGCAAATAGTAAGCACTAGAAACGGTAACCAATTGGGGCGGTAAATAACCTGCTTGCGAATCAGGATTTCGCGGGCAATTAGAGCGGGTACAAAACTTTGCGCAAAATGGCCTACTTTATCGTAGTTATTCCGGGTTTGATGGAGTACTTCTTTTAGCCAGTTAAAGAGCGGCACCTCGGCGTAGGTATAATGGCCACCTACTAGTAAAATGCAGCCATGCAGTAAAATAAGCCAGTACGTTAGCCGGGTCAGCGGAAAAGTTTTGCGCGTGAAAAATAGCACCAATACGCCGAGAATAGCCGGGAATACTTCGAGCAACCAGGTAAAATAATCTTTCGGCTGAATAGCCGACCAGATAAATACCAGCGCAAAAATTAAGAATAACCGCAGGAGATAGTTCAAGGTTTGCTACAGTTGCTTACAACAAAGCTAGCACCGATAAATCTTCGTCAATGCCTTCCCAGCAAATGCCAATGCCGTTGCCAATAAGCCGGTATTTTTGGCGGTCTGCCTCAGAGCAGCTGCTCAACTTGGGAAACCATTCCAGTGGAATGCCCAATTCCCGGCCGTCGTTGAGTAATACGTACAGCTTATCTTCCGTAAACCAAACCTGGTTAGCAGTAACCAAAATTTTTTTATTGGCTGTTAAATTCATTCCACTTCGTTAAAAATAAAGTTTGGTGCTGCTGTACTAAGGCCCGAATCTGGCTTAAATCTTTGGCGTTAAAGGCATAAGAAGTAGCATGCTCGACGGGCGATAAATAATACATAGCGTAGGCATTGTTTTTTTCTACGTGAATGTGCGGCAAATCTGTGGTTTCGTTGCTAAAAAAGAAAAAGCGCAATCCATACGTTTTTAAAATAGTAGGCATTTAATTAATGGGTAAAATGAGGTACTTGTTTTAAAAGGCATTACCTTTTATCAATAAATTTCCTAGTGAAACAACCACCTTTACTTCTCTTCTTTTAAGTGAAAAGATTGTATTCTGAATAATATCGCAATAGGTAACGGGATTCTCTTTTTTTAGACTATTCAGTTGAGGTAATTATATTTTTACCAATCGCTGCCAGCTCCGCCGCCGCCGAAGGAACCTCCGCCAAAACCGCCGAATCCGCCACCACCGCCGCCACCTCCCCCAAAGCCACCGCCAAATGGTCCACGTCCGGAAGAAAAATCACCAAATATAACCGGTGGAAAGAAACCACCTCCCCCTAAAGTACGCATGCCACCACCCCGGCCACCGCCGCCACCCCGTCGGCGTAAACTAATGATAATAATTATCGCTAAAACGCCTATAATGAGCCAAAACGGTAAACCAGAGCCGCTATCATCGCCGCTGCTGCGAGGATCGCCTTTATACTGGCCGCTAAAAATATCGATAATTAAATTAGTAGCTTCGTCGAGGCCTTGGTAATAATTGCCCGCTTTGTAATTAGGTTTTAGAGTGTACTCGGTAATACGTTTCGCCAGCGCATCGGGTAATAGCGCTTCCATGCCATAGCCAGTGGTGATATAAACTTTGCGATCGTTTAAGGAAGTCAGAATTAAAATGCCGTTATTCTTGCCTTGTTGGCCGATCCCCCAACTTTGAGCCAATTTTACAGAAAAGTCATTCACTTCGTAGGGGCCAATAGACTTAACCGTAACTACGGCAATCTGAGTAGAGGTAGTATCGTTGTAGTTATTTAGTTTTTGCTCCAGCGCCTGTACTTCGTCCGGGCTCAGAATGCCAGCCAAATCGTTTACCAAACGCGGTGGATTGGGCCGGGGCGGAATACCGGCATTGTCCTGACTTTGGGCCAGGTAGAAGCTAAAAAGATATAAAAACAGAAAAAAGTATTTTTTCATAATGGGTATCAAGTAGCAGGTATCCAGTAGCAAGAGTTAGTAGCGAGCAAAATTCAGCCAAAATTTTAATTCTGATTCCTGCTACTTACTACCGGATACTTTAATTCAATCTTTCCCGAAAGAAATATCATTTTGTAATTCGTTGGTGTCGGTGGCATCGCCGGAATAAGGAAAATAAACTTTTAGCTGTTCGCCGGCCATTAAAACGCCTTTACTTAACCCTTCGGCGTAGCGCCCTTCCTTAAAATGCTGAACAACCAAAGCCGTTATTTCCTGCCAGAAATTAGGAGGAACCCGCGCGTTAATACCCGCATCGCCGAGTACCGCAAACTGCCGACTTTTAAGCGCTACGTAAAACAAAACCCCGTTACGCAATTTGGTTTGATGCATGTGCAAATGTGCAAATACCTGGGTGGCCCGGTCGAGCACATTGCCTTGGCACGTATTTTCGATGTGTACGCGGATTTCGCCGGAAGTATTTTTTTCCGCTTCGGCAATGGCCGCCACAATCCGAGCCTCGTCTTCCGCCGTAATGGTATCTTTCATGGTGAGTTGGAAAGTTAAAAAGTTAGAAGGTTGGAAAGTTGGAGAAGAAAGTTACTGTTTAAATCATTTTTATCGATGAAAAAGTTGGCAGTATATACCTTATTTACTGCCAACTAAAACCTTTTAAGCTATGAGTTTCAACTTTATAACCTTCTAACTTTTTAACTTTCCAACCTTTCAACTCCTAAAAAGTAACCGTAGGAGCGCGTTGGGCGTTAGGGTCGGCGGCGAAAGGTGTTTTACGTTCGAAGCCAAACCAGCCGGCAAAAAAGTTGCGCGGAAACGACCGGATGTAGGTATTATAGTCCTGCACGGAGTTGTTAAAATTCATGCGTTCCACGGAGATTCGGTTTTCGGTGCCTTCTAGCTGTGCCTGCAACTCTAAAAAGTTTTGGTTGGCTTTTAGCTGAGGATAACTCTCGACGGTAGCTAGTAACCGCGACAAAGAACCACTTAATTGACCTTGCGCTTCCTGAAATTTCTGAATATTTTCCGGTGTCAGGTTCTCCGGACTTAGCTGAATACTCGTGGCGCGGGAACGCGCTTCAATAACGTCGGTTAAGGTTTTTTGCTCGAAATTAGCGGCGCCTTTTACCGTATTCACCAGGTTAGGTACTAAGTCGGCGCGGCGCTGGTAAGCGTTTTGTACCTGGGCCCATTTTGCGGCCACATTCTCATCTTTGGCTACCATTTCGTTGTAGCCGCACGAAGTTTGAGAAGCCAGAATGATGAAGCCAAAGAAGTAAAGCAATAATCGTTTCATAGTTTTTTCTAGTTTAATTTCGGTTCCGAGTATTTTTATTAAACAATAGTAATTAAAAATAATTGAATTGCCGTTACCCGTTATTTATTTGCAATAGGGCGCTTGTTATCCGGCAATACATCGTACGAATTTAATCGGTAGCAGTTATATAGGTTACCTTTAGTGGTGGGTTGTCGGAGAACCTGGAAGGAAGGGAAATATGCAGGAAGTAAGTAAAAACCTTTACATTTAGCGTTACTTATGGGTAGTTCTAACTTTTAACTGTATTAGAGGAAGAAAGCAAATTTTCTTTTTTTGTTTTCCTGTTGCCTTCAAAAAATATCAGAACACCTATATTCGTTAGTGCGTAAACAGGTACCTTATTTTTATCGGTAATCCAATAATCTTAAACTCAGTCCATGTCGTCGAATAGTAGCTGGCAAATTTTTAAAGAATTAATTCGGACGTTTGTCTTTCTGGTATTACTAAGTTTAAGTGCCTGTGGGGATGATGCTAAAAAAGAAACTACTACCTCAGGAAATGAAACTGTTGAAGAAACCGGAACAACTAAACCCAAAGCCGCAGGTGCAACTGCCACTAAGGTGGGCCAAGTGAATGTGTTTTTGGAAATATCGGGGAGCATGAAAGGTTTTATGCCGGCGAGCAACGGGGGACAGATTACCCAGTTTCAGGAAACCCTGGATGCTTTACTGGCTACCGTGCAGCAAAATAATCAACTAGGAAAGAAGCAATTCTACGAAGTAAGCGAAAAAATAACCCCGGCCAATTATAACCAGGTATCGAAGCATTTGCGCTACGGTTTAGAAGCAACGGCCAGCAGCAGCACTATTCCGGTAATGCTAGATTCTATTATTTCCAATTACAGTCCGCCAAACGGGGTTAACGTGTTTATTTCGGATTTTATTTATGCGCCGGCTAATGGCCAGGCCGTTAATTTTGTTACCACCGATATTTACCAGGTAATTGCGAAAGCGCAGCAACAAGGCCAGGCCGTTTCTATTTTTAGCGCCACTTCCGATTTTAAAGGCACCTTTTACCCGGCGGTAAAAACTAACCGCAAAACTATTCCTAATTGCTGCCCCAACGAAGTACCTTATTACTTGTGGGTGATAGGTAAACCGGAGCAAGTACAGGTATTTAACCGCCAGTTAATGGCCGGTAAGTTTGCCGACGAACTACACATTGGTTTTGAATTTCCGGCACCGGCATATTCGGTGCTGGATAAATATTTACCCGTGGGCAACTGGTACTGCAACAGTAAGGATAACGCCTGCCACGAAATTATCGTCAGCGACCTGAAAACACCGCTCGAAATGGTAGTAGGTTTAAATTTAACGGAATTGCCCGCCTCCTATACCAACGAAGCTTATTTAAAAAAGAACTTAAAATTAGAAGCCGAAAACTCCGATGCTCAAATTACCGGTTTGTACACGGCCGCTCAATTTAGAAGCCAGAAAGGAGTTGCCGGCCAGAATAGCAATCCTTTAAAACCGTACTCGCATTTCATTAAAGTAAAGCTCACCAAAATGGCTGCTCCCGAAATAGAGATGCAATTAATTTTACAAAATCAGCGGCCAGCCTGGGTGCAAAACCGCACCACCACCGACGATAGCCAAATGAACAACGAAGGCGCCAAAACCTTTCAATTAGCCGGTATTGTAGCGGGTGTGGAACGAGCCTATGAGGTAGGTAATAAAAATATTTTTACGGCTACTATTCAGGCTAAAAAAGAGAAGTAAGTTTTTCTTTATTTTGAGAATACATTATTTATTGCTGATTTTCTAAATGTTGATTTTATATAAGCTAAAAATATGCTACCCGGATTTTTTAAATTTATTTATCAATTATTTTTATCGGCGCCGCAGCCGCCGCAATCCCGGCCTGTTTACTGGAACGAGATTTTCCCGACGGTCGGGTTAGTAACGGTGCTGTCGGCCTTAGCCATGATGCTGATTTTTTACTACGTCATTAATCATTGGCTACCGATTGCGTTTTTCCGGAAGGCTTGGCATTGGGTGTTGTTTATGGTTATTAGCGCCGTTATTGGTTTTGCTTACGCCGTAAATTACGCCCACGGCAAAGAAGTAGAAGGCGACTATGTTTATAATTTTGCGGCCGTAAATGCCTTGTACGGGGCCTTATTTTACCTGATTTTTTCGTTCTTACTTCGGCGCTGGTCCCGGGGAGCCAGCACCACTCCGGTTAGGTTTTAGGTTGGTTGGAAAGTTGAAAGGTTTGAAGGTTGAAAGGTTATAAAGTTGTAAGGTTGGAAAGTTTAAAAGTTGTTACCAATTAATAAGTTACTACCTGCTGGCGCGAGCGTCTTCGCTCGTGTCTACTATCTGGGAGGCCTCCGGCCGGGCGAACCGATAAACAGTTAATAAAAGCAATTTAGTAAATAGCCTACCGGCCAGAGGCCAGACGATAAGTAGCACGAGCGAGGCGTGCTCGCGATAAAATAGAAATAAGAATAAGAAAGTCCGGCTTATAGCAGGGAGGAATTTAAAATAAGCGTGTATTGATGATTAGATGAGGCTTGAAAGTCTACTATCTAACATCCAATATCTAACATCTAAATAATGGCAAAATTATTCATATTCGGTATTGGCGGCACGGGTTCGCGGGTAATCCGGTCGCTGACCATGTTGCTGGCGGCCGGGGTCGAAATTAAAAACTGTGAACGCGTGGTGCCCATCATCATTGACCCGGACGCGCAGAACGGTGACATGAACCGTACGGTAGAGCTTCTAAAAACGTACAAGCGCATTCAGAAACACTTGGGCTTGCGCGACAAAGGTTTTTTTAAAACGGACATTAGTACTTTATCCAACATTGCCAACGATACCGACGGCGTAGTACAGGATACCTTTGTGTACGATTTTGGCGGCATTAACCAGCGATTCCGCGATTACATCCATTATAATTCCTTATCGCCGGGTACGAAAAGTGTGATTGAATTACTGTTTACCGACGATAACCTGGAAAGTCCGCTGACCATTGGTTTCCGGGGCAGCCCGAACGTAGGCAGCGTGGTTTTGAATAAAATTGTAGATTCGCCTGAGATTCAATATTTCGCCAAGAATTTCCAGAAAGGTGACCGTATTTTTTTTATCAGCTCTATTTTTGGCGGTACCGGGGCCGCCGGTTTTCCGTTGCTGCTCAAAAACCTGAAAGACCAGCAAGCACCTTTGGCCAATGCGGGCTATATTCAGGATGCTTTAACCGGGGCTATTACCGTGCTGCCTTATTTTGCCTTACAAGCCGAAGACGGCAGCGTCATCGACTCCAATACCTTCATAACCAAAACCCGCGCGGCACTTTCTTATTATGAGCATCACCTGAAAGGATTGGAGGCCTTGTATTATATTGCCGATACGCCCGATGCTCCGTACCAGAACCAGCCGGGCGGCAGCAGTCAGCAAAACAAAGCGCATTTAGTAGAGTTACTCAGTGCCATGGCAGTGTTGGATTTTATGGATTATAATGCCGCCGATTTTAGTTCGGGCACTCTCTACCACGAATACGGCTTTACCGAAGATACCCGTGAGGTACAATTTGGCCATTTGGCTCCTGAGTCGAAAGAAAAGATTGCCGGAAGCTTGAGCCGATTTCTGTATTTCGCCAAATATTTTAACAGCCTGTTAAAAGACGACAAAGATTCGCCTTATTATAAAAACCTGGAACTGCAGAATTTACTCGGCAAGGACAGTTTATTTAAAGATTTAGATAAAATTATTAACAGCCCGGATTACGGCTTTCTGAACTGGCTCCGCGAACTTAACAGTAACCAGCGCAGCTTCGCCCCTTTTAACCTGAGCACCGACGACTTTAACCAACTCATCCGGGGTAAAGAAATTATTACTAAATCATGGAATATATTCGACAAAGGCATTAGTCATGGATTCTTCCGCAACGAACTCGACGCCGCCGAAAAGCAAATACCCGAACGCGATCGCTTCCGAAAATTCATCCAACTCTTCGACCGCGTAACCGAAAAAGCGTTTACGGAGAAAGTGAAGACAGTTTAAGGGTAGGTTACGACTATATAAATTGATTACACAGATATAACAATGGATAGCTAAAAATCAACCACCCCTGCCCCTCCTTATCCAAGGAGGGGAGCCTATATCCATACTGAATTCACAAAGAAGTATATTTTATGCAAGTAGTTATTTGTTAAAATGTTTAAAATGAAGATTAACAAAATTCCCCTCCTTGGATAAGGAGGGGTTAGGGGTGGTTGACAAAAGCAGTTGAAGATGCAAGAACGTATTCATAACCAGCAAAACTTAAAAAATCTGCGTCAACAAAACCGCAGCAACTTAACTCCTGCTGAAGCCGAGTTATGGAAACATTTAAAGAATAGCCAAATAGGACGTAAATTCAGAAGACAACACAGTGTTGGTAATTACATACTTGATTTCTATTGCCCGCAAGAGAAGCTTGCGATTGAATTAGATGGAAGAGATCATTTCACTGAAAATGGTTATGAACGGGATGAGGACAGAACAAAGTTTTTAAAAAATTTACATATAAAGGTGCTACGGTTTGAGAACAAGGAAGTGTTTGAGCAATTGGAAGGTGTTTTAGCAGAAATTACTGCCCAGTTTACCACCCCCAACCCCTCCTAAAACAGGAGGGGAGCTTTCTTAACATTTACCAAGTACCATTTACCAATTCAACTAATTAACAATTACATCCGTGGTCTATTGACCGTGGACTATGGACTAAAACTAAAACATATGCCGAAAGTACTGCGCTTGCACGATAAAGGAAAACAGCAAATAGAAGGCTGGCAGCAATCTTCGCCGATTACGCACATTGAACTCAACGATATTACCGACCCGACGGGGGCGAAAGCTAGTAAAATTGTTACCTCCATCCCGACCCCGTTTGCGAGGATGCATTTGTTCGAGACGGCGTTCGATTTTGTGAATACCGATAAAAGCGGGAACCGGCACTCGATTTACCACGAGTTGGTATCCCATTATTGGGATTTGTTCGAGCTAATTTTTAATTACCATCAGTATGCCCAGGCCGGTAAAAAAATTATCCTTCGTCGCTGGAATATTGATAGTGAGTTGCAAGTCTTACGGAACAGCCCAGCTACTAAAATTTTGGGCGATACGCTGCGGCTATTTCTAAATGATGACCGCTTTACTGGTTTTTCCGATTTATACCTGATTTACTACGAATACCATTTACCTAATGGCGAAGCGGCGGAGCGTTTAATTGGTGGTACCTCACCGTTTACTTTGTTTTTTACTGCACCTACCGTGCAGCCTCTTGATATAGAGCGGCCGCAGGCGCGGGGGCATTATTTCGATAAACATATTGTGTTGCTACACGAGCGGGATAAGGCTTTTCAGGATTTTGTGTATGGCCTGTTTATGGTAAAACCGGAACTGCGGAGCAAATACTTCTGCGGCAGTGTGTTTGCCAACTTGCAAATCGAACGGTTTAATGCTATGGAGTTGCGGGGGGAAGTGTCGCAGCCCAGCTTTGAGGCGCAATATATTCCGTTGGCCGATGTTAATGGAAACCCGGTATTGGTAAAAAACGCGGCTTTGCCTACCCGTTCCAATCGCATCGAAATTAACAGCGATTTATTCGTACGGATAAGTCCGGGGGTTCCGAACCCGGGTACTTTGCCGATTGTGCTGAAGCCAAATTTAAAAATTGAAGCCAATTATATTAACGGGCAGCGCTGGGATAACGCTACCACTGTACCTTGGGCTGACCCATTACCGCTCGAAAACCGCGTGTTACCGGGTAAAAAATACAAATATCCGTTCCTCACCATCGGTGATTTTTTAGAAGAATACTTGGTAGAACTGCCTTACGAAGTAAATACCGACCGTTTTCAGGTGGGACAAATTGCTTATAGCTACGGGGCTGATACCCGCGTCAAGCACAAATTTCCGTACCTGCTGCCGATAAAACGTACTTTCTTCGATTATTTTGAAGTCCGCGACCTGTACGAATTTCTGACGTTTACCATCGACATTAACCACGTAAAGGTAAGCCTGAAAATACCGGTGCAGAATGGACAGTTTGTAACCTATGAGCGTAGCTATTACCAGAATCCGCAGAACGTAAAAGACGAGTTTGGGCGGGAAATTCCGGAAAAAGGTGCCATTATCCGGGCGAAAGTAGGTTTGGGAATATTCCCGTTCTACAAAATGCGCAACCAACCGCAGCATAACGATTTGTACAAAATAATGCTCGTGGACGATGATACCGCCCCCTCGTTGGTGAATAAAAGTTACGACCTGCGTTTTTACGTAGGCAACCACCGCATTGAGGGGCAAGGAGGTAGCCGCAGTGCTACTAGAACCGAACGCACCAGTAAAACTTCGGTTGGAGCTGGTTCTACTTATTACGAAGTAAAACATACCCATTTTGATTATGTGGAATTAGTTTGCCCGCAAGGGCAGGAGGTGAAAGGTTTGATTGTACCGAAGTGGACGGAACTGGACCGCGGCACCCAAAATTTTACTTTTTCCGTTGATTTTGGTACCACCAACACGCACGTCGCTTATAATAACGCGCAAGGAGCGCACCCGAAAACTTTTACCATCGGCCAGAACGATATGCAGGTGGTGTTGCTCAACAGTCCATCGGCGGATGTAAATAAAACGGTGTACGAACGTTACCGCGCTGGTTTTGGCGAATTATTTCCGGTATTGCTTATTCAGAACCGCGAGTTTGTACCGTCGTTTATCGGGGAGCAGGGCGGTATTTTTGAATTCCCAATTCGTACGGCTACTTGTGAAACCCCTAATTTCCCGAATGAACCGAAAAATGTACTGGGCAACATTAATATTGGTTTTGCCATTAACGCCGAAGTATCGATGGTACAGCAGGCTCGTTACGAAACCAATTTAAAATGGTCATTGGAACTAGATACGCAGGGCGAAGCGCGGGTAGAAGCGTTCTTCCGGGAGTTATTGTACCTTATCAAGCACAAAGTAGCGCTTAACAACGGTATCATCGAAAATACCCGCCTAATTTGGTTCCGACCGCTGAGTTTCGATTTATTCTCGCTGAACCAGTTTAAACAAAAATGGGACGAAGCCTACCAGGATATTTTTAAAACTACGGAGTTTACTGTATCGCTTACCGAATCGGTAGCGCCTTATTATTACCTCACCGCCACCAACCAGGTTGTGCCCAACCGCGACGAAAACGTGGTAAACATTGATATAGGAGGCGGAACTACCGATTTATTATTCCTGAAAGGCCAGCAACCCGCGTACAGCACCTCGTTCCGGTTTGCCGGCGATGATTTGTGGGGCGAAGGCTATAGTCGTTTGCACGGCAGCGGGAAACACAACGGCTTTTTGCAACTATACCGCCAGGAAAGCCGCAATGTACCCATTTCCGGCTCGGAGCAGGAAGCCCGCACCGCCTTTGAATTGGCTGTGAACAACGACCAGTTCCGGTCGGCGGATGTAGTAAGTTTGCTCTTTAGCTACGACAACGAGCTAAAATTCAGTCACCAACTAATGAAAGCCCGGCATCTGCGGATTATTTTTTACCTGCACTACACGAGTATCATCTACCACGTAGCGCAGTTAATTAAGCACCTGGAAATGGAAACACCCCGGTATTTTTGTTTTAGCGGTAAAGGTAGTTTATACATAAAATTACTCAGCGGCGGCTCGAATATGCTAGTGGTGGAGCGCTTAACTAAAACCATTCTGCGCAAAGTAACTGGTAAAGAACCGAAGCAAAATTTTAAAATTATTCTGGCCAATAACCCGAAAGAAGCTACTGCCAATGGTGGCGTACTTTTCCAAGGCTCGGCGCAGCAAGCCGATTACGAGCATATCCAGGAAGTGAAATTAGTGGGTGATCAGGAGCTACAGGACATCCGGAGTAATTTTATCACCACCGAGCAAATTGATTCATCCATGCGGCAATCGGTGGTAGAAAACGCGAAGGCTTACTTAAAGCTGGCGCTGCAAGACCCTGAAATAACGTCGATGCTGCCGGATTTGGGCGTACAAATCGATCCGAATTTCTTGTTGCCGTACCTGCAAAACGAAGTGGAAGACAGTTTAAGCATTGGCCTGAACCAAACCCACCAAACTCTGCGCACCGACGAAGTACTAGCCGAAACGCTGTTTTTTTATTCGTTTAAGCAAACTTTGTATCAACTTTCGCGTGATTTGTACGAACGCCATTATGCCAGTAAAGCAGTGGTTTAAGTATTAAATCCGGAGACTTAAAAAGATAAACATGCCTTAAAAGTTAGGGTTCGGCAGTTCTTTTTGGAGGGAATCAGAATGCAAAAACCTTTAAGCCTTATCTTTGCGGAGAATTTTAAAATAAAGTACAATGAAGAATAAGCTTGCCATTTTAATTATCTGGCTATTTTTAGGAGTAGCGCCTGCTGGTTGGGCGCAATCCGAAATGGAACTGGCTAAGCTGGACATCTGGACGGAAACAGCCGATTTTGTTTATCGCGATGCAAATTTGACGAATGCCGGTCAATTTGCGAATGTGTCCAGTATGAATGAATTTGTAAATTTGATAAAGAAAGAAGATGCTAATTCTTCCATCTATTCTAAACTGTATAAACCCATTGAAGATGGTGGTTTCTACAAATTACCCAAAGACCCAAAAGCCCAGTTAAATACGCTTGTAAAAAGTATTTACGCTCGACTACGGAACAATGACCAGCGCATGAATGACATTAAACGCCGGCGTAAACTCGAGGATTTACATAAACAATTACAGCAAATTGCGGCGGATTACGGCGCCCCGGCTGCCACGGGCGCTCCTATTGTGCAGGATGCTGCCTTACAGAACCCTGATAGTGCACAGCAGCAAGAAACTTTTACCGACCCCGATGGCACCACGACGGATGCTACCGCCGAGGAAAAGCTAAGTTCTCTTGCTAAACGGGAAGAAAATACTACTATAACTGGAACCAACTCTATGACTATCCTTGCCATTGCTTTAGGCTTAATCAACCTGGTTTTGATTTACCTGCTCAACAAAGAAATTAAAAAACAAAGCAAACGCATCGACCAACGGCGCATTGATATTGATAATTTAGCTCAAATGGTTAATTTGCCAGGCCGGGTTGGCTCTGATGGAGCGGGCAAAATTACCATGGCTGCTGTCGAAAACTTAATTAATCGGGCAATGGCGAAAGAACGCGAAAATTTACAGGCTGCTCCAACACCAGCGCCAATCTCGTCGCAACCAGTTAAGGCGGCTGCGGTTGTGCCACCTGCCTCCCAAGCTAATGTAAGCCAGCAACCTAGAGTAGAACCGCAAGGCATTGAAGAATTGGTAACAGCTGCTAATCATACGCCGCCTCCCACCGACAAGCCACAAAGTAAATACGCCCGTATTCCGGTAAATGGTGGTTTTCACGAGCAAGACTTATACGATACACCGCAGCACGATAGCATTTACGAAATTCGCATTAGCCGGAAAGACCCGAACCGCGCCATGTTCCGGATTGTAACCAATACCAATGTACACCGCAGCGCCATTGAGAGTGCTTATTTATCTTTAAAAGATGCTTGTACGTACCAAATGAATAACACCAATGCTACCCGCATTGTAAATGATGAACCCGGCGTTTTAACGCAGGTAAACGGCTTCTGGAAGATTGACCGCAAAGCGCAGATACATTTTGAGTAAGTAGAATAAAAGAATTAGGTGATTAATGGAAGCTCGTTAGTTAGGCTATAACTACTTCTGATTAAAAACTTCGTTTGAATACATAAAGGCTTTGGTAATATGAAGCTTAAACAAATATATGATGTGTCAAATAATCAACTTATAATTAATCTGCCGGAGAGTTTTAGTAATAAGAGGCGGGTATTAGTTATAATTGATGATGATATTGATGAAGTAAATGAAAAACTACTGCTTTTGAAACAAGCTACCAACGACCCATTGTTTCTGGCCGATATTCAAGAAGTTAAAGAAGATTTTAATTTTATTGACTCGGAAACAATATGATTGTTAAACGCTGGGGAATTTACCGGGATAGCTTAGATACGGTAATAGGTTCCGAACAAGGTAAGTCACGGCCGGTTTTGATTATCAGCGATGACAGTACTAATGATTTATTAAATATCGTAAACGTTCTACCTTTAACTACTAGAAAAGCCGGTCGACATATTTACCCAAACGAAGTATTATTAGCGAAGAATGAGTACGGTTTACCCAACGACTCTGTTGTATTATGTCACCAAACAAGAACCTTAGATAAGCAACGATTATCTTTAGAGTATAATAGAGTAACCAACCTCAGTAAACAAGCAGAAATTTTAAATGCGCTTTGTTTTCAGTTAGGAATTGAAACCACTACTTACCCCTAATTCGAAAGTTCAAAATTTATTAAATTTAGGAAACGTAGAAATACTTATTACCAAATTAACCGGCCACTGTGTCGGTTAATTGTTTTTTAGACGAATACGCCAATTATGTTCGAAATACTTTTAGAGGCTGCCATTATTATCGGGATTGTTTGTTTTCAAGGTTATGTTTTTTTACAAAACCGGCAGAAAATTAACCGCGTGGTCTCTCTTTATCCGGATAAAAAACAGTTATGGATTAGTAAAGAATTTTTGAATGCTAGCGGGAATACTGCTCAAGAGGTTAAAAATAATTTGCTCCCGGCTCAAGCCGAAAAGTTGCAATTACTGGAACAGGGTAAGAAGTTTTTGTTTCTGCATACACCCTCGGAAATACACCGGGTAACAAATTTGAATAACCGCGGGGAACAGGTAGAAATACGTCGGACAGTTTACGATGGTTTTGCCTCTAACTCCGAAACTTATTACATTCCTTACATTCGCCTGGTTAATCTGGCTACGGATAACGAGATTGAATTTGTTGGTCTTAAAACTGAACCTGAAACATCGGGCCCTCCACTTCCGGAACGGAAAAGAAATACTGCCCCTGAAATAGAACTTGACTTAATAGCGGCTGGGAATTGCTCGCGGGAGTTCTTGGAGATTTTAAACGATACAAACAATTACTTACGCAATAACAAAGGTGCGGCGGCTGATTTCAATATCCTCAAAGATATTTCGGAAAGGCAATCGGAAGTATTAGAAAAGGAAATTAACGCGATAGTAGCTACGCCGCTGTACGTGGGTTTACTAGGTACCTTTCTGGGCGTAATTTTTGGTTTATCGGGCATAATTCTGGGGGGTGGTGTTACCAACGAGGCCATTCAAACTTTTATTACCGGAGTAGTTGTGGCCATGGTGGGTTCGTTTTTTGGCTTGCTGCTCACTTTATGGGGAAATACTTTATTTAAAAACGCCCGCTTTATAAGAGACCGCCACCAGAACGATTATTATACTTTTTTGCAAGCCCAACTGCTGCCCCGTTTGCATTCGGATATGGCGGGTAGTTTGAGCAGCTTAAAAGCCGTACTGGATGCCTTTAACCGGGAGTTTCTGGATAAAGTAGCCGATTTTAAACCTATTATTGCGGGTATTACCGCCAACATTGAAGTTCAGAAAAATTTCCTGCAAAAGCTCGAAGAAATTGGTTACGACCAAATGGCGAAGGCCAGTTTGCAAGTTTTCGATAAAGTTACCCAAAGCACCGAAGAGTTTCAGAAGTTCCTGGGCTACCAACAAGCTTTAAACCAATCTTTAGAAGCCGGAGCCGGTGCGGCTGCTTCCGTGCAAAGTATCTTGGAGCGCTTAACTGGTTTTGAACGGGGAATAAATAATGTAGGGCAATACATTGGTCAGCACGATAATTTAATTCAAAAACAACTCGATTTTTTTGGCACCCACGAAAAAGAAATGGCTGATATTTCCGCGAAAATAGAACAATACTTCGACCAAGCCGCCGGCCGTTTAACCGAGCTGATGGATGCCCGCATGCGTTACCTGGAGCAGGATGCGCAAAATGCTTACGAACGCTGGTCGAATCATTTTGAAGCCTTGAACCGGGACAATATTTACGAAAGAGTGGTGCAGTACCTGGAGCCATTTAAAAAGTTGAACACGCAGCAAGACGAGCTAAGCCGCGAAATAAACCAAACCCAACGCACGTTGCTTCAGAAAATGGACCGCGATGCCGAAACGCAAGCTCGCCTGTTACGCCAACTCGAACACATGAACCAAAACCTCGACAAAGTAACGCAACCCGGAATGCTTAAAAAACTGATGGATAAAATGTTTAAGTGAATTTGAAAAATTTTTGAAGCCTATCAGAAACGTATTTAATTAACCTCTGCAAACACATTTAACTTTCCAACATTTTTGAATACGAATAAAGAAGATTTTTTCTGGCCGAGTTACGTAGACTTGATGACGAGTTTGTTCATCGTGATGCTCGTGTTATTTGTGCTCAGCTATAAACTTTTCAAGGATAAAGAAAGCGAACTGCTCGTGCAGGTAGAGCAACTTAATAAAATCCGGGAAATTGAAGCCGCTTTAAAAGGTCTGGAAGGAAAATATTTCCGGTTCGACCCGGTAAATAAGCGGCACGAATTAAAAGTGCAAACTAAATTTGACCCAAATAGCTGGGTAATTAAAGAATCAGACAAGAAAGATTTATACGCCGCCGGTCTTACCCTGAAAAAAATAATCGACGATATAAAACAAGACCACGGCGTAAAATACCTGGTAATTATAGAAGGGATGGCCGCCCGCGACCCGTATAATCCCAACTTTCATATCCGGCAACGCGATTATGGGTACCAACTCAGTTATAACCGGGCCTTGGCGCTACTTAACCTTTGGCAGAGCCGTAACATTACTTTCGACGAAAAACGTTTTGAAGTAATTATTGCGGGCAGTGGTTTTTACGGTACCGGCCGGTACAAAGGCTCCCGCGAATACGATAATAAACGCTTTTTAATTCAGGTAATTCCTAAAATCGGGAAAATAGAGCGTCGTACCGTAACTGCAACTAAGTAGCAAATTATTTAATATAGAACTGCCTGAGTAAAGGTTTACGTAGGTAAGGTAACACCATAACGTAATAAAAGTAATGCGGTAATTTATGCTGGTAAATCAAGGGTGGCCATTACTAATTCTTTTGATTTTTCGTTACCTTAAAGTAGTCGTATTTTCGATTGGCGTAATATGAATAAAATAACCTTAATGGTAATTGCTAGCGGACTTAGCTTGCTGATTGCCTGTAAATCTTCCGAAAATAATAACCAAAATATAAAAACCGAAATGGTTACTGAAACTCCCGTGCAGGAAATTGGTGAGCCCATGCGCAAATTAAGCTTTCCGCATACCGTTTCCGCTAAAGTAAATCAGGTAGATATGTATCATGGTACAACAGTAGCGGATCCGTACCGGTGGCTGGAAAACGATACGGCGAAAGTGGTAAAAGAATGGGTAGAAGCCCAAAACGAACTTACTTTTGGGTACTTAGCTAAAATCCCGTTCCGGCAGAAAATTAAACAACGATTAACTAAAATCTGGAATTACCCGAGGTTTGAGGCTCCGTTTAAAGAAGGAGGTAAATATTATTTCTTTAAGAATAACGGCTTACAAAATCAGAAAGTACTCTACGTGCAGGAAGGTCTGAAAGGCATCCCCACTGTTTTTCTGGACCCCAATAAATTTTCTGAAGATGGTACCACGGCCATCAGCGCCATAAGTTTTTCGGCTAACGGGGATTACATGGCCTACGGAACTTCGGGCGGCGGTTCTGACTGGAATACCTTTTACGTAATGGAAACCGCTACCCGCAAAAAGCTTGATGATTCTTTGCAATGGATTAAGTTTTCGGATGCTGCTTGGTTTAAAGATGGCTTTTTTTATAGCCGTTACGACGAGCCAAAAACGGGTTCTAAAATGGCCAATAAAAACGAAAACCAAAAAGTGTACTACCATAAAGTAGGTACGCCGCAAGCCGAGGACCTGTTAATTTACGAAGATAAAGGACATTCCAACCGTACATTTTTTGCTCAGACTACCGAAGATGAACGATTTTTAATAATGAGTGTCTCCGAAGGGGCCAGTTCTTTTAATTCCTTATTTTACAAAGACCTCACGAAAGAAAAAGCCCAAATAGAACCTCTAGTCAATAATTTTGAAGCCGAATATGTTTTAGTAGAAAATTTAGGCGATAAGTTATTGGTACGCACGAATAAAAATGCGCCGCATTATCAGTTAGTACTGATTGATCCGGAGAAACCCCAGCCCGACAACTGGAAAATAGTTATTCCGGAGTCAGAGGATGTAATGGACGAAGTATCACTGGTAAATAATAAATTGTTGGTTACCTACATGCGAAATGCTTCCAGCCATTTATTGGTATACGATACCAAAGGTAAATTACTGAGTCAGGTAAAATTACCTACCTTGGGTACCGTAACCGGCTTTAGAGGCAAGAAAACCGATAAAGATATTTTTTACACTTTTAATTCTTTCACTTATCCCAGTACTATTTACCGCTACACAGTGGCTACCAATAAATCGGAGTTATACCGGAAGCCCCAGGTAGCTGTGCAGATGGATAATTACGAAACCAAACAGATATTTTATACGAGTAAGGATGGTACCAAAATTCCCATGTTTATTGTGCATAAAAAAGGCTTAATCCTAGATGGTAAAAACCCCACGTACTTGTATGCTTACGGCGGATTTAATGTTTCTATCCTGCCTGCCTTTAGCATTTCGCGAATGTTATGGCTCGAAAACAATGGGGTATTGGCTATACCGAATATCCGGGGCGGCGGCGAGTTCGGCGAAGATTGGCACAAAGCCGGTATGACACCCAACAAGCAAAACGTATTCGACGATTTTATCGCAGCAGCGGAATATTTAATTAACGAAAAATATACCAGCCCATCCCGACTAGCTATTGCCGGGGGCTCAAATGGAGGTTTACTGGTGGGAGCCGTTAGTAATCAACGTCCGGAATTATTTAAAGTAGCCATACCGGCGGTTGGGGTTATGGATATGCTGCGGTTTCATAAATTTACCATTGGCTGGGCTTGGGTAGAAGAGTATGGCTCCAGCGACAACCCCGAACAGTTTAAAAACTTACTAGCTATCTCGCCGCTGCATAACATTAAAGAAGGAGTGAGTTATCCGGCTACGCTGGTTACTACCGCCGACCACGACGACCGGGTAGTGCCGGCGCACTCTTTTAAATACATGGCTACGCTGCAAGAGAAAGGTGCCGGCCCCAATCCGTACTTAATTCGGGTAGATGTGAATGCGGGTCACGGTGCGGGTAAAGCTACGTCTTTGCTCATAAACGAAGCCGCCGATACTTGGTCGTTTATTTATTATAATATGGGGATAAATCCGTATTCAGGTAAAAAGGTGTAAATTTTCTAATATTTATTTGCGCATTATTTATTTTTTATTAACTTACCTATATATTTAGGTAAGTTAAATTTGCGCCTATGAAACTCACCGCTACTCTGGTAAATGTATTCGCTGGCCTGCTGGTGGTAGGTGGCATTTTTATGCGGATATATAACTTGCCCGATGATCAAATAAGTTTAACCGTATCCTTATTTGGAGTACTTATTTATATACTAGCCGCACCGGAGCATTCATCTGTTTACCGCCGGAAATGGTAGCAGTGAAATTTCAATAACATTGTAGTCCCTATTAAAAAGATGTGCCTGATGAAAAATGGCTTTTGGCACTAGCACCTCCACCTCTTAGTTCATTATTTTTCTTATTCGAGCTAAAAATTTAACTTGCCGCTTCGAACGAATTTTCTTTTTAATGAATATTTCCATCCGTCGGGGTACTCCAGCCGATTTGCCGCAGGTTTATGCTTTAATTCAAGAGTTAGCCGTTTATGAGAAAGCTCCCCATGAAGTAACCAATACCCTTGCGGACATGCAGGAAGATGGTTTTGGGTCTAATCCTGTATTTGAATTTATTGTGGCAGAAGCTAATGATACAGTAATTGGCCTTTGTTTATATTACATGGCGTATTCTACCTGGAAAGGCCGGATGTTATACCTAGAAGATTTAGTGATAACCGAGGCTTACCGCCGCTACGGAGTAGGTAAAAAGTTGTTCGACGCTTTTGCTCGCCGGGCTTTAGAACTTAAAGTAAAACGTTTGAAATGGCAGGTACTGGAATGGAATGAACCGGCTATTCGATTCTACCGCAAACTAAACGCTAATCTCGATAGTGAATGGATTAACTGCAACATGACCGCTGAACAAATAGCGGCCTATATAGCCGGTGATGGTTAAATTGTTGAATAGCTAGATTATTAATGCTTTCATCTCAACCGGCAGTTAATATAGATAAACCTGATGAAATTAAAGTTAATATTTCAGGTGAAGTAAAAGCTTCCTTAGATTATTGAAAGCTTTTACTTCAACCAATACTCTAAGTTACAATAACAATATAATATTAAAATTATTTAACAATCCAATCATTCAACAATCCATTATTTCCAGAATAGAATGAAACGTAACATATTTATTCAGGTAGCGGGCGTGGTGTTTCTCTTGCAACTCTGTTTCAAAATCACGTTGAAATTCTTCTAAATCGGCCAAGTGGCGGGCAAAGTATTGTACGGCGTAAGTAGTGCCGCCATTATCTTCGTACTCCGTGAGCATTTTACAAATTTGATACTTGATAAAATAAGTGGTAGCCATTACCTCGGGTATATGCACTTCCTTCATCCACGTTAGCCAATCCTCAGCAACAGTGTTATCTATGTTTATGGTTACATTATATAAAATCATACGTAAAAATAATGAATTTACGTTTCATACGTTCGGAAAAATAAAGACAGCTGGCGGCTGATTTTTTATTAGAGAATAAATATATATAAATAATCATTCGGCGTGTGGAGATGTTTATTAAACTGGCGAAAGCTGGTACTCACCGAAAATCTAAATTCAAGAAGATTAAATTGCTTTATATTTGTACATCAAGATAATCGAAAGAGATTGTTTTAAATAAAATAAGGAAAATGATGCTAAATATTTTTAGCTATATCATTAAAGAAAGATTAAAAAGAACCTTAAAACAACTTCTATTATTTTGATTTTTTAAAATTTTGGCCGCTGCAATGTGGTTTTTAAGGCTGAAATTTTCGGGAATTTAAAGAATATTTTGTATCTTTAAAGGACTACTTAAATTGTAACAACAACCAATAAGTATACTATAAAGGAGCAGCCTCTTGGGCTGCTTTTTTATTTTATGACCTTGTAGAGAAACTGTAAGTTCTATTAAGAAGATTTACCCCATCTATAATTCCGTCAAAATTATAGACGGAGTGCAAATACTAACGGTGACTGGTAAAAGTAACGGGAATTACTAAACGGACCCCAAAGTTACGCCCCATATTATACACTCCCCGTCGGCCGGTAGCCTCGTTCAGAGCAGCGTATTTTAACCGACTTAAATGGTTTTGGTAGGCTACGTCAAACAGATTGCTGGCTGTAATATAAAAGGTAGCTAATTTACGCTTACCATTGGTAATATCAGTACCTAAGCCACCATTTACCAGCGAATAAGCAGAAGTTGCGGTTTCAGTGCCAAAGGCGCTGTAAAAACGGTTCTGCCGGAAATTATGTTCTAACTCCAGGCGGGCATATACATTACGAAACAGTTGACCGGCTTTCTTAAAGTTAACACGTATTTCAGACTGCAAACGGGGAGCAGGGATAAAAGGTAGATTACGGGTAGAATCAGGTTGGTTCGCCTGATGGGCGCGTACCAGCGAGAAAGAATTTTCAAAATGTAGCCAATCGAGTGGATGCGGATGTATATCCAGGCTTATCTCGCCACCTACTAGCTGGGCATTACCTTGTACATATTTAAAAGTAGAGGCCAAATCGTTAGGGTCGCCACTGAGCGAGTCGCCGCCTAACTTGCTTTCCAGCTTTTGAGCAAAAATGTATTGTTGCACAGAATTATGAAAGCCGCTTATGTCCAATGTTATATGTTCGGTGTTTACGTTAAGGCCAACATCTACCTGAAAGCTGGTTTCCGGATTTAAGTCAGGATTGCCTACTTCGTAGCGGATAGTACCTTCGTGAATACCGTTAGCCGCTAATTCTGAAATGTTGGGAGCCCGAAAACCCCGGGCAGTATTTACTTTAGCAGATACTTTTTCGGAGAAGGCATAAGTACTACCTATGCTACCGGATATATTAGAGAAACGGGTTTTAAAGCCAGCAAATTTTGTGGTAGTGGCATCAGAGGGGTTAGATACAGGTACGTCTTGTTCGTTTAAATAAAGCGCATCGGCAGTAAGCCAACGTTCGTCCAGGCGCAAGCCGCCGCTTACATTTAAAGCACCAATTGTTTTCCGGGTAAAACCAAATACTCCGGCATCGCGCATCTGGTATTCTGGAATTAAAAATTCAACTCCTTTATTTTTGTTTCGCTGCTGCATGCCGCTTACACCAAAAGTGGTTTCCCAGCCGTGCATCTCGGGTAGGAAATATTTGGCATCGTAGCTAATAGTTTGCAAATCGAAGAATAAAGACTTTTCGCTCTCGTTTAAAATGTTGCCGTATTCTTTGCGTAAATTTTGCTGCCAGTCTACGTTCACGTTTAGTCGCGAAGCACCAATAATAAAATTATTTTGTGAAGCAACCCGACGATGGTTAATGCTTTGTTTTGGAATATCTAAGTGGTATCCTTTAAGGTCGGCTGGTGTAACAGCCTGTTCTGTAAAACTGGTATCAGACGCAGGCACTAATTTTAGGAAATTACCATTGGCATCGCGTTCCCCTTCTACCAAACCAACTTCTTGATTAAATGTACTGAAGTTTAAGTGTGAAAATCCCCAGCTTTTATTCAAGCCAATGTAACCGCTAGCATTTAATTCGTTAAAGCCGGAGTTATATACGGGTCCATCGTAACGGTTGCGGTAATTTCCGGCCTGCTTGCTACTTAAACGAGCCTGCCAGTTAAAGCCATTTATATTACCCGCGTTAAATAAAGAATAAGCCTGCAATCGATTGTTAGTCTGATAACCAGCACTTACACTGCCTACTATACGGCCATCTTCTACAGGATCGGCAGCCAGAAAGTTAATCACCCCAGCCATGGCATCGGAGCCGTACATAATGCTGCCCGGCCCTTTTACAATCTCGGCCCGGTCCACGGATGCTTCGTCGATTTCAATGCCGTGTTCATCGCCCCATTGTTGCCCTTCTTGCCGCATGCCATTGTTAAGCGTTACAACGCGGTTGGCGCTTAGTCCCCGGATTACCGGTTTGGAAATAGCTGCTCCCGTAGAAATTTGAGAAATGCCGGGGGCATGCGCAATAGCATCAATAATATTACTGGTGGAGCGCTGCCGAAGTTGAGCTGCCTCTATAACGGATGTAGGTACTGGATTACGACGCATTTCCGTGGAAGCTGATACGCCTGTAATAACAACGGTATTTATTTCGGTAGCGGAAGCAGCCAGCGGAAAATCAAGTGTGGTGGCGCCATTAAGGGTAATAGTACGCGCGGCACTTACGTATCCTACATAACTGATTTGCACCAAAAACCGACCACGCGGTAAATTCCTGATTTGAAAACTACCCACCTCATTAGTAGCAGCGCCTTTTCTAAGGTCTGGCAGGTAAACGGTAGCGCCAATTAAAGGCTCCTGAGTAGCCTGGTCCACAACTTTACCGGATAAAGTATTTTGAGCCAGAGCGGGTACTGTTCCTAAAACAAAAAATATATATATAAAGAGCTTTGTCATAAAAGTATGGTAAAATCGACGGTTTGCCCGAAAAAGAGCCTACCGGCAAATGAATTGGACATAATTTATCTTATCAATGAATGAAACTGCTATTAAAAGATAGCAGGCGCGAAGAAGGCAAAATAGATAAATTAAGCTACCGGCGGACCGCGATGGGGCTGTGTATTGGGGAAGGTAAACTTCCATACAGAAGCAAATGCTACCCGGTAAGTTATGGGTAAGGAAACTATTTGCACCCGCAAAGGAGTTTGGGTGAAATAAAAAGAAGTGTTAAATAAATGCTCCGTAGGGCAATGCGTATGTTTTTGCTCTAGTTTTACCGCGTTGGTTTTAGCGGTTTGCTTATGAATAGTATGCTGATGCGCGTGCAAGGCCAGAATTAACTCGTCGGGGATCATGATCCGGCAGAAGAGCAGGAGCATAAAGTAAACGGTAATTTTGCGGAACGGACTCACAATAACAGTAGTTAACACGACAAAGTTACATGCATTTAGAATAATTTAATCTGTTTTAACGGAATATTAATCTATCAATTAGGCTGGATAAAATAATTACATTTCGGATATTTAGTAATTTACAAGGAAATAAAAGTTCTTTACTGAGAAATTAAATAATTATAAAGGAGAACAGGTACAATTTGTTTTAGTAAATAATGCCTTATCTACTATACGATACGAATAGAATTTAAGTGTTGGCGGATAAGAAATTAAATGTTAGAATCGTTAAAAAAGAAATTCTGTTTAAGTTAATGCGGTCTTTCCTCCAAAGTAATATGGGTTTAAAATTTGTGATTATTGTTTTCTGATGGAGAAGTCTTCTTTATCTAGCTATTTACTAATGCGCCGATTTAAATTATGTCTGGGATTAGTAGGTCTGTTTTTAATAATAGAAACTACTAGTTGCAGCAAACGCAATTATAACGTAGATGCCGAAACGGCACCTTTAGCAGCTCCTAAAACTGGTTTATTTAAAAGAAAAATAATGGAACCAGTAACTACCGCGGCTATTGATACGACTAGCCCTTCCTTGGCTACTACTCCTGTTCCGGATACAGTACAACTAGGCACCAAAAAGCGCAAGAAACACAAACGGAAAAAAAATGAATTTCTGGGTTATCCTGTTCGCAGAGGATATGTAAAATCCGGTAAAGGAAATAGAGCGACGGTAGAAAAGTTTTCGTATCTGAAGGAGTATATCGAACCAAGTGTATACGCTCCAGCCAAATACTATTACGATACCAAACGTCACCGCATTTTCAAAGCGCGTACCATCGACCCAAAAAGAGCCCGTATTGTGCATGGACCTTACAAGAAAATGGTAGGAGGGAAGGTAGTAGCCGAAGGTTATTTTTACATTGGTACCCGGCATTTGCGTTGGGAGTCGTACAACAAAGATGGTATTCTGCTAAGTAAATCGCATTTCGAGAAAGGTTTTCCGCGCGATGCCGTTATTAATTACTACGATGCCGGCCAGAAGAAAATGAAGGAAGTAATTCCTTACGTAAATAATAAGGTGGAAGGCGATTACGTAATGTTTCACCAAAATGGCTTATTAGCTTGGGAAGGTCAGTACGAGAAAGGCAAAAAAGTAGGCATTTGGATAGAATTTTATGATTTCCGGAACCGGAAACATTTTGAATACCAGTATCCCGAGTCAGCCGATGATGAGCCATTTGAAGCGTATGTAATTAAAGAATACGATCGGCACGGCACTGTTATCTACGAAAAAGGCAAGTTCGATAAACGGCCGAAAATGTAGGTTAGTCGATAGACCATAGACCACGGTCCACAGTTGATAGTTTTTAGTTAATAGTTAGAAAGTTATTAGATTAATTCTTATTTGTAAGTTGCCAGTTTTAAGATTTCTATTTACCTGATAGTCTGTGGACTGTGGTCTATGGTCTAATGACTATCGACTAATGAAATGCATCCTCAATATGATGAATTTGAAAAGGTGCGGGCGGGCAGCCACTGATAGCAATAATATCAAACCGAATCTCGTATTGCCAGTTTAGTTGGTGAATAAATTCTTCGGCAGCCAATAAAAACAAATCTATTTTCTTTTGGGTGATAGCTTCTTCCGGGAAACCATGGTGGTTGCTCGTACGCGTTTTAACTTCCACAAATAGTAACAGGGTTGCTTTTTGAGCAATAATATCAATTTCGGCCCGTCGGTAACGATAATTTTGAGCCAAAATAGTAAAGCCTTGTTCTATTAAATAAGTAGCGGCCATTTTTTCGCCGGTTTCGCCGGTACGGTTATGTTCTGCCATGTACGCTCGCTTGCTTCAGAAATCTTATCTTTTAACAGAAATTAAATAATAAATACTAATATTTTAATTTTTCCTAACCTTTCTTTTAGCGAATGTTATTAATTTCGCCCAAGGTCAAACTATAAACGTTATGCTACAGAACATTAATCCGGTTACCACTAATGCTTGGAGAAAACTAGAGCAGCACTACACTATCATGAAAGATAATCACATGATAGATATGTTTGCCGTAGATCCCAGTCGTTTTTCTAAATTCTCGTTACAATTTGAAGAAATATTATTTGATTTTTCAAAAAATATTATCAATGATCAGACATTAGAAACGTTATTGGAGTTAGCCAACGAGGCACAGTTAAAAGATGCTATTGAGCAAATGTTTAGCGGCGATAAAATAAATCTGCGCGAGAACCGCGCGGTACTGCACATCGCTTTGCGTAACCGTTCGAACGAGCCGATTTACGAAGATGGCGAAGATGTAATGCCCGAAATAAATCATGTACTGGAGCAAATAAAAATCTTTTCAGATAAAGTAATCTCCGGTCAGTGGTTAGGTTACACGGGTAAACCCATTACGCATATAGTAAACATTGGTATTGGCGGTTCTGATTTAGGTCCTTACATGGTAACAGAAGCACTTAAGCCTTATCAGAAGCCCCATTTGCAAGTGCATTTTGTCTCGAACATAGATGGAACGCACATAGTGGAAACACTGAAGCAAGTAGACTCGGAAACTACCCTATTCATGATTGCTTCTAAAACCTTTACCACTCAAGAAACGATGACGAATGCCGAAACTGCTAAAAGCTGGTTTTTAGAGCATGCGCCTAGTGCCGCTGAAGTAGCCAAACATTTTGTGGCTATTTCTACTAACCTGAAAGCCGTTAAAGAGTTTGGGATAGCCGAAGAAAATATGTTTGTTTTCTGGGATTGGGTAGGAGGACGTTACTCGCTTTGGTCGTCTATTGGTTTATCTATTGCCTGTGCCATTGGTTACGAAAATTACATTCAATTACTGGAAGGTGCCCACACCATGGACAAGCATTTCCGGATGACGCATTTTGAGAAAAACATTCCGGTACTGCTAGCCTTAATTAGCATTTGGTATATTAACTTTTTTGGGGCTCAAACCGAAGCAATTTTACCTTACGATCAATACATGCACCGCTTTCCGGCCTATTTTCAGCAGGGAAACATGGAAAGCAATGGTAAGTCCGTTGACCGTAATGGCGACCGGGTAACTTACCAAACCGGACCGGTTATCTGGGGAGAACCTGGTACAAACGGGCAACATGCTTTTTATCAACTTATTCACCAAGGCACCCAAATTATTCCCTGCGATTTTTTAGCTCCGGCTATTAGCCACAATCCTACCGGCGATCATCACGTGAAATTGTTATCTAACTTCTTTGCGCAAACAGAGGCCTTAATGAATGGCAAAACCTTGCAGGAAGTAATAGAAGAGTTAAAAAATGAAGGCTTAAATGAGGATGAAATAAAAGAATTAGCACCGGTAAAGGTATTTTCAGGCAATAAACCAACAAATTCTATCTTATTTAAGATACTTGATCCACGTACGCTGGGTAGTTTAATTGCTATGTACGAGCATAAAATATTTGTGCAAGGCGTTATCTGGAATATATTTAGTTTTGATCAGTGGGGCGTGGAATTAGGTAAACAACTGGCAAAAAAGGTTCTGCCGGAATTACAAAATACCGAAGAGGTTACCTCGCACGATAGTTCTACCAATGGCCTTATAAACGCTTATAAAAACATGTGCAATCAATTTTTCGAAAGCTGATTGTAGATGAAGCTATAGTTTAAAACTGGTAGAAGAAGCTTGCATCAATCCAGAAAATAAACTTTTAAGTAATGGTGAATTGTTAAATACCAGAAGGATGGTAGCTATTAGTAAAAACTACTATTCTCATTCTGGTGCAGATAGTATTGTTATAAACGAATATTCTTAGTTAATCTGAGGTTAAATAGTTAGTTGCAATTTTCAGGAATTTTGAAACAAGCTAATTGAATTGCATTACTTATTAATAATCTGGTAAACCTGTGATGAATAAAGAAGTTGCGCTAATTTCGTTGGGCACTATTGATTACCAGCAAGCCTGGGATTATCAGGAAAGATTATTTGCCGATACAATTGCTATTAAAACAGCTAACCGGAACCTTGCGCCATCGGAACACCGAACCACTCCCAATTACTTACTATTGTGTCAGCACCCGCATGTATATACTTTAGGTAAAAGCGGGAAAGAGAGCCACCTGTTGCTTAATGAGCAAGGTTTATACGATTATCAGGCACAGTTTTACAAAATAAACCGGGGCGGTGATATAACATATCATGGACCGGGACAATTAGTAGCTTATCCCATTCTGGATCTAGATAATTTTTTTACGGATATTCATCAATACCTGCGGTTTTTAGAGGAAGCTGTTATTTTAACTTTAAAAGATTTTGGCATTGTGGCCGGCCGGATTGCCGGATTAACCGGCGTGTGGCTTGATTTTGAAAAACAGAAAAATTCCCGAAAAATATGCGCTATGGGAGTTAAGTGTAGCCGATGGGTAACCATGCATGGTTTAGCCTTAAACGTAAATACCGATTTAAGTTATTTTAATCATATTATACCTTGCGGTATCCCGGATAAAGCAGTTACCTCTATGCAGCAGGAACTGGGTAGAACAGTTTCAATAGCGGAAGTAGAGGAAAAACTGGTGTTCTATTTTGCACAACTTTTTGGGGCCACCTGCCATATATTGTCTCATGAGAGAAGATATCAATTTTGATCCGGTAGAAGGAGTTTCCATCGCCGTTGTTAATGAACCAAACGAAATAAATGTACCGGTTTGGAACGTTTATCTGATAAATCAGAACAATGTTTACCTCGACAATGTATTAGTTTCTTCAAAGGGCTACGGGGAGTATAAAGGCGAAGAAATAAAAACTTCTATTCTTCGGCATATGTTTGAACAAATACAACCGAAAAGCTACGCCAAGATTGAGCCTATTGATCCTGCCATTTTTCATATTTATAATGAATACTGGGTCAGTTACTACATCGGCCGAAAGATTTACGATAAAAAATTCGTTTTTGTACCAGACTCTATCGTGGAAGATAATCTTATCTATATACCTCTACTCGGCCGAAAGGGAGTTTTACATAGTTAATTTAATGCCTTAACTAATAGCAGGTAATAAAAGGATAGTTTTGAATGCTGTTAGCCTGATTTTTGTATAATTTAACTAACTTTTACCGCAAACTTTAAGATTAAATATTCTAAAAGTAATAATATTACTTTTTGCAAACACTTTATGATCCCATTGTTGCTTTCTTTTAGTTGGTCGTTTCTGATTGCTTTATTTGCCGTTCCTTCTATTATTTATGTCGCGCATTTAAAGAATATTCTGGATCAACCCAATCTTCGGACCGTACACGAATCTTTAACTCCTCGTTTGGGTGGTTTAGCGGTATTTGCCGGTTTTATGTCGGCTTTAACTATATTCGGAGATTTGAGCAATGGTGTACAGCAACTCTTAGCTGGTTGTATAATCCTTTTCTTTATTGGCTTAAAAGATGACTTAGTAACTATCTCACCTTTTAAAAAATTTGCAGTACAATTACTGGCCAGTGGTATTGTAATGGTAATGGCTGATATCCGGATTACCAGTTTCCAGGGTATATTTAGCATTGATGTGTTGCCGATAGGAGTTAGCTTCGCTTTTACTTTTGTAATGATTGTAGGAATTACCAACGCCATTAATTTAATTGATGGTTTAGATGGATTAGCGGGCACTATTGTATTAATTATAACCAGTACGTTTGGTTGGTTCTTTTTTATGTACAATAGTAATTACGCTTTTGTGGCCGTTTGCCTGATAGGAGGTATTTTAGGATTTCTACGCTATAATTTTCATAAGGCAACCATTTTTATGGGCGATACTGGTTCTCTGCTTTGTGGGTTTATTATATCTGTACTTGCCATTCAATTCATTGAAATGCGAGTCGTAAATTCATCGCCGGCCATTACCTTGGGTATTTTGTTTGTGCCTTTGTTTGATACAGTACGCGTTTTCATTATTCGGATCTCAAAAGGGATATCGCCGTTTTCGCCCGATAAAAATCATATTCACCACCGGTTATTGGCCATGGGATTTCGGCAAATAAATACGGTACTTATTTTAGGTTTCATTAACCTTGCAGTTATCGGTTACGTTGTCCTGCTCGATGAGATGGGTAACTTGTACCTGTTAAGCTCGCTGGTATTTTTTTCGGTTCTGTTAAGTTTTATTTTAGGTGTATATAAAACTAAAAGCCCGGCTCGTATTTCAGCTTAACGGATTACATCAGGCTTTTATTAGCGGGTTAGTATTGTGGATGTTCCTGCAGCCTGGCAATTTACTTGCGCAGGATGGACGAAGTATTAACCTGAAAAACAAAAATCAGTTAACTTCCGACTGGCTGGTTTTTAAACCCAATCAAAATCGTCTTACCCTTTATTTACCCGATTACCACGGACCCGTCAATGCCTTATACCAATGGATAAGCATTCGGCCGGGCCAACCCTTCAGAGTTTCTTTTACCGCTCGCCAGGATTTATGTGTATTTGTGGATAATCAGCTAATATTTACCGCCGATTCGGTTGCCAGTTACGAGTTGGATTTAGCTAAATTAATAGCGAATCCGGATACTCAGCATCGTTATCTATTGTGCATCTGGCATCCACTAGGATTGTTAAATTACCAAACGTTTCGGAATGCTGTACTCACCCCGGAAGAAGCTTCCAACATTCAAATTGATATAAAGCCTGTAAGTGCCGGATTAGCGATCAAACCGAAAAACCTGCCTAATCAAAACGTGTTTATTATTTTTTTGCTCTTAATAGGCTTTATTTACGGTAGCCTGCGCACCAATTACACCGCCGATTTTTACAGTATATTCCGGTTAAATACTTTTTTACGTCGAACAGCTCTGGATGAAGGCTTTCTGGCTAAACCAATTAGTAGTTGGTCGAGCATTTTATTTGTGCTTTCTTTTTCCTTGTCTTTTGCCCTAGTAATTGTTGCTATCCATACTAATGTGCAAAATAATGTGATATTTAATCGCTTGTTTTTAGTTTCTGAAGCGGATATTACCTCTAAGATTTTCTTCTATACTTTTTTGATTTTCATTTTTATTTTGTTGAAGTATATATTTCTGCGGGTGATGGGAGTAATATTTGGCTTAAAGTCATTGGTATTAACGCAATACCGGGAGTTTCTGCGTACCATATTGTTTATGGGTTTATTTTTTCCGGTGATAATGTTGCTCTACTTAGGGCTTAATACAGTTAATTCAAAGGCCGTGTTACTAGTTTCGAATATAGCGGTGGCCAGTATTCTGGTATTTACGGTTTTAAGAATATTTTACACGCTAAATAAAAAAGTCTCTCTTCGTAATCTTCATTTGTTTTCGTACATTTGCGCCACTGAAGTGATACCGCTTATTATACTTATTAAGTTGATTGTTTTTACCTATTAATAAGCTGTTTTTACTACAAACTACCTTAAAATATATTAGCTTAATAGGAGTAATTTATGGCCGAGAGTACAGAAAAGCCGGGTACTGATAAACATTCCATCAAAATTAAAAGTATTTTAGTTACCCAGCCGAAACCAACCAACGATAATTCACCATATTTAACATTAGCCCAAAAATATGGTATTAAGGTTGACTTCCGCGAATTCATTCAAGTAGAACCGGTACCTTATAAAGAATTCCGCAAAGATAAAGTTAATATTCTCGAGCATACTGCTATTATTTTTACTAGTCGCAACGCCGTTGACCATTTCTTTCGGATTTGTGCGGAGAGTAAAATTGAAATGCCCGCCGAAATGAAGTACTTCTGTATTTCTGAGCAAACCGCTTATTATTTGCAGAAATATATAGTTCTCCGTAAACGGAAATTATTTACCGGCGAAAAAACGGCTTCTGATTTATTTGAGGTTATTAAAAAGCATAAAAACGAGAAATTCCTATATCCTTGCTCTAATATCCGCAAAGATGATATCCCGGAGTTTATGCGGGCTAATAATTTTAATTTTACTGAGGCAGTTATTTATAAAACCGTTCCGGCCGATTTATCTGATTTGGCCGAAGTGAAATACGATTGTATTGCCTTTTTTAGTCCATCCGGAATTAGCTCCTTATTTATTAACTTCCCGGATTTTAAGCAAAATAACACTCGCATTGCTGCCTTTGGTCCCACCACAGCGCAGGCTGTTCTGGATGCTAATCTAGAACTAGATATTGTTGCTCCTATGCCTAATGCTCCTTCTATGACGGGAGCGATTGAATTATACATTCAAAAACAAGCCGGTAAAAAATAGCCTTTCTTTAGTAAAAAAACGTACAGTTGAAAATATAAGAAGCGAGCAAAAAATCGTTATGATTTTGTGTTGCTTTGTTTTTGCATTATATTTTTATCTATTTTTGGTTGGATGCTGTAATTTCAAACGGTATCCTGTATACCTGATTTATCTGTAAACCGTACTATGAGGAAATATTTCTACGTTTTAATAATTTTATTTACTGTTCGCATAGGTGCTTTTGCGCAGCAACAACCCCAATTTAGTCATTACAGCTTTAATGGGATGTATCTGAGCCCTGCTTATGCCGGCATTACAGATAAAACAGAAATAAATATGCTTTACCGTTACCAATGGGCCGGATATCAAGCGAGCTTTGATGGAGGTGGAGCGCCTAAAACTGGGTTAGTTTCTATTTCTCTTCCGGTTCGGTTTTTAGGCGGTGGAATAGGACTTTATGCTACTAATGATCGATTGGGGGCAACAGAATCCAGTAGTGCCTCGTTAGCTTATTCAGCACACTTTAAAGCAGGTGCCGGTAAAATTAGTATTGGTATACAAGGAAATTTAACCAACATAAAAAAAGGTAATTATCGACCGAACGATCCGGATGATCCAAGTGTTCCGGAGAACAGTTCAGATAGTAAATATGATATTGGTGCCGGAGTCTGGTATCAGTCGTCAAAATTGTATATTGGCGGAGGGATAAATAATTTGCTGCAATCAAAATTTAAATTCGAAGATAGTGCCCGCAATGAAACAGCCGGTTTTGGTTTGTTTACGGCACGCAATCACGCTTATTTTACAGCGGGATATTACCTCACCGTTTCTCCGTCCGTAACTGTAGTGCCAACAGCTATTATAAAATATGATTTAAATAAGTTGTCGGTAGAAGCAGGAGGTAGAGCTATTTTGAACGAAAAGTACTATGCTGGTGTTGGATATCGACACCAGGAAGCGGTTACTGGTATGGCAGGAATATATTTACTCAGAAATAATGCTTTGCAGTTAGGATACGCCTTTGATTTAACAACTTTTAATCCTGAGGCAAAAGCACTTACTTCGCACGAAATAATTCTTTCGTACTCGATTCCCCGGCCTGCGAATATTATAAAACCAATAATTAAAACTCCAAGGTATAGTTTCTAGGATATATACAAAAAAATCTGAGATTATAAACTTGAATATTAAAAATGTGGTTATCAGTAAGATAAATAAATTAACGTCTTTGTAATAAATACTTTGCTTGTACGTTGAAAAATTGGAGAAATACTAAATAATAGGTATTGTTTTTGATATTTCTCTTCAGTACCTTTGCCAAGTACTAAAATTGTAATAGTTATATTTGATATTACTTCTTTTTTTACCTTCGTTATGAATAAATTTCTAAAATTGTCTTTTATTGCTGTATCAGTAATAGTTTTAGGCGGCTGTGGTATGCGCGGCGGACCTGAAGGAGACGTAATAGGGGTACAAGATCGCCCTGAATTTAATCCGCAGGAAGTTCCTTATGGGATGGTGCCATGCCCAGGTGGAACTTTTCACATGGGGCAAACCGATCAGGATATTGCAGCTACTATGTCTAATTTAAATAAACAAGTAACCATTCGGGGGTTTTACATGGATGAAACCGAGATAACTAACAACGAATATCGCGAATTTGTAAACGCTATCCGGGAAGATTCATTAGATGTATTGGGTGAAGAATTTGTAATGACCCAACTATATCCGGATACGACTGTTTGGATGCGGGATTTTACTTATTCAATGGGCGATCCTATGATGCAGTATTACTATACGCACCCGGCTTTTGATAATTACCCGGTGGTGGGAGTAGATTGGAATGCAGCCAAATATTTTTCTGACTGGCGTACCAAACGTAAAAATGCTTTCTTAGTGGAAGATGGTCAGGCAGCAATGCCCGATTTCCGGTTACCATCCGAAGCAGAATGGGAGTACGCTGCCCGGGGTGGCAGGGATATGGTTACTTATCCGTGGGGTGGTCCTTACTTGCGGAATGCGAAAGGTTGTATGTTAGCTAACTTCAAACCCGGTCGGGGCGACTACTATAGTGATGGTTATTCTTATACCGGACCCGTAGGGCAATATTTTCCGAACGATTTTGGTTTATACGATATGGCAGGTAACGTAGCCGAATGGTGCGCCGATGCTTATTATGATGCTTCGGTACCGGTAGTATGGGATTTAAACCCGGTGTATAATAATGATAATGAACCACGTAAAGTTGTAAGAGGCGGCTCTTGGAAAGATGTTGCTTACTTCCTCGAAACAGGTACTCGAAACTTTGAATTTGAAGATTCTGCCCGCTCTTACATTGGGTTTCGTAACTCCATGATCATGTTAGGGGATCGTCAGCGTACTAAATAATTAATGTATTACCTACAAAATTTATAAAACCACTTATTCAATTTTAAATTAACTAGTTAATTAATCATCCACAAAAACAAATTATCAAAACAAAATGAGTAAAGCTAAAGGTGGCAATTTCCTATTCGATGTGATAATGCCAAAAGTATACGGTATTGGTGCCGCAGTTGTAATTGTAGGAGCTCTTTTTAAGATTCAACACTGGGAAGGAGCGGGCGCAATGCTCACCGTAGGTCTTTTAACCGAGGCCATAATTTTCTTCTTGAGTGCCTTTCAACCACAAAGTCATGATGTAGACTGGACCCGTGTTTATCCGCAATTAGCAGATGATTATACCGGCCCGAAAGCTGCTCTAATTCCTAATGCACCATCTGTTACCGGTGACCTAGATAAAATGTTACGGGATGCTAATGTTACTCCTGCTACTATTAGTACTTTGGGTCAAGGGTTGAACCGTTTAAGCGAAACCACTGCTCAAATGGCTGATTTAAGCGATGCTACTGTTGCCACAAAAGAGTATACAACTAAAGTAAGAACAGCTGCCGGCTCTCTGGAAAAAATTAACGAAGCTTATGCTACTACTGTTGATGCCATTAAGCAAATGACAAGTGCTACTTCTAACACCCGGGAGTACCACGAACAAGTGCAAAACATTACTAAAAATTTAGGCGCCTTAAATGCAGTTTACGAAATGGAATTGCAGGACGCCAATAACCACCTGAAGTCAATGAACAGGTTCTATGGTAGTTTAACCGTAGCCATGCAAAACCTTACGGATGCTTCTAAAGATACGGAACAGTTTAAAAACGAGGTAGGCACCTTAACTAAAAACCTGCATTCTTTAAATAACGTGTATGGTAATATGTTAAATGCTATGCGTTCTTAATGCTGATCCAACTATAAATTTATTTAATCTTAAATTAACAATCCGAAAGAAATAGTTTAATATAAGAAATGGCTGGAGCAAAAGAAACCCCAAGGCAGAAACTTATTGGTATGATGTACTTGGTACTTACAGCGCTATTAGCGTTACAAGTAAGTTCTGCTATCATTTTAAAATTTAAATTTCTGGACGACAGTTTAATGACTGTTAACAACAAAACCAAAGCTGATAACGATGGTGTCCGGAAATCGATTGAAAGCACTGTAGCAAAAGGCGGAAACCGTCCTAATGATAAGAAAGTATTAGACCAAGCATCAAATGTACGGGCTAAAACCACCGAAATCATTAATTATGTAGAAGGTTTACGCACTGAATTAATCAGAAGAGCCGGTGGCACTGATGCCGAGAACAACTACAAAGACCCTAGTGCAGAAGATGCAGTAGCTACTTATATGATTGGTGCTAACAAAGGCAAAGGAAAGGCTTACGAGTTAAAAGACCGGTTGAATAAGTATGCGAATGAGATGCGGGTTTATAACCCCAATATACCACAATTGGCTGTGGATGCAAAAGATGATCCTGTTGCTAAAAGAGACCGGATTCAGCGTAGTAAAGATTTTGCCGAGTTAAATTTTGAAGCAACACCTTTAACCGCTGCTTTAGCCGTTCTGGCTCAAAAAGAAACAGAAATTCTGAAGTATGAAGCTGACGTTTTGCAAGAATTAGCTAGCCGGGTAGGGGCCGATATAATTAAATTTGATAATATTTTTGGGAATTACAGCGCTGCGTCTAACACAGTAGCTGCTGGTACCAAATATTCAGCCGAAATGTTTATTGCAGCTACTTCCAGTGCTATTACGCCGCGTATGTTTTTTGAAGGCCGGCCAGTGAAAGTAGAGAATGGTCGGGGTAAAGTTGAGTTTTTAGCCTCAGCTGGAGCTTACGATAAAGATGGCAATGCCAAGAAAACCTGGAGAGGTCAGATTAAAATGGCTCAGAATGGCCGGGATACTACTTTTAATGTTTCTGGTGAGTATACAGTGGCTAAACCCGTAATGTCTATTCAATCAGCTTCGGTACAAGCTCTTTACTTAAACTGCGGTAATAAATTAGATGTACAGGTGCCCGCTTTAGGCGCTTTGTATGATCCATCTTTCACTGCCTCTGGAGCCCAAGTTTCTAAAGGAACTAAAAAAGGAGAAGTAATGGTTTTACCAACAGCCCGCCAAGTAACCTTAAACGTGAGCAGTGGTGGAGCAGCTATTGGTAACCAAACGTTCCAAGTACGCCCGGTTCCTCGTCCGGATATTGTTTGCTTAGCAAATGGTCGCCCGATTGATGAAAAAAGAGGGTTGCCTGCTCCTGGCCCAAGACAAATCTCAGTAGAAGCAATTGCAGAAGAAAGTTTTAAAAATATGTTACCGCAAGATGCTCGCTTCCGGGTAACGGAATTTGAAGTAACTTTAGCCCGTGGCAGAAACATTGTGGCTGAACAACAATTTAGTAGTAAATCAGCAAATATAACTTCTATGGCAGCTCAGGCCAGACCTGGAGACCGATTAATTGTAACAGTAAAAGATTTAAAACGTGCTAATTACAAAGATCAGTTTGAGGATGTGCCAGTAGGTGCTAAATCATTTGTTATCGCATTGAATTAATTTATAAAATATGAATAAGCTTCTGATATTGGTTTTGAGTGTTGGTATATCAGTGAGTGCCTATGCTCAACAAAAAAAAGCAACAGGTACTTCTACGAAACCTGCTCAAACACAACCTGCGCTTCCAAAAGCTTCTGGTACCGGTACTCCGACTAAAACTAAACCGGCTGCCTCACAGGGAAACCAGCAATCAGCGGCTGGTGGTTCAGCAAATGGGGGAGCAGATCAGCCATCCACTACTGTAACAAGTGGTAATGCTTCCGCCAGGCCAATACCAGAAACGGATTTAATGTATAAAAAAGTAGTTTGGCGGGGCCTGGATTTACGCGAAAAGCAAAATAAACCAATGTTTTCGGTGAATAAAGAAATTACTAAGGTAATTATTGATGCCGTAAAGCGTGGGGAATTAGTGCCTTATAAAAATGACTCGTTAACTACTCCTTTGTCTGGTAATGATTTTAGTGTTAAATTAACGAAGCCGGATGAAAGTGGCGATGCCATGTCGGAAGAGGAAAAGAAAATATTTGGTAATGCTCCGGCAGCGGAAGAAGATGATGTTTTCGCTAAATTAAATAACAAAGGTAAAAAAGGAGCAGCTGCCGCTGCTCCAGCAGCCAATTTGAATGAATTTTTTCCGAAAGAGCTTTATCAGCTTGAAATGAAAGAAAACATTGTTTTTGATAAGAAACGCTCTCGTATGTATTACGACATTCAGGCTATTACTTTGGTAATACCGGTTAAATACTCTATCAAAGGGGTAGAAGAGCGAATTGCTTCTTTCAAGTACAGTGATTTAGTGAAGGTTTTCCGGGCGCATCCCAATGATGCTATCTGGTATAACGAACAGAATGATGCGCAACATAAAAATTTAGCGGATGCTTTTGATTTAAGGTTATTTAGCTCGTATATCAAGAAAGTGTCAAATGCGACCGATGATGATTTAGCTACAATAAATGAAGGTTCTCAAAAAGGTTTGCTAGCTTCTCAAAAAGCATTAGAAGAACTGATAGAATGGGAATCAAGCTTGTGGAGTTACTAAGTTTTCTATCTGATAAAACAAAAAAGGAGGCAATTGCCTCCTTTTTTGTTTTATCAGATATTCTTTAAAGCATTTAAAGCTTGAACAGATTTCCCTAAATCATGAATTGTAAGTGCTATTTTATTTACCTGTTCGTGTATAAGTTCTTCTTTAAGAGTACCAGTATTCATATGCAGTTGATCTCTAGTTTTAGTAGATACTACATGACTAGGCGAAAGTTTCAGAGTGCTTTTCACATCGGGAAATGGTGGTTCTGCTGGAATAGAATTAGTAAAAAGTAGTTCTGTTTTTAAATATTCGGCATAATCGGTTATTAATTGAGAATACTGTTCAAGAATTAGAATAAGTTCCGCGTAAGACTCATTGGTATCCATACTAGGTAAAAGTGCAGCGAAGGAAGTAAGTTCTCGGGTTAAACGTTTATTATGAAAACTAATATTTTGCGCTATCTGGAGCTTCTGTTTTTTGGTGCCGGGCTCTAATTGTAAACGGACAACAGAATCGGCAATGGAGAGGTTAGCAATTTCCGCTTTTCTACGATCGGCAATAATGCGGGCATGAAAGCCGGTTTGAGCCGTAAGTTCGTGTTGCAATTGTAAAAGCAAATCTCGGTTAGCTAAAAAACCTTTTGCTAAAATGCTGCGCACCTGCGAACGTTCCCAATCCGGCCAAAGTAAAAACGCTCCCATTATAGCTAAAATCCCGCCTAAACTGGTAGCGAATAAACGATAAGCGGCATAATGCCAATCAATAGCCCCCGAAACTTCAAACATAGCAACCAACATCATGGTAACAAAAACAACCGATATAGTATAGTTGCGTTGCTGCAGATAAATGAACGCGAAGCAGAAAATAGCAATAAGCAATATGTAATAACTGGTATTAAGTGGCTGAATAAGTAGCAAAGTACTTATCGCAGCACCGATAGTTGTACCCGTTACACGTTGCAAGGCTTTCTGCTGGGTCGTTCCATAGTCCGGTTGTAGAACCACCATAATGGTTAGAGCAATCCAATATCCCCGAGGTATTTCAAAACCATAAAATAATCCTATAGATAAGGAAGTGAGTAACATAAGTCTCAAGGTGTGCCTAAGCGGCACTTTACGAAAATTGAAAAGCCGGTGAATGGAGAGTAGCTTAGATAAAGGTTGGAAACGTACTGGTATTAATTCATCAGGAGAATTTGCCTTCTTTTCTTCTATTCGGTTAAGTAACAGATGAGCATCCTCTAAATAATGAATAGCTGACTGAAATAAAATTAAAATTCGGTGCAAATCTAATCGGATTACTATATCCAGGTCATTTGTATCAAGGTGTTGCTCTAATTGTTGGGTAGTGAGCACTAATTGGCTTATGCAGTTTTTTAGATGTTCAATATCTTTTTTACGACCTATAACTAAGACATTGGCTACTGCTTTTGCTGCTTTGGATGCATTGGTAAAACATATTTGTAAATCAGTTAACCAAGGCCCACTAAGGTTTTGCCGGTATATAGTTTCCAGGTTGGTAAACATAGCCAACATGGTCGCACCAAGACGCGAAGATGCCCTTACAGTTTTAAGTAGATCGCGGCGAATATAAAAAAAGCGACGGTTATTTTTACGAAGAAAGGGTAAAACATTATTGATAGCATTCCGAAGTGCTATTTCTTTCTTCTGAATCTTCTCTTCTAATGCCTTACTGGTACTATTGGCTAACAAGGCAGCTAAATTGCCACTTAACTCCCAAGGTAAAGCTAAATTGGTGTAGTAGGGCAAATCAGGGCGGAACGGCCAGAAAAACAGAATAACCATTGACGCCCAAATACCACCACACCAAGTAGCTACCATCCGGTATAAGCCAGTTTCCAGCTCATGAGGGCCACTTAAAGAAAGTAAAAATACAATAACGGCACACAAACTTAGTGATTGTCCGTGGGTGCCCAGTTCTTTTGCTAGCGAGGATATTCCGGCAATAAGAGCCATAGCTATGACTGCCCACCAAATATTATTACCTACTAAGGTGCCAATGAAGGGAGCTAAACTGATAAAAATAAGGCTGAAAACAAGAATAAATGCTTCCCGGGGATAAGTTGTCTGTATTCTAGCGCTAAGAAGTAACTGGGCAGTTATGGCGGCAAAACTACCGTAAGCAGGAACTTCAAGAGCGTGTGAAACTACCAGCGGAACCAGCAAACCACTGGTAACCAGTAAGGCTCGTAGAACATCTGGGTCAAAATATTCCTGGCGGAGAAAAGAGCGTAATTTAATTATGAATTTTTCGAATACCATGCTCCGTTTTCAATTATAAGCTACGCTGTATTAATAAAACAGTTAAAGCAGAGAATAGTATTTTTTATTTAAATATTTTCGGTAAGAATTACTTGGCTTTGGTATCTTAAACAAATTATATTTTTAATTATAAAAATTAAGCGTTACTTTCCTGATTAAAATAATCGAGTAAAATTTTAGTCTTAGCCTTACCAATTTCTGCTTCTAGTTCCGTTTCGGATAATTCTTTTATTTTTTTCACCGACTTATATTTTAAGAGTAATTTTTGGGCGGTAGTTGGCCCTAAACCTTTAATGTCGGTGATTTCTGTTTTTAAAGTGCCCGCATCCCGACGATCGCGATGAAAAGTTATACCGAAACGGTGGGCTTCGTTGCGAATACGTTGCAGCAAACGTAAAGATTCCGATTTTTTATCAATATAAAGGGGTAAAGTGTCTCCCGGATAAAATATTTCTTCCAGGCGCTTCGCAATACTTATTACAGCAACTTTATTATAAATGCCTAAATCTTTTAAGGCTTTTACCGCCATACCTAACTGACCCTTACCCCCATCAATTACAATTAATTGGGGCAAAGGAGTACCCTCATTAAGCAAACGACGGTAGCGCCGCGTTACAATCTCGTACATAGAGGCAAAATCGTCCGGACCAATTACCGTTTTTATGTGAAAGTGCCGATAATCTCTTTTGCTGGGCTTGGCATTCCGGAAACAAACCATAGAAGCCACCGGGGTTGTACCCTGAATATTGGAATTATCAAAACATTCAATGTGTTTAGGCAGCTCGGTAAGGCGCAAATCTTTTTAAGGGTTTCCATAATCCGCACCTCATTCGTATCCTTAGACTTTTCTGTCATACTTTCCTTTTCCTTGCGCAGGTAAAGCACATTTTTAAGCGATAGATTTAATAATTTGCGCTTATCACCGATTTGTGGAACCGTAATAGTTACGTTATCTAAGGGCAATTCCAGTTCAACGTTGGTGAGTATTTCTTTCGATTCGCTTTCAAAATCGTGGCGCAACTGTATGATAATGGTAGCCAAGATTTCCGCATCTGTTTCGTCGAGCTTTTTGGTTATTTCCAGCGATTGTGTTTGAATAATGGCTCCGTTCATTACTTTTAAGTAATTAATAAAGGCGCATTTTTCGTTCGAAGAAATAGTAAAGACATCAATATTAGTAAGCGTATTACTTACCACCGTCGATTTAGCCTGAAAGTCTTCTAGTACATCTAATTTCTGCTTATAGCTATGAGCCAGTTCGTACTGCGTTTCCTGGGCGGCCGCAAGCATTTTATCTTTAAAATAAGTTTTAGCAATGCCTAAATTGCCCGATAAAATACTGCGGATTTGTAAAATATGCTGGTTATATGATTCTTCGTCGTAGAGATTTTCGCAAGGACCTTTGCAATTACCAATGTGGTATTCCAGGCAAACTTTAAACTTACCCCGTTCTATGTTTTCCGGCGATAAATTATAGGTACAGGTACGTAGCGGATATAAGGCCCGAATCATTTCTAGTACCACGTTCATATTGGTTACGCTGGCATAAGGGCCATAATATTTAGAACCATCATTGATTTTATTACGCGTACTAATTACCCGAGGAAAACGCTCATTAGTAATGCAGATAAACGGATACGTTTTACCATCCTTAAGTAAAATATTATACTTAGGCTGATATTGTTTAATTAAATTGTTTTCGAGCAGAAAGGCATCTCCTTCCGTATCTACAATAGTAAATTGAATATTACGGATGTGGGAAACTAATTTTTGGGTTTTCTTATTGTGCTGAGTAGATTTATTAAAGTAGCTGCTTACCCGTTTCCGGATATCCACGGCTTTCCCAACGTAAATAATTTCTTCTTTCTCATCGAAAAATTTGTAAATACCTGGCCGGTTAGGCAAGTGCTTTATCTTCTCTCGTATTAATTCGTCCGCAGGCATACTTCTTTAGATTATAAACACTTGAGGCTGAATTTTAATTTACGTGTTTGCCTTTTATAATAAAAGCAAAGCCAAAAAAGCAGCACTCTTCAAACCAAATTTATCAGGCTTGATAAAGAAAATATAATAGCAAGTATCTAAAATCGAGCGTTTAGATTCCTTCATCCAGCTTTATGTCCGGATTAAGCATTTGCTCCTGGTTAACAGAATCGCTGGCAATACCGGCATTATTGTATTTGGCACAATCAATTTCTACTGAAAGAGGCGCAGTAGGTTTCGGAAAAGGGCCAGTATTAATAGGCACACTCTTATCGGCAAGTACTTTTTGCATAAACAAACCATAGGCGGGCAAGGCCAGTTTATTACCTTGTCCGTAAGCCGCACTCCGGAAGTGAATACTACGGTTTTCGCCGCCTACCCAAACGCCACAAACTAAATCAGGAGTGATGGCCATGAACCAGGCATCAGAAAAATTACTGGTGGTACCAGTTTTAGCCCCGATTTCATTTTTAAGTTTATGCCGGAAGCGTAAACCGTAGTAAGAGGTACCGCCTTTTATTTCGGTTCCGCCCTTAAGTAAATGCACCATTAAATAGGCAGTTTCTTCGCTAATAACATCCCGGGATTTCGTTACAAAATTCAAGAGTAAATTACCGTTCTTATCTTCAATGCGAGTTAAATAAACCGGTTCGGTCCATTTTCCATTATTAACAAAGGTGCCGTACGCGCCGCACATTTCGTACAAGGATACGTCGCTCGTACCGAAACCTACTGCGGGCACCGGATCAATTTCCGAAGAGAATCCGAGACGCTTCGCATAATCTACTATTTTTTGAGGAGTAAGCTTTTGTACTAAATGAGCGGTAACGGTATTCTTGGAAAAAGCTAAAGCTTCGCGCAAGTTAAAAGAACGGCCAGAAAAAACTTTATCGTCATTATCCGGAGTATAGGGTGGTTGTCCGTCTGAGCTGGCAAATGTTACCGGAACATCCATTACTTCGTAGCAAGGCGAGTAGCCATTATCAATAGCAGCTAAGTAAACCACTGGTTTAAACGTAGAACCAGGTTGACGGCGGCCTTGCTTCACGTGATCGTACTTAAAGTATTTATAATTATTACCGCCTACCCACGCTTTAATGTGTCCGTTAAGCGGGTTCATGGCCATAAAACCCGTATTTAGAAAGCGTTTATAGTAAGCCAATGAATCCAAAGGACTCATCTTTACTTCTTTTTCCCCGGGAGCTTCCCAGGTAAATACTTTCATGGGTATTTTTTTGTGCAGATAGTAATTAATCGAATCTTGGTTGCCTTCAAAACGACTATCAAGGCTCTTGTAGCGGTCGGTTAATTTAATTTGAGTTTCCAGGAATCCTTTAATGGTAGTTCCATCCTTGTTCGTCCAAGGTTGGCGGCCTTTCCAGTAACTGGTAAATAATTTTTGCTGTTTACTCATGTGTTCCTGCACGGCTTGTTCGGCGTAACGCTGCATACGCGAATCAATGGTAGTATAGATTTTCAGACCATCCTCATACAGGTTATATCCATTCTCTTTGCACCAGCGCAGCAAAAACTTGCCTAATTCCGTCCGAAAATACGGAGCCATTCCGGTATTCTGGTTTTCGACGTGGTAATTAAGCGCAATTTGAGTATTTTTTGCCTGCTCCGCTTCTTCCGGCTGAATAAAGCCGTATTTCTGCATTTGGTCAATAACTGTATTGCGACGTGCCAATGAGCGTTGCGGATTTTTTACCGGGCTGAAATAAGAAGGACCTTTCAGTAAACCCACTAATACCGCCGATTCTTCGAGCTTTAAATCCTTAGGAGCTTTGTTAAAAAAAGTTTTAGCCGCCGATTTTATCCCAAATGCCCCTGAGCCAAAGTCAACGGTATTTAAATACATGAGTAGTACTTCTCTTTTTGAATAAGAACGCTCCAGCCGGATAGCCATAATCCATTCTTTGGTTTTAATAATGAGCATCCGCAGACCCGGCACAGAACTTAATAATCCTTTATTTAAATCGGTGCGGGTACGAAATAAGTTGCGGGCTAACTGCTGCGTAAGGGTACTGGAACCCCGGTCTTGTTTACCGGTAAGTTTATAATAGATTACCGCAAAAGAACCCTTAAAATCAATGCCGGAATGTTCTTCAAAACGGATGTCTTCGGTCGCAATCAGCGCGTCTATTAAATTCTGCGATAAATCGCGTCTATCATATACCGGGGAGCGGTTCTCCAGAAAATACTTGCCCATTAGTACGTTGTCTTCGGAGTAAACTTCCGAGGCTAAAATACTTCTAGGGTTTTCTAAGGCGCGAAAGTCCGGTAACTCGCCGAACAAGTTTAAAAAATTAATACTAACAGCGTAAACGTATAATATCAGTGCCAGTAAACCGGCCACAAATACTAACCAGATTGCCGAAATAATTTTGGGATAATAGTTACTCGATTTAGGCGAAGCCATGTATTAAAAATAATTGTTTTTGTAGAAAGTAAGATAATCTTCCAGTTTCCCTTCTTTTAACAGAATTGGTAAATTTTCGGAAGAAATAGCAAAGGTAGTAAATTCTATTCCTCTGATCTTACTTAACGGTGATTGGGGAGCTTTTTGTTTAGTGGCGTAATTAACCGCCTTTTTACCAGTACCAAATTCTTTAATTACTAAAATGTTAGTAGCGCCGCTGAAAGTAGCGGAATCAATACTTAGTTTATCAATCTGATTATACTTAGCGTTGTAATTAATCATTTTAGTGTAAACATTCTTAAATGCCGGGTGGGTTTTAGGATACGCAATAACCACTACGTGCGGTAAAGCTAAATTAGTAGCATAAACAGGCGCGGCGGCAACTGGAGCAGCAGTGGTTGTGGGCGAGCTAACCGTACCTGCAGGAGAAGTTTCTGGCTTTGGCGTATTTGACGCAGGTTCTACGGAAGATTCTTGTTGCTGGTCTGCTTGGGTTGTATCCTGATCAGCAACAGGTTCCTGCGCAACCGCAACCGGATCAGTAGCAGTTGAGTCGTTAGTTATTTCTGGATCGGAAGGTTCCGATGTTACCTCGGGAACCACTTCTTTTCGCGGCCGCCTTCTGCGGTTAGGTTGCACTTCTGCTTCCGTCGAAACGGGGGGCTCTTCCGTTTGCTCCGCCACTGCTTGTGCTTCAGGAGCAAAGGGCTCAATTGTTTTTTTAGGGTGAGTTTTGTTAAATTCTGCTTCCGATAATTGTCCGCTTTCATAAGCTTCAAACGAAGTTAATATTTCCTCGGCTTTAGGTAGCAGCGTACTGGAGGGATACTGTTCCATGAATTGCCGTACCGCTGTTTTAAAAACCGCCGGCTTTTGGGTGCGGCCTGTAATTAGAACTTGTAAAAAAGCAGCTCGATCGGATAATTCACTATCCGGATATTGTTTTTGTACCTGGTTTATTAAAGTAATAGCTACGGGATACTGTTCGCGATGGTAATTAACAAATGCAGAATCATATAATTGCCGCGCTTTTTGGTTGTTGGCCGAAACTTGTTGTAAATAATCCGGCTGGTCGATAAGCTTGGCGTATTTGCTGCCCGGAAATTCCCGTTTTACTAAATCAGCGTACGTTTTAGCCCGCTCATTCTTTTGTTCATGGTTAATCAAATACAAACTATAATATACTTCCGACTTATGTTTAGTAGCAGGGAAACGTTGTAAAAGCTTTTCGTACGTTTCAGCGGCTCGGGTTGGCTCATTTAGTTGTTGCTGATAAATACCCGCTAAGCTAAACATGGCTTCTTCCACTTGATTGTTAGAAGCTTTCATTCGCTCTGCTCCAATTGGAATATTTTGTAATAAATCCTGCCGGGCAGCTTTCGGGTTAATAGCAGTTGCTGAGTCGGGGCTAACTCCGGTTGAATCTATGCCAATAAGATTATTAGGATTTTGAGCAACGGCGGAGGCTTCCTTATCTGAAACCCGCCAATTATCCTGCAATTGGCGGTTGCCCCAACGTTGCGTAAATTCAGCCCGTGCCCTGGCTACAGAAGTGGGATTATCAAAATACCAGGTTCCGCCAGAATTAGTATTAAAGCCTCCCGGTCTGTTGGTTTGCCCATTTTGACCAGGAATTAAGTTGAATGGGCTTCGGGGTTGGCCACCATTATTTTGCTGGCGTTGTTGGTCTTGCTGCGCTTGCTGGGCTTTTTTAGCAGCCATTTCCAAAATAGCATTGATTCGCTTATTTAAACTAGCGGAATCGAGCCGGGCTAAAGCTTGGAGGCTATCCTGCGTTTGAATAGTAGTAAAATGAGTAGAAAATTCTTTTAGTATATCACGCCGCTCGGAGGCAGCTAAGTATTCAACGCTATTAGGTGGCATAACCTGTACCGCGCTGTCGTAATAAGCCGCCGCCAAAGAAAATTTTTGTAGGTTTTCGTAGTAAATTTTACCTGCCAGTAAATAAGAATAGGCTTTTTGGATTTCGTTACCAGAAGCTTTCGTAGATTTCTTTAAATTATCCAGTGCCGGTTCGTATTGCTTTTGTTTAAGCGCGAACTGCGCCATTTCGTAGTAGATTTTATCTCTGAAATCAACATTCTTAGAATCCTTGAGTAATTTGGTATAATATTTTTCAATGCGTGCTTTATCGTTCGGATCTGATAATTCGGTTACCTGACCCAAATTTAATTTGCTATGGAAACCCAGTTCATAAGGTGGATTCTTTTTTAAAATTTTTGAGTATACTTCGTAGGCCTGCTTATTATTATTGGTTTTCTGATATAGCTGCGCCAGAATAAAACGTGCCCGAGCTTGGTAATCTTTGTTCCTCATTATAGGGATAGCCAGTTTCAGGTTGGTAATGGCTAAACTGGTATCTTTTTGTAATAGGTAATAATCGGCGCGGTTCAAAAACAAATGAACCGCATTGTTTTTATTTAGTCTAACTTTTTTAAGTAAATCAGATACGGCATCGGCACTTTCAAAATCCCGCTGTGCTATAAAACAACGCATCAACCATACTTGCGATCGAAAACGAACTTGGTCTTTTTTGGTACCAGTATTAACAAACCGGAAGGTTCTAATGGCTTCGTCATAGTCGCCCATGTAATACCGCGCTTTACCAACCAAAATATAGCTATCGCCGGTCCAACGGCTTTTAGGGTGCTTTTTAATGGCAAACGAAGCCTTTTTAATAACCTCTTCCATTTCTGGCCGAAATGGAGAAGTAATACTTGTATCCGTACTAGGGAAAAAGGTTAAAATTTGATTATAATCATCGATGGTAGCGGTGGTAAGTTTAGCTTCCGCGGCGGTTAAACGTTCGCTACCTAAATAATAAGCATTGTATTGAGCAGTAGTATTATGATAAACTTGGCCCAGCAACCCGGACTTTTCGCTGCTGGCACATTGCCAAAAAGAAAAGGCAAGGACAAATAAAAAAAGAATATTTAGCTGTTTTTTCTTCAAGGCGCAAAGAGTATGAATAACAAAGGTAAATAAGGAACTGATTTTAGGTGTTTTTTTTATAACGATTTTTCTGACTATCCAAACATAATTCATCCCGTAAAAAGTATTTAGCCATTTTAACGGCAATTTATGGATTGTTTCGAACGCCCATGGTTAAACGTTAAAATTAAACAATTTTAACGTTTAATACAGGCTACCGCATTATTAGAGAAACTACTTTAGAAAATTGTCAAAATAAACCACTAAACCGGTTAGGTAGTTTCCGGAAATTAATAAAATTAAGTTGTACTTTTGAGGAAGTCCTTTGTTCTATGATGCCAGACGATTTTCGAAAAACTTCCGATCCAGAGAAAGGAAAATTGCAATCGTACCTCAAATACTCTGGCCTAGCTTTCCAGATGCTCTTGGTATTAGGAATAGCTGCCTACGCCGGAATGCGGCTAGACGCTTATGTAAGCAATAAAAATCCATGGTTTACTATTGTTTTTATGCTTTTAGGAGTAATTGGCTCTATTTATAAAATTATTGTTTCGGTAATGAAGTAAGCTTTTATTTGCTATAGGCAGAATATTCATAAAGTTATCCGGACAAGAAATTAAAAAGTGTTTGTATTTAATAATTTCAGGTTGCAGTACCCAGATTTAACTTTTAATCTTTAAAGCTCGGTTTTGCAATCATAAAAATATGTAATCAGTATTATGCCTTTTTTTAAAAGTTTGATTTTAATTACCGGAGTTATCGGTTTGATTTTAGGCGTTCTGGTTTACCTACAAGGATACAATTGGGTTCATCCGTATATCTGGTACATCATGCTTTTCTTCCTGATAGTTACAGGATTTACTTATTATATAGTAAATGCAGGTAGTAAAAATGATCCGGGCAATTTTCAAATGTACTATCTCGGGTCTACTTTATTCCGGGTGCTAATGTGTATGGGAGTTATCTTTGTATATGTATACTTTGCTACCGAGCGGGAATTACAATTTACCTTAAATTTCTTTTTACTTTATTTTATTTATACTGGGTTTGAAATTTATCACATTCTGACTAACTTGCGCCGAAATTCAAAAACGCAGCTATAATCCATAATCAATTTTAATGGGTTCTTACATAAAGCACTCTTGATGAATAAGTTACTTATTTTACTCTTTTCCTTCTTTACTTTTGCTGCTACTGCGGCTGAACCCGCGCACGAAGAAACTAATTTTGACCCGGGTAGTATGATTACCCATCACATTACCGATGATTACTCCTGGCATTTCGCGGATAACTTTGTGGTGCATTTGCCGGTGATTGTGTACGGTAAAAATGGTTTAGAGGTATTTTCATCCAGCAATTTTTATAACGAGCATCATCAGATAGTACCCTACAAGGGCTATGTGATGGAGCATGGCCATATTTATTACGCAAACGAAGAAGGTGAACCTTTAACGCAAGCCACTGCCGATGGAAAAGAAAAGCACGTTGGACCTTTGGATTTCTCCATCACCAAAAATGTGGCTTCTTTATTTTTGAGTGTTGCCTTGCTGTTAGGAATTTTCTTTACCGTAGCAGGTCGTTATAAATCTAACCGGGGTAAAGCGCCTCGTGGTATCCAGTCTTTTTTTGAACCAATTATAATATTTATCCGCGACGACATTGCTAAACCTAATATTGGTCCTAAATACGAGCGGTACTTGCCTTATTTGCTTACCATTTTCTTTTTTATCTGGTTTAATAACTTGTTAGGCTTAATGCCAGGCGGAGCTAACTTAACTGGTAATATAGCTGTTACTTTAGTTCTGGCTGTATTTACGTTAGTTATTACCTTATTTAGTTCTAATAAAGCTTATTGGGCGCACATTTTTAAAACCCCTGGGGTGCCGGTTGCTTTATTGCCGATTATGATTCCGATTGAACTGGTAGGTATTTTAACAAAGCCTTTCTCTTTAATGGTCCGGTTATTTGCTAATATCACCGCGGGGCACATTATTATTTTAAGCTTGTTTTCTCTCATATTCATATTTAAAAGCTTTGCTATTGGCCCCATAAGCGTAGCATTTGCCATATTCATGAACTTTCTGGAGTTATTCGTAGCCTTGTTACAAGCCTATGTATTTACCTTGCTAACGTCTATGTATTTTGGTGGAGCTGTGGAAGAGCACGACCACGCCGATGACATGGGACACGGCGCACATTAATAAGAATTTTTTTACTTTTTTTCACTATATAATTTATCTCTATGTTGTTAGCATTATTGCTTCAAGTTGTACAAGGCCTTTCCGAAGGTACGGGTTTAGCAATTATGGGTGCCGGTATTGGTGCTGGTTTAGTTGCTTTAGGTGCCGGTTTAGGTATTGGTAGAATTGGTGGCTCCGCCATGGAATCTATCGCGCGTCAGCCAGAAGCTACTGCTCGTATTCAAACAGCGATGATTATCGCCGCCGCTCTTATTGAAGGGGTGGCTCTGTTTGGTGTGGTAGTTTGTCTGCTTATTTCATTCAAAGGTTAAAACCTTTTATTTCCGGCTGTCCGGCTCTTAGGGCATGCCTTTTAGCGCGGGCAGCTGGAAATTGAATGATTAGTGCAACAAGGACTTAAATTATATGCCATAAAGTGAAATTGTAGTTTTTTGGTTTAAACCACTATTTTAAAATTTTTTATTACCACATGGAATTAGTAACCCCTGGTATCGGACTTATTTTTTGGCAGACCATTACTTTTATTCTTGTTCTGTTTTTGCTTTCTAAATTTGCCTGGCGGCCAATCATGGCCTCTTTGCGCGAACGGGAACAATCAATTGAATCAGCTCTTAGCATGGCCGAAAGAGCCAAGTTAGAAATGCAGGCATTAAAGGCAGACAACGAAAAATTATTGCAGGAAGCCCGTATCGAACGTGATCGCATTTTAAAAGAAGCAGCCGATAATGGCCGGGCGATAGTGGAAGATGCCAAAAATCGGGCGGCGGCTGAAAGTAATCGCATTTTTACGCAAGCTAAAGAAGAAATCGAAAACGAGAAAAAATCTGCTTTAGCAGAGGTGAAAAATGTAGCAGCTAGTGTTTCTATTGAAATTGCCGAGCGTATCTTAAAACACGAACTACGCGATGCGGGCACCCAGCAGGCTTTAGTACAAGATTATTTAAAAGATATAAAACTAAATTAGTTGGCAGTTACCAATTGTTAGTTGCTAGACCTAGTTTAACTACACCCAGCAGCTAATAACTTACCATTATAAATTAATTATGTCCGACTATAGAATTGCTTCGCGTTATGCTAAATCATTAATTGAGTTAGCACAAGAAAAAGGTGTATTAGAAGATATTTACCAGGATATGCTACTTTTTTCGAAAACAGTAGCCTCTAGCCGTGATTTAGGTTTAATGCTTCGGAACCCTATTGTGAAGCATGATAAAAAATTAGCGGTATTAAAAGCAATATTTAAAGGTAAAGTAAGTGATTTAACTTTATCGTTTTTTACCATTATTACTGAAAAAAACCGGGAAGCTGTACTTAGTAGTATGGCCACGGAATTTTTAGCCCAGTATAATTTGTTAAAAAAAGTACAAAAAGCGCAAATTACTACGGCTACTCCACTTACTCCAGTTTTGCAGGAGGAGTTTAAGCGAATAGTAATTAATCGTACCGGTATGAATTCAGTTGTACTGGATGAAATAGTAGACCCAGCTATAATTGGCGGATATATTTTACGTATTGGCGATATACAGATGGATGATTCTATTCGTGCCAGCTTGTTGCGCTTAAAAAATCAATTAAAAGATAATTCTTACACTAGTAAATTATAATTATGGCAGAAGTTAGACCTGATGAGGTATCAGCGATATTAAGAGAACAGTTATCCAATTTCCGCACCGAAGCCGAATTAGAGGAAGTAGGAACAGTATTGCAGGTAGGGGACGGGGTTGCTCGTATTTACGGCTTATCTAAAGCCCAGTCCGGTGAGTTATTGGAATTTGCCAATGGTCTGCAAGCTCTCGTTTTAAATTTAGAAGAAGATAATGTAGGAGCCGTAATGCTCGGCGACTATAGCGAAATAAAAGAAGGTGCGACAGTAAAACGCACTAATAAAATTGCCAGTATTCAGGTAGGCGATGCTATGGTGGGTCGCGTAGTGAATACTTTAGGTCAGCCGATAGATGGTAAAGGCCCTATTGCTGGTCCTTTGTACGACATGCCGCTGGAAAGAAAAGCTCCTGGGGTAATTTATCGTCAGCCGGTAAATGAGCCGATGCAAACCGGTATTAAAGCGATTGATTCCATGATTCCGATCGGACGTGGACAGCGCGAGTTAATCATTGGTGACCGTCAAACAGGTAAATCTGCCGTAGCTATTGATACTATTATCAATCAAAAAGAATTCTATCAGCGTGGCGAGCCGGTTTATTGTATTTACGTGGCAGTAGGTCAGAAAGCATCTACGGTAGCGCAGGTAGTAAATGCTCTTACGCAAGGTGGTGCAATGGATTACACTATTGTGGTATCTGCTTCGGCATCCGATCCGGCACCAATGCAGTTTTTCGCTCCTTTTACCGGAGCAGCTATTGGTGAATTCTTCCGCGATACGGGTCGTCCAGCTTTGGTTGTTTATGACGATTTGTCGAAGCAAGCAGTGGCTTACCGGGAAGTTTCTTTATTGTTACGTCGTCCTCCAGGACGGGAAGCTTACCCAGGTGATGTGTTCTATTTGCACTCTCGTTTGTTAGAGCGGGCCGCAAAAATTAACGCATCCGACGAGATTGCCCGTAATATGAATGACTTGCCAGATTCTATTAAGCATTTGGTAAAAGGAGGGGGATCATTAACCGCTTTACCATTAATTGAAACCCAAGCAGGTGACGTTTCGGCTTACATCCCAACCAACGTAATTTCAATTACAGATGGTCAAATATTCTTGGAAACTAACTTATTTAACTCTGGTATTCGTCCGGCCATTAACGTAGGTATTTCGGTATCACGGGTAGGAGGTAACGCTCAGATCAAGTCAATGAAGAAAGTGGCCGGTACTCTAAAACTGGATCAAGCTCAGTTCCGGGAATTGGAGGCATTTGCTAAATTTGGTTCAGATTTGGATGCTTCTACTAAGTTAACGATTGAACGTGGTCGTCGGAACCTGGAAGTATTAAAGCAGCCACAGTTCTCCCCAGTGCCAGTAGCGCAACAAGTAGCCATTATTTATTGCTGCACCAACGGTTTAATTGACGATGTTCCGGTAAATGAAGTAAGAAACTTTGAACAAGAATTCTTGCGCAGTATGGAATTGAATCACAAAGATGCCTTGGATTTATTGCGTGTAGGTAAGTTAGAGGATACTGCTATCAGTGCTATTAAACAAGTAGCGAAAGAAGTATCATCCAGATATAGAAAGTAATAAGGTAAAAAAGTGTTTACTAGTTATATGCTGGTAAACACTTTTTCTAATAAAAGTAAGATAGAGGCAAATCAAGAATTTTTCACATTTGTGTTTTTATCTTTTCAAAATTATACAAACTAAATGGCCAGTTTAAAAGAAGTACGTAGCCGAATAACTTCCGTAACCTCGACCCAACAAATTACCAAAGCCATGAAAATGGTGGCGGCGGCTAAGTTGCGCCGGGCTCAGGACAATATTATCCGGATGCGGCCTTATGCCCAGCGATTAAGCAGCATCTTAACTAATTTATCCCGGTTAACCAATGATTCAACGGCGAATGTGTATGCAGAACAACGGGAAATTAATCGTGTATTAGTTGTTGTAGTTACTTCTGACCGGGGATTAGCCGGCGCCTTTAACAGTAATGTTCTTAAAGCAGTAAATAATTTAATAGAGGAGCGTTATAGCCGGCAAATGGCCGCAGGCCGAGTAGAATTTTTAGCTATTGGTAAGCGTGGTCATGATTATTTAACGAAGCGAGGCTCTAAGCTAATTGGTAATTATACGCATGTTTTTACTCAGCTATCATTTGATACAGTGCGGGTAGCAGCAGAATATGCCATGAATGCTTTCCAGGCGGGTGAGTACGACCAGGTGGATATAGTGTATAATGAATTTAAAAACGTAGCCACTCAGATAATCCGGGTAGAGCAATTTTTACCTATTCAGGAGCAAGCCTCGGCTACATCAACTTCTGCCGTTACAACAAATACTGATTATATTTTTGAGCCATCCAAAGAGCAGATTATTGAGGAGTTAATTCCAAAATCACTTAAAATTCAGTTTTATAAAGCAATATTGGAGTCAAACGCTTCAGAACACGGTGCCCGTATGACGGCCATGGATAAGGCAACGGATAATGCCGGTGAATTATTAAAGCAGTTAAAGTTAACGTATAACCGTTCTCGTCAAGCGGCTATTACAACGGAAATTCTGGAGATTGTAGGTGGTGCAGAAGCATTAGCCGCAAGCAGGTGATATAGAGAACTATTTCTTATAATGAAAAAGGCTTCAGCATATTGGAGCCTTTTTCATTTATAAAGGTTAGACCCTTGAACTTAATAAGAATTCAACTTAATAGGTCAATTTAAATAGCTGAAAAGTTCTTTATATAATCTTTATTTTATTATTCAGTAAGAAGATAGCCCAAATAAGTTGCTCCAATACAAATAACTAAACTTAGGATAATATTGAGTACAGCCATTTGGCTTTGACCTATCCGAAATAAAATCAGGGTTTCGTTACTGAAAGTAGAAAAGGTACTAAACCCACCGCAAAAACCTACTGCAACTAATAGTTTAAGATCAGAGTTCTGAAATGATTTAAAAGTTAAACCTAAAAACAAACCTAAAATTAAGCTGGCTAAACTATTAATTACCAAAGTAGCTAACGGAAATAAAGTAGGGTAGATAGTAGTGATAAGTTTACTTAAACTATAACGAACCAGACTACCAGAGCCACCTCCAATAAATACTAATATAATTTCTTTTAAATTCATGCGAAAAGAGCAAAACTTACATTTTAGATAAAGTTGTTAAACCAACTTTTGTAATGCTTTTTTATGGTTTAAAGTTATAAAAGTAAGTTATTTTGGTTTATTATCTCCGGCCTTACAACAATTTAGAACAGGGTAATAAAAAGGAATTATCTTTAGCCGAATAAATTCCTGCGTTTTATCTGACCCATATTCATTCATCAACTGTCAATTTCGAATAGAGCGCTCATATTAAGTAACCATTGTTACTGATTTTACGCTATTAAAAAATTGAACGATACTGAAGTTGTATGTTGAAATAGTAAACCAATCCGCGATAAGTCGTACTTTTACGAAATTTTGTACGAAAATTTACTATTTAAAAGAAGATTATAAATGACAAGAAAAAATAACCCCTGGCATAGTGTAAAGTATGGCGAAAACGCGCCAGCAGTAGTTACCGGAATTATCGAGATTCCGAAAGGCTCGAAAGCTAAATACGAACTCGATAAAGAAAGCGGTCTGTTGAAACTGGACCGTGTATTGTTTTCCTCGGTTCATTACCCGGCAAACTATGGTTTTATTCCGCAAACTTATTGCGACGATAGTGACCCTCTGGATATCCTGGTAATTTGTTCCATTGATGTACACCCGATGTGCATTATTGAAGCAAAAGTAATTGGGGTAATGCAAATGATTGATAACAACGAAGAAGATGATAAAGTCATTGCGGTAGCTAAAAATGATATGTCGGTAAACCACATAAATGATATTTCGGAATTACCACCTCATACCCTGCTAGAAATTCGTCGCTTTTTTGAAGATTACAAAAAACTGGAAAACAAAGAAGTTGTGGTAGAGCAATTTTTAGGAAGAGAGCAAGCCTACGAAATTATTAATAAAAGCATTGAATTATACAATACAACCTTCCGGAATAAACCGGAGCTTACCGAAAGATAATTTGTGAAGGGATAGTTATAAAAGCTATAAGCTTAAAAGTTAGATTAGAGTTTATACTTGATGTGCTTATATTTTTTACCAAAATTAGAAATACACAGTATTTTACGTAAAACCGGTTGTTCTTCAGAATAACCGGTTTTTATTTTTGCACCTTTAAAAACAAATAAGTTTGCTTAGCGCATCATCCATTATTTCAGTAATACTTACGTGCAGAAAACGAGTCAATCTTAAAATCGTCAATTCCCCTTATTTTTAGCTAATTTTTACTTTTATAAAACTGCGAATGCAATCTTTTTTCCGGGACGTAGGGCGTTGTATTTTGTTCAGTAATACTTTCATTGCGGCATGCGCTTTCGGATTAGTGTGGCAAACGTACTTGTTGTTACAACTTCCGGTAAGGTTATGGTTAGCGGAATTGGCATTTTTAGCTACTTTTTTTATTTATAATTTAGATGGCTTGCTACCATATAAATTTAACCAGAACGTACTCATTTCTGAGCGAAAGAATTGGTTGACCCGAAACCGGCCAATTCTATTATTTTGTATGAGCATTGCTGGTTTAAGCTCCTTGTACTTATTTGCCCGGCACGGACAAACGCATCACATTTGGTTTATAGCCCACTTAGTAGCTATTTCAATTTTATACTCTTCCAGAATTATTCCGCAGAAAAACGGAATGTACATGCCGCTACGAAATGTGCCTTTAGTAAAAGTGTTTCTAGTGGCTTATGTCTGGAGTTGCGTAACAGTTATATTACCTTTACTAGCTGGGAACATATCGATTTTATCTACAGAAAATGTTTTACTGTTGCTGCGGCGTTTTTTCTTTTTGTTTGCTCTTACCTTGTTATTCGATATTCGCGATTTTGAAAAAGACCGGCTTGCCCGTACGCTTACCTTTCCGGGTTTAGTTGGAGTGCGGTTCACCAAAATTCTTTCTTTAGTTCTCTTATTAATTTTTGCGGAACTTACCTGGTTTACAGAAAGCGGACTCATGCTATTCAACTTAGAATTATCAGCAGCGATAGCAGCAATGGTGGTATGGTTCAGCCACGAGAAACGCAACGATTATTATTTCCTGATTTTGGCGGATGGTATGATGTTGCTGCAGTTTTTACTCGTTTATCTGGCCGCAACTATCGCCATCTAATGGCTAGGTTCAGGAAGAATAAATACGGAATGTCAATCTAAGTAAGAGCCTTTTAAAAACGATTTGCCCAAGTATTGGATAATATCTGATGCTAATAAAGCTTGTTCGCCATTTTCAATCTTAGCTAAATCACCGGCTAAGCCGTGGAGGTAAACTCCTAAAATACAAGCATCCAAAGCAGAATATTGTTGCGCCACTAAAGCGGTAATAATGCCGGTTAATACATCGCCGGTGCCACCAGTAGCCATCCCCGGATTACCAGTGCTATTAAAATAACAGGTGCCCGCCGGAGTACCAATGCAAGTATGTGCTCCTTTTAAAACTACATAACACGTATGTTTCTGACAAAATTCTTTCAATAATTCTAAGCGGTGATAATCGTTTTCGGCTGAACCGGCTAAGCGTTCAAATTCTTTAGGATGCGGGGTTAAAATGCTATCGGGAAGTAAAGCGTTTTTCAAACTCTCATCTTCAGCCATTATATTTAAGGCATCAGCATCTATTACGAGTGGCACACGGGCAGTAGCTAATAATTGTTTTACCATTTGGCGAGTGGCTGGGTTTTTACCTAAGCCCGGTCCAATGCCAATAGCAGTATAAGTACTTAAATCTGGTAATTGGGAAATAAAATTATTTTCTGTATCGGTTAAGGTCATGGCTTCTGGTACTGCCGTTTGTAAAATAGTATAGCCAACTGCTGGGCAATGCACGGTAAGTAAGCCTACGCCGCTCCGCAAACAAGCTCGCGCCGATAATACGGTAGCCCCCATTTTACCGTAACTCCCACTAATAAGCAAAGCGTGACCAAACGTGCCTTTATGCGCATACTTCGGACGAGGTTTTAAAATAGCAACTGGCACATCCGGAGAAATAAAAAAATAAGATGACTCTGTTTCTGCAATAAAGTTGGCGTTTAAGCCAATTGGTGCTATGGCCCATTCACCTACATAAGGCGCATTAGCAGGTAAAAGAAAAGCCAGTTTCGGTAACTCAAATGACAAAGTATAATCAGCTTGTATAATTCTGTCTGTCGCTGCATTAGGAGCATCGGTAAATAATCCGGAAGGTATATCTACCGCTATTACAGTGGCGGAACTCTTATTTATTTGCTCAATAAGCTCGGCAATGAAACCGGTAAGCGGGCGGTTGAGACCTGTACCAAAAAGTGCATCCACTACAATAGCATTATCTAGAGAATTTGGTAGATCAGCTAGCTGATGCAAATACATTTTTTTAATTTCTTCGGATAAACGTTCCAGATTAGCGGTAAAATCAGGGGCATACGAGTTAGTAGTGGGTAAAATATAAACCCGCACTAAATAATTATGTTGGTACAAAAGCCGCGCAATGGCTAAGCCATCCCCACCATTATTACCAGGTCCACAAAAAATTAAAATTGGCTGAGCCGGACTGGCTGAAAATTTATTTTCGAACCAGCCGACAAATGCGCGTGCTGCCCGCTCCATTAAAGTAAGGGAAGGAATATTTTCCTGCTTCACCGTAAAAGCATCGGCCGCACGCGTCTGAGCGGCTGTTAGAATTTTCATGTGGAGTTAGTAAAATGTAATTAGTTATTGGCTTTAGTACTGGTATTTTAAGGGTAAGTTGTAATTGAAATAATTTAACTGCAATAATTCAGGTCATTCTTTTTTCGTGGTTTTATTTGAATAAAAGTACTAGCTAAAATTCCTTAAAAAATAGTACATTTAAGAATTTCAAAATTTCATCTGGAACAGCATTTATCAGCATGATCAATTTTACAACTATCCGCCGGCATTGGCTTGGCTTACTTAGTGTATTGCTTGTAAGCTTAGGATTGTATTCCTGTTTAAACGGTAAAAAGCAAACGGCAAGTCAGCTTAAACAACCAGCCCGTGTTTTAGTGTTTTCAAAAACTATGGGTTGGAAGCATACTTCTATCCCATACGCCAACAAGGCTATTTATAAAATGGGAATAGAAAATAACTGGCGGGTTGATACCACCCGTAACGCCGCTTATTTCACCGATGATAGTTTAAAACAGTATCAAGCCGTAATTTTTAACTGTACTACCGGAAACGTACTCAACCCTGAACAACAAGCCGCTTTCGAGCGCTATATTCAGGCGGGTGGTGGTTATTTGGGTATCCACTCCGCCGCAGATACTGAATACGAATGGCCCTGGTACGATAAATTAATGGGCGCCCATTTTTCCAGTCATCCGCTGCAGCCAGGTGAGCGCAAAGCCATTGTAGAAGTAACCGATAAAACCCACCTAGCTACTACCGGTTTGCCCGATAAGTGGGAACGAACCGACGAGTGGTATAATTACCGTTCTTTTTACCCGGGAATTAAAGTGTTGGCTTCACTCGACGAAAATTCTTACGAAGGTGGTACTAATGGCGCCAATCACCCAATTATTTGGTACCACGAGTTCGATGGCGGTCGAGCTTTTTATACCGGCTGTGGCCATACTCCCGAAAGTTACAGTGATCCTTTATTCTTACATCATTTACTGGGCGGTATTAAATACGCGATGGGCAATGGCAAGCCATTGGATTATACTAAATCATACGCCGTGGTAGTGCCCGAGGAAAACCGTTTTGTAAAAACCATTTTGGTAAACGACTTAGCGGTACCCATGGAACTGGCCGTAGCACCAGATGGTCGGGTGTTTTTTACGGAATTTGCGGGTAAGTTATCGGTTTACGATCCTCAAACCAAGCAGCTAAACCAGGTCCATAAATTTGAGGTAGTGCAGAAAGGCGGTACCGGTTTAATTGGTTTAACTTTAGATCCTAATTTTGCTACTAACAAACAGCTATACGTGTACTATAGCCCACCAAAAGCCGAGGAGCCGTACTTGTTTCATTTGTCCCGGTTTACTTTAAAACCCGATAATACCCTGGATGCTGGTTCGGAAAAAGTATTGTTGCAAGTGCCGGTGCAGGAAAAAAGCGGTGCCCACCACGGTGGTTCTCTGGCCTGGGATAAAGAAGGTAATTTGTATTTATCTACTGGTGATGGAACTACTCCTTTCCCGTCTTTGGGTTATGCGCCTATTGATGAAAGGCCCGAGCCGGAGCATTACAGCGAAGATGCTCAGCGTTCGGCTTCTAATACGAATGATTTTAAAGGTAAAATATTGCGCATTCATCCGGAGCCGGATGGTTCCTATACTATTCCGGAAGGAAATTTATTTGCAAAAGGAACGCCTAAAACCAAGCCCGAGATTTACGTAATGGGTTGCCGTAATCCGTACCGGATTGCTTTAAATCCAAAAACTTCGGTTTTGTACTGGGGAGAAATTGGTCCGGATGCCGGGGTAGATAGTTTGCGCGGCCCGAAAGGCTATGATGAATTTAATCAGGCCAAAAAAGCAGGTAATTATGGTTGGCCTTATTTTGTGGGTAACAGTATTGCCTATCCCGAATGGAATTTTGCCACTAAAAAAGCCGGAGCACTCTACGATGCTAAAGCTCCCATCAATAACTCTCCTAATAATACCGGGTTAAATAAATTACCTCCGGCAGTACCGGCCATGATTTGGTACCCCTACGATGCTTCCAAAGAGTTTCCGGAATTAGGCATTGGCGGCCGTAGCGCCATGGCCGGAGAATTTTACACTTACGATAAAAATTCAACTTCTAAATCTAAGTTTCCAGAGTTTTACGATGGTACTTTATTCGTGATGGACTGGATGCGCAATTGGGTAATGGCCTTACGATTTGATGCCAACGAAAATTTTGTCCGGGCTGAACCTTTTATGGCTTTAAACGGCGATTTCCGGCGACCAATTGATTTAGCTTTTGGCAAAGATGGGGTGATGTATATGCTTGAATATGGCTCGGTTTATGGCGCTGATAACGAAGACGCTCGGTTGGTAAAAATTGAATATAATACTAGTAACCGACCACCTATTGCGAAAGCGTACGCCACGGATTCTATAGCAATGGCGCAGGCCAGTGCCCGTTCTTACTTAACTTCCGACCCACGCATGGGACCAGAGTTAACGGAAGTAACCGGCCCGGCACCGCTCCGGGTAAAGTTTGCTAGCCGGGGTACCCGCGACCTGGACGATAACGATAAGTTAACCTACCAATGGCTGTTCGACGGCAAAACAGTTGGCGCTACTTCCCCTAATCCAACATACACTTACAAAGAGCCGGGTATTTACCAGACAGTTTTAAAAGTTACAGATAATTCCGGCTTATCTTCTACGGATACAATAATAGTAAAAGTAGGTAATGCGTCGCCGGAAGTAACGATTGCCACCACCGGCAACAAATCTTTTTACTGGGAGAATAAGCCTTTTACATACAACGTTCAAATAAAGGATAAAGAAGATAAAACCATTGATCCTAAAAACTTAAAAGTGTATTTCGATTACAATCCGGAACCTAGTACTTCCAACAAAGAACCAAGTGCGGGGCACCAGGTAGTTACTACCATCGAAACAAATTCGCTAGGTAAAACGCTGATTACCAATAGTGATTGTAAAGCCTGTCATACTATTGATAAAGTTTCGGTGGGACCCGCTTTTGTAGCCGTGGCAACTCGTTATAAGAAGCAAAGCGGGGCGGTAGAGCTATTAGCTAAGAAAATCATTGCGGGCGGCGGGGGTAACTGGGGAACGGAGCACGTCATGAGCGCTCACCCGCAAATTGCCGAGAAAGATGCGCAGGAAATGGTGAATTACATTTTCTCGCTCACCGATGCTAAAAAACAAAAAATTAACTTGCCGGCTAAAGGTACCGTTGCCTTAAAAGAACACAAAGAAACCGAACCGCGAGGAATGTACACTTTACTAGCTACTTACACCGATAAAGGTGGTAAAGCCGTAGGTCCGCTTACTGGCACGGAGGTAGTAACGTTGCGCAACGCCAAAGTAAGAAGCATTGATGCCGATGGGTATACCGGTTTCCGGCGGTTCGGCAACAATTTGAGTACCGGCGACCATAAGGCATTTATTTTACTCAAAAACACCGATTTAACCAATATCAAAGGGTTTACCTACGACTATTCGGCCCCGGATAAAAACGGCGAGATAGAATTGCGCATTGGTTCCTTTGCGGGTCCTGTTATTAGCCGAACAACTTTCCAGGCGAATGGTGGCGGTAAAGGGCCTAAACAAGTTACTGGCACCTTAGACAAGCCTATCACCGGTAAGCACGACTTGTATTTTATTATTGTAAAACGCGAAAAGCCTAATGATAAACTTGCCGCCTTATCGGCTATTACATTTAATGAGTAAGAAATTAGACACAAGTATCTAGATACTAGATGCTGGATGTGATTTAAGATTACCAATAACGGCTATCTAACAGTGAACCGTTCCAGGTGTAAAACCTGACGATTTTGTGTTTGAGCGCCAGTGAGTTGAAAATCGTCTTGCGTTTTTTGGGTTCTGAGGGAAGGGGCCCTCTTACTTTGTGTTAAGACAAAAAGAACAGAAATTGAGTAATGCAACAACTTAATAATAAATAAAGCTATAGCAGAGGCTATGCCAACATAATCTTATATTAACAGGCACTACTAATCCAGAATTTAGCCTTATTGTTATAAAAACAATAACTATATTTGTAAATACTAACCATTTTATTCTCTTTACTTTATCGCATGAAATTTAAAATTAATTTAAAAATCATTCTTCCTCTTTTGTGCTCCTTATGGTGGCAGTACGAAGGAACTGCCCAGACCAGTACTAATGCCGCAACTTTAACTCCCATTGCTTTAACGGACTTAAGTGCCTTTAAACCGGTAAGTAATAACTGGAAACTGGCGAAGGATGTATTTTTTGATCCAATAAAAGGGGGGAATGGCAAAACAACCGCTGGAACTGGCATTCTGGTGAACACCCCCGGCAAAAGTAACAATGGCCACTTGTTTACTACCATGGAGCACGGCGATATAGAACTGGAACTGGACTTTATGATGGCCAAAGGCTCTAATGCGGGCGTTTACCTGCAAGGCCGCTACGAGGTGCAAATGTTTGATTCCTGGGGAGAGAAAGACCCGAAATATTCGGATGCCGGTGCTATTTACCAACGCTGGGACGAAAAACGTGGCCCTGGCCGCGAAGGATACGAAGGCCATCCCCCTTTGGTAAACGTAAGCAAAGCCCCCGGACTATGGCAGCATTATAGAATTATATTCCGAGCTCCTCGTTTTAACGCCCAAGGACAAAAAATTGAAAATGCCCGCTTTGTGGAAGTGTATCAAAACGGCGTTTTGGTGCAGAAGAACATTGAAGTAACCGGCCCAACCCGGGCCGCCGCTTTCGAAGACGAAAAACCCTTAGGTCCACTTATGATTCAGGGCGACCACGGCGCGGTGGCTATCCGCAATATTAAATACCAATCATACGGCACCGAAGAAGTTAAATTAATTGACCTGAAATTAACCTCTTACGACAATATCAAAGCCTTAACCGATTTTACCACCCAGGCACCCACCGCTGAAATGGATATAGATGTGCTGGCACATCTCGCTCCCGCTACCCGCGACCAGTTTGCCGGCAAAATTACCGGTACCATTCAGGTACCAACATCCGGCGATTATAATTTTAATTTAAATCTGGCCTGGATTCCCATGGATACCAATCCAAACTACATTAACGGTGCCGGCGAATTAACCATTGGCGATAAGAAAGTATTAACCGTAACTGGTAAGACCGGAGTGGCGACTGGTACTGTAAAACTAGCGGCTGGTACATACCCGCTTACATTATTTTACTTTAAGAGCTCTTCGTACTGGTATGCTCGCCGCAACGATATTATTCTTTCGGTGAGTGGCCCGGGTGTGGCCCTGACTACTCTGAAATCTCCCTTAAAGGTGGTGGAACCAGTAGGAGCCATTACTGTAGCCGTAGAAGACGAACCAGTTATGCAACGGGGTTTTCTGGAGCATATGGGTAAAAAGAGAACGCACGTGCTATCCGTGGGTGAGCCGGGCGGCGCGAATTACGCCGTTGATGTGAGCCGGGGACAGTTTTTGCAAGTTTGGCGCGGCAATTTTCTGGAAACTACGCCAATGTGGTACGGTCGCGGCGAAACCCAATTAGAAGTTCCAATGGGCAGTGTAACTCCATTTCCGGCTAAACCTTCGCTCACTTTTTTAGCTGATCAAAATGCGGCTTGGCCGGACTCGAATGCGGCGTATAATAATTTAGGGTATGATATAAGCAAAGCCGGTCGTCCGGTTTTTAAATATACTTTAGGTAATGCCACTATTCGGGAAACTTTAGAACCAGAAGATAACGGCCGCAAATTAACGCATACTTTTACCGTAACACCCGGTCAGGAAAAACAAGCTATCTGGTGTCGGGTAGCCGAAGGCAGCACCATTACCAAACTACCAAATGGCCTTTACGCTATCGGCGATAAAGAGTATTTTGTTCAGCTAATCGACAAAGAAAAACCGGTAATCCGGAAAACTGCCCAGAACACCGAAGAAATGTTGCTACCGGTGAAAGCGAAAGAGGCAACTGGCGTAGTAAAATATGCTATTGTGTGGTAGTGTTTAGTCTATGGTCGATAAACGATAGTCCACAGTTATAAATTTCTGTGTGCAGCTTATTTTAGGTGGAACAACTCGTTAGGTTATGATTGACTGAACAGTAGTTTAAAAAGATTAAGAACATCATGAAAAGAATAAATAAAATAAACTATGTAGTCAAAGCTACCTTGGTAGCAGCGGGACTTTTATTTTTACAAAATACCGGCTGGGCGCAAACCAAGGTAAATCCAGCTACCGGCAGTAAACAACCGGCTCCGGCTCCTAAAGGCTTAACCAAAGTAGAGGCCGCTCCGGCGAAAGAAGACGATTATTATACCTTAATTTCACTGCCGGTTCCGGAAGATGTAATTCTGGAAGTAGGTGGTATGGCTACTTTACCCGATGGCAGCTTAGCAGTTTGTACCCGCCGCGGCGAAGTCTGGATAGTATCGAACCCCACTGTTTCCGGGGAGGACCGGCCTACTTACAAGCGCTTCGCGCAAGGTTTGCATGAGCCGTTAGGTCTGGCTTACAAAGACGGCGATATTTATGTAACTCAACGCAGTGAACTAACCCGTTTACGCGATGCCGACGGGGATGGCAAAGCGGATTCTTACGATAAAATATATTCCTGGCCTTTATCCGGTAATTACCACGAGTATTCCTATGGCCCTACCTTTTTGCCCAACGGCAATATGCTAGTTACCCTTAACGTAGGCTGGAGCAATAGTTTAGGCCACGGGGTGAGTTTGGTTCCTTGGCGCGGTTGGACTTTAGAAATTACTCCGGATGGTAAAATGACTCCCTTTGCGGCCGGTATGCGTTCCCCGGCTGGTTACGGTTTTAATGCGGCCGGCGACTTCTTCTATACCGAAAACCAAGGGGACTGGGTAGGTTCTGGTCGTATTTCGCACGTAGAAAAAGGTGACTTTTTAGGCAATGCAGAAAGTTTAAACTGGTCCGGTTTGCCCGGTTCACCATTAAAATTAAAACCACAGGATGTACCTAATACCGGGGAGCCTTTATACGATGTAGCCAAGCGGGTACCGGAATTAAAAGCGCCCGCTATTTGGATGCCGCACGGGATTTTTGGTATTTCTACCTCTGCCTTCTTAAATGATAACACCAACGGTAAATTCGGTCCGTTCCAGAATCAAATATTTGTGGGTGACCAGGGCCAAAGCAAAATTATGCGCGTTGACTTGGAAAAAGTAAAAGGTGAGTACCAGGGCGTTGCTTTCGGCTTTCGGGAAGGATTTTCGTCGGGTATTTTGCGGCAGGTATGGGGCCACGATGGTTCTATGTTCGTGGGTATGACCAGCCGTGGATGGTCTTCGACGGGTAAAGAATTATTCAGTCTGCAACGTTTAGTCTGGACTGGTAGAACACCTTTCGAAATGAAAACTATTCACGCCATGCCCGATGGTTTTGAAATTGAGTTTACTCAACCCGTAGATAAAGCTATAGCTGCTGCTTTAACTTCTTACAAAGTAACCGGTTTTAACTATAAATACCACGCTACCTACGGCAGTCCCGTAATCAACAACAAGGAATGTTCTATTCGGGGAGTAGTGGTTTCGCCGGACGGGATGAAAGCACGTTTGGTAGTAGATGATTTACGCTTAGGCTATATTCACGAAATTAATACCGATGGCGTTCGTTCTGCTACGGGTCAGCCCTTACTGCATAATGTAGGTTATTACACCTTAAATAATTTACCAGACGGCGAAAAGCTGAATATTGCTCGGGCAGCTGCTCCCGCTCACGACCATGCAGCCATGATGGCCTCCGCAAGTAAAGCAGCAGGTAGTACAAAAACAACCACCAAAGCCAGCGCCACCGAATCAACTTCGGCTAATACAACAGCCGGAACTAAAATGGCCAAGCGCGTAACCGAAATGCCCGCCGCTTGGAATGGTACCGCGGATTACACCATTAACATGGGCACGAAGCCCGGACTTAAATTTGAACCGTCGCAGTTTCAGGTAAAAGCCGGTAGCAAAATACGAGTGGTATTTCAGAACGACGACGACATGCTGCATAATTTTGTGGTAGTTCTGCCCGGAACAGCCATTGAAGTAGGTACCTTAGCAATGAAGTTAGGCCTGGAAGGCCAACAAAAGAATTATATTCCGTCTACAAATAAAGTGTTGTACCATACCAACCTATTGCAGCCGCAGTCCACGGAAACCATTTACTTTATTGCGCCCGAAAAACCCGGTAACTACAATTACGAATGCTCCGTACCTGGCCATTTTTACTCCATGCAAGGCACCATGAAAGTGTTACCGAAATAAGTCTGCTTATTACATTATCATAACTAAAAAGCCGGTAGATTTTAAAATTTACCGGCTTTTTATAATATATCCTTATAGTTAAATCATTTTGATGCTTATTTCTTAAATTTTATCTCCTTATGCTTACCAAATACCTGCTTTTATTTTTTACCCTGTTTACTTTTTATACTGCCCAAGCTGCTAAAGTAGATACCTTAGAAATTAACAGTGTCGCCATGAACACGAAGCTTCACGCCGGTATAGTAGTGCCTGAGAGTTATAAAAAGCAAAAGAAAACTATTTATCCGGTGCTTTATCTACTTCATGGCTACAGTGGAGATTTCCGGGATTGGTTGACCAAAGTGCCGGATAAAACGGTGTTAACAAATCTTGCGGACCAATACCAGATGATTATTGTTACTCCGGATGGGGGATTTAGCAGTTGGTACCTGGATAGCCCGTTGGATAAAACCAGTCAGTACGAAACTTTTATTACAGAAGAACTGGTGCAGGAAGTTCAAAATAAATACCGTACTCTAACTTCACGCGAAGGACGGTTTATTTCGGGTTTAAGTATGGGAGGCCACGGTGCCTTGTATTTATCGGCCCGCCACCCCGATTTATACTTAGCCGCGGCTAGTATGAGCGGAGCTTTGGATATTGCCTCTATTCAAGGTGGTGATTTAATGAAGAGTATGGAAAGTTTGCTGGGACCAAAGACACAGAATTACGAAAAATTTGTTCAGAACTCCGTGGTAAATATGGTTCCGCAGCTAAAAGCCAGTCCGGTTAAAATACTATTTGATTGTGGTGTAGATGATTTTTTGATTGAAAGTAACCGTGAATTACACCGGCGTTTAGTAATTGAAAAAGTGCCTCATGAATATATTGAACGACCTGGGGCGCATACCTGGCCTTACTGGGGCAATGCGTTGCCCTATCATATGTTGTTTTTCCAAAAAACCCGGCAAGAAGCGGCAGGTAAGTAATATTACGTTATTTATTTGCCCGGTTATTAGTGCAGAGATTGTCCTGCTTCTAATTTGGAGTTTGCTCTATTGTGCTATTCAAAATCCGTCGCACCGAAATAGTTGAAACATGTACCGGATTTTAATTTTTTTATCTTTCTTTTCCTTACTGCAAACGGTAACAAAGCCGGCTCCTAAAAAGCTTTTGCTCGTGTATGCGAAAAACGAGTCGGACCCAACTCTGTCAATTGCGCGCATTCAGGCATTACAAAAAGTAGCAAAAGAAAATAAATATACCCTGGATACTACCCAGATCAACGCTAAATTCTCCGAGCAATATTTAAAAAAATACAGTGCGCTGGTATTTATTAACCCAGCGAATAGACTTCTGAATTACCGGCAACGTACCGAATTGGAACGATACATTCAGGCGGGTGGAGGCTTGCTCCAAATAAGTTTGCCTCCACCTTCGGAAACAGACTGGCCTTGGTACACCCGGTTGCAGGAAGCTGGCTTAAAAGTGCAATATGTGAAAAGTTTTCAAGTGCCGGATAAAAATCAGTTAAAATACTGGCGTACCCCCTTCGACGGTGGATTTTACTCTCAAATTACTTTAACGGACGAAAAACAATCTTTTCCAGACAGCGAATGGTTTGAGCTTTTGCCGGATGAATGGAGCTACATTACCAACCACCCGGAACTGGATTACAGGAAAGCAACTACCAAAAAGGTTCCGTAAAATGGTAGTGTCAACAATTTATTAAATTTATTATTCACCGGAGTCTCGAGACTCAAGTTGCCATTAAGCCGTAAAGAATGGAAAAAGGTTAGAACAGAGAAATAAAAAAAGCCAGCTTACATATTTGTAAGCTGGCTTTTTTTATTTATGGAGCTGATTCTCTTTTTATAACAAACTTATTAATTAATTGGTAAGTGAAGTGTTTAATTCCAGCCGCCGCCTAATGCCCGGTAAATATCTACCATCGCATTCATTTGCTGCATTCTGGTTTCTACCAGATCAAATCTGGATTCCAAGGCATCCCGTTGGGTGAGTAATACTTCCATATAATCGGCGCGGGCCGAGCGGAAAAGGTTATTAGAAATATCAATGGATTGAGTTAGAGCCTCCACTTCCTGCGATTTTAAATTAAAGCTTTTTTCCAGATTACTGATTTTTGCCAGTTGATTAGCCACCTCCATGTTCGCGTTTAAAATAGTACGCTCATAGTTGTACACCGCCTGTATCTGTTTGGCGTTAGCGCTATTAAAAACGGATTTAATCGCATTTTTATTAACCAAGGGAGCCGCCAAATCTCCGGCAAGCGTATACAGCAACGATTCAGGTTTTAGCAAATATGTTGGATTAAATGCCTGGTAACCAATGCCCGCCGAAATACCTAATGAAGGATAAAACATGGCTTTCGCCACTTTTACATCTAACTTGGCAGCGGCCAATTCCAGTTCGGCCTGTTTAATGTCCGGCCGGTTAGATAATAACTGTGCTGGAATACCGGCCTGTATGGGTTTCGGTATTAAATTATCAAAAGCTTGGTTGTTCCTTTGAACGGGCTGCGGGTAACGGCCCACCAGAAAGTTAATTCTGTTTTCGGTTTCGGTGATTCTTTGTTGAATGTTGTACTGCAGGCTTTGGGTGTTGAGTACCTGGGCCTGAAACCGGCGGACGGCTAACTCCGTAACCCGGGTTGCTTCTTTCTGCAGTTTCACAATTTGCAGGGCATTGTTTTGAATCTCAATGTTCTGTTTTACAATCGCCAACTGATTATCGAGAGCCAATAATTCAAAGTAAGAATTAGCAATTTCGGCAATCAGGTTGGTAACCATAAAATTTTTCCCTTCCACACTAGACAGGTACCGGCTTAAGGCGGCTCTTTTGGCATTGTGCAGCTTATGCCAGATATCCACCTCCCAGGTAGCATAGGCTCCTACCATAAAATCCGGTAGTGGCTCCGGTATTTCTTTTTCCGGTTTAATGTCGGTGGTCGCTTCCATAGCGCCTATGTTGGTGTATCTGGCTACTTTATCCACGCCGGCTCCGCCTCTTAAACCAACAAAAGGTAAATACTCTCCCTTTCTGGCCCTTACTTCATTTTGGGCAATCTGAATTTCCTGTAAAGTAATATTCAACTCCTGGTTATGCTGCAGGGCAGTATCAATCAGGGCCGTCAGGTTGGGATCGGTAAAAAATTCTTTCCACTTCATTTTTGCCGTATTGGTGGTATCCTGTGAGTTGTTAAAAGTCGCAGGTACCGCCGTGTTTGCTGTTCTTTGAACCAAATTCGGCAAACTACAAGCTGTGTAGGTTAGGGAAACGAAAGCTAACCCCACCCATTTTAATATACTTTTCTTATACATGGTTTTCACTTTCTTCAACTTGGGCAACACTGTCAATGACATAAACATACTCTTCGGTTAAAGGCGTTTCGTGTTCATCTTTAATCAAATGACGGCCATCTGCCATTCGGGCGAATATGTAGTACAATCCCGGGATAATGATAACCCCGAAAATGGTTCCGAATAACATACCACCCAGAGCAGAAGCTCCAATGGTGCGGTTACCAATGGCGCCGGCACCGGTAGCACTAATCAACGGAATCAACCCGGCCACAAAGGCAAAAGAGGTCATTAAGATAGGACGGAAACGTACCTTAGCCCCTTCTATGGCAGCGTTGAGTATGGTGGCTCCTTGCTGGCGCTTCTGAACGGCAAATTCTACAATCAACACGGCATTTTTACCCAATAAACCAACCAACATAATGAGTCCGATCTGGGCATAAATGTTATTTTCCAGCCCCATTAATTTCAGCAACAAAAACGAACCAAATACTCCCACCGGCAGCGACAGCACTACCGCAAACGGAATAATAAAGCTCTCGTACTGAGCTGCCAACACAAAGTAGACAAACAGCAATACCACAATAAATACATACAGCGACTCATTCCCCCGGATGGATTCGTCGTAAGAAAGACCTTCCCAGGCAATGTCGTATCCTTTAGGTAATGTCTTAGCGGCAACCTCCTGAATGGCTTGTATGGCATCGGCCGTAGTATACCCCCCGGCCGGAAGGCCCTGAATAGCAGCTGAGTTGTACAAATTAAAACGGGTAACTTCGTTGGGGCCCTGCGTTTTTTTAAGCTTCATAAACGCCGAATAGGGCACCATATCGCCGTGGTCATTTTTAACAAAAAGGTTTAAAAGGTCAGTCGGGAGCCTTCTGAATTTAGGATCGGACTGCACGTACACTTTGAAAAACTGGTTAAATTTAATAAACCCTTGTTCGTAGGTACTACCAATTAAAATATTAAGGTTTTCCATCGCTTTGCCGATAGATACTCCTTTTTGCATCGCCAGATTATTGTCAATCTCTAAATCGTATTGCGGATAATTAGCGGCGAAAAAGGTGAACAAGCCCGTAAGCTCTGGCCGCTTGCGCAGATTATCCATGAATTGTTGATTTATTTTATCAAACTCGTGGTAGTCGGTATCGGTATTTTTATCCAGTAAACGCATAGAAAAACCGCCGGAAGAACCAAAACCCGGGATGGCTGGTGGTTCAAAGAATTCTACCACAGCCCCCAGGCCTTTCGATTTCTCCTCTAATTCTTCCATGATTTCTTTCACGGTATGTTTCCGATCCGACCAGCTTTTCAGGTTAATCAGACAAGTACCGGCATTGGATCCCCGTCCTTCGGTCATAATCTCGTAACCGGCCAAAGAAGATACCGATTCTACCCCATCAATTTCTTCGCAGATTTTCTGCAGTCTTTGCGACACCTGGTTGGTTTTTTCGAGGGTAGAACCGGGTGGGGTCTGGATAATGGCATAGATAGTTCCTTGGTCTTCATTCGGAATAAATCCTGCCGGTAAAATTTTATTCTCGTAGAATATTCCTACTCCAAATGCCAGTAAAATACCGAAAGTAAGCCATCTTCTGCTCACGATTGATCTTAAAAGGTTCACGTACCTTCCGGTAAGTCTTTCAAACCAACTATTAAAACCATCAAGCGCTCTGGATAGTAGGTTCGTCTTTTTGGGTTTACCATGGTTATTTTTTAATAACATGGCGCACAATACCGGGGTAAGCGTAAGCGCGATCACGGCTGAAATAACAATGGAACTGGCCATAGTAATAGAGAACTGCCGGTAGAATATACCCACCGGGCCGGTCATGAATACCAACGGCACAAATACCGCCGTCATAACCAATGTAATGGCGATAATAGCACCCCCAATTTCCCGCAGTACTTCTACGGTAGCTTTATAAGGCGAAAGATGCTTTTCTTCCATTTTGGCGTGTACCGCCTCCACTACCACAATCGCATTATCTACTACGATACCAATGGCCAGTACCAGCGCGAATAAAGTAATCAGGTTGATAGATAGCCCAAAAAACTGAATAACAAAAAACGCCCCGATTAAGGATACCGGCACCGCCAGAATCGGGATTAGGGTAGAGCGCCAATCGCCCAGGAATATAAAAACTACAATGGCCACCAAAATAAACGCATCGCGCAACGTATCAATTACCTGCTCGATAGATGCATCCAGAAATTGAGAAACGTCATAGCTAATTTTATAATCCATGCCCGGAGGAAAGGAAGTTTTCATGTCCTCCAGCTTGGCTTTTACTTCGGCAATTACATCGCTGGCATTACTGCCGTAGTTCTGCTTTAACACAATAGCGGCCGAAGGTTGGCCATCGAGGTTAGAATAAATATCAAAAAACTCACTTCCCAGCTCTACCGTGGCAATATCCTTTAGGTGGATGCTTTCCCCTTCGGCATTGGCCCGGATAATAATACTTTCATACTCTTCCGGTTTGTTGTACCGGCCTTTGTAGGTGAGCACATATTCCAGGGACTGAGCAGCTATACCGGAGCTTTGGCCTAACCGGCCCGGACGCCCGATAATACTTTGCTCGCCTAAAGCCTCCATTACTTCTTCCACCGATATTTTATAGGCCCGCATCCGGTCCGGGTTTAGCCAAACGCGCATGGCGTACCGGCGGCTACCCAATATTTGGGCCCGGGCTACCCCTTTGGTCCGCTGTATTTCCGGGATCATTTTAACGGTAGCGTAGTTGAATAAGAATTTTTCGTCTATACTCTTGGTCTTGGAATAGAGGTTAACGTACATCAACATACTCGGCTGGATGGGGGTAATCACCACCCCTTCCCGTTGTACTAATTCGGGCAAGAGCGGCATTACCTGGTCCACCCTGGTCTTGACTCGAATAACCGCATCGTTGGGGTTAGTTCCCGGTTCAAAAATGATGCGGAGAGTAGCTTCACCGGCACTGGTGGCATCCGTCGCAATATACCGCATACCTTCTACCCCGTTAATAGCCTGTTCCAGGGTAATCAGTGTAGATTTTACCAGTACATCGGCACTGGATCCGGGGTAAGCAATAAAGATATTGACGGTGGTGGGAGCAATATCCGGAAATTGGGAAATAGGTAATTGCTTGATAGCCAAGCCACCCACAAAAACAATAATGACCGATATTATAATCGCAAATACGGGTCTATGTATGAACTTACTAAACATGTCTTCTGCTTTTTAGGATAATTTATTATTCCGCATATAACTCTAATTGCGATAGGGCAGCCTGAGGCTCTACGAATTTGGTTTCTATTTTTTCGTTCTCCCGAACCAGGCGTAAACCTTCCAATAAGATTTTATCCGTTTCTGCCAGACCCTTCTGAACCACATAAATGTGCGGCAATTCTGCCGCAGTGGTAATTTCCCTTGACCGGATCACGTTGTTTTTATCTAAAACATACACATACTTTTTCTCCAGAACTTCGAAAGTGGCTTTTTGCGGAATTAACAACGCATTTTTCATTGGCACCGCCATTATTACATTACCTGTTTCGCCGTGCCGTAACAGGCCTTTGGGGTTGGGGAAGGTGGCCCGGAAAGCAATATTCCCAGTTTCGTTATTAAAATCTGCTTCAATAGTTTGCACTTCGCCCGGATATTCAAACACCTGCTGATTGGCCATTTGGAGCTTTACCTTCGTGATGTTATTCTTTTTCTGGGTGGTTTTATAATCCAGGTACTCGGCTTCCGGTACATTAAAATATACCCACATTTTACTGTTGTCGGATAAAGTGGTAAGCAAATCGCCCTCGTCTACCAAACTACCCAGTCTCACCTGGAAATGGTCCATGATACCATCAAAAGGAGCTTTAATTTGCGTAAATCCTAAATGAACCTGGGCTAAAGATACTTCCGCTTTGGCTTTGTTTAATTTAGCTTTCGCCATAGCGAGTTCATTGGGAGCCACTATATTGCTTTGGGCCAGCTTACTGGTGTTTTGGTATTCGATTTCCGCGAAACTGGCTTCTGCCTGGGCTTTCTGCAGTTCCGCCTGGTACATAACCGGCATAATTTGGAACATGAGCTGCCCTTTTTTTACCGACTGGCCTTCGTCTACAAAAATCTTCTGTAAGTAGCCCTTTTCCAAAGCTCTTATTTCAATGTGACTGATGGCGCGGATTTGACTGACGTATTCCTTAGTGATTAAGGTATCTTTTTTTAGAGGGCTGGTAACTAAAAATTTAGTTTTCTCTTCTTTTTCTTCCTTTTTTGATTCACAACTTGTATGACAGAATAAGGCACACAAGCTCAAGAGCATGAGAATTCTCTTCATGATAATTTAGATTTTTAAACGAAAGGTTTGATTAATACTATTTTAGAGTTATGCAACACAATACACATGCATATTCTCTTTAGCTTAATGCTAGAATATTTGATAATAAAAATAATAGGATTAGAAAAGGTTAGGCAATTTGGATTTGCCTACAGGAGAAATTTAAGATCATATCCGGATAACCCGGAATAGGAGATACCACTTATAAGCAGAGAAATAAATAGAATGCTTACAGGACGGTAAGTGGTTTTTTAGGAAGAGGCCGGAATAGCCGAATGCCAGGGTGTAAAAAAGAGTGGTAAAGTAGTTACTGTTCGCTAAAAACTTTTTGAGAGAAGTCCATTCATGTTTCTCTTCCTCAATTTCCGAAGCAACTAATTTACAGTTTTCGTTTTCGGTACCGGAAAAGGTAGCTTTAATGATTTTCGTCTGGCTATTTTGCACGGTGCCAAAACTGGCATGCTCAGACTTTAGCAGGGTTCTTTTAGAAGAATGGCAAATACACTCCTGAAAGGTATGGGCATACAACTGACCATATACGCTCAACAAGAGTATACCCAGGCTTAGGAGATATTTAAGTACTGCCTTTGTCATTCTAGTTGCAAAACTACACTAAGATAATTATACAGACAAGTAATTCAACATTTAATAACTAATATATTATTAAAAATTTTATCTGCTCACGCCCAAAACGTTACAACATTACCAACCAACTTATTAAAGAACTTAAATTTTTTTAATAGAACCAATCAGGCCATCCGTTAAAAAGACCTAAGGTGATAAAATGCCAGAAATTTATGGAGGTTTAAGAAACGGAAAATAATCTCTAAATCCATTACTGGTTAGGCCAAATGCAGGCTTACTACTTAAATTGAAAATAGCACCTTTCATAAACTTTACGGTTAACTGATAGTAATGAAATTTTACAACCTCAACCTTGCCACTGAAAAATTGTTACCGCAGCAGCGTTTATAACAGTTTGTGATTTCAATGAAATAAGTGGGAAATCTAGTTGCCTGGTTTACCCCGCTGAAGGAAACATAAAGACTAAGCTATTTAATTAATTGTTTTCTGAAAAAGAGGAACCGTGTTGTACTCGGGTAGTATTCGGCTCAAAGGTATAATTAGTAAGTTTTTACTAATATATTGGTGATATATACGTCATAATGACGGATACAAACAAGTTAGCTACCATATTGAATTAGATAATGGATGATAAAGAAGAAAGAAAAGAACGGGTTAAGCTTTTGAGGCGTCAACAAGAAAGGAAGAATCAACTTCCGTCCCTTCTACAACAGACTTCAATTATAGCCAACAAAGATTTAACAGAAAATAATGTTCTGACGCTGGAAGAAATCGATAACCACAGAATATCAATAAACAGCACTGACTTTGACTTTAATTACCTTAATATTAGCTTCCCGCAGCAAAAAGCGGATGAGCTATTTAAGATTTTGCAGGTTTTTGCCAAAGATTTAGAAGAAGAAAACTATTTAATACTGTCAAAATGGTCAGACATAGCAGTATTGAGGGTGAAGACGGACTTCGTTCTAATGAACTTCCAGAAGTTAATCGACTTGGACGGGGATAGCATTTACCTTTACCTTCTTGACTATAGTAGCGGGTTTTACATAGATTTATATACGGAATGGTGGTATCTGGACGGAAAGGCAGAAAGAAGGCCAATCCTAGTGTTGAGAGTCTTTGGCAAACAATGGATAAAAAGGATTGCAGAAGCACTATAAAAATACGATAGCTAACATTGTATAAACGTCACCCTTCGGCCAACAGCCTGGCACGTTGTTTATACGAGGCCATAAGCAAAAGAAATTAGCAAACTAAATAGAACAAATGATTGCATCACCAAAACCTGACCAAGAAATAGTTACTGTAAGAGCTTTAGACTTTCCTAAAGAGAGAGTTTACACGGCTTGGTCCAATCCTGACCAACTGAAAGTTTGGTGGGGACCCAACGGTTTTTCAAACACTTTTGAAATATTTGATTTTCGGCCGGGAGGTCGCTGGAAGTTTGTCATGCATGGTCCGGAAAAAGGCAACTATAAAAATGAATGTGAATTTATTCAAATAGATGAACCAAATTTAATATACTGGAAACGGCTCACACAACCACTTTTCCACGTTGGTGCAACCTTCGAAGAAATGGAAAGTGAAAGGACCAGAGTAACCTTTCGAATGATCTTCGATTCAGTGGAAGAGTGTAACAAGATCAAACGTTTTGCTCTTGAAAAAAACGAAGAGAATTTTGATAAACTGAATAATCTTTTAAAAACGTTATATCCGGGCAAATAACTACACCAGCCGCCAAACAAGGCATAAATAACAGCTTTCGGCCTTCCCCGTTGTATAGCCGTAGCTGGTTAGCGTCTGAGTAAATGGAATAAGACCAAAAGGCATTAAGGAGTAGCCTTATGTGATTTTCGAATGACTCATTTATTCAGGACCGGCGGATTGCTCCCCAACGCTATAAGCAAAATGTTGCTGGTAATACCTAACAAGTATTTAGTTCCGACAGCATTTTTTTATTTTTTAAACGCTTGCTGTTCTGGCTTAATAACGTTTATTGAGTATATGCTACTTGCTCGGTTAACTTGTCCACTTCTGAATAGTTAGTTTTTTAAATTTTCTTAAATTTGCCGGCATAAGCCTGATACACTTCTTTATGTGAGATAAAATTTCTTTCCGGAAAAATAGATAGGGCAACCGCTTGAAGGTTGGCTGGATTACTCAATTTTTTAAAGGAAGAAATAATGCTTACTATTCAAAACCTCATTTATAGTCATCCGAATAAAGATTTATTGTTCGATAACATAAATCTTACCTTAAATAAACCCGAGAAAGCCGCCTTAATTGGGAATAACGGGGCGGGTAAATCTACCTTACTAAAAATTATTGCGGGAGTTTTACTCCCTTCCGGCGGCACAGTGCAAACCGGCGCCATGCCGTATTACGTTCCCCAGCTTCTCGGGCAATATAATTACCTTACAGTTGCTCAGGCGCTGCAGATAGAAGAAAAGCTAAACGCTTTTTACCAGATTCTGGCGGGAAATATAACCGAAACCAACCTGACCTTATTAAACGACGACTGGAACCTGGAAGAACGTTGCAACGAAGCCTTGGCTTATTGGGGTCTGACCCATTTAAATTTAAACCAGGCCCTGCATACCCTGAGCGGCGGGCAAAAAACCAAGGTTTTCCTGGCCGGTATTTCCATTCATCAACCCGAACTGGTTTTACTCGACGAACCCAGTAACCACCTGGATACCGCCGGACGGAGCTTATTGTATCAATTTATTCGATCCAGCTCCAGCACCATGCTGGTAGTGAGCCACGACCGGAAATTGCTGAACCTGCTCGGTATGGTATTAGAATTAAGCAAACGCGGCATAACCCTGTACGGGGGCAATTACAGTTTTTACGCCGAACAGAAAGCCACTGAAAGCGAGTCTCTGAACCAAGAAGTACGCAGCAAAGAAAAAGCTTTGCGCAAAGCCAAAGAGCTGGAACGGAAAACCGCCGAACAAGAACAAAAACTGGACGTTCGGGGCAAGAAAAAGCAGGAAAAAGCCGGTATGCCCAAAATCATGATGAACATCATGAAAAACAACGCGGAAAACAGCACGTCGCGGCTAAAAGGAATTCACGCGGAAAAAGTGGGAGCTATTTCGCAGGAATTGCACGAGCTGCGCCAAAAATTGCCCGATACCGACAAAATAAAATTCGGCTTTGATCAATCTGGCCTGCACAAAGGCAAAATTCTATTTAGTGCCCGGGAAATTAACTACAGCTATGGGCAAGCAAAGCTTTGGCCGGAAGCCTTAACTTTTCAGATTACCAGCGGGGAGCGCATTGCTCTTAAAGGCATGAACGGCTCCGGCAAAACTACGTTAATCCGGATTGTTTTAGGGGAAATCGAACCCCAAACCGGTACCGTGCAAAGAGCCGACAATAAAGCAGTGCACATCGATCAGGATTATTCCCTGATTAACAACCAATTAAAAATTTACGAGCAGGCCCAGCAATTTAATTCCTCGGGCTTACAGGAGCACGAAATAAAAGTACGGCTTAACCGCTTTTTGTTTACCAAAGATGATTGGGAAAAGTATGGCCGGGACCTAAGCGGCGGGGAGAAAATGCGCCTTATGCTGTGCTGCCTCACCATCAGTAATAAAGCCCCGGACATAATTGTGCTGGACGAGCCCACCAATAATTTAGATATTCAAAACACTAAAATTTTAACCGCCGCCATTAACGATTATCAGGGAACCTTGCTGGTAGTATCGCACGACGAATATTTTCTGGAACAGATAAACGCAGAGAGATGGATTCATTTAGGATAATTTTATATTTGCTCTTTCCTGAATTTAATTTTTTAGCAGAAAAGTTTAGTCATTCATTCTAATACATAAAAGCAAGCAATGAAACAGAAAATATATCAGGTAGATGCGTTTACCGACAAAGTTTTTTCGGGAAATCCGGCGGCAGTTTGCCCCTTGGAAGAATGGCTGAGCGACGAATTAATGCAGAAAATTGCGAACGAAAATAATCTGGCCGAAACGGCCTTTTACGTGAAGCAAGATGGGGAGTACCACCTCCGGTGGTTCACGCCAACCGTGGAAGTAGACCTGTGCGGGCATGCTACTTTAGCGACGGCTTATGTTTTATTTCACCACGAAAATCACCCGGGAGATATAGTACACTTTTATTCTCCTCGCAGCGGACCTTTATCAGTTACCCGAAACGGGGAAGTACTCACCTTAAATTTTCCGACCGATTTAGTAGCGCCAATAGAATTAACGGAAGAAATAACCGCCGGCTTTGATCTTAAACCCAGCTTCGCTTTTAAAGGGAAAACTGATTATTTACTCGTGTTCGATACCGAAGAGCAAATAAGGAACATCACTCCTCAGCTGGGGGCAATTTCTAAATTAAACGCCCGGGGTGTAATTATCACGGCTAAAGGTAATGAAGTTGATTTTGTGTCCCGATTTTTTGGTCCGCAATCGGGAATAAACGAAGATCCGGTAACCGGTTCGGCGCATACCACTTTAACGCCCTATTGGGCCGGAGAATTGGGCAAATCAGAATTAACGGCCATTCAGCTATCCGAGCGCAAAGGTTATTTGCAATGCAAACATTTAAACGACCGCGTTGAAATTAGTGGCCAGGCAAAATTGTATTTACAGGGAGAAATTTACCTGGAGTAAAAAATACTCTGTTTCCGGCTAAACTTAAACAGAAAGCAAGTGCTGTAATTTAAAAGCATTCTGTTCCGGTACGTTTTCCAATAGCCGCCAGTAACAGTTACCCTATACCTTGCGGTGTTAACCGGGCTACTTCCGGTAACCTGTATCAGGCACAAGTCATTGGTGACTATTAGAGGAACCTCCTGTTTTTAATTCCTGCTTAGCTAAATGGATAAACGGAAAGAATGGAGTTTATACAAATAAAAGTATCTGTACGTGACTAGTGCGTAGAAGAATTGGCTAGCTGCAGGTTACGTAGAGCAAGGCCTTCGTTAATAGCTAGTACTTCAGCCGTATCATGATCTTTATCCGAGTCTGCCCGGCGTTCTCCGTTAATACCCACACAAGCTTCCCAGGTCTGCGATTTAACGTCGAACTTAGTGTAGGCTCTAATACCGGAATCCCGCAAATAAGCCCGGTATACTCCGGATTGCAGCAGGTAAGGCAGGGCGTAAAACCAATCACTAATAGATTCCATCCACTTTAAGTTACCCGGGTTTTTCCATTCGAACTGGTAAGTTGTTCCAAGCCAGGCCCGGAAATCTAATTTCACCGGGTCGGGTAAGACTACAGACGGAGGGATCTGCTGACCCATGGCTCTTAAACAATTTAGTAATTATACAGCAATCCGTATAGCATCTTTCTTGATAGTACAAATCGTAGTAAATGCGACTTCGTTAAATATAAGCATTTATTTGCTCTAGTAAAAGTAATAGTAAGTTTTACGAAATCAAGAAAAGTTAAGGGCTTACCGATAAGTAATTATAATACTATTAAGGTTTATATAAAGAGTAAGGTTTGCTATTTTTTAGAGCACTGCCATACGTAAGGCTGGGTAACAGCTGCAGAAAACCACGGGTTTTATTTAAGATGGTATTCTTCTTTTAATAAAGTCATGGTTTCTTTAATTTTCTTGAGGGCCGGATCATTCATGGTTATTTCCTGAATTTTTAACAACGACCGGAAACTTCCCATAATATTGGCCAGTTCCTGGTCGGTTTGCTTGCTCCGATTTAGGATTACGGGGTGCGTGGTAATCAAGGAATCATTAAACGGATCATAATCCTGAATGCGGATATGCTTTAAATAAAAGGGATTAATGTATTCGGTGAAATAAGCAAGAGAGGCTTCGGTTAATCGGTTGCAACGGGGCAGTAAAACATCGTAGTAATTTTGCAGGCTGGCGGTTAAGGCGGGGTTTTTAATGTAGCGCAAAGAGCCGGACGATTTCATTTGGTTATACGTGGTGGTAGTAACCGGTAAGTCGTAAGCGAATGTAATGGGGAGTAAGGTTTCCAGAATTTCTTTATCTGTAGCATCGGGTTTCTGGGTAAGCAGGCGCAGCAATTGGTCATGGCCGGCTTGCTTCGATTGCAAATCTTTTTCCCGGGTTTCAAAAAATAAAGAATCTAAGCGCAAATCGGCCAATAATTGTTTCGAAAATTGCGTGGCCCGTTTATTTTCAATGTAGTGTTCTCTCTGATTTTCTACAAAAAAGCCAGCGGTAACAGCCAGGAAAAGCATTAAAAATTCAAACAAATAATCTTTCCATTTTTTATCGTGATGGATATGGTGGGAATGATGCGCATCCATATAATTATCCGGTTTAGGAGGGGTAGTTTCCTGTGGCGTATTTTCTGGTTTTAGAGCAGTTGAATTTTGTTCAGGAGTAGTGGCTGTTGTAGATAAATCAAGAGAAGTAGAAAGTTCGGGGGGAGGCTGATATTTTTCCGTTGAAGGAGGGAGAGTAAGGTTTTTATCCGGATTTTCCCCTTTGGCTGGCTCTTCTGTACTATCAGGGAGAGAGGTTGGATTTGGCGCTTGTTCCTTTGCAGTGTTGTTTTCTTTCGTCATCTTTTAACCCGATTTCAATAAGTCATTTATAAATTAGTATCACGCTATTATTCTAGTAAAATAAGAAAGGAAATACCTTACCGAAGAACTACGGCCAGAACCTCATTTTTCATATCATTAACTTTTAGGCCTACTGGCCCATCGATAACTAAGCCGATATTGGTAGCCAGAAAAACGTAAGTCTTTTTGGCCGGTACGTATAACAATAAACAACCAGCTCCCAAGCCCCCGCCGCCGTGCCCGAAGCCAATTATACCCCCTTCTTCGATGTAATGCAGTCCCATACCGTAAGCGGGTTTACCAGCATCATTCTTTACCCACTGCTGCATTTGGGCCAACGAAGCGGCTTTTATTAATTTGCCTTCCACGAGCCCTTTCAGAAATTTAATTGCATCAATTGGCGTGGCTACTATACCATCATCGCCTCTTAGGGCGGCTACGTTGGCTACTTGCATAGGGGTTATGTTCGCCGGTCGCCCACTATTCAGGATATCCCAGTAGCAATCCGGTAAAAGCGGATACTTAAGGTAACCCGGACTACTGCGGTAAAAAGTATTATGTAATTGCAGCGGCTTAAAAATCTTTTCTTCTAGGTATTGGGCATGGTTACCCGTAATAACGTCGGCGATAACGGTGAGCAGAAAATAATTGGTATTGGTGTAGCGGTAGTGAGTGCCCGGAGCAAATTGCGGCTCTTCGTTGGCGAGGCATCTAATTACCTCTTCCATGGGCAGTATTTCGGTGGGATGCAAAATAACGGCGGCCGTATATTCCGGGTCGGAGTTGTATTCGGCAATGCCCGAAGTATGATTCAGCAGCATCCGCACGGTAATTTGGTCGATATTTTTTATCAGATGATTATATTCTTGAGGGAGGTATTTGGAAATAACGGCATCCAGGTTTAGTTTACCTTCTTCAGATAATTTTAGAGCGGCCACCGCCATGTAGGTTTTTGTTACACTCTGCAGGTATTGCAGGTTCTGAATGGTCATGGGCGTTTTAGATTCTACCCGGGCAAAGCCGCTGGCTCCGGACCACCATTCTTGTCCTTCTTTATACACTGCAAGAGCGATACCCGGCAAATCTTTCGCGGTGTAGCGATTCATAATAGTTTGAAGTTCCGTAGCGCCAACGTAATTAAAATTAATTTTAACCCCACTGTTTAATCCACGCTGGCTGTTTCCGTTTTGAGCATATACCGCCAGGTTCAACAGGGTTAATCCGAGTAAAAAGTATACGCTTTTCATTTTAGGTTAAGAGTTAAGGAAAGGAAGGAACCTAAATATACAAAGTTAAATGCTTGAAGTCTAATTATTTAGGAACAATGTGCCACGAGTAGTTCAGGTTTATTGCAGGTAAACTATATTATTCTACTTAATTCCTGAATGATAGAAAGTATTTGGGCGAATTATCTGCTTATTAACTATTTAGTCGAAAGATTGGCGTACCCATCTAACAGAGGTTTTTTAGAATTGTATTTTTTGGGAAGGATTCTCTACAGTGGTAAGATTATAAACTAATGCCTGTAATTTCTATCATCAAATGGTAATTAGGTAATTTCCAGCCGAGGAAAGTGGCCACCGGATTTTTAGCTTTCAAAAATTTGCTTACATAAAATAAACAAGAACTCGTGCGTATGCTGCCGGAGAAAGAAATAACGCGGATAAGTAAGTTTTTGAGTTTGGTGCTGCGGCATCAGCCCGAAAAGATAAATATAACTTTAGACGAAAACGGTTGGACGGATGTAGCTACCCTCATCCAGCAGGTAAATAAAAGCGGCAGTAGGCTTTCGTTTGAAATTCTGGATTTTGTGGTAGCCAACAATAATAAAAAGCGGTTTGCTTTTAACCCCGATAAAACTAAAATCCGGGCCCATCAAGGGCATTCCGTGGAGATAAAACTGGGCTATCCGCCGCAAACCCCGCCCGCTGTACTTTACCACGGCACCAGCGAGAAAAATCTAGCTTCGATTCTGGCGGAAGGAATTCAAAAAAGAAACCGGCATCAGGTGCATCTTTCTCCGGATAAAAGCACCGCCTTAACCGTAGGCCAACGGCACGGCAAGCCCGTAATTTTACAAGTAGATGCCGCTGCCATGCACGCTGCTGGACTTGTATTTTATTTATCCGAGAACCAAGTATGGCTCACGGGCCTAGTTCATGCTGAGTTTCTGCACGTGCTAACTACCTGAAAGTTTTCTCACTTTTTTCATTCCTAATCAAAGTTGTGATAATAAACGGCTAGAATTTTGAAAAATTTAAAAAATCTCTGCTAACCAACAAAATAAAATTAAGTTCCGGCGTTATAGCAATATTAAGAACCATCATCCAAGAAGGTTATCCATTATAACCTGGCCCAAGTGGTACTTTTATCCTCACTCTACTTTTTAATTATTTTAAGGCTATTAAACCAGTAACTTCTGGCTTAGGCTTTAGCTTAGTAAGATTTACAACCGTTTAGCGGCTTCTAACTTTATATAAATCTTTACGCGAATTAAGTTTATGAGAAAAGTAATTTTTATTGCGTGCTTGTTTTTCCTGATTTCACCGGTTTGCTATAGCCAGAAAAATTTTGGCGTAAAGGCAGGAATTAATGTAACCCGCCTGGAGGTAAACGAAGCCTACACTTTAAAAATCAAAAATCGGTTAGGTTATCATCTGGGTGTCTGGAAAGAATCTACCTTTTCGCCTAAGGTCTTTTTACGCACAGAATTATTTTACACCCTAAAAGGAGGGAGGTATTCCGATACGCTTACCCTACCTTTTGCCAGTGAAACTAGCCGAATTAATGGAACGCTCATTTATAACTATCTTACCCTCCCCTTGCTACTTGGCTATCAACTTAACAGCAAAACAGCCGTATTTCTTGGCCCGGAATTTAGTTTATTAATAGTTCCGCTCAACAGGGAAGATGGGGGAAAGGCACATAATATGAAGCACATTTTAAGATATAATGGCCTTGATATGGGACTTACTGCCGGTTTCAGGTACAACCTAAACGCTAAACTAAGTGCTGATCTCCGGTACACTTATGGTTTTAGTACAATTCTGCAATACGAGGTTACGGATGCGCAGGGAAATACGTATTTGCCTAAACAAAGCCATAACCAGGCAGCTCAATTAGGTTTAAGCTTTAGGTTAAAAACTAAGGACAAAAAAAGTTAATTTAGCTATCGTTTCAAAATAGCCTTATACAAAAACACCTCTGGATTAGGCCTTCCAGAAGAAGCTAACACAGAGGTGTTTAAAAATTTGAAGAAATCGCGTTAAAAAACTACTTTATGCCAGCGCGGGCTTTCCATTCTGTAACCGGCATGGTAATAAGGCGACCTACCGGTTCCTTTCCCCGATACGTTACCACCTTCAGCATAACGGCATCTTTAGGCGGTACCAGGGCTTCGGTATATTTCGGGTAAAACCGGTCGGGGAACGAATTATCAAAAGTATAGTAAATGTCTAACCCTTCTATCTCGGTGCTTAAAGCAATTTTTACATTATTATCCGGTGTTTTAGTAACGTTAAAAATAGGCTCGTACATGCTGGGAGCGTAATTTTTTTCGGCAATTTTAAAGCGATTAAAGTGGTTTTCTACCCGGTTAATGAAATCTTTCCAGTCTTTACTTTCTTTCGGTGACCACAACGATTCGGCAATGGCAAAACCCCGGGGCCAGGTCATGTACTGGGCGTGGCGCATGTTGTACACCTGTTCGGTCCATAAATTAGCCTGACCGCCTTTAATGTACTGGGCGTCTACGCTGTCGGGCATAGGCTCAAACTGGTAAGCTTTACTTAAGCGAAGCGTGGCGTAAATGCGCGGTTCAATGCTGACATCGCCCTGCATGTAATCAATGTAAGCAAAGTCCGTTGGGCTCATGACTACTTCGTGTTTCAGGCGGGCCGCCTGAATGCCGCCTTTCATGCCGCGCCAGCTCATTACGGCGGCACTTGGCGCCAAGCCACCTTCCAGAATTTCGTCCCAGCCCATAAACTTTTTACCTTTGGAGAGTACTATTTTTTCCAGCCTTCTTTCAAAATAGCCTTGTACTTCGTGCAGGTTTTTTAAATTTTCTTTTTTCATCAGGCTTTTAATGGCATCGCTTTTCTCCCAAAAATTCTGCGGCGTTTCGTCGCCGCCTACGTGAATGTATTCAAACGGAAAAAGTTGGGCTACCTCAGTAATTACTTTATCCAGAAACTCGTATACTTTTTCGTTAGCCGGGCACAAGGTATTATCTACCAAAGCAATGGGCGGCGCCCCGTGCGACCAGTCCATAATTTGTTCGCCGGAGCGCACCCGGTAATTTTCCACGCCGGGCGTGCAGGATAACTCCGGATAAGAAACTACGGCCGCCAGGCTATGCCCCGGTACGTCTATTTCCGGCAGAATATTTACGAAACGTTCTTTCGCGTATAGCACCAATTCTTTAATGTCGGCTTGGGTATAAAAACCGCCGTAAGTACGCGGCTCGTTGGGTTGTGGGGGAGAGAAATTGCCGAAATAACCTTCTTTTTTTACATTCCAGGCGCCTACCTGGGTTAATTTAGGTAAGCTTTTAATTTCTATCCGCCAGCCTTCGTCGTCGGTTAAATGCAGGTGCAGCAAATTGTATTTATAGCGCACCATGTCATCAATGTATTGTTTTACTTCTTGCTTGGTAAAGAAATGCCGCGACACATCGAACATTAAGCCGCGCCAGCCAAACCGGGGGTAATCCGTAACTTCCACGCAGGGAACCAGCCAGCTGGTTTTTTTTACTAATTCGGCGCTTTCAATCTCATTCGGAAATAACTGCACCAGCGTTTGCGCCCCGTAAAATAAACCCGCCGGCTGGTTGGCTCTAATCACGATATTCTGCGGCGTAACTGCTAAATGATAGCCTTCTTTCCCGATACTATTATCGGGGGTTGGCAGTAAAATTAAACGGATAGTAGCGGTAGTAGAAGGTTTACTCACGGTAACGTTGCGGCCGGTGGGCACCGATAAACGCTCCCGCAGAAAAGCAACCGTACTTTTCAACTGAGGGTGCGCACTGGCGGCAATGACTACGTTGCGCGGTAATACAAACTGACCGGTATTTATTTTCAGGGAGACCGGTTCCGGAATAATGGCGACCTCCGGTTTAGTAGCCTGACTGTAAGAAGTAAAGGTGGTAAAAAGATAAAGCAGTAAAAGGTGAATTTTTCTCATAAAACGAAAAGAGGAAAAAAAAGTAAAAAGAGTTCGGTTAATTATTTTTCGACCATAATAATACAGAATAATTTAATGCGATTAGCCATAACCGCTGAAACAATCACTATTTAATTAGTAGCTAAAAATTGTGCGGAACAAAACTTTGCTTTTCTGGTTTCTACCATATTGCTTTAACCAACTAAAACAAACTATGAAATTTATTTCGAAGACAGATGCCGTTTCCGGCCAGGAAGTAAACTTAGCGTATGCTGATTACGGCAGCGGCCGACCCGTTATTTTAATTCATGGCTGGCCATTAAGTAAAGAAATGTGGGAATACCAGGTAAGCGATTTGGTACAAGCCGGCTTACGAGTAATTAAATACGACCGGCGGGGTTTCGGCCATTCCGAAAAGCCCTGGAGCGGTTACGATTACGATACCTTAGCCAGCGATTTAAATTCTTTGATGGAAGAATTAGATTTAACCGATGTAGCACTGGTAGGCTTTTCCATGGGCGGGGGCGAAGTAGTGCGTTATTTAAGCCGTTATGGTAGTACCCGGGTATCTAAAATTGTACTAATATCAGCGGTTACCCCTTTCCTGGGTAAAACGGAAGATAACCCCGACGGAGTGGACCAAAGCGTTTTTGCTGAAATTCTGGAGGGCCTGAAAAAAGACCGGATTGACTTTTTAGATGATTTTGGGAAGAAATTCTTCGGGGTAAACCTAGTAAATCACCCGGTGAGTACGCCTTTGCTGGACTATTACCGCATGCTGGCCGCAGTAGCCTCGCCGCGAGCTACGGAGCAATGCGCCCTGGCTTTTAGTCAAACCGATTTTAGAAGCGACCTACAAGCTATTACGGTACCAACCTTAATCATTCACGGCGACGACGATAAAACCGTACCCATTGAAGCCAGTGGCCATCGCACCGCTGTAATGATTCCGGCGGCTCAATATGTTGTCTACGAAGGCGCTCCCCATGGCCTTTTTTACACCCACAAAGAAAGATTAAACCAGGACCTAATTACTTTCCTGATTGCTTAAATTTAAATTTTTATTTCTCCAGAGGTAGTAATCTATTTGATAATAGAATCATGCTCAAAAATGGCTCCGCTCCAACAGTGGAGCCGTTTTCATTTTAGGAAATAATACCAAATAGTATTAGCTATCTTCCATAAGGTTGCCTTAAAAGCACTAAACCCGGCGGGTTTCCAAAACCCGCTGGGTTTAATCTTCTTCACTATGGCAGTTAGTTTAGGCGATTTGGTATAAAGACTTCAAAAGGGTAAAATCAAGTCTGCTATTTTTCTATTGCTCTTCGTTAAAATAACTTTATTAAGGAACACGATTACTGGTAAAAGCCGTAGCTATTAGTAAACTTCACCTGTTTGGCTATCGAGGGCCTTCTAAGGTTCCGGTGCTTTAGCATTCCGACGAAGGAGGAAAAAGGAAGCTTAGACCGCCCGAAAGAGCCAAACGAGGCCTGCCGGCCAGGAGGCAAACAGGCTACTTGTCAAACGCATCAGCACCGCAGTATGGAGACTTGAAAAGGCTCCAAAGATTTACATTTTAAACACCCAAAATATATACTTCATACCAGATAAAATCTTAATTTAAGCGGTTAACATAAAAGCCTACCCTTATGCAAACCCTTAAAGTAGAAGGCACACCCTCCGAAAAACAGCCGGAGTTCCAGGACCCATACGTTATTGCCGACCGAAATATTCAGGAGCCTCCCGTTTCTTTAAAAGGAATTATACGGCATTTAGGGCCTGGATTCGTGCTTTCGGCAGCTATTGTGGGTTCCGGGGAATTGATTGCGACTACGGCACTCGGAGCGCAAGCGGGTTTTGTTACGTTTTGGGTAATTATTTTAAGTTGTTTAGTAAAAGTAGCGCTCCAGCTAGAGTGGGGCAAGCACGTTATCCACTCCGGCGAAACTTCCATGACTTCGTTAAACAAATTGCCCGGCTTTAAAATAGGTCAGGCTAACTGGAGTATTTGGTTATGGTTATTTATTCAACTGTTCAAGCTTTTGCAAGTGGGAGGCATTGTGGGCGGCGTGGCCATAACTTTAAACATGGTAGCGCCATTTATCAGCATTCCTGTTTGGGCTATTCTCATCACTTTAATTACCGCTCTGCTGGTTTACAAAGGGTACTACAAGGTAGTCGAGCAATTTTCGCTGGTAATGATGGTGTTTTTTACCGTTTTTACCCTGGCTTCGGTGTTTTTTCTGCAGTATACGCCTTATGCCATTTCGTGGTCGGATATTCAGGAAGGATTACAATTTAAGCTGCCACCCAGTACCGTAGCCGTAGCTATTGCGGCCTTTGGCATTACCGGGGTAGGCAGCGACGAGATTATGTACTACAATTACTGGTGCATCGAGAAAGGTTACGCCGGCTTTACCGGTCCTCGGCAAAATAACCCGGAATGGGAAAAAAGAGCCCGCGGCTGGATAAGAATTATGTATTATGATGCTTTTTTAGCGATGGTAATATATACCGTAGTAACGGCCGCCTTTTACATTTTGGGAGCGGCGGTGCTGCATAACCAGGGGCTGGTACCCGAAGGTTACGCCATGGTAAAAGTTTTATCCGGCATGTACACCAAAACCCTGGGCCCCTGGGCCGAAACAATATTTATGATCAGTGCTTTTATGGTTTTGTACTCGACCATGTTTACGGCCGCCGCCAGTTTTACGCGTATCTTCTCCGATGCTTTCGGGCAGTTGGGTTGGATTTCTTTTACGGATTATGTTACCCGCAAAAAAGCAATCGCGGTATTGGCCTGGGTGTTTCCGATAAGTTGGTGCCTGCTTTTTCTTTTTATTAAACTGCCCATGAGCATGATTCTGCTGGGCGGATTTATGACTTCGATATTACTTTTATTGGTAGTGTATGCGGCTATTTATTTCCGTTACCGTCGCTTGCCCAGCAATTTAAAACCCACCATCTGGTACGACGCTGCCTTTTGGCTAAGCTGCATAACTATTCTGGCTATTGGCGTTTACGGTATTGTACAGGCGGTAAAATTGTAAGGTATTAAACTTATACAATTTAGAGGCTTTGTTATTTTTATATTAAAGTAATTCTTCATTGTAAGGCAGCGTTTTTTATTCTTTTTTCGGTTCATAGTAATGGATTACGGCACCACCTTTAAAGGTTTTAGTCTTTATGAGTTTAATAATAGTTCTATCGTTTATATTCTCAAATAATGGCAAACCTGCTCCCGCTATAACAGGGTGAACACAAAGTTGAAATTCATCAATTAAATTAAGTTTCATTAGCTGCATAATTAAACTTCTGCTGCCAACTAAAATGTCTTTACCCGCTTGTTGTTTGAGTTCTGAAACTTCTTCTTTTAAATCTTGCTTTGCTATTCTAGCACTTTCCCAATCAACATTATGCAGCGTATGGGAAAAAACAATCTTTGGAATTTTGTCCATAGCTACGGCAAAGTCATCCATTGATTTTTCACCAGAAGGATTTTTTACCAGAGGTTGCCAGAATTGCATAAGCTCATATGTTATTCTGCCGTAAAGAATCGCATCTGCGCCAGTTATTAGTTCCGCATAATGTTGATGTATTTCGTCATCAGGAGTTATTGCCGTATGATCGCAAAACCCGTCCAGTGTCATATTAATGGCTGAAATTAGCTTTCTCATATCTATCATTCATTGTTGGTTATTAGCGACCATCCTACAATGGCCGCTAACATTTTGCGGCTTGCTGAAGGCGAGGCTTATAAGCTCAAACTGTCAAGCGGCAATTCAATTTATTAAAAGCTCAACTATTAAATTATCTACTTCTGCCCCGTTTTTGGCAAAATGCGGTTCGCGGGGCGTTTTTATTGTCTATCTACGGTGTAGTTCAGTTCAGTTACTCCGGAAGTAAATGGCTTTGTCGTCAATAGTTTAAGTTTTATTTTGTCTTTGATGTCTACAAACAACGGAATGCCTTGACCGAGAATAATTGGATTAACAAATAGCCAGTAGCCATCAATTAGGTTCTGTTGCATAAGGGAATGGGTTGCGGTTGGGCTACCAAAAAGTAAGATTTCTTTACCTTCCTGTTGTTTCATTTTATTTATTCTCTCCGAAAGGTTGTCGCTAATAATTGTTGTGTTCGTCAAATCCGCGTCTTGCATTGTTCTTGATAAAACAACTTTGTGAACTTTGTTATACCACTTTGAATGTTCGATGTCGTGCTTGCTCGCGTCTGGCTCATCTCCTGCGGTAGGCCAGTAATTTTCCATCATTTGATGAGTTACCCGACCATATAAGGCAGTGTCGCCTTCGCTTATCCGCTTGCCCACATGATCAAAAATTTCTTCATCCACTTTTATCCAGTTCATTTCTCCGTTCGGTCCTGCCACAAAACCGTCCAGCGATATGTGCATAAATGAAATTATCTTTCTCATTTTTCAAAATTAGTTTAGGTTGCAATATCACTTATTTAAGTGGTCGAACGAGAGGGTAGATGCGACTTTCTACGGGGCCATTTGCGGCAAAATGGAGGTAGATTTTTCGTTGAAGAGCAACCGGGTAGTTTGGGTGCTCAATCATTTAATCCAGCGCCGGGAAAAACCAAAACGCATCCGGAGAGATAATAGACCCGAGTTTATCGCCAGCTTAATGCCGGAATGGAGCCAGATACAGGGCATTGAATTTGCGTATATCCAACCCGGCAAGCCGACCCAAAATGCTTTTGTAGAACGGTTTAATGGTACTTTCCGCCGGCATGTACTGGATGCTTACTTGTTGGACAACCTCCAGGAAGTCCGGGAAATTACTTCTACTTGGTTAGAGGATTACAACCATAAACGACCCCATGATACTGTAGTTGGAATGGCACCCAGTGAGTACGCCAGAAAAAAACAAGTGAAACATGTATTAACCGCTTAACCAAATTTTATACTTTTACCCAGTTCTAAAAACGGAGAGCCGACATACAAACAAATTGCTTCTGAATAGCTGGTAATTAAAGTAACTGTTACCAGTTTGGCTGCGGAGTGCCTTTTAGCGTTCCGGTGCCGACGTAGGAGGCATGGCGCAACGGGGTGAGCCAAGGTTCGCTAAACCGCTCCAGAGAGCCAAACGAAGCCCGCTGGCCACGAGGCAAATAGAGACTTGTCACAGTAGTTAATACCACAGCCTGGAGGCGGGAACCGGCTCCAAGTAATAGCAGAGTAACAAAAATGAAAATCCTACCCCCTCCGAAGGGGACTTTTGTACCTGATTAACTTAACCTGAAAACATTGACTGAAACCGGGAACTGACTTAACAAATAAAACAAAACCAAAGTACTAGGTAATAGAGATTAGTAAAGATATTTGCAAAAGCAAAGTGGGAGAATTCAGTTTAAAATTCCGGGGTGAGAGAATACATACTATTTATTGATACCGAAGCTTCCGGACTGCCGAAAAATTGGAATGCCCCCTTTTCGTTGGCTGGTAACTGGCCGTATGCCGTGCAGGTATCCTGGTTAATTTATACCCGCGATGGTCAGCAACTAAAATTTGAAAATCATTACGTCCACGAAGACGATTTCCAGATTACTCCTTCGGCTTTTAGAGTGCATGGCATTACCCACGAATTTTTACGTGAGCAAGGCGAGAGCCGGAAAAAGATTTTAACCCTTCTGGCCAAAGACCTGCAGCAATACCAACCGTTGGTGGTGGGCCATTTTATGAAGTTTGACGCCTTGGTTTTAGGAGCTGATTTTTACCGGACAGGGTTAGAGAACCCAATAGATAATTTGCCTACCTTTTGTACTATGGAGGCAACTACACATTATGTGCGGAATCCTCGTATAAAATACCTGCGACTCGGCGACTTATACCACATACTTTTTAATAATTCCTTGGAACAGCAGCATAATGCCCTGGTAGATGCGCGGGCGACGGCCGATTGTTTTTTTGAATTGGTAAAAAGATACGAAATTGACCTGGAAAAAATTCTGCAGCAGGAAATAAATCAACCCCGCATACCAGCTAGTCAGGAGATTAAAATTTCGCCCAAAAAAGCAAAGTACGGTATTGTTGGTTTTATCTTGTTCTTATTGGTTCTTTTACTTTATTATTGGTTATGACGGATCGATTTCAATTTCTTAAAACCGCAGTGCCCTTTAATCTTTTGCCCGACGAGGTATTGTGGGGGGTAGTTGACTTGCTGGAAGAAATAAAATATACCAAAGATACGACGGTTTATCTTCAGGAAACAAGTAAAATGCGCGGGGTGGATATTATTGCGGCCGGCGAATACGAATCTTTCTTCTACGATAGTACCCAGAATAAACGTTTAATCGAATACCACCACGCGGGTTATTGCTACGGCGGTATTTCGGTGCTGCTTAATCGCCGCAAATCGCTCCGGACGGTTATTGCCAAAAAGGGAACCACTGTTTATTTTCTGCACCGCCGCGATTTTCGGGCGCTCTGCCAGGCCTACGATGCTTTTTTCCATTTTTTTACGACCGATTACGGCAAGCGCATGCTGAACGATGAGTTTGCGCATTTTGCCAAACAACCGGCCACTTTCGAGGAAAGTTACATTGCTTCCGAACAATTATATTCCCGCAAAATCGAAAGTCTGGAGTACCGCGAAATAGTGGCTTGTCCCAGCCAAACGCCCATCTACCAGGTAGCCCAAATAATGGCGGAATATAAAGTCAGTTGCTCGTTTGTAGAAGAAGAACCCGGAAAAATTATTGGTTTTGTTACCGATATTACTTTGCGCGATAACGTGGTAGCTAAGCAAGCAGATGCCGGGCAACCCATTCGTACGGTTATGGACAATCCCATTGTTACAATTAATGCGCAGGCTTATATCTATGAAGCCATCTTGTTGATGTTTCAGACAAACATCCGCTATTTACTGGTGGAGCAAAACGGGAAATTTAAGGGTTTTCTGAGCCGGAACCGCTTATTAAGTGAACAGGCCCAATCGCCTTTTATGTTCATTCAGTCGGTAAAACTAGCCTTGTCGTTAGATGAGTTAAAAAGTAAATGGCAAAAGGTGCCGGAAATAGTTACGCAACTACTCAGCAGAGGGGTTAACGCCGAAATTGTAAACCAGGTAATTACTACCGTTGCCGATTCTATCGCATTAAAAGTAATTCAAGGAGTACTGGATGAACTGGGCACACCACCGGCTAAGTTTGTATTTATGGTGTTAGGCAGCGAAGGCCGGAAAGAACAAACTCTAAAAACCGACCAGGATAATGCCATTATCTACGAAGACAAAGCCAATGAGCAGCGCGAACTGGTACGCGAATATTTTTTAAAATTTGCCGATTTAATTTCGGAACGCCTAAATCAGATTGGTTTTAGTTATTGTTCAGGCGGCTTTATGGCAAAAAATCCGAAATGGACGCATTCATTATCGCACTGGAAACGCAATTACGAAAGCTGGATGCAGGAGATTGTACCCGAAACGGTTATGAATTTCTCCACTTTCTTTGATTGCCGCTATCTGTACGGCGAAAAAGCCATTATGGACGAACTGCAAGCTTTCTTAGACCAGGAACTACAAAAACCCAATGAGAAGCTCTTTTTTCATATGGCCAACAACGCGCTGCAATACGAACCGCCTCTTACCTTCTTTCGGAACATCAGAACGTTTACTGTAGGTAGTCAAGAAGTTTTTAACATTAAAAAAGCCATGACCCCTATTGTGGATTTGGTACGGGTATACGCTTTGCAGAACCGGATTTTTGTAACTAATACCGGGGAACGCCTGGCTGCTTTAAAAGAGAAAGGCATCTTTTCCGATACGCAGTATTTAGAACTTATTCAGTCGTATTACTACCTGATGAGTGTTCGCCTGAAAAAACAGGCCAATCAGATTATCCGCGACAAAACGGAACCCGAAAATTACATGGACGTCCGGAGCCTCACCAAAATCGAACAAGTAACTATTATTGAAATATTTAAAACCATCAAGGATTTTCAGGCGGGAATAAAGCTAAAATTTACGAATAATCTTTTTGGTTAAGATTTTAAAAACCCTGTTACTTTCCTGGTAACAGGGTTTTTGTTGTAGTTACTTCCATTAAGTTGGATGGTGTAAAGAGCAGAAAAACCAGTCAGCCGTTTTGCCTAATTGTATAGGTAACTAGTTAGGAAAAATCAGACTATCGTCGAACAAACGAAATACCCAAGGCAGGTGCTAGTTAACGAGGCGTTAAAATAAGTGTAAAAGGTAAAGTTGGTTTACTTCATCCGGCTACTTAGAATATCAGAGGCTACTACTGCGATGGTTAAAAGTACAGCCGGTAAAATCAAAATTACAGTTATAGAAAAGGTAGAAAGCATAGTATTAAGCATTAAGTTCAAACGAATATACGAATATTATTAAAATTAGATATATAATATGCTTAATATTATTAAAATTTTATTTTTAATGCTTACGAAACGAAGGTAGAAACAGCAAAACCTTTGCTATGCTCTTTTCCAATGAATAACAAAATGCCTAAGTACAAACCGCAAAAGCGTAAGTGCTAGTAAAAGATATAGTTTATAAAAAGGATAATTCCGAAATTTTAAACAGAAACCGTAAGTTAAAGTAGAGATAAAACAGTTGGCCGGAAAGAACTTTTGTTCGTACCGGCTAACTGTTTTTTTTAACCTATTTCGTATAAAGAAAAGGCGACGAGTAGTACTGAACCTAAATAAAATGACTTTAGGTTTTGCTTATTACAGGTCCGGAAAGTGAAGCTACCTGTACGGTTTTTTGTTTACAAGCTACTAAAAATTATCTTGGTTCATGTTCCGGAAGAGAAAGACTTCCGGTCGAAAAAGTTTTATCTACCGCTATTTTATAACTCTTCGCCTTTTGGGTCTTAGCAAGATGACGCTTTTTCTTTTTTAACTTTTCCTGATAAATGTAATAATACGCAGCTAAATAAAGACAAATTAATAAACCTAAAAAAGGAATGCTCCACAAGAGAAATAATGCCATATTTTAGTTGTTTCGCGTTTTATCCTTTTACTCTATTTTTTAAATAAAGATTTGAAAAATAGAGTAATTATTTAATTATTTTAATAAACCTACCCTAAAATATAAGTAAGAAATTTATCTGTTCACTATTTAGCTTTACCCGTAAATTTATATTTATCTGGTAACAAGAAGGTTAATGTCATTCACTGTTAAAGATTTTCTTTAAAGTAGTCCATAAAAGGTAAAGCTACTTTCGGTTGATGGTAGGCACTAAAGCTTTTATCTAAAATTGAAATCATAGAAGAAATAGGAATAAACTAACTCAAAATACAAAACCTAGTTATTTTTCTTTACTGATTAATAACGGTTTTTACGGGTTCTCCAGCCGGGTGATCAGAAGTGTAAGAAAGACCTAATAAAGTGGTAATGGTTTGGGCAAGTTGTTTGGTATAGTACTGGGCAGGTTGTTTTACTTCCCCGAGGGCCTCGGTATCCGGTCCTAGCGCCATAAACCAGGTTTCATCGGCTTCTCCTACGTTCGAGCCATGTTCTTGCCAGGATTTTCTGGTATTTCCCCGGCCGTGATCGGTAGTAATGATGAGAGTGGTTTTGTTGCGGTATTTCGGGGTGCGCTGCAACCAAGTCCAAAGATCTTTCATAAAGGCATCGGTTTGGTGTGCCGATTTTAAGTAGGCTTCGTAGTTGCCGTTGTGCGCAAAATCGTCGGTTTCGCCGTAAGCCATATAAAGAACCCGCGGCGACGCTTTTTTAAGGTATTCCAGGGCGTAATGATGCGTAAAAGCATCTAAGCGCACACTCGACCACGGGCTGGGAACTTCGGCTTGTAACCGGTTCAGGAACTTTTCGCGCTGGGAAAGATGCGGTCCACTGGCGGTATCAAAACCGGCATTCACCGGCAAACCCGACCGTTTTACGTTTAAGATATACGGGAAAACATCCCAGGAGCCAAAAGCCGCTACTTTCTTCCGGAACCCTTTCTGCTGGTTAATAAATTCCAGGATGGTTTTGTTAGGGTTGTCTTTTTTATCGTTACTATCTACCCGGCGATCGTCGGCAAAACCCGTCAGGATTTCGTTATAACCAGGATAGGAAAACCGGTGTTTATTATCCACGTTCACCTTATTATTGTGTTGCCGATTGCCATAAATCTGGCCTTCGGTAGCCATGGTAGTCCAGATAAAAGGCAGTAATTTTTTGCGTCGAACGAGCGCATCATCGTCCCAGAACTTGCTTTTTAAAGCTTTTTCATCGGATACAAAATCCTTTTCCGAAATTAAATCCGCATCCGCGCCATTAAACAGTTCGCGCCACCGAAAGCCATCCAAAGTAATTAAAATAACATTTTCGGTTTTTAGTTTTTTTTGCGCCAGCAAGACAGTGTTGCTAAATAGGAAAAGACTTAATAACAGGAATAAAGTTTTATTACGCATTTTCAGGGGTGTTTTTTATTTGATTTTCTAACGTTTTAGTTTCCTAACTCACTAGGTAAACCGCTCCTAAAACCAGTTAGTCTATCTTTTACCTTAAAAAATAGAGCTCTACAAGTTTAGGAATCAATGTCTGGAAAAACAAAAATTCTAGCTGAACCCTGTATTAATTTTAGTTTTATAATTCCGGACTGTTTCGATGGGTGTTTTATTTTTCATATCAAAGCCAATTTAAAGGCGTATGCTGTTCAGTCGAACCAAGTAGATGTTATTAAAAATCTGTAATTTGCTGCACTATTGGTAAAGGCATAATAATCAGCAATTTCAATCCACTTAAATTATGAATGAAAAGATAAAAATCCGGCAAACCGAAGTATTGTCCGATAATTGGTATACCCTACGCAAAGTTACCTACGAGTACTTAACCGATGAAGGTAAGTGGCAAACCCAAAGCCGCGAAGCCTACGACCGGGGCAATGGCGCTACAATTTTATTGTACAATAAAGCCCAGAAAACAGTGATCTTAACCCGGCAGTTTCGGTTACCCACCTACGTAAACGGCAATCCTACGGGTATGCTCATTGAAGCCTGCGCCGGCTTGCTGGACAAAGACAACGCCGAAGATTGCATTAAGCGGGAAACCGAAGAAGAAACGGGTTATAAAGTATCGGAAGTGCGCAAGATTTTTGAAGCGTACATGTCGCCGGGCTCCGTAACCGAAATCCTGTATTTCTTCGTGGCCGAATACGCCAAGGACATGAAAGTAAACGAAGGCGGCGGCGTAGATCACGAACAGGAAAACATTGAGGTGCTGGAATTACCTTTAGACGAAGCCCTGCAAATGATAAAAACCGGCGAAATAAAAGACGCTAAAACCATAATGCTGCTGCAATACGCCAAACTCGAAAACTTGCTCGCATGAAAACCGAAAAACCTTTATTAATATTAGTGGCCGGTCCGTACCGCTCCGGCACCAACGATGAACCCGCCAAAATAGCCGCCAACGTGCAGCACATGACCAGCGTAGCCCTGGAGCTTTACCAACGCGGGCACCTGCCGGTGCTAGGGGAGTGGTTTGCTTTACCGCTAGTAGAAGCGGCCGGCTCCAAACAAACCGGCGACGAAGTATTTAATGCTATCTTTCACCCGGTAGCCATTCGCTTACTGGGTAAGTGCGATGCCGTGTTGCGGATTGGCGGTTCATCGGCGGGGGCGGATGAAATGGTAACGGTTGGGCAGGCAAAAGGAAAACTTATTTTTTATGATCTGGCCGATATTCCGGCAGTGGCAGGATAAGGTAGGTAACTAAAAAGCACTTTAATGCATTTTAAGTGCGGTTAGAAGTAGTTTTTCTTTGCTGCTTGCTAGCTATCCTAATTTTCGTGTCTGCAATATCCAAGGTAAAACATGGGTCGTGCATATTTTGACGTGTCAACTGACTTGCCAATTGGGTTTAAGTAACCATTTGCCATTAAAATTGTGTCGCCAAGTTGTTTAACCTCTTTACCGTCATATTTTAGAAATAACGTATCCCCCTTTTGGCTCCATTGCTCAGTCCGCCATTCATCCTAGCCGAAAACACCGGTCCAATTTAATTCAAACGATTTGTCTTTTCGGAACTTGATGTATGCTTGATTTTGTGTCCCTTCGTAACAAGCTCTAATTGCTACTTTACTTTCTAATATTTCTGAGTCAAGCCGGTAAGGACTAAAAATAGTATACGTTAAAGTGACCAAGAGAATGACTGTAGGCAAGCACAGCCTTAAAGTTAAATTTTGTCTGTTATTAAAAACTTTAATTATTCCGCTGATGGTGTAAACTACAATGGCAACAAAAGTTGTCGGAATGAGAAGTGTCAGGATAATAAAAACTGGCCCAGTTAGATGCTTATCAATATGATGGTAAAAAATTGTCAGTAGGAGATAAGTGACACAAATAACTGTCGTAATAATCATCCGTTTTTTAATTGTAATATCGGTCATTATAAAATAACTGCTAACTATTAACTATAAACAATACCCTTTAAATAAAAATACGCTGGTCGGAAATCTTTATAAAATTCCGACCAGCGTAAGACCGACTTAGGCAAATTTTAAATCTATAACTTATAACTCCTTAATTTTTATGTTGCGGTAATACGCTTTGTTGCCGTGGTCTTGCAGGGCGATAAAACCGGTAGTTGCTTTTGCGTAGTCCGGATAGTCTTTCCATTTGCCTTCGGCGCGTTGTTTTTTCCAGAACTCGCTGTTGCGGTCAAACTCTACAATTTTTTCGCCGTTCAGCCAATGTTCCACGTGGCCGTTGTTATAAATAATTTTGCTGCTGTTCCATTCGCCCACGGGTTTCAGTTTTTTCTTTTCGTTGGCGGGGGCAATGGCGTAATCGGCGCCAGCCAGTTGCCAATTTTCCAGTTTTTCCGGGAAGCCGATGTCATCCATTACCTGGTATTCGGGGCCGGTTTCGTACGGCGATTGATACTTCTTATCTTCGATTACATGATACATTACCCCGCTATTACTGCCTTTATCCACTTTCCATTCCCAGCTTAATTCAAAATTACTGTATTGTTTATCCGATACTAAATCGCCGCCGTGCGCATCTTTCGCGGCTCCCATACAAACCAGCGCCCCGTCCTGCACGGTCCAGTTTTTTACTTCGCCGGTTTTGTTAAAACCGTGCCAGCCGGCCAGCGATTTGCCATCGAACAAATCTACCTCCGGCTTAGAAGCGCTGGCCGTAGCCGCTGAATCGGTAGCAGCGGAGTCAGTTGGAGTGGCGGTTTCAGTGGAAGTGGCGGTATCAGTTTTGGCGTTTTGGTTGCAACCCGCTGCTGCCAGGGCAAGCACGAACAAACTCATTTTTACCTGTTTGTTTTTCATAAAGTATATTTTTTATGGAGTGGATATAACGGCCAATATAGGAGTTACTGCCGAGATTTAAATACTTTTAACCTGAACAATTATTTACCGAAGAAAGAATAAGCAACATCCCAAAATGCAATGGCGGTTGAAGTAAAAGCCCGCCGATATTTAGTAGGTCAAGAACTTACGGGTTTTACCCAGAATCTTTGCTGCCAGTAGTTGCCTGATTGGCGAGCAAAGAAAATCTGCCAAAAGATTCTGATAGGCTTAATCGGACAGCGGCACAATGCCTTGTTCAATATCTTTCACCTTTTTAAATAGAAGCGTCTGAAGAATATTGCCCGGCAGGTAAGTAAAGTTGATACTTTGAGAGTCGGTAAATGTAACGGTGAAAGGAATCCTATCCTGGGGTTGACCTTCGCCAAATGGCACTAATAAAATTTCTCCTTTCAGAGGCTCCTTTTCAGAAAGTAGGCGATACCGGACTAACCGCATTTCGGAGCGTTTTTTATTTAAGATGTTCAGCTTTCCGTCGGGGTAAAAAATTAATTTGCTGCTGTTGCCTTCGGTTAGATTATCGGTTCTTTCCCACTCACCTATTAAAGAAAAGGCTTTGGTTTTTGATTGCGCGTAAACTGGCTTTTGGACAAATGGAGAAGAAGCCAGTAAAAAGCTAAAAATTAAAATTATTGCTTTCATGGCGTACAAAACTACATTTATATTTAAGTACGAAACTATTTATTTTAACACACAACTTTATTTATACGCTGTTTTCTGTAAAAGAAGGATGCAGGCATCTCTAAAATTACATAAATGAACCTTGGTTTGGGCAAGTTCATTCCCAATTTGCCTTCGAACCTTAGTAAATATCTGGCTTCTTTTTTATATTGATTTCTTATAACCACTCTCTGCCAAATAGTACCTGTTTACTTATAAGCCCATGAAAAAGAATACCCGTTACTGGAGTCTGCTAACTTTTTTATTTTTAATTTTTTTACAGGCTTGCTCGCCAAAAAAGCAAAACGCAGCCGCAACAGCAGCCGCAACAACTACTAAACAAACCACTCCTGAGACTTATTATGCTTTAGATGATTTTAAATCGGTGAAAAAGTTTGATACGCACGTGCACATCAATACCACCGACCCTGCTTTGATAAAACAAGCGGAAGAAGATAATTTCCGGCTGCTGACGATTAATGTAGATGCGCCGCACTATCCCGAAATTGCCGAACAGCAACAGTTAGCCTTAATCCACGTGAAAGCTTTCCCGGAACGAATTGCCTATGCTACTACTATCTCGGTGCAGAATTTTAATGCTCCCGATTGGCAGAATAAAACCATCGCCTATTTAAAAGATTCTTTTGCCAAAGGCGCCGTTGCCGTTAAATTTTGGAAAAATATCGGCATGGAGTTAAAAGATAATAAGAACAAGTTTGTAATGGTCGACAATCCGCAGTTTGACCCCATTGTTGATTATATCACCCAAAATAAAAAAACGCTCATTGCTCATTTAGGCGAGCCCCGTAACTGCTGGTTACCCCTGGAAAAAATGACGGTTAACGGAGATAAAAATTATTACCGGGAGCATCCGCAGTACCACATGTACCGGCACCCGGAATATCCTTCTTACGAGCAGCACATTCAGGCCCGAGACCACATGGTGACAAAACATCCGGATGTAACTTTTGTAGGCGCTCACTTAGGCAGCCTGGAATGGAGCGTGGACGAACTGGCAAAGCGCCTGGATAAGTTTCCGAATATGGCCGTAGATATGGCGGCCCGGATTCCGCACTTCCAATACCAAGCGGTAAAAGAGCGGCAAAAAGTCCGCGATTTCTTTATTAAATACCAGGACCGGTTGATTTACGCCACGGATTTGGTTTTTAATAAAGATAAAAGCTCAGCTGAGATCAGAAAACAAGCCCACGAAACTTGGTCGCGCGACTGGAAATTTTTTACTTCGGACGAAAATATGAGCGTACCCAGCATAGAAGGTACCTTTACCGGCTTAAAGGTACCCCGGGAAGTAGTTGATAAAATTTACTATCAAAATGCAGAAAAACGATTCTCCGGAACAAGGCAGAATAATGGAAATACTCAATAAATAATGCGTAGCTACCTGGTTCTATTAAAAATAAGAACTAGAACATAATAAGGTATAGGATGCTGTCTTTAAAAATCAACCACCCCTGCCCCTCCTAAGCTTAGGAGGGGAACTTTTAACCTAAAATTATTATCCATAAGCTTACTTTATTTTCAAGCTGTTATTTAGTAGAACTATCTAGTAGAACCGGTTAGTTAAGAAAAACGACACCCGTTTAACTATGTTGCCTTCTAAAATTCTGGAGCTTTTGAATTCAGACGAAAGAAGGAAAGATAACTTAGATTTTTTAAGTATACATTGCCGCTATAATAAGGAAACAAAAAGTTAACAAAAAAATAGAATTCCTAAAAGCGGAGGTTAGCAGAACAGACAGCAGTCGGTGCAACGAGGACCTGCTAGTTTTCCGGTGCCATCAGGCATTTCGACGAAAGGAGAAAAGGAAAAGTAGCCCGTCCGAGTGCACCGACGAGGCCCGCCGGTCACGAGGCAAACTGGTTACTTTTCAAACCGCATCAGCACAGTAGAATGGAGACGGGAACCGGCTCCAAAGACAAATAGCACTTAGTACATCTGCAAAATTTCCATCCTGTAGCACTTTTACTTCACCGAAAACGTCTTCTTTTCCGGACCAACACCCGTTATTGTCAAACTCTTCCAGTTTTTGGGTAATACCGATCTTACTTGCTTTATTCCTTCCGGCGTAATTTCTACCCCGCCAAAGCCCATAATAACCGCTTGTAAAATACCGCCGGCCCCGGTGGCAAAATAAGGATTGGTGCCGCCTTTGGTTTCGGCAATTACCCGGAAAGGCGGATTTAAGTTTGGCAGATAGGCATCTTTAAACCAATGATAAGCTTTGTCGGCATTACCCACACGGGCGTACAATAAGGCAAATACGCCTTGCGTCATAGCGGGAGTGCCCTCATTAGGTACGCGGGTTTCGTAATAAGCTAAGTCTTTTTTGATTTGCTCGGGGTTAGTTATTTCTTTAAGCGGATAAGCCAGTAAGTTGACGTCAGCTTGTTTAATGCCCTCTCCCTTATAGGTAGCGTGTTCCCGAGTAACGCCATTTTCCATTTTTAAAATCGGAATATTTTGGGCCACGTGCAGCCAATCGGGGTTAGGAGTGAGACCCAGTAACTGAGCCGCTTGCGTACTATATTGCAAATTGGCCTTGGCGGCGGCGTTGGTAAAAGCATTATTATCTACATTCTCGGCCCATTCGTCGGCGGCTACTACGTTTTTAATGTCGTATTTGCCGGGGCCATTTCGTTCTACCCGACTTGCCCAGAAATCGGCGGTTTCTTTTAAAATGGGCCAGCCTTTTTCGCGCAACCATTGTTTATCCTGGGTTACTAAGTAATAATTCCAAGCGGCAAGGGCTACATCAGCGGTAATATGGTGCTCGAACGGGCCGCTTAATGCCCAAACCGGTGTTTCTTCTACGCCAGTATCAGCACTTTCCCACGGGAACATGGCGCCTTTAAAGCCTTTGGAAAAAGCATTGCGTTTAGCGGCTTCCAAGCGCTGGAAACGGTACTCCACCATACTTTTGCCTAATTCCGGGTGCATGACCAGTAAAGCCGGGTACATCCAGATTTCGGTATCCCAGAATACGTGCCCGTTATAGCCTAAACCACTCAAACCCATCGGCGAAGGAGAGAGCGCCGTATTTTCGCGCACAAAAGAATACAAATGGTACAACATGCTATGCACATCCTGCTGCGATTGCGGGTCGCCTTCTATTTTAATATCACTGCTCCAGAGTTCGTCCCAGGCTTTTTTATGAAATTGTAATAATCGGTCGCGGCCTTCCAGTTTGGCGTAAATAGTTAAACGCTCGGCTTCGTTCAGAGGGTCGTCGTGGTGGGCCGAAGTAATAGACGAGCCGGCCACAGAAAAAGTGTAGGTTTGTCCGGCTTTCAACTGCCGGGTAAATTTCATTAGATGTAGATTATTGTCCCACATTTCATGAATGACGCGCGGTTCCTGACCGTGGGGTTCCGAGAACAGAAAAGTATTGCTGGCAGCCATAAGTAACTTACCGGTCGGGCTTTTGGCTTCAGAAGTTAATAAACTGATAACCACGTGGGGTCGGTCGATTTCGTTATAATAATTTTGTGCTTCTTTTAAGGCGTCGGGCGCTTCCATAACGCTACTACCGGTAAAGCTAATATTTTTCTTGGCCCTAATGCTAATATCCATTAAAACCGTAAACGGCAAATGCCGCAGCGAATAATAGGTGTAAGTAACGGTAGCTTTATCGGCGTAATCAAAGGTGGTCGTAAATTTTGACTCGCGCATGTTTAACTCTTGCTTTAGGTTCGTCGCGCTTTTGGCATCTATACGGCGGCCATCGATGTCTAAATACATGTTCAGCAAATTAAAACTGCGCAGGAAATTACTTACCCGGCCGCGGCCATATAAATCGTAAGCCCCGGCCAGCACCACATCTTTTACTTTAAACGGCTCCGGCGACGATACAATCCCAATCATGCCGTTGGCTACCGTTATGCCATAATAATTTGCCGGTTCAATCTTATCGGCCTTTATCACCCACGGGTCCACGGCTTGAGCGGATGCAGAATTTAGAAAGGCAAACAGCTGGAAAATAAATAGCGAAAGTAGAAGTTGTTTCATAATAGTAAAGTATATGGGAGCCTCAGGTTAAAAAAATATACATGTATTAAATAATCTTATGCATATATAAGATTTCGTGTTAAGGAAAGAAAAAATTAAGGAAAAGCTGCTATTGGTTATAGATTGTTTTCGGGATTAATTAATAAATTAAAAATAAACTTTTATTTAAAAGGTACTTTCAACATTTTAATTTTCATGTTCTTGCCCGGAGTAGGAAAGATGAAAGCTAGTTTACAATTATGAAAAAATGGATAGTACTGATAAGCCATATTTTATTTTGTTTCTTACCGGCTCAAGCAAAAAAACTACCAGCCAAACCCAATATTGTTTTCATTATTGGCGATGATATTAGTCCGGAAGATATCGGCGCCTACGGTAATTCTAAAATCCGGACTCCTAACCTGAATAAGCTGGCGAAAGACGGTTTAAAATTTCGGAATATGTACGTTACGTCGAGCTCTTGCAGCCCGAGCCGGGTGAGTGTTTTAACCGGGCGCTACCCGCATAATACCGGTGCCGCCGAATTGCATTCACCGGTACCCGCGCATTTAACGCTATTCCCGGAGCAACTCCGAAAGGCGGGTTATTACACCGCCCAGGCCGGTAAATGGCACGAAGGACCCGTTAGCCGTCGGGCTTACGATACCTTGCTGGCTGGTGAGCAAATGAACGGGCCTGGTGGCGAAGAACAATGGCTGAACTTACTACGAAACCGGCCCAAAAAGAAGCCTTTCTTTTTGTGGCTCGCTCCTTTTGATGCGCACCGCGAATGGTCGGCAGATAATTTCCGGCAACCGCATAACCCGGATACGGAAGTTACCATTCCGCCCACCTTGGTAGATACCAAAGAAACACGCCAGGATTTAGCTTCTTATTACAATGAAATCAGCCGGATTGATTATTACCTGGGCGAATTGGAAAAAGAGCTCCAGCGACAAGGGGTAGCGCAGAATACCATTATTATTTTTATGGCGGATAATGGCCGGCCTTTTCCGGGTAGTAAAACTCTTTTGTATGACCGGGGCATTAAAAGCCCATTTCTGATGAAATGGCCCGCGGCAATCAAAAACAAAGGAGTAGAAGTAGAGGCCCTGGTAAGCAGTATAGATATTGCGCCTACTTTATTCGCACTGGCGGGGGCGCCTTCGTCGCCAACTATCCAAGGTAAAAGCTTTGTGAAATTGCTCGATCACCCGCAAGCTGCCTTCCGGAACTATATTTTTGCGGAGCACAACTGGCACGACTACGAAGCGTACGAACGCGCCGTACGCAGTAAAGATTTTCTGTACATACTAAACTTAAGGCCCGAATTTAATAATGGCGGACCTATTGACGCGAATCAAAGCCCGGCGAGTAAGGCCCTGAAACTGGCAAAAACAAAAGGTACTTTAACCCCCTTGCAAAACGAAGCCCTGGTAAAACCCCGACCAGCGGAAGAATTTTTTGTAAATGCCCCGGATTCTTTGCAGCAGCATAATGAAATAAACAACCCGGCTTACGCGAAACAATTTAGTTCTTTAAAAAGCATCCTCCAGCAATGGCAAAAACAAACCTGCGATACTGCCCCGGAAAAACTTACTCCTGACTGGTATCACCGCGAAACTGGGCAGCCTTTGCCGGCGAAAGATACTCGTGGGGAAATGCCAGGAGCCGCCCTGCACGCGGATAGAATAAATGCGAAAGGACCTTTTTAAATATTTAACCGGATTAAGATATATTAGATGAGCTATTAGTCCTTTCTGCCTAAGGTGAGAAACGAACCTTGGCAAAGTACCGAAAGTAAGTGTTCCCTCAGCACATTGGTATTAATGAAAGTAATTTGTCCAGCCCGAACCGCAGCTTGGATTTGCAATTGGCTGATGTTTGCTGGTCATGCCCAACTTGCATAAAACCCAATGTTGTAAGCAGTTTTAGACCTCCAAAATTTCTCCGAAGCCTAATTTCCTTGCAGCCTCATTGATGTACCATTTTTGTCCAACCTTAATATATTTTTCAACTTGCGGCATTTTTAAAAATCTAACTGTCACAATTTTGGTTTCACCAGGTTCTATTAATTCTTGGTCGTCAAATTGAATGTCGCCAATATAAGTTGTTAAGTTTCGTAAATCGTCTGGAAGTTCAAGTACATGGTTAGGTCTATAACCTGATTTGAAGCCGTGTTGTCTGCCACCTTCTGCTGTCGTCTTCATTGTAGTTTTTGCTTTCACGATTATCAGGTCATCTGTCCGCATATTGTTATTATTTCACTCGTAGATTGTCGCACCTTTAAAAATGTCGGCGAAAGTTTGCCAGTTTGGTTGGTCAGCATTTACGTCTTATTTCATATTGTCATAGTAGCCCTGAATATCTTCTGCATAATTACTTAACGATTCTAAAAAGTCAGGCAGTGTTTTGTTTTCCCAACTGTCAGGATTATTCAAATAGTCTTGACGCAATAAGTCAAGGAACTTAATGAAAGTTTGTCTGTCTGTAACTTTAAAATTATTGAGTGTGTCGTCCATAAAAATTGCCTACAACGTTTCGGGTATTGCCGAAGGCGGGGAGTTTTAGCACTGACGCTCAACAGAAATACCACAGTTTAAATATAGTAAAAAAGTTCAATCGAAGCCGTTCAGCCCCGCTTTCGGCAATACCATGTTAGCAGCAGCAATTCTTTCAGCATCCAACACTTGTATGTCCTCCAATTGGTTTTACTACTTCTCCATTGTCAGCAGGTGTTGACAAATAAATTGTCGGACTTGTTGCATTGTAATGTCTTGAAGTATCAATTATGAAATCTAAAATTCCGTCCCCGTCAATGTCGCCTGCAAAAATTATGTTTATCATTTGGTCGTCAAAATTAGGTTGGGCAGCAAGAAGGCTTGTTTTTTGTTGTCCTTTGATTTTAGCTGTCAAATAAAGTTTGTAATTCCAAACATCAAACCATTCTGGGTCGTCTTGCACTTTCTTTTTTCGTCCTGTCGCAAATATTTTATAGTCAATACCTAAATAGTTAATTCGTAAAGTGTCGCCAGGAAATACTTGTTCTTTTGATAAAATAGCTTGTTGAACACTATGAGGTGTCAAAAATTTTGAAGCCTCAATTAAAATAATTGAAGTGTCTTTATTCATTGTTTGAACTCCCCAACCAGTTTTTTCATTTTCATTCTCGTCCACGATTTGGTCATAAACTCTTTTTGTTTTCAGTTTAGTTTCTTGAAGGTAAAAACCTGCTTTTCTTTTAAAAAGTCCGAACCATTTTTCTTTGTCTGCACTTTCCCAAACTTCGTCATCGTGAAACGTTCCAACTGTCAAAACTTTGGTCGTAAAAAGGCTGTCAATAGGGAAGTAAGAGTAGTCGTAGGAAACAGTGTCGATGGCATTTACATTTGAACCTTCTTTAGTATTCGCTAAAGTGTCAACCGTTGAAGTTTCATTTACAAGATTGTTCTGTCTGTTTGAATTGTTGCAAGCCGTCAGACTGAAAACTGCAAATATCAATGCTAATATTTTCTTTTTCAATGTCGTCATATTGTTGCTGCTAACTCTTAAATATACGCATGTTTTAAATACTGGCAAAAAGTTGTATTGCCGCATGTATTTACCCGATTTTATGCAAATGGAGAATTAGAAGCAATTTATTGCATAGAATTTAAGAATACGACCATACAAAATGCGCCCTACGCTTTTTTGTATGGTCGACGCAGCAACAATACAAAATACGTCATACAGTTGCATAAATTTTTGTATAGACTTTACCATTTATCCAGCGCTACTGCTCTACCCAAAAGGCCTTTATTTTCCTTACGCCCTTATTTGGCCATTACCTTTTACTACCCATTTGTAGCTGGTGAGTTCTTCTAAACCCATAGGGCCGCGGGCGTGCAGTTTTTGGGTACTAATGCCAATTTCGGCACCCAAGCCAAACTGGGCTCCGTCGGTAAAGGCCGTTGAGGTATTGGCGTATACCGCGGCAGCATCTACGCTGTTTAAAAACTGCGCCACATTCGCGGCATCCTCCGAAATAATGGCTTCGCTGTGTTTAGAAGAATAAGCGGCAATGTGGGCCAAGGCTTCCTCTAAATTAGTAACGGTTTTCAAAGCTAGTTTTAACGACAGAAACTCGGTGCCAAAATGTTCTTCCTGGGCCGGTTTGAGTAATTCCGTTGGGTAATTTTCTTTTAATACCGCGTAGGCCGCTTCATCGGCAAAAATTTCTACTTGCTTCTCGGCCAGCGGAGCGGTTAAGGCGGGCAAATCGTTTAAGCGGTTTTGGTGAACCAGCAGGCAATCTAAGGCGTTGCAAACGCTTACCCGGCGGGTTTTGGCATTGGCAATAATGGCTTTGCCTCTTTCGAGGTTGCCGGTTTCATCAAAGAAAGTATGCACAATACCTGCCCCGGTTTCAATTACCGGTATTTTGGCATTTTGCCGCACAAAATCAATTAAAGCCTGACTGCCCCGGGGAATAAGTACATCTACGTACCCGCGGGCTTGCAGCAAAGCTTCGGTAGCCTGGCGGTCGGTCGGCAGCAAAGCTACTATATTGGTATCTACCTGGTGCTGGGATAATACCTGGTGAATAACCGATAAAATAGCCGCGTTAGAAGCGGCGGCATCGCTGCCCCCTTTTAAAATACAGGCATTACCGGTTTTCAGGCACAGCGAAAACACATCGAAAGTTACGTTAGGCCGGGCTTCGTAAATAATGCCAATTACGCCTAGAGGCACACTTATTTTGGATATTTCCAGACCATTCGGTAAGTCTTTCTGCAACAAAATATGACCAAGCGGAGAGGGTAAACCGGCTACATTGCGGAGGTCTTGGGCAATATCTTCCAGGCGGGCAGCGGTTAGTTTCAGCCGATCGTACTTGGGATCGTTTATATCCATGCGGGCCAAATCTTTCTCGTTTTCGGTGAGGATGAAAGGCGTTTGGGCAACGGCCGCATCGGCTAAGTCTAGCAGAATGGTATTAATTTTTTCGGCTGGTAATAGCCCCAGGTTCTGACTGGCTTTTTGGGTATTTTTAAAGGTGTCTTGTAAGGTCATGGTATTTGAAATAAAACAAATGATGAATTTGTTTTAAGGTACATTATGATGGTACTATATTTTTTAACAACTGCTTTTCTGTGGAGCCTTTTCCAGTCTCCAGGCTCTGGTGCTATCTTGTTTGAGCCGTAACCTGATTGCCTCGTGGCCGGCGGGCCTCGTTTGGTCATTCGGGCTGCCGCTCTTTCCTCGCTGCGCTGCGGTATCCCAACACCTGTCGGGACCGGATTCGCTAAAGGCCCGCCTCGCCCAAACTGGTGTCTGTTTCTCTTAGTTACTGCCGGTTATTTTTTCACTTGTTTTAAAAAGGTCTAGGTTATTTTATCCTGCAATCGAAATTAAGGAAAAGTAATAACCTAAAGGTTTTATTATGGTTATTTACCCAATTTCCGCATTTAAAAATAGGTAATCGTAGTGTACCAGCGGTTTTTGGTTTTGTTGGCCGAGTCGTTCATGGGCTTTTTCTGAGCCATATTCGGCAATTCCCTGGCCGATCAATTTCTGGTTTTCATCGAGCAGTTTAATAATATCTCCTTTCTGAAATTCACCCAAAATTTTAATAATGCCAATGGGGAGTAAACTGGTAGCCTTGGCGGAGGTAAGGGCAGCTTTAGCACCGGCATTCATTTGCACGGCTCCTTTGGCGTAATTCTCGGAATGAGCAATCCATTTCTTACGGCCGGAAGTAGTTTTACTCGGCAGAAAGCGGGTATTTACCACTTCTTCGCGCAAAACTTTTGGCAAAATATCTTCTGTTTTGCCGTTTGCAATGTGCACGGCAATACCCAGTTGGGCCACTTTGTGGGCCATGTGGCTTTTGGTAAGCATGCCGCCCCGGCCAAACTGCGACCGTTGGGCTGTAACAAAAGCGCCAAAACCAGTTGCCTCCGGTTTAACTTCCGTAATTACTTGTGATTCGGGATTTTTGGGATCGCCGTTGTAAATACCGTTGACGTTGCTCAGAATAATTAACGCATCGGCGTTAAGCATAGAGGCAATTAAACCGGCCAGTTCGTCATTATCCGTAAACATGAGTTCGGTTACCGATATTACATCATTCTCGTTTACAATCGGAATAACATTATTTTGCAGCAATACCTGAAAACAGTTTTTCATGTTGAGGTAATGCTGGCGATCGCGGAAATCTTCTTTGGTAACGAGCACCTGCGCGCAAACCAGTTCGTGTTGGCTGAAAAGCTCGGAGTACGTATTAATGAGTTTTACTTGGCCCACCGCGGCCAGCAACTGCCGGCTGGTCACAGCATCGGCTTTCTCCGAAACTTTAATTAAACTCCGCCCCGAAGCTACTGCCCCGGACGATACGACAATTACCTCTTTGCCTTGTTTTTTTAATTGCGTTATTTGCTCTACCAGGTGTTGCATGCGGGCGGTGTCGGGCATGCCGTTTTCCTGGGTGAGTACGTTCGAACCTATTTTTACAATTATTCTGCGGTAAGAGAGCGCCATAACATATTCGCACTAAATTAACTGACGGCAATGTTAAGCGTTTCCACGCAATATTGCCGCACTATTTTTCAATCATCCGTCGAATTACTTAATTTTCTGGCGCAAATAGCCAAAAGCATAACTAGCTAAAATGACTTCACGGAGCGATATTCTTATTCAGCACAGCGCCTTATTAGCTCACTCTTTTAAGCGGGTTACCGGACAAACGCTTTTGAAAGGACGTTTTACTGCTGAAGAACTGGCGCAAAATTTATATGCTGCTCCTTTTGTACTATTATCGCACGGCACACAACCTGACCCCCTATTTAATTACGCTAACCAAATGGCCCAGCACCTTTGGGAAATGTCCTGGTCCGATTTTACGCAACTACCATCCCGCTTATCGGCTGAACCCGTGGCGGTAGCCGAAAGACAAGCAATGCTGGAGGAAGCCAGACAAAAAGGTTTTATCTCTAACTACAACGGCGTGCGTATTTCCAGTACCGGCAAACGGTTCATCATCAAAAAGGCTATTCTCTGGAATATGTACGATGGTACCGGTACTTACCAAGGACAAGCCGCCACTTTTAAGGAATGGGAGTTTTTATAGATATAGGTTTAATAGTTTTAAAATAGGTAATCTAACTGCATTGTCTTACACTAAATATTCTAATGGCGCGGAAGCTACTTCCGTGCCTTTCTGGATGAAACTAGAAAAGGCATCTACTACTAGAAACTGCTAGCAGGGGCAGAGAGCCATTGGGAGGAAATATGTTCTGGAATTTACCACCCCCAACCCCTCCTTATCCAAGTCGGGGAGCTTTCCATATTTAAAAAATAAAATTTATCTGTTCTAATTACTGCTTATTACCAAAATGCTTATCGGCGAAGTCTAGGTATTGCTGCCAATCATAAAGGGTAACATCGTGTTTGCCGCTGCGGTTGTGATAACGAACAGTTTCCCCGACGGGCTGATTTAAGCCGGGCATTTCATTTTGATGGATTACCTTCTTAGCAAATAACTGATAAGCTGGTAAGGCTGCTTGGGCGCTCAAAAACTCACCTTTCGGGTCCGACCATTGGTCTTCCTGAGCGCTGGCAACATACAAAGGGCGGGGTGCGATTAGAGCTAATAACTGATGTTGGTCTACCGGAAGCTCATTTGGTTTGTCGTTGAATTTCTTGTAATTAGGACTGAACCAATGCGGAAAAGCGGAATTTAACCGGGCAACCGTTTCGCCGTACCAACGGCGCGCCAAAGCGGCCCCACCTTCACCGGATTCGTTAGAAATTACCATGGCAAAACGCGTGTCGTTGGCTCCGGCCCAAAGAGCGGCCTTGCCAATGCGGGAATGCCCCTGTAAAGCTACTTTTTTAGCGTTTATAGCTGGGTCGGTTTCGAAATAATCCATCATGCGGCTCATGCCCCAGGCCCAGGCGCCAATCGCTCCCCACTCGTTGGGCTGAATTTGTAAGGATTTACTTAGCTGGCTCCGAATGCCGGTTTGCCAACCTTCGGGGTGGTCGGGTTCCAGGTCGCCGTAATAAGCAGTCGCTAAACCATAACCACGCGCTATTATTTCTTCTACTACCCAACGGCTGGCCTGCAAGCCTCGAGTATTTTCGTTGGCCCGGTTACCTGTAATGCCGGCATTTTTATCATCGGCTACCCAGCGTTTCGTAATTTTAATCTGCGGATCGGTATGCACCGTGTGGTTACCTTTAAAATTAAGACCCGCAAACACGGGCACCGGGCCTTTAACTTGTTTCGGTAAATACAGCAACACGTCCATGCTCGCTCCGGTGTCGGCAGGGGTAAAGTAAATCGTAATTTGTTTTAGAATAGCTTTGCCACCCAGGGCGGCTTTATCTTCGAGATTTACTTTAAAATGCAAGCCTCGGGGTTTACCCGGTAATCGGCCGTATACATTATCCGCAAATAACTTTAAAAGCGCGGGCCGCTGCAGATTGTTCCATTGGGTAGATGAGGTTATTTTTTTCCCGTCGGGAGTTTGCAGGAGAGACGGTAGTAGATAGGTGCCTACTTTTGCTTCGTCGTAATTAAAATTTTCCTGAGCATTTACGTTTAGTAAAGGTAAATTCGCCAGAGTAAGCGCGCTGAGAAAGAAATAAACAACTGATTTTTTCATGTTTTACCAGAGTTAAAAAGGAAGATAAGTATTTACCCGAACTCTGCATAAATAGCACGAAAAAATTATCTTTATAAAAAATGAATGGAGTAAGGCTGGTGTATATAGGAGTGGAATATAAACAACTAACTTAGCGCCCAGAGTAGATAAATTAAGGTAATAAAATTCTATCGCGAGCGTCCTCGCTCGTGATGTTTATCGTCCGGCCTTTGGCCGCTAGGAATTTGATTTAATTGGTTTTATTATAAGTTTATCCGTTCGCCCGGCTAGAGGCCTCCCGGATAGTAGACACGAGTGAGGACACTCGCACCAGCGGAACTTCTTTTAATTGTTACAATTTTTATCTTAGGCAAAATATTCAGGGAGTATACTTAAGGTAACTCGAGCAGGTGGTAATAGCTTCCCAGATTACTTTTTAAGTAAATACTAAGTATATTAAAAACTAACTGGTAAGTGCGTAAAGTTACTTGCCTACTTATCCGTAATAATTGAAGTAACGCCTCGTTTTTTTATAAACTGGTTAGAAGCAACATGTGGCGGAATATAGCCCGATTTATCAATTCTCGTATTATTCATTTACTATTTAAACCCGGAAAAATTGCGGTTTGGTTACAATGGTTTGCTGGTGCGCTGGCGGGTTTAATCGGAATTTTTTTACTCCTGAATGTTCTGTTTCCCTTGCGGGTTCAAATGGCGTATTCGCCGGTAATTACCGCTAGCGATGGCAGCGTAATAAATGCTTTTCTGAGTCCGGATGATAAATGGCGCATGCAATTGCAAACCAGCGAAATTAATTCTTTGCTGAAAAAAGCTATCCTGCTGAAAGAAGATCGTTATTTCTACTATCATCCCGGAATAAACCCGATGGCCCTGGGGCGAGCACTAGCAAACAATGTTGTTTCGGGTAAAACTACTTCGGGTGCTTCTACCATTACCATGCAGGTGGCGCGTTTGCTGTATCCTAAAGAAAGAACGCTCAAAAATAAGGTAATAGAATTGTTCCGGGCTTTGCAGCTGGAGTGGCTTTACAGCAAAGACGAAATCCTAACTTTATACTTGAATCTGGTGCCCTTCGGAGGAAACATTGAAGGGGTAAAAGCCGCTTCCGTTTTATATTTTCAGCAATCGCCGCAAGAGTTGAATCTGGCGCAAGCAATTACTTTAACTGTTATCCCGAATAAACCTTCGTCGCTGCGCATTGGGTTACAAAACAACCGCATTGTTGCTTTCCGGAACAAGTGGCTCCGGTATTTTGCCCGGCAAAAAGCGTTTCCGGAAAAAGAACTAACGGATGCTATAAACGAACCCTTAGTGGCCGTTCGCACCGAAGCGCCGCAGGTAGCGCCCCAATTTGCTTACCGTTTGTTACGGCAGTATCCTAATCAAGCTATTCTAAAAACCAATCTTAATCGTACTATTCAGGAAAAAGTAAGCCAACTCGCCTATAATTACTTGCCGCAACTACGTACTAAAAATATCCGCAATGCTTCGGTGCTGGTAATTAATAATCAAACCAAAGCCGTGGAAGCGTACTTAGGTTCCGCTGATTTTTCCGACAGTGAATACGGGGGGCAAGTAGATGGCGTACGGGCCATCCGATCGCCGGGTAGTACTTTAAAGCCGTTTTTGTACGCCGTTGCTTTCGATAAAGGATTCATTACTCCGCGCACGGTTATCAGCGATGTGCCCGTGGATTACGCCGGCTACCGACCCGAAAATTATTTTGGTAATTACAACGGGAATATCACCATGGAATACGCACTGGCTACTTCTCTGAATATTCCGGCGGTAAAAATTCTCGACCAGGTTGGGGTACCTGCATTTGTAGACAAACTAAAACAAGCTGAGTTTACCCAGATTAAAAAAGACGGTAACCAATTGGGTTTGTCGTTAATACTGGGTGGTTGCGGGGTAAAGCTCGAAGAATTAACGGCTTTGTATGCGGCATTGGCTAATCAGGGTAGGTACACACCTTTGCGGTGGTTGCAAACCGAAAAATTAAATTTTAAACGCCAGGTAATATCGCCGGCGGCCAGTTACATTGTCAACCAGATTTTAACCCAATTGCAGCGTCCCGATTTACCACATAATTTTCAGAATAGCGGCCATTTACCCAAAATAGCCTGGAAAACGGGTACTTCCTACGGCCGCAAAGATGCCTGGAGTATTGGCTATAATAAAAAATATACGGTGGGTGTATGGGTAGGAAATTTTTCCGGGGAAGGCGTACCGGAACTCAATGGCACGGACTCAGCGACCCCGCTTTTATTTGATATTTTTAATACCATCGACTATAATTCCAGTAACGACTGGTTTACGGCTCCCGCTAACTTAGCCCGGCGCAGCGTTTGCCTGGTCAGTGGCCAACCCGCTAATGATTTTTGCCCCGACCGCGTATTGGATGCGTACTTACCCGGCATTTCGCCGGTTAAGAAATGCGAACATTTGAAAGAAGTAACTATTTCCGTAGATGAGAAATTTGCGTATTGTACTACTTGCTTGCCCGAGAGTGGCTATCTCCGAAAATGGTACCCCAATTATGCGCCCGAAATACTTACTTTTTACGAAGCTGAGCATATTCCGTACGCGAAAATTCCGGCGCATAATCCCCAATGTCCGCGCATTTTCAGTGAGTTTGCCCCGGTCATTACGGCTCCGGCTCCGGATATGGAGTATTTACTGGAAAGCGCCGAAAAGCAAAAACTCATGCTGCACTGTAATGCCCACAACGAGGTAAAACAAGTATACTGGTACATCAATGATAAATTATTCCAGGCCGCCGCTGCTAATCGAAATTTGTTTTTTACTCCCGAAAAAGCCGGCCGTTACAAAATCTCCTGCCTCGACGATCAAGGCCGTAACACCAACAGCTTCATCACCGTCCGGTTTCTGGATTAGCTTTTTACTTAATTTTATCTTTCGCTTTTCTGATTCATTATTTAAATGAACCAAGCTTCTCTACAAAAAATATGAATAGAATTGTTATAAATGAAGCAAAATTTGGTAAAAGCAAGAGCAAAGAATAACTGACACCAGTTTGGCTCTAGAGGGCCTTCTAGAATTCCGGTGCCGAGGAACGAGGCATTCCGACGAAGGAGGAAAGGAAGTCTAGAAGGCCCGAGAGAGTCAAACGAGGCCCGCCGGCCACGAGGCAAAACACGGACCGTAGAAGCTGCATCAGCGCTGCTTTCCGTTGAGACTGGCACAGTCTCAACGGAAAGAAGTAAAAATAAAATCATCCCCAACCTCCTTCAAAGGGGGACTGTTCTGATACATAATTAACCACCCTAACGCTTAGGAGGGGAATTTTCATGAAAAACCAGAAAACTTATTAGAACCCGCACGGTTATTTAATAAAAAATTTTTATGCCCGAACTGCCCGAAGTAGAAACTTATCGTCGTTATTTTGAAGAAACAGCGCTTGGCCAAACGGTAGTAGATCTAAAAGCCGAAGATCCGCGTCGCCAACTAACTACGGATTACGATACCATACTTCAAGCCTTAAAAGGAACTCAGTTTATCGGTACGCACCGCATCGGGAAGCATTTTTTAATTACTTTAAATTCGGGTAAAATTTTGGTGCTGCATTTTGGAATGACTGGCGATTTGGCTTATTACCGCAACGAAGAAGACACCCCCCGGTTTGCCCGGGTTGTTTTTTATTTCAGTAACGGGTTCCGGCTGGCTTTTATCGATTCGCGTAAATTCGGACGAATTGGTTTGGCAACTTCAGTGGAAGAATACCAACAAAGGAAAGGTTTAGGCCCCGATGCTCTGGATATTACGTTACCACAATTGCAAACTAGTTTAGAGAAACGCAAAGCGCCCATAAAACCTTTGTTGCTGGATCAGAAAATACTGGCGGGGATTGGTAACTGGATTGCCGATGAAGTATTATTTCAAGCAAAGATACACCCGGCCAAACCGGCAAATACACTAAGTTCGCGGGAATTTAAACAACTACACCAGGCTATCCAATTAGTTTTACAAACGGCCATCGAACACGAAGCAGTTTACCAGACTTTCCCGAAACTATTTCTGATTCATGCCCGCGGGTGGGACGATACGGTTCTAACTACTGCTTCCGAACGGCAAATCTGTCCCCGGCACGGTACTCCCTTGGAAATTATAAAAGTGGGTGGCCGAACCACGTATTTCTGTCCCGTTTGCCAACCATTATAAAAAAAGAACAGAAAGACACTGGTAAAATCTACCCGCGTGAATACTCAATCCGCAAAAATTAGCTAAAATATCAGGCATTTTCTTTAACACACGACTTTTTCTATAAGGAGCCGTATCTTACGCAAAAGGTATGCGGTTATAAGAGGTTGTTACGCACCCCTACTTTATATTTGAATAAGGTACTTCAGAAATTAAAATTGGGGGTTTAGATTTAGGAATACAGTTTGTGGGAGTAAGGATTGCCGCAAGCAGAATAGCTGGCTACTTTTATTTTTACTTATTTGACCGGGTAGCGGCCTGGCCCAACAAGTTTTTCCTCCGGCGGTAAAAAGTAATCCGCCAAAACTGGCCCCGGTTCTGCGGCAGGCAGTTCCTCCAAATACCGGGCAACGTTACCGGGTGCAAGTTACCGATCAGGCTACATTTACTATTTGGCTACGAAAAGAACTGCCCGCGGCCACTATTTCTAAACGCTCAGATGCTACGGATATCCTGCTGCTGGCTACCATTACAGAGTAACAATGATGGGAGAATGCGCAAATTATGCGCAATTTTTCCGCTGGAAACGCGAGTAGCCAGTTTGTTTTTACTGGTAATTACGCCGGACTTACCGGAACGGCTCTACGTGTCACAGAAATTGAAAATAGCTGCCTAACGATTTTAAGTGCAACTTATAGTTACTAGAGTAAGTAGCTGTTCCCGGATGTTGCTTTTCTAAGTTTCTACCTTCCGAAACTGGTAGTAAAAATTCTTTCTAGGGATGAAGAGAATCACATCTTCGGAGTTGTATGTCAGAGTACATGCTTTCGGGTTTAATCGGTCTGCTTCTTTTTTAAGCCAACTGCTTATCGCCAAAAGGAAATGAGCCGTTGCTCTATTTGTAAACAACTCGTAGTTATAGAAGCGCAAAATTGAAAATGAAGTTTACGTTAAATTAAGGCCAATATTTGTTTGCTGCGTATAAGGTCTACTATTCATATAGGATAAAGCTTTGGCTATTCCTATGTAGATGCTTATGAAATAAAGAAGATGTTATGCTTTATTTTATAAGATGGTTAATCAGATAAAAAGGCGAAACAAACTTATGTCACGAATTATTATTGTATCTAACCGGCTTCCGTTAAAAGCACAGAAAAAAGAAGAAGGTATTACTTTGGAGCCAAGTGAAGGCGGCTTAGCCACGGGCTTAGGCTCGGTGTATAAACAAGGGGATAATTTATGGGTGGGCTGGCCGGGCTTAGTTTTAGAAGAAGAACAAGACCAGGAATATGTTAGAGGAGCTTTGTTAAAGGAAAACATGCAACCGGTATTTCTGACCGAAACCGAAGTGAAGGAATACTACGAAGGCTTTAGTAACGAAACCCTATGGCCTACTTTTCATTATTTCAGCCAGTATGCCATTTACGAGCAGCAGCTCTGGGAAGCCTACGTGGCGGTAAATCAGAAATTCTGCGATGAAGTTCTAAAGTTCGCTCAACCCGAAGATACCATTTGGGTGCATGATTACCAGTTACTTTTAGTGCCTCAACTTATCCGGGAAAAGCTCCCCGGCGTGAGTATCGGGTTTTTTCAACATATTCCGTTTCCCTCCTTCGAAATATTTCGGTTACTGCCCTGGCGACGGGAGATTATAGAAGGTATGCTGGGAGCCGACCTAATTGGTTTTCATACCTACGACGACATGCGCCATTTTTTGAGTTCGACCAATCGTTTATTAGGCTTCGCTAACTTACATGGGTTAATTGATACCGGCCAGCGAGCCGTGTTGATAGATGCTTTCCCGATGGGGATTGATTACGAAAAATACGCTACGTTGGCATCTGAGGAGGAAACCATTCGGATAGCGGAAAAATATCGGACGGCGATAGGCACGCCCCGCATTATTATATCCATCGACCGGCTGGATTATTCTAAAGGTATTCCGAATCGTTTGTATGCCTTTGAGATGTTCTTAAAACGTTATCCCGAGTTTAAGGAAAAAGTATCGCTCGTTATGATTGTGGTGCCTTCGCGGGATACCGTTGAGAAATACAAACGCCTGAAAGAAGAAATAGATGAATTAGTAGGGCGGATAAACAGTTCGCATCGTACCATTAGCTGGAATCCGATTCAGTATTTTTACCGGTCTTTTCCTTTGCCCGAAATATCGGCCTTTTACCGCTTAGCCGATGTGGGTTTGGTTACCCCAATGCGCGATGGCATGAACCTGGTGAGTAAAGAATACATTGCTTCTAAGTACGACCAGAAAGGCGTTTTAATTTTGAGCGAAATGGCTGGCGCCGCGCAAGAGTTAGCCGATGCTATCCAGATAAATCCTAATAACATAGGCCAGATGGCCGAGGCCATACACGAAGCACTGATCTTGCCGGAAGAAGAGCAGATCACGCAAATGAGTGCGATGCAAGCCTTAATTAAAACGTATGATATTCACCAATGGGTAAAAGTATTTATGGACCGCTTGAGTTACGTAAAAATCAAACAACAATCTTACACTACCGATCCTTTAACGGGAGAAGCTCTTGATAACTTAAAGCAGCAATACCGGAAAAAAACTCCGCGCCTGATTTTTCTCGATTACGATGGTACCCTGGCGCCGTTTACGAAAGATCCGCGTAAAGCCGGCCCTGACCAGGAATTGCTTACTATTTTAGAGCAGCTTACCGCCGATAATTGCAACCGGGTGGTTATTATCAGTGGCCGCGACCGGCAAACCTTAGAAAATTGGCTCGGACACTTACCCGTAGATTTAATTGCCGAACACGGCGTGTGGCTGAAACGCCGGGAAGTAAACTGGGAAACCATTCTTACCTTAAAAAACGATTGGAAACGGGAGGTGCGGCCCATCATGGAGGCTTACGTGAACCGGACGGCCGGTTCTTTTATCGAAGAAAAAGATTATTCTTTGGTATGGCATTACCGGCGCGTGCCTAGTGGCTTAGGTAAGTTGCGGTCCCGCGATTTAATACATCACTTGGGTTACATTGCTTCTAATATTAACCTCCAGGTAATGGAAGGAAACAAAATTGTAGAAATTAAAAATTTAGAAGTAAATAAAGGTTTGGCCGCCACTCGCTGGCTCGAAATGTATCCTTCGGATTTTATTATGGCCATCGGCGACGACCGGACCGACGAAGATATGTTCCGGTTGATGCCCCGGGGTACTTTTACCATAAAGGTTGGATCGCAAAGGTCAGTAGCGCAGTTTCATTTAGGTTCCGTAAAAGACGTCCGGAATTTGTTGCAATCGCTGGGTAGTTCCAAAGAGACATTCTGTCCGGAACTAACCGAAGATCCGTCTAATCCCCAAACTTATTCGTGAGAAAACTTAAACAGCTCTACGTTTATTTAAATTAAATTTTATCGTTAAAATATCTGTCCGGAAGAACAAGCTATCCCAAAAGTGGATACTTCTTCCGGATGGATATTTAAATCTTTTAAATTCCACTGAAAAGATATAGAACACGAGTTTAAATTCTAAAAGGCTTCATAATTAAATGTTTACTCTTAATTGCTATTTAGTTTTATAGAAGTAAGTACGTAAAAACGGGGTGTTCTATTTCTTTCATTTTCATCATTTCTGAACGACTGTTGGCTAACCTGCGTATCAGTCAAAATTATAAGCAAATTGGGTGGTGCGCCCATTTCTGACCTATTGGTATTTAAAAAACTATATAAACTATCCTGATGCAGCAGAAACATACTTATGACATGGGCCTTATTGGTAACTGTGCTTACCTGGCCCTCATCCGGAAAGATGCCAGTGTAGCCTGGCTGTGTTGGCCTCGTTTTGATTCGAGCTTTGTATTTGGCAATTTGCTCGATGAAAAGAAAGGTGGTGATTTTAGCATCCAGCCCAGCACCTCTTCTTACAACAGTTATCAGTATTATATTGAAAATACGAACGTGCTGTGCACCGAAATAGAAAATGAAGATGGCCGTTACCGGGTAACCGACTTTGCGCCGCGCTTTTCGCAGTACGATCGTTATTACAAGCCGCTCATGTTCATTCGTAAATTAGAACCTTTAACTGGTTCGCCCCGGGTGAAAGTATGCTGCGAACCGGTTGGACAATACGGAGCGCAAAAATTAGATCAGCGCCGCAGCAGTAACCACATTGCTTTTTTGGGATTAGAAGAGGAAATGCGTTTAACCACCAATATTTCTTTGAGCTACATTCTGGATAAGGAATACTTTGTCTTAAACGAAACCAAATATTTGGTAATAACTTATGGCGCCCCGTTGGAAGCTCCTTTGGAAAGTACCGCCGAAGTTTTCCTGACTAATACCATTAAATACTGGCGCAATTGGGTAAAGAATACTAGTATCAGTAATTTTTATCAAACTCAAGTTATTCGTTCGGCCTTAGCTTTAAAACTGCACCAATACGAAGATACCGGAGCTATTATTGCGGCCACTACTACCAGTTTGCCGGAAGCTCCTCACAGTACCCGCAACTGGGATTATCGTTTTTGCTGGATGCGGGATACGTATTATATTCTTACGGCTTTTAATAACATTGGTCACTTTGAGGAACTGGAACGGTATTTCCATTACATTGCCAACGTCTCGGCCAAAGCAAAAGATAAATTTCAACCGCTTTATTCTATAAGTACCGGCACTGACCTAATAGAGAAGGAGCTGCACCACTTAGATGGCTATTTGGGCAACAAACCGGTTCGTATTGGGAATGATGCCTATACCCACATTCAGAACGATGTGTACGGCCAGGTTCTGGTAGCTTTGCTGCCTTTGTACGTCGACCGCCGATTTATCGGGGAAGAACGGGTAGAATCGGAAAAACTTATTTACAAAACTTTATACCACATTCAGCGCACCATGGATATGCCCGATGCCGGGTTGTGGGAGTTCCGTAATTTTGCGCAGTACCATTGTTACACCTACTTGTTTCACTGGGCGGGTAGCAAAGCGGCCTTAAAAATAGCCAATTACCTGCAAAACCAGGAAATGGCGCAAATGGCCGAGCGCCTGATGAACGAAGCCGCCAGTAAAATTGAAGCTTGTTACGATCCGGTACGGGGAGTGTACACCAATGCCATTGGTTCGCCGCATTTGGATGCCAGTACCATGCAATTAATAATGATGGGCTACCTCGATCCAAATTCTGAAAGAGCTCATTCGCATTTGCGCAACCTGGAGCAGGAATTGAAAACGCCAAATGGCTTGTTTTACCGCTACCGCCACCAGGATGATTTTGGTATTCCGGAAACTACTTTCCTGATTTGTTCTTTTTGGTACGTAGAGTCGCTGGCTTGTGTAGGCCGTCTGCAGGATGCAGCCCGCGAATTTGAAAGATTGCTGGCTTATACGAATCATTTAGGTTTACTCAGCGAAGACGTAGATGCTACCACTGGCAGCCAATGGGGTAATTTCCCGCAAGCTTACAGCCACGTAGGTTTAATGAATGCTGCTTACCGCATTACCAAACGCCTTGACTTACCTAATTTTATTTAAATGGCAGGCAAACCTAAAAGCATGATACTTAAACTCAACAATAGTTCTGCTGAAAGTTGATAAGCAGTTGGTAGTTAAGTTTGTTAGGTAAACTACTCCTTATAAAATTATAAGTTATTTAAAGCCACTCCAACGAGTGGCTTTTTTATTTTAAAAATCCAGATTCTAAGATTTTATCTATTGGCTTTTCTTGTTTCATAAAAAAGAAACTATAGTATTTTAAGTTGCTTTTGTAGAACAATATTTATAAAGTTGTTCTTTGAAAAGTAGGGCTGCTTAGGGTAATAAAATTTTAGATTACTTAGGTTTATTAGTTGTAAATATTTGGTTTGTAGTTATTGGCTTACCAGCAGAGAGGAACAGGATTGTTGCGGACAAAATCTGCTGCAGTAATGTATGGAAGAGTATCCTGCGTTACCCAGGATGCTATCCATGGATAAATAATACCTTTCGTTGTAAATCTTAAAATCAGCCTGTATGAATACTATTTACAAATTAACTTTCCTGCTTTCTTTTCTGGCTTTCTTCACCACTAGAACTAAGGCTCAGTTTGCTTTTGAGAACTACCGATTAAATATGGAAAAGGATACTACTAACCGAAAGGATGGTATTACTGAAATTTATTTTGTTGGAACCGGTGATATTCAATTAGCCTATAACAACGATAAAAACAGCAAAGGAATAGCGGCAAATACCGGCTTAGGAGTTTTGTTCTGGCGGATATGGAAAACGGGGCTGGAACTACAATTAGATGCCAAAGTAAACGTAGCTTCTACGGTAGATACTATTTCGGCGCTGATGCAAAACAATATTATAACGGATAACCGGTTATTCGGCCGATATGTATTAGTGCCGGCTGGTTCCGGACAAGCTACTACTATTAACTCGTTGTGGTATTTTGATCGGGGTACCATCTCCACCGCTAAATGGGATAGCCTATCTACCCGCGAGAAAATTAAATTTCACATTGATGGTATTGAAGTGAGTGCCTCGGCTTCTAATCAAATCTGGGCCGCCTACACCAAAGATTCTACTGGTATAGAAAGAACCAGTAAATCAACCAATGTATCCGTACTTTATTTAAGAACTGGTTTATTTCATGAATTTGTACCCCAGGAACTAAGACGACAGAAAGGTTATTCTATTCGATTTGGCACCAATTTAATTTTAAGAAGTATTCAGGGCGATATTGGGCGACATACTACCGAAGTAGAGCAATTAAGAAAGCAATTTTTGTTAAGCAAAAGTACGGTTCATATGGGAGGAGAACTCTTGTTAGCTCTAAGGTTAAAAAATATCCGGGCCGAAGCCTCTTTGCCCATTATTTACGCGCGAAAGAACCAAAGTATTCCCGGGCTAACCGGAGCACAATTTGTAACTTCTATTAGCTTCGTTGGTGGTTTTCCGCTTAATATTAGCAGTTCCAGATAATTATAAACAAAAAGTTTTATTTTTGGGAAGCTGTTATTTTACTCTACTGCTTTTTAATTTATGCAAGTAATTTATCCCGATAAAAAAATCCGGTTAATTGCCATTCCCTTTCTGGGATTGATATTCCGGCATATCGGCGAGCCTTCTCCTCTCATTACCTTACTTCGCTCCCCTACATATTACATAGATTTAGGCGTGAGTATTTTGGTTTTGGGTTTACTATGGCAGTATAATCGTTGGGTTTTTGTACAATTAGATAAACAGTATTCCTGGTTAACCAAGCCTACCGAGCGCTTTGTTTTGCAATTTTTTCTGGGGATAGGTGTTTCTTTGCTGTTGGTGACTATGGTTTCGTTTGTGTATAACGAATTTATTATTAAGCCCCAGCGCACCCCGGAGTTTGATATTACCATTCTTTTTGTAACCGACGTGCCGGTTTCATTTTTAATTTTTTTGTCGATTCATCTTTTGTACGCGCTTTTGTATATAAGGCAAGTGTATGAAGCAAAATTGCAGGCTTTGCAGCGGATAATAGAAACTTCCGAAGAAAAACCAGAACCAGCAGTTCGTAATATAATGGCTTATCAGGGCAAGGCATTAGTTCCGGTGCCGCTACAAGAGGTGGCTTACTTTTACAAAGCAAAAGATCTTACCTTTTTGCGCACCTTTGCCGGTAAAGATTACGCCATGGACGAAACCTTGGAGTATTTTGAAAATTCTTTACCCGAGAAATCTTTTTTCCGGCTAAATCGCCAGATGTTAACCCACATGAACGCGGTAAAAAAATTCTCCTCGGACGGAACCGGCCGTTTGTTACTGCACTTGGAACCTACTTTTAAAGAAGAAGTATACGTTAGCCGGCGGCGTTCGCCGGAGTTTCAGGCTTGGATGCGGGAAGTAACCGTTTAATCTTGCTTCATTTACAACAATTACTGCCCTTCTTTCCGCCTGAATTAACGTTCAGATTTACTCCATAGAGGCAATGTATTCGCTGACTTTGTTTTTCATTTCATGGTACAAAAACAGCGATTTGCCGACTTCAAAACTTACATCCACGTTACTACCAACGTACAAGGCTGTTTTTTGCTCTTCGAAGTAGAGCATCATGGCCGCTCCGCCCAATACTGACCCAATATGGCCGTATTGAAATTTGTTTTTGTAGTTAAAACCATTTTGCAAACCTAAACCATATTCCCCTTGGTTAAAGGTTTTCATGGCAGCAAGAGACTGTTGCGATACAATCCGGCCATTTGCCAGGGCATCCATAAAAGTAACAAAGTCGATACCTGTAGCTACTAAACCACCGTCGCCCAGTTCGCTCCTGATTTCTGCCTTTGCAATAGAGGTGGCATTTTGTAAGCGGCCATCGCCGTACCGGTCTAAGTAATAATTAGGCATGGCTAGCTTACTTAAATAATCGGGTTGCACTTTGTAAAAGGTATGCTGCAGGTTTAATTTGTTTAAAATGTGTTCTTTCAGGTAATCCCCTTCTCGTTGGCCAGTTACGTGTTCTATCAGAAGCGATAAAAGCACATAATTTATATTGGCATAACTAAACTGAGTGCCCGGCACAAATAAGAAAGGTTTATGGTAAGCTTCGGCTAGTGCTTCTTCGGTAGTCCAGCCTTTGGCGAGATTATTAAACCATTTTAATTTAAAATTATCGTTGTTTTCTAAATAATCCGGAATGCCCGAAGTATGATTCAGCAGCATACGAACCGTAATAGCCTCTGATTGAGTTATTTTAGAAGTAATAGTGGCTGGCAAGTACTGGGTAATAGATTTATCTAGGTCAATTAAATGCTGTTCGTATAATTGCATTACGGCAGTTGCCGCATACATTTTGGTTAAGCTGGCTCCGGCATGCACAAAGCCGGGAGTGAGTTTGGTATTAGATTCTATTTGGGCATAGCCACTAGTACCTTCCCAAACCCCTTCGGCATCTTTAATAGCCACAACAATACCAGGTAATCCTTTGCGGGTATATTCATCAATAATAGCTTGAATAGCTGCTGCTTTAGAATGATCCGTCTTAAAAGGCTGAGAATAAACTGCCTTTGAAATTGCCTGTTCAAAAGCTTCTTTCTCGCAACTGCTAAAACTGAAAATAGTAAATGCTAATAGTAATATTTTAACGGATTTCATGAGGAATAAACTTTTCGGAATTATTTTAAAAAATTGATGCGAGTACCCACACTAATCTGGGAGTAAGGAAGTGCCACGAACGAATGGTTGTATTTAATAATGGGAGTAGCATCGTAGCCTACAAATGGCGTAACCATTGTGCCATTAGCCAAGTGTGTCCGGAAACCTAAGTTAAGGCTTATAGGAGTTTGCCAATGTCCTTGAGTTTGTTGCTTACTTTTCTTCCAGGTATTATTCTCTATTTCGTAAAAGGCATTCCTGGAATTAGCTACCGTAATTAACCGGCCAATACCCAGGCCTACAGCCGGTTCCAGAATATTAAATAAATGCGGCCGGTAAAAAAATTGCGTGTTTATATAATAACCCGCTTCGTGTTGCCTATGGCTTTGGTATCCTAAGGTAAAGGATTGTTGTAAATTTCGGGCCTTATTGTAAGCATAATCTATCCCGATGGCGCCGCCGATATTTTTAAAACTGCTGCCCAGATTTTTGAAAGGAAATCCGTACGCTTGAAACGTTAATTTAGCTGAATAGCTAACCTTTTCCAGAAGAATTTTTTGCGCGAAAACAGAAGTACTAACCAGATAACTCAAGCCTAATACCAATATTCGCTGACTTAATGTTTGCATTTTTTTTACAGATTTTTTCCGCAATATTAAAGAACAAATTCAGGCTAAATGCGCATTTAAAGCTGTTTGAGCTGGTTTTAGGTGTGAGTGGTAGCAAATAGAAAGGTGAATGGCTTGCATTTTTAGGCTAACGGGAAGTTCATTTCAGCTTAAGAATAAGCCATAAATTATCTTCTTTTTGCTATCAAGATCTTAATTAGAAAAATCCCCGGCTAAAACTTTTCTGGTAGGAGTTTATAAGATAAAAAAGGCGAAAATCAGTTGCACCGCGACTTAAGTAGCAACCAATCCGGGCTAGGAGTGAAGGAGGTAAATTAAGTTATGAGAGATGCAGGAATTGGTTAGTACCTTACGCCAATTTTTTTAAAAATAAAATGCAGCAGCCAGATAGGGCCAATGAGCAGGAATTTTAAGTCGTCGAGAAAAGAAGGTTTCTTGCCTTCTATTTTATGCCCGATAAACTGACCGATCCAAGACAAAAAAAAGACATACAAGCAGAATTGCCAAAGAGGTGGCCAGCCGTTTAACCGATGGAGTTTTTCCAGGGTAATAATAACAGCCGAAAACAAAGCTAGTATCACCAACATGACTAAGGTCAGCGGAACGGATAAGCGGAAGTAATAGATAATAGAAAAAGCAATTAAAAAAGTAGCCCAGTTTAGATACCGTTGAGCGGCGCCTAAAAAGCTAAGTTGAGGGAAAGGAATAGACCATACCAAGCCTAGCAAACTGAAGACGATCAAGGGCACGCATATCCAGTGAATAAGCTTATTTACCTTGTTCTCGTGGCTTTCGGCATACTTATTAAAGTAGGCATCTAAGGTACGGTTCACCGCTGTTGGCATAATTAAATATACTAATTAATTACGTTTACTCTATCAAAAAACTTGTTTGAATTAAATATTCAGGTTATAAAGTATCCAGTAATTTTTAAACCGGGAAATTAATCATCCGACTTGCGTTCATTTAATTGTGATAGGTAAGGGGGCAGCTCTATTTTATAATTTCTTCCCGATTCACCCTTTTTCAAATAAGCCTGGTCGCATCTGCAATAATGGAGTTTTATTCCTCATAATTGTAAATGCCAGCCGAAGCATAAATTTGTAAGGCTCGCACGAATGGCAAATTATAGGCTTGTAAAATATTTTGTTAAGATTTACATAGCGTACAATAATTTTCTGTTAATTGTACTATTTCTAGAAATTTGCCTCGGTAAAATCATGGAATTAAGCGTTGTATTTTATTTATTGAAAATCCTATTTGCTTAAGTATTTTCTAATGAAACATTTGGTTTGTTAATGAAGAATTAGCGAGTAGGGTATTTAAGTATAAGATCTATTTTTTGGATATTGTAAAAGATACAAAGTCTTCTTTCATGAACTTTAAACCGTTTATTGCTTTTGCGATAGCGATTTAAGCCAGCTTATTAACCAAGTATAGCCTCATAAGAAACATTTCTGCCTCTCAGGTTAACATTCTGTAACCATATTGGAAACATTTAGTAGTCTTCTGTAAAGGGGAGCTTAGGTAAATTTATAAACGCGTTTCCTTATAAAAACGCGTTTATACCAATGGTATGTTACTCTTTATCACTTTTTAAATATTGGAATGTTGCTCAACTTATCGGATATGTTGTTTGATTTAGTTGACTTGTTGGATCGGAACTTTCATTAACAATTACTTCTATCCTTAACTCTAAAACATATAAATAAACTTTGGACTATTAAACAACCTTCTAAGTCAGACTTAGGAGCTGCTCTAAAATGAACAACTCTACATTAAACCAAATTATTTTTAATTAACTATTTTATGATGAAAAACAAGTACCAATACGGGGATTACCTATTGTGTAATCCAAAATGTACTTCTGTAACGGCTTGGCAAACATTGACATTATCACTTCTTATAATGTTAATGCCGGTATTTACCAGCTTTGGCCAAACTGCAAGTAATGGAAAACGCAGTGTAACCGGAACCGTAACTTCAGCAGTCGACAACCAAGGGTTACCGGGTGTTAGTATATTGGTTAAAGGAACTAATAACGGGATTGCTTCTGATGTGAATGGTAAATTTACCATTCAAGCGGCTGATAATGATGTACTAGTAGTTTCTTACATAGGATTTACTAGTCAGGAAATTGCAGTTGGTAACAAGACTACCATCAATGTAATCCTAAGAGAAGATCAAAAAGTTTTAAACGAGGTAGTAGTTACCGGTTACGGGGAGTTACGAAAAGCCGACGTGCCGGGTGCTCAAACAACTATTAGTTCGAAAGCCATTGAAAAAACGGTTAATACTACAATAGAGCAAGCTATCCAAGGTCGGGCGCCCGGGGTATATGTTACTCAGAATACCGGTGCACCGGGAGGAGGTATTTCCGTAAATATCCGGGGTATAAACTCGATTAACGGTACCAACGAACCTCTTTACGTGATTGATGGGGTACAAATTCAAGGCTCTACTTCTACTTCCGGCAGTAATCCCTTGTCCAGTCTGAACCCGGCAGACATTGAAACCATGGATATTTTGCAAGGGCCTTCGGCCACGGCAATTTATGGTTCCCGGGCTACCAACGGGGTAGTGTTAATTACTACCAAACGAGGCAAATCGGGTGATGTAAAAATTAATTATTCGTATTTGTATAGTTTACAAACCCCGCCCAAGGAGCTGTCCATTATGAATTTGCGGGAATATGCCCGCATGGATAATGAATACAAAGCTCTAAATGGGGGATCCGTTCGCGAAGACTTTTTAGATCCTACTATTCTGGGGGCCGGCACCAACTGGCAAAAAGAGTTATTTAACAATGCTCCCATGAATAAACACCAGCTTAGCTTAAGCGGTGGTGGTGAAAAAACAACCTATTATTTATCCGGCGAATACCTCGATCAGGAAGGGGTAGCGATGGGTTCCGGCTTTGACCGGGGCTCTTTTCGATTAAATTTAGATAATAAGGCGCGTAAATGGCTTAATTTAGGCGCTAACTTAAGTTTTGCGCAAACCAACGAGCAAATTTCCACTACCCAATCCGATATTATTAATAATGCTATTCAGCTTTCGCCGGCCGTACCGGTTAGAAACATTAATGGTACTTTCGGCGGCGGCCAGACCAGGCCAAATCCGGATGGAAGTGCGAACAACGCGGAACAGTTTAGCCCGCCTAACCCGATTGGCTTAGCTAACTTAGTTACCAACGATATTAGAAGACGCCGTATTCTGGGTGGCTTAAACGCTACCGTAAACATTACCGAAGGATTAGAGTTCCGGACTTCTTTTAACGGAGATTTTGGCTTTTCTAATGGTAACAACTTCGTTCCTACCTATGAATTTGGTTTTCAACGGAATGGGGTATCTACTTTAACGGTGCGAGATGAATTTAGCTCTTACTGGAACTGGAACCAGTTGTTGCAATACACCCGGACTATTGGGAAGCACCGGTTTACTGTAATGGGTTCGCACGAAGCGCAGGAATCTACTTACCGCGCTACTGTTGCCGGTAGAAGAAATTTCCCGACGAACGAAATTATTGATTTAAATGCGGGCGGCGATGCGAACCAAACCAACGGGGGTGGTCAAAATAGCTGGGGCATGGAATCGTACTTGGGCCGGATTAATTACAACTTTGGCGACCGGTATATCCTACAGGCAAATTTCCGGGCCGATGGTTCCGGTAACTTTGGGGCTGGCAACAAATGGGGTTATTTCCCATCGGTATCAGCTGCTTGGAGAGTATCGGAAGAATCTTTTTTTAATATTCCGGCCATTAGTGATGTGCGATTACGGGTCGAAACCGGTTTAACGGGTAGCCAAGGCAACAGCGGTCCTATCTACGCCAGATTAAATTTATACCCTACCGAATGGGGTAACGGATTTTTACCGGCCAACTATCCGAACGAAAATTTCCAATGGGAAGAGACTAAGACTAATAACATCGGTATTAATTTAGGATTTTTGGAGAATCGTTTCCAGATAGAAGCGGACTACTATGTTAAAAATACTGATAACTTAATTATTCTGAGTTCCTTACCTTGGTACATGGGTACTACTGGCGCGGGTTCTATTCTGGCGCCTACGGTAAACGTGGGCGCTCTGCAAAATAAGGGCTGGAGCTTTACCTTTAATTCAACCAACATTAATAAAGGCGATTTCCGTTGGGAAACCAACCTGAACATTTCGCATTTTAAACCGAAAATAACCAAGCTTTACACCGAGAGCAGTTCTATTGCCCGCAATGCGCCATCTTGGTACATATCGCCGCAGTGGTCGCAGCGTTCCGAAGTAGGTACTACGCCTTGGTACTTTTTTGGCTACGTCGAAGACGGCATTTTCCAGACCGTAGAAGAAGTTACTAACAGCCCTCGTCCGGCGGATAACAACGGTAAGCCACTGCCGGTAGCCGCTAACCAGGTTTGGGTTGGAGATGTAAAATACCGGGATTTAAACGGTGACGGCGTAATTACTGCCGCTGACCAGACCAATATTGGCAGCCCGTGGCCGACGTATTTTGGGGGATTAACTAATACTTTCTCTTACAAAGGCATTGATTTAAGTATATTATTAACCGGCACTTTCGGGAATGATGTTTACAACTATGTACGCATGCGCAATTCGAATCCGAATAACATCAACTTAGGTCAAAATATGTTTTTGGAAACGTTAGATTATGCGCGGGTTACGGCTGATGGTACCCTCGAAAATCCGGGTACCAATATTCCCCGGATGACTGGTAGTGTGAATAACAACTACGGACGCCATACTACTAAATACGTAGAAGACGGTTCATTTGTACGGGTTAAAAACATATCTGTCAATTATAACCTGCCGACGTCGCTCATTGCCAGACAAAAGTTTGTAAAAGGAGCCCGGTTTGGTATTAGCGCTCAAAACTTGTACACCTTCACTAAATATACGGGCTACGACCCGGAAGTAGGTACCTATGTAGGGCCCAACATCGGCAATGATACGGCTCCTATTGGGGTAGATACCGGCCGGTATCCGCTTACTCCTATTTATTCTTTCAATTTCGGTATTGATTTTTAAAACTTAAAATAACAATGATTCATAAATATATTTTCGCCGGAGCCTTGGTGGCCCTTGCCCTATTTTCCGGTTGTTCCGATGATTTTTTAGAAAGACCGCCGCTAGATACTTTAACCTCTGACACGTTCTATAATACCGATGCCCAGGTTTTAGCTTCTACAGCGCCGTTGTACAATGTCGTTTGGAAAAGTTACCACGACCAAGCTTCGTTTCACTTAGGCGATGTCCGGGGCGGTACTACCTGGTATCCGTGGGGTACTACCGGTGTTAGAGAAAACGTTTTATTCCGGACTTCCGGAGTTACCCAATCAAGTCTCGATGCGTACCAGGCCTTCTATAATGTGATCGGCCAATCCAACATGGCAATCTATAACATTAACCGGTTAGCTGGTCCGGAGGTGAGCGAAGCGGTAAAAAACCAGGCTATCGCGGAGGCGCGTTTTATGCGCGCTACGGCTTATACCTACCTGGTAATGAATTTTGGCGAAGTGCCCATTATCACGAATAATATCGAGGAAATGAATAATGCCGATATCGTACGGAATACTATACCCAGTATATGGGAGTTCATTACCCGGGATTACCTCTTTGCCGCTGAAAATTTACCATTAACTGTGGCAGAAGCAGGCAGATTAACCAAATGGTCAGCGGAAGGAATGCTGGCCCGTACTTACCTGACCCGGGCGGGCGTAGGCCAATCGGGTGGTAACCGGGACCAGGCATTATTAGATAAAGCCAAAGAATACGCCGACCGGGTTATAAAAATGAGCGGTAAGCAACTGGTACGGCCTTACGAAAATTTGTTCAAATACCCTTACGATAATAATAGTGAGTCTTTGTTTGAATTAGAATGGGCTACCACTAATAATTACGATGCTTCCAATACCCAGACTTCGCAGATTACTCCTTTCGCCGAAATAGCGGTAAATAACGATGGTTGGGGTGGTAGTTTTGGGGCTACTTATTGGATGCTTAGCTTATACGATGGGTTAATTGACCGGGGTACTTCCCCGGGTCCGGAAGATGATGGGGTTAAACCTGGCTTTACAACAGATCAGCGGTTAAAAGCTTCTTACATGTTACCCGGAGCCGTGTACCCGGAAATAAAGGTTAAAAGAGCTTTCGGCCCGAATAAAGCCGGGGATGTATTAACCGTTCCGGACCCAGGCACCGCAGACTTAGGCTCTGTTTTCATAAAAAAATATGTAGTAGGTAACGATTTAAACGGCGTACCGGCTACCCAGCAACGTTACCCGCATAATAATTACATGCTCCGCTTAGCCGAAATGTACCTGATTTATGTAGAGGCCGCCGTTGGTAACAATGAATCAACTACCGATCCTACCGCCGTTGGTTACTTTAATGTTATCCGGAATAGAGCCGGTTTGCCGAATATTGTTGGTCCGATCCGGATGAACCGCACCTGGAGCGCCGATCCAACGGTTTATAAAGATGATGTTTTAGAAGAACGGGCAAAAGAGTTTGCGATGGAGGGAATGACCTGGTACGATTTAGTTCGGATTCATTATTATAACCCAGAAAAAGCTTACGCCATTATCAATAATCAGGATAGAGGAGGTTTTGTAGCCAAGCCGGACCGTTTCCCAAATCCTACCGGCTGGACCTTTACTAAAACGGCTTGGTTTACCGATAGAAATGCGGTGGTGAATTCAGGTAATTTCTATTTGCAAATTCCGTCGGTAGAAATTAGTCAGGCGCCTAATTTAACCCAACCGGCCGTTGATTACGTTTTTGGAGAATAGTTTAACATTAAGTAAGTAAAGAATTATATGAAATCTCAAATAAAGTTATGGTTATTCCTTTTTGTTGCCTTAGTAACGGGAGGAGTACTAACAAGTTGCTCTGACGACGATGAGCTGGTGAATGGTGGCAAACCCATGATTAGTTATGTGCGGGTTACTCGCCCCGAAGCTTCTGATTCTCTGATTGTGAAAGCTGGTCAGAGCCAAATGATTGCCATCATGGGACAAAATCTGGGTCAAGCCCGTGAACTCTGGATTAATGACCAGCAAACAGAATTGGTACCTACTTTTATTACAAACACCAGTATTATTACCCGAGTGCCTGCCTTGTTGCCAAAGGAAATAACCAATAAAATGCGGATTGTATTTGCGAATGGCGAAGTACTGGAGCATCCGTTTACGGTAGATGTGAGCGAACCGGTAGTTTCTTATATGTTAAGTGAATACGTGCCAACAGGCGGTATTGCCACCATTCGGGGTAACTATTTTTACGCTCCTGTTAAAATTACTTTTACCGGCGGGGTAGAAGGCGTAATCGAAAATTTGGAAGATGATATGATTCAGGTGAAAGTTCCGGAGGGCGCGCAACCCGGACCTATTACTATTACTACTAATTTTGGTACCACGGAATCAAACTTCTGGTTCCGCGATAACCGGAACATTATCCTGGGTTTTGATAATACAACCGGAGGTTTATGGACCGGGGCGGGTAATATTAAAGATTCTGATCCAGCTATACCGCCTGTTAATAATAAATTTCTCCGGATGAACCAAAAACTGGGAGAATGGAGCTGGTACGAATTATACGTGGGCCCAACAGATAGTGATGTTCGTTTGGAAACCCGCAACATTCCGGAAGAAGCCTTTACGAATCCGAAGAACTACAGCCTAAAATTTGAATTAAACACGCTGGAACTTTTCTCCGGTGCATCCTTCCTGATGCATATGGGACCGGGTGATATGGGAACGGACCGGAATACGAAACGGTATACTTGGACCCCAAATATTGATACCAAAGGACAATGGGAAACGGTTACTATTCCTTGGGAAGATTTCTGGAAAGCAAACGGAAGTTTTGCTTATACGCCAACCGGTTATGGAGTATCCTTATTCTTTAGTGGCCCCAATGCGTTTACCGGCAACTTTGCTATGGACAATGTGCGGGTAGTTCCTAATGTAAATCCTTAAGCTTTTTAGAGTAGTTAAATATGAAATATTTTTTAAATAAGAAATTAGTATTCCTGGTATGTTGGGTGCTATCTCTCGGACTGCTAACCGCCTGCGACGATGAAGATGAAAGCAGCCCTAATAACGGACAAATAGCGTTACTAAGCTTTGGGCCAACTGGAGCCAAACACGGCGAGCAAATTCAATTTATAGGTTTAAACCTGGATAAAGTAGAAGCAATAGAGTTACCCAGAGTAACTGTTCCTAAAGCGCAGTTTGTTAACCAGACTTCCGAATTGATTACCTTAGTAGTGCCGGATGAAGCAACGGCGGGTAAAGTAGTACTTAAAAGCTCTGCGGGTGATGTAACCTCTAAAACGGTGTTGAATTTTGAGGTTCCTGTTTCTATTACCTCTTTTACGCAAGAGGCCAGACCGGGGGCGAACATCACTGTTACTGGTAATAAACTAAACTGGGTAGAAGGAGTAATATTTGGTGATAGTAAAGATACTATTACCACGTTTGTAAATCAAACTTTGACAGAGCTTACTCTTACAGTGCCCATGGACGCTAAAAATGGTGTTTTAACTTTTATTACAGGTGGTACCGAACCATTAGTAATAACACCGGAGCAGGAACTTATCGTTACTCTGCCAAAAGTAACAGCCCTAGCGCCTAATCCTTTAAAACACGGAGAAAATGTAACACTTACCGGTACTGATCTGGACTTAGTAAAAGAAGTAATTTTCACGGCAGTAGGAGAGGCGAAGGTCACTAGTTTTGTGAGCCAAAACGCAACAGAGCTAGTAATAACTGTACCAGATAATGCTAAAAAAGGAATACTTACCTTAGTGGTACCTTCTTTGGTGGAAGTTACTACACCTATTGAACTCGACATTATTTTGCCCGCTATTACCAGTGTAGCGCCTACTCCCGTGGAGATTGGCGCAAATCTAACGGTTAATGGTACTAATCTGGACCTGGTTAAAACTATTACATTTGGCGGTGGTATTGCTACGTCTACCTTTGTAAGTCAATCAGCTACTAAAATGGTGGTAGCTGTTCCGGCCAATGCGAAAAAAGGTGCCTTAAAATTAACTACGCACCGCAATTTCGATGTAATTACCAATAAAGAAGTGCAAATAAAAGGTGATACCGGCCCCAATATAGCTAAGTTCATCTTTGAGGAAGCTCTGAGTACAGATTGGGAAAAATGGGGTGGTTGGGGAACCACTACTCAGGATTTAGAAAATGCAGAGCAAGTGAGCAGAGGGTCAAAAGCCATTAAATTAAGCTTTAACGATGCCTATGGTGCCTTGCAACTTCACCCAAAAAACGCTAATGCGTTCAATGGATTTACGCATTTGGTTCTTTATGTACGTGGCGGTACCAAAGATTGCCGTTTAGCCGTTCAGGTTAAAAATGCTGCCGGTACTTCTTCCAGTGATGCTCCCTTCGACGTTAAGTTAGGTGAATATAAACTAGTTGAAATTCCAATTAGTGCTTTAGGCGATGTTTCTGGCGGAGTGGCAGAAGTATACATCAAAAATTATGGTGAAAATCCTAACACTGTTTATATAGACGACTTAGGATTGCGGTAATACTAACTTCATGTAAACTAAAAAGGAAGAGAGATAACGCTCTTCCTTTTTAGTTTATAGAATATCAACAAAACTTATTGTTTAACTATTTTTAGCTTTTTTCGGCTATTTTCTATCCAATATAAGTTATTCTTATCCGTCTAAATTCTTTCTCTTGTTTAAAGTTGCTGCAGGTAAAACTAAAGTATATAACTCTTAAAAATTTATGGGTTAGCCTTACATAAATTGAAAAGTGCCCTGTTTAATTAAATAAGTATTTTACATCGTAAAGCCAGGTTTAGAATTTCTATGAAAAGGATTTACCGGAATCTTCTCGTTATTATACTGCCTTTATTGTTCGCTTCACAGCTTTACGCCCAAAAATTTGAAGCCGAAAATGCAACCTTAACGGGTGGTGCAACTAAGCAAGCCTGTACCACTTGTTCCGGCGGCTTTTACGTAGCCCAAAGCGAAGGAAATCTTACTTTTACCGTACCCATTACCAAAGAAGGTTTCTACAATATCTCCATTGTAGCCGCTTCTACCGGAGGAAGTAAAATAAATAAATTTAGTATTGATGATAATACTTTAGACTTTTCGATAGCGCAAACCCAGTTTACTACTTTGCGCCTGGTAGGAGCTCAGAAGTTAACGAGTGGCCAGCACCAGGTAAAAATTGTTAAATCCTGGGGCTGGATTAACATCGATTACCTGGAATTGGAAGAAGTAAGTGCAACTAGCCGGTTTCAATTAAATCAAATCTTAGTAACGGCCAATCCTATTCCTCAAGCCAAATCTTTATACGATTTCTTATTGGATAATTATGGTGATAAGATTATCTCCGGCGTAATGACCCTGAACAGCCTGGATGAAGCAACTTGGTTAAAGGAAAATACGGGCAAAGAGCCGGCCTTATTGGGAATTGATTTTATGCATAGCGGACGCGGGTATAGCTGGTACGATAGCAAAACCCCCATTAACGATGCTAAGACCTGGTACAACCGGAATGGCATTCCGGCTCTCATGTGGCACTGGCGCGACCCTTCCCGGAAAACAGAAGAATTTTATACCAAATCCTCATCTAAACCGGAAGGTACTGATTTTGATATCTCAAAAGTTTCCGATGTAAATTCAGCGGAATATAAGGCGATGCTGGCAGACATCGATTATATCGCCGGCTTGCTGAAAGAACTACAAGACCAGAACGTACCGGTAATCTGGCGGCCCTTGCACGAAGCAGCGGGTGGTTGGTTTTGGTGGGGAGCTAAAGGTGGAGCCCCGTTAAAAACTTTGTGGCGCCTAATGTACGACCGGATGGTAAACTATCATGGTTTACGAAACTTGATTTGGGTTTGGACCCGTGAACCAAACGACGAGGACTGGTACCCAGGGGAGGAGTACGTAGATATTGTCGGGCGGGATATTTACAAAGACGGGGACCATAGTTCGCAAACCTTGGAATTTAGCGATATGAATAACCGCTACGGCGGCAAAAAAATGGTGACATTAAGCGAAGTCGGTTCTTTTCCGGACGTGGATAATTTAGTAAAAGATGGAGCGGCCTGGTCGTGGTATATGCCTTGGTACGGTAACTATACGCGCGACAGCCGGTATAATTCGCTGGATTTATGGAAAAAAATGTTTGCCCACGACTATGTTATTACCTTGGATGAAATGCCCGATTTAAAAACCTACGTGCGCCAGGATCTGGTAACGGGTATTTTTGATGGAATAAAAGCAAACTCGTCTTTTATAGCTTATCCTACTTCCATTCGGGATAATTTATTTATTAAAGCGGATAGAACCATTAAAACAATCGAAATCTACAATTTACTAGGGGCTTGTATGAAAAGAGAAGAAGGAAAGGGGAAAGATGCGGTAGTTTCCTTCGCGAACATACCTGCCGGAATGTACCTGGTAGTGGTTAATAAATTAGAAACTGTAAAAGTTTGGAAGCAATAGTTAAAGCAAGAAAGCGCTTGCGACTGCTTTAAAGAAAATTTTGCTCTTTGAAAATAAAATGAGCAGCTATTAAACTTATCACCTATAAAAAATCAAGATAATTTATATGAAGAATAGTTGAGCGAGCAACAGGGCACAGTACTCTCAAAAAATTAGCCTTGCTTTTTGAGCTTAGATTAAGGATTAATTTAAAACCTCTATGATTTCATTCTTGTAAATAGACTCTACTTTTTTGTTTTTACTTTGTAGTAACCGGCCTACAGGAAGATAAAAATAAAATGACTTTACAATACGCCCCTAATCCGTTTAGTAAAAATTTACGGGTACAAGCGCCCAGCGCCTTTCATTACAAAATTTATACGCTAACAGGTCATCAGATAGAAGCTGGGTTCTGTACCGGAGATTGTACCCTTAGTAAAAATTTAGTACCCGGTACCTACCTGTTTTCCACCTGGAGTAAAACCCAAAGCCGCACTATTAAAATCATTAAAAAGTAAAAAGTAGTAATTTAGTTAAACTTGATTATTGTAACAGCATGCATTTTTTCTCTAAATCCTTATACAGTGCTTTTCTGGTAGTTATGGTATTTTGTGCACAAGCCCAACAGCCCGTAAATACTATTCAATTAAACCAGGTGGGCTTTTATCCATCCGTTGAAAAATTAGCCGTAGTAGTAGGCGAACCAAAAGAAAGTACATTTTACGTGAAAACTTCTGACGGAAAAAAGATTGTTTTTACCGGTAAGCTAACGGCCAGCAAACCAAACGAATTTTCGCAGAAACCTATCCGTATAGCTGACTTTAGCTCGTTTAAAACAAATGGGACTTACGTAGTTGAAATACCAGGTATAGGTACCTCTTATCCTTTCCAGATCCAGCGCGATGTGCATAAAGCCGCCGCCGCTTCTTTGAAAGGGTTTTATTACCAAAGAGTATCTACGGATTTACCCGAAAAATACGCGGGTAAATGGCACCGCCCGGCGGGTCATGCTACCACGGATAACCAGGTACTTATTCATCCATCGGCAGCTTCCGCCCAAAGACCAGCCGGAACAATGATTTCTGCCCCGCGGGGTTGGTACGATGCCGGCGATTACAATAAGTATATTGTAAACAGCGGGATTACCATGGGAACCTTGTTAGCCGCGTACGAAGATTTCCCGGAATACTTTAAAGCGCAGAAACTTACTATTCCGGAAAGTGCAAATCAAGTTCCGGATATTCTGGATGAGGTGTTGTGGAATTTACGCTGGATGCTAACCATGCAGGACCCAAACGATGGAGGCGTCTACCATAAACTTACTAATGCCGCTTTCGATGGCATGATAATGCCGGACAAAGCCGTTAAACCGCGCTACGTGGTGCAAAAAAGCACCGCTGCTGCTCTGGACTTTGCGGCTGTTATGGCTCAGGCCAGCCGGGTTTATAAAAACTTTAACCGCGATTTTCCGGGCCTTTCGGATTCTTGCCTGAATGCCGCCGTGAAAGCCTGGGAGTGGTCCCAGAAAAATCCGAATATACTATACGAACAAGAAAGTATAAACAAACAATTTGACCCCAAAATTACTACGGGAACCTACGGCGACCGTAACGTAAGCGACGAGTGGACCTGGGCAGGAGCTGAATTATATGTAACAACCAAAAAAGATAACTATTATACCGCGGCAAAAATTAATACGGCTAATGAGCTAGTTTTGCCTTCGTGGGCGCAGGTTAAAACGTTAGGTTATTACACTCTGGCTCGTAATGGTAAAAATTTAACGCCTGCAGCGCAGAAAGATTTACCGGGTATTAAAAAGCAAATAATTCAGTTTGCGGATGATTTGCTGGCAGGCACCGCCGAAAGAACGTACCGCACGGTAATGGGTAAATCCGAAAAAGATTACATCTGGGGCAGCAGTGCGGTAGCAGCAAACCAAGGCATTGCTCTTATTCAAGCCTATAAGTTGGCAAACAATAAAAAATATTTGCAGGGAGCACTAGGAAACCTGGATTATTTGCTGGGTCGCAATGCCGTGGGATATTCCTTTTTAACGGGTTTCGGCGAAAAGTCTACCCTGCACCCGCACCACCGGCCTTCCATCGCGGATGGTATTGAAGAACCTGTGCCTGGTTTACTTTCCGGCGGCACCAATGCCCGCGCGAAAGAACAAGATAAATGTCCAGGTTATGCCGCTACTTCGCCGGATGAAGTGTACCTGGACCAGGATTGCTCTTATGCTTCTAACGAAATTGCCATTAACTGGAATTCGCCGTTCGTCTATCTAGTTTCAGCTTTAGAAGCTTTACAAAATCAGATGGGTTATACAGCAGCAAACAAGTAAAAAGAGACTAATAAACTGTTTTGTTTGGTATAATGCCCTTGGTCTACTCAGGTAAGCTAAGGGTATTTTTATATAAATCTCAGAGGGAATTAATTCACTCAAAAAAGTATTTTATTGGTTAGGAGCCTAATATCTTTGTATATTCATTTTTTTAAATTTTTGAATACTTTGCTGAGCCGTTGCGCGTTTTTACTGCTGGGTGCAGGAATTATTTTATTTAGTGGTTGTAGAAAAGCAGAAAAGAAGCTTTCTGCCAATCAGCCGGAAGATACTCCTAAAAACACCTTATTTACCTTATTGCCTCCCGAAAAAACAAAGGTAAATTTTACAAATACCCTAACGGAAAGCATGTACGGCAACGTGCTCATGTACCAATATTTCTACAACGGGGGAGGGGTAGCCGTGGGCGACGTAAATAACGATGGGCTACAGGATATTTATTTCACTAGCAACATGACTCCCAATCGCTTGTACCTAAACCAAGGTAACCTGCAGTTTACCGAAGTGGCCGAGTTTGCAGGGGTGATCGGGCGGTTAAATGCCTGGAAAACCGGGGTAACTATGGCCGATGTAAATGGCGATAAATTATTAGATATTTATGTTTGTTACTCCGGCCACTTGCCATCCGAAGCCCGGGTAAATCAGTTATTTATCAACCAGGGAGTTAATAAACAAGGAAACCCGCAATTTCTGGAACAAGCCCACCAATACGGACTAGCCGACTCGTCCTACAGCACCAATGCCAGTTTTTTTGATTACGATCGCGACAACGACCTGGATATGTTTCTGTTGAACCATAATCCGGTTATATTCAACAACCTGGACGAAGTAAGCATTGCCGAAATTTTAAAAAAACCAGAGCCGAACATGCGGGTTAAGCTGTATAAAAATAACCAAGGGCATTTCGAAGACGTATCGGACCGCGTAGGCTTGGCTAAATCGGCGTTCACGTATGGTTTGGGCGCAGGAATTGGCGATATGAATAGTGATGGCTGGCCGGATATCTACATTTCGAACGATTACTCCGCGCCCGATTACCTTTATTATAATAACGGAAACGGTACCTTTACGGATAAATTAAAATCCAGCCTCGGGCACATTCCCATTTACTCCATGGGTAACGATGTGGCGGATATTAACAACGATGCCCGCCCGGATATTTTAACCCTGGATATGTTGCCGGAAGATAACCGGCGGCAGAAACTATTATTTGCCCCGGATAATTACGAGAAGTTTGCTATTAATGCGCGTGCGGGCTTTTATTACCAGTACATGCGCAACATGTTACAGTTAAATAATGGCGATGGTACCTTCAGCGAAGTGGGGCAGTTAAGTGGCATTTCTAATACCGATTGGAGCTGGGCTCCCTTAATTGCTGATTATGACAACGATGGCTGGAAGGATATGTACATTACCAACGGTTTCCTGCGCGATTTTACCAATATGGATTTTATGAAGTACCGGGGCGGTTATTTGCAACTAAAAGGGGGCAAGGTAAGCGAACCGGAAATGATGGCGCTAATAAAAAGCATGCCTTCCTCTAACGTAGTTAACTACGTGTTTCAGAATACGGGTGGAGCGCAGTTTCGGAACCAGAGCCAAGCCTGGGGAATTACGAAACCTTCTAACAGCAACGGAGCAGCCTACGCCGACCTGGATAATGACGGCGACTTAGATTTAGTTGTCAACAACCTTAACCAGCCGGCCTTTATCTATCAAAATCATGCTGAAAAATACCTGAAAAACCATTATTTAAGAATAAACCTGCAAGGTGCGGGTAAAAACACTTTTGGGATTGGGGCTAAGATTATGGTGTACGCGGCAGGTAAGCAACAATACCTGGAGCAAATGCTTACCCGCGGCTTTCAATCGAGCGTATCGCCGGTGATGCATGTGGGACTTGGTAGTTCCGCTATGGTGGATTCGTTGCGAGTGGTTTGGCCAAATGGGAAACAGCAAATTCTACGGAAGGTAAAAGCAGACCAAACTGTAACCTTAAACGAGAAGGCAGCTAATAACCAATACAAACCCGTGCAGAAAAATATATCTCCCGTTTTCACGCCAACAAAAACCACCCTTGCTTTTGCGCATCAACCCAATGCTATTAACGATTTTAAGCGCCAACCACTGCTGGTCAATCCTTTGTCCTTCGACGGGCCTTGTTTGGTAAAAGCAGATGTAAACAACGATGGCTTAGAGGATGTGTTTGCCGGTGGTAGTGCCAGGCAGGCCAGTCAGTTATTCTTGCAGCAGAAAAATGGCAAATTTTTGCCGAAAGTTAATCCTGCTTTTGTGGCGGATAAAGCCAGCGAAGACGTGGATGCCATTTTTGTGGACGTAAACCAGGATAAAAATTTAGACTTATACGTGTGCAGCGGCGGTTACGGCAATTTCCTGCCCGACGACCCTTTGCTGCAGGATCGGCTTTATTTAGGCGATGGTCAGGGTAATTTCACGAAAAGCGCCACTGCTTTGCCGGTAATGCTTACGAGTACCAGTTGTGTGCGGGCCAGCGATATAAATAATGACGGAGCCATAGATTTATTTGTGGGCGGAAGAGTTATTCCGGGTCGCTACCCAGAAGCGCCTCGCAGCTACGTGTTAATTAACAATGGCCACGGACAATTTACGGATCAAACCAGGAATCTGGCACCTCAACTGGAACGTATCGGTATGGTTTCCGACGCAGCCTGGGTAGATTTAAACCAAGATAAAAAGCAGGAACTAGTAGTAATTGGCGAGTGGCTGCCCGTAACTGTTTTCAGCAACACCGGCAATAAGCTAACCAATAGCACTTCTGCTTACTTTGCCAAGTCTTACAGCGGTTGGTGGAACAAATTACTGGTAGGAGATTTTAACCAGGATAATCAACCTGATTTGCTTATTGGTAATTTGGGTTTAAATAGTCAATGCAAGGTTAGCGACAAACAACCAGCTGATTTAATTTACAAAGATTTCGACGATAACGGCTCGGTTGACCCTATTCTGTGCCTGTACATGCAAGGCAAAAGTTATCCGTACGTGAGCCGCGACGAACTGCTCGACCAAATAAGTACGATGCGCACCCGTTTCCCGGATTATAAAAGTTACGCCGATGCCGGATTATCCGATATCTTTACAAAAGAAGAACTACAGGGAGCTAAAAAGTTGTCTGCTAATTGGTTGGGAACAAGCTTATTTCTGAGTAATAATCAAAATAAAATGCAAGTAGTGCCACTACCCTTAGAAGCGCAATACGCCCCCGTGCATGCCCTGAGCGCACTGGATTATAACCACGACGGTCAATTAGATGTGCTGCTGGCCGGCAATCAGAACCAGGCGCGGCTTCGGTTTGGTAAAGCCGATGCTAACTACGGGGTGCTTTTGCAGGGTAACGGTAAAGGGCAGTTTTCCTATGTACCTCAAACTAAATCCGGGCTTCAGCTGAAAGGGGATGTGCGGAGTATGATAGCCGTGAAAAATACTTTATTGGTAGGAATAAATCAGCAACCAGTTAAAGCTTATAAATTAAAATAATACATGAAGAAAATTTTAAGTTTTCTTTTTAGCCTGATGGTAATAATGGCTTGCGGCCGTAAAAAGTCGGAGGGTTCGTTCAAAAGCCAGCAAATAAGCCAGGTGTTGTCCAAGATGACGGATATAATGGTACATGACGTAACGAATCCGCCTTTAGCTGCCCGTTTTTTTTCTTATGCCTGTCTGGCCGGTTATGAGGTGGTGGCTCAAAACGATAGTACGAGCCGGAGCATGTACGGTGTTTTAAACAAATATCCTAAAATAGAAAAGCCGCAAGTTTCGGGTTATTCTTATCAGCTAAGTGCCTTATTGGCGATGATGGAGACTGCTAAAAAAATGCAACCTTCCGGCACCTTATTAGAGAAATATGAGCAGCAATTTTTAGATTCTTGCCGGAACGCGGGTGTTTCCGAAGAAGTAATTAGTCCTTCGTTGGCGTACGCTCAAGCTATTAGTAAAAGTATTCTCGCTTACGCTAAAGCCGACAAATACAACCGCATCAGTAATTATCCGCGCTACACGCCTGCTAACCAGGAAGGAACCTGGTATCCGACTCCGCCCGGCTATTTTGCCCCGGTAGAGCCTTATTTTAATACCGTGCGGTCGTTTACCTTAGATACCTGCATTCAGTTTAAACCGGCGCCACCGGTAGCATTTTCCAAAGATAAAGCATCTGAGTTCTATAAATTGATGCAGGAAAGTTACCAGGAAGGTGTTCAATTACCCAAAGAGCACCAGGAAATCGCCGCTTTCTGGGACTGTAATCCTTTTGCTTTGCAAGACAATGGGCACATGCTGGTAGGAATGAAGAAAATATCGCCGGGGGCACATTGGTTAGGTATTACGGGTATTGCCTGCCAACAGGCGAAAGTGCCTTTTGCCAAGGCTATGCAAATAAATACTTTAGTTTCTGTTTCGTTAATGGATGGTTTTATTTCGTGCTGGGACGAGAAATTCCGCAGTAACCGTATTCGTCCGGAGACCGCTATCCGCAAATATATTGACCCTCGGTGGAAGCCGCTCCTGCAAACCCCGCCTTTCCCGGAATACTTAAGTGGCCATTCTACTATTTCATCGGCGGCGGCGGTAGTTTTAACGCACTACTTGGGAGATAATTTTAAATATAAGGATACCGTGGAAGTGCGGTTTGGTTTACCGGCCCGGGAATTTAAATCTTTTCAGCAAGCAGCGGAGGAGGCAGGTATTTCGCGTTTTTACGGGGGCATTCACTTTCGCGATGCCATTGATAACGGCCGTTTACAAGGTTTGCAAGTTGGCAAGTGGGTAGTAAATAAGGTAAATAATAAAGTAAGTACACTGGCCGTAGCGGGAACCAAATAGTTGCGGGTACCGCAATTGTTAAATCTAATAAATAATTTATATTTTGCCGTTTACCTAAATCTGTTAGATGGCTGCCTTCTATAAAATCCTGATACGAATCCAAATAGTTTGTTTTGTTCTCTCTCTGGTGGCTCCTTTTCGGGGGCAAGCTCAGGAGCCCGGAAAAAACGAAGCTTTACTTTTTGCTTATTTCAAAGGGAATGGCGATGGCTTGCACCTGGCTGCCAGCACCGATGGTTTAAATTGGTCTCCTTTAAAAAACGATAGTTTATTTCTTAAACCTCAGGTTAGTCAAGATAAACTCTTGCGCGATCCCTGCATTATTAAAGGTCCGGATAATTTATTTCACATGGTCTGGACGGTAAGTTGGAATGCCAAAGGAATTGGTTACGCGAACTCGCTGGATTTAATTCATTGGTCAGAGCAGCAGTATATTCCCGTAATGGAACACGAAGCAGGCGCGCGTAATAGCTGGGCACCCGAAATAACCTACGATAAAAAACAAAAAGTATATCTTATCTATTGGGCCACTACCATTACCGGCCTGTATCCGGAAACGCAATCTAAAGAAGAAAACAGTTATAATCACCGGATGTACTATACCACCACTGCCGACTTTAAAAAATTTAGCCCTACTAAACTATTATACGAACCCGGCTTTAACGTTATCGATGCTACGATTGTCCCAAACCAAAGCCAATACCTTATGTTTCTGAAAGACGAAACCCGCGAACCGCCGCAGAAAAATATTCGGATAGCCACAAGCAAAAACCTAGTTGGACCCTATATGGCCGCCGGACCGCCTATAACCGGTAAATACTGGGCCGAAGGACCAACTGCTCTAAAATTAGGAATTAATTGGATTGTTTATTTTGATAAATATACCGAAGGCAAAATGGGCGCAGTTACGTCGCCGGATTTAAAAAAATGGACAGATATTTCCGGGAAGATAAACTTTCCGGCGGGAGTGCGGCACGGTACGGTATTTAAAGTAACGCGCCAGGAACTGGAAAAATTAAAATAAACCCTCTTTCTCTAGCCACAACAGTTTATCTCCAGAAATCTTTAGAAAATAAAGTGCTGGAAATGATATAAGCCGTGCGTGCACTTTCCCGGTTCCATTAACGTTTCAATGATAACTTGCTTATAATTAAATTAGATTAGTAAGGAAGTTACTAATAGCAAGGCGCGAGAAACCGCTCCTTGAGCCTGCACCGTACATTCACAATGAAATTTAGGATTTTCCTGTTTTTTATCTTTTTATTTTTAATCTTATCCGGCTGTCTGCTCAACCAGACCGGTATAAGTTCGTTCGTCTGGATAACGATAAAGGTTTATCGAACAACCAGATAAATTGTATTTTAGAAGATACCCAAGGATTTATGTGGTTTGGTACTATGACTGGTCTGAACCGCTACGATGGGTATACGTTTAAAACTTTCCGGCACGACGTCCGGCATGCCACCTCTCTGCGCGATAATTATATAACCGGGCTTTTTACCGGACCAGAAGAAAAATTATGGGTAATTACCCGGAGCGGTTTAACAATTTACAATCCTTTAACCGAATCTTTCTACCCGAATACCACTCGTTGGTTACAAAGGTATGCCTTACCCGATTCAGCTATTACCCAGGTAGTAAAAGATAAAACCGGCAATTTCTGGTTTATGCATGCTACCCAAGGTTTATTTAAATATACTTCCCGCACCAAATCAACTCAAAAGCTAACCAATACTTTGCATTCTGCTTCTGTGTCCGATTTGGTGCAGGATAAAAACAATGATTTTTGGCTGATATACCGCGATGGCATGCTGGAAAAAAGAAGTAGCAAAACCTGGCAGGTAATGTTTAGTAGCCGTAATTTAGGCCAGCAACAAGCGGTAACCGGACCAGATTTCCGGCTTTTTGCCGATGATGCCGGCGATTTATGGATATACCAGGAAGAACAGCCCTTGGGTATTTTTATTTCAATTCCGCCACTAAATTATTTCAACATTACAGCCGCGAATCGAAAAACCTTAAATTAAATAATGATCTGGTGCGGAGTGTGGTGCAAGGCTCCGACGGCAAAATCTGGATTGGCACGGACCATGGCGGCGTGAACATTATTGATAAGAAGCATGGAACAGTGGAGTACTTGCTGCAAAACCCCGATGATGAAAGTAGTATTAGCCAGAATAGCATTTATTCTCTTTACCGCAACAAGGCCGATATTATCTGGGTGGGTACTTATAAAGCCGGTATTAGCTATTATCATCCTAATAATATTAAATTTCCGGTGTACCGCTACCAGGCAGCTAACCCCAATAGCTTGCCTTATAACGATATAAACCGGTTTGTAGAAGATGCCCGGGGTAACATTTTTATGGGTACCAACGGGGGCGGTTTACTTTACTTCGATCGGGCGCGTAATCGTTTTCAACAGTTTCTGCATGACCCTAAAAATGCGAATAGCCTTACTAACAACGTAATTGTAGGCTTATACCTCGATAAACAGCAAAATTTATGGATTGGTACGTATTACGGCGGTCTGGATAAGTTCGATGGTACCACCTTTACTCATTACCGGCATAATCCCAAAGATTCAAATAGCATTTCGGACGATCGGGTGTGGGAAATTTTTGAAGATTCGCGGAATAATTTGTGGGTAGGTACTTTGGGCGGCGGGTTAGAACTATTCGATCGAAAAAAGGAACTATTCCGGCATTATCGCATGGGAGCACCTAAGTCGGTCCATTCCGATTATATTTCTTCCATTATAGAAGACAAAGCCGGTAATTTATGGATTGGTACTGCTTACGGAGTAGATAAACTAGATCATAAAACGGGGGAGTTTGTTCATTACGTCAACAACAATAATAATGCGCAGGGTTTAAGCAACAACAACGTTATCACCGTTATGGAAGACAGCCGGGGACTCCTCTGGATGGGTACCAACGAAGGCTTAAACGTATTAGATAGAAAAAAAAATACTTTCCGCGTATTCCGGAAAGAAGATGGATTACCGGATAATTCTATTCAGGGTATTGTAGAAGATAATCAGCATACCATGTGGTTGGCAACCCAAAATGGTATTTCGAATGTAACAGTACAGCCAGGTTCTTCAGCGGCAGATATTACTCTTCAGTTTAAAAATTACGATGTATCTGATGGATTACAGGACCAAGCTTTTAATAATAATGCTTTTTTAAAAACCCGGTCCGGCGACCTGTTGTTTGGCGGCAGTAATGGGTTTAATATTTTTCATCCGGGCAAGTTAGAAGTAAACAGACAAGTTCCCCCGGTAATATTAACCGATTTTCAAATATTTAATCAAACAATCGCGGCTGGCGATACGCTTAACGGACGCGTATTATTACAGGAAAATATCAATCAAGCAAAAGAAATTACTTTACGTCACCACGAAAACATGTTTTCGATTGCTTTTGCGGCCCTTAATTTCCTGCAACCTGAAAAAAATAAATACGCTTACAAACTCGAAGGATTTAACGACCAATGGCTTAGTGTGGATAACGAGGTGCGTAAGGCTGTCTTTACCAACCTGGATCCGGGTACTTACGTCTTCCGGGTAAAGGCTTCTAACAATGATGGAGTATGGAACGAAGCCGGAGCCACTTTGCGCATAACAATTCTGCCGCCCTTCTGGAAAACTAACTGGGCTTTTGCTTTTTATATAATTTTATTTCTGGCCGCTTTATTAATAGCCCGCCGGATAGTGCAGACGCAGGAACGGCTTAAATATAAACTGGCCCACGAACGGCAGGAAGCGCATCGCCGCCAGGAGCTAGATATGCTTAAGATCCGGTTCTTTACGAATATCAGCCATGAATTTCGTACGCCACTAACGCTGATTCTGGCGCCTTTGGAGAAAATGCTAAAAGAAGCTAGTGCTGATGCCGAAAAGATAATTCAATTAAAACTGGTTTACCGGAATGCCCGCCGCTTGCTGAACCTGGTGAATCAATTGCTCGACTTTCGCAAAATGGAGGTGCAGGAAATTGCTTTACACGCATCTCCCATAGATGTCATTCCTTTTATTCGTGAAATTGCTTTCTCGTTTTCGGATATATCCGAAAATAAAAACATTCAGTTTACTTTTTACGCCGCCGTAGAGCACTTGGTAACGAATGTAGACCCGGATAAAATGGAAAAGATTTTATTTAACCTGCTCTCCAATGCCTTTAAATTTACGCCAGAGGGAGGAAAAGTTTCGGTAGAAGTAAGTGTGGCCGATTTTACAACCGACTCAAGCCGTAAAAACCTGGTCATTCAAGTAAAAGATACGGGTATTGGCATTCCGCCGGAAGATCAGGAAAAAGTATTTAAGCGGTTTTTCCAGAGCGATATACCCGGCTCCATGGTAAACCAGGGCAGTGGCATTGGTTTGGCTATTACGAAAGAGTTTGTGAAGTTACACGAGGGGGAAATTACCGTGCAAAGTACTTCCGGCGAAGGTACCTTATTTACGATAATGTTACCGGTTGTACCAGCGGTTCTTCCCGCCCCGGAAATTAATTTGGCCGTTAGCGAGATGCGCGCTTTACCGGCTCCTATTCCCGTGGAAAAAGTTAATGGTTCTACTAAGAGTTCCGCTAAGAAACCCGTTATATTATTAGTGGAAGATAACGAAGATTTCCGGTTTTATTTAAAAGATAACCTGAGTGTCTTTTACCAGGTGGTTGAAGCAACTAATGGTAAACAAGGCTGGCAACAGGCCATTACCCTAGTTCCCGATTTAATAGTGAGCGATATCCTGATGCCCGAGATGGACGGCATTGCCTTCAGCCGAAAATTAAAAAAAGATCCGCGTACGGCCGCGATTCCGGTTATTTTACTAACCGCCAATGCCACCGAAGAGCAGAAATTATTGGGGTATGAAACGGGTGCCAGCGATTATATTACCAAACCTTTTAATTTTGAAATATTGCTTTCGCGGCTTAAGTATTTAATTGCGCAACAAGTGGCTTTCCGGGAGGCTCTGCAACATAAAATGGAGGTGAAGCCGCAGGACATTGCCATTACACCCCTCGATGAAAAATTAATTAAAAAAGCAATTGCTTTTACCGAGCAAAATATAGCCAATCCGGACTTTTCGGTGGAAGACCTTAGCCGGGAGTTAGGGATGAGCCGGGTATATCTGTATAAAAAGTTATTGGCTTTAACGGGGAAAGCGCCCCTTGAATTTATCCGGACGGTACGCTTGAAACGGGCGGCTCAGTTGCTAACCGAAAGCCAGCTTACGGTAGCCGAAGTGGCGTACGAAGTAGGTTTTAATAACCCAAAGTACTTTACTAAATATTTTAAACAAGAGTTTAACGAATTGCCGTCGGCGTATGCTGCCGGTAAACGCGTGAAAGTGTAAGAATCATTTACCAATTACCAATTATCAATTATCAGATTTAAGTAAAAAAGGTTTAAGACATATCATTTGGTAACTGGTAAATGGTAATTGGTAAATGATTAAAAGTATTGCGGATGCTAAGGGCAACTTGTATCTTTGAGGGAATGTAAATACTTTGCTCGCCAAAGTTTTGAGTAGTTTTTTTGGCGAGGTAGCTTTTGCTCTTCTTAACCAATGCCGGTAGTTTTATCTGTAGTTGAAAGTTAATGCTTGAGAAAGCCTAAATTGTAGTGTCTGCTTCGCCTTTGTTAACATTATAATTTTAGCAGATTTTAACTATTACTCCTCTCCGAACTTCTTAATTGTTTGTTGTAAAGGTATTGGTGCAACTTGTGTTGGCAGACTTTTTTCAAATATTATGAATAAAATTTTTACAGTACTATAAATGATTTAAAGTTTTTATGACTACTTTTTACAAGTCTTTACTCCTGTTAGTATTCTGTTTAGGGAGTACTTTTTGCCTCCGGGCTCAAAACAACAAAAGCCTTTATTTAGGCAAGGTATCTAATGTAATGGCTGCTTATAAAGCAAACCTCAATAAAACCAATGCTGCCGGTAGTACGGGTAGTACAGGTAAAATTAGTTATGCTATTCCGGGGCAAGCGCCGCTCGTGCTTACCGTGAAAAACAACCGAAAAGAAGGTGCCCGCGAAATATTTCTGGGTCAGGCAAATAACGGGAAAAATAATTACTTCTTCCTGAAAGCCGAAGGCGCGGCCTTGTCGGGATATGTTATTTTGAAAGATCAGAAAAAAGCCTACCAATACTCTTCTGTTTCCGGCGAAGTTTATCTGCAGGAAGTAAATATTGATAAAGTTCTTTGTTTAGATTACGTGCCCGCCAAAGGTAAAGCTGCTCCTGCCCCAAGCCCGACTATTAATGCCGCACTTGCTGTTCCGAACATGCAAAGTTTACCGGGTGCGAAAGCAGTAATATACCTTGATTTTGACGGAGAAAAAGTAAACAGTATTTACTGGAACGCTGGTAATGAGATCAATGCTAAACCGGCTGATTTATCCGAAGCTGAGATAGTAGAAGTTTATAAGTTAATCAGCGAAGATTTCCGGCCGTTTGCCGTAAATGTAACCACCAGCTTAACCGTTTACAAAAACGCCCCTGCCAACCGCCGGATGCGGGTAATCTTTACTCCAACTGATGATGCCGGCCCGGGTTACGGCGGAGTAGCTTACGTAGGTTCCTATACCTGGGGCGATGATACTCCTTGCTGGGTATTTAATAGCGGGATAAAAGGCGCCGGCGAAGCTGGTTCGCACGAAGCCGGCCATACCTTAGGGTTAAGCCACGATGGCCGGACCTTAGAAAATAGCCAGCATGAAGAATATTTCGCTGGTCAGGAATCCTGGGCTCCCATTATGGGTGTCGGTTATTACGTTGAGCAGGTACAATGGAGTAAAGGCGAATACCCGCAGGCAAATAATCAGGAAAATGATCTTAAAATAATTACCACCCAGAATGGCTTTGGTTACCGCTCCGACGATTATAGCAATACGAGCGCCAACGCTCGTCCGTTAGTAGTAAATAGCTCGGGCGTTGTATTAGCCACGAACAACAAAGGCCTTATTACGACCCAGGCCGACGTAGATGTTTTTTCTTTTACCGCTGGCAGCGGGGCTATTACCCTTAATGTGAATCCTTCGCCGGATTATCCTAATTTGGATATTTTGCTAACGCTTAAAAACAGCGCGGGTATTACTGTTGCTACCGCCGAATCGGATGATATGTCGGCTTCGTTAACCCCTACTTTATCCCCGGGAACGTATTATCTGTACGTGACAGGGGTTAGAGGTAAGCTCGGGGCGAATTCTGATTACAGCTCTCTGGGGGAATATAGTATTTCGGGTAGTTTGCAATCCAACTACTGCACTCCGGTAGTTACGAAAGGTTGCCGCGACGGCGATTACATTGATAATATTAAATTTAATACTCTGGTAAACAATAGTTCGGGTTGTAACGGACAAGTCAATGGGTACATCACTTATCCGGCAACTGGTACCTTCACTACTACGGTAAGTGCCGGTCAGACGTATAATCTGAGTTTAAAATCCGGCGCCGATTATCCGGAAGGTTTTGGGGTCTGGATTGATTATAATAATAACAACGACTTTAGCGATGCCGGCGAGTTTATTTATCAATCTCCCACAGCAATAGTAGGCGTAACGTATACCGGTAAAATAACTATTCCGGCCAAAGTAACTCCGGGAGCGCGGCGAATGCGCGTTCGGGCCCAATACAATACCGTTATAAAAAGCGATCAGTTCTGCGAAGCTTTTGAATACGGCGAAACCGAAGATTATACCATTACCATTGGCAAACCAGTAGCGAATACCGAATGGGATGTAGCTTATGGCGGCTCCGACACAGAAGCGTTTTCGGAAGTAATTAAAACTACCGATGGGGGTTACTTAATAGCAGGATACTCTATTTCGGGGCAAACCGGTGACAAAACCCAGGATAGCCGCGGCGGTAACGATTTCTGGATAATAAAAACAGATGCCAACGGCAAAAAAGTTTGGGACCAGCGTTATGGCGGTACCGGGCACGATTATTTAAATCGCCTCATTCAAACGCACGACGGCGGCTATTTGCTGGCGGGTAGTTCTTTGTCGGGTGCAGACGGCGATAAGAGCCAAAGCAGCCGCGGCGATCGCGATTACTGGATTGTAAAAATATCGAGTGCCGGCGTGAAACAATGGGATAAACGTTTTGGGGGCAGCGGCTATGATGAGTTGCGCAAGGTTACGCAATTGCCATCCGGAGAATACATATTGGCCGGCTCCAGCAATTCGCCGGCCGGTGGCGATAAAAGCCAGGCTAGCCAAGGTGGTACCGATTATTGGTTAATAAAACTGAACAATGCCGGTAATAAAATGTGGGATAAACGCTACGGTGGAAATTTAGCCGATAATCTGGAAAATTTTCTGATTACCAATGATGGCGGTTTCTTGCTGGGCGGTGCCTCTGCCTCCGGACAAAGTGGCGATAAAAGTCAATTGAGCCGGGGTGGAGAAGATTTCTGGCTGGTACGTACCGATGCGGACGGAAATCAACTTTGGGATCAGCGTTTCGGCGGTAGCAACGACGATCATCTTTTCTCTATAGGTCGTTATTCTACCGGCGAGTTTTTTGTTGCCGGTTACAGTACCTCGGGCAATGAAGGCGACAAAAGTCAGGAAAGCCAGGGTGGTAAAGATTTCTGGATGCTGAAACTAAGCAGCAGCGGGGCTAAACTTTGGGACAAGCGTTTTGGCGGCAGCAACGACGAAGAGCTACGCTCGATTGTGCGAACAGCGGATGGTGGTTTCCTGTTAGCTGGTAAATCTGCTTCGGGCGTGAGTGGCGATAAAAGTCAGGAAAGCCAGGGCGGTACCGATTACTGGATAGTAAAAGTGACGAGCGGGGGCGGTAAGCAATGGGATCGCCGGGTAGGCGGCCGTGGAGCCGAAGAACTTCGCAATGTACTTATTACAGCGGATGGCGACTATTTACTGGCTGGACGTTCTGATTCGGGACTTAGTGGCGATAGAACTCAGAATAATCAGGGCGGCAGTGATTATTGGATGATTAAAATAAAAGATACTTCAATAGCGGGCTCTCCAACCTTAGATAGTGATCAGGTAATTGCCGCCCGAATGGCTAGCCCCACAGAAGTTTCGAATTTGCCGATTGGTTTAACGGCTTACCCCAACCCCTTTGCGGATAAAATAACGATTAGCTTTACCTTAGAAAAAACCCAAGCGGTGCAAGTGCAAATTTATAATGGTCAGGGGCAAGTAGTAAAAACACTTTACCAAGGCGAAATACAGGCAGCCGAACAACAAAATTTTACTTGGCAGCCGTCTCAGCCGTTAGTAGCCGGTATTTATTTCGTGCGGGTAGTTACCCCTACAAAAAATTTCCAGCAAAAAGTATTATTACACCGATAATTATAAATTATAAAATCCCCGTCATTGCCTGGGTAGGCGATGGCGGGGATTTTTATTTACAGGAACTCAAGAATTTTAAAATCTGATGCCTAACAAAATACTTTTAGAGTAAGTAGTATAGCTGAAGTGAAACGGGGTAAGTATCTAGTCCTAGTTTTAATTTATCATTTCTGAATTTTCGTTCCGCGAAGATTTAGCTGTAAATAAAACCTTCACCCCGGCTTGAGTTTAATCGGTAGAATGAAAAAATCCGCGTCATTAACTTAATGCAATTCAAATTTTCGCTTTTTTAGTACTAAACTCATAATTTATTTTACGTAAAATACACCTGATACTATTTGTAGTGGATTAGAAACAGAAATTAGTCTATAAAGAGAACTATATTGTTTAAAATGAAGTAAATAGAAAAAATTTGTATTTGCTATACTAGATGGGTATATACTATAATGCATATACTTTATTTAAGATAATATATATTTTATTCAATAAGGAGGAATTGACTTTTTCAGTTTTATCCAATAACTTACAAAATATCTACGCTCTAAATTCTATACTTATGGTTGTTTTATTAGATACTATTCGTGGTAGTAACACGGCTATTCCACAGGAATTATTATATAAATCGGATTCTATCCAAATCTGGTACGAAGCCGAAATTCATTGGCTTTATGTTGAATGGATGGGGGCTCTGAACTTACATAATGTTCAACGGAATGGACAGATACTTTTGCAGTTTCTTAAAGAAAAGCAGTGTGCTAAAATCTTAAATAATAACCAGCAAGTACAAGGTCCGTGGTTAGATGCCTGTTCTTATGCTGCCGAAGAACTGCTGCCGCAATTAATTGAAGCGGGCTTAAAGTACTTAGCCTGGGTACAATCGCCTAATCCTTATAGTCAGTACTCTATGGAACAAACTCTAGAAGCTACTAGCCTGCCTATTAAAAACCGAATTAATATTTTTTACTCTTTGCCCGTAGCAAGAGAATGGCTGAAAAATGTTTAATATCTATTCGGGAAGATAGGCTTTGGTAAGATTGTTTTTTAAATAAAAAGGCTCGTAAAAATGATTACGGGCCTTTTTATTAAGTCAAATTTATAACTAGGCTCAGTTAAGAACAAAGTTAAAGTAGCATTGTAAAGTTTGATTATCAAAGATTTACGTTTTAAGTAATACCCAATCAGATAAAGAAATTGCCTTAATGGTGGCTGAAACCTGACAGGTTTGCTTCTCCTTTAGAACCTGTCTAGGGAAACGAGTACACACAAGTTTACAAAACGCGATCTAGTTTGCCTGATAGAAAGCGAGGAGATATTTATCCATGTAAAATTGTTTAGATTTAATTTTGTATTGCATCACAAAGCGCGGATGTTCCAGGGGTACTATAGTTTCAAAAAACTGATACTTTTGGTTGAGTTGCCGGAGAAATTTTTCGTTTTTACCCGTGCCAAAACAAAAACACACATCGGTTTTAATGCCAAAATCCAACTGTTTTCGGATGCTTTGCACAATAAAGTCGTGAACCGCCTTGGTAAGTTCTGAGTTATCGTAGTAATTATAATTTACCTCAGTACCATTTTTACCGGGAGCGGTAAAGCCCAACGGACAAATAGAGTTAATATAAAATTTTTGGTAAAACGCAGTAGGCCCGCCATAAGCTTGAATAACATCGTAAACAAACACCGACGAAGGTTCATGCGTTTCTTTGCCGGAGTAAGAGATTCCGCATTCTTGTTTTAGCCGCTTCGAATCCGTAAAGGGCACTCCGGTAACGCCGCCGCCAAACCGGCCTGGGTTTATTCCTAAAATCATGTGTCGCGCATGCGTGTCGTTATAAAACTTTTGGTAAAACTCTGTAACCACCGGCATGATAGTCTTGTCTGCTTTAAATGGATTCAGAATAGTAATACCCACGGGTAACTGACCGGTAAATTCTAGGGAGGCATTAAATTGAATTACTTTGTCCGCGAAGGTTGTCATGTAATATATTTTTACTCTGAACGGGAGCTATTGTTTTTCTATCTGGATGGATATCGGCAGTATCCACTTACCAAGAACACCAAACTTTTCAGTTAAGTATACCAAGTATGATAGCAAATTTTTTATTTCAGTAAATATGAAATGGATAAATTTTTAAAAATATTTTCCCCAATGCAAAACATTGTGGCTACAATTGTTGTATATACAAATATAAGTTCTACTTTTGAGCTGAAATTAAATAAGAATAAGCTGCCGTCGTGAAATTGGAGGAGGAAATAAAACAGAAAAGCTTTCAATCACCGCACCACCGGATGATGGTAAACATTATGTTTACGGGTAATTACGTACAGAAACGGTTGTTGTGTATGATGCGTTCGTACGGGATTTCGCCGCAGCAGCATAACGTATTAAGTATTCTGCGTGGTCAACATCCTCATCCTTGTTCCCTGGGCGATATTCAAGAGCGCATGCTGGACCGGATGAGTAACGCTACTCGCTTGGTAGATAAATTACTCGAGAAAAAACTAGTAGCTCGTTGTCAATGTACGGCTAACCGCCGGAAAATTGATATCACCATAACAGAAGCAGGTTTGACCTTACTCAAACAGATGGAAGAAAAGGTGCCACCTTTTGAAGAATTATTCCCTGCTATTTCTCCGGAAGAAGCTACCGTTCTGGGCCAATTGTTAGATAAAGCCAGAGAGTAAATTTTTTTTGCCGTAATACTTGTATATACAAATAATGTAGCAATTTATAATTAAAATAAAACAAAAATGGAAAAACAACCGCTTTTAACTTCGTACCAATTAGGTTCATTAACTTTAAAAAATCGGGTAGTAATGGCTCCCATGACCCGTAGCCGGGCCGATAATCCTGAAAATGCAGCTACCGCTTTAGCGGCTCAATACTATGCCCAGCGGGCTTCCGCTGGTTTAATAATTTCGGAAGGTACCCAGGTAAGCCCGCAAGGGGTTGGCTATATTAATACGCCGGGTATTTACTCCGAAGCCCAGGTAAAAGGCTGGCAGCAGGTAACAGAAGCCGTGCACGCGAAAGAAGGAAAAATATTTGCTCAGTTATGGCACGTAGGTCGTATCTCGCACCCCGATTTCCATAATGGCGAATTGCCGGTTGCTCCTTCCGCCATTAACCCGAACGATAAATCATTTACTCCCCTGGGTTTTAAAGATACGGTTACCCCACGCGCTTTAGAAACCCACGAAGTACAAGCCATTGTGCAGGATTTTAAAAAGGCTGCCGCTAATGCTTTAAAAGCTGGTTTCGATGGGGTAGAACTGCACGCTAGTAACGGATATTTGTTTCAGCAGTTTTTTAATAAAGTTTCGAACCAGCGTACTGACCAATACGGCGGCTCCATTGAAAACCGGGCTCGTTTTCTGTTCGAAACCTTAGATGCCCTAAAAGAAGTAATTGATCTAACCCGCGTAGGCATACGGCTTAATCCTTCCTTACACGGCATGAGTGGCATTACGGTAGATGAAGAAACAATTCCAACTTTCGAATACATTGTAAACCGTTTAAACGAGTATAACCTGGCTTACCTGCATTTATCGGAGCCGTTTGTACCCGTAGATAACGTGCCTTACGCCGTAGCCGAAATAGCAAAACACTTCCGGCCTTTGTATAAGGGCACTCTTATTATCAACAAAGGGTTTAACCAGGAAAAAGGTAATCAGATAATTACCGAAAGTTTAGCGGATCTGGTAGCTTTTGGCGTACCATTTATTTCCAATCCGGATTTGCCCGAGCGGTTTGCGCAAAACGCTGATTTAGCTACCCCCGACAAAAATACTTTTTATGCGGGTGGCGCTAATGGTTACGTAGACTATCCCGCCTTATCGGAGATGGAAGCTTAATTTATTTTAAAATTTTTCTTTGTTTTTGTTCCAAGCCGGTCGGATTTTTCCGCCGGCTTTTTTTATAGAAAGGCTTGTTGCGCATTTTCAGAATTAGGTACACTTTACGAAAAACATTTTGCGCTGAAAATGCTTATTTACTAACGGGTTAGGGTAAATATCATCGGGGGTAGTTTCGGTAAAATCAGTTGCCCAACAGAACTTTATAAAAAGATAACAGGTAAAAATTTGCGTTGCTGCAAACGTTTATTTGATATTTGTTTTCATTCACTTCAAAAACGATAAACTATGAAATATAATTTATTAGGTAATACCGGGGTGTTAGTTTCTGAACTGTGTTTTGGTACCATGACTTTTGGCGGCCAAGGTTACTGGGAAGCCATCGGGCGGCAAACCCAGGACGAAGCCAATGAACTACTTAAAACGGCGGTGGATGCCGGGATTAATTTTATGGATACCGCTAACGTGTATTCGTTCGGGCAATCGGAGCAGATTCTCGGACAAGGGCTAAAGCAAGCTGGGCTTTCCCGCAACGAATTATTTATTGCTACCAAAGTTCGCGGCCGGATGAGCGCCGGCGTTAACCAGGTGGGTTTATCGCGGTATCATATTTTTCAATCCGTAGAAGAAAGTTTACAGCGGCTGCAAATGGACCATATAGATTTACTGTATGTGCACGGCGTAGATGCAGCTACATCAATAGAGCAGATAGTACATAGCCTGCACGATGTAGTAACAAGCGGGAAAGTGCGGTACGTAGGCGTGTGTAACTGGCCGGCCTGGCTGGTCATGAAAGCTTTAGGTATTGCCAAGCAGCATGGTTGGCACGAGTTTGTGGGGATGCAGTATTTTTATGCCGCCGCTAACCGCGACGTAGAACAAGAACTATTGCCTCTGGCCCAAGACCAACGCTTAGGATTTATGCCTTGGAGTCCGTTGGCCGGTGGTTTCTTGTCGGGTAAATTTACCCGTGACCAAACCAATACCGGCGGCCAGTCGCGGCGCGATACTTTTGACTTTCCGGTAATTGATAAAGGTAAAGCCTATAATATAATTGATGTTTTAATAAGGTTAGGGCAGGATTATAATGTTTCGGCGGCTGAAATAGCATTGGCTTGGGTTCGGCAGCAAAAGGGTGTTACCAGTACCATTATCGGCGCTAAAACTCCGGACCAGCTTACCTCTAATATTCATTCTACATCCTTTAATTTATCGGCAGCCGAGTTGGAAGAATTAAATGCGGTAAGTCAGCCGGAAAGAAGATATCCGGGTTGGATGGTGGAACGGCAAATGAGCGACCGCTTGCCGGCAACAGATAAAAAATAGGATAACTTTCAATTAAAAAGCGGCTCAATTTAATTATTCGAGCCGCTTTTTACATTAAGGATTAGTAGACCACATACCGGCTTCTTTAATAAATACTCGGCGATTGAGCTTAAGCTGGGCAATGATTAATTCGGCTAAATCTTCGGGTTGCATTACTTTATCGGGATTACCGTCGGTTAGTTTATTTGCAATTGCTAGTTCAGTGGCTACAGTACTGGGAGTTAAAGCACTCACCCGGATGTTGTGTTTGCGAACTTCTTGCATTAACGACTCGGTTAAACCCATTACGGCAAATTTAGAAGCACTGTAAGCGCTGGTACCGGCTGCTCCCCGCTGGCCCGCCGTAGAAGAAATGTTAATAATATCGCCGGTTTGGCGTTCAATCATAGCGGGTAAAACCGCACGCGTCATATAATACACGCCCATTAAGTTTACCTGAATAATTTTTTCCCATTCGGCTGGTTCCAGTTCTAAAAATTTACCGAAGGTGCCAATTCCGGCATTGTTAATCAGAATGTCAATTGGTCCGAGAGTTTTCTGTATCTGAGCAACGGCGGCATTTACGGCATTTATATTAGCTACATCGGCAACTACCACGGAAGTTTTAACCCCCAGGCCTTGAATGGCATTGGCCGTATCTTGTAATTGGCTGGAGGTACGAGCCATTAAGCCAACGTGCACGCCTTCTTTTGCTAAAGCAATAGCTATTGCCCGGCCTATGCCTTTACCAGCTCCGGTAACCAGAGCAATTTTGCCTTTTAAGGATTCCATATTTTAATTTTTAGTAAATAATTCGAATTTCAAATTTGCATTAACAAATATACCCTATTTGAGTGTAGCAATAACAGATAACCGCCATTCAAGTTTTAATCTGGAATGAGTAACTTCCACAGTTCTTAAGAAAAATTCAACGGACACATAGAAATTTGAAATTAAAAACCTTTTCATCGGCCAGTTGCTCTTGAACGTAGAATAAGAGATATTAAAATTAAAAGAAGATATGCCACTACCTCGTCTGGAAATTAATTATTGTACGCAATGCCGTTGGCTTTTACGGGCAGCCTGGCTGGCACAAGAAGTTTTAACCACTTTTGAATTAGAAATGGGGGAAGTGGCTTTGGTACCCGGAACCGGTGGAGTTTTAGATATTCGTCTGAATGGAGAATTAATTTTTTCGCGGAAAGAAGCCGGCCGGTTTCCGGAAGCTAAAGAATTAAAACAACTTATTCGGGATGTTATTGCGCCTGATAAATCCTTAGGCCACAGCGATCATAAGTAGTTGTTCGTTGTTCGTTATTCTATTACCCGAACAACGAACAACGAGTAACTACTTACTCTTTGGCATCGTTTACTTCAATCCAATGGCCATCCGGGTCCTGAAAATAAACTTGCTTTACGCCGTCGGTACGGAGGGTATATTCCTGGGGTTTACCCAACCAGTTTTCGAATTTAATATTAGCTTTATTCAAACGACTGATAAAATCTTCGACTGAGGCGACGCTAAAGCATAAATGCTCGCTTTTGTCGTAAAGAGTTTCGTGGGGCTTGCCCTGGATTAAATGCAGATGCGATTTTTCGCCGACACTAAACCAGGTGTGTAAGCCATCTTTAAAAGGTTCGGGTATTTTTTTAAGCTGTAAAAAATTTTCGTAGAAAGCAGTTGTTGTTTGTAGGTTTTTCACGTGAAGCGCTACGTGGTTAAGCCAGGTAACCGGTTGGGCCTTTGCCGCAGCTGTTTGCGCGAACGCGGTATTTGTGTTTACATAGAGCAGACTCGCTAAACAAAAGAAGAATAAATATTTCATAAAAGCTGTTTTAAATAATAGGGTAGAAGGCGAAGATAAAAATTATCCCGCAAAAAGAAGTAACTATTATTATTCCATCTTCTGGTAATTGAAGTTTAGCACTTTAACCAAGCTTCTATTTTATTTATAATAAAGATTTGTAACTTAGCGTTAAGAAATATATTCAATTAAAACAGCGGTAAATACAAATATTTTATATTCTGCCTCTAAAACAGCCGCTAAATGGACCTTTTACAGCAGCAGTATAAATTAATACAAAGTGCCCGGGCCGCGTTGTTTAGCTACGGCGATACATTTACACCAGCCCACTTTACTGAGGAACTTCCGGCTTTTGGCGGGAGCAGTATTCGTAGTTTACTGGTACATACGGCTAATACGTACCAGTTCTGGTTAGGCAATTTTGCCCAAGCTCAGGAACTGCCCTTTATGAAGCCGCTTTTTGTAACTAACCTGAACGAAGTACGCCGGATTTTTCAGGAAGTAAACAGTTTAACCGAAAAGTTTTTGCAACATTTTGAAGAGAAATGGTTGGAGCCAGTTACCGGCGAAATACCCTGGCGAAAAACAACGATGCAAGTAACACCGCTGGCGCTTTTTACCCACGTTATTACCCACGAGTGCCACCACAAAGGGCAAGTAGTTTGGATGAGCCGGCAACTGGGTTACACACCTCCTGATACGGACGTACTTCGGTTTTAAAGTAACTTTTAAACGCAATAAAAGTTAAAGAATAAATAAGTAGTTCAATAAAATTTAAACTTTATAATCATGGGAAAAGCACAAGACGCCAAAAAAGAAGTAAAGAAAAAACCTGCTAAAACCGAAAAAGAGAAGCGAGCCGAAAAGCAGGAAAAAAAGAATAAACCTAAATACGAGTAATGAGTAAGCTTGCCTTTTACTACTCGTAAGCCGATTATGGAAAAGGATTTGGCTTTTTTTCGATTCAAAAGTCCTACCTGTACCTACCGGTAGGACTTTTAATTTTATAGAAGTATAGAAGTAAAATTTTGTAATTTTGCTACTTCGTTCAGTTTATCGTTTCTAAAAATGTTTTTATTCCTCAATCAGCAGTTCAAATTATTCCTAGTCGTGTCGGCGGCTATGCTTTGTATTACGCTAACTGCCTGGAGCCAGGCGCCGGCTTTTAATGCCAAAAATCTTTTAGTCAGCTGGGAGGTAAACGAGAATAATTACCAAAACAAAGCCCAATTTTTATCCACGATAACTTTAAACAACGGAGCTTCGGAAGCATTGCCGGCTACCGGCTGGAAGATCTACTTCAATTTTAATCGTTCTATTATTCCGGGTTCAGTAAGAGGAGCCGTTACCTTACAGCACCTGAACGGCGATTTGTTTCAAATAACGCCCCGGGCAGATTTTAAAAGAATGACTAAAGGGGCTTCCCTCCGGATCTCCTTTATTACTACCGGCGCCGCTCTGAACCTAACGGATGCGCCATCGGGATTTTACCTGGTTTGGGATAAAACTCCCCAAAAAGGTTTGGCCCTGAGTCCGGTAAAGGTGAAAGTGCCTGCCGCTGCCCAACCAAGTACAACCCCTGGCAGCCCGGTTATTACCTTGGTTAAACCCGGTGTGCTTTACCAACAAAATAAAATTATCCAGGACATTGCTCCCGATAATCTACCTAAGATATTTCCTACCCCCGTAAGTTACCGGGAAACAAGTGCTTCGTTTACGTTAACCTCTGATATTCCCATTATAACTGCTACCGATTATTACCCGGAGGCAGAAATGCTCGCCGAAGATTTAGCCGCAATTTTTGGAAAGAAAATAGAATTTAAAAGTAATGGTTCCGGAAAAGCGATCCGGTTGGTGAAGAAAGAAGATTTAGGTCCGGAAGCGTATGATCTGCGGGTAACAGCTCAGGAAATTACCATAACGGCAGCTACTCCGGCGGGTATGTTTTACGGCATGCAATCTTTAAAAACTTTGCTGCCGGCTAATGCCTGGGAGTTAAAGCTTAAAAGTGTAAATGTGCCCGGCGTAGAAGTATCGGATTACCCACGCTTCGATCACCGGGCGGTAATGTTGGATGTGGCCCGGAATTTTCAACCGAAAAAGCAAGTTTTTAAGTTACTCGACTTAATGGCTTTGTATAAACTCAACGTACTGCATTTCCATTTAAACGATGATGAAGGTTGGCGCGTGGAAATTGTACCCATACCCGAATTAACCGAAATAGGGGCCAAGCGGGCGCATACGTTAGATAGTCGTACTAATCTGCCGCCCTCTTACGGGTCTGGTCCGGAAGGAAACAATGCACCCGGTTCGGGATTTTATACCCGCTCCGATTTTATTCAAATTTTAAAATATGCCCGCGACCGCAACATAAAAGTAATTCCGGAAATTGAAACTCCCGGCCACGCCCGCGCCGCCATTAAAGCCATGGATGTCCGTTATGCCCGGCTAATGGCAGCGGGTAAGAAAGAAGATGCCGAAAGATACCTGCTGCGCGACGTAAATGATAAATCAGATTACCGTTCGGTGCAAAACTGGAACGACAATGTGATTAATGTGGCTATGCCTTCGGTGTATAATTTTCTGGAAAAAGTGGTGGATGAGGTCCGGGATATGTACCAGGAGGCCGGCGCTCCCTTGCAAACCATTCATTTTGGGGGCGACGAAGTTCCGGCCGGCGTTTGGGTAAAATCGCCGGTAGTGCAAAAATTACTGCAGGAAGATGAACGCTTCACTTCCGTAGATGATATGTGGTATTACTACTTCCGGAAAGTAAATGAAATCTTAAAATTACGCAACCTGTACTTATCGGGCTGGGAAGAAGTGGCTATGCGTAAAACCGAAATTGAAGGGCAAAAGCATTATATTCCTAATCCGGATTTTGTCAACGAAAATATTCACGTAGATGTCTGGAATAACGTTTTGGGGGGCGGGTCTGAAGATTTAGCCTATCGTTTGGCAAATGCGGGTTATAAAGTTGTCCTTTCCAATGTAACGCATCAGTACTTTGATATGGCTTACGATAAGACGTTTGAGGAACCAGGTTTTTACTGGGGCAGCTTTGTTGATGTAGATAAGCCATTTAAATTTATTCCGTATAATTATTATAAAAATACCACCAAGGATAAATTTAGCAATCCCTTACCTAAATCCATGTTTGTGGGAAAGGAAAGGCTCACGGATTTTGGTAAAAACAATATTGTGGGTATTCAAGGTTTGCTCTGGTCCGAAACGGTAATTAGCCCGGAGCGAATGGAATACATGCTATTGCCGAAGTTGTTAGGTTTGGCGGAGCGGGCTTGGGCACCCGACCCGGACTGGGCAATAGAAAAAGATACGACTAAAAGCGAAGCTTTGTACCAACAAGCCTGGTCGCGGTTTGCGAATATTTTAGGTAAACGCGAACTTCCTCGTTTAGATTATTTCAGCGGCGGGTACCAGTACCGCTTACCTCCCGTGGGGGCCGTGGTGCAGAACGGCCAGGTAAGCGCCAATATACAACTGCCGGGACTAACCATCCGGTATACTACCGATGGCACCGATCCTACCTTCCGGAGCCGAATTTACCGGGAACCTATCACCGAAACCGGAACCGTAAAACTACGGGCATTTAGCCGCACCGGCCGCGGCGGAAAAGTAGTAAGTGTGATTAACCAGTGAGTTATTTTTGCAAAATAACCAGACGACTAAAATGAGAATCTGGGTTAATTATAACCAAAATGAAAGACAAGATTTAAAAATTGAATCGGCTAAATACCTTACTGATTATGCGATAAGAATGCGATTTAATGATAGCACGGAAACATTAGTTGATTTTAAACCTTTCTTATTCAAGGCCCTGCATCCATCGATAAAAAAATGTTTAGATGAAAGTAAATTTGCCAGGTTCGAGATTGCTGATGGCAACTTAAATTGGAATAATTACGATTTAATATTTCCCGTTTGGAATTTATATAAAGGTAAGATAGAAGCTTAGCTGAAAACCGAAAAGCTATGAAAAGTTTTTTTAGTGCCAAGTTGTAGAGCATTGCTCTAGGTATCAGAACTGCTCCACTTTATTTATTAATTTAAGAGCTATAAAATTAAAGAACCGGGTAATACCGGTTTTTAATTTAAAATTGACTATTCGTAGCGCCCTTTATATTGTTACTTACGTTTATATAACAGATGTATGTTGGCTAAACGTAATAATAACGGATATGCGCAAGTTGGGCAAAAATTGAAAAATGAATAATTCAGGTGCAGAAATAATAAGAATGACTAAATCAGCTATTGAAAAGTTACCTGAATTAGATAATCTTATCGACAAAGCAATCGAACCAATTAAGGATTACACAGATACTTTAGGAGATTTAGCCAGTCCTGTTAAAGCATTTTTGTCCATTGCATCTTTAAGGAGAAGAATTGCTTTAAAAGCTTTCCTTACTAATTACGCTAACTCTCTCTCAAATGGATATGAAATAGATAAAGATGAAATTACTAAATTAGAAAATTACTTTAGTAAGAGTGAAAACATCCAATTTGTTTCAGAAATCATCGAAAATGGAATTCAAGCAAAATCTATTAAATGCTCTTCGATTTAAGGAACTATAGCAGGTGCTACTATAAAAGACAAAAAAGAACTAAATCAATTGGACTTAATCATCATTGAGAGCCTTAGGCAAATGAATGATATAGACTTAATTAATTTTATTGAGTTGATTGAAAACTCACCGAAAGTTAATACTGAATTCTACTGGGATTTTGATTCTGAATTTAGAACGAGAGATATTTATGGAGTTGAAGGATGGGCTTCTCTCAAGATTGATAAAACTTCATTAGAACTAACAATAGAAAAGTTAAAAAGAACCGGAGCTTTATCTTTTGGACAAGGCGGATTAGGAAGCGTGGGAAACGCATTGGGGGCTTTTATGTTTACTGATTTTACGAAAAGTTTATACGAAGTAATAAAAGCGACAGGAATAAAATAACAACTTTGCCCAACACAAGCTAAAAAGCATTTTAATGCTTTTTAGCCTAAACGTTACTAGTAAAACTAAACAGTTACATTTCATTCCGTACCGGGTAGTGTTCTCTTAGATTTAAGGGGCATATGCCAGAATACTATTACATCAAAATAGTAACCTAAAATTACTTCCTGCTTACTCGCCAAAATGAATAATATTACGGGCCATGCCGTTAAAAATAAAATGATGAAAAGGTAGCACCGCGTACCAGTACAAGCGGCCTAAAATGCCTTTTGGCCGGAAGGTAGCCGTTTGAATTAAATGGTTCTGCTGGTTTTGGTTAGTAATTTTAAATTCGAGCCAGGCTTCGCCGGGTAATTTCATTTCGGCGTACAGGAGCAGGCGTTTTTCGGCTTTATCTGCGTACAGCACGCGCCAAAAGTCGAGCGCATCGCCGGGGTTTAAAGTAGCGAGGTTGGTGCGGCCCCGTCGCAAGCCTACTCCCCCGAATAACTTATCGATAAAACCGCGCAGCCGCCATAAGCTGTTTAAATAATACCAACCCCGTAAGCCACCAATCCGGAAAATATTGTTTACCACCGCTTCCGGCGAACGGTCAAATACAAAATCCCGTTGGTCTTTAAAGCAGCCTTCTTCCGGCACCTGAATAAAGTCGGTTACTTTTAATGGATTATCGCTATTCGAAAAAGAATCTTTCCAACTGGAAGCCACTTCGTTTTGATCTATGCGATTAAAAGCTAACTCTACCGATTCTTTATACGTCATTAAGGATAGCGGCACAATTTGAGCAATGCCCAGATTACGGCAGATTACCTCATTTTTCATGGAATCGACCAAACTACGCGCTAAGGCAAAAGAAGTAGCGGTAACAAAATAAAGCCAGTACGACGACAACTTAGGAGAAAGCACCGGTACCGAAATAATCCAGCGTTTCAGTCCGCGTACTTGAGCAAAAATAGCCAGCATTTGCTTGTAAGTTAAAATTTCGGAGCCGCCAATATCAAATACCTTATTATACGTTTCCGGCTTATCTATAACACCGGTTAAATATTCAATTACATTTCGAATGCCAATGGGCTGGCAACGCGACTTCAACCACTTGGGCGCAATCATTACCGGTAATTTCTCCACCAAATCCCGGATTATTTCGAAGGAAGCGCTACCCGAACCAATTATAATGGCAGCTCGCAGTATGGTAACCGGTATTCCGGCAGTAGCCAATATTTCTTCTACGTGCTTACGCGAGTTTAAATGCCGCGATAGCTCCGAATCGTTCGCAATACCGCCCAGGTAAATAATTTGCCGGCAGGTAGTAGTTTTAATATAATGCGCAAAATTACGGGCGGTTTTCGCTTCCAAATCATTAAAGTGCTGGTAAGAGGCGCTCATCGAGTGAATGAGGTAAAAAGCAATATCTACCTCGCGCGGTAAGCATTTTAAACTGGCTACTTCCAGAAAGTCGGCTTCGAGTATCTCTGTATGGCGCTGAATATTTTCCGGTACGGGAAAGCGATTGCGGTCGCGCACGGTAGCATATACCTCATACCCTTGGCTTAGTAAATAATAGACCAATCGTTTGCCAATGTAGCCTGTTGCTCCGGTTACCAAAACTTTCATGGTAAAATAACCCCTTAACTAGTAAATAGTTTTCATACTTTTTGGCTAAGGAATTATATTGGGCAATCAGGGACAATTTATTTTATAGTAGCCGATAGTATCCGCTAAGAGAAAGAAGTTGTGGTATATCTTAATCTAGGGAAGCGTTAAGATGATTATCTAGGAAGAATAACTAAAAATTCTTAGCAGGATACAAGTACCAGTATACAATATATTTAATTTTTTATATATTTGTAAAAAATAATATTAAGCATTAAGCAAAATAAAGTAATTTCATGAAACACTTTTTACTCCGAAGAACTTTTCTTTGGCTAATTGTACTTTTACCGGCTCAAGTAGGGGCGCAAACTCTAGACTCAACGGCTATCAAACGGGAGCAGCTCGAAAAATCTTTCACTTACGAAACGGGTACCATTACGTTGGGGGAAAATCTGGCTAAGTTACAAGTACCCAAAGGCTACAAATTCCTGAATGCCAAGCAAAGCCAATATGTGCTCAATCAGTTATGGGGAAATCCGCCGGATAGTTCTACCCTGGGCATGCTTTTTCCGGAGCACGATTCACCGCTAACCGAGAACACTTATGCCGTGGAAATTAGTTATTCCGAAGAAGGATATATTAAAGACGATGATGCTCAGGATTTAAATTATTCGGATTTATTAAAAGAAATGCAGCAAGATACCCGTGATTCTAATCCGGAACGAGTACAAGCAGGTTACCCCCCAGTGGAGTTGGTAGGCTGGGCAAGCGCTCCTTTTTACGATGCGCAAAACCATAAACTACATTGGGCAAAAGAAGTAAAATTTGGTGAAGAGGAAGCCAATACTTTAAACTACAATGTTCGAGTATTAGGCCGGAAAGGTTATTTACTACTTAATGTAATTGCTCCAGTAAACGTTTTGCCTACCGTTAAGAAGAATATTCCGGGTTTGTTGGCGGCCGTAAATTTTACCTCTGGTAATCAATACGGCGACTTTAATCCGGATATAGATGAAGTAGCCCAATACGGGATTGGTGGTTTAATTGCCGGTAAAGTATTGGCGAAAGTTGGTTTCTTTGCGTTGTTGCTGAAATTTTGGAAAGTAGTAGCAGCTGCTGCTTCGGGTATTTATTATTACTTGAAAAAGAGATTAAGCCGTAAAAAAGAACGGCAAGAACCGGTTCTAGAAATGGAGCCAGAGATGGAACCTGCCCATGAAGTTATTTAATATAAAAAGAAATTAGGTGTGATAACCCGCAGGTGAAACGTGCGGGTTATTTTTTTGCACAAAATTCTTAATGTTTGTTTTAACTATCATACACAAAATAATAAAACCTGTTCGCACTTGTTACCTTGTACATTCTGATTGGTGTTAGAAAGCTTGCTTGTTCCGGTTAAGGATATAGGAGTTTGCCTGACCAGAGGTTTGTTAAATAATATGCACTTGGCCCGAACAGCGCGCCAGGTAAATTATTAAAATACTTGCCAGCCCCTCTTTATAAGGGATTTTTCATTTCAGACCTATTGCTTTTTAATCCCTTATGCAAGCAGGCTTGGTTGTCTGTTTGTGCCCCACAGTAAGGAGCATGTTTAAAATGTTACCGATAAAAAATGCCTCTAAATGCTTTAAAGCAGCTTTTTTCAACAAGTTACTTACCTGTTATAAGTTGTAACAAGCGTGTTAGACAAGGCTACCCCGGCGATTCTACATTGCTTTTAGTTTTATTAACCAGGATAATCAGCAAGTTACGGATCTAACTTTTGCCCAAAAAATTTATGTAGGCGTCTTCTTTTTTTCTTCCTGCCCCAGCATTTGCCCGAAGATGAAAATTCAGATGCAGCGTGATTCGATAGCGGTGCTTCGGAATTACACTGGGAGTATCCAGCTATAAATGGCATTGTGTAACGAGTGCTAGATCCTCTTTTTATAAATGCTGATAATCTATTTATCCGTAAGCGGATTCTAAGGCATAATGCTTGTGTTCCTGCAAAATCCTTCTTCGGCTTGCTTTTGATACTTTCAGCTTCTACTCCAAAATATTTTCATCAATTTCTATTTACATTATGCTTTTCCAATATTTTTATTCATTTTTCTGAAATAAATTCTAACAACTGTTTGACTAATTGGCTCAGCCTTATTCCTATGAAAAAGAAAATTACCGTGGTTTCCGGATTATTGCTTATCAGTCTGGTCTGCTTTAGCTTTTACGGCAAAATACTGGCGACCTGGAAAGCAGTTACCCCCGAAAACTTGCCTTTGCCCCGGCACGAAAACGCCTTTGCCCGTGTGGGTGATTCCTTTTACCTGCTGGGTGGCAGGCAGATAAAACCCGTAGAGCGATACGATACCAAAACTAACCGGTGGGAAAAACGAGCCGCCCCACCCTTGGAGATGAGCCATTTTCAGGCAGTAACTTTTAAAGACGAAATCTATGTAGTAGGCGCTTTTACTGGGGGCTATCCGCACGAAACCCCCATTCCCCGCATTTATATCTACAATCCCAAGCAAGATGCCTGGCGCGAAGGACCCGAAATTCCGGCGGACCGGCGGCGCGGTTCGGCCGGGGTAACCGTGTACCAGAACAAGATTTACGTGGTATGCGGCATTACCGATGGTCATTGGGATGGGCAGGTAAGCTGGTTCGATGAATACAATCCCGCTACCAATACCTGGCGAAAGTTGCCTGATGCCCCTCGCACCCGCGACCACGTTTCAATAGCCGTAGCCGATAACCAGTTAGTCGTTGCTGGGGGCCGTCGCTCTACGGCTCGAGTTGATTCGGTACTGAATACAACAATTGCCCAGGTAGATGTTTTTGATTTTAAAACGAATAAGTGGCGTACTGCTCCCGCATCGCAACATATTCCGACACAGCGAGCTGGTTGTACCGCCGTTCCTTTGGGCAGTAAGGTGGTCATTATTGGTGGCGAAAGCCCACAGCAAGTATCGCACAACGAAACGGAAGCTTTTGATGTGAAAACAAATACCTGGCAAAAATTAACTCCTATGCAAACGGGCCGACATGGCACGCAAGCAATAATTTACCAGGGTAAAATATTTATTGCGGCTGGATCGGGAAATCACGGGGGTGGTCCGGAATTGAATTCAATGGAAGTAATGGAATAAACATAGACTTTTAGTAAAAAGCTACGCTTCTGTTTAGGTGGCTAATGAATTAAAAGAATATTTGATAAAGGTTTGGAATCAAGTTTTTCTTATGCATTAAGTCTTATGTCTAACATCTTGATACTTGTGTCTTTAATGCTATAACACTTTTTATGAAAGAATTTATTTTAGCCTTTGACCAAGGTACTACCAGTTCTCGCGCCATTGTATTTAGTCGGCAGGGTCGCATTATATCTCTCGCCCAAAAAGAGTTCAATCAGATTTATCCCCAGCCTGGTTGGGTAGAGCACGACCCTAGTGAAATATGGTCGACGCAGGTGGGAGTAGCTGCCGAAGCCATTTCAAAAGCTGGTTTACAGGCTGCGAATATTGCCGCTATCGGTATTACCAACCAACGGGAGACCACGGTGGTTTGGGACCGCCAAACCGGTAAAGTACTGTACAATGCCATTGTCTGGCAGGATCGGCGCACAGCAGAATTTTGCGACGACCTAAAATTACGGGGTTACGAAGAATTGATCCGGCAAAAAACCGGACTGGTGATTGATGCTTATTTTTCGGCTACTAAAATTTATTGGATTCTGGCCAATGTGCCCGGTGCCCGCGAAAAAGCAGATGCGGGTCAGTTGGCATTTGGTACCATCGATTCCTGGTTAATCTGGAACATGACGGGCCGTCAGGTACACGTAACAGATGTAACTAATGCCTCGCGTACCCTTTTGTATAATATTCATACGCTTTCCTGGGACGAAGAGCTACTAGATTTATTTCAAATACCCGCCAGTATGTTGCCCGAAGTAAAATCGTCGAGCGAAGTAGTAGGCGAGACCAGTGCGGCTATGTTTGCTACCCGTATTCCGATTGCCGGAATTGCCGGCGACCAACAAGCGGCATTATTTGGCCAAATGTGTACGCAACCCGGTATGGTTAAAAATACTTACGGCACCGGTTGTTTTATGCTCATGAATATTGGCGCCAAACCGATTATTTCTACGCATAAATTGGTTACCACCATTGCCTGGAAAATTAACGGGCAGGTAAATTATGCTTTAGAAGGTAGTATTTTTATTGCTGGGGCGGTAGTGCAATGGTTGCGCGATGGATTGGGCCTTATTTCTACTTCGGCGGAAGTGGAGGATTTAGCCAGTACTGTACCAAATAGTGAAGGTGTGTACATGGTTCCGGCTTTTGCCGGTTTGGGGGCTCCTCACTGGAATCAACACGCACGCGGCACTATCGTTGGGGTGACGCGCGGTACCACGTCGGCCCACCTGGCCCGGGCGGCTCTGGAAAGCATTGCTTTTCAAACCCGCGAAGTATTAAAAGCTATGGAGGCCGATGCTAGTGTAAAAATCTCCGAATTACGCGTAGATGGCGGGGCCACGGTTAATAATTTACTGATGCAGTTTCAGGCAGATATTTTAGGAGCGCAGGTAGTTCGCCCCGAAATTACCGAAGTAACTGCCAGTGGAGCGGCTTACCTGGCTGGGCTGGCGGTTGGCTTTTGGGCGGGCATAAACGATATTCAGCAACAATGGCAAGTAGAGCGGCGCTTTGACCCGGCACCAGGTTTTTATTCTACTGAGCTTGTAAAAGGTTGGAACCGAGCCATTAAAGCAGCGAAAGCCTGGGCCGAAGACGATGGCCATGACGGCCATTTTTAAAGTTTCCGAAGCTTATGAGTACTTGCTTGCATTTTCTAGCAAATAAGTCTAGAGGAAATTTAAAAATAAAATAGGTATTGTCTTGTCGATCATCGTTTTCTTAGCTTTAGGATTGATTACCATACGATTTTCTGGTCAGAGAGAATCACTCGGTATTTTAGGTATCGGAATCTTCCTGATCCACTTAAGCGCTTTGCTTTTAAGTTTGATATTCTGGTCGATGAAGATGCTAAATACAAAAATGTTCTTAGTTTTCATCGCACTTGTAATCCTGCTATTTTCAACATTTATCTTTTACAACTGAACCTATAAAAAATATTATAGAACTCACAATAATCAGTATGAAAATCAGAAATAGAAACATTATTGAAGTGAGATAGTGAAAAATAATGTCCGTGAATAAAAACTAAACCATAATAATTTAACAAGAAGATTTTATACCCCAAAACAAAATAGCATGACCCCATTTACGGCGGAATTAATCGGAACCATGTTTGTGATTTTATTAGGTGATGGCGTAGTGGCCAACGTATTATTAAAAGGTACCAAGGGATACAACAGTGGATGGCTGGTAATTACAACTGGCTGGGCTTTAGCAGTTTTCACCGGCGTGGTGGTGTCGGCCCCGTATAGTGGTGCTCATTTAAACCCGGTGGTTACGCTAGCTTTGGCTATTGCCGGTAAGTTTAGCTGGGATCAGGTAGGTTTATTTATGCTGGCGCAGCTATTGGGCGCTATGCTAGGAGCTTTGCTGGTGTGGCTGCTCTACAAAAGGCACTTTGATGATACCGAAGATCCCTTGCTGCAACTCGCCGTATTTAGTACCAGTCCGGCTTTCCGACATCCGTGGGCCAATCTTTTCAGCGAAGCAGTGGGTACTTTTGTTTTAATTTTTGTGATTTTTTACGTAACTAATCCCGAACTAGGGCCGGAAAAAACACCCATTGGCATGGGGTCTTTAGGAGCTATTCCAGTTGCTTTTCTAGTTTGGGGCATTGGCTTAAGTTTGGGCGGACCTACGGGTTACGCCATTAATCCGGCCCGTGATTTAGGCCCTCGTATTGTGCACGCGCTTGTTCCCATTAAAAATAAATGCCACAGCGACTGGCGTTATGCCTGGGTTCCAATTGCCGGCCCTGTGTTAGGAGCTTGTGTAGCAGCTTTCCTGTACCTGAATTTAAATTAATAAACTAATCTGTAATAAGTTTTAAAATAAAGCCGGTAGAAAGTATAAAAACTTTTTTACAGCATTCATAAGATTAATGAAAGTAATTAGGATGAGCGAGAAGCAAGTGTAAGTTTACTGTCTTATCCTTGATTTACCCGAAAATTCTACATCTCATACATGAAAAACTTGAATAAAGTAAGCTTCCTTTTCTTGCTTCAGGTAATTCTTGGGGGGCAGTTTAGCGTTATAACTGCTTTCGCTCAGGAAAAAACGTTTATTAACCCACTGGTGGTGGAAGGGCCCGACCCCTGGGTTTATAAGCATACTGATGGCAATTATTACTTTATGTCGACGGGAGGAAATAAACTCTCTATTTGGAAATCCAAAACCCTAAGCGGAATTAAACAGGCTAGTCCTAAAATTGTCTGGACACCACCTGCCTCCGGGCCAAATAGCCGGGATATATGGGCTCCGGAAATTCATTTCTTAGATGGGAAGTGGTACATTTATTATACTGCCACCGACAAGGAAAATCCGGGCGATAAAACGCGTTATGTATTTGTATTAGAAAATGCGGCGAAAGATCCCTTAGCGGGCACCTGGTTAGATAAAGGCAAAGTAAACACCACCTATTCTGGCTTAGATGGCTCGGTGTTTGAGCACCGCGGCAAAAGATATTTTATGTACTCAGCGTACGTAGGGCCACAGAGCCGTTTGTTTATTGCTGGAATGAAAAATCCCTGGACTATCAGTGAAAAGCAGGTAGAAATTGCCAAACCCACTTTTAACTGGGAAAAGTTTAAGGAACGCGAAATTCTGGAAGGCCCACAGTTTTTAAAAGGGAAGAAAGGTGCCATCCACATTATTTATTCGGCTAGCGCTTGCTGGGATGATAACTATGCTTTGGGCATGCTTACTGCTACCGATAATAGAGATTTATTATCCAAAACTGCCTGGCAGAAATCTCCAGAGCCGGTTTTTAAAGCCTCCAAAGAAAACAACGTATTCGGCCCAGGCCATAACAGCTTCACGAAATCGCCGGACGGGAAAGAAGACTGGATTGTATATCATGCCAAATCAGTGGCTAATGGCGAGTGCAGCGGCCGCAGTACCCGCATTCAGAAATTTACCTGGAAAACCGATGGTACGCCTAATTTTGGGACTCCTTTGTCTACCGCCACGCCCATCGCAAAACCATCCGGTGAGTAAAAAGCTACCAAACGGTTTCTGGTATGGTATGAATAAAAAGTAAAAACTCTTTTCCTATGCAGCATTCGTTATTCTTTAAATCTTTGCTTTTACTGGTTGCCTTTATTTTAGGCTTTTTATTAAAGCCGGAAGTAATTTGCGCGCAGTCTGGAGCGGCTACCAACGCTAATCCAAAAGCAACTTACCAGAACCCGGTTTTTAATCACGATTTTCCCGATCCCAATTTAGTGCAGGCAACAGATGGGTATTACTATGCTTACTCTACCCAAGCTGATTGGCGCAGAGATAATTTGGGAGGGCCTTTTGTCATTCCCATTCTGCGTTCTAAAGATTTAATACACTGGGAAGTAGTTGGCCCGGCCTTAGCTAAAAAACCAGATTGGAAAGAGCAAGGCGGAATCTGGGCTCCGGATGCCGTTTATTTTAAAGGCAAGTATTTCCTGTATTATTCTTTTTCTACCTGGGGCGATCCGAATCCCGGAATTGGGGTAGCGGTAGCCGACAAACCCGAAGGACCTTTCACTGATTATGGTAAATTATTTTTAAGTAAGGAGATAGGAGTAGATAATTCTATTGATGCTTTTTTCTTCGAAGATAAAGGTGTTCCCTATTTAATTTGGGGCAGCTTTCACGGGATTTATGGGGTTCAGCTATCCGAAGAGGGCACTAAGATAGTAGGCGAAAAATTTCAGTTGGCGGGTGCCGCTTACGAAGGCTCGCTTATTTATAAAAAAGGTAAATTTTATTACTATTTAGGCTCAACGGGCACCTGCTGCGAAGGCGAAAAAAGTACCTACGAAGTAAAAGTAGGCCGCGCTAAAAAATTTAAAGGACCTTACCAGGATAAAAAAGGCAAGTCACTGCTGGATAATGGCGGTACCCGGTTGCTGCAAAAAAATACCGGTTCTATAGGCTTTGTGGGGCCCGGGCATAATGGCGATATTATTCAGGATAAAATTGGCCAAACCTGGATGCTGTATCACGGGTTCAGAAAAGATAACCCGAAGACCGGCAGAGTAATGCTGCTCGATAAAATTAAATGGCAACGTAACTGGCCCGTTATAGAAACCGGGCAGCCAACCGTTACCCCGCAAGAAGCCCCCGTATTTTAAAAATTAGCCAGAAAGGCACCCAGTAAAAAGTAAGCAGCGTATTATTCTTTCTTAATTCCTAAATTAATGATAAGGATTACAGGCTAGCCTTTTATAGTGCCATGAGAAGCGTTCTGCTACTATAGCTATAGCCGCATTAATACCAGACTACTTTTTTGCCTATCTGCTACAAGTTGTAGATAATAAACCCCACTCGCCGCCATTTGACCTGAAAAATCAAATTTTAAGGTATTGGTCGGTTCCGTTAAGTTGATTTCGCCAGTATATATTTGATTACCCGTTGCTGATCGAAGAATGTACCTTATTTTACCTTCCCACAGAGCTTTCTGGTTTACCTGAATGTGTCCGTTGCTGGTAGGAGTAGGATAAGCGGTTACCTGCGAAAGAGCACTAGAAGCCGCACCACTTATCACGCTGAATTGAATGGTTAACGGGATACCAGCCGTACCCCCGCCGCTAGCTGCCGAGTAAGGCGTTGCCGTAAGGGTATAATTTCCGGATGTGGGCGTCCAGCTATTATAATTGCCACCCGAATCGCCGAACAAAGCATACGGCGCACCCGTTTCGGTTCTAGAAGTGGATTGCGTACCACTTAAATTAAATACCACGCTGCCTACCGTACTAGGATTAGTATTAGCCCGAATGTTTAAACTTTTCAAAATACTCACGTCAATGACATCGCCGGAAACCAGATTTCGGATAGGTTGGTCGGTACTTGCATTCATCAAAGTAAAACTTGCTAATTGCTGGTCAGTTGTTACCGGGGTAAAATTAGCCGTAATATTTTTATTACCGGTCATACTTACCGGGAGCGGGTTGTTAGTGCCAGTAACATCGCCGCTCCAGCTACTAAATTTATAGCCATTTGTCGGGTTTGCCGTTAATTGAACATTGGTACCAGCAGCATAGCTGGTTTGATTCGGGCTTTTTGTTACCGTACCATTCGTAGCCGAAACATTCAGGCTATACAGAGCAAGCGCTTGATCGACTACGCTGAAATTAATAGTGAGGGGCGTACCAGCACCACCGCCCCCACTGCCTAAGGTATAAGGAGTGGCTCTTAAGGTGTAATTTCCGGGTGTGGGTACCCAATTGTTGTAGTTACCGTTCACATCGCCGAATAAAGCGTACGGCGCACCCGTTTCGGTTCTGGTAGTGGATTGCGAGCCGCTTAAGTTAAATACCACGCTACCTACCGCAGTAGGATTGGTAATGGCCTGAATATTTAAGTTGCCGGGTAAGTTAGCCAGGTTCAAAACGGCATTGTTCGTAATGGTGCCTAATGGCTGATTCGTTTCGGCATTCATTAAATTAAAGCTGGCTACTTGCTGACCGGCCACTGCTGTAAATTGAGCCACAATAGTTTTATTGCCAGTCACGCTTACCGTGAGCGGATTTGTAGTTCCTGCTGCATCATTGCTCCAACCGGTAAACTGAAAACCTGAAGCAGGAGTAGCGGTTAAAGTAACCGTACTGCCACTCGGGTAGCTTGCCTGGTTAGGGCTTTTTGTTACGGTCCCGCTGCCTATGGTAGTTACTGTTAAAGTATAAGTTGGAAGAGGGGTAACAATAATCGTAACCGGTTGTACATCCGATAAAATTGGCGAGCCATTATCGGTTACCTGCACGAAAAATGTAAAAGTTCCCGCCTGGGTAGGTGTCCAGCTAAAAGCTCCTGTAACCGGATCAATGGTGGCTCCTGCGGGAGCATTTACTAAAGAATAGGTTTTAACTTGGTTAGCATTAGCATCGGTTGTTGTAGCGGTAAAGCTTAAATTCTGGCCAGCAGTTATAGTTCGATTGCTGATAGCGCTTAATTGAGGGGTAATATTCGTTTCTTTCTTGCGCAGTAAAGCTTCCAGGTAGTAATAATCCGCGTAAACTAAAGGTACATCCATCTCGCTTTGAGCGGGTTTGTGGCCAGTACTGTGCTGCAGAATAAAACCCCGGTTTTCCCCCGCCGGAGAGGCATACAAATTTGCCAGACTACTTAAAATTTTATCTGCGGCGGCCCGATAAACGGTTCCTTGCGAACTATAGGTACTTAATTCGTAAAGAGCCGAGGCCATTATTGCGGCGGCGGAAGCATCGCGGGGCTCATTCGGAATAAGTGGTGCATCAAAATCCCAATAGGGTACTAAGTCGGCGGGTAAACGGGGATGATTTAAAATAAAAGAGGCAATTCTCTCCGCTTGAGTTAAGTAAGCTTGGTTCTTGGTTTCGCGGTAGCACATCGTATAACCGTATAATCCCCAGGCTTGGCCGCGGGCCCAGGCCGATTGGTCACTGTACCCCTGATGGGTGTTTTTCTGGCGAACTTGCCCGGTTAAAGGGTCGTAATCTACTACGTGCCAGGAGCTGTAATCTGCCCGGAAATGATTCTTGAGCGTAGTGCTGGCATGGCTATCCGCAATGCGGTAGAAAGTAGAGTCTCCGGTCAGGCGGGTAGCGGCAAAAAGCAGTTCCAGATTCATCATGTTATCGATAATAACCGGGAAAGGCCATTTATTGGAGGAATTCCAGGATTGTATGCAGCCTACCTTGGGGTTAAAGCGAGTAGCCAGTGATTTAGCTGCCTGAATAATAACATTACGGTATGAGGCCGTTTGGGTTAAACGATAGCCCGTCCCATAACTGCTGTATATCTTAAAACCAACATCGTGGGTTTCGGTATTAAATTGCTCCGGAGCCAGCAGCGAAGTAAAAGATTGAGCCTGGTTTAGCCAATAAGGGTCATGCGTATGTTCATACAAAAACCATAGATTGCCCGGAAAAAAGCCACTAGTCCAGTCTTTGGTGGGAATAAGTTTTAATTCGTTGGTGGGGGTAAGAGAACGGGGTAGTAATAAATCGGGCTGGACGGGAGTTTGAGCCTGATCTACTTGCTGCAATAAAAGTTTGGTTTGATTTTGAGCATGGGTAATGGTTTGATTGATTGTTATTTGCGCTTTAACTGTTACAGACGAAATTAAAAGTAACAAAAACAAGGTAAGCTTGCGATTCATAGGCTTAGAATAGTTCTTGGAAAAATAATAGTGGGTATTTGATTAAGCAAAAATTTTGCTCTATTTTACAAAACCACAAACAAATAAAGTAAATAAGAGCTTATTATAAAACTATTGATAATAAACAATTTAGGTTGTCCTAAACAAATAGATTAGTCAAGTAAGGTATAGTTTTAGGCTACTTCAACCACAGATTAATGGATTTAGCGGGTTATAAATTGCTACTTTAATATAGTAAAAATGCAATTTATAAATAAAGTAAATTTTTAAATGCTTCTAAAATAATGCTAAACGGTATTTTCTAGTAATAGTTCCTTACCGCGAAATCAGAGCAAAATATCCTGCCTCTACAAGTCCTGGATTTAACCAGCATGCGCTCAACCTGCCTCATGGAAAGAAACTAAAAAATAGACGTAAAAAGAAAACGGAATAGAGAAATATTTGAAAAAAAGGTATAAAAGTTGTTACTTACAGCATCACCAATGAATAATGTAACCACTTTTAAGCTTAGCGGTATATATTATGGAATGGTTAATTATTTTAAAAGATAAGAGGAGCGCTCTATTTTTTATGGAAAGAGAAATTGCCGGTTATTCTTCTGATTAAATAAATGCCAACCAACTTAAATTGGTTCTATCTAAAAGTTTAAATTTAATACCTCTATACACGTAAAAATTAAAATGAAAAAAGTAACCAATTATTTTAAAACTGCTGCTTTAGCCATAGCGCTATTAGCTTCGTCGGCGGCTTACGCTGTAACTGGCGCACCGGTACAAGGCTCGGCTAACTTAAAAGGGAAAGCCCTGATGGATAAAAGTGATTGTAATGCCTGTCATCAGTTAGAAGTAAAAGTAGTAGGCCCCGCTTTTAAAGATATTGCCAAAAAATATAAAACCGATAAAACAGCCTTAACCAAGCTGCCCGAAAAAATTATTAAAGGTGGAGCCGGCAGCTGGGGTGATATTCCAATGGCACCGCACCCCCAAATCTCAAAAGCAGATGCTACCGAAATGGTAAAATATATTCTGTCGTTAGCGCCAGCGGGTGCCGCAACTAAACCTGCCGCTAAGAAAAGTTAATAGAAACTTTAGGTAAGCAAAAAGGCCGGTAACATAGGGTTATCGGCCTTTTTATTTTACTATTTTTAAACTTACTTATTTAAGCGGATAGAAGTTACTGTTTCCCCTATAACAACCAATTAAAAAATTGCTCTAAAATTTAACTTTACTTTTTCCTGAGGAATTAAATTCAAGAGTATTCATCCGGTAACGTGGTCAAAAATGCGGGTTAAATGCTATCATAGCTAAAAGTCTTATAATTCTTGAATTTTAAACCTACTTTTTGTTTTAGCAAAAGCAAAATCTTTAAAATTTATTGATTATCCTGCTTCATTTAGGCAACTTTGGCGTATCCGGATTAGTAAGTTGCGCCAGGGAAGTTCCTAATCCAAAAGCCAGCCACTAAGTACGTGAAACAACATAATGCTACTATGAAAAAAGAAGTCTTTGGTAAAACTCCAGAAGGTACTCAAATAAATCGGTACACCCTTACCAACCAAAATGGTATAACCATCCGAATTATTAATTACGGGGCTATTATTACTTCCATTCAAACACCCGATAAAAATGGGCAAGCCGGCGAAGTAGTATTAGGCTTCGATAACCTGGAGGGTTACCTGGCGGAGCATCCTTATTTCGGGGCAGTAGCGGGACGATGCGCTAACCGAATTGCCAAAGGTAAATTTACCTTGGATGGTAAAGAATATACTTTAGCTATTAATAATGGACCTAACCATTTGCACGGCGGCCTGAAGGGATTTGATAAGCAGGTTTGGACTGTTACTGAACTATCGGAGCAGAATGCGCTAGAATTAACCTATACCAGTAAGGATGGGGAAGAAGGTTATCCCGGCAATTTAACCGTTTTGGTTACGTATTCGCTCACCAACAATAACGAACTGAAAATAGATTACGAGGCTACTACCGATAAAGCTACGCCTATTAATTTAACTAATCATAGTTATTTTAATTTAGCGGCCGGTCAGGCCGAGGATGCGCTCAACCACGAGGTGGTGCTTTACGCCGAGCGATACACGATTGTAGATGAAAATTTAATTCCTACCGGTGAGCTGCCTTTAGTGGCTGGCACTGCCATGGATTTTTCTTCGCCGCATACCATTGGTTCCCGGATTAATCAGGTAACGGGTGGCTACGATCACAATTATGTGCTCACCAATAGCCAGAATGAGGAATTAGGATTGGCTGCTATGGTAAACGAGCCTCAAACCGGCCGGCAATTAGAGGTATATACCACGCAGCCAGGCATTCAATTTTATTCCGGTAATTTCTTAGATGGTTCTTTAACCGGCCATCAAGGAGAAGTATACAAAAAGCACTACGGATTTTGCCTGGAAACGCAACATTTTCCGGATTCTCCAAATCAGCCGAATTTCCCTTCTACTATTTTAAAACCGGGTGAAACTTTTAAGCAATCTACCGTTTATAAATTTTCGGTGCGGAATAATACGCAGGAGTAATAGGGTAATGTAAGCCTGTTTCCTTTTTACCATTCTCGTGACTTAACTCACTTATAGAATTATCAAAGAATAAAACTATGATCCACGATATCGTTGCCAAATTTAAGGAATTCTACGGGCCTCAACCGGTGGTAGTACGCTCACCGGGTCGGGTAAATTTAATTGGCGAGCATACCGATTATAACAACGGTTTTGTGTTGCCAGCCGCCATCAATAAAGAAATTTATTTTGCCGTAGCGCCGAATAATAGCAATACTTGCCGGGTGTATTCCTTCGACTTAAACGAACACGCGGAGTTTAGTTTAAATCAGGTAAAGAAATCAGATATTGATTGGGCGAATTACCTGCTGGGCGTAATTGCGCAGATACAAAAAGCTGGTTATCCATTGCCTGGTTTTGATGTAGTATTTGGCGGCAACATTCCAATAGGAGCCGGTTTGTCTTCGTCAGCAGCGGTAGAATGCGGGTTGGCTTTTGGCTTAAATCATATTTTTCAGCTCAACATTGATAAATTTGATCTGGTAAAAATGGGACAAAAAGCCGAACACGAGTTTGCCGGCGTAATGAGTGGCATCATGGATCAGTTTGCGAACACTTTTGGCCAGAAAAACCATGTGGTAAAACTCGACTGCCGATCGCTGGCATACCAGTATTATCCTTTTGATATTTCTGATTACCGCATTGTGCTCTGTGATACTCAGGTAAAACATGCCCTGGCTTCGTCGGAATACAACACCCGCCGGCAGGAATGCGAAGCAGGGGTGGCATTGTTGCAGAAACATCATCCTGAAGTGCAGAGTTTGCGGGATGTTACCGAAGAAATGCTCGCTACCCACGAGCAAGAGTTTGACCCTACTATTTATAAACGTTGCCGCTACGTGGTACAGGAAAATAACCGCGTGGAAGCCGCTTGTTTGGATTTAGAAAACAGCGATTTAGCAGCTTTCGGCCAAAAAATGTTTGCCTCGCACCAAGGTTTGCAGCACGACTACGAAGTAAGCTGCCCCGAGCTCGATTTTTTAGCCGACTTAGCTCGCCAGGACGAAGCAGTATTAGGTGCCCGCATGATGGGTGGCGGTTTTGGCGGTTGTACTATAAACCTAGTGAAACTAAGTGGCTTAGAGGCATTCACGCAAAAAATGACCGATGCTTATCAGCAACAATTTAACATTACCTTAAAAACCTACGTTGCCGAAATTGTAGATGGTACGGGTTTGGTTGAAAAGTTAGAAGGTTTAAAGTTATAAGTTGCAGGTTAGAAGGTTAAAAGTATTGAAAGCTGAGGAATAAGGCAGTAGTTAGTAATTGAGCCTTTATTTACTTAGAAAGGTTTATCTGTTTGCTTTTCTTTTAGCTATTACTAGAAAATAACTATCAGGAACCTAACCAGTAGTTTAGCTTTGCCACTATAAACCTTCTCAGCAGAAGAGGGCTATTCTCCAGGTAGTTGAAATTTCAAAGCAATTTAAAAGAAAAAGCTGTGGTCTATTGTCTGTGGACTATGGACTAAAGAAAAAGACCATCGACTAAAAATAATATTATGGCTTTTGATTTAGCGGAACATCCGCATCGTAGATATAATGCCTTAACCGGCGAATGGGTGTTGGTATCGCCACACCGGGCTAAACGACCCTGGCAAGGACAGCAGGAAGAAGTAGAAAAGGAAACCCGTCCGGAATATGACCCTACTTGTTATTTATGTCCTGGTAATGAACGAGCAGGAGGCCAAAAAAATCCGTCTTATACCGCAACGTTTGTGTTTCATAACGATTTTGGGGCTTTGCAAGAAAGTACCCCGGCGGGAAGCTTTGCGAAAGGCGGCTTGCTACAGGCAGAAAGTGAACGTGGTATTTGTAAGGTAATCTGTTTTTCACCGCGTCATGACCTTACCTTACCCGATATGGAAGTAGCGGATATTCGTAAAGTAGTAGATTTATGGCAGCGTGAATACGAAGAACTGGGCCAGCTGGATTTTATCAATTACGTGCAGATTTTTGAGAATAAAGGCATCATCATGGGTTGTAGCAACCCGCACCCGCACGGACAAATTTGGGCGCAGAGTTCCATACCCGTTGAACCGGTCAAAGAATTAGTGCAACAGCAAAATTATTTTACCGAAAATAACCGCAGCTTGCTCAGCGATTACTTGGCCATTGAGCTGGAAGAAAAGAAACGGATTGTGGTAGAAAACGAGCACTTTGCAGTGTTAGTGCCTTTTTGGGCAGTTTGGCCCTTCGAAACCATGATTATCAGTAAAAGGCATTTCGGTAGTTTAAGCCAAATAACCGAAGCCGAAAAAGATGCTTTTGCGGATAGCATTAAGAAACTAACAGTAATTTACGATAAGGTATTTAACATTTCATTTCCGTACTCAGCCGGTATTCATCAAACTCCCACCGATGGCCAGGAACATCCGGGTTGGCATTTTCACATGCATTTTTATCCACCGCTCCTGCGTTCGGCCACTATTAAGAAATTTATGGTAGGCTACGAAATGCTCGGCAACCCGCAACGCGATATTACCCCTGAAACTGCCGCTGATCGACTGCGGAGCTTGGTATAAAATTGTGGCTTTGTTGTTAGTTTTGATTTATCTTAATCCTTTGTCTTGCGCGAGCTTTCTTTCTCGCGTCTATCATTCAGGATGAATCTGACAGAAACGCTTTCTGACAAAAATAAAAATTACTAGCGGCCAGAGGCCGGACGATGAGCAATACGAGCGAGGACGCTCGCATTAGAAATTATTTATGCTGCACCCTTTCAACTTTCTAAACTACAACCGTCCGTTTCTCAGCGCTGCTTTGCTGGGCCAATTCAATCAGGTGAATACCTAAAGCGGCTTCTTCGGGTTTTACATTTAATTCCTGGCCTTCCCGGATAGCCTGGTAAACGTTTTCGTAAAAAGTAGGGTACGAGCCGGGTAAAGTTTCAATGGTGCCGGTAAAGTGCAGCCCTTGGAGTTGCGTATTTAACTTGCCCCATTCAGTTGCGGGTTCCTGTCCCCAGGTAGGGCCCATTGGTAGCTGGCCGGCTTTTAACGCTTCTTCCTGCGGATCAAGGCCGTGTTTGAGAAATGAACCTTCGGTGCCGTGCAAAATATACCGCGGGCCGGGTTCCCGCACCAAATAACTGGATTTTACACTAGCGGTTACATCCGGGTAGTGCAACGTAATATCGTAAAAGTCATCGATTTTGCCGCCGGGGCGTTGCGTGCCAATGTGGGCCGTTACAGCTTGCGGACGACCAAATAAAACCAAAGCCTGATCAATCATGTGCGAGCCTAAATTATAAAGTAAGCCGGAGCCCGGGCCGGTTTCTTCTTTCCAGGTATTGGCTTCCACGTAGTTCCGGAAACGGTCGTAATGGGCTTCGTAATAAACCAATTTACCCAGCAGTTTCTGCTCCACCACTTGCTGCACCGTTTTAAAATCGCCGTCCCAACGCCGGTTCTGGAATACCGTTATAATCCGGTTTCTTTCTTTGGCTAATGCCGTTAATTCTTGGGCTTCCTGGGTAGTAACGGTAAAAGGCTTTTCCATTACCACGTGCTTGCCGGCGAGTAAAGCTTGCTGGCCCATTTCAAAATGCAGCGCGTTCGGCGTGTTGATTATGATTAATTCTAGCAACTCATCTTCTAAAAGCGCCGGAAAATCTTTTACTACTTCTACTTCTGGATAACGAATTTTAGATTTTTCGCTGCTACGTTCCAATACTTTGGTGAGTTTAAAGTGGGGGTTAGCTGCCAGCAAGGGAGCGTGAAAAACCATACCAGACATGCCATAAGAAGCTAAAGCCACCGTGATCGGGGCGTGTTGAGAAAGAGTCATAATTTGCTGCTGTTAATTCTCGGAAAACTCAAATATACAAGCAATGCAAAAGGAAGCAATAATTGAAATGGTTTACAACCTCCACTTTAAAAATTTAGCAGGCCAAATTAGCTTCAATTCGCTTTTAAGGTGATGTTTTTTTAATGAATGAGCGTAGCTTACTATTTTAGAGGTAGAAGCAAAAGACGGGCAAACTATTACCAATAGCCATTAACTTTACTAAACTGGTGATGAATGTGGCAATTGCAAAATGATTAAAATAAACCCAATAGTTTTAAACTACCGGGTTTATTTTTAAAGTAAAATCTTGATACTTGTGTCTTGATACCAGTGTCTAAAGTTAATATGCCCGCGCAAAATGTACGCGACGGGATGAAGGCCGGCCGGTTAAAATGCATTTACCTTCTTCTGGTTCAGCATCTAAAGCAATGCACCGGATAGTAGCTTTGGTTTCTTCTTTAATGCGTTCTTCGGTTTCCGGAGAGCCGTCCCAGTGCGCTAATACAAAGCCACCTTTGGTATCAAGCACATTTTTAAACTCTTCGTAAGTATCTGCTTTAGTAATATTATTAGCCCGGAACTGGTACGCTTTCTGGTAAATATTTTCTTGAATTTCCTGCAATAAATCCGCTACTCGCGCATCCAGGTTTTCGAGTGATAATGTAGTTTTTGTCTTAGTATCGCGCCGGGCAACTTCGGCGGTACCATTCTCTAAGTCACGGGCGCCAATAGCAATCCGCACGGGTACACCCTGTAATTCGTATTCCGCAAACTTCCAACCGGGTTTTTGCGTGTCGCGGTCATCAAACTTTACCGAAATGTTCCGGGCTTCCAAAGCTTGTTTAATTAGTTTGGCTTTTTCCGTGATTTGAGCTAATTGGGTTTCGTTGAAAAATACTGGTATAATCACTACTTGCGTAGGAGCCAGCAAAGGCGGAAGTACCAAGCCATCATCGTCGGAATGGGCCATAATCAGCGCGCCCATTAAACGGGTACTTACGCCCCAGGAGGTACCCCAAACGTATTCTAAACCACCATCTTTAGTGGCAAATTTCACATCAAAAGCTTTTGCAAAGTTTTGTCCCAGAAAATGAGACGTACCTGCCTGTAAAGCTTTGCCATCTTGCATCAAGGCTTCAATGCAATACGTTTCCAGCGCACCGGCAAAGCGTTCATTAGGGCTTTTTATGCCTTTTACTACGGGCACCGCCATGTATTTTTCGGCGAAAGTAGCGTATACTTCCAACATTTGTTCCGTTTCGGCAATAGCTTCTTCGGCGGTAGCGTGAGCGGTATGACCTTCCTGCCACAGAAACTCGGAAGTACGTAAAAATAAACGAGTGCGCATTTCCCAACGAACTACATTGGCCCATTGGTTTATTAATAACGGTAAGTCGCGGTAAGATTGAATCCAGCCTTTATACGTGTTCCAGATAACAGTCTCGGAAGTGGGCCTAACAATTAATTCTTCTTCTAACTTCGCTTCCGGATCAACGATAATGCCGCTGCCATCTTCCGCATTTTTCAGGCGGTAATGCGTAATAACGGCACATTCTTTCGCAAAGCCTTCTACGTGGCTAGCTTCCCTGCTGAAGAAAGATTTTGGAATAAACAATGGGAAATAAGCATTCGAATGACCGGTTTTTTTAAACATGTCATCGAGGATGCGCTGCATCTTTTCCCAGATAGCATATCCATACGGTTTAATCACCATGCAGCCGCGTACCGGGGAGTTCTCCGCCAAGCCAGCACGTTTTACTAACTCATTGTACCACAGGGAATAATCTTCACTTCTTTTTGGTAAGCTTTTGCTCATTTTTTTGTAATTTTCTTTATATTTGTATTGGAAAATTCGTAGTTAATTGGTACGAGATTTGACTAATAAAATAATATATCAAATCTGCTCAAAATTACGTTAAATTATAATAAAGCCAACCCTTAACAGGAGCTGCTTAAATTTATCTTTCAAAGAATTATACTTTCAAGGCCATGAAATACGCAAACAAAATATCTTTGGTGCCGTTAGTAGCCCTCCTTTTGGCAGGCTGTAGCGGTCCGACTGCCATTCAGTCATCTACTGAAACCGATGATTTGTATTATGCCTCAACGGATAAAACTGTTTTTGCCAGCAAACCAGCGGCTACTGCTCCCGAAAACAATGTTTCTACTGAAGCAAATGCGAATACGGACGAAGTAGCCAATCCGGAGTATTCCGGTACTGCCCGAAATAACAGTAGCAACAACGGCGATTCATACAGCGATTACGATTATTATTCTGAAGATTATACGTATGCTTCGCGCATCCGCCGGTTTAATGCTCCGTATCGGGGTATGTCGTATTACGATTTTGCGTATACCGATCCGTACTGGTACGGTTCCAGCTTTTACGCGTACAATCCGTTTTATGATCCATTCTCTTATTCACCAGGTTTCTACCGTCCGGGGTTCTATACAGGTTTATCTTTAAATCTAGGTTGGGGTAGTCCTTTCTATTCCCCATTCTATGGTGGCTATAGTGGATTTTATAATCCTTACGGTGGTTTCAATTCTGGTTACCGCAATGGTTTTTATAACGGCTTCTATAATGGTTACTATGCCAATAGCGGCAATTATGATCGTTATCCAAACTTCCGGTCCCGGAATTATGGTCCGCGTACAGAGCGGAGTGTAGTGCCTACCGACCGGAACAATAATGGCGGACGAATAGCTCCTAATACGGGCGGTAACCGGGTAGCAGACAATCCGGGTGGCCGGCCAGCGCGCATTGTTAATGGGGGTGGCATAGTTGCTCCTAATACCGGTAACCCTGGTAGGGTTAGCACTCCCGATGCGGTAACTCCAGGTCGCTCGGTACGTGGGGTACGTACGCCGGTAGTTAGCCCAACGGATGGAAGCAATTATACTAATTCTAATCCCGGACAACCGGCCCGAGTTACAACCAGCCCTAATAATACCGATTTAGGCTACCGTCCGTCTACTCGTCCGGTACGGCGTTACGAGGGTAATATTACGACCAACGAAGGCGCTCCTGCTCGGCCTAGCTTCCCGACAGAATCTCAACGTCAGAATCGTCCACAGCGTGTTATTGAATCGCAGCCGCGGACGTTTGAAACCACACCGCGTTACGAAGCGCCTCGTCGTTATGAGAATCCTTCCCCGCAACGCAACGACTCCTGGAGTCAGCCTAGCCGTTCTTCTTCCTTTCCTTCAAACAATGGAGGTAATAGTGGCGGAAGCAGCAGTGGTGGTGGCCGGCCCAGACGAAATTAATTTTCTTTAGGTTCACACATGAAAACATATAAATTATTGGTTACCAGCTTAGTGTTTTTAAGCTGGGTAGGAAAGGTATCGGCCCAAAACGAGGTCGATGCCCTCCGATATTCCCGCCAGGATTTTGGCGGCTCCGCCCGAATACAAGGCATGGCTGGTGCCCAAACTGCCTTAGGAGCAGATATTTCAACCTTATCAACCAACCCGGCCGGTTTGGGATTGTATCGTCGTTCTGAGGTTTCTTTTACCCCCGGAATTAGTTTATCTGGTACTGAGAGCAGCTTGAATGGCCGCAGCAGCTCCACGGATCAGCGCAATATTATTAATATCCCCAGCTTAGGTATAGTTTTTACCAAACGTAAATCGGATACCGATGAAAGTGACTGGCGTTCGGGCGCTTTTGGCATTGGTTTAACCCGTTTAAATAATTTTCAGAATCGCTTTAGTTATTCGGGTCCCGTAAATCAAACTGAATCGCTGGTGCAATCTTTAGGGGAAACGGCAATTGCCAATAATCGCACCGAAGCAAATTTAGACCAGGAGTACGATGATGGTATTTATTCTTTGGAAGGATTGGGGTATGCTACGTACTTGATTGGCGTAAATAAGATACCGACTGAACCGAACAATCCTAACTCACCTTTGCGCGAAGAAATATACGTCGAGTCGCAGGGTAATGTCATTCAGAATGAAACGGTGAGTAGCAAAGGTGCGCAAAACCAATGGGATTTTGCGTATGGGGCCAGTTACCGCGATAAGATTTACCTGGGTGCGTCAGTAGGTCTTACTACATTGCGCTATAATCAGAAGCGGATCTACCGGGAAGTAGATGCCGATCCGCAAACCGACTTTCAGGATTTAACTTTAACTGACGAGTTTACTACTACTGGATCGGGCGTAAATTTAAAAGTAGGTATTATTGCACGACCCATTGATGCGGTACGAATTGGAGTTTCTGTGCAAACTCCAACATTCTATACCTTACGCGACCAGTATACAACTTCTATGTCAACTACTTTTGGCGGAACTACACCGGGTAATTACGATGCGCAAATGACTCCCGGCGATTATGAATATAATTTAACCACACCCTTGCGGGCGAATGGTGGAGTAGCCTTTTTTGCCGGCAAACACGGCTTTTTATCAGCTGATGTAGAGTACGTCAATTATGGCGGCGCTCGCTTTGATAGTAACGATGGCGGCGATTCTTTTTCGGGTAAGAATGATATTATAAAAAATACGTATCAATCCGCGCTTAACTTCCGGGTTGGGGGAGAGTATCGGTATAATATTTTCCGGTTGCGTGCCGGGTACGCTTTGTACGGCGATCCCTACAAAAGTAGCGATTACGACCGCGATAAACGTTATATTACGGCCGGAGTTGGAATTAAACAGGATAATCACTTTTTTGATATAGCTGTCGTAAACGCGCAATACAATAGTGTGTATTCGCCTTATTCGTTGGTAGATAATCTGCAGCCAGTAGTTACTACTAAAAATACCACGAATAGTGTTTTGTTTACTTTAGGATTTAATTTTTAAGATCAACTCTTTTTATCAAAAGCGCGGTTTCCGGTTATCGGAGTCGCGCTTTTTTATTAGTAGCTACTCCTGAAAAAATTAATATTGACCAGTCCAGTAGTTTATTTCTCCACTTTTACATCAAATATTAAGGAGTCAAGCGTTCTGGTAACCGTTTTGATGCGGAGTAATCCTATTTTATTACTCAAAGTTTTATAAGCCAGTACTTGGTCGACCTGTAAGTTTTCGATGGTGGAATAAGGTTTATCAATAACCGAATACGACGAAGTTAAGCCACTAACACTAGTAATGCCATCAAATTGAGGGCTAGTTAAATTAGTTAAACGCAGCGAGTCATTTTTAGTGGTATTTAAACTTAAACTAGGTTTGGAGGTGCCATTATTATTAAAAAACAAATCAATATGGGAATTTGGTTGTTTTAACGCGTAAGCCGGATAAGAAGTACCAGAAGCAAAAGCAAAACCAACGAAACCAATAGAATCTAAAGAAGTGCGGGGGTTCTTAATTCGACTTAATAGTACATTCGCATAAGTATAGATACCAGATTTATTTGTGTTGGAGGACGTGGTTTTTAAACGAATTGTTTTTTTGTATTCTTTTCCCTGGCTATCGGTAACAATAAATTCCCAAATTTCTTTGTTTACCTGGTTACGCGGTACATAAGACACTAACATGGCAAAAGACTTTGTTTCAGGTGCCAGGGTTGAATCCAGATAAATTACAGAAGGCCTTATTCCGGTGCTATCGTGGTTAAATTTTACTTTAAAATTGCTTAGATTTTGATCGGCCGCGGGCACTTGCGCATATACCCCTGTAATTACGGGAGTACCTCCAGCTAAGGTCCGGTTTTCCGTTACGTAATTTTGCCCCGTACTGGAAACCAATTGTAAAACAGAGGGTGAGTCCGGATCGTTATTGCATGCAGTAGCTAAAAAAATTAAGAGAGATAGAATAAGTGGAGTAAACGCCGAATTAAGTGTTTTCATGTAAGTACCAGGAGAAATGTATTCTTTGATAGAACAAATCAAAATTACGGATTCTGTATTGGATGTCGATACTTACTTATCTATTATTTATAATGGCTATTGTTTTGTAATTCCTATTAGCTGTTGAGTTCGCATTTTCTCAGTCAAAATAAATACCTTTGAGTTAAGAATTTTAGATTCATTATGCGAAATAAATTTAGTAAAAGCCTACTTCTTACCTTTTTTGCCAGTTGGTACTTCTTCACGGCCCTGGCCCAACAAAAACAAAAAATTACGTTAGAGGATATCTGGCAGAAAAATACCTTTGCTGCCAAAACCGTAAGCGGCGTAGATTGGGCCAAAGATGGTCGTTACTATACCTCCATGGTAGCTAATGATCAAACCAATGCTACCGATATTATACGTTATAACCTTACCACCGGCCAGCCAATAGCCACCGTAGTAGCCGGTCAGGATTTAAAGGTGGCGGGTAGTGCCAAACCCATCGATTTTGAAGAATACACTTTTAGTGCGGATGAGCAGAAAATATTGTTTGCCACCGAAACCGAACCTATTTACCGGCATTCCTCGCGTTCGCAGTATTACGTGTACGACGTGAAAACGAAAACCCTCCGGCCTTTAAGCACTAAAGGAAAACAATTGTTTGCTACTTTTTCGCCGGACGGCAGCCGGGTAGCTTTTGTGCGCGATAATAACTTGTTTTACGTGGATTTAGCCAGCAACCAGGAAAAGCAAATTACCACTAGCGGCGAGCGCAATAAAATTATAAATGGCGGTACCGATTGGGTGTACGAAGAAGAATTTAGTTTTGCGAAAGCCTTTTTCTGGTCGCCGGACGGAGCTAAAATTGCTTTTTATACTTTCGACGAAAGCCAGGTAAAACAATACACTTTGCAAATGTGGGGACCCTTGTACCCGCAGGACTATACCTTTAAATATCCCAAAGCCGGCGAAGCTAACTCCGTGGTAACTATTTCGGTGGTGGATTTAAATACCGGCAAAACTACCCGCCAGGATATTGGTACGGAAACCGATATTTACATTCCCCGCATTGGCTGGACCGAAACCAAAGATTTGCTTTGGATTCAGCGCATGAACCGCCTGCAAAATACCCTGGAAATACTCCACGCCAACGTAAACACCGGCAAAACTTCTGTAGCGCTACGCCTGACGGATAAAGCTTACATTGAAATAACCGACGATTTAAAATATTTAAAAAATGGCAAGCAATTTATTATCTCCAGCGACAAGGATGGTTACAACCACTTGTATTTGTATGATTTGCAAGGCAAACAACAACAGCAATTAACCAAAGGTAATTGGGATGTAACCGATGTGGTAGGAATCGATGAGAAGCAAGGCCTAGTCTATTATTTAGCGGCCGAAGTATCGCCGATGGAAAAGCAGTTATACAGCGTAAACCTGAAAGGAGGCAATAAAAAAAGGTTAACCGAAACGAAAGGTACGCACCGGATAAGCATGAGTCCGGATTTTACGTATTATCTTGATTACCACAGTACGGCTAATACCCCGCCGGTAGTAAGTTTACACACTGCTCCCAGTGGTAAACTGGTAAAAAACCTCGAAGAAAACACGCAATTGGTTAATGTTTTAAAACAGTTTGATCTATCGCCCTTACAGTTTATATCGTTTAACACCAGCGAAAACGTGAAACTGAATGGATATACCATAAAACCCAACAACTTCGATCCAACTAAAAAATATCCGTTATTGCTATTTGTGTACGGCGGGCCGGGTAGTCAGCAGGTGCTGGATTCCTGGAACAGCGGTAATTATTTCTGGTTTCAAATGCTGGCGCAGCAAGGGTATATGGTGGCTTGCGTCGATAACCGGGGTACCGGTGGTCGAGGAGCCGCTTTCCGGAAAATAACTTATGCCAATCTAGGCCATTACGAAACCATTGACCAAATAGAAAGTGCCAAGTATTTTGGGAGTTTGCCGTACGTCGATAAAAGCCGAATTGGTATCTGGGGCTGGAGCTACGGCGGGTACATGTCGTCGCTGGCTTTAACCAAAGGCGCCGATTATTTTAAAGCCGGTATTGCCGTAGCTCCCGTTACCAACTGGCGTTACTACGATAATATTTATACCGAGCGTTACCTCAAACGACCCCAGGAAAACGCCGCCGGGTACGACGAGAACTCACCGGTAACCCACGCCACCAAATTAAAAGGCAAGTACCTGCTCATCCACGGCACCGGCGACGACAACGTGCATTTTCAAAATGCCGTAGCCATGGAAGATGCTTTGATTAAAGCCAATAAACAGTTCGATTCGTTTTATTATCCCAACCGCAACCACGGCATTTCCGGCGGCAATACGCGCCTGCATTTATACACTCTGATGACTGATTTTCTATTGAAGAACTTGTAAGAGAAAACAGGAGTTTTTTTAAATTTCAATTCTGTACTAGCATAGAAGCCATTTTGGGAACAATTTTTAATCTTGTTCCCGGAATGGCTTTTTTGTTATGCTGCATGAACAATGGTTTGGATAGTGGTTATTTTAGAAGTTAAAGTCTAATTTCAAATCTTATCTTTACTCAATTTTAATTTCATCTATTCCTAGCCTAGTTGTAAATAATGATTGCTCCGGCATTTAAAAGCCACAAAATTTTAATAATTCTCCTTATTGTATTCGGGATAATATACGGGCTTATTTCGTTGGTAAATCATTATAATTTCCGGACTTATGCGCTCGATTTGGGTTTGGTAAATCAGGCTGTTTATGATTACGCCCACTTTCGGGTAAATTACTCCACGTTGTTGCTAGATGCGGCTCCCATGAATTTTCTGGGATCTCACTTTGCTTTATTACCCATTCTGTTTTCTCCTTTATACTGGTTTTTGGGTTCTTACACCTTATTAATCGTGCAAATTGCTGCGGTTTTGTTCGGTGGTGTGGGGGTATACGTTTTTTGCCGGCATCGTTCTTCCCACCCTACTATTCCGTTATTCATAACTGCCCAATTTTACTCAATGTGGGGCATTTACTCGGCCCTAGCTTTTGATTACCACGATAATGTAGTAGGAGCCATGTTTCTGCCCTGGTTTTTACATTACTTTAACCAGAAAAAATATTTGGTGGCTACGGTGTTCTATGGATTACTGGTTATTAGTAAAGAAAATATGGCGTTATGGGGGATTTTTATAGCGGTAGCCTGCCTGGGTAAATACTTCTCTGATAAATCTGCTCGAAAGGTTGCTATAACTTTGGCCATTATTACCACCTTCTATTTTATCGTAGTTACTTCGGTAATTATGCCGGAATTAAATACTACCCATCATCAGTTTGCTCAGTTAATCCGGTACCAACATTTAGGTAACTCTATTGGCTCTATTGTTCAATACATTTTGCAACATCCGCAAGTAATATTCTCGCACATATTCTTAAATACCACGGGCAATCCGGAATTCAATAATATTAAAGTTGAATTATACGGTATGATTTTACTTTCCGGAGGAATATCCCTGCTTTTCCGGCCTTGGTATTTGTTTTTATTGTTGCCGGTTTTCGCCCAGAAATTATTAACGCATGATTTTACTTTATGGGGCATTAATTATCAGTATTCCATTGAGTTTGCCCCGGTACTAGCCTTAGCTACTTTCGAAGCTTCTACCCGGTTTAAGCCCGTTATTCAAAAGAGATTCTTGTTGCTGTTTTTGTTGTTAACCTTAGCAGCTACCAGCGTTACTTTGGTAAAACGAAAATCAAAATGGTTTATAAAACCGCTGGTGCAGTTTCAACGGCCCATGCATTATCGCTCCCTTTTCAACCGCAAAAAGCTACATTCTATTTTACGACTAATTCCGGACGGGGTACCGCTAAGTGCCTCTTCTTGCCTTACGCCCCGATTAGTAGAAAGAGAGAAACTTTATCATTTCCCCATAATCCGCGATGCCGAATATATTGCTCTGGTTAAAACTACCAAAGAAGGAACGTATCCTCTTTCGCCCGAAGCTTATAGTGATAAAATAACCCAACTTCGGCAAAATCCTGATTTTAAAATCATCTACGAAGACGAGCAGGCGATTCTGTTTAAGAAAAAACACCCGTAAACCTTTCTGATAATAAGCTTGATTGGTTACTATTAACTTTGATTATTGGCTATTATATTAGTTACTGTTTTAATCAGCTAATCCTTATCCTCCCCCTACCCCCTTCAAAGGGGGACTTTCCTGTTTAGTCGGGTCAAAAGGCATGTTCCTAGTTCGCTAAAATGAAAATTCGGAAGTTTTGAAATTTCCTGAAGTAGGAAGAATAAACATCAAACATTGGCTAAGAATAAATGACACCAATTTAGTTAGTGAGGGCCTTCTAAGGTTCCGGTGCGCGAGCACTCCGAGGAACGAGGAAAGGAAGCTTAGACCCGCCCGGAAGAGCCAAACGGTGCTCGCCGGCCGGAGGCAAACGGGTTACGGTTCAAATTAGATAGCACCAAAATCTGGAGACTTGAAAAGGCTCCAAGTAGTAGCGGAACATAAAGTAAGTTTAATATTGATGCCTGAATTTCACTTAGATAAGTTAATTGTTACAGATTTCCGGTTCTGCCGCCATCAACCGGAATATTAATTCCATTAATGTAAGCCGCAGCCGGACTAGCTAAGAAAGCCGCCGCTGCTGCAACTTCCGCAGAACTGCCAAATCGTTTAGCCGGAATACTGGCCAGCATTTCCGATTCAATTTGTTCAATACTTTGCCCGGTTTTCTGCGACTTGGCTTGGATAAGCGAAGTATGTCGGCTGGTAACAGTAGCTCCGGGTAAAACATTATTGACGGTAATTCCAAATTGTGCTAACTCCAGCGAAAGGGTTTTCGCCCAGTTCGCTACCGCTCCCCTAATAGTATTAGAAACTCCTAAACCCGGCAAGGGTTGTTTAACGGAAGTAGAAATAATATTTATAATTCGGCCGTATTGGGCTTGTTTCATGAGCGGCGCTACCGCCTTGACCAGGATATGATTACAAATTAAATGGTTGGAAAAAGCTTGTTTAAATTCATCTAAAGCGGCATCAATAGTCGGTCCGCCGCTGGGACCACCGGTGTTATTAATTAAAATATGTACGGCGGGTTTAGTGGCTACATACGCCTGAATCTTCGTGGCTAAATCATCTGGGTTCGAAAAATCAGCGCAAACATAATCGTGCTGCTGACCAGCAGTTTGGTCGAGTTCCTGCAGAACTTCTTGTAATTTCGTTTCATTGCGGGCTATTAAAGTAACGGAAGCTCCCATTTGCACCAGTTCTAAAGCAATAGCTTTTCCAATGCCTTGCGTGCTACCGCACACAATCGCTTGTTTTTGACTTAAATTTAAATCCATGGCCAGGTATACGTAGTATTTTTTAAATTTGCTAGCTGTTAATTAACGGAAAGGTAAGTTTTTACAGTGGCTGATTCCGGGGTTTGGGATTGAGAGTCATAGACGTCGAAATCAGCGGAATATTTACGATTTTGCGCGTTTTGCCAGATGTAATTCCAGGTTTGTCCCACGCACTCGGGTAATTTTCCCTGCGACGTATAAACCTGGTAAGTAGCCGCCGGAATTGTAATGCCCGTAAATCCGGGAGGAATAGCCTCCAGAGAACTTACCCGGCAACCTAAAATTGTAGTGTAAGGTCCTTGATAATCGCTTTCATAATCCGTGTAAACGCAATAAATAACATTGCTTTCTTTGTTTGGAATTTGGCTAATAAGATTCTGGCTGAGGAACCTGCCCCATAGTTCACCGATATCTGCTTGGGCCTGGCCGTTTTGGTTCGTAGTTCTAACGGAAATGCCAATAATATAAAAAGGATGGATTGGAACTGTTTCGAATACCATAAAGGAAGGAGTTAAAGTAAATGGTTTTTAATGCTACTAAATATTTGCTTAAATAAGCGAATATCAACCTAATAATACTGGACGCAATAAATTAAATAATTTAACATATTACTCTATCCGGCAATATTAAATTGCCGTTAATCCAAATAGCTTGTTTAATTGTTATTGTTTAAAATCGGCTAGTATCTTAGTAGTTTACTAGTAACAATTTTTTCGTAAACTATCCATAGCTTAAACAACAATCAGCAAAAACTATGATCAGACCACTAAATTTTCATACCTGGATTGAAGAACACCGGCATTTGTTAAAACCGCCGGTTGGTAATGCCCAGGTATTTAAAGATAACAAAGACTTTATTGTAATGGTGGTAGGTGGCCCCAACGCCCGGAAAGACTACCACTACAACGAGGGTGAAGAATTTTTTTACCAACTGGAGGGTGATATTGTGCTTAAAGTAATTGAAGACGGCAAATCCGTAGATATTCCCATCCGGGAAGGTGAAATATTTTTACTGCCCGGTGGTACCCCACACTCACCGCGTCGCCCGGCTAATACCGTGGGCCTGGTAATGGAACGGTATCGCCGCGAAGGCGAGCAGGATGGGTTTCTGTGGTTTTGCGAAAATTGTGGCAATAAACTCTACGAAGAATACTTAGTAGTTACCGATATTGTGCAACAGTTACCCGTTGTCATGAATAATTTTTTCGCCAATGAGGAACACCGGACTTGTAAAAACTGCGGCACCGTAATGGAACCGCCGGTAAAAAAGTAGCAGGTATTAGGTAGTAAGTAACAGGTATCAAGTATTAAGTAATAATATAAAAGCTGTTTTATCTATCTTGTAAATTAATAACCGTAAATCACAACCGTAAATTAAAAATCCTACTACTTGATACCTGGTACTTAATACCTTTGTCTTAATACTAATTTCTAAAAAATGAAAGTTGAATTAAAGCGCGTGGATAACGCCTTCCATTTTGAAGCCGTAGGTGCGGCAGGTGTACCCGTAAACATAGATGCTAACCCTGATGTGGGCGGGCATAATGCCGGCGCCCGTCCCATGGAAATGCTGCTGATGGGTTTGGGCGGTTGCAGTGCCATTGATATTATATTGATTTTAAAGAAGCAAAAGCAGGAAATAACCGATTTCCGGATTCACATCGACGGCGACCGGGAACCGAATGCCACCCCATCGGTTTTCACCAACATCCGCATTCATTATGCTTTATCGGGTAATCTGGACGAACAAAAAGTAAAGCGGGCCATTGATTTATCCACGGATAAATATTGTTCCGTATCGGCTATTTTAAATAAAACAGCTGCTATTTCTTATACTTTTTCCATTAATGCTGTTTCGGTAGAAGTTGCTTAATTCTTGTTTCTTTCCGGATGGCTCTAATGGCATCCGGAAAGAAACTTTGAGTTTATCATGTTTGAATACCTGTTTGATAAGGAATTTACTAATTATTTAAAAAATGCTGCTTATAGCAAGGCAAAATGATCGAGAAAAGCTTTGGCGAAATTGGAGGCCGTAAGGTCATTATTTAAGTTCTTGCGCAGCGGATTAAATACGCCAATTATGGGGAGCGGGTGGATGATGTGGTAAAAAGGCCGGCTCAAATCCTGAGAGTTGGCCAGCGCAATAAAAGTTAAATCTTTCGCCGGAATTTTTACCAATAAAGCCGAGTAACCGGTCCACCAACCGGTATGCCATAATAATTTCAGGCCTTTATAATACGTTACGTACCAACCCAAACCGTACTGAATGGTTTTGCCTTTAGGCGTTACAAAAGGAGTAAAAATTTGCTGCCAGGTAGCCGAATTTAGAAATTTTTGTTCGTCTATAGCCGTGGAGTAAGTGGCTAAATCCGAAACAGTACTCATTAAACCGGCGGCTGGGCCAAAACCATACGTAAACTGAACCGGAACGAAGCGTTTTTTCTGCCAATCATAGGGCTTGGCCACCTTCCTGATGAATACGTTTCTATTGTATCCGGTCAAGTTAAAATTAGCACTGTCATCCGTACTCGGTACCGTGTTTTTTAGGTTTAGAGGTAAGATGATATTCTGCATTAATAATCTACCGAATGGCTCTCCCGACCCATTTTCAATCACTTTACCCAGTTCATGGTACCAGTTACCATTATACCGAAAAATATAGCCGGGTTTAAATCCATTCCAAGTGTTTCCCATAGCGGTATGGGTGAGCAAATGCTTTACCTTAATTCTTTCATCGCTTCCCCAGCGGCCACCCAGATTAATACCGTATTTAGCAATCGGGTCATCTAAACTAACTTTTCCGGCTTCTACTAACTGCATTAAAATAACAGAACCAAAGGTTTTGGTGAGCGAAGCAATTTGGTATACCGTATTTTCGTCGGGAATAATTTTTTGCTCCACATCTGCATAGCCCAAACCTTTTCTCCAAACTAGCTTTTTATTATGCACGATCCCTAGCGACATACCCGGAATGTGGTATTGTTGGTGCAGGGCTCCTAACTTATTTTCGAAAGCTTGGATATTGGCGGTTTGCCCAACGCTATTCTCGCTGGCAGTAGGTTTAATGGGATAGGATTGCGCCTTAGTAGCGGGGCAGGAAAGTACAAGTAAACTTATAAAAAGTATAGCCCCCAATAAAGCCAACCAATTGGTTTTTAAGGAATAAATCATGTAAAAGGTAAATTTTAGTATTTACGTTTTTAGCTTAAGCCGCTTCAATATAAACACTTACAGGTACTTTCATAATTAAAAAACTATCCTGTAACTAAAACATTTTTTAAAATGCAATGAGGTAAAGATAAATAGTTCAATCAAAATCTTCCTGCGTCACATTTACATAAAACCGGTTTTGGTCTACTTCAAAATCTTCCGGCGAAACGTTGGGTAAACGCAGGGTTTGCCAGGCCGTGGTAGGATAAATGAAGCTATATTTACCCGGAAGTTTGGTAACTTTTATGGGCATTTTAAAATCAGCAACATCGGTATTCCATTTGTAGTGCAGCACCAAGGTTTGGCCTTGCTGACCAAATTTTATTTGTAAAGTAGGAATGGCTGGGTGTTTCAAATATTGGTTGAAAAAGTAACTGTAATCCCTCTGGGTTTGCTGGTTAATGTACCGGATAATATCCGCGGAAGTAACGGTTTGATATTTAAACTCCTGCTGGATACCCCTCAGAATACTAAACCAAAGATTGTCGTTAGCCAGTACGTTTCGGAAGGTTCGCAACATTAAAGCACCTTTGCTGTACATATCTTCGGTGTTGTAAAAAATGTGATTTACGTCGTACTCGCCAATAATTGGTTCTTTGTTTACGGCTCGCTCCTGCAAACTTTGAGCATAACCCAATTCCGTATCTTCTCCAAATTGTGTCTTAAAGAATAAGCCTTCGGTGTAAGTAGCAAAGGCTTCGTGCAGCCACATATCGGCCAAATCTTTACAACTTACGTTGTTACCCCACCACTCATGCGAAACCTCGTGCCAGACTAATTTCATGGTATTCACTGAATCCAGTTCACCATCGGGCAATTTGCCGAAGGTAACCGCGCTTTGGTGTTCCATGGGGTGCAGCGATTCCAGTAAAGTAAAGCCATCGCGGGGGAAGGGGTATTTGCCGTAATGTTTTTCCAGCGTTGCCAGCATGGGTTTAACCTGGTTAAATAACCAGCGCGCTTTATCCAGGTGTTCGGGTTTAGCGTAGTAATCCAGCGTTAAAGTATCATTGGTAACGTAAGTATCTTGCAGGTGCTTGTATTGACCAATGTTTAGAGTAACGTTGTAATTGTTAATGGGGTAACTCACGTACCAGTCGTAACGGGTTTGGTTATTGGCCAGCGGTACTTTCCGGAGCAAGCGGCCGTTCGAGATTTCGGTTAAGTTACTGGGCACGGTTACGCTGAGGCGCATGCTGTCGGGTTCGTCGGAGAGGTGGTCTTTGTTGGGCCACCACAAACTGGCCCCGGAGCCCTGGCAGACTACCTGTACCCACGGGTTGCCGTTGCGGTCTTGCTCCCACAAAAAGCCACCGTGCATAGAAATATTAAAATTGGGTACTTGCGGGGCGCCGGAATAAGTAATTTCTATTTCGTGCTGCGAATTAGAAGGTAACGTTTCCGGCAACTGAATAAAGACGGCGTCAAATTCCCGGGTATAGCTCAACTCTTGTCCGCGGTATTTTACGGAGTGGATAGTCATATTGGCGTATAAATCTACTTGCATTTTATTCAAGGGATCGGTTACCCGGAACCGGATTTTGTTGCTCCCGCTGATGGATTTATTCGGAATATTTACGGCTACATCCAGGTGGTAAAAAGTAACATCGTAGCTGCGCTGAGGAGTGAGTTTGCCCCGCAAGGTATCGGCCCGGGTAAAACCGGTGGCGCGGTTCGAAACTTTGATGGGCGCATTATTTACCGGTTTTTCAAGGGATTTTACTTCCGGCATCTTCATAAAAACAGAATCAGCGGCTGGTTCTACAATATTGTAATTTTCCCAAAAATTGGGGTCGTTGTCGTTATTAATTAATCCACTTATAGACGCTTCCGATTGATAAATGTCGCCTTCCGTAAAAGGGGGAATGTTTTTAGCTCCAATATTAGTGATTGTAATATCTGTATTGGCTGTCCAGAGTTTGTTTTCGATGCCGCGTGATTTACTGTTTACCCGCATTTCGTAATGGCGGTGCTTATCTTTCAGGTACCACTTGTTGTTGTAATTGCTGTAAGTAGTGGTTTCTTTTAAATAAGTTAATTTGTGGCTGAGTTTGGCTACTTTATAACTCAACTGTTTTAACAAAAAATTACGATTATTATCAAAATCAATTCCTCGCTGCGTCATAATCCACTCGGCCTTGGTAAACGCCAGGGTGTTCACATCTATGTAAAGGTTGCCTGCCACGTGGGCTTTGCGGGCATTTTTGCGCGGAATTAGCTGAATAACATACACCTGCCGGTCGCCTTCCGGTACAATTCCGCGGAGTTTATATTCATATGCCTTCATATGATGTTTCCCCACAAAAGAAAATTCGCCTCCTCCCAGTTGGTATTTCACAAAATCATCGCGTAGTAAACGATGCGCACCGTTGGGCATATCTAAATAGCCGTGCAGCCTTAAACGGGAATGGTCGTAAGGTTTTTTGCGCCCTTTAATAATTTTTACTTGTTCTTGTTCCGTTAATGTGTGGTAAGGCGGTTTCCGCACCTCCAACACCGACTCGCTGTACGAAATCGGGTAATCTTCGAGTTTTACGTCTTCGCGGTAAAAAGCCGTGAGTTGCACCGAAGTGGTATCGTAATTTACCGGGATAGCGGCAATTGCTTCGTGCAGAATGTCCAGGGCAGTTTTTCGTTTTCCGTTAATGACTACTTCGGTTAAGGTTATACTAGCCGGTTTTAATTGTATGAGTAAAGGCTGATTTTTGATGTTGAGGATTGCCTGCCGGAAAACCGAATAGCCCACGTAAGTGACGCGCAGGGTATCTTGTTGCTGCGAAGCAGGAATTTTAATCGTAAACTTACCTTCCTGATTTGAACTAGTGCCGATACCACTCTGGCCAATCCCGACGCTGGCAAACGGAATCGGCGCGTTGGTTTCGCCGTTTACAATGCTGCCCGAAAGCGTAAGGGTTGTTTCCTGCGCGTAGGTGGAGAAGGTTTGGTGAAGAAAGAAAATAAGAATTAGAACAGAAGGGTAGTAAATCTTTTTCATGATGCGGTGAACTGCTTTGAAAGCAATACACGCGAATCAGGAATAGTAAATCAACTCAAATCCGGATTTGAGCGTTAATTTTTAAATTTTGGAGCTGTTCCGCAATAAATTCTTTGGGCGATTGGTTGGTTTCGCTCCGGAAAGCCCGCTGAAAAGTAGCCTGCGAATTAAAACCGCAATCGAAGGCAATACCTACCAACGTGGACGATTGATTCACCGGGTCGAGCAAGCGTTTTTTAACTTCGGCTACCCGGTACCCGTTCACGAAGGTGTTAAAGCTTTTTTGCAAATGTTGATTCAGCACCGCCGAAATAATTTTAGCGGGAATGCCCACGTGCCGACTTACTTTTTCTACGGTTAGCTCCGGGTCCAGGAAAAGCTGGTCGGTAGCCATGGCTTTTTTTAAAAATTGAATGGTTCCGTTGGCGGTTTCTTCGGGTAAAAGCGTAGCCGGAACTTTCCGGTAATTCTGGGTGAAGTTTTTCTGGGTATGAAAATATCCCCGGAAGCCAATCCAATAAATTAAAATGGCAATCGGAATGTAAATCGGGTACCAGCCAAACGTATCGAGTAAGCCATTGCGGGTAGCCGGAATAATGTACGGAATTAAATACAGCAGCCAGATAAACTGGAAAATAAAGAAAGCGCGTACCAACGGTTTGAGCCAGCCAATGTGGTGCTGTTGTTCTTCGGGCAGGGTCGCTTCGGTTTTGGTCTGGCGCGAAAGCAATCGGTGCGTGAGCCACAGGTAAGTTGTAAGGGATAGCCAGCGCGGAATATCCGAGTAGGTATCGTAGGCATCCATGGCGTTGGCCCAAGATAAATTATTCTGCGGATTAAATACCCCTAGTAAAATACCGAATAGGAAAGTCCAGCCGATGAGTTGCGACCCAAAATCAATAATAATGGGGTAAAAATGCCATTTTCCCCGGCGACCGATCCGGAACTCCGGGTTCAACAAAGCCTTCGCGTAGAAGTAAATAATCGGCCCCATAGGCATGGTTACAATAAACGGAAGCAAATCCAGCGCATGACTAATCCACATATTGGCTACCGGAACGCCCACGGCAAAACTGGCTAAACCCATTAAGCCCATCAGCCAGGCTAGTAATTTATTGGGTAATCGTGGTCCTTTGGGGTTATACCACAGCAGAAAGAACAAAATAATTCCCTGCAAACTGCCGAGTAATAAGATCAGGTCTAAAGGGGCAATGTTCATGACCGGAGTGATACAAACCCGCCCGTTTTCAAAACCTGGCGGGTTTTGGTTTATCAAGATAATTTTGTTTCGTCGCGGCCAGCACGATGACCCGGGTTCCCTGAGTTCGGGTTCGCAATGGAGTCGCGCATATCGGTATCGGCCTGGATGTTGCGCATTTTGTAATAATCCATAATGCCCAGGTTACCCGACCGGAAAGCTTCGGCCATGGCTTTGGGAATTTCGGCTTCGGCCTGCACTACCAAGGCTTTGGCTTCCTGGGTGCGGGCGCGCATTTCCTGTTCTACCGCTACCGCCATGGCCCGGCGTTCTTCGGCGCGGGCTTCGGCTACTTTTAAATCGGCGTTGGCCTGGTCAATTTGCAGTTTAGCGCCAATGTTTTCGCCAATGTCCACGTCGGCAATATCAATGGATAAAATTTCGTAAGCGGTACCGGCATCCAAACCCTTTTGTAAAACTAATTTTGAAATTTTATCGGGATTTTCGAGTACTTCTTTGTGCGATAAAGAGGAACCAATGGAGGTTACAATACCTTCGCCCACCCGGGCCAGAATCGTTTCTTCGCCGGCACCCCCTACTAACTGCGCAATATTGGCGCGTACAGTAACGCGGGCTTTGGCAATTAACTGAATACCGTCCTGGGCCACGGCGGCTACGTTGGGCGTATTAATAACCTTGGGGTTTACCGAAGTAGTAACCGCCTCAAATACATCGCGGCCAGCCAAATCAATGGCGGTGGCTTGCTTAAACGTAAGCGGAATATTGGCTTTATCTGCTGAGATAAGGGCTTTAATAACGGTGGGTACGTTGCCACCAGCTAAATAGTGGGTTTCCAGTTCGCTGCCGGTAATTTGTAAACCCGCTTTGGTGGCGGTAATTAAAGAATTGACAATCAGACTGGGCGGCACTTTGCGGATGCGCATAAAAACTAATTCAAATAAATTAATCTTCACGCCCGAAAATAAGGCCGTAATCCACAGGTTAATCGGTACGAAATACAGAAAAACCAGTAGCAATATAAACCCACCGGCAAGAAGAAAAATAGGCGATAACTCCATGTTTTAGTTGTTGGTTGTTAATTGTTGGTTGCTGGTGAAAGAGCCATAAGTATTTATATGTTAGGAGTTGTTTATCCTTCCTTGTAATTAAAAAAAGTATATTCTCTGTTAACTGGTCCTGATATTCTTTTAAATAGTTGAAGTGGGCGAATTTTTGATAACTATGAAAATTTTTAATAAAAAATTTCTCATCATTTGTTAAGGTGTTAACGATCATCAAAAGTAGCTTGTCTTTTTCTTCAGGGCTTTCTTCATCTATCTCTTCTAAAGTAATAATAATATTTTCAAGACTTCTAAAATAAAATTCAAAGCTAAGGTTGGCAGACTCAATTGATCTACTAACAGCATTATCAAAACCTAATACAATTATGCTTGTTTGTACAAGTCTTCGTTTTTGTATGAAAAATCTTAAACCATTATAATATTCTTTTTCTTTATCACCTTCTTTTGTCCATATACTTAATTGATTAAATCTAAATTCATTAAAGACTTTTAATAGTTCGAAGAGTCTTTTTTCAAATTTCTGGTTTCTAAATGTCAGTTTTGAGATACGTTCAACTTCTTTTTGACTTTTATAGGTTCTTAATAATAAAGCAAATGTAATAGGAACTGTTAAGGCTGTTACAGTTCCTCCTATATAAGATCCAAAGTCTGCCCAATCAGTTGATCTTTCTGAAATGTTGTAGTTTTTAAAATAAAATAGAAATATTCCCCAAGGAATTAATGATAAAATAAAAATAACTAAAAGACTATTTTCTTTTGCTTACTGCTTTTTCATCTAGTTTTCTTAAGAAAAAGTCTAATATCTAGCGTCTAGATACTAGTGCCTAATAGCTAACTCGCTTGTTTTACAATTACTTTATGATGATTAATGCGGGTAATAATTACGGGTGTACCGGCATTCAGGAATTCGCCGTTCGTATGCACTTCGTAATGCTGGTCCTGGAACATGGCCGTGCCCGAAGGCCGGAGTGCAGATAAGGTGCGGCCAGTGTCGCCTTCCTGCAATTGGGGTTTTACGTTTTCGTTTACCCGGCTGTGGTTTACATCTTTTAAGGCAAACTTCGACCATACATCGGCCTTAAAACTAAAAAATACAATAGCAATACTCAAAACCAACGCTACACTTAAAATAACATGACCATTGGCAACTCCCATTTTCTCATATCCCAGCCAAACCCCGCCGGCTAATACCAGAAAACCTAAAATACCAATCAGAGTGGTACCCGGCAGAAAAATTAGCTCCACCAATAAGAGCACCAAGCCAATAAAAACCAGAATTAAAACGGTAATCAAGTCCATGTTTTTAAAGTTTAATGGCCATTTGTATGTCGCCTTTTAAATAATACCCGCTTAATAAGCTTTTTCTTAAAGATACTTGTTTTAAATGGTATTTCTTAAAAACAGTAGCTTAATTCTGTTTATGGAATTATTATGAATCAAATAACAGCGGATGATTTTGAAATGAACTTGGCGGCCAGCCTGAGAAAGATTACTTTTGCCCCTCAAAATTTTAAATCCTACTAAAATGGATGTATTTGGCGAAGCACTGCGGGACTTTTATACCGATAATTTTACCCAAAAACTTGTCTTGCACACTAGTTACGGCGAACCCGAAGTCATGCCCCTGGATATTTTTTTCCGGGACGAAGAAGAAATGTCGGAGGTAGAACTGGAAGCTCTGAATTGCTGCTACGGTAAAGTACTGGATATTGGGGCCGGAGTGGGCAGTCATGCCTTGGCGTTGCAAGAATTAGATTTAGAGGTAACAGCTCTGGAAATTTCGTCGCAGGCGGCGGACATAATGCGGCAGCGGGGCGTAAAAAAAATCATTAATCAGGATATTTTTTCTTATTCCGGCGATAAATACGATACGCTGCTTTTACTCATGAATGGAATTGGCCTGGTAGGCGATATAGCTGGTTTACGGCTATTTTTACAGCACGCCAAAACAATACTTAACCCCAATGGGCAGCTGGTATTCGACTCGTCGGATATTACTTACCTCTACGAAGGTAACCTGCCGGACCAAGAGCAATACTACGGCGAAATAACCTACCAATACGAATACCGCCAGGTAAAAGGAGAGTGGTTTAAATGGTTATACATCGACCAGGACACTCTGGCAACAATAGCCGGCGAAGAAGGCTGGCTTACCATTATTCAGTACGAAGATGAGCAAGACCAATACCTGGCGCGGTTGATTTTAGCCTAAATAATAAATGAAGTTTATCTTTTAAAATTTATCTAGTAGCCTGATGGTGAATAATTTAATCTTATAAATATTAATAGGGTAAACTTCTTTATTGGAATATCATTGTTTCGCTAGGAATCACAAAGCATCTATTTTAATAATTTATTAATAAAAAACCTGTAACTTTGTAATTATTGCAACGTAAATGGCTAATATTTAAATATAATTTATTAAAAATATTATTTGCTAGAATTTTTTACAATCGTTTTTTAGATTTGGAATAGAAATTGTTAGACCAAAGCTAATTACGAATATGAGTGTTTTTTTAATTTAATTTTTTAGTATGATTTCTCTTAGTTTACCCACCAGCCTTCCCGTTTCGAAGAAAGTGCACCGTTGGGCAGTAAGTACCTTATTCTTTCTGCAAGGTTTGTGCTTTGCCAGCTGGGCTTCCCGTATTCCGACTATACAACAAACCCTTGGTTTAAATGAGAGCCAATTGGGCGCCGTTTTATTAGCTATTCCCGTTGGTTCCATGATATCGTTGCCGGTATCAGGCTGGCTAGTTGCCAAATTTGGCAGTAAAAAAGTAGTTACCTTAGGGGTGTTTTTATATAGTTTAACTTTAATTACGCTGGGTATGGCCCAGAATACTTTTCAACTAATTAGCTACTTATTGTTGTTCGGATTTGGCGGTAACTTTTTAAATATCGGCGTAAATACACAAGCCGTTGGCGTAGAGGCGATGTATAAAAAGCCAATTATGGGCATGTTTCATGGTATGTGGAGCTTAGCCGGCTTTTCTGGGGCAGCTATTGGTACCCTGATGATTGGTGCCGGTATAGTGCCGGTTCAGCATTTTTTAGCCGTTACCATTTTTGTAATATTAGCCGCTCTTATAAGTACCCGTTTTACTATCGCCGAAGACCCAAACCGCCAAGCCGACCAGCCGATTTTTGCTAAACCGGATAAATCTTTGCTGATGCTGGGGGTTATTGCTTTTTGTTCCATGATTTGTGAAGGCGCTATGTTCGACTGGAGCGGCGTTTATTTCAAAAAAGTGGTGCAAGCCGATGCCGCCTGGGTGGGAGCCGGTTACACTGCGTTTATGGCCACTATGGCTTCGGGTAGATTTGTGGCCGATTGGTTTACTGGTAAGTTTGGCTTGAAACGCACTTTGCAACTGAGCGGAATTTTAATTGCTATTGGTTTATTATTAGCGGTGCTTCTGCCAAATTTAATAACAGCTATGGCAGGATTTTTACTGGTAGGCGCCGGGGTTTCTTCGGTAATACCGTTAGTATATAGTGCGGCGGGTAAATCAAAAGTATTATCACCAGGCGTCGCCTTAGCCGCGGTTTCTACCATTGGTTTTTTAGGTTTCTTAATGGGGCCGCCCCTTATCGGTTTAGTGGCCGGAGCTACTAGTTTACGCGTATCCTTCTTTATAATAGCCATTATGGGATTATGCGTATCTGTTTTCTCTACGCGAGCCAAGTTAGCTTAATTTCCAGAAGGGAGTACACTTCATTATTATTTCCTTGTTTTACTAAACAAAATCCAGGTAGTAGATGTACTACCTGGATTTTTTGTTTAGTAAAGTGTGTGTTTAAATATACAAATAACGAAAGGTTTAGAATATAAAGAAACAATTTCGAACCAAGTGAAAATGTAAGGTTGAATCTTTTCTGCGTAAATTTTAATCTAAAAGCACGTATATCTAGTTTGCTTTTGTTTAAACATGCTCTAACCTGATAATAATACTATCTTGAACTATAAAAGTCGTACTTGGGGCGGTTTATCTATGGAGCCGGTTCCCGTTTCCAGGCTCAAGTGCTATCTTGTTTGAACTGGAACCGGTTTGCCAGCACCGGCGAGCCTCGGTTGGTTCTTCCGGGCGGGTCTATGCTTCCTCTGGTGGGAAAGTGCCCCGTACGTCCCTACACGTCGGAATGCTAAAGCACCGGAACCTTTGCAGGTTCTCCCTAGCTAAACTGCTATCTGTTTTGAATAGCTACCGTTGTTATGGATTATACTTTATTAAATTTTTATATATAATAGGGGTGACTCTTAATTTCTTCGGTTAAGGAAAATAAACTGGTAAATGGTAAATGATAACTGGTAAATGTACTATACCTTCGGTTCCCAGCCGGGTTGGTACTCGCGGCTCCAGAACTTCATGGCTTCGTTATCATTCAGAATGTGGCCATTTTCCGGGTTAATGTTTAAAGTATGACCCGACCGCAGGGCTATATTACCTAACTGAACCAATAAAGTACTCTGATGCCCACTCAGGATATCGGAATTAACTTTGGTGCCTTGCCGGATACCATCAAAAAAGTTGCGGATATGAAATGCATCTAATTCCTGAGCAGGGTCGGCCAGGTTGCGGGCATCAATTTCCATGTTGTTCTTTACTTCTTTCACCACTTTATTCTGCAAATCGTAAATAATGTACGAGTTGCCGCTTTCAATTAATAAAGAGCCGTTATCGCCGTAAAACATTACCCCAGCACTATTGCCTTCAATAGTACGGCCGTTACAGCTGCGGCCTTCCCAAACCATGCTGGTTTGGTTGTTAAACTCCAGGGTAATCACCTGCGTATCGGGGGTTTGCCAATCGTCCTGGTACCGGTAGCGGCCACCAGCGGAGGTAACCCGGGTAGGATACTCCACGCCTAAGCCCCAGCGGGCTAAATCTACCATATGGGTGCCGTTATTCAAAGATTCGCCGGTACCCCAGTTCCAGAACCAATGCCAGTTGTAGTGAATTAAATTATCGCGGTAAGGTTGACGCGGAGCTGGTCCCTGCCATAATTCATAGTTCAGCCACGAAGGCACCGGCACTTCTTTACCTTTGCCAATGGAAGGACGGTTATTGGTGTACCAGCTTTTGGCAAAATACGGCCGGCCGATTAATCCGGCATGTAATTCTTTAATGGCCGCTACCACATTGGGCCAAGACCGCCGTTGGTTACCTAATTGAATGACCCGGTTGTATTTTTTGGCGGCTTCCACTACCATTTCACCTTCGTTGGGATTATGGCTGGCCGGTTTTTCGAGGTAAACGTGCTTGCCCGCTTTACAAGCCAGAATAGCCGCCGGGGTATGCCAATGGTCGGGGGCAGTTACAACTAAAGCATCCAGGTTTTTATCTTCAAGAGCTTTTCTGAAATCGGGAGCAGCTTTTGGTCGTTTTTTCTGAATGGGTTCTACGGCGGCCATACATTTAGCGGCTGCCCGGGAATCTACGTCCGAAATATAGAGTACTTCGCAGTTTTCTTGCCGGGCAAAATTGCTGGCTACGGCTAGTCCCCGAGAATTAACCCCCATAGTGGCTACTTTAATGCGCTCATTGGCACCTAGTATGTTTCCGTAACTCCTGGTGCTAAAACCAGGCAAAACGCCCCCAAAAGAAACGGCTGCCGCTCCGGTAACAGCATTTTTAAGGAATATTCGACGCGTGCTCTTCATACTGGGTTCTTCTTTAAACATGATACTTGTACTATGATACGTGGCTAAAATGCTTTTTTAGATTATGTTGTGGTAAGTTTTTATTGTATCCAACCACCTTGACACCAATTAATTACTTCTTTTTCTTTCGATAATTTAAACCAATAATCAAGACTGTATTCCGCATCTTTCTTAATAATTGCTATAAAAGCATAATAGCTACCTTCAAATTCAATGTATCGATATAAGTATAAATTAAAAGGCTCACCAAATATTTTACCGGTTATTTTTCTAAATAATCCAATCGGGCCGCCTCTTAATTTTTGGTGTTTTAGCTTTTCTACCTTTTTAATTGGTTCTCGTAGATCCACCTCCAAAGTTTTTATTTCCGCTGAGTCAATCTTTGGGATGTTTATTTCTGATGCCTTATACCTTTCTATTAAATGCACATAGGATTTGCGATAAAGGTTTGCTTCGGCTGTATCTTCTGCACTATTTTTTTTACAAATTAAATAATCTGATATAATGTCTCCTCCAATAAATGGGTTGTTTTAGTTTTAAATTTTCCTGTTGACTTAATTTGATTCCCTTTTCATGATTATTTTTAAAGTAGAAGTCCAGTGCTTTTTCCTCAATAAAGATTTCTTGCGGAAAACAGAAAAATGGAGTAAAGAAAATAGTTAATGTTAATATGTATTTCAGAGCATGTTTAAATTTTTAACTTGCTGATAATCAGAAGTAAGTTAATTTTTGTTGATGATTATATTTTCATAAATCTCCCTAATAGAGCTTAAATTTTAGTAACATTTCTAAAAAGGCTTAAATGGATGAATCAACACACATTAAAATTTAAACATGCTCTCACTAGTTATATAATTTGCCAGAACTAAATAGTAAAATCTCCACCTAAAAGGTTGATTTTAACCTTTAACCGCTCTTGCTTTTTGCAGTACACTCTCTAAAGTAACGGACTGCCCTCCCTGACGCTTGCTTTCGTCGGCCGATTCCATGAAAGCGTAAATTTCTATGGTTTCTTCGGGTGTTACCGGAGCTTGGCCGGTCTGGAAGAATTTAATAATCTGAACCAATAAACCATCGTAGCCGGCGTAAGGACCCAGCGCTACATTGCCTTTTTCGCCGAAAACGGTGCCGCCGTAATCGTGGGTACCAGTGCGGGTACCCCGGAAAGTTCCGATCCGGTTGTCCTGCCAGGTGCCTACTACTAATTCGGTACTATCGGTAGAGTAGCGAACTACGCTTTTGCAGCCGGTACCCATAACGGTAAAAAGGGTTTCTACGCCGTGAATGCCGTACCAGAATAAATCCGGATGCGTTTTTTCTAAAGTTGCCGGGCTGTACGTATCGGCCCCCAAAACTTTCCCGATTTTGCCTTGCACTACTTCCTGCGCACTGGCTAAGTACCGTAAAGAAGACGAAGAAAAAACCGGTACTTTATATTGTTTGGCGGCTTCAAAAATGGCAACAGTATCCTTTAAAGAACCTGCAATCGGTTTATCAATAAATACTCGTTTACCAGCTTTCAGAACGGGAAGGACTTGCTCCAGATGTGGCCGGCCGTCGTTGGTTTCCAGCAGCACAACATCCACTTCCTGCAACAGTTTTTTAATGGAATCAACAATTTTAACGTTGTATTTTTTAACTTCTTCGGTGTATTCCGGTATGCGTTTGGTACTCGATTCTATATCGTTACTGCCTTTCGGGTAGGCGGCAACTACCCGGTAACCCTCAAACTCGGGCTTAGCATTTGGGCTGTTCAGTGCTTTGGTAAAAGCGGTACTGTGCGAGGTATCTAAACCAATAATTCCAACTCTTTTTCCTTTCGGAACGATATTATCTAAACTTAAGCCAGATGTAGTTTTTAATCCGAATCCTAGACTAAGGCCGGCTGCCGTTGCCGATTTTATAAACTTTCGCCTATTATAATTTTCTTGCATGGAGGGTTGAGATGACTGTAAATCTTTATTCTAAAGTTACTCTTTTCTAATGATAAACTAACTGGCCTGTTCCGGATTTTCCGGCTTTGTTAGATAAGCAGAGCTGCCGATGCCCGATCCAGAAAAAGTTTACAATCCGGATGGTTTGGCAGAATGGAGGCAGGATATACATTGCTAAACGGCTTCTGCTTTCCGGATATCGGCTACGGAGCAAATAATGTATTTCGATTTCATAATTTGCTTTACCGACATACTAATGGCTTGCTGAGGAACCTCGTCCATAGACTTAAACCAGCCTTCGCCAAATTGTTGCCGGCGGCAAAGCTCATCTAGTTATATAATAAGGTAGGACTGATCTGTTTCCATATCGGCGGGTGGGCCATTAAAAGCAATATACCTATTTTCTCTAATTCTAATTAAAGTTACCTCCGCCAAGTTATTCCGGATTAAATTTCCTAATCGTTCACATTCTGCTTGCGGGTCAGCTTCCCCATTTACCAGGTTAGCAGTTTTTAATTCAAGAACTTGGGCTATAAAACGTTCTTTCAGGTATTTGCGGAAACGGGCCGGTGACAATTCGGATAAGCCAATGTACTCATCCAGGTGGAGCTTAGTTATTTGGCTCCAGTCTATACCCGGCCCGGTAATTAATTGACTCAAAGTTTCGAACTGACTGGTGCCAGTAACCAAAATTATGCTAGCAGCACCTTTTTCGACCAGAATTTGCCGGATTAACTTGGCTGCAGCTGATCCAGCGGCTTTTTCTAATTATTGCGGACTAGCGCAGCTATTTATTTCCAACAAGTACCACTACAAGTTAAAGAATCGAGCATTCAGGAGAAAGCTTTTAGTTTGGACAGGAAGGTGTTAAAAGCCAATTAAGATAGCCCTATTTGAATGTAGTTATAGTACTAACCTGACTTTTAGGTCGAATAATAACCAAGGCAAGAAATAGTTTGAAACCGGCTTAAAAGATAGCTACCCGGTAGTTTTTCATTTGTTTGTCTAAGTAGCGGGCATTGCCACTGATCCGGTCGAGCAAGGCCCAGAAACGAGGGCCGTGGTTTTTTTCAACGGTATGGGCTAGTTCGTGTAGAATTACGTAATCGCGCAAAGGTTCTGGTAGCCGCATCAGGTGAAGATTTAAATTTATGTTATTTACGGCGGAGCAACTGCCCCAACGGGTGCTGGTATTTTTTATAACTACTTTGTTGTAGGTAAATCCAAACTTGCGGGCAAAAAAAGCTACCCGACCAGGTAAATACGCCTTAGCTTCCAGGCGATAAGTGGCTTCTATGGCTTGCCGGATAAATTGCTGTACTTCTTCCTCTTCTTCTGATTTATGCGCCGGGTACGTTACCAGTAAGGTGTTATCCGTAATCCGGGCTTTAAGACGGAAACTGGCCGGTACTGCTTGTAAGTGCAACGTGTGATTAAACGTGCGGAAAGACGATTGTTGATTGTAAATGGTGCGTTTATTTTCCTGAGTTTTTATGTTTTGCAGGTGGTGTTTTATCCATTCTTTTTTGCTGAGTAAAAACTCCTGGGCTTTTTCAAAACTTACGCAGGGAGGCATGGCTACCCGCACTCCCTCTAAAGGTTTAATACGAATACTAATGCGTTTTGCTTTGGCGCTACGTTCGAATAAAACGGTACCAATTTCTTCTACATGAACTCGAACGGATGAAATAGGTGGTTTTGAAGACGGCACAATTATTAGGATGGTTAGTTACCAAAGTTACATAACCTGCCCAAAAAGACAAGTAAAGTTCCAGCTAAAAGGTCGGAACTCGTTTCTAATCAGAAACAAAAAAAACCACTTCGGTTCAGGAAGTGGTTTTAAAATATTTTTTAAATTCTTTAGGTTAGCGCACGTTGCCTCCCGCTTTCCGGTCGTCGTCGTTGGAGTTGGGCAAACGGGTACTATCAGTAGTGGCAGCTCGCACGTTGGGTTCACCAATTCCTGCCGAGGGAACTCTGATAGCGGAATCGTCCGGAGTATTGCTTTCAGTAGGTAAATCGTGGGCAGCAAAATCTTTTACTACCAGTTTTTCATCATCGTTTTTAAGCGTACCATCTTCGTTCCGTTTTTGCGGGGAAGAGTTAATTTCTCCTCCGGTAGCCTGGCTACCGCTAAAAGACCGATTGTCGGTATCGGTATTACTATAAGTGGAACTGTACTTAGGCGAATTAGCAGAAGTGTCTACCGGTTGATTACTGCTCATCATCGCGTTCTGAATGGTTTGCGCCTGGTTTCCTTTTTCCCATTCTTCAAATTTATCCATTTCAGATTTTATGCTGGTCATAAACCAGGCTAACAAAGCCGCATCATCTAAAAGGCCCAGCACCGGTATAAAATCCGGTACAAAATCAATAGGCGATAAAAAGTAAAGCAACACCGCAATGCCTCCCACTAAGGTACTCGTCGGAATGCCGGTATACTCGCCGGTAACCGCAGCTTTAATCATGCGCGATAATATCTGAAGACTTTCCCAAACTTCGTGCGCAATAGTACCTACATCTTTTTTCTGGCTGGCTTTTGCGTAAGCATCGTTCAGAAGTTTTTTTACCCGGAGCGGTTTTTTTAAATATTCTTCGGCTTTAGATAAAATGTTTTTAAAAATAGTTGATTCAGAAATTTTCTGACCAGTATTCATTTGATTTTCCATAGTTTTATTTGTTGAAACTAAATAGGTTGCAGTTAAAATAATTTGTGCTATCAGTCAACTAGTTCGTTCGATTTAATAAGTTAATACTTGCACTACTTTACATTTATTTTACGTGCCTTTTTTATACTGGTATACGCAGAAATAGTTATAAAATAATAAAACCGATTAATTTTTGAATTTTGAAAAGGTATTAAGTTTAAAATTGAAAATTCAAACTTAATACTTAAACGAAGCAAAACAACAGAACGGATAACTTATTAAAGGTAGCTCAAAATTTAAATAAGTGCTAAATAAAAACGGCCCGGGCGGCAGATACTAAGTTTGTATCTGCCGCCCGGGCCGTTTCAGCAAAACTATTTATTACATGTTCACCCGACCGGCCGCATAATAATTACGGGCATAATAAGCCTGGTTTAAAGAAGATACCATTACGCCGCCATTACTGGCCGAATGAATAAATTTATTGTTGTTCAGGTAAATACCAACGTGGTAAATAGGTTTTCCTGGTCCCCGCCGGAAAAAAACCAAATCGCCGGCTTTAATCGCTGATTTTTTAATTCGTTCTACACTCTGAAACATAGAACGAGAACTATGTGTCAACTTAATCCCATAAACTTCTTGGTATACTTTTGTAACAAACCCGGAACAATCCGTGCCTTTTTTAGAGGCAGCTCCGCTGCGGTAAGGCGTTCCTAACCAATCGGCTACGGTAGCCAGTAATTGTTTATCTTCGGAATAATTTAATTTTACTCCTAAAGTTTGCGCGTAATAATTGTAGTAAAGAGTATCTCTAAAATTAATGGCAGGTGTAATAGTGGGGGCAGTAGGTAGATTTAATGGCAGAACTGAGGCAGTTTCGATTGCAGTTAATTTAGCATTTTTATCAGTTGGAACTTGTTCGAAGAAAAAGGACAAACTCATAGCTGCAACAGCACAACTTCCTAAAATAATGTTTTTCATCTAATCGGTTTAAAGTGATACAATACGTTTAGCGCTAATTAGTAAACAAAAAAAATATTTTTTTAATAAACGGTTGATTTTGAAACCTTAAAACTAAAAAAGTAGTATAGAATTTGTTTATTTCCTTACTTCTATAGGTTAAAACTAGCCATAAATCTTAAACTACCAAATACTGCGGAGATAATTTTCTTATTTTCGTGCAATCCTACTATAATATTTACTATATATTTATTGTTTTCATACACTATTAAATAATTAGCATATTTTGGATTTATCCCTTAATTGTGCCTTTCAGTGGATTATAAAATTGTTGAGAATTCTAGTTTCGCCCGTGTTGCCCGGATGGTTTTAAAGTCGGATAATGTGGCTATGGTGTTAGGTAAATCTATTCACCTGAGCGGGGTAACAAAAGAGGTATTTTTGAAAAATAAGGCTTGGTTGGCGCACGAGTGCTGTCATATCCGGCAGTTCCAGCAGTACGGCTTCTTTAAATTTCTCTGGCTTTATTTAGTTGAATCTATTAAAGTTGGTTACTATCAGAACAAATTTGAGGTGGAAGCCCGGCAAGCGGAAACAGAACTTTCCTAATGTAAGAAGTACCTAAAAGCTAAGGGTATCAGCGTAAAACAAAACTTGCCTGGCCTGATTGTAGACAGAATATAAACCAAGTTTATAATGATCTTTTATTTTGCCTTTAAATTCTGATCTAGTTAAGCTCTTATACGTACTTTACCTCTATGAAAATCAGTGTTGAAAATATAGTTAAATCACCTGAAACGAAACTCTTTGTCCGATTTCAGGATTGTGACGTACTGGGGCATTTAAATAACGTCCGGTACTTTGATTACTTTTTAAACACGCGCGAAGAGCATACACGCTACTATTACGCTTTAAATTTGCTAGAGCTTTCTAAAAAATACCAGGCCAATTGGGTAGTTACGAATCATCAAATTGCCTATTTGCGCCCGGCGGACTTAGGAGAAAATATTATAATTCAAACGCAACTGGTTCATTTCGATGAAACTAGTATTGTTATCGAAGCTTCTATGTATAACGAGACCCGAACGCATCTGAAATCGTTGCTTTGGACTACTATGCGGTATGTGAGTAGTACAACGGGGCGTTCTACGGAGCATTCTGCGGAGGTGCTGGAAATGTTGGCGGCCATTCAGGTAAACGAAGTAGAACATCAACCCGAAGGTTTTCAGAAACGAATTGCTGAAATTACGCAGGTGTTTAAAAATGCTGCGCCGACTAAGAAAGTTTAGGATACCTAAATTGCTTTATTGTAAATCTGCTAAAATTATGTAGTTTTGCTTACCCCAATGGGGTGTTAGCTCAGTTGGTTCAGAGCGCTACCTTGACAGGGTAGAGGTCACTGGTTCGAACCCAGTACGCCTCACTTTTTCTAATAAGGCATCCTCTTAAAGGGTGCTTTTTTATTTTTATAGTTATCAGCGGGATGATAGCAAATACTACCCATAAATCCCTGCTTTCATCATTTAACCAAGTTTTATACAGGATTTTTCTTCGAGTTTTTAACTGAATAACCTAATAATAGAGTAACAAATTTTCAAGTTAAAACAATTATAACTAGTATTTGCTTGACTAATTACCATTAAAACAATAAACAATTTATAGCGCAATAACTATGACCGATACTTCTACAACGCTTTTGGTTTTTGAGGATGAAAAACTTAAAATAGGTGTAAATACCGAAACTTCTTTACTACGGCTTACTTGGTTGCAACACCCTACTAGCGAAACTTATCGGCAAGGCTATCGCCAAGCCATTATGATTGCTTTAGAATATAAAACAAAGTTTTGGTTAACTGATTCTCGTAAAGTCCAATACCTGTACATGGCCGATCAATACTGGATGTATGCTAAAATGCGGCCTCTACTAAAAGGAGGAAAGCTTCTGAAGTTTGCCATAGTACTGCAGCCAGAAACGTTGATGATGACAGATAGGCAACCTATTTTAGATAACTCTGGCGAGATTGCTAAGCCTAATCTGGGATTTAACCTGGAATTCTTTTTAGATTTAGATTCTGCCAGTTCCTGGCTTCTTGGCAAAAATGAATAAAGGTAATATTGCGGAGAAGGGGTAAAGTTTGATTATTGGTTAAGAGATAGGTGTAAGGTTAATCGTTTATAATGCAAGGTTCCGGGGCTAAGCTATAAAGAAATTGGTTATCAAAAATGGGTAATTAGAGCTTCGCTAATATAATTTGCTGAAATGCATTTTTAACTTTAAGCTTGAAAAACCTTTGACCTGAATTTTAATTTCTAACTAGGTAGCCTGAAAGGTTTATTAGTACAATTGATGCGGTGTTGGTCAACTAGTTCAGACCTTGCAACTTGCTTATACTGTAATCGTACTTCTTCATACAAGCTTAACCTTCAACAGATTTAGGGAAATTTAGATAAGTTCTTGTTTATTTTACCGTATTAAAATTAATATCCACGTTTTAGAGGAGTAGGTATTGCGGGGTAGGTAGCCTGTTGTAGGAGTAAATAACTGATTAAATAGAATAGTATACATTCATAACAGTGCCATGGCTATTAAAAGACCTAGTTTAAAGCTGCATAGAACCACGGTTTGGGTCTTTTTAGCAGTAGTGGTTATTTTTGTTGTTATAACCTTAATTGCTTTAGAGAATAGTGCAGAAAGGCACGGTCGGAAGTTTATGCCGACTAAACACGGACTAGAAGCTAAGAAAAAGAAGGACTAGCGATGCAGTGGTTAGTAATACTGGTAGGACTAGCTGTTTGTGCCTTATGGTTTTATTTAAAACCCGAGCATTTTTTCAGCCCGTTAGATAATGATCAATGGTATTTCTGGAGAAGACATCGGAAAAGAAGAAAAAGGAAATTTAACAATCCTTAGTGTATACTAACTCCACCTTGTGCAAATAATTATTATATTCCCCTTAAAAGCTAACCAATAAAATTTTTTAATGGAAGGAAGTAAACTAACTTACGACGAGTTTAAAGCTATAAGTCTGAAAGATATTCCTGAAGAGCAACATTCTCAATGGTTAACCGAAAATGCTATTGAGCCAGCACCTTTTCTTCCGGAAGGTTGGATGGTGATTCCGAAGGAAAAGCAATTACCCGGCTATAGAAACTTGGACGACTTCCAGGATTATGAACATTCCCGAGAAATCGAATAAGCTGGTGAGAGTGATTCTGAGATAGTTATAATTTATTTTAATCCAACAAAAAATAAAAATCTGCTTACTATTCTGTTAGCTTGCTCTTTCTAATAATAAAGAGTAATCCAATAAGTGCGCATTCTTTTCTTCTATAGCCTTTTCATTATAAGTAATAATCCGGTTAATATAATTTACGGCCTGAGGAAAATTACTTTTTATATAAGAGTTTGGTATTCTTATAGTATAATAACCGTTTACCAGGGAGTAATGAGTTCTCTGAAGATCAGAAAGAAAATCATTATTTATATTCTTTTTACCGTCTATTTCAATTGTTACTTTGTGCTCTGGAATAGATATTGTCATGATATGCTCCTGGCTAATATACTTCTCAAGTTTTGCCTGCATTCCTGCTGCTGATAGTTCCTGGTATAGAGCCTTCACTTGGGGTGTTAATTTAGTTGATAAAGGCTTTGGCTTATTATTAACGGACCATTTACCATAATTTAAATTATAATAAATAACGTATGTTACCGTAAAGCAAATTAACAAGGAACCCATGATTTTAGATTTAGTATTTTGTTTTAAATATATTTAAATTAATTAATATATAAAATAAAAGATAAAAAGTTTTTACTAAAATGTTTAGAACGATTTAAAAAACTGGATAAGACTTATTTGTTGCTTAGAGCAAGTAAAGGAATTACTTTACAATTCTTAGATGGTATTTAAAACTAACCTGATGCAGATTTTACGTTTACCTGAGCGAGTTAAGTTCCAAGGTAAAGAGCAACCATTTTAAAGTTGCTCTTATTTGGCAAGAATTAGTTACATGTAAAATTTTTACGATTATTCTTGGGGTGCCCAGGTAATTATAAGTTAGCGTACATATATTCCCGGTGCTGCTTTTGTTGTTTTTGCTCTTTCTGTTGCTTTTGCTTTGGCATTATTTCCTTAGCTATATGCAAGTTTTCCCGTAAGATATGTTCCCGGGTGTTGCTGGCAATCACGCCCTGCCCTTCATATAAATAACAAGAAATTAAATCGCCAGCACGATTTTGCTTAAATAATAATTTATAAATGGTATGTACTAAATAAAGTTTTCTGGTGGAAAGATCGGCAACCAAAAAATATTCTTCCGGATCGTAAAATTGGTTCATGTAAATAAGAAAGTATAAGTTTTACAATATGTAAAGATTTTGTAGTTAGAATATCAAAACATTTAATTTTTACTATATATTAGCACTTTATTAAGTAACTAGTACATTTAATTTGTATACAAATAAATTGTATAATTAGGTAATAAAGTCTATTTAGAGCCATTAAATCAGCTAATATTTTATAAGTTATATTAGATTCTGATTAAATTAATATAAGCTAGCATAATTGTATTTAAATGAGTATAGCATTACTATCTAATTAAGAGTTGCACGCAAATCTTAGCAGATTGCTTAAGTACTTAAACAATAAATTACAGGGCTTGTATTAAATCTAATGGCTTAAATAATAGATTATGCTTATAAACAATTTGTGGGCCAGAAGTCTTTAAAATACGTTATTGAAAAAGTTTTTTTATTAAAGTTCCAAAATTTGTTTTACTAATGCTGAAAATCGCTTGGACAGAACAATATGCCCATGCTTTGCCACCGGGTCATCGTTTTCCGATGCTTAAGTACGATTTATTGCCCGAGCAGTTATTGCACGAAGGAACTATCGAATCAGGTAATTTATTTCGGCCAGATCCGCTGCCAGAAAGCATTATTCTTACTACGCATGATCCTGAATACTGGGAACGCCTGAGGAATTTACAATTAACGCCAACGGAAATCCGGAAGACCGGTTTTCCGTTGAGCCAGGAATTAGTAAACCGCGAAGTTGTAATTATGAACGGTACGGTGCAGGCGGCCCTTTTTGCTCTGCAATATGGAATTGCCATGAATGTAGCTGGTGGTACGCACCATGCCTTTACGGACCGCGGAGAAGGTTTTTGTCTTTTAAACGATATGGCAATAGCCGCTAACTATTTATTGGAACAGCAATTAGCCAAGCAAATTCTGATTGTGGATTTGGACGTACACCAAGGCAACGGAACGGCACAAATTTTCCGGTCAGAACCGCGGGTATTTACTTTTAGCATGCACGGTGGTCATAATTACCCTTTGCACAAAGAACAATCCGACCTAGATGTACCATTACCCGACGGTATAGAAGACACTGCTTACCTGCAGCAACTATACCAACACCTTCCGTGGCTTTTAGATCAGGTAAAACCTGACTTTATTTTTTACCAGGCCGGAGTAGATATTTTAGATACAGATAAGCTCGGTCGTTTAAAAGTAAGTATGCAAGGTTGCAAAATGCGCGATCGTTACGTTTTAGAAACTTGTAAACAAAACCAGATTCCGGTAGCCGTTAGTATGGGCGGCGGATATTCCGAACGGATTGCTACTATTGTGGAAGCACACACCAATACCTTTCGGCTGGCTCAATATTTATTTTTTTGATTTAACGACAAACTTTTAAGCTTACAAAGCAACCCGGCAATAAGCAAAATTATAGGAATAAAAATTTAGAGAAAATATTATGGGCAGGTGCGTTAATGATTAGGGTATAGAATCGCTTGCCACCTAAAAGCCCATTGCCAACGTAATTGGTACTTGAAAAATCCGGAAGCTTTAAATAATTGAATTAGTTCCGGTCGCCGGAAAGCCCGGAGTACCGAAAGAGGAGCATCATTTTTTACCAGATAAGAACGGGAAAAGAAATAGGTAAGCCACTTTATAGAATAATAGGCGAAGGGGTGCCGATGTATGTCGTTAATAATAATGGCTAACCGGGCTTGTTGCTTTAGTTGTTGGAGTAATTGCTGTAATTGCGCATCGGTAAAATGATGGCAGAATAAACTACAGATAACAATATCGTATTGGTTTTCTCTAAATTCAGAATCAAAAACATCGGACTGTAAAAAATAAGTATTAGATAATCCAGCGCATTTTTGCTGCGCATATTTAATCATTACTGAGTTGGCATCTACTCCCGTTAAAGTAGCATTAATATTTTTTTCAAAAGCCCAATCGGCTACTTCCCGCAAGATATCACCGCCGCCGCAGCCTAAGTCGGCAATAGTTAAGGTGTTTTGCAGTTCCGAACTAATTTGACCTTTGTCCCATAAAGTATTTAGAGCCTGAGTTACCACTTCGTTACCGCCCAGCCATTTATTAATAAATTCCAGCTCTTCTAAGTTTCGCCGTAAAGCCGATCCATCTACCTTTGGATCATCCATTAACTCAGGAGTTGTAGAACGGTTCTTAAACATAGTGCACTCTTAAAAGCATTGATTCTAAAGTTAATCCAGGACCAAAAGCAAAACTCAGTATCGGCTGATGATGATTAGCCGGGGAGAGGGTCTGCAATATTGCTTTTATAACAAATAGTACGGTAGCCGACGACATATTGCCATAATCGCGCAAAACTTCGTAGGCAAAACAATTATGTTCAGGCTGTAAAGCTAAGGCTTTTTCAATAGCCTCCAGAATTTTTCGTCCGCCCGGATGAATCGCAAATAAATTTACCGAAGATAACTCTAAATCTAGATTTTGCAATAAGCGTTCCGTAAGACATTTAATTCCTTGCCGGATTAGGTCAGGTACGTACGAAGACAAGGTCATCTCAAATCCGTGATTGGCAATGTGCCAAGCCATTTCTTTTTTGCCAGCAGGAATTAACTCACAATGAAACGCTGCTAAGCCTATATTAATGTGTTTAGGTAAAGGTTGGCTTTGTACCAGAACAGCTGCCGAGCCATCGCCGAAAATAGCGTTAGACACTAAATGATCATACTCCCGGTATTTCTGAAAATGAAGCGTACACAACTCGGTACATACCACTAAAACCCGGGCTTGCGAATCGGTTTGGCAAAAAGCATCTGCTACTTTTAAAGCGTTAAAAGCCGCATAACATCCCATAAAATTGACCGAGGTCCGTTGGGTAGTAGAAGGCAAATTTAACGCTTGTATCAAATCAATATCTAAACCGGGCGCATACATGCCCGTACAGGAAACGGTAATTAAATGCGTAATGGAACTTCTGTCAAATTGTTTTATCTGAACGAGACAATCCTCTACCGCTGCCACCGAAAGCGGTAGTGCTTCTTGCTGGTACATTGCCATGCGTTGCTGCACCGTCGGAAAAGGTTCTAAATCGGGAGTATTCGGGAAAAAGGTGAATTGACCATTGGTAGTAGCAAAGTCGGGTAATACGGTATACCGGTGCGCAATGCCCGTTACCCGGTATAAAGCCTTTAATTTACGGTTTTCATCCGCAGATAATTGCAAAGCTTCAGCCATAAATTCGGCTGTTTGCATTTGCGCTATTTTGTGGGGGGGCGTAGCGGTACCTATCGCACAGATAAAGCTATTCATCGTGGTAGTATAAGCAAAAAAACGGGAAATTGTTTTAATACTTGACTTGTCAGAAATAAAAATTTAATTAAAGGCTTTGCCGTGCGTGTTTTTCATTAAAAATTGTACTGCTTGGGGTAGTGGTCGTAATAAGGCTACTGTTGCTTCGGATAATAGAGGGCGCCCGAATAAACCTTGTATGAATCGGCCTACTTGCAACCGGGTAGTGAATTGCTTTTGCCAGTGGTGGCTATAAGCCTGTTCTAATTGCAAACGTGAGTAGCGGCCCTGCAAATAATGCGTAACCTGCTCACTTATTATTTTGGCTCCGTGAATAGCCATGGCCATTCCGTTGCCGCATAAAGGAGTAATCAGACCGGCAGCATCACCGCACATTAAAATATGATTTTCCAGACAGCTTTTCGGCGCAAAAGATATTTCGTTAATTACTTCGGGCTGTTCGTACAAAAAATCACTTTCGTGAAACACCCGCTTTAAAAATGGATTTTGCTGCAACACGGCTTTTTCCATTTGCGCAATAGTACCATGCTTTTTCAGGTTAGACCGGGTGGTAAGATAACAAAAACAATATTTCCCGTTTTCGATGGCCGATAATCCGGCGTAGCCATCATTAAAATTATGTAACGCGATTAAATTGCGCGGAAAATCGGTACGAATATGATATTTAACGGCCAAGTACGGTGACCGTTTTTGGAAAAAAGAACGTTGCAATTGCCGGTCGAGGTTGGCCCGCTTGCCGTACGCTCCAATAACTAAATCAGCAGTAAGTTTTTGATTATTGGATAACGACACGGTAAACTGATCGTCGGTAAATGTAACATCGGTAACACTGGTATTCAGAATAAACTGCACCCCCGGGCTTGCGCCAGTTGATATAAGTACTCGTCAAAACAATACCGGCTCACGCCAAAACCACCTAAATCTAAGGGAGCTGTCAGCGTTTTACCCGCCGGTGAACTAAGTAAAAACTGATTAATATTAGCTGGCCGGAGCGCTTCTAAATCAACGCCCATTTGGTTTAAAAATGGTTTTACTTCGTTCGAAATATATTCGCCGCATACCCGGTGAAACGGATATTGTTTCCGCTCAACTAAGGTAATATGGGCACCCGTCAGTTGTAATTGGAGACTGGTAATTAATCCGGCCAGCCCGCCTCCAATAATAATTATATTTTTCAAAGTACTTGATTGTAATTTAACCTGACTTTTTTAAGTACAAGCTTATTTTCAGAATTTAAGCAAGTAATACTGGCTAAAATACAAAAACTAATTTATTTACAATGCGTTACTTCACAAAGTAGAGATATTCATTTAGATTGGTTTTGCTAAGTAAAATATATGAAAAGAATTATACTTTTGTTTGGTGCTTGGTTGCTCTGCCTGAACATTGGGGCGCAAGTTAAAGTACCTGATTTAGAAACGGCGAAGATGGTTGCGGCTCCCACTCCAGCAACTAAGGAATTAGATAAGGATATAATGATTTTTCCTAATCCTAGTACGGGCAAAGTTTTTTTAGAGCTATCTGGGTTTAAAGGGCAGCGTGCCGAACTGCGCGTGTTAAATGTAATTGGTAATGTTGTTCTGCGCGAAAACTTTTACGAAACGGAAGACAAAACTACTAAAGTATTAGATTTAAGTAAATTCGCGAGTGGTTTATATTACGTAAAAATAGAAGCCGAAGAATTTAGTGAAATTCGAAAAGTAATAATTAATTAAGATTTTTGGCATTTTAACACTTGCCGGTTAATGACATACTAATAAAAAAGGAGCACGATGGGGCTCCTTTTTTATTAGTGTCAAATAAAAATAATTCAAATCTATAAATACATTGCTTCTTGTTTTTACCACAAAACGTTGTGGTATTAACTATTATATAATATGGGCTTAATGTAAAAGTAATATTGCATTTCCATATTTGCTGAAGTCGGTTCTGTTTTAAAATCATTACACTGGTATTAAAATAGTGAAGTTGCGGCTACCCTTATCTCAACTATGGATATCATCTCAGCATCCGATTTTGCTCAGGCCGCTAAATTAAATAAAACCAATACTAGGTTTTTAACGCCTCTGCTTATGCGTGTACTAAAACTACATCAGCTTAATGCTGTTTATGCGACCACTCAAAATTTAAATGGTTTAGAGTTCATCGATGGTGTTTTGGCGCAACTGGGCATTCAGTTTGAAGTAGACGCGAAAGAATTGCAAAATATACCGGCACACGGCGCTTTTATTGCTATTGCCAATCATCCTTACGGCGGTATTGATGGCCTTATTCTTTTAAAAATATTGGCCAGTGTACGGCCCGATTTTAAGATTCTGGCGAATAAGGTACTGCAGAAAATCACCAATATCGAGGATTATTTTATTCCGGTAAATCCCTTTAAAACCCACGATCAGGATAATGTACCTGGTTTGCGGAAAGCAATAGATTTAATTCATAATGATAGCGCATTGGGTATTTTTCCGGGCGGAGAAGTATCGAGTGTACAGGCCGACGAAGATTATAAAATAAGCGATCCAGTTTGGCAACCTGCCGTAGGCCGGCTAATCAGCATGGCCAAAGTACCGGTTTTGCCCGTTTACTTTTCCGGAAGTAATAGTCTTTCTTTTAATTTATTAGGGTTACTTCATCCCTTATTGCGGACAGTCCGTTTACCCGCCGAATTATTTAATAAGCAAGGCGTTTGTATTAAAATCCGGATTGGAAAGCCAGTACCGTATGATACCTTACACGGTTTACCTAATGCCGATGTACTGGCTTACCTGCGCGCTAAAACGTATGCCTTAGGTTCTTCGTTTTTCCGGCCATCGGTACCAGCCATATTCAAATACGCGATTGTGCCTAAACCGGTGCTGTTAGAAACGGATAGGGCGGCTATTCTAAACGATATAAAAAACTTAAAATCTGCTAGTTGTTTGTTAAGGCATCATCAGTACGCCGTTTATATGGCCAGGCAAGAGGAAATGCCCTGCGTGATGCGCGAAATCGGACGTTTGCGGGAGCTTACTTTCCGGCAGGTAGGCGAGGGTACGAACCACGAAACCGACTTGGACCAGTACGATGCGCATTATCATCACTTATTCTTGTTCGATCACCAAGCTCAGCTAATTGTAGGGGCGTATCGGTTAGGAAAAGGAAAAGAATTATATCGGAAACATGGAAAAAAAGGCTTTTACCTGCATTCTCTGTTTAAAATGCAGCCCGAATTTATTCCTATTCTCAAACAGTCGATAGAATTAGGGCGGTCGTTTATCCGGCCGGAGTATCAGAAAAAAACATTGCCTTTACTGTTGCTCTGGAAGGGTATTTCTACGTACCTGAATGGTAAATTAAGCTACCAGTATATTCTAGGGCCGGTAAGTATTAGTAATCATTTTTCCCGGGTTTCCAAAGCTCTTATGGTTGATTTTATCACCCATCATTTTTACGATGCCGATCTAGCACAATTTATAAAACCCCGCAAGAAGTTCAGATACCGGTTCTCTAAATATTACCCGGAAACCTTGCTGCAAAAAAATATCCAAACTTTGCATTGTCTCGACGACTTAATTGCCGAAATAGAGCCTAAGCACATGGGTTTGCCCATTTTGTTGAAGCGGTACCTAAAACAGAATGCCCGTATTATTGGCTTCAACATCGACCCTAAATTTTCGAACGCTCTGGATGGTTTGATGATTATGCGGGTAAGTGAACTGCCTGCGGCTACTGCTTGTATGCTGGATCGCATTCCGTTGCCACAGAATAGTCCGTCGGAAGAATAGCTTTTGTATCTTTCCCGGACAATTATTAAGGGTAAGATTAATTCTGCTTTTGCTGGTAACTAGTGTTATTATCCGTAACAAGTTTGTTTTTTATACAAAATTTTGTTCATTTTTGTGAGGAGTGAATCTTGGATTTCTGACCTCAGAACAAAGCTCATGATGTATGAAGAACAGGCCGGTTACTATTAAAGATATTGCGCAGCAGTTAAATATATCGGTTTCTACAGTTTCCAGGGCTTTACGAGGTTCAACGGATATTAATGCGGATACTAAAAAAGCGGTGTTAGATTTAGCCGCTGAGTTAGATTATCAGCCTAATTCCATTGCTTTAAGTTTGGTAAAAAGTCGCACCAATATTCTGGGCGTCATTATTCCGGACGTGGCGGTACAGTTTTTTGCTTCGGCTATCAGTGGTATTCAGGAGGTGGCTTCGGCGGCGGGTTACAACGTTATGATTTGCCAATCGAATGAATCGGAGCAAACCGAAGTTAATAATATTCAAGCCTTACTTTCGAGCCGGGTGGCCGGTTTAATTGTATCGGTGTCGGGCAGTACAGTTAGCACCGAACATTTTAAAATGCTCCGGAGAAAAGGTATTCCTTTAATTTTATTCGACCGGGTACGCGATGATATTGAAGCCTCAAAAGTAATTGTGGATGATTACCAGGGAGCGCTGGCGGCCGTTAACCACTTGGTAGCGGTAGGTTGCAAACGAATCGCGCACCTGGCCGGACCGGAAAAGTTACAAATTACGGCAAATCGTAAAAACGGCTACCTCGATGCTTTGCGCCAAAATAATATTCCGGTAGATGAAAGTTTCATTAAACACGTTGATTTTGATAGACAGAAATCGATAGACGCTACCAATGACTGGTTACAATCAGAAAACCGGCCCGACGGAATTTTTGCTATTAGCGATCGGGTGGCAATTGGAGCCATGCTGGCGATAAAAGCGGCTGGCTTACGTATACCGCAGGATATTGCGTTAGTGGGTTTTGGCAACGAAGCTACTTCTTCTATTCTAGATCCGGCATTAACTACGGTTATGCAGTACCCGGTAGAAATGGGACGATCGGCGGCTCGCTTGTTTTTAGAGCAAATTCAAGTAGAACCCGAAGATTTTACTCCGCAAACCATTGTATTAGAAACTAAATTATTAGTAAATAAATCTTCCGACCGAAGCCTGAATAAATAAGACTTGCTAAAGAATACCTGCTTTTATGAATTCCCTGAAAAATTGTTATGTTGCTTTCACTTTTTGTTTACTTCTGCCAGTCAGTTCTCTTTGGGCGCAGAACTTTCAGCAATGGGAAAAAGAAATTTCTGCTTTGGAGCAGCAAGATAAAGTAAGTCCGCCGCCGCGCAAATCTATTGTGTTTACGGGTAGCTCGTCTATCCGCCTTTGGGAAACGTTGAATCAGGATTTTCCGGATAAAAAAGTCTTAAACCGGGGATTTGGCGGCTCTCAAACTTTTGAAGTGCTGCATTTCGCCGACCGATTGATTTTACCCTACCATCCGAAACAAGTAGTGATTTACGTCGGTGATAACGACTTGGCCGCCGGTAAAACACCCGACCAAGTGTTAACCGACTTTAAAGCTCTGTTTCAAAAAATTCGGAGTAATAACCGAAAAGCCTACGTAACCTTTATCTCTATTAAACCCAGCCCTTCCCGGAAGAATTTATTGCCCGTTATTAACCAAACGAACCACCTCATTCAGAAATACCTCGCCAAGCAAAAACATTCTAATTATGTAGATGTATATAGCCGAATGCTGCTTTCATCGGGTAAGTTTAATCCAGAGCTTTATCGGGCGGATAGCTTGCACATGACAGCCGCAGGTTATCGTATTTGGGCCGAAGCCGTTCGGCCAGTTTTGAAATAAAGAGTTAATTTGATTGTTCTGTTATAACCGCATTGTATTTAACGTAATTATTCTAACTCACATTAGGGAGAAATCAACACTTAAGTCTATTTAGAACTGTTTCTATGATGTAATAGGTTATAAATATATTATTTATTGAAAAAATTATAAATATATTGCTTATATATTCTACTTAATGAATATATATTAAATACGTTTGTAAATCTCTGGAACTAGAGAATTGAAAGTGTATAATGAGGTTTATTCTGGTATATTTTGCATCTTTCTAATAAAAATTGCATTATTCTTGCTAAATACCTATTACGGTATTACATTTGTCGTATTCATTAAGAATGCAGTTAATAAGTACAGAGCAAATGATCGAAGTTAGAACTTTTAGCTTTAGCCTTAGGGTAGAAAAGAATAATACAAATAGTAACCAGTGCATGGGTAACTACTATTTAGTATTATCTTGTGAAAGCCCTTTTGATGCCAGTAAGTCTTTTTCCGAAGAGTTTTTATCTGACTCAGAATTAGCACCCTTTTACAGCTTTGCGGATATAGCTAAGTTTGCAGAGGAAATGGTTACTTTTTGGAGAATCCGATTGCTTGTTAATCCAAAATTAGATTTAACCCGGCTCGAAGAAATTGCCGATTTATGGAGTAAATTGCTTAAGCAATTAAATTGTGAACTCACTTTAAAAAAGGTAGCTTAAAACTATAAGATAATAGGTGAACGTAGAGATGCCTTAGTGGCAAATAGTCATCATTAAAAATAAATTTTAGTATTTTCAAATTTAAGTAAGGAAACACAAGTATCCGGGTAATAGTTAGGTTTTTGTTTTATAAAAATTTAAACAGCAATGTTTTAAATTGATAATTCAGATGCCAAGTACAGCAAACTCTTTACTAAAATAGTAATTTCTTTTCTGATTTTCCTGTCTTACAGCTTCTCCATTACTTACAAATCTTAGCCGGGACACAACAATTAAGTTTTCATTTTTGGCTTTTGGATATTTAATCAAGCAAGTAATAAAAATGGAAAACTAACCCGCATAAAGTAAATTAACGGCACTACTCTAAATTAAGGCTTCTTTTCCGGTTCCAGAAAAATTGTTTTACCGGATTTAGCCGAGCGGCGGGCAGCATCTAGAATTTCTACCACTATCATATTATTTGCCAGAGAAGATAAATCGTCTTTGGGTTTTATTTCGTTGCGTACAACGGCGGTTAAATACCGGAACGGATCGTTATAAGGCGAAGATAGGTTTGTTGTTTGGTACGGTTGAGCGGTTTCGTTGGACTTTAAGCGTAATAACATGCGGGTATTATCTAAGGCAAATACTGCCCCGGTTTGTCCGTAAATTTCTAGATCTTTTCGGCTGTATGGCCAGTTCCAGGAACCTTGAATAATGCCTTGTGCCCCAGGATACGTTACCAAAATGGTGGCTTCGTCGTCTACTTTGGGATAAATATCCGGCTTTAGTTGTTGAGTAACCGCCGTAACCGATATAGGTCGTTGGCCTTGCATGAGCCAAGTAACCAAGTTAGCGCCATAGCAGCCAAAATCGATTAGAGCGCCGCCACCATTTTTTACCGGATCGGTTAGCCAGGCCAGGAACTCGGGACCAACCCCAATTTCTCTGGGGCCTTGATGCCCATCGTGCACCACCATTTTCCGAATGGAGCCAATCGATTTATCCGTATAAATAATATCGTACGCTTTATGATTGCTGCCGTACCAGGTAGTTTCGTAATTTGTAAGCAAATGAATCGGGTTTTTCCGGACGAGCGCTTCCATTTGACGGGCATGATCCAGGTTTACAGCTAAGGGTTTTTCTACCATTACGTGGATGCCCCGGGGAGCACACGCCTGAACGACCGCTAAATGATCATAAATAGAAGTAAAAGCCGTAACTGCTATGGGCTTAGTTTTAGTTAACATGTCATTTAGGTCGGAAAAAATCAGGCTGGCAGGCAAGTTATATTTTTTGATATAGCGTTGAGCTAATTCGACATCAGGTTCTGCAATTCCCACAATTTCAATATCGCCGCGTTTGTTACTTTCAAACACCCAACCCACGTGGCCGTGTACCAAACCAGCAACTCCCACTCGTAAAGGTTTGGCTGGTTTAACCTGACCCGAAACTGCTATATTCTGGCAAAATAGAAAAACTAATAGAAACCTAAAGAAGGCGCTGGTAACGTTCATAATCTAGTGGCTATAGGTTCGTGTTTTTGTAAATATAATTTCAAAAAACCAGGGTTCCTGTAATTTAGCTATTTTAGTTTATCTGAATAGTTTAATCATAGGTAGACTGCTTCTGAAGTAAACGGTTAGGCAAGTACTCATAACTTCAAGTATTCATAACTTATAGAATTTAAAAATAGTTGTTAAGTTTCCGGTTGCCGTTGATTAGAGATAGCTTTTACTTTGTCGGAAAACTTATTTCGTTTCGATCCGCAATTCACGCTATAAAGCATTTAAATGTTCAAGAACATGGCAAACCAAGGCGAATTATTTTACCAGGCTTTAATCGATAAAGATGTATCGTACGAGGGTACTTTTATTGCAGCCGTAAAAACAACCGGTATCTTTTGCCGTCCGACTTGTACGGCCCGTAAGCCGAAGAGAGATAATGTACTTTTTTTTAAAAATACTAAAGAAGCTATTCTGCACGGCTATCGGCCTTGTAAGGTTTGTCATCCGTTAGAAAATTTAGGAGAAAGTCCGGATTATGTAAAAGAGCTTTTACAGGAAATTCATTCTAATCCATCGCGGAAATGGAGCGATTATGATTTGGTAAAGCGGGGCATTGAACCTAACAAAATACGGCGCTGGTTTCTTAAAAATCATGGTTTAACCTTTCAGGCCTACCAACGCCTTTTCCGGATTAACTCGGCTTTCAAGAAAATTCAGAATGGCGAAACTATTACCGCAGCTGCTTTTGAGAGCGGCTACGAGTCTTTGAGTGGTTTTACAGATTCTTTCAAAATAATTTTCGGAATGTCGCCATCAAAAGGTAAACAAAAACAGGTAATAAATGTTACCCGTTTAGAAACACCCTTAGGCACCATGCTGGCCGGGGCAGTAGAAGAAGGTATTTGTTTACTAGAGTTTACGGACCGGCGAATGCTGGAAACAGAGCTAAAATCTTTGAGCAAACTTTTAAATGCCACTATTATTCAAGGTTCAAACCCTAATTTTGAAATTCTCCGTTCAGAATTAAATGAGTATTTTGCCGGGCAGCGAAAAGTTTTTTCGGTACCTCTCATTACGCCGGGAACCAATTTTCAGCAAACAGTTTGGCAGGAACTACAGCAGATTCCTTACGGCGTAACTCGTTCTTATAAGCAACAAGCTATTGCCTTGCAAGTACCTGCCGCCATTCGGGCAGTGGCTAACGCCAACGGCATGAACCGGATTTCTATTTTAATTCCTTGCCACCGGGTAATTGGAGAAAGCGGGCATTTAACGGGTTACGGCGGCGGCTTATGGCGCAAGAAATGGTTGTTAGATCTGGAAAAACAAAATGGCTCAACTAATTTGTGATTTAACCGAAAAGTTACTACTCTTTATTTAAATGAGTAGCTTAACGGATATAAAAGGTTAGGGCATTTGCCAGGGTTAATTTCTGAGTAATTATTGCCGGCAAGTGCTCTAAACCTTAACATTTATCATTTTAGGTCAAAGCAATTATTAAATTTTAATCTTCTACTATTATTTACCGATTACCCGTAAAATTGGATTGATTAGAAATAGCAGACTTGTTATTACTCAATAGTTTTAAAGATACGACTCCAGCGGATTTTATCGGTGAAGCTACCCTTGGGATCTACCGACATCCAAACGAAAACCGCTTTGCCTACTACATGATCTTCGGGTACAAAGCCCCAATAACGGGAATCTTCGGAGTTATGTCGGTTATCGCCCATCATGAAATAATAATTCTGTTTGAAAGTATAGCTTTTCGCTTCTTTGCCATCAATAAAAAGCTTTCCCTCCGAAACTTGTGCGGTCTTATTGTGCTCGTATTTGGTAATAACCCGGGCGTATAACGGCAGATTGTTGGGAGTAATAGTTACGGTAGTACCTTTTTTAGGGATGTACAAAGGACCGTAATTGTCTTTATTCCAACGGTAAATACTAGGTTCCTGCGGAAATACCTCGGCTTCCGTTTCGCCGGCGGGAGATACCAATAGCCGTACTTCTTGTATAAAATCTAGTGAAGCTAATTCTTTTGCTTTAACCGGACTTGTGTGCACCGCATAACCACTTGGCGCCGAAAAGTAATCCGTTATATCCCGATCGTTGAAAAATTCTTCGTTTAAAACTTTATTTGTAACAACGTAATACTGGAATTGCTCTTCCTTCGGATTCGGGATAGGTTGGCCATTCACATAGATTTGGGCGTCTTTGATGCTAAAAGAATCACCGGCCATGCCCACGCAGCGTTTTATGTAATGGGTTTTTAAATCGAAGGGGTGTTGATCTTCGGAAGGGAGATTAAAGACCACCGCATCGTTGCGCTTAATTTCAGAAAAACCGGGTAACCGGAAAGAGGGCAATGTAATAATATCTGAATAAGAAGGTAATTCCGTTCCCCAAATAGTTTGGTGCGTTAATGGTACTTGTAAAGGAGTAGCAGGAGTACGGGAGCCGTAATGCAGTTTACTCACGAACAAATAATCACCGGTTAATAAAGATTTTTCCATGGAGGAGGAAGGGATAGCGTAGGCCTCAAAGGTTGCCCACCGGATTAAAGTAGCCGCTATTACCGCAAACATGAGCGCATCGCCCCATTCCCGGAGAACACTTTTGGTAGGAGAAGAATTGTTAGTTGATTTTTTGTTCCGGAAAAATGCTTTCATAGAGTTAGATTGTATAGAATATAGGTTTTCTGTATATAACTGATTATTTGATCTTAAATTATATGGGTTTCCTAAATTGTTGCTTTAAAAGGAAAAATTTAAAAATGTAAAGATTAGCATGCTTCTTAAATGCTTCTGGCCAGATAGATGATGCCCTCTTTCAAGCTGTTACTTTAAAAATTAGATCGCCTCGCGAAGTCTTATTTGTTCAGTAAAATTAGGTGCTGCGAACCAAAGTTTAGGAAAGAAAGCTTGGCTTAGGGAGTTAAAAAACTTAAATGTAATTCTTCGTACAAGAACTATATAAAAATCTAACAAGAGAGAAATTCTCCTGCTTTGAGGTTTAAATTAAGCTTATAATAAAAGAAAGCAGAAGTAAAAAATAAAGGGTTAAAAAATAAAGTGCGGAGTAAAGCCAGGCTGTTAATGCAAAGGTTTCTTTTTAACCATACCACCTTCGGTATCATCGATGCTATGCTGAATTAGAAAAGCATTTGGGTCAATGCGTTTAACTTCTTTGCGCAAGTCCGGAATTTCGAAGCGGGTTACTACCGTGAAAACAATATCAATGCTTAAGCTACGGTCGCCGCGTTTCCCGAAGCCGCGTTTACCTTGGTAAATAGTAACCCCCCTGCCCAAATTTTCGGTGATACTCTGCCGGATTTCCTCGCTTTGTTCGGAGACAATAGTTACCCCGGTGTATTGCTCAATTCCGGAAATAAGGAAATCGATCATTTTAGAAGCCGCGAAATAAGTTAAAATAGAGTATAGCGCGGATTCAATGCCGAGTAAGAAAGCGGCGGCCGAAAAAATCAGGATGTTAAGTAATAAAATAAAATCGCTTACTTTTAATAAAGGGTACTTTTTGCTCACGATTAAAGCTGCAATCTCGGTGCCATCTAATACGGCACCCCCGCGCATGGCTAATCCAATGCCTACCCCAATGAAAACGCCGCCGAACACTGCGGTTAATAGCTTATCTGGGGTAACATCCGGAAAAGGTACTACAGCCAGACAAACAGCTAAACCAGCAATGGCCACGGCACTTTTAAAAGAAAAACGCCAACCCATTTGCTGGTAGCCTAAAATAATGAAAGGCAGATTAATAAATAAAATAAGTACGTACAGCGGAAAGCCCGAAATTTGAGCCAGCAGCATAGAAATTCCCGTAACTCCCCCATCAATAAAATGACTGGAAAGCAAAAATCCTTTCAGGCCGAATGCCGCCGCTAAAATACCGCAAATAATTAGAGCAATATTTTTTATTGCGGTAAAGATTGTTTGCTCTTCATGAGTAGGAGAGATAGAAGTCATAGTAGAGTCGTTATCAAGCCTCGCCGGAACGAGCTCCGAAAATATATTATTTGCCTTGCGCTTTTTCCTTTTGTTTAGCCGCTTCTTCTTTTTGTTTAGCGGCTTCCCGGGCATCCCGGATTGCTTTGCGCCGGAAGTAACCTTTCAGGAAAAAATTATTCTGAATAGCTTTTAAGGTTTCGTCCAGTTCGTCGGTGCTGGATTCCAGGTTGGTCATGGTATTGCGTAGTTGGTCGGCAAAAGCAGCATCGTTTAAAAAGACACCTACCGCATTAGAATCGCTGTTTAACTTACTGCTGACTTGCTTTAAATTATTAGTAATATCTGCGGCTGCGGCAGTGCTTCTTTGTATCTGAGCCACTGAATTCTCTAAACGCCGGAAAACTAGGGTATCGGTTAAAAATTTACTTGCCAAACCATCGGGAGTATTGAGCTTGTTGGTAAAAGCGGCCAGCGCACCGGTTGCCCGCACGGTAGTAGCCGAAGCTTGTTTTAAGTTACTAACCACCGCCCGGAAATTATCTGCCATAGTGGAGTCCTTTAAAATGGCCCCCATAGTGCCTTGTCCTTGTACCAGCCGGGTACTAAGCGTTTTAAAATCGCGGGTAATACCTACCAGATTTTTATTATTTTCCTGCAAAGTTTCTACTACATCATCGGTATTAAGTGGATTCTCAGCTAATACCCGATCGTTTTCCTCTACCGGAGCCGCCTGGGGGCTGCCGCCAAATAACACGATAATTCGGTTGCCGATTAAACTTTCGGAACTGATCCGGGCTTTAGAGTCTTTCCGGATGTACTGCCGTACTTTATCTTCAATACTCATGGTTATTTCTACCTGCGACTCGCCATAGAAATTAATGGTTTTAACGGTTCCGATTTTAACCCCGGAAAACCAGACATTATTACCTGGCTTTAAGCCGGCTACATCGTCGAAAACGGCTTTAATATTAATGCTGTTAACAAACCGCTTTTGCTGACCGCCCAACAGAAAGACCCCGCTAACAAAGATGATAATGGCCAGTAAGATAAATATGCCTACAAGTACGGAACGTTTGTTCTCTGCTACACCCATTTAAGTAAGTGGTAAGTTTTAAATTAATACGTTGTAAAAAGTAATGTATTTATTAAATTTTTTATTAATTGTTTGTAGATAAGCTTTTACTGGTTCTATTCAATAAAATTATAATCGTAAAAAGCTCGCACGCGTTCATCCTCCGAATCAAACACTTCCTCAAAAGTACCTTGACGCTGAAACTGGCCGTCTAACAGCATGACAATCCGGTCGCCGGTAGAGCGGGCGCAGGTTAAATCGTGGGTAATAATAATGGAGGAGGTATTAAATCTTTTCTGCACTCCATTTATTAATTTATTAATCTCGATGCTCGTAATGGGATCTAAGCCGGCGGTTGGTTCATCGTAAAGCATAATTTCCGGCTTCAGAATTAAAGTCCGGGCAATACCAATCCGTTTCCGTTGCCCGCCGGAAAGCTCAGAGGGCATTTGATTAATAGTATGCGAAAGTTCTACGGCTTCGAGCACAATATTTACAATCCGGTCAATTTCGCGGCGGCTTAAATTTTTTTGGTTCCGGATTAAAGGAAACTCCAGATTTTCGCGGATTGTCATGCTATCGTACAAAGCACTGTTCTGGAAAGAAAAGCCAATTTTTAAACGCAGTTGGTCTAATTCTACCGGCGACAATTTATCTACCTGGCTGCCTAATACATTTATTTCGCCGGAATCGGGTTTGAGCAAACCGGCAATAATTTTGATTAACACCGACTTACCCGTTCCTGAACGGCCCAGCACTACTAAGTTTTCGCCTTGGTAAAGGTCTAGGTCCACCCCGCGAAGCACATCAAATTCATCAAACGATTTTCTTAATCCTCTGATAGAAATAACTTTATTGTTTTTATCAATATTCGGATTTATTTTTTTCATCTAAATACTTTGAATTAAATAGTCCGCAACGCCGTAATAATTTGTAAGGAAATTAGTTCTTCAATAAAAATTAAGAACATACCGGTTACTACCGAGGAGTTTGCCGCTTTACCTACTCCTTCGGTACCTTTAGAGGAGTTATAGCCTTTGTAGCAACCTACTACCCCAATGGTAAACCCAAATACAAAAGATTTGGCTATGGAAGAAAATATATCTAGAAAAGTAATGGCGTTAAAAACCTGTACGAAATAAGTGGTAAAACTGGTTAACTCGTTATTATGAACATTTACGTAGGCTCCCAACAAAGCTACTAAAACCATGTACATCATAAGTGTAGGCACCATAAAAGTAGTAGCTAATACCCGGCTTACCACTAAAAAACGGTAAGGATTAGTGGCCGATACCTCCATCGCATCAATTTGTTCGGTTACTTTCATAGAGCCTAATTCGGCGCCAATACTGGACCCAACCCGGCCGGCCGCAATTAAAGCCGTAACCAACGGACCCATTGCCCGCACAATAGCCACTGAAATAAGCGCCGGTAACCAGGACGTAGCGCCAAATTCAGCGAGGGAAACCCGGGACTGGTTTGTAAAAACAATACCAATAATAAAACCCGTTAACGAAATAAGCGGCAGCGATTTAACACCTATCTCGAAACATTGTTTAATAATTTCTTTGCCTTCGTAGGGGGGTAAAAACACTTCCCGGAAAAAGCGGGCGATAAACTGGTAAATAGAATTTAATTCCAGAAACAGGCGATCCATCCGTTTGGATAGAACATATCTGCGGTTGTTTTTATAATCAGGATTTTCGTCGGTAAGAGCCATAAGTAGTATAAACCGGTTCAGAAGTAAAAGTACTAGTTATAACGTAAATAAGTTTGCCCGGATAGGTAATTGTTTCAGATTAGATTTTGGATGAAGCAAACAGGACAAAGTAATAAGCTGAGAAAAGCGAGATTAGCTAAATAGTTGCCAAATCCAATTTTTGCGTTAAGTACGTATAATAGGTATGATTCTTGTAAAGTACAAAAAAATAAAAAAATAATTTAAATCATTAGGCAACCTTGTTGAAGGTATTATCCGTACAAGGATTAATATTAAATATTAGGTATTTTATATAAATTCAAGCTTAAAGCTACTTTAAAAAGGATACCTAAAAATAGGTATTGCTTTTCTCTGAATAGTACTGCAACTTGCGGCGAAGAAATTTCTGAGCTAGATATAATAAAAATTACATTATGTTAATTTACTATTAAGTCCAGCGTTATTTAAGTGCATTAAAAATGACGACAATATTTATAAACAGTAGCAAATTTTACCGGTTTGCTTTTGGGTAAAAATACTATAGGAAGGTTTCGGATAATGAAGCAAGATACAGTGATGTTACGGTAAAAGATTAGTATCCAAGAAGATATAAATTAACGCTTGCTTTGTGGAAAAATATAGCGGTAAATGTAATTATATAAACAAGGTATTTTGAAACTAAAAAAATAAAAAATTACTTCTACTACTTCTAAGGACTATTTATCAATTTTTAGCGAAAAATAATACTTTAAAGTTTGTACATAATAGAAGTAGCACTATATTTAAATTATTATTGATTTTAGAGGTATTTATTTGATTCCTGTATAATATTCAAATTAGAAATGTTCAAACGTTCCAAAACAATTTTTTAATCTTTAAAAAAGTCCTGATTGTATGTAAATATTGTTACTAGAACTGTTACAGTAGCAGCTAGTTAAAATTTCGTTCCAACGGCATTTCTGCGCTAAAACATCCAAAATTTACGATGCTTGTGGGCCGCTGTAATATCCATTCTGCCTGACAGATTTGGAGAAAAGTATGAATATGCTTTCTCCCATCTAATCTGATGTATCCTGTTTTCTTGTGTTATTGATTATTTAACATAGTGTATTTTAAAATTTATATGAAAAAAGAAATTACCCCTTATCAAAGGTTTATAGAATTATCGAATAGAAGGTTGCTTTCTGCACTTCTTCTGGCCTTGATAGTCGGTATCGTATCTGTTTTACCCAGTTATGCTGCCAGTGCAGCTGAAGGGGAAAGTAAAAATTATCATTTAACTACTAAAAGCCGCACTGCTGCTTTCGCCGGTGAAAGAATAGTAAGTTTCACTTTAATTAACGCCGATACCGAACAGCCTATTCAGACCATTCCTAACGGAGCTACTTTAAACTTAGCTACTTTATCAACCAAAAATCTGAACATCCGGGCAGATACTGACCCAAGTACCGTAGGAAGTGTGGTATTTGAGCTAAGTGGCGCTCAAATCCGTAACGAAACGCAAACCGGTAAGCCCTACGCCTTATTCGGCGACGCAGGCGGGAACTACAACCCTTGGATACCTACCTTGGGAAGCTATACGCTTAAATGTACTCCTTTTGTGGGTAGTGCTGGTTCCGGAACGGCAGGTGCGTCTTTAACTATTACCTTTACCGTAGTTAATAAGAGCTCTACCAGTTTAATCAGTAACATAAAATCAAATACCGGCAATAGTTATGCTCAATCCAATTTAGCGGTAGGCGCTGCCTTTTATACCGATCGGGTTTATAAAATTACATCGCTGCCCGCTTCTTTAAATGGCGAAGCGTTTATTAAAACACCTAACGACGACAAATATTTTACTTCCTCTACCGCCTTCACCTTTCAGCTTGGGCAGAATGCTACGGTTTATGTAGCCTACGATCCGGTGGCTACTAAGCTACCGGCCTGGATGGCTGGCTGGCAAAAAACTTTTGACCGGATTGGCATTAATGATCCCCGGATTAGTTATTTAGAAGTATACAGCAAATCATTTGCTCCCGGAACTATTACGTTGGGGGGTAATTTAGCCAGTCCTGCAGTTGGTTCTAAGAACACGTATATTGTAGTAGTAAAACCAGACGGAGCAACAAATGTTCGCCCTTATGTAACAGCCGTACGCCCCGTTGATGAAGCGACCAATGTGCATTTAGATCAATCTGTATCCGTAGATTTAAAATACCCGGGCGGTAACTCTATTAATGGCAATACGGTAAATACTACCACCGTAAAATTATACATGGTTAGTTCCACGGGCATTAAAACCCTAGTGAGTGGTACAGCCGTTAATTCTACCGCTGCCGGCGATGCTATAACATTATCGGCCGCTTTAAAAGCCAGCACTACTTACGAATTTCAGATTACCGATGGCGTAAAAGATGATAACGGAAACGCTTTAGTTCCTTTTGCTTCCCGGTTTACTACTACCAGTGTTACCCCAGATAATACCGGTGATTTAAGCGGCGTTTCCTTCACCGAACAAACCTTAATTACTACTTCCTTTGGCAGCGATGGTTTCACATCGTTAGTGGTGGGGCCCGACCATCGCTTGTACGCGGCTACTTCCGGCGGTAAAATTGAACGCTGGGACATTCGGGCGGATGGTACCATTACCAACCACGTTACCATTTCTCCCTTCGGTTCGAGCCGTCGGTTGCTGATTGGTTTACGGTTTTCTCCCTCGGCTACTTCCAGCAACTTAATTGCTTGGATTAGTCATTCCTCACCGGTGTTTACCAATGCGCCGGATTGGTCAGGAAAAATATCCCGAATTAATTTAAATAATCCAGCTAGTCCGCAGGTGGTAGATTATGTGGTTAACTTACCGCGTTCTTACAAAGATCACTCTACTAATAGCCTTGATTTTGGGCCGGATGGTGCTTTATACTTCCCGCAGGGCAGTAATTCGGCGATGGGTTCTTTAGATGGCGCTTGGGGAAACCGGGCAGAAAGATTATTGAATGCAGCCGTATTGCGGTTAGATATTAACAAAGCCCAGAGCCAAGGTTTACCTATCGACGTGAAAACGCAAGAAGGTGGTTCTTACAATCCTTATTCATCCAATGCGCCTTTAACTTTATACGCCACGGGAGTTCGAAATGCGTATGACTTGATATGGCATTCGAATGGTTCTTTGTACGTGCCAGCTAATGGCTCAGCCGCAGGAGGAAACACGCCGGCTTTGCTTAATGGTACCAAGTGGTCTAATGGTCAAACTTATACCGGTCCGAGTATCCCAGCGATGACGGATGTGCGCCAAACGCAAAATGACTATTTGTTCCGGGTAGTGCAAGGTGGTTATTACGGCCACCCCAATGCTTTGCGGAATGAGTACATCATGAATGGGGGTAACCCAACCAGCAATACGGATCCAGGAGAGTTAGTAGGCTATCCGGTTGGTACACCTACCGAACCAAATTACCGGGGCTTCATTTATAATTTCGGCCTGAATATTTCACCAAACGGAGCTATTGAATATAGAAGCAATGCTTTTGGGGGTAAGTTAAAAGGTAAAATGCTCGTGTGCCGCTTTAGCGGCGGCGATGATTTAATTGTTCTGGCACCTAGTGCGAGCAATCCAAATACTATTACCGCAACCGAGGGAATTAAAGTACCAGGCTTCCGTCGGCCGTTTTCTAACCCATTGGATGTAATTGAAGATGTGAAAACCGGTAACCTGTATTTATCGGAGTACTACGATGGCAACGGCGACGGACAGCCCCGCATAACTTTGTTAAAAGCAGACAAACCTGCTACCAGCGGTACCACCGCGCAGAGAGTAGCTAGCATTATAGATACAGAGGTGGAAGATGGATCAGGTTTAACTGTAAGCGTGTACCCAAATCCAAATACTGGAAACAACCTGCACGTAGAAGTGAAAAACTTTTCGGCGCAGGAAGCTATTACTCTTACTTTACACGATGTGGTTGGTCAGGTAGTACAGGCTACTACTTTGGTTACCAACGAACAGGGAACAGGCAGCACCAATTTATCGCTACACAAGCAACAGTTAGTTCGCGGAGTATACGTAATAAAAGCAGCTGGTGCTTCGGGTAGTACGCAAACTAAATTAGTAATCGAATAAATAGTTCTTTTTAATGAAAAAGGGAACTGTCTATAACTGGGCAGTTCCCTTTTTATTTTAAATAAGTGCCCTTAATTTGTTATCCGCCCGAAGCAGATAGATAAAAATTTTTAAAATAATTTAATCAGGTTAAAATCCGGAAACAGCGTTTTTGGGTAACAAATTGATTCTGAACTTTTACTAACAGAAATATAATACAGCAAAAATTTGTATTTACTTTAGATAGCATTATATTTATAAACTATTTTTAAATAGATATCATAAAATAAATACTAAAAATTTAATATTTTTGAGAAAAAATATATTCAAAACTAACTAACCTTAACTATATGCAGCGCCTGTTTACGAAAATTAATTTAGAATTAACTCCTTAGAATTTAATTCAAAGCGCCTTTTCTACCTAAAAGTTCTAAATAACCGATATTTATTGGATATTCTATTGACCGTTTAAACTGACTGATATCAGATGAAAATACTACGTGCTTATTTTTTGTTGTATTCTAATGTCTTTATAATCAATTGTTAAATTATAGTTTATTTTTATTGCTTGTTTATGAAAAAACAATTTACTTCTTATCAAAAGCTGGCGGATTTGTTGAATAGAAAGTGGTCAATAACTCTGCTACTTGCCTGCATGTGGGGTATTCAAGCGAATGGCGCCACAAAGCCACGTAACTCCGTTGCCGGTACTACCCCAAACAACCGTTCTGTATCCGTTAAGCCAGCTGTTTTTGCGGGTGAAAAAGTTACTAGTTTTACTTTAATAGATGCTGATACCGAAAAAGATATTCAAACTATTGCCAATGGAGCTGTTTTAAAATTATCCAGTTTACCCACCAAAAACCTTAACATCCGGGCGAATACCTCTCCGGCTACAGTAGGAAGCGTTGTTTTTAATTTATCGGGAGCTCAGGTACAAAATCAAACTCAAACGGAAAAGCCTTACGCTTTATTTGGCGATGCCAGCGGGGATTATTATCCTTGGGTACCTACTAATGGTAGTTATACGCTTAAATGTACGCCTTATTCCGGCGGTGGGGGTTCGGGTTCGGCTGGGGCCGCTTTAACTGTTTCTTTTAAAGTGGAAACCGGTACTACTAACCCGCGGCCTTACGTAACAGCCGTCCGGCCAGCAAATGGGGCCACAAATGTAGCTTTAGACCAATCTGTATCGGTTGATTTAAGATATCCGGGTGGTAATTACATCCGTACTACTACGGTAAATACCAGTACCGTAAAATTGTACTCGGTTAGTTCTTCGGGTGCTAAAACCTTAGTAACGGGTACAGCCGTAAATTCTACCGCTGCCGGCGATGCGGTTACTCTTTCGGCTTCTCTTAAACTTGCTACTACTTATGAGTTTCAGATTACCGATGGCGTAAAAGATGATAATGGTAATTCTTTAATTCCTTTTTCTTCCCGCTTCAAAACTACCAGCGTTACCCAGCCACCCGGAAATTTAGATGGCGTTTCTTTTACCGAGAAAACCTTAATTACTACTTCCTTTGGCAGCGATGGTTTCACTACCTTGGTAATTGGGCCGGATCATCGCTTGTACGCGGCTACTTCCGGCGGTAAAATTGAACGTTGGGATATAAATTCAGACGGAACGATTACCAATCATAAAACTATTTCCCCTTTTGGTTCGAGCCGTCGGTTGCTCATTGGTTTTCATTTTGCCCCATCGGCTACGGCCAGCAACTTAATTGCTTTTATTAGTCATTCTTCGCCGTTATTTACAGGTACTCCCGAGTGGTCAGGTAAGATTTCGCGTATTAATCTAAACAATCCAGCCAGTCCGCAAGTGGTTGATTACGTAATTAATTTACCGCGCTCGTATAAAGATCATTCTACTAACAGTATTGATTTTGGATCGGACGGTGCTTTGTATTTTACGCAAGGCAGTGCTACGGCCATGGGGTCTTTAGATGGCGCTTGGGGTAATCGGCCGGAGAAAATTTTAAATGGCGCCGTATTGCGTCTAGATATTAACAAAGCGCAGAGCCAAGGTTTGCCCGTGAATGTAAAAACTCAGGAAGGCGGTACTTATAATCCTTATTCATCCAATGCGCCTTTAACTATTTACGCAACTGGCGTCCGGAATGCGTACGACTTAGTATGGCATTCCAATGGTTCTTTGTACGTGCCAACTAACGGTTCGGCGGCCGGTGGCAATACGCCCGCTCTACCTTCCGGTACGGTTTGGTCGAACGGGTCAAAATATACGGGAGCGAGTATCCCGGCCATGACCGATGTACGCCAGACCATGAGCGATTATTTATTTAGAGTGGTAAAAGGTGGGTATTACGGCCACCCGAATATTTTACGGCACGAGTATATTTTAAATGGCGGTAACCCAACCAGTGGTAGTGACCCAGGAGAAGTAACTGCTTATAAGGTAGGTACGCCGAAAGAGCCTAATTACAGGGGTTATATTTATAATTTCGGGTTGAACAAATCGCCTAATGGAATTATTGAATACAGAAGTAATGCTTTTGGCGGCAAACTTAGAGGTAAAATGCTGGTATGTCGCTTTAGCGGCGGCGATGACCTGATGGTATTAGCCCCGAGTGCCTCCAATCCTAATAGCATTACGGTTACGGAAGGCATTAAAGTGCCGGGTTTACGCCGGCCATTTTCTAACCCATTAGATGTAATTGAAGATGTGAAAACCGGCAATTTATACTTATCGGAGTATTACGATGCGAATGGTGATGGTCAGCCGCGGATTACTTTATTGAAAGCAGATAAACCCGCTACTAGCGGTGCCGTTGCGGACAGATTAATCACCGATACTTTCGTTGAACAAAACAAGGAAGCAACCGGATTGAGCGTATCTGTTTATCCGAATCCGAGTACTGGCGATAATTTACACGCAGAAGTGAAAAACTTCGGCTTCCAGGAAGCCGTTACTTTAACCTTGCATAATGCCGTGGGCCAGGTAATTCAAACTACTAATTTGGTAACGGATGAGCAGGGAGCCGGAAGCCAGGATATTACTCTCCATCAGCAAGTATTACGGGGCGTTTATATTCTGAAAGCGGCCAGTGCTTCGGGGAATACCCAGACGAAGGTAGTAATTGAGTAAAAATTAACTTATTGATTTTACAAGGGAACTGTCGCGTAAGTGGCAGTTCCTTTTTATTTTATAAGGCAATTTTAGTTAAAAATAGACTTGTAAGATTGATGTACCTTAAATGAAAATGGAGGCCTCCTGGATTACAAAGGGGTAGCATTTACCACCTGCTTTTTATATTTAAGTAAAAAGTAGCTTGCATACCGGATGAAAATTAAAATTTATTCTTTTTAATGATTGTACACTCCTGATAGGGTTTGTACGGAAGATATATAGTAATCTTTTATTTTAAGTGGTAGCTGGTACCAGCCATTCTGCTAGCAGCTAACTTAAGAAAAGCTTATAACCCATTTACTTAATGTAAGATTTATCGAAAAAAGGAAGTGCCTAAAAGTAACAGTACCAGACAAATGCTGGAAATACAAAGTAAAGTTCTAGTTTTTGTTTACAGGAATATTACGGATTATTATCATTTGAATACTAAATAAAACTGTAAATGTTTGTTACTATAAACGCTACGATTATATTTATAAATAAATTGATTATAGATAATCAAGGAAAAATTACCTCATTATCCAAAAATTAAGTTTTTAACCTAACAAGAAAATTACTATTACTAGCATCATGAGTTTTTAACTAGAATTGTAACAGCAGTTAAGCTTCTATTTTTAACTTATTACTTCTCTACTGATGGCAGTAGATGTTGCTTTAGAGTAGTACCAGATTTATCCTACCTGACTGATTTACCGGAGTAAAAATTTGTTTTCCTAAATCAGATGTTTCCCTTTTCTCCTTTATTACTATTTACATTCTGTTTTATGTAGCATTCATGAAAAAAAAATTTACTTTTTATCCAGAATTAATTAAGTTTTTAAAGAACAGGTGGCTGGTAATTTTACTTCTTACCGGCGTAATTAATTCCCAAAGCTATGCCGCTGCTGTAGCTTCAAAGATGGTAACAGTAGTTAAAAGTACAACTTATTCCACCGCTAATAGGCCTACCTCATTCGCCGGAGAAAAAGTAGTTAGTTTTACCTTAATAAATGCAAACGATAATAGCGAAATTCAAAAAATTACCAACGGAGCTACTTTAAACTTAGCCAACTTGCCTACCCGAAGCCTTAGTGTCCGGGCGGATACCGATCCAGCTACGGTGGGCAGCGTGATTTTTAGTTTAAGCGGCGCCCAAACGCACTCGCAATTGCAAACCGAAAAGCCTTATGCTTTATTCGGGGATGCTAAAGGTGATTATTATCCCTGGGTACCAACAAACGGCAGCTATACTTTAAAATGTACACCTTACTCCGGGCCAGATGGCACCGGAACCACGGGATCGGCTTTAACTATTTCTTTTCAAGTAACCAATCAGACTTCTTCATCTGGTTTGGTCAGCAACATTCAATCTTATACAGGTAATGGCTATGCCTTATCTACTATAGCTACAGGTACAACTTTTTACACCGATCGATCTTACCAGATTACCTCGGTTCCTGCCTCGTTAAATAAACAAGCTTTTATTAAAACCCCTAACGACGATAAATACTTTACTGGTGCCAGAGCAGTTTCTTTTCAACTTAGCCAGAGTGCAACGGTGTATGTGGCCTACGATCCTTTGGCTACTAAATTACCCGCTTGGATGAGCGGCTGGCAGAAACTTTCTGAAAGAATTGGCATTAATGATCCCCGGATCAGTTATTTACAAGTTTACAGCAAAACTTTTTCGGCGGGTACCGTTAGCCTGGGAGGAAACCTGGCCAGCCCCGCGGATGGTTCAAAAAACACGTATATTATAGTGGTGAAGGCCGGCGGCACTCCTAATATCAGGCCGTACGTAACTGCGGTGCGCCCGGCAGATGGCGCTACTAATGTGTCTTTAGACCAATCTGTATCCGTAGATTTAAAATACCCGGGCGGAAATTCTATTAGTGGTAAAACGGTAAACACGAGTACGGTAAAATTATATACGGTTAGTTCCACGGGTACCAAATCCCTGGTAGGTGGTACAGCAGTTAATTCTTCTGCGGCCGGGGACGCTATCACGTTATCGGCTTCGCTGAAAGCTAGTACTACTTATGAGTTTCAGATTACCGCTGAGGTAAAAGATGATAACGGACACGCTTTCATCCCTTTTTCCTCCCGGTTTAAGACGAGCGGCAATACTCCTGAGCCCTCCGGCAATTTAAGTGGGGTGTCTTTCACGGAGAAAACCTTAATTACTACTTCCTTTGGCAGCGATGGTTTCACGTCGTTGGTGGTAGGGCCCGACCATCGCTTGTACGCGGCTACTTCCGGCGGTAAAATTGAACGTTGGGATATAAATTCAGACGGAACGATTACCAATCATAAAACTATCTCCCCCTTTGGTTCGAGTCGGCGTTTACTAATTGGTTTACGGTTTGCTCCCTCGGCTACTTCCAGCAACTTAATTGCCTGGATTAGCCATTCTGCCCCGGTGTTTACCAATGCGCCGGATTGGTCAGGTAAGATTTCGCGTATTAATCTAAACAATCCAGCCAGTCCGCAAGTAGTTGATTACGTAACTAACTTACCGCGCTCGTATAAAGATCACACTACCAATAGCCTTGATTTTGGCCCGGATGGTGCTTTGTATTTTACGCAAGGTAGTAATTCGGCGATGGGTTTGTTGGACGGAGCCTGGGGGAACCGGGCAGAAAGATTATTGAATGCAGCCGTATTGCGTCTAGATATTAACAAAGCGCAGAGCCAAGGTTTACCCGTGAATGTAAAAACTCAGGAAGGCGGTTCTTACAATCCTTATTCATCAAACGCGCCTTTAACTTTGTATGCCACTGGTATCCGGAACGCGTATGATTTAGTATGGCATTCGAATGGTTCTTTGTACGTGCCGGCTAACGGTTCGGCGGCCGGGGGCAATACGCCCGCTTTACCTTCGGGGACTAAATGGTCCAACGGACAGACTTATAGCAAGGCAAGTGTCCCGGCGATGTTCGATGTGCGCCAAACCATGAGCGACTATTTATTTAGAGTGGTGAAAGGTGGGTATTACGGGCATCCCAACACTTTACGGCACGAGTATATCTTAAATGGCGGTAACCCAACCAGCAATACGGATCCGGGAGAAGTAGTTGCCTATAAAGTCGGTACGCCGAAAGAACCCAATTACCGGGGTTATATTTATAATTTTGGGTTGAATATTTCACCTAACGGGGCTATTGAGTACAGAAGCAATGCCTTTGGCGGCAAACTTAGAGGTAGAATGCTGGTATGCCGGTTTAGTGGCGGCGATGATCTTATTGTATTAACCCCGAGTACGAGCAACCCAAACAGTATTAGCGCGATCGAAGGCATTCAAGTACCGGGTTTACGCCGGCCGTTTTCTAACCCATTAGATGTAATTGAAGATGTGAAAACCGGTAACCTGTACCTATCGGAGTATTACGACGGCAACGGCGACGGACAGCCTCGCATAACTTTATTGAAGGCAAGTAAGCCCGCTAACAGCAATAGTGTAGCCAATCAGAGAATAGCTACTAGCGACGAAGCATTTGCTATGCCGGAGGAAGAAGCGGGATTATTTGTAAGTGTTTATCCTAATCCGAGTCCGGGCGATAACTTGCACGCCGAAGTGAAAAATTTTAGCGCCCAGGAATCCGTTACCCTAACTTTGCACAATGCCATAGGACAGATTGTACAAACAACCACTTTGGTAACCGATGAACAAGGAACAGGCAAGCAGGATATAACAGTAGCCCAGCCGGTACGGCAGGGTATTTATATAATAAAAGCTTCCGGGGTTTCGGGCAGTACGCAAACCAAATTAGTTATCGAGTAAACATAAATTTTCTGCATCTTTTAATATTTAACAAGCAGGGAACTGTCATTACAATTGGCGGTTCCCTGCTTGTTTTAGAAGTATTTAAGCAAAAAAATACCTGATAATTTATACCCGCTTGAAACTTATTAAGACGTTTGGGTAAAAGTAATAGTAGCTGTTATTACTTGGAGCCGGTTCCCGTCTCCAGGCAGTGGTGCTGATGCGGTGGAGCCGTACCCAGTTTGCCTCGTGGCCGGCGGGCCTCGTTTGGCTCTTCCGGGTAGGTCTAAGCTTCCTTTTCTCGTACCTCGGAATGTCTCCTAAAGTCGACACCAGAACCTTAGAAGGCCTTCCACCGCCAAGCTGGTGTCAACTTTTCTTAGCGCTGCTCATTAATCATACGACTTATTCCTTTTTATTAGGTATAAACTCCAGAAAAAATAGGATTGAGTCTTAGGCCACTACTTTGAGATTTCAGGGTAGAGTAGGTTTGTTAATTTGAGATAGGCCGGATTTTGCAGAATTAATAATTAAGTATAACTTCATTAAACCGAAAAAGCTACCGTAAAATAGTTGATTATGAAGAATTAAGTAGAATATTTTAATTTTTTGGTACCAAGAAAAAATATTTAGCCGTATTTAAGTTTCACCCTTATTACTTGATAGTAGCCAGCTTTAAACAAAAGCGCAATCGTTCAATTTTTCAAAGTAATGGCAAGGTTCTTACCTTTGAGCATTCTAAAATTCAGAATTTAGTCTTTGTTGGATATGTTCCAGTCGGCATAAACTAAATGAAAAGCATTCGTCTAGAATCAAGTTTTATGATAAAGAAAGTACTTTTTATTGTTTTAAGTTTAGAATTTTTGTTTGTTCCTGGGCAACAAGGGCAGGCAAATAATGTATTTAATTCAAATGTTACTATTTTCCCCGTTACTTTTAATCATTCACTACTCCAAAAAAATTATACTGTAGCAAATGGCTTAGAAAATAGTATTGCTCCTCTACAAGGCGTCTCCGGAAATCTAGCCTATACAACCAGAATTATCTCTTACCCTTTTAATATTCTATTCAATCAGAAACATAGTAGCAATAAAAGCGCAATTCTTACCCCAATTAAGGCGAATGAAGCCCCCGAAATCACTACCCAGCCCGCATCAGTAACCGTAAATAGCGGCGCAAATGCCAGCTTTACCGTTGTGGCTACCGGAGATGCATTAACTTACCAATGGCAGGTAGATGCCGGTAACGGTTCATTCGCCAATATAATGAACGGGGGAGTGTATAGTGGTGCCACTACGGACACTCTTACTGTTACCAATGTTCCGCATTCGATGAATAATTACACCTACCGGGTAGTAGTTAGCGATGGTATGGAGATTACTTCCGGTAGCGCGATTTTAACGATAACGAAACAAGCCCCTGTTATTAACCAAACCGAACTTACTCTGCCGGCTATCGTCGAAGATATAGCAGTAGAACAAAACCAAGGGGCCTTCATCTCTAATTTAATTGCCGGCGCCGTTTCTTCGCCGGAGGGCTTAGAGGTAGGAATTGCCGTTACCGGCAGAGATGTTACCAATGGAACTTGGGAATTTTTTCAGAATAATATTTGGAATAACCTTGATTTAAATGGTACTCCCACCGATGCTAATGCTTTGCTGTTGCCACCTGCCGCTAAAATCCGGTTTGTACCGGCGGCTAATTTTAACGGAACAGCCTCGTTTATTTTTCGAGCTTGGGATCAAAGTACCGGTACTGCCTATAGCGTAGCGGATATTACGGCTGCGGGCGCTACGGCATTTAGCGCTGCCTCCGGTACGGCTACTAGTACGGTGTCTGCCGTTAATGATGAACCGGTTATTACCAGTGCGGTAAGCGTAAACGTGCTCAACTTCGATGGGGCAAAAGGGTATGTATCTATTCCGGAGTTAGAGATAGAAGGTGATTATACTATTGAAGCTTGGGTGAACATAACCCAATACCAGAACTGGGCTCGGGTGGCTGATTTAGGTAATGGCCCCAATCAGGATAATCTTCTAGCTACCTTCAATACCAATCAGCAATTGGAAATGCAATCATTTGTAAACAATCAGGGTAGTTTTTTGGCGGCAAATACTGTTTTTCCAACTGGGGTCTGGAAACACGTAGCAGTTGTTAACAACGGAGCGGGTACTGGCACTTTGTATATCGATGGCCTGCTAGTAGGTTCCGGTAACCAGAGTGTACCCCGCAATGTAGTTAGGTCTCTTAATTATTTAGCCAGAAGTAACTGGGCCAACGATGCTTATTTTAACGGTAAAATGCGGGAAGTGCGCATCTGGGACGTAGCCCGTACCCAAGCTCAAATTCAGGAAAATAGATACCAGCAATTAGGGGGCAATGAAGAAGGCTTAGAAGTGTATTATAAATTTGCCGAAGGTACGGGTACTACGCTAGCGGATGCCACGGCTAATGGTAAAAACGGGACCATTCACGAAGGAGCTACCTGGGAAGTAGCGGCTATTCCGATAATGTCCGCTACTACGCTCGAAGATACAGAAAAAATTATTGCCGATGTACGCGTTTCTGATCCGGATGCTGGTTCCGAAAAGGTAACCTTAACGCTTACTGTTGCTAATGGAATAATAAAAATTAAAAATGACGTAAGTAATGGCGTTGCCGCCAGCGATATTACTACTAATAATACGAATTCGGTTACTATAAACGCTCCTCTGACAGCTATAAATGAAACTTTGAGCAAAAACGGATTAGTTTATGCCCCCAATGCTAATTATAGTGGAACAGATAATGTTGTTCTTACCATTAACGATAATGGCTTAGCCGGAGCCGGCGGAAACAAGACTAGTTCTCTTACTATTGCGGTACTTGTAGAGCCGATGAACGATATTCCGGTTATTACTTCCACGCCAATTACTTCCGCTTCGGAGGGGAATAATTATGCGTACACTTTAACCGCTACCGATGCCGATGTGGCGGATAAGTTAATTTTCTCCGCGCCCATTTTACCCGGATGGTTAAGCTTTAATGCGGCTACGGGTGTTTTAAGCGGCATCCCAAAACAAACCGATGCGGGTTTACATACCGTTACCTTACGGGTAACGGATGGTAAAATTACCCTAGATCAAACTTTTACCATTACCGTTGGATTATTGCCGCTTACTCCGGTTATGGTGGGAGTTTCGGAAGATACCGGTAATGCTACCGATGCCATTACTGCTGATAACTCCTTAACTCTTACGGGTACTGCTCAAGCTGGAGTAACGGTAAAAATAGTAGCAGCCGGGCTCGGCGATATGGGCACAACTACCAGCGATGCAGCGGGCAACTGGACTTTTGCTTTTCCCAATATCTTACCGGATGGGGTTTATTCCTTCACCGCCAATGCCACTAATTCTGCCAACCAGGAAGGTCCATTTAGCGCTCCTTTTCGCGTAGAAATAGATACCAAAGCACCCGAAACCAGTATTATATCCGCTCCTTTAACTAACTCGAACAGTACGGCAGCCACCTTTGATTTTACCAGCAGCGAGACAGGAGCCTTATTTGAAATCAGCCTGGATAATGCGGCTTACGCGGCGGCTACTAATCCATTAGCCTTGACTGGTTTAACGGAAGGAACTCATGAACTTAAGGTTCGCGCCGTAGATATAGCCGGAAATATGGACGCTACTCCAGCCAGCCACACCTGGAGGATAGATCTAAATGCACCGACAGTAACTCTTTCTACCACTGCACCAACGCTTCTTAATGCTCCATTTGAAGTAACCATAACTTTTAGCGAAGAGGTTAATAATTTTGACATAACGGATCTTACCTTAAAGAATGCCATTGCATCCGCTTTTACTGCGGTAAGTAAGCAAATTTACACGGCTATTATCACGCCGGCGGTCGATGGTGAAGTAACGGTAAATGTTACGGCGGGAGTAGCCCAGGATATTTCTAATACAGGTAATCTGGCTTCGAATGAGCTAAAGCTGGTATTTGATGGTACCCAGCCAGCTGGTTACGCCGCCGCATTTGAACAGGCGCAAATTGATCTTACTAACCAGGAAAATAGTACACTAAAAGTAAGCAATGCCGAAATTGGTACTACATATTTCTATACCATAACCAGCGGAAATGGTGGTACCCCGGTCACGGGCACGGGGCTAGTGGAACAAGCGCAATTTGATATCACGGGTTTAAACCTGACCGAACTGCCCAATGGTCCGTTAATCCTTTCGTTTTATCTGGTAGATGCCGCCGGTAATCAAGGCGGAACGGTTACTAATCAAATTATTAAGAATACGAAAGATGTAGTCGATATTAAACAACCAAATAACCTCCGAGTGCCCCTTGGTACAACCTTCCCGCAATTAACATTGCCGGTTACCGTAGAAGTTACGTATTCCACTGGGGAGAAAGAAGAAGTTCCGGTAACCTGGGAGCCAGGCTCTTATAATGCGGATGCCATTGGACAGTACGAATTAACCGGTATTCTTACGTTAAGCCCTGGTACTAGCAACCTGAGTAACAGGCAGGCAAAAATAATTGTATCCGTAGAATCAAATCAAGCGCCTACGGCTCTTACCCTAAGCAATACTACTTTCAGCCCCAACGTAGCGCCTTCCGAACCAATCGGGAAATTTGCAACTACCGACACCGATGATACTCAATTTACCTACACCTTAGTGGCCGGTCAGGGAGATACGCATAACACATTATTTGAAATAGTAGGAGACCAGTTGTTTTTAAAATCGAACAGCGGCTTATCGGGCCAGACCGCATTTACTATCCGGGTAAAATCTACTGATTCGTTTAATAATAACATCGAGCAAAGCTTTACTTTAACTAAAGCTTCCTACCCACTAACGGCGGACCAACTTAAAATTGTAAATGCCTTTTCTCCTAATAGCGACGGCGTAAACGACGAGTGGACGGTACCCGAACTTAAGTTTTATAACAAAGTGCAGATTGAAGTATTTGACCGTGCCGGAGTGCGACTGTTTTTTAGCACAGATCCGGAAAAAGGCTGGAACGGCCAAAACATGAACGGCCAGATTTTACCGGGTTCTTACTTGTACATCATTCAGGTGGCAGATATTAACCTGACGAAAAAAGGGGTAGTAACCGTGCTTAAAAGGTAAATAACATGAGAAAATATTTACTAGTTATTTTATTAGTCTTTATAGGCGGAAAAATTCAGGCGCAAAGCCGGAAACATATTGCCAGCTTTGCGCAGGTAAAGCATTATTTTAATCCTGCCTTGACCAGCTTGGAAGGTACCCAGCTGAAGACTTTTTACCGCGATCAGTGGACCGGTTTTGAAGATGCTCCCCGCACCTTATTTTTTTCCGGTGAATTTGATTTAGCCGATGTGGGTGCCTGGAGCCGTAGTAAACGGCCCGGAGTGTTACAGGAAGAAAGACCTGATCCGTATCTGGGGGCCAAAGATGCGTTAGGCGTTTCTTTATTGCACGATTCCTTTGGTCCATATCGCGAAAATCAGTTGTTCTTGAGTTACAGTCGGCAAGTATATCTTTCCCAAAAACTAACCCTGCGGGCGGGAACAGCGGTTACTTACAATAATATTTTTCTGGACTACCTGCAACTTACCCTGGACCAAAGTAACGATCCGGAGTTGCAAAATTTAATTCAAGCCGATAATAATGAAATAAATAAAATAGATGTAAACGTAGGAGTGGCCTTAGCCGGCGAAAATTTTTATGTGGGGTATGCTTTACAGGATGCTGCCCAAGGAAAATTGACTTCTAACGAAAATTATTTTATGAATACTTTTCCGATGCAGCATATTGTTCAGGCTGGTTACCGGCAAGGCTTTTCCGAACAATTTGGCTTAGTAGTAAATGGTATTTACCGCTACGATGCGAAACTAAAAGAAACGGTAGAAGGCCAGGTAAAAGGAGTATTCCAGAATACTTTTTGGGCCGGTGCAGGTTACCGTTACAACTTAGCCTACATTTTTACCGCTGGTTTCCGGTTAAAGCAATTAAGGTTAAACTACAGCTACGAATCAGTCGCTCAGGATGCCCGCCGCTTGAACGCCAACAGTAACGAAATTGCGCTTACGTATAACTTAGTGCCCGTTCCATTTAAAAATATAGGTAAAAAATTAGTGCTTTGGTAGATTACTCTAAACTATAAGGAAATTTAAAAAGGCTTACCGATCGGTAAGCCTTTTTAAGTTCGGAGAACATGTATTCTGTTATTATTTCAGATCGGCTGTATTCTTTATTTAAATCTGAAATTAATTAGAAACATTAGAACGAATGCTAAACTTTTACTTTGGGGATTAACATCTGTCCACGGTAAAGAACTAAAAAAGGATTTACCGGAAAAGTAGCTTCGTTTGGGTAGTTCCTGCCTTACTAGATGCCCGGATGAGGTAATTGCCGGAACTTACTTTACCCGTAAGCTGCCATTCGGTACGGGCTGCTCCTCCCGCATCGGTCGTGAGATTAGTTGTTTGAATAATCTTACCCGTAATATCATAAAGCATAAGAGTAATATTTTCCTGCTGACCGCCGTTCGTTATTTCCACAAAGGTACGGTCGTTGGCAACAGCGGGGTTAGGAAATACGCGTAAGGTGAATTGGTTACTTGTAGTGGGTAACTTAATTTCAGCCGGAGAAGTAACTTTCCGGCTTAATACTTCCGAATCGGCGTTTGCCGCAATGGCCGGAACTACTACTGAATCTGCTTTCGCCGGTATGGTTCCGGCCTTTACAATAACCGTGGTATAGTCCGTCCGGTAAGCTCCGGCATTGTCTTTTATCACTAACTTTAGTTGGTGCGTTCCCACGCCTAAATTTACCGTTGTTTTTTCACCGTTAGCTAAGTGCTTCAGATTCCGGAGCCAATGGTATAAAACTATGTACCCATCTTTGTCATAAGAAGCACTGGCATTTAACGTAACTTGCGCATAACCATCAGAATTAGCGGTAACCGTTTGAGTTTTACCAGCATCCGGAATAGGCTTACTATTTAAGGTAGCCGTTTTAAAAGGTACAATTTCAATAGCGCTTATTTTAGCATTCTGAATCTGGCGAATGAATGCCAGGTTAACGGCTCCGTCGGAGATGGTTACCGGATATTCCCGGTAGATGGCTTTGTGGATACCGTTAGCCGCAGCAAATATGTCAAAGTTTTTCTGGATTACTTTGCCTTCCAATTTAATATCAAACTCGCGCTGGTTGTCGGCATTTTTATTTAACTCCACAAAGTACAAACGCACCAGGTATTTACCATTTGCTACGGGTATGCGGTACGAGAAAGCAGTAGCTCCCTTGGGTACGGGATTGCTTCCAGTTTCACCGCCTGTCCACTCGGTTTGGTAAATGGCTTGGTTTAGATTATTAAATTGCGCTCCGGTAATTTGGGGGGAAGGTTTTTCTGTGTAAGCAAAACCACCGTCTACGTAATCGCGGCAGCCATTTTCCGAAGCACAACCGCGCCAGGTTACGCCATTAACTGTTTGCGTACCGCCACCCGCATTAATGCGAACTATAGTTAACTCTGTTTCTTTCCGGCGGAAGGTAGCCGTAATTTGGCGGTTGCCTTTCAGGGTTATTTTAAGCGGATTAGCAGTACCAGAGGCATCTCCGGACCACCCAGCAAACCGGTAGCCACTAGCGGGCTTCGCCGTTAACTGCACGGTTTCGCCGTAGGAATAATACTCTTTGTCCGGACTTTTAACAACCGATCCGTTACCTGCCTTCGTAATAGTTAAAACCGAAGAACCTTGCGTTACTTTTAAGGTTACGCAGAAACTGGCACTCGTAAAATTTGGGCCGCCACCGGTTCCTTTTGCGGTAATAGTAGCTTTATAATTACCCGCCGGTAAGCCGTCGGCCTGAATACTAGCTTCCACGTAAACTCCCGATGGAACCGCCCAGCCGGTAGCATTTTTGCTGATTTTTAGCCACGAAGCGCTGGAAGTTAAACGGTATTGTTTTTCTCCTTCTTGGGTATAAAGTAAATTTTTTACGGTAATCTTCTCGTTTGAAATTACCGTGCGGCTCATACAATCTTCCAGAAAGCCAAATTTATAAGCAACGTTCTGCGGAAAGGGAGCGCTGTAGGTTTCTAAACGGGTAGTATGCGAATTTTCGAAACGGCCACCGGCTAAAATTAATTTGTTGTTAATTGCTTTTGCCGTTAGCGCAATAAAAGGCCGGGGCAGCTCCAGGGCCGGAAGATTGGTCCAGGAACCGCGGCCACCGTTGGCGGCCGGGTTAAACCGGGTAACTTTATTGGCGCCTCCATCCCCGCCGACCAGGTATATTTTACCGCCGGTGGCAAAAACGCTGGCTTCGCAGTGCGAGCGATCCATGGGCAGATCCGTTAACTGGGTCCACTTATCCGTTAAAGGATTATACACATGCGAATATCTTTTATCCTGACCGCCCCCGCAATCGTGGCCGAATTGCCCGCCGAGAACGTACATTTTACCGTCAAGAACAATGGTACTCATGTGATTGCGTTTAATGGGCATAGGAGTTAGTTTGTTTTCCCAGGTGGTACTCTTGGGGTTGGCTGCCCATTTGTCTACGTCGAGAGTCAGGTGTAATTGATCTTGGTCACCGTTACAAGTGGTCATAGCAAAGCCTCCTACCAAGTGAATAGTGCGCCCGATTAAGGCTGCTCCGCCACCCCCCCAGGAAACAGGTTTACCCGTAACCGGATGTTTTAGCGCCGGGCCTCTGGACCATTTATTCCGGCTGATATCGTATATCCAAACTTCGTGCGTAAGCGGACCTTCTGTACTTTCCAAACGGCCGCCAATGTGCCAAACCTTACCATCGACTACTACAATACCCTGGTGCGTAACGGTTTTCCCGGCGGGCATAGGAGCTAACATTTTCCATTTATTTTGAACGGGATCATAAACCTCTGGTACCGGCTCTACCTGGGGCCATTTACCAATCCCACCGAAACTATACATTTTACCTTGGTAAACTACATTCATCATCTCGGCTCGTGGTTTATTGGCATTTTTCTGGCGGGTCCATTGGGCGTAGGTTACCTGTACCTGAAATAGTAAAAGCAACAGTAACAGAACGCGGGCGGTAAGAGGAAACCTCTCCTGGGGCTTCCGAATCTTAATAAAGTAAACTTTAATCATACGGGTTTGAAATAAAAAATAAAAAACAACCATTAAGGGCTTAATAAGTCGCTAAGCTATTATGTTCTTACTTTTGAAGCTATTTATTTGTTCCTTTTTATCCCATCTGTTTTCAAACAAAATATAATTTCAGAGGGGGGCGAGCTAAAAGTGGGAGGTATAGCCAATCTATTTAAAGCTACAGCCATCCCGGAAAGCTAACGGTGGTTTATGGAATTTCTAGATTTATCTCAATTAATGAAGACCTGCCCTTAAAGAAATTAGAGCTAGGGTTCTTAACCTTAAAGTGGAGTGTAAATTAGTTTATTATCGAAGAATTTTCTCTAAGTTACCAAAATTATTCATTTTCCCTAATTATATATGGAATTTTGAAGATACCTGCATCTCCTATAAGAAACATCTTCCTTGAAAACATTTTCTTAATTCCGGGATTAATATGCGTTATGTCTGCTTTACTATTGTGTTATTGGCGGCCTTAAGGACAGTTGAACCTGTTCGGGCACAACTAGCCGTTCCGGTTAAAAGAAATTATGCTGTTCTGCAAGGAGTAAGAGGTAACGGATTAAGAGGCGATTATTATAACGGAACAAACTTCGAAGAAAAAGTACTTTCGCGGACGGATAAGCAAGTTAATTTTTATTTATTCCGGAAAAGTCCGGGTCCGGGTGTATACGCCGAAGATTATTCGGTACGATGGACCGGCAAATTACTGGCACCGGTAACGGGTACTTATAAAATAATAGTACACGTAGATGATGGCGTGCGATTATGGCTGGGCGGTAAATTATTGATCAACGATTGGAATATACAGGAAGAAGTAGTACGCGAAGCAGGTATAGAATTAAAAGCCGGCCATTATTACAAGCTTAAGCTAGAGTATTATAACGGGCCGGTTACTACAATTATAAAGTTGGCCTGGGAATGCCCGAAAGATGTTGTCCGGGTATTGGGGTTACCCGTATATACCCCAGAAGAAATAATTCCGCAACGCTATTTGTTCAGCCAACCTGTTCCGCTTCTTGTTTATCAACCGGTGCCTGCGGTGGTACAGTTGGCACCTAAAGCCACCTCTAAAATTACTTCTGCTTCTTTACGTACCTCATCTGCCCAAGTTAAAAAAGCAGCCTCTACTTTACCCGAACCGGTGCCTTCGGTTACCGGAATATTACCGGTTGTTATCTATAAACCGAAAAGAGCAACCGCGAGCCGGCTACCTACGAACAATGCTCCGGAAACCCCAATAGTAGCTACACCACGAGAAGACACCTGGGATAGCCTGGAAACAGATAAAGCTATGGTATTAGAGAACGTATTTTTTGCGCAAAGTAAAAGTGTTTTGCTGCCCGAGTCCGTTCCGGAATTAGACCGTTTAGTGAAGTTGTTACAGAAATTTTCTTACCTCTATATAAACATTGCGGGGCATACGGATAATCTTGGCAGCTATCGGCTGAAAAAAAGACTATCCATTAAACGGGCGCTAGTAGTAGCAGATTACTTGCAGCAGCACGGGATTGCGGGTAACAGAATTACTACTCAGGGCTACGCCGACCGCCGCCCCATTACGGGCAATGCTACTGAAACAGAACGGGCTAAAAACCGGCGGGTAGAATTTATCGTTTCGGCAAATAAAATGGAGTAGCTAGAAAACAACTTCTTACCGTGGGCGCAACAGGCTAATAGTACTTTTCGCCGATGAAGAACGGAATGGTCGAGCTATTAAACAAGTTTATTAACTCCGGTATTATTCTTTTTGTTATTGTTTCCTTCTTTAAAAAAAGCCAAATTAAAATACTGTAAAGTAAGGCAATCAAAAAGAATAAAATAAGTTGCCTGTACTTTCCAAGGGTATTTATTCTTTCTACTACAGTAAATATAGCCTAAACATTTTGCTTTAAGGACTATATAGGCGACCCGCATATAAAGTCAAAATAAATTAAAAGACTCCTTTTTACCGCTTTGCTTTTTGAAAATCACCCAAATTTTTAACTTATCTTAGTTAAAGGATTCCACGGTATTAGTCATTCTTATGGTAAATTGGGTGTTGGATTATTAATAAATTTTTTATGCGCTATTTAAACTTACAAACTGGATTGTTGTTTTTGCTCTCTGTTTACAGTACTTGCGTTTTCGCTCAGAATACGGGTATCAGCGATATCAGTCGTACACCGGATGTTTCGGCGGTACTGGATGTTTACTCTACTTCTAAAGGCATATTAGTGCCCCGCATGACGGAAGCCCAACGTACGGCTATTGCTAGTCCGGCTACGGGTTTGTTGGTGTACCAGACAGATGGTACTACTCCTGGTTTTTACTATTATACCGGTACCACCTGGACCCCGCTTGTTTCGGATATGGGTAACCAATGGATAAAAGAAACCGGTACAAATAATATCTATTACTCGGCCGGTTTTGTGGGAGTAGGCGTAACTAATCCCAGAAATTCGCTGGCAGTAAATAACACCTTAGAAGTTCGTCGGACTGGGACTATCTCACAATTACTTTTTACCAATACCGGCGGTACCGGTGATTTTCGCATTGGTGGTGATGGCGGCGATATTTTCTGGCAGGGTGGTGGTGGCCGCAGCTTACAAATGGGTTCTTTCCATACAACTATTCTCTCTGGTGATCGTCAAACAGCAGCTTTCCCGGCCTTTATAGCCGGTACTACCATCCCCAACAGAGGCGTTTTAGTAAGAAGTGCCCGTGACGCAAGCGTACCTTTATCTATCCAGGGTAATTCCGCTACTCAATCGGCTAACTTAACGGAATGGCTAAATCCTACGGGTACGGCCATAAACGTGGTAAATAGTGCTGGTAATCTGGGTCTGGGCGTAACGGCTCCTGCCCAAAAATTAGATGTATCAGGGAATTTTAAATTAACCGGGGCTTTTATGCCGAATGACCAGCCGGGTACAGCCGGGTACGTTTTGCAATCGGCGGGTGCCAATGCTTCACCGGTTTGGGTAGACCTGAGTACCGCTACCAGTAACCTGAACTGGGTATTAAATGGTAATACTTTAACGGGCATTAAAACCTTAGGTACTATTTCGAACCATGATTTGCCTTTTATTACCAATAATACCGAAAAAATGCGGATCTCGGCAGCAGGTAATGTAGGTATTGGTGCATCCGCCTTTGATGCTACCAACCCCGAGAAATTGCTTGTAAATGCGGGAACCACTACGTCGGTAAATGCTATTTACGCTAAAGGAACCATTAATTCTTACTTCCAGACGAATATTCAAAATTTGTCGACCGGTAATCAGGCCAGTTCCGACATCGTAGCCACGGCTAATAATGGTACCGAGACTACCAATTTTATTGACTTAGGTATTAACGGTTCCGGTTATGTTTACCAAACGGGTAATCCCATAGAAACCGGTAAGGCGAACGATGGCTACTTACTATCAGCCGGCCAGGACTTTCATATCGTAAATAATAATGCCACCAAAGATATGATTTTTACGACCGGTGGTACAGCCCCCACCAATGAAGCCATGCGTATTACGGCTGCCCGGAACGTAGGTATTGGCGTAACAGTGCCTGCCCAAAAGCTGGATGTAGTAGGAAATTTTAAATTAACCGGCGCCTTTATGCCGAATGGTTCGGCAGGTACAGTTGGGCAAGTGCTACAATCGGCGGGAGTAAATGCTTCGCCCGTTTGGGTAACAGCGGGTGCGTCTTCTAGCTGGGCTTTAGGAGGCAATAGTGTAGGTGCGCTAAGTAACCTAGGTACTATCACTAATTTTGATTTACCTTTTATTACCAATAATACCGAAAAAATGCGCGTTTTGGCCAATGGTAATGTAGGCATTGGCCTTACTGCTCCCGCAGAGAAATTAGACGTAAACGGCAATCTAAGATTAAGTGCTACCTCTACTACAACTCCCAGAAGAATTATGTTTGCCAATACCGGCTCTGACCCGGATGCTGCCATAGAAGTACGGCCCGGGGGCGCGACGGAGCAGCAGGAGATGCTTTTTTTCGTTGGCAATGACCCATCTAACGCTTTTGGCCCCGACCGGATACGCATGGTAGCGGAAGAAATTCGATTTCAGAACTTTAATTTAGATGCTAATAGCACTTTAGCTAATGCCGAGGCGCAGCCAGCCGCATTAAATACCCGCATGATTATATCTCCAGCCGGTAATGTGGGCATTGGTACCACTACCTTTGATGATGATAATCCAGAAAAATTAGTAGTTGATGCGGGTACTACTACTTCAGTTAATGCTATATACGCGAAAGGAAGTGTTAATAACTACTTCCAAACCAATATTCAAAATTTATCCACTGGGAATCAGGCCAGTTCCGATATTGTAGCAACGGCTAATAATGGTACCGAAACCACCAATTTTATTGATGTAGGAATAAATGGTTCCGGTTATGTTTATCAAAATGGTAACCCTATAGAAACTGGAAAAGCCAACGATGGTTATATTTTATCAGCGGGAAATGACTTCTACATAGTAAATAATAATCCGAATCAAACTGACCCAAAATCTATTATTTTTTTAGTGGGAGGAACTGCCACTACCAACGAAGCCATGCGAATTACTGCTTCCGGAGAAAGGGTAGCAATCGCTACTACCACGCCAACTTCTACCTTGTCCGTTAATGGATCGCTCACTTTGGCGGTTAAAACTCAAACGGGTAATTACTCACTTAATGCTACGGACCACGTAGTAATAAAAACCGGTACAACGGCTGGTAACACTTTTACCCTGCCGCCGGCAAGTACCTGCACAGGCCGGGTATATCGGATCGTGAATCATGGTTCTCAAGCCCTTAATGTTTCACCGGCTATTACGACGGGCAACGGTGTTACCGCAAGTTCTTTAGCTGCTGCAGGAGCCGTTGAGATAATTTCGGATGGTACCAATTGGCGTAGAATGGACGATTAATAATATCCTTCAAACTTAAAAAATGAACACTAAGGATATGTGTATATCATCCATCTACTGCTTAAGAAAGAGGTTACTTTTTTGCCTGTTTCTGTTGTTGCCTTTCTTTCTGCAGGCCCAGGGTGTCGTTAACAATGGCGGGAAAATAGTAGTAGGAACCGGTTCCTTTTTAACTATTACCGGCACTAATGCTAACCTAATCAACAATACGGCTTTTGGTACCGATGGCAGTATTGATAATAACGGTACTATTACCCTGCAAGGAAATATAACGAATAATGCGGCCAATAACGTATTTATTAACCCGAACGGGATAGGCGACGTGAATTTTACCGGAACAGTTGGGCAAGCAATAACTGGTTCTTCGCTTACCAGATTCGAAAAATTTACAGTTAATAATACAGCTGGGCTTACTTTGCAGCAAAATGTACGCACCGATGTTCTTACTTTAACTACTGGCCCTCTGTTTTTAAATTCCAGGACTTTAACTATTGGCAATAATGCTCCTACTGCCATAGCTCGCACCAATGGTTATATTATAAGCGAACAGACCAATAACTCGAGCCGGATAAATTGGAATATCAGTAATAGTACCGGAGCCCACGTTTTTCCGTTTGGTACGGCAACGGGTAATTATATCCCTTTTGTGCTGAATCTAACAGCTGGAACAATAGGAAACGTGGCCGTTGCTACCTACGCTACCAGTGTTACTAATCAACCTTACCCTACCACGCCTAACTTAGTTACCAATGTAAACGGCTGGAACGGCAAAGATAACAGCACCAACACCGTCGATCGATTCTGGCAAATAGACAAAGACGGACCAAGCGGCACGGCCACACTTACTTTTACTGCTAGCCCCCAGGAAGTAGGGCAAGTAACCATGTTGCAGGCGCAGCGTTGGAATGCGGCGCGCGCTATCTGGGAGTTGCCATTACCCGGCCAAAGCAGTACGGCTTATTCGGCTACCGTGCCGGATGTAACTGCTTTTTCGCCCTGGACTTTATCGGGTAACAATTCGCCTTTACCTGTGCAGCTGTTAAATTTTACGGCTACTTTAAATAATTCACGCGTAGACCTGCATTGGAAAACAACTTCGGAAACGGAAAGTGATTTTTTTACCGTTGAGAAAACCCGCAATTTAAAAGATTACTATAGAGTAGCTATAGTTAAAGCAGCAGGTACTAGTATAACCTATCAGGCGCAGGATATGCAACCGTTTAATGGTTTGTCGTATTACCGCCTGAAACAAACTGACAATAACAAGAATAGTACTTACTCAGAAATAGTGGCAGTTAATTTAATTGAAAACTCGGTTTTTACCGTGAACGTTTTTCCTAATCCAACGGAAGGAGAAATAAATATAGTTATTGGCGGAGCCGATGATAAAGAGTATTCTCTATTGCTAACGGACTTGGTAGGACAGCGATATTACGTGAGTAAAGTAAAAACCCTAAGCAGAGAAGATACTTTTCAAATCAATCAGAATCAGTATTTAGCAGCGGGTGTATACCTGTTAACGGTGTCAGGTAATGGTCATTCTTACAGCAAGAAGATTATGGTGCGATAATTTAAATAAAAACCTGCGGGCTTTAGCGCTAAAAACAAAAAGCGGGAGAATTTTCTCCCGCTTTTTGTTTTTAGCGCCTAGTTACGATTAGGTTACCCGTTCAGGAAAGCATTAAGCATCCAAAAGGTTTTTTCGATTTCGTTTAGATCATCACTAATTAAGCTTAAGGTACCTTCGTCGTTACTTTCGTCGGCTAACTTTAAAATTTCACGTTCCAAATGAAGTAAAAAAGTTAAGTTCTCGATGGTCGTTCCTACGGTATCGCGATCCGAAGTAAGATTATGGGTTTCTTTTATGGTAGAATTAACAATATATTCGGAAAAGCTGTGTAAAGGCGTGTAGCCCAAAGTTAAGATGCGTTCCGCTATTTCGTCGATGCGGGTTAAGGCAGTAGTGTATAATTCTTCAAATTTAGCGTGCAACTGAAAAAAATTACCCCCTTTGATGTTCCAGTGAAATCCGCGCACGTTCTGGTAGTAAATGTGGTAATTAGCCAGAAGTTCGTTCAGCTTAGTAGCTAACTCCTGATTGCTTTTTTTTTCGAGGCCGGTTGCGGTTAAGTCTTGCATAGTATTATAGGTTTTCGTCGTTCTCTATTATGTACGGTTTAAACTTGTAAATACTCCTTAAAGTTTAAGAAAACTTTTTTGAATAGCTTATTTATCAAGACGAGCATAAAAAAAGAGATGCCTTTTAAAGCATCTCTTTTTTTAATTTTATAAAAGTCTGGTATCTAAAATCTAGTTACTACTAGCTAAACACTAGCTAATTTTTACGCTTCAATGGCTTCGCCTTTTAATACTTTAGCCATGGTTTCGCCAATATTAGCCGGCGATTTTACTACGTGAATGCCGCACTCCTGCATAATACGCATTTTCGCTTCGGCAGTATCGTCAGCACCACCAATTATAGCTCCGGCGTGACCCATCCGGCGACCTTTCGGAGCCGTTTGACCCGCAATAAAACCAACCACTGGCTTTTTGTTGCCGGTTTCTTTAATGTAGTGCGAAGCAACTGCTTCGTAGTTACCGCCAATTTCGCCAATCATTACAATAGCGTCGGTGTCCGGGTCATTCATGAGCAGTTCCACGGCATCTTTGGTAGGCGTACCAATAATAGGGTCACCGCCGATACCGATAGCCGTAGAAATTCCTAAACCCGCTTTTACAATTTGGTCGGCGGCTTCGTACGTTAAGGTTCCGGATTTCGATACAATCCCAATCCGGCCCGGCTCAAACACAAAACCCGGCATAATACCTACTTTCGCTTCGCCCGGAGTAATTACACCCGGACAGTTGGGCCCAATTAAAGTGAGAGATTTTTCCTTGATATATTCTTTCACGTAGATCATATCCTTGGTAGGAATACCTTCCGTAATCGTGACAATTACGCTAATTCCGGCATCGGCCGCTTCCATAATAGCATCGGCGGCAAAAGCCGGCGGCACAAAAATAATGGTAACATTTGCCCCAGTTTCGCGCACGGCATCGGCAACCGTGTTAAACACCGGCCGCTCCAGGTGGGTACTGCCACCTTTGCCCGGAGTAACCCCGCCTACTACGTTCGTGCCATATTCAATCATTTGCTGGGCATGAAACGAACCTTCGGAGCCGGTAAAGCCCTGTACAATTACTCTTGAATCTTTATTTACTAGAACACTCATGTCAGTCAGGTTAAAAAAGTGGGTACGTATGTAATAGGTGTTGCAAAAATAGTTTTTTTTAAATCCGCTCCAAACAGAATTAAGGATTTACCGGATAAATTTACCCGCCGGGTTTTGCTTATAATCCCCAAATAAGTAAAGTAGCCGACTATAATACAGAAATATTTAGAAGAGAGTTGTCTTTTGCCAGGAAAGCAGCCAAGAGTCTATCTACTGCTCGGCGAATGAAAAGAAAAGTTAACGGGTGGAGATGAATATTTTTACTCAAAAACTATTTTCCAGTATCTTATCTGCTTAACAATGAATTAAATGAAACAAGAATTTTTCGTACTAAGCGATTAAAGCGGATGAGGAGCCGCCTTACTAACAGCATTTTAATACCACTCAATAGCAGAACTATCCGGGCTTTGGTTTAATTATCCCAAATAATTCGCTTATTTTTGTGGAAGGATAAATAAAGAAGGCGGTACTATTTTGTTTTTCGGCCATCTATAAATTTGCTTTTCATGTATTTAAATCATATTTCCGAAGCTATTGGCAAAACGCCGCTGGTAAAGTTAAACAAAGTAACCGATGGGCTTAAGGCTACCATTCTGGCTAAAGTCGAATATTTTAATCCGGGTAATTCGGTAAAGGACCGCATGGCCCTTAAAATGATTGAGGACGCGGAAAAAGCCGGTATTCTACAACCCGGCGGTACTATCATTGAAGGTACTTCGGGTAATACGGGCATGGGTTTAGCCATTGCGGCCACTGCCCGCGGCTACAAATGTATTTTTACCCTTACCGATAAACAGAGTAAAGAGAAAATGGATATTCTGCGGGCAGTGGGCGCCGAAGTAATAGTTTGCCCTACCAACGTAGCCCCTGAAGATGAGCGTTCTTATTACTCGGTTGCCAAACGGCTAAACCGCGAAATTCCGAATTCTTTTTACCCGAATCAGTACGATAACTTGTCGAACACGGCGGCGCATTACGAAACCACCGGCCCCGAAATTTGGCAGCAAACCGAAGGCAAAATTACGTATTTAGCCACGGGGGTAGGTACCGGCGGTACCATTTGCGGCATTTCCAAGTACTTAAAAGAACAAAACAGCGCCATTAAAGCTATTGGAATTGATACTTACGGTTCGGTATTTAAAAAATACAAGGAAACCGGCGTTTTCGATGAAAACGAAATTTATCCGTATAAAACCGAAGGCATCGGCGAAGACATTCTGCCTAAAAATGTAGATTTTACTTTAATTGATCATTTTACTAAAGTAACCGACAAAGACGGCGCGGTAATGACCCGGCGATTAGCCAAAGAAGAAGGTTTGTTTGTGGGCTGGTCTTGTGGTTCGGCGGTGTTCGGGGCGCTGGAGTATGCCCGGCAGCACTTAACCGAACAAGATGTAATGGTAATAATTTTACCCGACCACGGTACGCGCTATCTGGCTAAAATTTACAACGACGATTGGATGCGGGAACAAGGTTACATAGAGTAATTGCTCTTTATTTTTCAGCAAAAAAGCACTTTTTGGCTATGCTAAGAAGTGCTTTTTTATTTCCTTAAAAAGGTGCTATTTTTTAGGAGTAAAGAAGTTAAAATTGCAAGTATTTAAACTACTGTCAATTATTAATAGAGTATTTTTAAGTTGTTAGAAGGAGCAGTTGATCTCCAAATTATATAAGATAGGGCGTATAGAAAGTATACAAGTAAAATTATTTTAACGGCGTTTTAAATCGTTAATTTCAACATTTAAGAGTAGTGTTAGACAAACGGTAAGTATTACAGGAATAATCGATGCCTGTACCCAGATTTGTAGCTTTTGAATAAGTAGCATACCATGTTGGTTTGTTTGAACAGTATATTGTTTGTAAGATGACGACTAAAATAATGCTGGCTTTTATAGATACTTCCACGTTTATGCCGCATGGGCATTGCTATCAGTGGCAAGACGTTATTCTATGGCCGACCGTAACCGGCGATGCCTTAACCGGATTGGCTTACTTTTCTATTCCGTTTATGCTCTTTTACCTGGCTCGTAAACGGAAAGATTTGGTGCAGAAACACGTTTTTGTGTTGTTTGGGATGTTCATTTTATCCTGCGGCGCTACCCATTTACTCGATATCTGGACCGTTTGGGACCCGATTTACGATGTAGCCAGTTTAGTAAAGATTATAACGGGGCTTTTATCCTTAGGTACCGCCTTTATTCTATTACGTTCTTTACCTAAAATTTTGCTGATTCCTAGTTCCGATACCTTAGCTTTTGCCAACGACGAATTAAGATGGCAGATCGCGGAACGACACAAAGCGGAAGCTGCCTTACGTCGGGTAAATGATGAACTGGAAACGCGGGTAAACCAACGAACGGCTCAACTTATCCGGGCTAACCGCGAATTGGAAAAAGAAGTAGAAATAAGAAAAAAAGCGGAGAAAACCTTAGTGCTTAAAAATGGCGAGCTCATCCGGATTAACGCTGACCTGGATAATTTTGTTTATTGTGCGTCGCACGATCTTAAATCGCCGGTAATTAATGCCGAAGGCCTTTTAAGCGTTTTAAAAGAAGAGTTGCCGCCCATAGAATCTGAAGTTAAGGAAGTGGTAGAGAAGTTAGAGAACGCCATTCAACAGATGCACCGTACTATCAGCGATTTAACAGAAGTAAGTAAAATTCAGAAAAATACCGAAGAAGAACTCACTCAAATACCCATAACGGAAGTGTTCCGGGAAGTCCAGGACAGTTTAGCCGAAGTGATAACGCAATCCGGTGCCAGCATACAGACTCACTTCGAAGAAAACCCAATTGTTTGGTTTTCGCGTAAGAACTTAAAAAGTATTTTGTACAACCTGGTAAGTAATGCGATTAAATACCGTTCCCCGGAACGAACCCCGGTTGTGGAAATTACAAGCACGGCCAATGAAAATTTTAACATTATAGCGGTAACCGATAATGGCATGGGCATTGATTTAATTAAGCACGAGAAAAAAATATTTTCTTTGTTTAAACGCTTACGTGACGATGTGGAAGGGAATGGAGTAGGATTATTTATTGTGAAACGTATTCTGGAATATAATCATGGTAAAGTAGAGGTAACTAGTAAGCCAGGCGAGGGTTCTACCTTCCGGGTTTTTATTCCTAAAAAGTAACGGCAATTTTTTAATTATGCGAAAGCTGAAAGGTGTTTTGTTAATTGATGATAATGAAACCAGTAATTTTTTGAATCATCGTTTGTTAAACCGGATGGAAGTAACCGAAAACATTCGGGTATTTAGCAACGGCCTGAATGCCTTGGAGTATCTGCAAAAAATAGAAAAAGGCAATTTCAATTCGGCCGATCCTAATTATTTTAAACCGGAATTAATCTTTCTGGACGTAAATATGCCTATGTTAGATGGTTTCGAATTTTTAGAAATGTACCATAACGATTTGGCGGATAAGGTAAAGCAAGATACCGTTATTGCCCTGCTGTCTACTTCCTCGCACCCGCAAGATACCGTCCGGGCTAGTGAGTATGCCGCGCCGTACATCTTAAAACCCTTAACCGTAGAGAAAGTAAGAGACTTAATAGCTGAAAGATTTAACGATTTAGAAAGTTGATGTATCTAAAAATACTAAACTCCTAATCTAAGTTAATGAGTTGCTTCAGCAGAAAACAGTCAAAATTAAAGCCGGCGGATTTAAACGGAATAGCTCTTTAGTTTAGATGTATTAATAAAAAAGCAGAACATCTTTTTAGGATGTTCTGCTTTTTACATGGTGTGAATATAAGCTTTTCTAGAAATTATTTTTTAACGAACCGGTAAACTTGCACGCCGGTCGGAGTTTGAACGTGTAGCTGATACAGACCCGCTTCTAAATTTGATATTTCTATCTGCAACTTGTTGTTTTCTACGGATTGATCTATTGTTTTTACCACATCGCCCGTGTTATTGGTAATCTTAGCTTCTACTTTCTCCACTGCTGTATTTAAAGCAATAGTAAGAGAATTTTCGGCCGGGTTCGGGTACAAATTAGCAATCAGGTTGGTAGTAGCTTTATCAGATTCGGCACCACTTGCCGGCAGCACTTCAATGGCGGCTACACAAGCTTTATCTACCACCGAAGAAAAGAGCAGCGTAACATTTCCATCGGCCACGGTAATGTTCTTGGTTGCTACTACGGCTACTTTCGCACCTCCCGCCGCGGCTACAATGTCGTAATTACTTAACCAACTAACGCCTTCGGCTTTCACGTTAAATTTCCGCTGTCCGGTAGTAGTATAGAAGGTTTCGGCAAAGTGCAACTTCACGGTATAAGTACCATTGCTCACCGGAATATTGTAGCTAAAGCTGCCCCCCACATCTGTTGCCCGGCGGTTGTTCTGGTAAAGAATATCATCGGTAGTACTGGCAATCGGTGAAGTAGTAGCCGATATACTGGTAGCCCCGCTAAAATAAGTATCGGCACTAAAGCTACCCAGGGAAGTAGCGGCGGCTTCTCCGCCGGCATTTACCCGAACCAAACTGCCCGTTGAGTTGATTACCTTCACCGTAATGGTTTCCTGGTCGGAAAGAGCCGGGGAGCCGTTATCCGTTACTTTCACGCTGAAACTGTAGTTACCTGCTACCGAAGGTTTCCAGTTGAAGACACCGGAAACCGCGTGGATGGTTGCCCCCCCAGGCGCGCCGACTAAGGAGAAGGTTTTGCTTTGGCCCGCGTCTGGGTCGGTGGCTTTAGCGGTAAACGTTAAGGTAGAACCTTTCTCTACGGTTTTGTTACCAATAGCCGCAAGTACCGGGGCATCGTTAACCGCCGTTACGTTAATGGTTACCGTAGCCGGAGCCGATACTTCACAGCCCACGCTTACCGTGAAGGTAAAAGAATCCTTGCCGGTAAAATTAGCTTTGGGGGTATACGTACGATTCGCGCCGGTACCGCTAATTGTACCGTTCTGGGGATTAGAGCGAATGGCATAGGTAAGCGGCGAGCCGCCCGATCCGGTGAGCGTAATTGCTTTTGGCGTGTCTTCGGAGGTAGTAATGCTTTGTGCATTCGCTACCAGCGGGTTAACTTTCTTTACAATTAAACTGCCCATGGGCGCGCCGCCATCGGTAATTAAATTAAAATGCTTTAAAACCGTGTAAGTACCCGAAGGAGTAATGCGGAATAAGGTACCGGCGTTGTTCTTACCACCTTTGCTAGTCAGACCGTAAAAGTTCCCGTCGCTGGCTTGCACCAGATTGCCTTTAGGAGTTTCACCGTCGGTAGCTCCGGATAGACGCTTTAATACCGTGTAGGTACCGGATGGGGATATTTTAAAAATAGCACCGTCGTACGAACTGCTGCCCCCCGAGCTGGTAGTACCGTAAAAATTACCATCTTTCCCTAATACCAAACTTCCTAAAGGCGCATTGCCGTCAGGCAGACTGTTTAATTGTTTTAAAACGGTAAACGTACCAGTGGGCGAAATTTCAAAGATAGTACCGTAGTTATTCGTACCGCCGATACTATTGGTGCCGTAAAAATTACCATCCGGGCCTTGTACCAGATTTCCTTCCGGGTAACGGCCATCTGTAGTGGCGGTTAAGTTCCATAAAACCGTAAAGGTGCCGCTAGGTGTTATTTTGAAAATGGTGCCGGCTCCAGTCGTACCACCCCCGTTGGCTAGGCCATAAAAATTACCGTCTTTACCTTGGGTTAGGCTGCCGTACGGATTAATACCATCTGCGGTTTTCAGATGATGCAATACGGAATAGCTGCCGCCGGGAGTTATTCTAAAAATAGTACCGGCCCCGTTAGTGCCACCTTCGGAAGCCATCCCGTAGAAATTACCGTCGGTACCTTGTATTAAACTGCCCAGAGGCGCACTGCCATCCGTGTTTTTATTCAACGACCGGAGTACCGTGTACGTGTTGCCGCAATATTTAAAAATGGTGCCTTGGTTATACGTACCACCGGTGCTGGTGGTGCCGTAATACGCGCCATCTTTGGCTAGAACCACGCTCTCGTAAGGGGCATTGCCCTGCGAACCACCATTAAGGCTGTTTAATACCGTAAAAGTGCCCGAAGGCGTTATTTTAAAGATAGTGCCAAACCTGTTTTTTCCCCCTTCGAAGGTAAGGCCATAAAAATTGCCGTCGCTGTTGCGGAACAAATCTCCGGCAGGATGCGCGCCATCCGGGGCGGGCAGAATTCCGTCAGGAGATTTAGCAAAATTATATAAGACCGTAAGGGTTCCGCTGGTAGTAATTTTAAAGATGGTGCCGTTACCATTCGTGCCGCCGTAATAGGTCATGCCGTATAAAGCGCCATCGGTACTTTGTGCCAGACTGCCAAGCGGGTTAGTGCCTTTTTTAACGTCTAAATGCTGGATAACGGTAAAAGCTCCTTTTGTAGTTATTTTAAAAATAGTACCTGAGTAGTTATCTCCTCCTCTGGGCAGCATTCCGTAAAGATTACCATCGGTGGCAGCTACTAAGTTATTTCCTTGGGGGTAAATTCCGTCGGCGGGCTGCAAATGACGCAGCACGGTAAACGAACCCGTAGAAGTAATTTTAAAAATTGTACCGTACTTGTAGGTGCCTCCCCAGTACGTCATGCCGTAAAAATTGCCGTCTTTTCCTTGTACTAAACTGCCGTAAGCATTGCCGCCGTCGGTGGTGTAATCCAAGGATCTTAAAACCGTATACGTTCCGCCAGGAGTCATTTTAAAAATGGTACCATAGCCGTACGTTCCGCCACTGTAAGTTAGGCCGTAGAAGTTACCGTCTTTCGCTACTATTAGATGGCCGTTTGGTTTAGCGCCATCGGTACTGTAAGAAAAATTCTTGATTACGGTAAGAGTACCATTAGGCGTAATTTTAAAAATATTGCCGTAACTGCCCGGTCCACCCGAACCAGTCATGCCGTACAAGTTGCCATCGGCGCCTTTTACCAAACTGCCCTTCGGATAACCGCCGGTGGTATTATAATCGAATTGATGCAAAACAGTTACCGCCCCGGCCGGGCTTACTTTAAAAATGGTACCGTAATTATAGGTGCCTCCCAAAGAAGTAAGACCGTAAAAATTTCCGTCGTCTCCTTTAACTAAACTGCCTTCCGGACTTTTCCCCCAGTCGGCAAAACCTTTTAAAACGGAATAGCCGGCTCCGGTAGGTTTAACGGAAAATAACGTTCCTTTTCCCTGCGGACCGCCGTTAGACATTAAACCTATTAGTTCTTCCTGGGCACGAACATTAGAGGAAATAGAAAAAAACGTCGAGGTTAGTAATAAAAATAAAATATGCCAGGAGTTCGGTTTGTAGAATAAAGCTGGCCCCCGGAAACTATATCCCCGGTAATAAAGTGCGAGAATGGATTTGATTAAAGGTAGATTCATAGATAAATAGATAGTAGTTGGTTAGAGTAATGTTTAAAAGTGTTAGTGATTATTCATTAAGATTATAATGAGAATATGGATTATTAATTAGCCGTATTTTACCAAGCATTATGGGAGAAGATATTATTTGTAAGTCTATTTGTCTTTTACGTGTTTAAAATCTCTCAAAAGTACTTAGCCGAGAAGAGTAAAAATTGTATAAATAAGACAATTTACTCTTAGGGGTAAATAATTGTTCGTTCAAGAGTAGCAATGAATAATTAGAGGTTGCCGAAAAGAATTTCACTTTTCTGAAGTTTATTCATACACAGGTTGTTAACCTGGTCGGTTGTACAGAGTAATACTACTTACCCAAGCATCTAAGTAGTTTTTTTTAATCATGCAGCAAAAACAATTATTAGGTACTAAATACCAGAATGGATTTATTAGATATACCCGTAAGTCAGTTGTTTATTCTTGTAAGCTTGAACAAAGATATTAATATTCTTTAATTATGTATGTTGATATATAAATATTTTTCCTGTATTTAGTTATATTAAATGAGGTGTTTATTGGCTTAAATAAAGGAAGATTAAGAAATATATAAGAATTTATTTGTTTTTTTGTACAAATTTTAAGCTTTATGTAATCTTCTTAGAAGAGCACTAAAAATTTTTTGTTCTTGTAAATTGTACAATAAAAAGTTGCCTTTAACTCTTAAATCTGCCCGAAATCTTTTTTGGAAAATAATGGGGTTTAAACTATTATTACCCTAAATGCTTAAGCTATTAAGTAAAATTATTCGACTGAGTTGGTAAAACTTAGTTTAAGGTTGCGGCTGGCAAATTATTTTAGTATGATAAATTCCGAACTGGGAGCTAGCAATTCAATCTTGATTAAAGACCATAAGTATTCGGATTTTAGATTTTTATTAAATTAAGTAATGGAATACTCATAGTTCCTTGCAACAGTAACGTAACGCGTGGGCTTACCTCTACCTAATGTGTTTCGGGAGCGAAAATAGATTTTACTAAAATAGTTAAACCGTGCGCTACTCCTATTATATATCTATCTTGCTGCTAGGGCTTTGGTTGGCCGGATCGTGCCAGCAAGGCCAAAAAGATACTGCTGATTCTTCCACCAATACTGCATCTGCCGACACTGTTATGACGCAAACGCCCATTACTACCACCGGAGCCATTGAAAAACTGGATGATCGCCTAGACCAGATTATAAAACCTGGAGCAAAAATTGAAGTTCTGGCAAAAGGATTTACCTGGTCGGAGGGACCGGTTTGGCTGCCGCAGGATGATAAGTTGCTGTTCAGTGATATACCACCGAATAAAATTTACCAATGGACCGAAGAGTCGGGTTTGGAGTTGTATTTAAGCCCTTCGGGTTATACCGGCAAGCAGCCGCGGGGAGGCGAAGTAGGTTCTAACGGATTAATTCTGGATAAAGAAGGCCGTTTGGTACTTTGCCAGCACGGCGACCGCAGAATGGCCCGGATGGATGCTTCCTTGCGGGCCCCTAAACCCACTTTTGTTACTTTAGCGGATAGTTATGAAGGGAAAAAATTAAATAGCCCGAACGATGCCGTGTATAAAAGGAACGGCGACCTGTATTTTACCGACCCACCTTACGGTTTAGAAAAGAACATGGACGATCCGGCTAAAGAACTGCCTTACCAGGGGGTTTACCGGGTAAGTTCAAAGGGTACGGTACACTTATTAACCAAAGATTTAAGCCGACCCAACGGCATTGCCTTTTCTCCGGACGAGAAAACGCTTTACGTAGCCAATTCCGACCCGGAACGAGCCATTTGGATGGCCTATGACGTGCAGCCCGACGGAAGTATTGCCAACGGGAAAGTATTTTTTGATGCTACCGAAATGTTGAAAAAAGAACCCGGCAACCCCGACGGTTTAAAAGTAACCAAAGAAGGAATCTTATTTGCGACTGGCCCGGGGGGAGTATTGATCTTTTCGCCGGAGGGGAAACATTTAGGAACCATTAAAACCGGGCAGTCTACGGCTAATTGTGCGTTTAGCCCCGACGAAAGTGTATTGTATCTCACGGCGCACATGTATCTGATGCGGGTAAAGTTAAAGTAATTTTAAATTATTAGGATGTAATACATAAAAAAGGAACTGCTTTGCCGGCAATTCCTTTTAAAATAATTTGGTTTAGTAAAATGATTTTATTTGGCTGTTTCGGCGTTGGCTGATGCAAACGTATAAATTTTGCCGTCGTTGTACGAGCAAAGGTATAGTTCGTTATTAGCATCTTCGCCGAACGACGAAATGTTACCATCTAATTTCATTAAGGAGGCATTGGCATATTTGCCGTCTCCCTGGGGCGTTAACGTCCAGATGTTGCCAGTTACATAATCGCCGTACACGTATTTGCCCTTTAGCGCCGCCACTTTTTTACCGCGGTACACGTGCCCGCCCGTAATAGATTTACCCGTGTCCATGCCTTGCTGGTACGAGTGAACCGGTAAAGAATAACCCTTTTTATCGCAATCTTCCGGATTAAAGCATGCCTCGGCTTCCATTACCCGCCAACCGTAGTTTTGGCCATTTTTCACAATGTCTACTTCTTCAATTTTATTTTGTCCTACATCGCCTACCCATAAATCACCGGTGGTTTTATCAAAGCTAAAGCGCCAGGGATTACGCATACCATAAGCGTAAATTTCTTCGCGGTAACCTTCTTTATTGCCTTTAAACGGATTATCGGCGGGGATAGAATATTTTAAATTACCCGATGGTTTATTAACGTCGATGCGCAAAATTTTACCTAAGAGACTAGCTTTGTTTTGACCATTATTTTGCGGGTCGCCGCCGCTGCCGCCATCACCGGCGGCAATGTACAGGTAACCATCTTTGCCAAAAGCTACTTTGCCGCCGTTGTGGTTGCTGTAAGGTTGGTCGTAGGTAAGTAATACTACTTCCGATTTTGGATCGGCTACGTTGGGATTACTTTTACTTACCTGGAACCGCGAAATAGCCGTTTCCAGATTTTTGCCCCGCGTATAATTTACGTAAAAATAACCGTTGGTTTTAAAGTCCGGATGAAAAGCCAAGCCTAATAAGCCTCGTTCGCCGCCGCTTACTACTTTGCTGGTAATATCTAAAAACTTTTGGGTGGTTTTTACTCCCGGATTATTGGGAAACACGTGAATAACACCTTCCTGGGCAATCACAAAATTACGATTCGTGCCATCATTAGGGCTGACGAACTCCACGGGCATTTCAAAAGTAAGATTCGGGAAAGCTACTTTTAATTGTACGTTGGCGGCTGCTTTATCTTTGGCAGGAGAGGTGGACCGCTTTAAATTTTCTAAGGCTAAGTTAGAACTCTTCTGGTTTTGCCGGGCTTGTAAAATGGCGAGTAAACCAAAAGTAAGAAGTAAACTCACCAGTAAAAGCTTATTTATTTTCTTCATATATTCTATATAGGTTAAGGAGTTACGTTTTTAAGTAAGAATCTTTTCCTTTAACTACTCCCTTTACGCAAGGTTTTATTTTTAAGCTTGATTTTATAGAATCCTGATAGTAAAACAAAGTGGCAGAAAGTACTTTTTACTTCTACCGGAATTAATTTGAGGAATACCATCTCGTAATTATACCTAAAATCGCCCGCCTGGCAGAATTGGAGTTGCCAAACGGGCTGCGTACATTTATACCGCAAGCTTTTAAATAAATATGTTACCGGCTTTTTACCTGTCATGAAAACAACCGTCATCCCGAAACCATCGCCCAAAATAAAGTTTGACAGTAAGCAATTCGCCGGCGCGCTGATTGTGTTGTTGGCGGCGGTGTGTTTTTCTTCGAAGGCCGTTATGGTAAAGTTGGCTTACCGGTACCACATTGATTCAGTTTCTTTATTGGCTTTGCGTATGGCTTTCTCGCTGCCGTTTTTTGTTCTGATTGGCGTTTTGTCGCGCAAAAAAGAAGTGCCGGCCGTTCCGGTAAAACGGCGGGACTATGCCTTACTTGTTTTTTACGGTTTAATGGGGTACTACTTAGCCAGTTTGTTTGATTTTTTGGGGCTGCAATACATAACGGCCGGTTTGGAACGCCTGATTTTGTTTATTTACCCTACGTTGGTGGTCGTATTTTCCTGGTTATTTTTAGGTAAAAAAATTACCCGGAATCAATACATCGCGCTGGGTTTAACGTACTCGGGCGTGCTGCTGGTATTATTAGGCGACGTAGAGGTACAGACCAGTAAGCATTTAATTAAAGGAGGTTTATTTATTTTTGCCAGTGCGGTTACCTATGCGCTTTACCTGATGGGCAGCGGCGTGCTCATACCCAAATTTGGTTCGGTTCGGTTTAATTCTTATGCCATGTCGGTGGCCGCTTTAGGGGTGTTTGTTCATTATTTAATCAATCAGGGCGGCGGGCAGCTTTTCCATTACGTGCCCGCGGTTTATGGGTATAGCTTATTAATGGCGATTGTGGCTACAGTGCTTCCTTCTTACCTCATTGCCGAAGGTATCCGGTTAGTAGGCGCAGGTAATGCGGCCATTATTGGCAGTATTGGTCCTATTTCTACTATTTTACTGGCTTATATTTTTCTCGATGAAACAGTTTCGGGTATTCAGCTACTGGGAACGGCCATTGTGCTGGCGGGTATTTTACTTATCACCATTAAGAAAGAAAAGAAGCTATAATTTAGCTAAGTAAAGAGACACAAGTATCAAGATATTAGATACAAGACTTTTATGTGTGTAGTCCTTTCATTATCAGTGAATTAATTTGAATATTTTCAATTAAATCGATTAAATTAATTTAGTCTATTTACTTAGTAGAAAACAGGCTTAAGGATTAGGTTAGGAATAAATAGACTGCTTCTGAGCGGATAATATTTGAGTACTTCGACGAAATTAGTTGAGACTACCAATGATGATAATCTGCTGCTTACTGTCTATTTATCCGTCGAACAACGAACAACTAATAACCAACAACTACTTATGGTCTCTCGGGAAATAGCAATAGTACAGGAGTGGCATAATGCCTTAAATACTATTGATAAAGAACAATTAGCGGCCTTGGTTAAAAAAGATGTGCAAATAAGGGGACCACGCGGGAGGGAAAAAGGGGTGCATCTATTATTAGAATGGGTGGATCGCGCCCAAGTAACGCTTACTCCTAAAAGGTATTTTAAGAAAGATAGTGTTGTAGTAGTAGAAGAATTAGGGGAATGGCATGATCCGCAAACGGGAGCAATTACCGGAATGCAAACTGTAACCAGCGTTTTTACCTTAACGGATTTTTTAATTTCTGGTATTTCCCGGTACGCCAGCTTGGAAGAGGCTTTAAATACTGCCGGATTAAACGAGGAACATGAAATAAAGGTGTAATACTTGCTTTTTTGTTGCCACTTAACAGGTTGTAAACTCGACAGCAGCCGTGCGTAGCCTGTTAGGCAGTTTATTTAGTTCTTAGTATAATGCCATCAAAATAAGATTCAGATGGTACATTGGCGGCGTTTCGCACTTGTATTTTCACCCACTTAGAGCCATCCCCCTTCGATAAGGTCCAGGATTTAACAGCAGCGACCGGTTCCCAGTCGGTCCACTCGCTGTCACTGTCGTCGTAGAAGCGCATTTCGGTGGCATTGACGGCTTTTATTCTTAAGATAGCTCGCCGCGAATTGGTAATGGGTTCATCTTTATTAATTACCATGGTTACTTTTGGCGTACCGGAGCCATCGGTGGAGAGGTTTACTACTTCAAAGGAAACAGTTACGGGAGCGCCCGCCGTTCCTTCACCGTTGGCGCCGGAGTAAGGAGTAGCCGTAAGCGTATACTCGCCTTCCGTAGGAATCCAGGATTGGTAATCGCCGTTCTCATCGCCGAATAAAGTATAAGGTGCCTGCGATTGGATTACAGTTTTATTTTCCCGGCCGGTTAATTTAAAAACAACGCTGCCAATATCTGACCCAGTAGTAGCCGAAATATTTAAATTCTTGGTGGGTAAACTGGCTAAATCCAAGACCGCATTGTTAGTTAATTTCTGGATGAACAGGTCAGAGTTAGCGTTAATTAGGTTTAAGCTTAATTTTTTAGAATTATCGTTAAGATCTAATTCTTCCGGTTCCACTAAGGTAGAGCCACTAGGAGCTACGTCGTAATAATCCGCTTTTTTATTACCTACTCTAACTTCATCCACGTACACTACCCGTTTAGTAATATCGTACCATCTTCTTTTGTAAATACCCGCTTTAAAATAAGGTAAGCTTTTATCGTTGTAACAGTTAGGCCCGTTGTAGTTAATTACTTTCTCACCGTTTTTCCATACCTCCAATACCCCATCCGATTCGTGCGAGAAGTTAATGTGGTACACCATATCCAACCACTTATCTTTTTCCAGAGTACCTAAATCAAATACTTTCTTGCCGCTTACTGTAGCGTTGGTATTTTCGGCGCGGGTGGCCCAGTACACCACCATACTTAAACGACCTTTACTTACTACTAAAGCAATGGGCGGATACCGCGCATCCTCGCCGGCATCTTCTCGGGCGTGCCATTGCGTAATAATGTCCCATCCGTCCGGATTTAAATCCGAATCCCAATCGTTGCCGGGTAAATACAGACTGTTTCCATACCATCTTTCGCTCTGGGTTTCACCTTCCAGGGTGATTTCAGAACGAACTTGATTTGCTTCGTTTCTTATCTCCAACCGGGCGGAATTAGAACCGTTCCGGGAGCGGTTACTACTTATCTCAAAACCGTAAGAAGTGCCTGTCTGCACAAGAAAAGGGTCGGCAGTGGGTTCGAATCTACCTTCAACTAATAAATTAGAACGATAATTATCTACTGATTGAATAATTTGGGCGTTGGCAATACCTATTGCCGATTCGTTAATTTGTTTGGGTGGAATTAATTCTTCTTGTTCACAGGAAAATAAAAATAATGATAAGGAAGATAAAAGAAAGAGAAGTTTAAATTTCATGCAATAAGATGCTAGCAATAGTTTAAATAATGCTTTTTAATTTAAATTCCACTAAGAAGAGTGATTCTCTCCGGAATAAAAAATACAAACAGAAGAATTCTAATCAAACTAAAATAATAAGTGAGCGGGATTGATTCTTATAACAAATATAACTTGGTAAAGTTCAGTAATAAGTTAGTTTATAGCATAATTCTGATATTATTTACCAAGTTAAGGTAATTAGGTAGAAAATAGGAAAGGCTTCAGGAGTACAGCTCTAGCCGTTATATTATAGCTATATTGCAAAATTCGGCTGTTTTAAACCCAAAATTTATTTCCTGCTTTATGGGCTGAATGACGAAGCTCAGGAAGGTAAAGCGGTATACTAATGTTTCGCCAAATTATAAATTAGAAATGATTTTTATTTTGTTCGTAATATAATGCCGTCGGCATAAGAAGCCGACATAACGCCGGCCGCATTTCGCACTTGTACTTTTACCCACTTAGAACCATCTCCGCGCGATAAAGTCCAGGCTTTGATGGAAGAAACGGGTTCCCAATTGGTCCATCTGCTGTTGCTATTGTCGTAGAAGCGCATTTTGGTGGCATTAACGGCTCGAATGGTTAATAGGGCATTCCGGGAACTGGTTACACCTTTGTTTTTATTAATAACCATACTTACAGTTGGCGTGCCGGAGCCATCTTTTGCCAGATTCACTACTTTAAAATTAACCGTTACCGGGGAGCCGGCTTTACCACTGCCGTTAGCCTTGGAGTAAGGAGTGGCCGTTAAAGTATAGTTACCTGCTTTAGGCGTCCAGGATGGAAAATCGCCATTCTTATCGCGGAATAAAGAATAAGGCGCTTCCGATTCAATTACTTTCTTATTTTGAGGACCTGTTAATTTAAAAAGAATACTACCAACGGCACCCGCAGGGGTAGCTTTAATATTTAAATTATTGGTAGGTAAGGTAGCTAAGTCCAGAGTAGCCCCGTTCGTAATAGTTTTAATGAGCAGGTCGGAATTAGCATTAATCAGCTTTAAGCTTAATTTTTTATTTTTAGCCGGTGTATCAGCCGCGGGGTTAACGATAACGGAGCCATAAGGAGCTACATCTTTATAAGTCGCATTGCCGTTGCCAACTCTTACTTCATCTATATATAGTACCCGTTTCGAAATTTTATACCATTTTCTTTTGTAAATGCCCGCTTTAAAGTAAGGAAGGTATTTATCGTTGTAACTATTAGGGCCAGTATAATCAATTACTTTTACGCCATTTTTCCAAACCACTAATTCGCCGTCTGATTTATGCGAAAAGTTAATGTGATAAACTAAATCTAACCACTTATCTTTTTCTACTTGTCCTAGATCAAATATTTTCTTGCCACTAATGGTAGCATTCGTATTCTTTTCTCTGGTGGCCCAATACACTACCAGGCCTAAACGCCCTTTACTTACCACTAAAGATATTGGGGGTAGGCGGCTAGGTTCTCCTTTATCTTCTCGGGCGTGCCATTGGGTAATAATGTCCCAGCCATCCGCGTTTAAATCCGAATCCCAATCATTACCGGGTAAATAAAGGCTTGTTCCGTACCATCTTTCCCTTTTGGTTTCACCGGCCAAAGAAATTTCAGAACGAATCTGATCGGTATTGCGTCTTAGCTCTAAGCGTACCGCATTCGAGCCTCTGCGGGCTCGTTTGCTGCTTACCTCAAAGCCATACGAAGTACCTGTCTGAACGTGAAACACCGGTTCTATGGTAGGGTCGAAGCGGCCTTCTACTAATAAATTAGAACGATCACCATCTTTAGAGGTAATAATTTGAGCATCGGCTAATGCCTCCTCTACCTGAATAATTTCTTTTGGTTGAATTAATTGTTCTTGTTCGCAGGAAAATAAAAAGGCAAGAGTAATGAAGAAAAAGAAACCCTTGGATTCCAGGCGATAAGAGTAGCTAAATGGCTTAAATACTGTCATTTTAAATAATGGATCCAATAAGAAAAAACATTTTTTTAAGAAATAAGAAATGCCGAAAGTAGAATCGGTAGCATCACCTATTTATAATTAATGCGTAGATAGGGTTATCAAAAGAATTTAAACAAAACAAGTTCAGTATTGCTTTCTTTAAGAGGAAGATATTAACATTGCTTTAAAAATGAAAGTTATTCATGAAAAAAGACGGAGAGTTTTTAAAATTTAGCGCCACAAACAAGCCAAACATTATATTGTAAAAAGTGAATAAATTCTAGAGTCCTTATTTAATATACCAAAGCATCCTAATTCATTTTCCGGTATAGATTTTTAAATTGATTAGATAACTATTATTTATACTCTTAGCTAAAATAGATATTTTAATCCGGCGGGTAGATTATGATGCACCAAAATCCTTTGATTCTGACCTTGCAAATGGATGAAGTTGCTTTTGCGTATTTCAATGATTTAAGAAAGCAGCATTTCCCTCCCCGCCTTAACTACCTGGATGCGCATATAACTCTTTTCCACCATTTACCCGCAAGCGCCGCCGTAACGGAACAACTGGCAACAAGGGCAGCCCGCCAGGTAGTATTTCCGGTAAAAGTAGCCGAAGTAATTAAATTGGGTAAAGGAGTCGCATTTAAGTTGCAAAGCGAGGAATTATCTCAATTACACGTTTATCTGCAAAAACAATGGCGGGAATGGCTAACCCCTCAGGACCAGCAGGGCTTTCGGCCGCATATTACCGTGCAGAATAAAGTAACCGTAGAAACAGCTCAAAACTTATTTAACCAGTTAGTTCTTTCTTTTCAACCTTTTTACCTGCAAGCTATTGGTCTGAGTTTGTGGGAGTACCAAGGTGGCCCCTGGCAAAAGATAAAAGATTATCCATTTCTCTAGCGGGTTGCCTAAGTACCTCCCCATCATATAGAAGCCGATTACGAAGGAATTTTAAAAATTAGCGGCTATTCGCCCAGCGCACTAATAATACCTGAAACACCTATCTATGTTTTGTAAGTTTAGATAAGGTTTTAAATATTTTCTAGAAGTATTATAGCGGAATAGCTATATTTTATAAGGGGTAAAGTCAATATTTATCCCGAAGGTAGCTTATATTATAGAATTATTCAGTATATTAACATTTAATTAAATAATTGAAAGTATTTAATTAAATGCGTTTATTCGCACCTAATAACCTTTATGGGTATTATAAATTATTGGTTAACTGCTAAACCTGAATCAAACGAAATTCGATTATTTAAAAGCTTTAGATTTTTAAACCCTCTAACCATTGGTTTATCTGGTTTTTAGGAAATTATTTTATTTGAAATAGTAGTGTTCTAAAAATTTCAGGGAAGCCATAGCTATCATTAAACCCTGCCGACTATCAGGAAAGGTTTAATTAAGAGCCTGAACTAAATGGTTTAGTCCTCTTTTGTACTTACCTCTCTTCCCGAAAAGTATACTGAAAATAAGTATGCTTTATGTTTCCATATCTTAATTATTTAAGATTGACTTCTTCTGGTGATTAGAAATTATTAAAAACTAACTGAATTGGTAAAATGAAGAAAGAATTTACCCTTCCGCTTCCTGTTGTTCCCGCGTTAAACATTAAACAATTAGTATTTCTGTTCTTGAGCTTACTAATGAGCTCCTCCGGCTTTTCTGCTCCTAATAATAGCAAACCGGTAAAAGCTTACCCAGGTACAATAGTGGCGGGCGAGACAATCGCTAGCTTTACCCTTATAAATGCCGACACCGAGCAAGGTATTCAAACCATAGCGAGCGGCAACACTATAAATCTGGCGGCCTTATCAACTAAAAATTTAAACATCCGGGTTAATACCAGTCCAGCTACAGTGGGTAGTGTGAAAATGATTTTAAGCGGGGCACAATCAAAAACTACAACCGAAACAGGTGCCCCTTATGCTTTATTTGGCGATGTAAACAGCAATTATAACGCTTGGGTACCCGCAGTGGGAAATTATACCTTACAAGCTATACCTTACTCGGGAGCCAACGGAGGGGGTACAGCTGGTACCGCTAAAACAATTACCTTTTCCGTTGTGAATTCAAGTTCCCAACCCACTATTCAGGTTAATTTCCAGGATCCGGCTACCGTACCCCCTGCGGGCTGGGCCCGCGATTACGGCCAGCCTTATGGGTTACGAACCGGCGCTAATCAGGGTAATAACCTGACCTACGGTTGGAAAAATCGTTTGAATAATAGCTTACTGGATATTTCCGTGGGCGGTACTACTCCCGGCAACGGCCGGAATCGGAATTCTATTCTTAACCCGGACATTAATGTGCTGCAAGCTACTTTGATGCACATGCAGTCGGATGATATTCCGGGAACTTTTGACGGTACCAAAGCCGAAGCTTACTGGGAAGTAAAAGTGCCCAATGGTATTTACGACGTAACGGTTTCGGCGGGCGACGCCGGTGTTTACTCTATTCCGGAAAGACACTCTTTAAACGTGGAAGGAGCTACGGCGATTGATAGATTTGCCCCCACCGGCGCGGCCGGCGCCAGCACCCGCTTTAAATCGGCCACCGTACAGGTAACCGTTACCGACGGCAATTTAACCATTGATGCCGATGGCGGGACGAACACCAAAATCAACTCGGCCCGGATTGTACCCGTTTCTACTAGTCCTTACACGTTCTGGTCGGTGAATGAGCAATTATTAACGATTGAAAAAGGTGGTTCTACGGTCAACAAAACTTTTTCTTTAGACTTAAGCAATTCCAGTAACCGAACCGATGTGCAGTATACCGTATCCGCCTTATACGGGGCGGGAGCGAGCGGCTGGTTAAGTTTTACGCCTACCCATACCGGCGCGGAACCAAATGTATCTTTTAACTATGCTGCTGCTCAGAACCTGCCTATCGGTACCTATCAAGCTACCGTTAAAGCAACTGCTACTGGTTTTACGGCGGGTAGTGTTAGTATTCAAGTTACCGTAAGCGCTCCGCAGCCGTACGTTATCTCGTCTACCCCCGCCAATGGGGCTACCAACGTTAGTGTTAATACCTCCAGCATTGCGGCCAATAACCTGTTTGTTCCCACTGTAGCCGGTTACCCGGGCGGGGTAGATAACAGTACTATTACCAGCAGTACCGTTAAACTCTTGAAAGTAGTGGGCAGTACCACTACCCAGGTGGCCGGAGTGGTGCAGGGTACGGGTGGCGGCGATGCCATCAGCTTTTCGCCTACCTTTGCTTTAGAAGCTAATACTACCTATAAATTTATGGTAACCGAGGGCGTAAAATCTTATCCTGGGGCTTCCTTTATTCCGTACACGGCTACTTTTACTACCGGAGCTGCCATTGAACCCACGGATCCTTTATCGGTAGAGTTTACTAAAGTGCCTATATCGGGTACGCAGAACAAAAAGTATACTTCTTTAGTAATCGGGCCCGATGATAAGTTGTATGCCTTACGATTGGATGGTAATATTGAACGCTTTGCCATTAATCATCTGAATGGTAGTCTTACCTTCCAAACTACTATTACCACCTTACCGGGTAAGTACGGTGGACGGTCGGCAGTTGGGTTGGTTTTTAACCCCGCTTCAACCGCGACCAATCTAATTGCTTACGTGTCGCATTGTTCTTCCGGCTTGTCGGGGGCCGCTGAGTTTGATGGTAAGATCTCTAAATTAACGGGAGCTAACCTGGGCACAGAACAATTGCTGGTTACCAACTTGCCTCGCTCCACTAAAGATCACTTGGTGAATAGTTTAGCCTTCGGCCCAGATGGCGCTTTGTATTTCTGCCAAGGTAGTAATAGCTCGATGGGCGCTTATGACGGTACCTGGCAGCGCCCCGAAAGTTTATTAGCCGGAGCCGTGCTGCGCTTAGATTTAGTAAAATTAGGCAGCTCTACTTTAGACGCTAGAACTACTTCAAACCAGAGCTTAATTAATAATGCAACTGCGAGCCAGTTACGGTTTTCGGATGATACTTATAACCCTTACGCCAGTAATGCACCATTAACCATTTATGCTTCCGGTATTCGGAATGCCTACGATCTGGTTTGGCACAGCAACGGCCAACTCTATGCGGCAGCCAATGGCTCGGCAGCGGGCGGTAACACGCCGGCTTCGGTAACGGGTACCCGCCGACCTAATGGCACTTTCTACAACGGTCCGGCAGTAATTGCTACTTCGGGCGTACAGGTACAAAACGATTGGTTGTTCCGCATCAATCCTTTAAAAGGAGTTGGTTACTTTGGTCACCCCAATCCGCTCCGGGGCGAATACGTGGCCAACCGAGGTTTTGCTGATAATGCCAAATACCCGAATGGTTTGGAGGCAGATCCTAATTACCGGGGAGCGGCCTTTAACTTTGGGCTGAACCGTTCGCCTAATGGCACCATCGAGTACAAGAGCAATACCTTTAACGGAGCTTTAAAAGGCAAGCTGCTCGTGTGCCGCTTTAGTGGGGGCGGCGATATTATCGTTCTAAAACCCGGTTCGGTGGTGATAAATAGTCCTGAAACGGATTACGACATTACAGACAACTATCCTGGCGCAGGCACGGCAGGTTTAGTCGGGATGTCGGGCTTTATTAACCCCTTGGATATTGTGGAAGACGTGCAGACCGGTAATTTGTACGTAATTGAATTCAATTGGAACAACATTCCGGATAGAACGGCGCAGATTACCTTGCTACGGGTAAGCAGTATTTCCGACGACGAAGGTTTTGCCACCGCTTTCCCCGAGCAGATTACCGCCACCGAAGTAGTAGGAGTAACTCAAACCGCTACGCCCCCGGTAGCCGCTTCCTGGGCAAAAAAACCGACAGCTAATAAAGATAAGAAAAAGAAGAAAGATGATGAAAACTTGCCGGATTATTCGAAAGTAACACCGCACGCGGTAACGATCTCCAATACCGGCCGGGGTAACCTGAAACTGAAAAACTTAGCCATTATTGGAGAGAATGCGAGCGAGTTCCGGATGCTAAACCAGCCGGATGCTAAACCGAACAAACCAGTAAAAATTCGGAAAAATAGTTCAGTTACGTTTAACGTAGCATTCTTCCCAGCTACGGAAGGCTTTAAAACGGCGAAGCTGGAAGGAGTGGGTAGTAAGAAAAAGAAAGACCAAGTAGTTTCGGTGGAATTGTTTGGCTTAGGTATTCAATACGAAGGCAGTGATACTACTGGCATCGATTCAGTGGCCAATAAGGCAATGAAAAAATCGGCGGCTAAGGTTAGTAAAAAACTAACTGATAAAGCATCGGTTCTTACCGTATATCCCAATCCAAATCCTATCGGATCGAAGATATACCTGGACCTGGCTGATTTTGCGCCGCAGGAGCCGGTTACTCTCAGCTTGTACGATTCTTTTGGCCAATTGTACCAGGCAAAAACCGTAAAAGTAGATGCTCAAGGCCGCACTTCGGCCGAACTTTTTTTAACTAAAGCTATGAAACCGGGCATTTACATAATTAAAGCCAATACTTCTTCGGGTCAAAAACAGACAAAAATTGTTCTGGAATAATCCGTTTTAAGATATCGGGTTACAATAAAAAGGGAACGAGAGCATCGTTCCCTTTTTATTGTAACCTTGTTTAGTTATACCAAATCGCCTAAACTAACTGCCATAGTGAAGAAGATTAAACACGGCGGGTTTCCAAAACCCGCCGTGTTTAGTGCTTTTAAGGCAACCCTATGGAAAATAGCTAACACTATTTGGTATTATAACTAAAAAGCATTAACAACTTGCCCTATTTCACCTCTACCCTACAATCTCATTCAGCGTACTAATTAGAATGTGATTTTGTATTTAAAAAAGATGTTTTATGGTGATCTTTTAAAGAAAACTACTTGGTTGGGCAAAATATTTAGCTTTCGGTTGTAAAAAATGCTGGCGAAGCATTTAAATAATAGCATTAGAACATAGAAAATAAGACAGGAAAGTTATTTTAACTTCTTGTTCTTTTTCTTGCTTCAAGTTTGTTAATCAGTCTTCTGGAGTAAATAAGGCTCTCGCTGCGTGGATTGCTCATACTCTGTAGAAGAAAATGAATGGTTACTAAAGATTAATATAGTTGTTAGTTGCAATCAAATCTGAAAAATAAACTCGCGTATAGGGGAAATTAACGCATATAACTTAAATTAAAAGTGCTTATAATTAAACTAAGATTATAGAACTAATTAGGTGCATTTCCCGTTAAAAATAGCTAATTAACTGTATTTTTTTTATTTTATCTAGTATTAAAAAATAGTGTTTAAAGAATACATGAATAATTTATATAGCTTCTTTACAGTAAATCAAGGATTAATTTGTAAATCCCGCATTGGATTTATTTAAATCAAGCTCCTTCCAAGCCACTCCTTTCTGCAAATGTTTTTCCTTTATAAGCTTAATATTTTTTTCAGTAACTCTGGCTGGTAATCAGGAAGGCATCTCTGTATTTTGTGATAATTCTAAATGTTTATTTAATTCTAAAATGAAGAAAATTTATACTCCTTCACTGCTGGTTGTCCGCTTTTTTAAACCATTAATAGTTCTCTTAATTGTTGTAATTATAGGTTTGCCCAGTTTTGCTCAAACCATTCAAGTTAACTTTCAGGATCCAAAAACAATACCGCCTACTAACTGGGTGCGGGATTATGGTCAGCCTTACGGACTACGTACTGGTGCCAATCAGGGCAGCAACTTGACGTATGGCTGGAAAAAACGTTCGGACAATAGCTTGTTAAATATTTCGGTAGGAGGTACAACTCCCGGCAATGGACGGGATCGGGACAAGCCTTCTAATGTACTGCAAGCTACTTTAATACACATGCAGTCGGATGATATCGTGGGGGCTTTTGACGGTACCAAAGCCGAAGGTTACTGGGAGGTAAAAGTACCGAAGGGAATTTATGATGTAACCGTTTCAGCGGGTGATGCCGGCGTTTATTCCTTTCCGGAAAGACATAGTTTAAATGTGGAAGGAGCTACAGCCATTGATAAATTTGTGCCTACCGGAGCAGCCGGGGCCAGTACCCGCTTTAAATCTGCTACGGTACGGGTAAGCGTTACTGATGGCAATCTAACCATTGATGCCGATGGCGGAACGAATACAAAAATTAACTCGGCCCGTATTGTACCGGTTACTACTAGTCCTATTACCTATTGGTCGGCGAATGAACAGTTAGTAACCATTGAAAAAGGTGGCTCTACTACAAACAAAACTTTTTCTTTAGACTTAAGCAACACGGGTAATAAAAGTGTTCAGTATACGCTCTCTGCTGTTTACGGCACAGGAGGTAGTGGTTGGTTAACTTTTAATAAAACCCATTCGGGTACCGAGCCTAACGTAACTTTTAATTATTCGGCGGCCCAAAATCTACCAGTGGGTACCTATAAGGCTACTGTTAAAGCAGCGGCTTCTGGTTTTACGGCGGGTAGTGTTACCGTTCAGGTAACGGTAAGTGCGCCCCGTCCTTACGTTGTTTCATCTACGCCGACGAATGGTGCTACTAATGTAAACGTAAATACGTCTAGTATTGCGGCTAACAACCTGTTTGTACCTACTGTAGCCGGTTACCCGGGCGGGGTAGATAACAGTACTATTACCAGCAGTACCGTTAAACTCTTGAAAGTAGTGGGCAGTACCACTACCCAGGTGGCCGGAGTGGTGCAGGGTACGGGTGGCGGCGATGCCATCAGCTTTTCGCCTACCTTTGCTTTAGAAGCCAATACTACCTATAAATTTATGGTAACCGAGGGCGTAAAATCTTATCCTGGGGCTTCCTTTATTCCGTACACAGCTACTTTTACTACCGGAGCTGCCATTGAACCCACGGATCCTTTATCGGTAGAGTTTACTAAAGTGCCTGTATCGGGTACGCAGAACAAAAAGTATTCTTCCTTGGTAATTGGGCCCGATGATAAATTTTATGCTTTGCGGCTAGATGGCGTCATCGAACGGTTTACAATTAACCACACCAATGGCACTTTAAGTAATTTAACTACTATAAATACTTTAGTGGGCAAGTATGGTAATCGTACCGCCGTGGGTTTGGTGTTCGATCCGGCAGCAACAGCTAGTAACTTAATTGCCTACGTTTCGCATTGTTCTTCCGGCTTGGAAGGAGCCCCGATTTTTGATGGTAAGATTTCTAAGTTATCGGGTTCTAGTCTTTCTACCGAACGCTTATTAGTAACAAATTTGCCTCGCTCGGCTAAAGACCACTTGGTAAATAGCTTGGTGTTTGGTCCGGATAAGGCCTTGTATATAGCGCAGGGTAGTAATAGTTCGATGGGAGCTTTTGACGGAGCCTGGCAACGGGACGAAAGTTTATTGTCAGGAACGGTGTTACGCCTGGATTTAGTAAAACTGGGCAACTCAACTTTAGACGCTAAAACTACTTCTAACCAAAGCTTAATTAATAATGCCTCCTCGAGTCAATTACGGTTTTCCGATGGTACGTATAACCCTTACGCTGCAAATGCACCACTTACTATTTATGCCTCTGGGGTTCGAAATGCTTACGATCTGGTGTGGCACAGCAACGGACAACTTTACGCACCCGCTAATGGCTCGGCAGCAGGTGGTAGTACACCGCCATCGGTAGCCGGAACCCGGCGGCCAGATGGTACCTTTTACAGCGGCCCAACCATACCGGCTACTTCGGGCGTACAGGTGCAAAATGATTGGCTATTCCGCATTAAGCCAAAAGGATATTACGGCCATCCGAATCCTTTACGTGGGGAGTACGTAGCTAACCGGGGATACAAAGATAATTCTAAATACCCGAGTACTTTAGGTGCCGATAAAAACTACCGGGGAGCCGCCTTTAACTTTGAACTGAACCGCTCGCCTAACGGAGCTATCGAGTACAAGAGCAATACTTTTAACGGTGCTTTAAAAGGCAAATTGCTGGTGTGTCGCTTTAGTGGCGGTGGGGATATTATTGTTTTAAAACCAGGTTCAGTAGTAAAAGGGAGCGCCGATAGTGAATACGACATTGAAGCCGATTACACTGGGGCCGGTACGAGTGGCTTAGTAGGTATGTCGGGTTTTATTAACCCTTTGGATATTGTAGAAGATGTAAAAACGGGTAACCTGTACGTAATCGAGTTTAACTGGAACAACATTCCGGATAGAACCTCCCAAATTACTTTGTTGCGCGTGAGCAGCATCTCCGATGACGAAGGTTTTGCTGCCGCTTTCCCGGAAAAGATTTCTGCTACCGAAGTAGTGGGAGTAACTCAAACGGCTTTATCTCAAACAGTAAATTCCTTAACTAAAGCCACAATGGCCAAGAAAGATAAAGACAAGGACAAGGATAAAGACAAGGACAAAGATAAGGACAAAGATAAAGACAAAGATAAAGACGATGATGATTCGGATTTACCGGATCTTTCTCAAGTAACGCCGCACGCCGTAACCATTTCCAATACTGGCCGGGGTAATTTAAAGTTGAAAGGTTTAGCCATTATTGGAGAGAATGCCGGTGAATTCCGGATGTTGGGTCAGCCAGATGCCAAACCGAATAAACCAATAAAAATTCGGAAGAATAGTTCTATTACCTTTAATGTGGCATTTTATCCGACTTCAAAAGGCTTTAAGAAAGCAAAGCTGGAAGCGGTTAGCGGTAAAAAGAAGAAAGACCAGACCGTTTCGGTGGAATTGTACGGTTTAGGTATTGTGTACGAAGGTAGTGATACCACCACTATTGATTCCTTGGTTGATTCCTTAACTTCTATTGTCACAAAAGTTACAGATGTTGAACCAGTTCTTAAAGTTTATCCAAACCCTAACCCAATTGGGTCTAAGATTTACGCAGATCTAACAGGTTTTAAGCAGCAGGAGCCGGTTACTTTGAGTTTGTACGATACTTTTGGGCAGTTGTACCAGGCCAAAACTGTTACTACGGATGATCAAGGAAGTACATCTGCAGAGTTACTAGTTACTAAAACCATAAAACCGGGTATTTACATCCTAAAAGCTCAAGGTTCATCGGGCCAGAAACAAACCAGGATTGTGCTGGAATAAATATAATATTGTACCAACCCATTACAAAAAGGAACGGCTTAATAGTCGTTCCTTTTTGTCTATTCTCGGGTAAATTTATCGTTTCTGTTCCAGTTGTTGATTGGTAACTTGGGAGCGGCGCTGCATCAATTCCCGCCAGGTAGTAAGCACAATTTTTTCGTCCTGCAAGGTCTTGCGTAAACCTGGGTCCAGCATAGCCAGCAGATCGCCGTGGCGGGTTGGCCCAGAATTAGAAATATGCTGAAATACTTCGGTGGGAGCCGTGCAATGCATAATCATCATGGTAACGCCCGGTTTTAGACCCTTTATACCGGCTATATATTGTTGTACTTTAAATTGCCGCAGGTTCTCGGGAGTGACCGGAGTTGTAGCGGGTAAATGCCAGCCATAACTTGTATTGTGTAAATCGTCGAGTACGGGTAAGCCCGCTTGCCAAACTTTTTCGCCTATGGCTTTCGCCTGCGTGGCAATAGCGGGGGTAGGAACGGCCATTCCTGCCTGGTATTTACCCTGGCTTTTTAACTCGGCAATGGTTTCGTTTTGAAGTTGCTGTAAAAGTAAAGTATTATGGCCGCCGGGCAGCATAACCGGAATCTGGTTTTCGACCCCAACTTTAATATATCGTTCTAAAAAAGCCGGCGAAGCAAATAAGGTACCCATGTGCGAATCCAGGTGAGTAGGTTGAAAGCCCATGGTCTGGGCTCGGGCAAGTTGCGCCCGGATTTCTGTTTCTACTTCATCGGCTTTGGCGTGTTGTACCACGTCGGCGACGCTCGGCCACAAAGCTCCTTCGGTATCAATTAAAGTTGGAGTGCCGGCCGTACCAGCGAGGGGTGCCCAGCGGTAGTTTATCCATTCTGAGGTTAAAGTTAAATGCAAACCGGCATCTACCTGCGGGTGTTGCTTCAGGTATTTTATAAATCCAGGTACCCAAGGGCAAGGCATCATCACACTTACCGAGTTGGCTACCCCTTTTTCCAGCGCCTGAATAGCACCCTCGTTGGAGTCGTACGACATGCCGGCATCATCCACGTGTAAAATCAGGACTCGTTCCCCTTTCTTATAACCTAATTTTTCCGCGTAAGTAGTTTGGCTAAAACCGGTAGTAGTAATGTTACCTGTAATAAGTAAAAAGAGCAATATCTTTCTGAGTAACGCTACCATAAACTTTTAAGCTAAGGTTAAATAGTAAGTAGGATAAAGAAATAAGCCGATAAAATACAGGTTAAGGGTAGCTAGCAGGTTAGTGCAAAAAATAGGCAGCTACTTCTTGCCAGTTGTTCAGGCGCGTATAGCCGGTAACGTGCGCGTTATGCGGAGCCGTAAAAAGTAAACCCGTACCGGTAAAAGTTTTTAAGTTGCGGTCCAAGTCATCGAGTAAGTAATCGGCGCGGATAATACTTTTATCGCCGCAAAAAACAATATTCTTCCAGGTGATAAAAGGCAGGTGCTTTTTTAACCAATTGTACTTAGGCGTAAACGAATGCTCGAACTCCAAAGCGGCGGTGGTAATAAAAATTTCGTAACGTTGATGCAGTTGTTCCACTACCTCCAGACTACCGGCAATAGGTTCTAAATCTTTAAAGAAATTGGGTTGGTGCGGGTACTGCTTTATCGCCTCTAAGCGCTCGGGCGGTACGGTATTAGTTAAGTTACGACCAGGTAAGCGCAAATCCGAAAGGTCTTCCTGAAATTCTTGTTGATAAAGTTCTATAAAACGACCAATTGCATCGGTCATAACATCATCCATATCAATGGCAATACGTTTTTTGTTCATCGTTTTTAGTTAGGAGTAAAATTCTGATAACCCGTTTTGGCTTTTAAAAGTACATAAAGGAACGAAATCTCTGAAATCAAAAAGCAGGATTCTGTCAATTTACCCCATTATCTACTCGAGCCAAGCTTTACTGGTATTTATTTTAACTTCTTCGGGAATGGCTTACAACAAATCTGTTGGAAATAAGTAAATGTACTACTTTACTTTATTTGGAGTGAGGTATTGGGTACTGAATGGCTTTATAAGTGTTTTTGCTGTTTAATAAAGCCGAGCAATCAATAAAATTATATGATACAAGAAGACGAATTACAAACGGCTGCACATAACTTTTTTGCGGAGGCATTACGTTTACTCTCCGAAAGCGAAATCCCTTTTTTGGTAGGAGGTGGGTTGGCCTTGCGCCAATATACCGGTATAATTCGCGATTTAAAAGATTTGGATTTGTTTTGTAAAGCGGGCGATTACGCCCGAATTTTAAAATTTTTTGCTGAGCATGGCTTTGCTACCGAACTAACGGACGTACGCTGGCTAGCGAAAGTTTATAAAAATAATTATTACATCGATATTATTTTTAATACGGTAAACAACATCTGCACTGTGGATGATACGTGGTTTGACCATGCGGTAGCCGGCGAAGCGTACGGGGTAACCATAAAGTTTATTCCGGCCGAAGAACTATTGTGGTGTAAAGTTTACGTACAAAACCGCGAACGCTACGATGGCGCCGATGTCAACCACATTATTGTAAAACACGGGCACTTACTCGATTGGAACCGCATCTGGACCCGGCTCGAACAACATTGGCATTTACTGCTGGCCCAGGTTTTACTTTTTCAGTTTGTGTACCCAACGGAGCGCGATCTTGTTCCCCGCTGGTTGTTCGACACGTTAATAGAAAAAGCCAAAGGTCAGTTTGATTTGCCTTTACCCGTAGAAAAAGTTTGCCTCGGACCCATTATCGATCAGACTCAGTACCGAACCGATATTGTAGATGCGGAGTATAAAGTAATTACCATTAAAACTGTTTAACCAACATGGAAAATAACAAGCAGCAAAACCCCATCCGGATTGCCGCCGTGGGCGATATTCATGTAAAAGAAACCGATCAGGGCAAATGGGTAGAATATTTCCGGACGATCTCGGCGCAAGCGGATATTTTATTGCTTTGCGGCGACCTCACCGACACGGGGCACCTGGCCGAAGCCGAAGTATTAGCGCAGGAGTTAAAAGCCTGTACCATCCCGATCATTGCCGTATTGGGTAATCACGATTACGAGCGGGACCAGCAGAAAACCATTAAAAAAATGCTGGAAAACGATAAGGTTCACATTCTGGATGGCCAGACGGTGGTGCTGCACGGAATTGGTTTTGCTGGCGTAAAAGGTTTTGGCGGTGGTTTTGATAAGCACATGCTGTCGATGTTCGGCGAACCCATGATTAAAAGTTTCGTGCAGGAAGCCGTAGACGATGCTTTGAAACTCGACCGGGCCTTAGCGCACCTCGACGTAGATTATATAGATATACCTAAAATTGTAGTGTTGCATTATGCGCCTATTAAAGAAACGGTAGTAGGAGAGCCACCCGAAATTTTTCCGTACCTGGGCTGCTCGCGTTTAGTGGAGCCCATTAACCGGCGCCAGGTGTTAGTTGCTTTCCACGGCCACGCGCACGTAGGTACTTTAGAAGGCGCTACTTCGGCGGGAGTAAAAGTATTTAACGTGGCCAAGCCAATTTTGCAACGCGAAGGATACGAAGTGCCTTTTTACCTGTACGAGGTAGAACTTAAACCAGAACCAGCTACCCAGGAAGTAGTCAGCCAGCAAGGATGAAAAAACAACAAAGGCAAGTGTAATGACTTGCCTTTGTTGTTTAATATATTTCCCGGAAGCAGAACTACTATTTTTGCGAATAATTCAGGTTGTAGTACATCGAGAGCCTGAAAGACTACGTACGCATTGTTACCGCCAACTTATCGCGAAGCAAACCACTACTTCTTTAGAAAAAATGCTGCCTCGAGGGCCAGATTTTGCGCATTCATTGTTCTTTTATGGTAGCCTTGAACAAAATTGATACATCGCATGCCCACTCACATAGCAGTAGCAGGAAAAGAATTACTCATTGGTCGTCATTATAAACATGTTACCAAGCAAGTGCTGCGTTAAATATTATATTTTGTTGTTTCTAAACTCTTTTATCTAATTAAGATGTAAGCGAAAATAAGTTTAAAACGTATAGCAATATCAGCTAATTTGATCTGCTGCTGAATTTAAATAATTAATTCCTTCCATGTCATTTTTGGTAAGTTTCCAAGAATGCCATGCGGTTTTTTCGGGTTCATTCTTAATATAGCTTTTCATAAAATTAAAGTGTAAAATGGAAATGATTTCAAAATTAATAAGCGCGATGAGTAGTAGTATTTATAAGTATATTGGTGCCATAAACAAGACCTGCATTGTTTTACTTCCTGCCGTACTATTATGGGCAACATCGCAAATAAGCTTTGCCCAAACAACCACAAAAGTGGAAGTACCCGATTGGGCCCTCCCCGGATCTGCCACGCATAAACAAGTACCACCCCCTTTGGATTTTCACCGGCCTACTCGTACAGAGAATAAACGCATTGGCATATTTGAAGGCCAGAGCGACGTTGGAGCGGCATTGGTACCGGGTTCTTCCAGTTACAATCCTGCTACCAAGCAGTACACCATCACCTCGGCCGGCTATAATGTATGGTATACGCGGGATGAATTCCGATATTTATGGAAAAAAATGTCCGGTGATGTATCGTTGGCCGCTGATATTGCCTTCCCGGATAAAGAGGGCTACGCTGACCGTAAAGCTATTCTTATTATTCGCCAGAGCTTGGAAGATGATTCTAAAGAAGCCATGGTGGCCCTGCATGGTGCGGGCCTGATACACCTGGCTTACCGGCCAGAAAAAGGAGCAAACATGAAGGAAATGCGGGTTGACCAAAAAGGGGCGCTTCGCCTGGGCATAGAAAAGCGGGGAAATGCCTTTGCCGTTTTTACTAGTATGAATGGCGAACCCATGAAACAGTTCGGCGAACCTATCCAGGTACCATTCAAGGGGCCATTTTATGTTGGTATCGGTTTTTGTTCGCATCTGCCGGACAAAGCGGACACGGGAATACTTTCTAATGTGGTTTTAGAGAATACGGCCGGTAAGATTCGATAAAAGACGAAAGCGGTAGCAAAGGAAATTTTTTATCTGAATTAAGTTCTGTTGCAGGATAATACAGAATTCAATCTTCTTAAAAAAACAAGCATGCTTTGTAGAATACCGCGAAATTTTATGTATTTCCATAAATTTCAATTCCCTAAATCAGGCTTTAAAGTAAAACTAACAGCTTGCTCCAGGTAAATTATTTTGCATTTGCACGTATATTTTTCGGTAATGGCTTATATTCGCCATTAGTCCCATGAAAGAGATACAGGATATTGTTCGGGCTTATGGAGTAGCCCGCCAGTTAAATAAGAAAACTGCTCTGGCAACGGTAGTACAGGTAGAAGGGTCGGCGTACCGGCGGCCCGGCGCCCGGATGTTGGTAACCGAAGACGGAGAATTAACGGGTGCCATTAGTGGCGGTTGCCTGGAAGGAGATGCTCTACGCAAAGCCCGCTTGGTAATGACCCAGCAAAAAGCTTTATTGGTAACCTACGATACCACCGACGATGACGATTCCCGTTTAGGGGTGGGTTTAGGTTGCAACGGTATTATTCAAATTTTAATCGAACCCATTGTAGCCGAAGATTTAAATAACCCGATTGCTTTACTTTCGGCGGTTATCAGTCAGCGGCAGCAAGCCGTAATTATTACTTTGTTTTCGCTACAAAATCGCTTGGGTTTTCAGCCCGGCACCTGTTTGTTGCTACCCGAAAAAGGTGATAAACGCGGCGATAAATATCCCCTTGAATTAAGTGAACTGCTGGAAAAAGAAGGAAACCAGGTATTGCAAAGTAAAAAATCTCTTATCCGGAATTATCAATTACAAGATAAGGTGTTAAGCGCTTTTGTAGAATATCTACATCCGCCGGTTTCAGTTATTGTTTTGGGGGGCGGTAACGATGTACAGCCGCTGGTACAAATGGCGAGTATTCTGGGCTGGTCGGTAACGGTAATCGATGGGCGTACTAATTACGCGGTCAAAACCCGGTTTCCTACTGCCGACAAAGTATTGGTAGCCAAACCCCAGCAAGTGCTGGAAAATATAACGGTAGATGCGCAAACCGTTTTCCTGCTCATGACCCATAACTATAATTATGACCTGGCCATGCTCCGGCAATTACTACCTTTGCCGGTAGTATACGTGGGGGTTTTAGGACCCAAAAAGAAATTAAATCAGATGCTAGAGGAACTGGAATCCGATGGAATGGAAATTACTCCGGACCAAATGCAGAAGATTTACGGTCCGCTTGGTTTGAATATTGGGGCTGAAACACCCGAAGAAATTGCCTTATCGGCTATCTCAGAAATAAAAGCAGTACTTGCCGGTAAAGAAGGTACTTTCCTGCGCCAGAAACCGCAAGCTATCCATGAGAGGTCGGTGGTCAATACACCCATTCCTGTAGGGAGTTCGCAACCGGTTTCGGATGAAGTAATTTAAGTATTACTATGGCAACAACGGGATTAGTTTTATTAGCAGCAGGAGCTTCCGTTCGCTTAGGCCGCCCGAAACAAAATTTAAATTTTCAAGGCCAAACCTTATTGCAGCATGCCGTGCAGGTAGCCCAACAATCGGGGAGCAACCCTATAATGGTAGTGCTGGGCGCTCAAGCCGATTCCTTACGAGCTCAATTAAATTTTCTGGATATTCATATTCATATTGTGGAGAATAACGAGTGGGAGGAAGGCATGAGTGCTTCTATCCGGCATGGTTTAGCAGCTTTACTAAAAGTGGCACCTCTCGTAGAAAATGTAATTTTAATGCTCTGCGATCAGCCATTTGTATCCAGCCAACTGCTCCAAGAATTAATCACTCACAAAGAAAATAGCTCCCAACAAATAATTGCCTGTACTTACCAGGATACAGTGGGTACGCCGGTATTATTCAATAAACAATTTTTCCCGGAACTGCTGGCTTTATACGGTAACCAAGGCGCCAAAAAACTGCTTTATCAGCATTCGAAGGCGGTAACTACTATTCCATTTAAGTTAGGTTCATTTGATATCGATACCGTAGCGGATTACACGGCCTTGCAGCATTATCTGTCCGGGGATAGTAAAAATCCGGAAACATTGTTAGAAGATTAAGCCGGAATAAAAAATATTCTTTATCCTTGCGCTAATTGCTCTTCGTGCCGTAAGCTTTTATCAAAAATAAAGGTTCCGAAAGGCACCAGCGAAGCTAAAAAAGCCAGCAACGCCCGCCCGAAGGACCACCGCCGCGCTACCCATACGTGCAGTAAGGCCAGCCCAAATAAAATAAATAATACGCCGTGCGCCCAACCTACTACTTTTACTACTTCCGGAATTCCTGCCCAATGCTTTAAAGGCATGGCTATGCCCAGTAAAATTAAATACGAGATACCCTCTATAATCCCTACTACTCTAAACCGTCGGATTGGTGTTTGCATGTATGCTATCTTTAATTATTTTCTCTGGCAAAGGTAAGTACTGCCTGCTAAAGCAAAAAATTCAGGAGAAGTTCTTACTTTTAAAATTTACTTTTAAACTATGAAACTACTTGCGGCACTTCTTACAATAGTATTTACTTCCTTCATTTCTTTCAACTTAATTGCTCAACCTAATTCAGCTAAGCAACCTGCCAAAATTAAAAAAGATGCTGGCTGGCAGTTAATATGGGCCGATGAATTTAACACTCCTGGCCGGCCAAACCCAAATAACTGGAATTTTGAAAAAGGATTTGTCCGGAACCTGGAAGCCCAAATATATCAACCGGAAAATGCCTGGTGCGAAAATGGCTATCTGATTATTGAAGCTCGCCGGGAACAAAAGCAGAATCCTGCTTACCAAGCCAATAGTACGGATTGGCGAACCAACCGCGAGTTTGCGGCTTATACTTCAGCTAGCCTGACTACCCAGGGAAAACACCAATGGCAGTATGGCCGTTGGGAAATGCGCGGCAAAATAGACATCCGACCGGGCATGTGGCCGGCTTTCTGGACTTTAGGAGTTTCCGGCGAATGGCCCCGCAACGGGGAAATAGATATTATGGAATACTACCGCGACTCCTTACTAGCCAATGTAGCATGGGGCACAGCTAAACAATACCAGGCCAAGTGGAGTACCACCAAAAAAGCTATTACTTCTTTCAACGACCCAAATTGGGCGCAAAAATTTCATGTCTGGCGAATGGACTGGGATGAAAAATACATCCGGCTGTACGTAGATGGTTTATTATTAAATGAAGTAAATTTAACTAAAACCGTTAATCAAGATGGAACCGGTATAAATCCTTTCCACCAACCGCAATACATGCTTTTAAACCTGGCGATTGGTGGTGCCAATGGTGGCAATCCTTCTAAAACTACTTTTCCGGTCCGGTTTGAAGTAGATTACGTGCGGGTTTACCAGAAATCTAAATAGAAATAAATTTAGGTGTTCTTAGTTTAGAGTTTTCTGTTTATTAAACAGGTAATAACATCTTTTGCTTATTCTTGTTACGCTATTTTAACTCCTACTTCCTGGTATGTATAACTCTAAGAACTTCAACGGTAAGCAATTCGTGAACCCGGTGCCCACAACGGTTTCCAAGCCCGGTACTTTCTGGAATACCATATGGGAATTTATGGTGGGTCGCGAGCAAAGAGTCCCGGCTCGGAAAATAGGCCCGTTTACTACAGATACACAGGAGTTAAAAAGAACGGCATCGGATAAAATTCGCGTTACCTGGTTTGGGCATTCTTCAGTTTTGTTGGAAATAGAGGGTAAACGCTTTTTAACCGATCCGGTTTGGGGTTCGCGTAGTTCACCCGTAAATTTTGCCGGACCTGCCCGATTCTTCGCCCCTACTATTCCGCTCCAAGATTTACCACCTCTGGACGGCGTTATTATTTCGCATGATCATTACGATCATTTTGATCCGGTGGCTTTAAAAATTTTAAGCCAAACTGGTATTACTTTTTACGTGCCTTTAGGGGTAGAACAGCATTTCCGTAATTGGCAATTACCTGCCGGTAAAGTTGTTTCTTGTGATTGGGGCGACACGGTATCGTTGCCTAATGGTTTTAACTTGTATTGCACTCCGGCGCGTCATTTCTCCGGGCGGGGATTAAAACGGAATAATACTTTGTGGGCTTCGTGGGTAATTACTAGTCCGCAGTACCGGGTATATTACGGTGGCGACTCGGGTTATTTTCCGGGATTTAAAGAAATAGGTAACACCTACGGTCCTTTTGATTTAACCCTACTGGAAATTGGGGCTTATCACGAAAACTGGGGCGAAATTCACATGGGACCAGCTAATGCCTTACAAGCGCATCTGGATTTGAAAGGCAAACTATTGCTGCCTATTCATTGGGGTTTGTTTAACCTCGCTTTCCACGCCTGGACCGCACCCGTAGAAGAATTAGTAACATTAGCTCAAGAACAAGGTGTATCGTTATTTTTACCCGTTCCCGGAGAACCAACTATATTGCCCGAACAAAACTTAAATACTAATTGGTGGGCAGCGTATAAATAAAACTAAGGGATACCATTTGGATTTTACCTTTTATTTTAATGCTTAAAAGGCAAGAATGTAAAATTGCTTCAGATAAATAAAATCTGAATTTTAAATTCTTGCCTTAAGTATCAAGCGAAAGCCAACAGAAAGTTTAAACAAAAAAGGTGAATCCAACCCGGATTCACCTTTTTTGTTTAGCTAGCAACGAACAACGATTAACTAACAACTAAGCAGTTAATCATCTTTTCTTTCGTAGCGTTTCCGGTCATTTTCGTCGAGGTAAATTTTTCGCATCCGGATGCTCTTCGGCGTTACTTCCAGGTACTCGTCTTTCTGGATGTATTCCATGGCTTCTTCCAGCGAGAACTGTAGCTTAGGTACAATCCGAACGTTATTATCGGAGCCGGAAGCGCGCATGTTGGTAAGCTGCTTGCCTTTCTGAATATTTACGGTTAAGTCGTTGCCGCGGCTATGCTCGCCAATTACCTGTCCCATGTAAACTTCTTCGCCGGGTTCCACAAAGAATACGCCTCTATCCTGTAATTTATCAATCGAATAAGCGGTACCCGGACCCGTTTCCATCGCAATCAGGGAACCGTTAATACGGCCTGGAATGGTGCCTTTGTATGGTTCGTAGCTTTGGAACCGGTGGTTCATGATGGCTTCGCCGGCAGTAGCCGTTAATACGTTATTGCGTAGACCAATTAAACCGCGGGCCGGAATATTAAACTCTAAATGCTGCAAATCACCTTTCGGCTCCATAATGGTTAACTCGCCTTTCCGCTGCGTTACCAATTCAATAACCTTTCCGGCGGTTTCTTCGGGCACGTCTACTACTAAATGCTCGATAGGTTCGTGGCGCTGACCATCAATATCTTTAAACAACACTTGTGGCTGACCTACCTGCAATTCATAACCTTCGCGGCGCATGGTTTCAATCAATACGGATAAGTGCAGAATACCCCGGCCATATACCAGGAATGTATCTTCTTTATCGGTTTCTTCTACGCGCAGAGCCAGGTTCTTCTCGGTTTCTTTAAATAAACGATCCCGTAAGTGGCGGCTGGTTACAAATTTACCTTCTTTACCAAAAAACGGGGAGTTGTTGATGGTAAACAACATGTTCATCGTCGGTTCATCAATGGAAATCCGCTCCAACGGTTCCGGATTTTCGAAATCCGCTAAAGTATCGCCAATATCAAAACCTTCGATACCGGTAATAGCGCAAATTTCGCCGGAAGAAACAGATTCTACTTTTACCCGGCCTAAACCTTCAAAAACGTTCAGTTCTTTAATTTTTACTTTTTTAATACTGCCGTCGCGCTTGCATAAGCTCATGTTAGTCCCTTCTTGCAAAGTGCCGCGGTGAACCCGGCCAATGGCAATCCGGCCCACGAATGAGGAATAATCCAAGGAGGTAATCTGCATTTGCGGCGTACCTTCGCGGGTAGGAGCCGGCGGAATTACCTCGATAATGGCTTCAAAGAGGGGTATAATATTGTCGGTCTTTTCTCGCCAATCGCGGCTCATCCAGCCTTGTTTAGAAGAACCGTATAAAGTAACAAAGTCTAATTGGTCTTCGGTGGCATCCAGGTTAAACATCAGGTCGAATACCTGTTCGTGCACTTCGTCGGGACGGCAGTTTTCTTTATCTACCTTGTTTACTACTACAATGGGTTTCAGGCCCAACTGAATAGCTTTGCTCAATACAAAGCGGGTTTGCGGCATAGCTCCTTCAAAGGCATCTACCAGCAGCAGCACGCCATCCGCCATTTTTAAAACGCGTTCTACTTCTCCCCCAAAGTCGGCGTGACCAGGAGTATCGATAATATTGATTTTTACATCTTTATAACGAACAGAAACGTTTTTTGAAACAATGGTAATACCACGTTCGCGTTCCAGATCGTTATTATCCAGAATCAGGTCGTCGAAGTGCTGGTGGGCGTCAAATATTTTAGAAGCGTGAATAATTTTATCGACCAGCGTGGTTTTGCCGTGGTCAACGTGGGCGATAATCGCAATATTTCGAATACTTTGCATCGGTAATTTTATTGAAGCCGCAAAGGTACGGATTTTTATATAATTTTAGTAAGTCCCTTTATTTTAAGTTTCTAATTAACAAAAGGATAATCTGCGGGGTTCCGTTTTAGCTACCCGAAAACCAATCCAACAGGTTCATTATTTGCGTATATTACTAATAAAATAGAACAAACAAATTAAGTAACCTCAGAAGTAAAATCCGCGCATCTTAGTAAAAACCGGCTTTTTAGCTGCTTGCCCGGGTAGTGCTAACAAGGTTCAAAATAGACTATTTAAAATCAGATGAAAGCAATTGTATATGTCATGGCGGCCGTTTTACTATCGGTAACCGCTTGTGCGCAATCCGGTAAAAAAGCTCCGGCCGGCGAAACAACCGCCGAGGCCGGTCGTGAACCGGTACCAACCAGTAAAGTAAATAAATTAAATAAGGCCGGTCAGCCCGATAAAGTGGTCAAGACCAATGCCGAATGGAAAGCTATTTTAACTCCTGAACAATATTACGTGTTGCGCGAAAAAGGCACGGAGAGGGCTTTTACCGGTAAGTACAATCATAATGTAGATAAAGGCATCTACAAATGTGCGGCCTGCGGCCTGGAGCTATTTTCGTCCGAAACTAAATTTGACTCCGGCACGGGTTGGCCCAGCTTTTATAAACCGTTAAATAATAAAAATGTAAAAGAAGAACGGGATATGAGTTTAGGCATGGCTCGTACGGAGGTGTTATGTAGCCGTTGCGGTGGCCACTTAGGGCATGTATTCGATGACGGACCTAAACCTACCGGACTGCGTTACTGCCTTAATAGCGTTGCTTTGGCCTTTGAGAAGAAGTGAATTAGTCCATGGTCGATGGTCCATAGTCCACGGAAGTTTATAGTTAAATGGTTAGTTGATTGAATGGTTAACTAGCTTTTTGGAAACGTTGGATTTTAGAAATTCGAGAGAAGATTATCAAATTTGACGGAAAAGCACCTGTTAGAAGCGGGTGCTTTTTTATGGATATCACCTCCCACAAAAGCCTATTTTTCATACCCATCTTACTTTAATCATTCAACCATTCAACTATAAACTTCCGTGGACTATGGACCATCGACCATGGACTAATAAATAACTAATACCCCACGAGGCGCGTACATCCAAATCAGAACAAACTATACTTTTTAAAATAATGGAAAATTTAACCTCCCCTACGAATAACATCGAAAATACCACTAACTTAATTATGCAGGCATTCCGGCATTTTAAGGTTCAGGCAAATGAGGTGTTAACTTACGAGCAGTTAATTCCTTATTTGGAAGAACACGACGAGCACAATCATTTTAAAGATGTACAAAGAGAGGCTGAGTTTCACTTGACCAAAGAGGCTTATGCTACCCCGGATGCTGCCGGATTACGCTTAACGCCGGTAGGATATAATACCTTGCAAGAGAATAAAGAAGTAAAATAGTGGTGATAAGTCAAGCATGAACCGCCCAAATCTAATGCGTAGCGGTAAAAGTACTGCGTTCTATCTGATAATGGTAGGAGGGTTGGGTTGCTGCTTGGCAGGTTGCAGTTCGGCCCGCGAAACCAACGAAACAACGGACGAACCTATTGAGGTAACCACCCCGGCCACCATAGAAACCGATGAACAGCGGCAACAAATCTATAATAACGGGGTGGGCAGTAATCCGGAGCAGTTGCCTAAGCCCAACTTAAGTGATCGGGCCAGCGAAGTTAACCGCAAAAGAAATATTGAAGATAATAGTACGGATAGGCCCGGTTTAACGCCCAACGAAGTACGGCCGCAGGAAATAAGAACCCGTACGGATACCGTACCGGGTGGGTAACTGATGATATAGTAGGTAACCCGAACGGTTACAATTAAAAGTCTTACCAGAAGAAAAGCCTACTTGGTATGTTCCTCTGGTAAGACTTTTAATTGTATAATAATTTAAAAATAATTTTTATTGAGAAGCCTCCACCGAAGATTCCTGCTGGGCAGGTTCAGCAGGGGTTAAAGTTACTTTACGCGGCCGGGTAGAAGCTGGTTTTTTTGCCACCGTAGGAGCCTCGGTTTTCTCTTGACTACCGGCGTCAGGGCTGCCGTTATTTGTAGGTTCAGAAGCAGATGTCGGCGATGATTCAGGCGTTTCATTTGGTTCGGTGTTGTCGCTGGCGTGGCTATCTGTTTTCGCTTTTTTCTTTCCTTTTTCTTTTTTACCGCTTTTGGGTTCTTTCTTACCAGTAATTGCTTCTTCGGCACTTTCCACGGTGGATACAATGGAGTTCAGGACATCATTCATCACAAATTCCGAACCTTCGTGTAATTTCTGTTTGGCTTCTTTCAGCACGTTTTTAATGGTGGTTTGCGTTTCGTTTTTTATGTCGCGCACCAGCGTTTTCATTCTTTTATTAAATTCTCGTTGTAGTTCCTTCGAACCTAGTTTATTAGTGGCGCTAGCAGAACTTTTCTTTTTGCCTGTTTTTTTCTTTTCCGGTTTTTTCATAATGAGTAAAAGCGCTTTTATGCGCTTGCTATACGGGTTGGTTTAGTATAAGTCAGGATACGAAATATCGTATTATTTTACCTTATTTAATATTAAATTTCTGTTATTTTTTTAGTTGATATTTGGTTCTTACCGAAATACTACGGGAACTCCGGATTGTTTAGCTACTAGTAAGCGCTTCGACAAAATCACGAAGCAATTTTCTATCTTTGCACCCCAACTTGTAAAAAATGGACTCAAAATATAAACGTTATACCGTTACGGCGGCTTTGCCTTACGCCAACGGTCCGGTACACATTGGTCACTTAGCCGGAGTATATATACCCGCCGATATTTACGTGCGCTATTTGCGCTCGAAAGGTGCCGACGTAAAATTTGTTTGCGGCTCCGACGAGCACGGGGTACCTATTACTATCCGGGCGCAGAAAGAAGGTATTACGCCGCAGGAAATCGTTGATAAATACCACAAGCAAATTAAAGATGCTTTCGCCGAGTTTAATATTTCTTTCGATATTTATTCGCGCACTTCTAACGACACGCACCATCAAACTGCCTCCGAATTTTTTACCAACCTCTACGAAAAAGGAGTATTTGAAGAAAAAACTTCCCAGCAATACTTCGACGAAAAAAGTCAACAATTTCTCGCCGACCGGTACATTGTGGGTACCTGCCCGCGCTGCGGCAACGAAAATGCTTACGGCGACCAGTGCGAAAAATGCGGTTCCTCTCTTAGTCCGACGGAGTTAATTAATCCCAAAAGTATGCTGAGCGGCGAAAAACCGGTGTTAAAAGAAACCAAACATTGGTATTTGCCGCTGGATAAATACGAAGATTGGCTGCGCGAATGGATTGTAGAAGGGCATAAAAACGATTGGAAAACCAACGTATACGGCCAATGTAAATCCTGGATTGATGGTGGTTTGCAGCCTCGCGCCGTAACCCGCGATTTAGATTGGGGTGTACCCGTGCCCCTGGAAGAAGCTAAAGGCAAAGTATTGTACGTGTGGTTCGATGCCCCCATCGGTTATATTTCGGCCACTAAAGATTTAACGCCTGATTGGAAAACTTACTGGCAGGACCCCGAAACCAAACTGGTACATTTTATCGGGAAAGATAACATTGTGTTCCACTGCATTATTTTTCCGGTAATGTTAAAAGCGCACGGCGACTATATTTTACCCGATAACGTACCCGCCAATGAGTTTCTGAACCTGGAAGGTGATAAAATTTCCACTTCGCGGAACTGGGCGGTTTGGCTGCACGAGTACCTGCAGGATTTTCCGGGCAAAGGCGACGTGCTGCGCTACGTGCTGTGCGCCAACGCTCCCGAAACCAAGGACAACGATTTTACCTGGAAAGATTTTCAAGCCCGCAACAACAACGAACTGCTGGCCATATTCGGGAATTTTGTGAACCGGGCATTGGTGCTTACCCATAAATATTTTAACGGCCTGGTACCTGATAAAGGTGATTTAACCAATTTGGACCGCGAGGTTTTAAGCCAGTTTGAAACGTATCCGGATAAAGTTGCGGCCGCCCTGGAGCAGTACCGGTTTAAAGAAGCCCTGCAGGAAGTAATGAATCTAGCCCGGTTAGGTAATAAATACCTGGCCGATACCGAACCCTGGAAATTAATTAAAACCGACGAAGCTCGCGTAAAAACAATTTTAAATATTGCGCTGCAAATTGCCGGGTCTTTAAGTATTCTAATAGAACCGTTTTTACCTACTTCGGCGCAAAAATTAGCCGATATGCTCAATATTCACCTGGGTAAATGGTACGAAGCCGGCATGTCGGAATTTATTATTCCGGCTCACTCGCTGGGCGAAGCAAAATTGTTATTCGAGAAAATTGAAGATGCTACCGTAGAAGCCCAGGTACAAAAACTACTCGACACCAAACAAGCCAATTTGCTCGCCAATTCGGTGGCGGAACCCGCTAAGGAGAACATTTCTTTCGACGATTTCTCGAAAATAGATATTCGAGTCGGTACCATTTTAGAAGCGGAAAAAGTAGCTAAAACCAAAAAATTGCTGAAATTAAAAATTGATACCGGCATTGACCAGCGCACCATTGTGAGCGGCATTGCCGAATATTTTATTCCGGAGGCGATAATTGGCCAGCAAGTAGCGGTACTCGTAAATCTAGCCCCCCGCGAAATCAAAGGTATCCAGAGCCAAGGCATGATTCTGATGGCCGAAAACGCCGATGGCTCGTTGGCCTTTGTGCAACCTTCCACGGTGGTAAAGAACGGCGGCACGGTGTCTTAATTTAGATTTAGTAAATTTTTTGAAAGCTGCGTTGGTGTAAGAGCTGGCGCAGCTTTTTTGTTTCAATATTATTTTGAATTACTTTTTAATAATTATGGATATAAATAGTTAGATTTCTAATAAATAGATATTTATGAAAGCTAAGCTTAAATTAGAAAATAAAATTAATATTGCTATTCTTCTAGAAAAACTGAATGAGATTTCTACATTAAATGAAAATAATACTGTAGCTTTTGATGCTTTCGAATATGAGAAACTAGAATGGGTCTTTTTAGCGTTACTAGAATTTCAAGGTGTATATAGCATTGAGGCAAAAAAAAACATTCTGCAAAATACATTTAGGCAATTAGTGCTCAAAAAAAGGTTTGATAAAGAAATCTTTTATGAAATTTTAAGTAATCAAATTCAAAAGCATAATAAACAACCAGAAAAGCATTATTATTTACTGACTTCATTATCTGTAAAAGAATTACCAATAAGAAAACTTACTGTTGATAACAGTCAAATAATAATTACTGGGAAAAATTTCCCAAAAAAATTTAGAAGTCATAGAAATAATATTCGTAAAACTCACAATGATAATGATAATTACATTAAAATTGTAGTTGCAACAAAAGGCCGCGATTTTAAAGATGCTTACGAAAAAGCTTATAGGAGTTTGGAAGTATTTAGAGCTTTGCTTTGCCTAATACTCAACTCTAATCTTGAGTTGCGCTTTGGATCCCACTCAGCAAACCCGATTAATAAAGTCAGACAAGGAGAATTTTCTACTTTACATCTTGAAAATGGTTTTTGTGCAGATAGCAGCAATTATTGGTTTGAATCTAACTATAAAGTTGTTAAAACGTTAGAACTTAATGCAGAAAAAAGAATAAAGCTTAAGACTAATATTAAATGGCTAATTAAAAGGTATAACTTATGTATAGAAAAACATAAAAATACCTTAAGCAAAGCTTTGAATATCTATGTAAGTGCATTTGATGAATCCAATAAGTATATATGTTTTCTCGGAGCTTGGACAGCATTAGAAACCATTTTGAAGGCTGACCAAAATGAGTTACTGATAAAGCGTTGTACCGCTATGTACAGTGAAGAACATAAGCAAGTCCAGAAGCAAATTTTAGAGGGATTAAGAATTTACCGCAATGAGTTTGTTCATGAAGGAAATAATGGATTAGACCCTTTTGTAGCTTGTTTTTTTATTCAAGAATTTATATATAATTTGATAATTAGATTCAATTTTAAATTCGCAGGTTTTTTCAATACTATTGATGAAGCAACTATGTTTTTAGATAGTTATAACTTTAACCTAAAAGAGTTAAAGATTAGGAAAAAAAATATAGATAAAGCAATTAACTTGAAAGAGAAAAATATGAAGAGTTAACAAGGAGGAATTATAGTTAATTCCTGCTTTGCGTAGAGTTTGCGTAAGCAGTCTGTACGCAAAGCAGGAAGGCAAATCTCCTGGTTAGCGTGTTGAATTAGCAACTTGATTTAGTTAAACTCTTTAACAAAGCATATTCTAAACAAAGGAGGTATCTTAGCAATGTATTTCCAGTAACGCCAATAAGGAGATTGGTTGTCCGAAAGTGAGGAGAGTGCTTGGCTAACTCTCCTCACAGCAATGGAGCATTTAAACTTGATATACAGCATGAGTCGTTTACTCAAAAAAGTCAGAAGACAAATTGAAAGAATGTATTAATGCTAATAGGCTAGTTGGTTTTCACTGTTATCTATAGACCGCCTGATAACCATACGAAAAACGGATAGTTTAATAAAGAGAACAGCAATAACAAAATTTCGTATATTCAACAAAAATCTATTATGAGTGATATTCAATTATACAACAAGATATCTTCTTTGCCTACTGACTTAAAGAAAGAAGTTTCGGATTTTGTTGATTTTCTAAAGCAAAAATCAAAAGCAAAAAAGAAGATTCAGGAACGTAAATTTGGCTATGCGAAAGACTTTTTTAAAGTGTCACCTGACTTTGATGAACCGCTGGATGATTTTAAAGAGTATATGTAATGGAGTACCTCCTAGATACACATACTTTTATTTGGTTTATTAACGGCGATAATTTACTTCCTGAAAACGTTAAAGATCAGATTAAAAATATTGATAACAAATGTTACATCAGTATTGCCATTCTTTGGGAAATTGCCGTTAAAGTGAGCCTTGACAAGCTGGAACTTAAAGCAGATTTCAATAATATCGCTGAGTTTCTAACAGCTAATGATATTGAAGTTCTTCCAGTTACCTTTGAACATTTACAGAAGTTATTAAGATTAAAATATCACCATCGTGACCCTTTTGATCGAATAATCATCGCACAAGGCATAGCGGATAAATTAGTTATTCTAACAAAAGATGAGAATTTTAAGAAATATCGGGTAAAAATAACATGGAAGTAAAGTCCTGTTGCGGGTAGAGTTCGCGTCAGTAAGCCCTACGTATTTCCAAGCAGCCAATTTCTGATTAGCGTGTAGGACTAGTAAACCGGTTTGCCTAGATTTTAATCAAAATATATTTTAAAGTACGACTTATGCCATGCGTAGAGTTTGCGTAAGCAGTCTCTACGCATTTCCCGGAAAGTCAATCTCCTGATTGGCGTGTTGAACTAACAAGTTGATTTAGTTAAGTATTTAGCAAAGCATATTCTAAACCAAGAAGTATCTCGAAAATGTAGTTCCCGTAACGCCAATCAGGAGATTGGCTATCCTAAAAGTGGGGAGAGCGCTTGGCTAACTCTCCCCACAACCGTGAGGTTATTTTATTAAATCTTTAAATCTTTACCACTAATAGTTCCTTCCAGTGCGTAGAATAGCGCGGGCTCATCCGGCTGAGATTCATTCGCCAGTCTTTTTTAGTACCGGTAGTAGCATAGCCTACCATATTCATGGCCCATTCATTTTTACCCATTTTGGCATTTAATTTATCCAGAGCCTGCATTAGTTTCTGGCTTTTACCTCGGTCGGTAGTATCAAACAAATCGGTTTGCACTTGATGCTCCGGAATAATCTCGGATAAAATAATGCCGGCTTTTTTATACGCGTATCCACTTTGAAAGATTTGCCTTAGACCTTGCAAGACGTATCGGATCAACTCGCCGGTATCGGCTGAGGCATTGGGTAATGAGATAGTAGTGGCCCGATGGTATTGCGGCGCCTGCGCCGAAAATTTATTGGTCCGGATAAAAACAGAAACGGCTTTCGCTGCGCTACGTTGCAATCGTAATTTTTCAGCAGCGCGGGAAGTATAGGTAGCTACAGCCTCTTGCAGTTCAGGGAGGCAGGTAATGTATTGGGAAAAAGAACGGGTACAAGCAATATTTTTTCGCGTTTGTTCCTCGGTTACATCTAATTCCTGGCACGGAATACCGAGTAATTCTTGTCGCAGCCGCACGCCTACTACGCCCCCCATGTATTTGTATACCCAACCAGGACTACGGTCTACCAGATCGGCGGCCGTGTAAACCTGGTGCTGGTGCAATTTAATAGCATAACGCCGGCCTATGCCCCAGATAGCTTCTACTGGCAAATGTTGCCGGGCGGTTGCTTGTTTTTCCGGTGTGTCGAGCAAGGCTACACCGTTGTAAGTGGAGTTCTTTTTGGCTAGATGGTTGGCTACTTTTGCTAAAGTTTTAGTAGGAGCTATACCTACGCATACGGGTATGTTTAAGTGCTGCCCAATGGTTTGCCGGATGGTAGTAGCGTAAGCTTCCAGTTTGGCTGCCGGGAGGTGCTGTAAATCAACAAAGGCTTCATCAATAGAATAAACTTCAACCGGGCCGAAGGTTTTTAAGATCTGCATTACCCGCCGTGACATATCGCCGTAGAGCATAAAGTTAGACGAAAATACCCGTACGTTTTCGCGTTCAATAAGCGGACGCGCTTTAAATAAAGGTTCGCCCATTTTAATCCCTAAATCTTTTGCTTCCTGCGACCGGGAGATAATACAACCATCATTATTCGACAATACTACTACCGGCTTACCATTGAGCCACGGCTCAAATACCCGCTCGCAGGACACAAAAAAGTTATTGCAATCAATTAGCGCGATCATGACCGTATAGTTTATGTAATACGTGAACCACTACGCCCCATACTTCAAAACCCATATCCGGTACTATCTCCAGTGGCTGGTAACGTTCATTTTCCGGCCTTAAGAAAACTCTTTTACCTATGTAATGCAGCCGTTTTACGGTAAATTCTCCATGAACCAAAGCCAGTACAATGTTGCCGTGTACCGCTTTCAACGATTTATCTACCACAATAACATCGCGGTCGTAAATGCCGGCATTTTGCATGGAATCACCGCTCACTGTCACGAAAAAAGTAGAAGCGGGGTGTTTTACGATAAACTCATTTAAATCTAACGTTCGTTCGGTGAAATCAGCGGCCGGTGAGGGGAATCCGGCGGGTACATTATGTTCATAAAGTCGTACCCGCACCTGGCTGGGCTGACTAATCGGGAAAGAGGCAGAAAGAATTTCCATAGTATAGTTAGCGAATAGAGGATATATTGCTAAATATACTGGCAAAAACTAAAATATGTTCTTTTTGTTACTAAATATTTTAGTTTAAAATATAGTTTGTTCTTATTACTTACACGCGGGAAGCGAGCAGATACAAAACTGCCATCCGGATAGCAACGCCATTTTCTACTTGATTAAGGATGATAGCTTGCTGAGAATCAGCGGCATCACTGCTTAATTCAACCCCGCGGTTAATAGGACCGGGGTGCATAATCACGATTTCTTTGTTTAAGCTATCCAGTAATTTTTTATCAATGCCGTAATATAAGGTATATTCCCGCAAAGACGGGAAATACTTCATTTGCTGCCGTTCCAACTGAATTCGCAGCACATTGGCTACATCGCACCACTCCAGAGCTTTACGCACGTTTAATTCTACTTTCACGCCTAAAGCACTAATGTAACGGGGCAGCAAGGTAACCGGGCCGCAAACCATAACTTCCGCCTTTAATTTTTGTAAGGCAAAAATATTAGAAAGGGCTACCCGCGAGTGCAGAATATCGCCGATAATAGCGATTTTTTTACCGGCTACTTCGCCTAGCTTTTCCCGGATAGAGAAGGCATCCAGCAAGGCTTGGGTAGGATGCTCGTGGGTGCCGTCGCCGGCATTTACAATATTGGCTTTTATGTGTTTCGACAAGAAATGCGGCGCCCCGGCGCTGGCGTGGCGCATTACAATCATGTCTACTTTCATGGCCAGAATATTATTAACCGTATCAAGCAGGGTTTCGCCTTTTTTTACGGAACTGCCACTGGCCGAAAAATTAACAATATCGGCGGATAAACGTTTTTGCGCCAGCTCAAACGAAAGCCGGGTGCGGGTAGAATTTTCGAAGAAAACGTTGGCAATGGTAATGTCGCGGAGCGAAGGTACTTTTTTAATCGGGCGGTTCAGAACTTCTTTAAAATTGTCGGCCGTTTCAAAAATTAACTGAATATCGGCGGGGGTAATTTCTTTAATTCCTAAAAGATGCCTTACGCTAAGTGCTTGCATGGATTACTTTTCTTCGGTTTTGGTAATAAGCCAAATATTATCTTCGGAGGTTTCGGGAGTGCGCCACTCTACCAGTACCCGCTGCGACGAGAGGGAATTTACGTGTTGTCCTACGTACGTAGCTTCGATGGGTAAGTCGCGGCTGTACCGGCGATCAATCAGAACTAATAATTCTACTTTGCGCGGCCGGCCATAAGCAATCATGGCATCGAGGGCGGCCCGAACGGAACGACCGGTATATAGCACATCATCTACCAGAATTACTTGTTGGTTTTCAATAATAAAATCAATCTGGGTTGCATTGGCCGTCAGCGGGCTTTCGCGGCGACGGAAATCATCGCGGTGAAAGGTAATGTCCAAGCGACCGGTGCGGATAGGCTTGTTTGTTATTCTTTCTAATATTTTCTGCAAACGCTCCGCTACAAATACTCCACGAGGCTGTAACCCTAAGATAACGGAATTGGAGAAATCGTGGTGATTTTCAATCAATTGCTGCGCCAGGCGTTCCAGCATTATTTGAAGCAACTGATTACTTACAATTAGTCTTTTCTGCATACCGACCAAAGATATCGGGCAAAGATAGGTATTTTTTTAGACCATAGTCCACCGTCCATAGTCGATGGAAAATTATTTTGGTTTCTAAACCAAGGAGTCACTTCCAGTATAGTTCATAGCGCAAGAACCATACTATACTGCTTTTTTAATAGGTACTGCATTATCTAAGCAAAGAAGGAAAGAAAATAGAGAGAAATAGAAAGACTAAGCTAAATGCTGTATAAAGGATACAATAAAATCTTCTTTGCTTCTTTTTTTCTAAACCTTCATTCTTATATTCTTCTAATTTTAAGTCAATCGCCTGCTTTCGATACTTAAACTAAAAGTAAATTAAAAGTAAAATAGGTAATCCAATTACAAAGGATAGCATTCGATTTATAAGTTTATCATTTCCTCTCAGGGCACTAATAAACTTATGCTTCACAAAGTGATTTAGAAAGAAGAAAATGGAAAAGAAGTTAAGCATAATTAGGGTTGCAGTCGAAAAAAGAGCTTTTCTCTTGGCATCACTAAATGAATTGCCTCTTCTATGTAACTCTCTTTGCCAAAAATAGAAGTAGGTCAAAAAGTTTAACATTACTTAAATTGTTGTCTGAATGATGTTCAAACAGCCGCGTGTAAACGATACGTTTGGCTATGGATAAGCTTTTATTTTTCTTTGTTTCTCATTACTCCTGCCGCAACATTTATGAAGAATAGTATCTGGCATAATAACCAGACCAACATTGCTATTGAGATAATCATAATAATTGTTTGGTATTGTTCATAGTTATAAAAGCTATTTCCAGATGTTCCATTTAATATATCAGGTTTAAGCGAAAAACCTGTTATCGAAAGTAGGCCTATACCAGTAACTAGAACATGCGCTATTGTCATCCAATAGATAAGTTTCTTTTTTCTAACTAACCAATAAAGTCCGCCGAAGCTTCCCAGAATAACTGACAAAAGTAATCCAAAATGGATTGGGTTAATTACAATGTATGTGTTATGTATCTGAATATCTATTGTGTTCCCTATTCTAGTTATTGCTAGAAGCAAAATCATTGGGATTAGCAGAAACATGAACCAATGAGGTTTATTCGCCATCGCATTGAACATTTATATTTTTTTAATTCTATAGCTTACCCCTAACTGGTAGATATCACAAACTCTGTGGACCATGGACTATCGACTAAAACCTACTTAAAAACAACCTTATTCAGGTAAAAAACATTACGTGCCGGACCGCCCGGTGGCCGGACCCGCTGGTAGCCGTAAGCAATAAAAACATTATTATACCACGACAACAAGCCGGTTCTTTCGGCCTCCGTTACTTTTTCGGATGAGTCATTGGCTAGCACCGCTACTTTGCTGTTATCTTTGGTAACGCTGTCTTGCTGGATGATTTTGTAGCGAATGTTTTTCTCGTCGCTGTACGCCATAATAATTTTGTCGCCGCTCCGAATTAGCTGCGTGTTTTCGATTAAATTTTCTTGCAAGGCATCTCTTAAAGTAAAGCTATTGTCCCAGATCAGTTTGCCTGTTTTATCGAAAGCACAGGCAATGGTATGGGTGTACCGATAACCGTCGAATACCCGGGCCAGCGGAGCCAAACCGTAACTGTAGGCGCTGGAAGTGCTATATTGCGGGTAATACGCTTCGGCTACTAACAACATGCCCTTTTCGTAGTAAATAATGTCGTGCAATAAAATCCGGTAACGAAGCCGGAAATCTTTGTCTTTGGCTTTAAAACGAGCCGCTTTCCGGTAAAGTCTTTCCCGGCGGCCTTTGCGCATGTAATCGAAGAAATGCCGGAAGGTTTTGAAATCGTAATAAATTATATCGCTTTGCTCGTTAAATAACTGGCTGGTAAAAATTCCCTGGGCGTAGCGCATGTCGCGCAGCGAGTAAGTACCCACCATTATTTTCTGACTACTGTCGCCGGGGCTCAACTGACTGGTAATTAAACTACGGTTAAGCTTCGACTGCAAAATCTTAATGCTGCGTAAATTACCAATCTTATCAAATCGTTTTACCTGCAAGCGGCCTATCCGGCCGTTCGATTCCGATAAAACAAACTCCGCCCGTTGGGTAGCGGTATCGGCGTTAAAAGTGGCTAGAGCATCGGATTTGTCGTACAAAGCCGGCAGCGTTCTAATTTGGTCGGTCTGTAAATCCAGATTTAATACGATTAAGTGGCGTAAATCGTAGGCGATTAAAAAAGCATTGTTATCCAGTACTTTAAAGCTCTCAATTTTTAAATCGGCGGGCAAATCGTATTCGCGTAAATCGTAGGTAACCTCGGAGTAAGCGGCGTTATAGCTGTTGATTCTCAAAAGGATAAACTCCCAGGGCTTATAGGTAAGAAAGAGAATATAAATGTAATTGCGATCGGCATAAATATGTTGCAGGCGGTAATCGTCCTGAATAGGGATTTGACCCGACCAGACTTTATTCAGCTGTTGGTCGAATTTAGAGAAAGTAAAGGTTTCTTTCGTGTTTATATCTGAGTAATCGTGCGCGTACACGAATAAGGTGCTGTCTTGTAAAGGATATACTTCAAAGTGCGAATCAGAAGTAGTAGCTTCAAACTCCACGCGGTTAGGCTGTACAGGTTCCTGGCTGTAAGCAATTGTCGATTGAAAAATCCAGAAAGTAAAGAATAAAAACCAGGTGATTTTCGACATCAAGAACCCTATTTCTTGGCTTAGTTAGATGAGAATAATGATTAATTTAATACTTATACGGCAGTTATGCAAAGGATGGAAAGTAGTTTGGTAAATATTTATCGAAAATTGAAATAGAATAAAAAGAACAGCAGAAGCAAATGGTCAAACCTTAATAATGGAAATAGTTCTTTTTTATTCTTGCGTTGCCCCGGCTTAAGCCAGAAGCAACGCAAGTAATAGCAAGCAAGTTTGACAATGCTTTAAAAATAATTTTATTGAACAAATCTAAATCTGCGGTTTAATTACCCAGGTCCAAAATAATATCGTACTCTTCGGGTTTAAGCGGTAAAACCGACAACCGCGATTGGCGCAGCAAGGCCAAGTTTTCGAGCCGTTGGTCTTTTTTAATCTGGTCTAAGGTTACGGGTTGTTTGAAATCACGGGTGGGCACTAAGTCTACGGTTTGCCAACGAATATCGTCGGAAGTAGGATCTTGGTAAGCTTCCCGGTCGACTTTGGCTAAACCTACTATGGCTTTTTCAGAGACACTGTGGTAAAATAAAACCGGGTCGCCGGTTTTCATTTGCACTAAATTGTTGCGCGCCTGAAAGTTGCGGACCCCGGTCCAGGAAGTTTTCCCGTCTTTTACTAAATCGGCCCAGGAATATGCTTCCGGTTCAGATTTTACGAGCCAGTACTGCATGCGTTCTTTATGAATTAAGTTTTGAATGATGGGTATGTGTTTAATGCGCGCAAGTTAAATAATAATAGTTGTTTGTCGATTAAATTATAGTAACTCAATACGATTGTAAAAATGCTGCCTATTGCCGCTAAAGATAGAAGAACTTTTTAGATAGTAGAATCAGCCTTATTTTTCCAGAACTATAGCCGGCAATAAGGCGCGAAGTTTATAGATTTACCAGCAATTGCAGCTAACAGAAATGTGTATCTTTGTGAAAATTTAGGCGCCTTGAAAAATAAAGAAATTATCCGGAGTTTCCGTTTAGCGGTATCGTTATTGGAACTGCACGACGAAAATCCTTTTAAGATACGTACGTATAGCAATGCCGTCGCGAACCTGGAGCGGGTTGATGTTCCCTTGGAAAGCTTACAAATAAGCGATTTGGAACATTTGGAAGGCATTGGAAAATCGATTGCAAGTAAAATTTTTGAACTGAATCAAACCGGTAGCTTTCCGGAATTGGATGCCTTATTAGCGGCCACTCCGCCGGGCGTAGTAGACATGCTGCGAATAAAAGGGATCGGGCCGAAGAAAATCCGGGTTATCTGGAAAGAATTAGGCGTAGAAACCGCTGAGGATTTATTGCAGGCCTGCGAAAATAACCAAATAGCCGCTTTAAAAGGCTTCGGATCTAAAACGCAGGAAACAATCAAAAACGGATTGCTTTATTCGGAGTCCAGTAAAGGCAAAGTACATTACGCTACTGTTGAAAAATATAGTAATGAGCTAGTTTCTTTTTTGCAAACCAACCTGCAAACTAACTTAGTGGCTGTGGCGGGAGAAGTACGTCGACGTCTGGAAATAATTGAAACTATGTTGTTTATCGCCGCCCCACCAGATCCTTTACAAGTGCCGGTTTTACTGCAGCAACGGCCGGAGTTGCAATTCGACGAAGTAAAATCCGGGCCTTTTGTATGGCGCGGCCAGGAAACACAAACCGGCGTACGGGTGGAAGTAAAAATTGTAGCGGCAGATTCTTTTTACAATGCTTTGTTCCAGTACACGGGGGCTGCCGCGCACTTAAATTCTTTGTACAACGATACCGATTGCTTATTGCAATTAGTAAATCAACAAAAATTTGCTTCCGAAGAAGAAATTTATCAGCAAGCAGGTTTACCATATATCCAACCGGAATTACGCGAAGGCCGTCAGGAAATTGCCTGGGCCCGCGAGAACCAATTGCCGGATTTAATTACTGACGAAGACTTGCAGGGTATTTTGCATAATCATACTACTTACTCCGATGGGGCTCATACTTTAGCCACCATGGCTACTTATTGCCGCGACCAAGGGTATCATTATTTAGGTATTTGCGATCATTCTAAAGCCGCGTTTTATGCCAATGGTTTGGTGGAGCACCGGGTAAAGGAGCAACACCGCGAAATAGATGAGTTAAACCAAAAAATGAGCCCGTTTAGAATATTCAAAGGCATAGAAGCGGATATTCTGGCAGATGGGTCGCTGGACTATAACGATGACGTGCTGCGTACTTTTGATTTTGTGGTAGCTTCCATCCATAGTAATTTAAAAATGGAAGAGAAAAAAGCTACCGAGCGCTTACTGGGAGCCATTCAAAATCCGTTTACCACTATTTTAGGTCATCCAACGGGCCGGTTATTGCTGCAGCGCGAAGGGTATCCCATTGATTATAAAACCGTTATTGATGCTTGTGCCTTTTATAAGGTTATTGTTGAAATTAATGCTAATCCCTGGCGGTTAGATTTAGATTGGCGTTGGGTTGATTATGCTTTGTCGCAAGGCGTGTTGCTGAGTATTAATCCGGATGCCCATAGTACTGGCGGTTACCACGATATGCATTACGGGGTGCAGGTAGCGCGTAAAGGCGGCTTAACCAAAGAAATGACATTTAATGCCTGGCCGTTGGAAAAGGTAACCAACTATTTCGAAGAACGCCGGATAAAAGCGCTTGCCGAGGTTAAATGACTAAAATATTAGTACTGCGCTTTTCTTCCATTGGCGATATTGTGCTTACTACTCCCGTAGTGCGGGCATTGAAGCAGCAATTACCGGAGGCTCGTATTCATTACGCGACTAAATGGAGTTTCCGCTCTATTGTAGCGCATAATCCGTACCTCGATCAGATCCATTATCTGCGCGAAAGTCTACGTGATTTAATTACTGAATTGCAAGCCGAAAAATTTAATTACGTGGTTGATTTGCACCATAGTCTCCGGACAAGCGTCATTAAATTTAAATTAGGAGTACCCGGTAAAAGCTTCGATAAACTTAATTTCCGGAAATGGTTACTGGTCCGGTTGAAGGTAAACAAATTGCCGGATGTGCATATTGTAGACCGCTACCTAGCGGCTGCTTCTGAGTTAGGAATAAAAAACGATGGCCAAGGTTTGGATTATTTTATTCCGGCTGTCGACGAAGTAAAGCTTACAGACTTACCTCTTACGCACCAAAATGGGTATTATGCATTTGCCATTGGAGCGCAACACGCTACTAAACGACTGCCTACCGAACGAATCATTGAGGTTTGTACTAAAATAAATGCTCCGGCTGTTTTACTGGGCGGCAAAGAAGATACCGCTACGGCTGAAGAAATTACTAAATTCTTTCAAAATCGAGCAACCAGCAACCAACAACCAACAACCATCTACAACGCCTGCGGGAAATATAACTTAAATCAATCGGCTTCGCTGGTAAAACAAGCTATCGCCGTTTTCAGCCACGACACCGGCTTGATGCACATTGCGGCCGCTTTTAAGAAAAAGATTTATTCGATTTGGGGCAACACCGTGCCGGAGTTCGGCATGTACCCGTACAAAACCGAATTTTTAATTTTCGAGCGACCAAATTTATATTGTCGGCCTTGCTCTAAAATTGGCTACAGCAAATGTCCACAAGGCCATTTTAAATGCATGCGCGAAATAAACTTCGATTTTGTGCTAAACCACTAATAGCCGCTTTTAAGTAGGTTATAAGCTATTCTGATAAAAGTTAATCCAGTGCCATACTCCGTAAATACTTTACCTAAATTAATTCTGTCAAATTTTTACCCGCCTGCTGTAAGAAAGTATCGTTCCGACGCTAATAAGGTAAGTGTGATTGTTGAAACAGCGCGTTTATAGCGCAGTTTAGCACTGCAAATGGGAGTGTTAACTTATAAAAATAAATGCTGTTTTCTCCGCTCTTAATAAATGCTTTCTCCGCGGTTAACTAAGCAGATTTACCTTCTGCCAACCTTTGTTCCCGAATAATTTATTCTAGAAATAACTACTTATTTACAAACCTTGCTCCGGTTCAAACGTTTAGCAAAGCATTATTCTGTTCTTATTTTTAACCTATTAACTAATAAACTATGATTTTAAAAATGGATCGGCTGCCGATAGAGCTGCCTACCCCTAATAACCCGTCGCCGAACGATGCGGCGGCGGTTCAAGAGTTATTAGGTGGTAAATTCGGGGAAATGTCTACCCTGATGAACTACACTTATCAGTCGTTTAATTTTCGGGGCCGGAAGCGTCTACGCCCTTTTTATGATCTGATTTGCAGTATTGCCGGCGAAGAATATGGTCATATAGAAGCGGTTAGTTACGCCATTAACTTATTATTAACCGGTACTACTAAAAGGGGTTTTGATCCGGAGCCAGGCCCACTTAAAAATGCAACCGATGCCCGTAATACCTACCATTTTATCGCCAGCAACCAATCTGCTTTGCCCGTAGACTCTATGGGTAATTTCTGGACCGGCCAGAATGTGTTCAGCAGTGGTAATTTAAGATTAGATTTGCTGCACAACTTTTTCCTGGAGTGCGGTGCCCGGGCTAATAAAATGCGGGTTTACGAAATGGTAACCGATCCAACCGCTCGCGAAATGGTAGGTTATTTACTGGTTCGCGGTGGATTACACGTAGTAGCCTACGCGAGGGCGTTAGAGCACTTAACTGGTTCTGATGTAACAAAATTAATTCCGGTGCCTGAATTGAGCAATAAAGCTTTCCCGGAAACGCGTAAATATGAAGCAAATGGAGTGCATCGTATTCTTTACACCTTCAGTCCAGATGATTATCAGAAAGCCGGTTTAGTATTTAACGGTCCTCATCCGGAAGATGGTCAACCATTGGAGGTACGTTTTGGTGCTCCGGAAGGCGCTCCAGCGCCTGACTTAGATGAGGAACCACAATTGAATTCCCCGGGCGCCGATGATTTTGATCCGGAGATGTTTAAAGATATTGCGAAGAAAATGGGTATTAAATATTAAAATTTAATTTTAACCATATTATTGGTTTAACCTTTTTAAAGTTACCATCTGTCACGGGTAGTAACTTTTTTATTTATTCTGGTTTTGATGTTAGTAGTTGATCTAAAAGCTTATTAAAAGAATTACTGGCTAACACAGGCAAAGTGAGTTTGCGCGCCTAAGCAAAACGTTAGGTAAGAATAAGGTGTAAATTGTTTTGGTTAGCCTTTAAAACGACCATGACCGGAAGCGAAGGTCCGGTCATGGTTATGCTAAAGTCGTAAGAAGGTTTTGATAATCTTTAGGGAGGAATAAATAAAATTTGTACAGGTTCCATTCGCTAGTTTGAAATTATAAATGGGTTTGTGATAAATAAGTAAGTAGCATGAGTATTTAAATAGTTTTACTAATTCTGCTAGTAAGACTATCCTGTAAGTAATAAAATATTATACGATTATAAATTCATAAAACTTAATATACAAATATTTATACCTTTTACTTGCAAAATAATTTACAGCTTCAGTAACCACCGGAAAGGGAATGAAGGTAAAGTGCAACTTGTAACGGAATTGCTAAGTTAAGTTATGACAAATAAAAGCTTTTTTAAATATTGTAGAGCGTTTTTTTTCTAGATCCGTTGCAAAAATTAGGATTAAAACTAAAATTGTTATAAACCTCTCTGATTTAAATTTCTCATTCTGGTTTCTATTAACCTTTCGCTTTTAAGTGCTGGTTTTAAAAGATTACCTCAAGAATTTTATCAAAAGTTTAGCAAAACCAATATATTTAGCTAGGTGCTATAGCTACTATAGAAGAGGAATTTTATAATATTAAAAAGTAGTGGATTGAGTAATGAAGGTCAGGTTATCTTTTGCTTCCATTCCAAAATATAAGTTCTTGCCGCATGGTTTAGCGGTGCTGTTCGTAAAGAAGCGGCCGGATAGATTCCTGTAAAAAGTGAATATTATTTTCTGATAATGCTTCGGCATTCGGGATGTGCAAGGCTTCCTGCAATTGAGGTAGTGTTCGAATACCTAAAACAGCAGATACTACCGCAGGAGGATGCAACACATATTGTACCGCCATAGTAGCAGGTGAAAGATTCTCCTTAACCAGATTTTGTATTGCTTGCGCTGCTTTTTCTACTTCTTTTTCTGAATAGTTAAGGTAAACTTTGGGCGGCTTACCCGTTAATAATCCCTGGGCCAGACTGCCCCGGGCAAGAACTCCAATTTGGCTTTCTTTTAATAAATCTAGTACCGTTTCTTCCGGGCGACGGTCCAGCAAGCTATACTGCATCATCACACTTACTATATTCGACCGTTTAACGTATTCCCGGATAACATTTGGCCGGATTGAAGAAATACCGTAATACCGGATTTTACCTTGCTGTTGGAGTCTTTCAAATGCTTCAATGGTTTCGTCAATGGGGTCGTCGAGGGTGCCGCCGTGTAACTGGTATAAATCAATGTAATCGGTTTGCAGACGTTGCAGGCTGCTTTCTACGGCTTTTAAAATATAATCTTTACGCGGATTCCAATCCCAACCACTGCCATCGGAGCGCCATTGGTTCCCTACTTTGGTAGCAATAATTACTTGTTGACGGTTCTCCCGAAAGGCTTGTCCCACTAATTTTTCATTTTCTCCTTTATCGTACAAGTCAGCTGTGTCAAAATAAGTAATTCCATTGGTAAAGGCCTGATTTAAAAGCTGAATGCTCTCTGCTGGGTTAGCCGCCGGTAACGACATGCAGCCGAAACTTACGGTACTTACTTGTAGATCTGATTTACCTAATACTTTATAGTGCATATTCTTGACGAATTATAGCTGAAACTATTTCTTAAGAGGTACAGGTTGCGTGGTTTCTTGTAACTCTGATTCATCCGGATCGGGTAAGGGTGGCTCCAGGATAATTTGTTTTTTACCGATAAATAAAATAATGGCTGCTATAAAGGCGCACAAGGCCATTACACCTACCATAGGTAAAACGGTTTGGTTATGCAGCACACTTACCGCCGCCGAAGCCACCGCTCCAATTCCCATTCGGAAACAGCCTAACAAGGCCGAGGCACTACCTGCCTGTCGGGCAAAAGGAGCCAGCGACAGAGCCGATGAATTAGGTACATTTAAACCCTGACCAGCCAGGAACAAAAAAATTAAAATAATTAGGCTAAATTTGTCGTACCAGCCCAAAACGGTTCCAACTACCAATAAGATACCAATGCAGGTTTGCCAAAACAAAGCAAAAGAGAGGAGTTGTTCACTGGAAAACCGTTTCAATAAAGGAGTATTCAGTTGGGTAGAACCAATCATGGCCGCGGCTAAAAAGGCAAAGATCCATCCGTACTCTTGCTCACTTACTTTGTAAATATTCATAAATACATCCGGCGAACCCGATATATAAGCAAACGGAGCGGCTGCTCCAACTCCTCCCGCCAGCAAATAAGTAAGAAACTGCGGATTTCTTAAAACCGAATAAAAGTTACTTAATACCGGCCCCGGTAATAAGGAAAAGGAAATGTCCGGTGGCCGGCCAGCTGGTAAAAAAAAGTAAATACCCAAAACTACCAAGCCCACGATTATGGCTAATACCAAAAAAATAAACTGCCAGCCAAACGCAGCCGTAACATAGCCTCCCACAGTAGGAGCAATCATAGGAGATACACTGATTACCAGCGTTTGCAGCGATAGTACTTTGGCAATTTCACCTACCGGAAATAAATCTCGTACCAAAGCCAACGCCGCTACCATGCCCGCGCAGCCTCCAATTGCCTGAATAAACCGCATCATTATTAAATTATTGGCCGAGTGAGTAAAGGCACAACCAATAGACGCGAGCACGTAAACGGTTAAACCTATATAAAGTGGCTTTTTGCGACCAAATCTATCTAATAAAGGGCCATATAGTAACTGACCAATGGCAATACCAATCAAATAACTGGTTAAGGATAATTGAATCTGGTCGATAGTAGTGTTTAAATCCCGCGCAATGGCCGGAAAACCCGGTAAATACATATCAATCGAAAAAGGACTGATAGTAGCGAGGGTTCCTAAAATAAGAATAATGCTGATGCGCTGTTTTCGGGTCATGGTAAGTAAAACGTGCCGGTAAATACATAACCCATCAAAACAAGTAATTCTTAATTTGCTCTAAATACTAGTTATGCAGGATGGCGTAAAAGTAAAATTATACTCATTACCGAAAGGATAAGTTGAAGCGGATACAAAAACTTTCTTAAATCTTCTTAAATATTTTCATTCAGGTATTTATTTTAAGTATCCTTAATAGTTCCAGAACACTTATTGAAAGCGGCGAAGCAAGATAAGTGGTTTTAACTTTAACTAAGGGGGAATTGCTGCCTGTTACTATTGCTTGTAATAAAGAAGAATTATAGAGGTACGCTTTAATATGAGATTCTAACTTAAAGAGGACAGGTTAAGTTAAAAACAAATCGGATTTATGTATTGTTACTTTCAAGTTCCTGAAGCGAAAACCATAAAATTTATGAAACAAAAAGAGGAAACCTTTAAGGTTTCCTCTTTTTGTTTCTATCAGAATAGAATTACTTAATTATTATAAATCAGAAAGAAAGGATTTGCGTTTGGTTAGAATCCCGAAGACCAAGGATGCTTTTTCTTTATATTGCTTAATGGAAGCGCTAATTTGAGCCGCCGCTGCCCAGTTGTAACTAACTTGCTCGGCAACTACTTCTTTAACTTGTATTTTAACCGAAGAATCAGCCGTTTGAGAAGCGGAATTGCTTAACCAATCCGAGGCACCTTCGGGAGTAGTACAGATTTCTAATTTAACGTTTTTGTTAGTGACCACTTTGCTTTTTAAATAATCTGTAATCTGGTCAATTATCATCATTTCGGGAAGCGCGTATTTAGCTAAATGCACAAACCGGGTAATACCAGCTTCCAGAATTTGCGGGCAAAACTCTTTCGTTAAACATCTTTGTAAATTTATATCGGTATAATTTACATTCCGGATGTCGTGCAAGAAGTAAAGCAGGTTATTTTCTTTTATTATCTCACTAACTAAATTGGCACATTCAGTTAATTCGGCAGGGGCCGGTGATTTTACCCAACTTAGTTGAATGAGCGATTCTTCGGCTTTAACTAACAGGATAGCATTAGCTGAAATCGAGGAATGATTAAGATTAGATACTTCTTGAACGGCGCTGTAGTTGGTGGTCATTGGTGTTGTTGGTTTTTAGCAGTTAATAAGATTGATTAATGTTTTGTGTTGCTCTTGCATTACGGAAGTAAATATATAGTGATTTTATGATTTTAACATTTCTAAGAGCACGCGAATATTGAATATTGATGTTTCTCTATGTAAAGTACCATAGTTTTCTTGTTTAAGGTCACATTTAAGGCTAAGATCAACTCTCAAAATAAAATATTAGACGAACTTTATTATTCAGGTAAATAAGTTTAAAATTTTGGATGTGGTTAATCTTATAAAAATCACTTTTGTTTTTTCGCCAAGCACCTATTAGAATAACATCTGCGAGGAAAGAATATTGTGGGCAGGGTCACTGAATTATACAAGTTTTAATCTGGGTTAAAGCACCTAAGAAGTATTCTTTAAAATCATTGGTAGCGCACTACGGTAATTTGGTTTTATGCCGGAGAAATACGTATTTCCGGCCGGGAAAACTTTAGTACTAGCAGAAGGCAAAACGAGAGCCGAAGATGATTTCTGTAAATTGAATTCCCTGCCCCAATTTTAACTAACTGAGACTAAGTTGCCGGAAAAAGAAATTCTATAAAACGGGATACCTTTATCAACAAGTGGATTATTCCTTCTAATATGCTCGAAAACAAAAATGCAAAGCAGCAAGTAGCAATTGTAACCGGGGCGGGCCAAGGCATTGGTTTTGCTATTTGCCGGGAGTTGGCCCGACAAGGGGTGGCGGTTGTACTGAATGATGCCGATGCGGCCTTAACCGAACAGGCTACCCGTCAATTAAATACTGAGTTTAAAGATTGTTGTTTAGGGGTACCTGGTAACGCAGCCGATGTTTTTTTTATAAGAGAATTAATTCAAAAAGCCGTAGACCATTTTGGTAGGGTTACTATTGCTATTGCCAATGCCGGTATTACGCTTTTTGGTGATTTTTTGACCTATACTCCGGAAGCCTTGCAGCGGGTGATGGATTTAAATTTACGCGGATCTTTCTTTTTAGCCCAAGCCGCCGCTCAGCAGATGATGAAACAGCAAACGGGCGGTAGTATTTTATTTATGTCGTCGGTTACCGGGCATCAGGCGCATAAGAATCTGGCAGCGTATGGCATGACCAAGGCTGCTTTGGAAATGCTGGCCAAGAATCTGGTGGTGGAATTATCGGCTTATGGTATTACCGTTAATGCCGTGGCACCGGGCGCCACCCTCACCGAGAGAACCGCCGAAGACCCGGAATACGAAAAGACCTGGTCGATTATTACTCCTATAGGCCGACCAGCTACCCCGACTGATATTGCCCACGCTACCGTTTTTCTGGTATCGGAAAAGGCCCGCCATATTACCGGCCAAACCTTAATTATTGATGGCGGCTGGACTTCGGTAAGTCCATCGCCTTATGCGTAACAATTTTTAATCAATTAACTATTTCAGGAACAGAACTGCTGATTTATTCAATAGAAGTTTTAAGTTTACAACCATTTTACTGCTAACCGGTAAGAAAATAGAATACGGGTACGTGTTAAAACTTACTTAAACATGTAATTACGGGTTAACAGCAATTTAATTTGATTTTTCATCCTAAAGTTACCGCTTCGCGTTAAAACTTATTTTCCTATTCAATATGGCTGAACAAAATTCCACCGAAACAATAACCCAGCTCGATGAGCTTAGCATTAACACCATCCGTTTTCTTTCTGCCGATATGGTACAGAAAGCTAACTCGGGACACCCTGGTTTACCTTTAGGAGCCGCACCAATGGCCTATGTACTCTGGTCGCGTTTTCTCCGGTTTAATCCGCAAGATCCGCACTGGCAGAATCGCGATCGTTTTATTCTTTCGGCCGGACACGGTTCCGCCTTGTTGTATAGTTTATTGCATTTATATGGGTATGATTTACCTTTAGAAGAAATTAAAAACTTCCGGCAAATTGGCTCTAAAACCCCGGGGCACCCCGAATCTTTCCTGACTCCTGGAATAGAAGTAACTACCGGACCATTAGGCCAAGGATTTGGTAATGGTGTTGGAGTAGCCATGGCCGAAGTTTTTTTAGCCACTAAATACAACCGCCCCGATTTTAACCTGATAGACCATTACACTTATTGTATTGTGAGCGACGGCGATCTAATGGAAGGGGTAGCTGCCGAAGCAGCCTCGTTGGCCGGTCACTTGAAATTAGGTAAGCTTATTTATCTGTACGACGATAACGATATTTCTCTGGATGGACCAACCAGTCTGGCCTTTACCGAAAATGTTTTGGCTCGCTTTGAAGCGTATGGCTGGCACGTGCAGCAAGTAAAAGATGGGAATGATGTTGAAGGAATTGATCAGGCCATCCGGGCGGCGCAAGAAGAAACCGAACGCCCTTCCATTATATCTGTTAAAACCATTATTGGCTACGGCAGCCCGCAGCAAGGCACCAGTAAAGTACACGGCAACCCATTAGGCGAGGAAAACCTGAAAAAAGCGAAAGAATTTTTAGGGTTCGATTCGAATCAAAGTTTCTATGTCCCGGACGAAGTAAAAGAACAATTCCAGGAACCAGGCCGCCGCGGCTCCGAATTACAAGCCGAATGGCAGCGCCAATTTGAAGAATACCAAAAGCAATTTACCACCGAAGGGGAACAACTTCGGCTCACGTACGAAGGGGAACTGCCCGCTAACTGGGACGCCAACTTACCCGTTTTTGCCCCCAGCGAAGCATTGGCTACCCGGCAGGCATCCGGTAAAACTTTAGAGGCCTTAAAGCAAACGGTGCCTTGGTTAATTGGGGGCTCTGCGGATTTAGCCAGCTCCAACGAAATGCCTACTAAAGGCGATATTAGCTTCCAGCCGGGTAGTTACGACCACACTAACATCTGGTTTGGCGTGCGGGAACACGGGATGGGCGCTATTTTAAACGGGATGGCTTCACACCGGGGCGTGCGGGCTTACGGCGGAACGTTCCTAACCTTTTCCGATTACATGCGGGGCTCTATCCGGCTAGCTGCTCTCACCGAAGCTCCAGTTACGTATGTTTTCACTCACGATAGTATTGCGGTAGGCGAAGATGGCCCTACGCATCAGCCTATTGAGCACGTAACCGCATTACGCACTATTCCTAATTTAACGGTTATCCGCCCTGGGGATGCTAATGAAACGGTAGAAGCCTGGCGAATTGCCATGAACCGCATGAAAGGTCCGGTAGCTTTAATTCTTACTCGTCAAAAATTACCTACTGTTGATCGTACCAAGTACGCAGCGGCTCGTAATTTAGAGAAAGGAGCTTATATTTTAAGTGATAGCGAAGGAACTCCCGATATTATTTTAATCGGAACCGGTTCTGAAGTGCAATTAGTAATGGGCGCTCAGGCTGAATTGCAAAAAGAAGGCATTAAGGCCCGGGTGGTAAGTATGCCTTCCTGGGAATTATTCGAAAAACAAGATCAAGCGTACCGCGATGAAGTGCTGCCACCATCCGTAAAGAAAAGAGTAGCTGTTGAGGCGGGTATTACCTTGGCTTGGTATAAATACGTTACCTCCGATGGAGCAGTAGTGGGTATCGACCGTTACGGCGAATCTGGTCCCGGTGACAAAGTATTAGCCGCTTTTGGCTTTACCGTAGAAAATGTTTGTGAAAAAGCCCGGGCGGTTTTAAATAAGTAATACAATAATGAAAATAGGGCTTGCTGCCGATCACGCTGGTTTCGAACAAAAGCAATATTTAATAAAGCAGTTGCGCGACGCCGGCTACGAGGTTACCGATTACGGGGCACACCAGTACGATGCCCAGGACGATTACCCGGATATAATTATTCCCTTGGCCCAAGCAGTTGCCAACAAGGAAGTAGAACGGGGCATTGCTGTTTGCGGAAGTGGAGTAGGCGTGTCGGTGGCAGCTAATAAATTTCCGGGAGTACGGGCCGCTTTAATCACGGAGAGCTACTCGGCCCACCAGGGAGTAGAGCACGACGACCTGAATCTGCTCTGTGTGGGCGGTCGGGTAATTGGCCCCATGCTCATCTGGGAAATTGTGCAGTCTTTTTTAAAAGCGCAGTTCTTAAAAGAAGAGCGCTTCCAACGTCGTTTAGATAAAGTAATAGCTTTAGAAAAAAAGAATAAATCATGAAAAGTTCTCTTGCTCAAATAGCATCGTTTGGTCAGAGTATCTGGCTGGACTTTATCCGTCGGAAATTTATCTCTTCCGGCGAATTAAAAAAATTGATCGACGAAGATGATTTGCGGGGCGTTACTTCTAACCCGGCTATTTTTGAAGAAGCTATTGCCCGTAGCGACGATTACTGGGAGGCTATTCAAACCTTGGCGCAATCAGGAAAATCTACCGAAGAAATTTTTTTAGCGGTAGCTATTGAAGATGTGCAAAATGCGGCCGATACCTTTCAAGGAGTTTACGAACAAACCCAAGGCCTGGATGGTTACGTGAGCCTAGAAGTTTCGCCCACTCTGGCGCAGGATACCGCTGGCACCATTAAAGAAGCGCAATCTTCGTGGCAAACCTTAAACCGGCCAAACGTAATGATTAAAGTACCAGGCACTCCCGAAGGGTTACCGGCTATTACCCAGTTAATCAGCGAAGGCATTAATGTTAATGTTACGTTATTATTTAGCCTGGAACGATACCGGCAGGTTGCCGAAGCTTACGTGGCCGGTCTGGAACAGCGGGCGCAAAAAGGTGAACCAATCGATAAGGTAGCCTCAGTTGCGAGTTTCTTCCTCAGCCGGATAGATGCTCTGGTAGATCCTAAACTGGATAAATTAGCTAACGAAAGCATCGATAAAGCTGGAGTTGCCAAGCAGCTGCTCGGAAAAACAGCTATTGCCAGCGCTAAAATGGCTTACCAGATTTACAAAGAAGTATTCCAATCTGACCGGTTTAAAGCTTTAGCCGAAAAAGGAGCCAAACCACAGCGTTTACTCTGGGCTAGCACCAGTACCAAAAATCCGGCTTACCGGGATGTACTTTACGTGGAATCCTTAATTGGACCTGATACGGTAAATACGGTGCCTATGGAAACGCTTAATGCTTTCCGCGACCACGGACAGCCGGCTGCTCGCTTAGAGGAAGGCACCGAAGAAGCCCGGAATACTTTAGCCCAATTAGCGGAAGTAGGAATTGATTTAGCCGCTATAACCCAACAATTAGAAGAAGAAGGTATCCAGAAATTTATTAAACCATTTACTAGTTTGATGCGTGTGTTGGAAGAAAAGCGTAAAGAAGCAGCCACGGTAGAATAATGAGTGCGACTTTTTCTATTAAGGCCCTTTTTTTGGATATAGGTGGGGTATTTTTAACCAATGGCTGGGATCGTGCCGCCCGGAAACGGGCGGCGGAAAAATTTAATTTAGATTACGAACAGCTCAACGAGCGGCACCACCTTACTTTTGATACCTACGAATCGGGTAAGTTAAGCCTGGACGAATACTTGGAACGGATTGTTTTCTACGAAGACCGGCCTTATTCCCGGCAGGAGTTTACGCAATTTATCATGGATCAAACTGGTCCGTTTCCCGATATGATGGCAATGGTTACGGAATTAAAACATCGCTATAAATTAAAATCGATAGCTGTAAACAACGAAGGCCGTGAAATAAACGCTTACCGCATCCAGCAATTCGGGTTAGATAAATTCATCGATACTTTTGTCTCCTCGTGCTTTGTGCACTTCCGGAAACCCGATCATGATATTTTCCGGTTAGCTTTGGATGTCGCCCAGGTAGCTCCGGAACACAGCATTTACATCGACGACCGAGCTATGTTTGTGCGGGAAGCGGGTAGTTTAGGCATGCATTGTATTCATCATACCAGTTATGCTACCACCCGGCAAGCTCTGGCAAACTTTGGTTTAGTTTAATGGTTACTCTTTTACATTTACACCAAAAGCTTCAAACATAAAGCTGTTATGAACGACACACAATACGATTTTGGCATGGTAGGTTTGGGCGTGATGGGCCGCAATTTACTTTTAAATATGGCTGATCATGGTTTTGCCGTTTCCGGCCTGGACTTGGACCCGGTGAAAGCTTTAGCTCTGGAAAACGAAGCCGATAAAGGTAAACCGGTAAAAGGAACTACCATCGCCGAAGAATTTATTCAATCATTGCGGAAGCCCCGGGCCTTAATGTTGCTGGTACCCGCGGGTAAACCGGTAGATGCTGCCATTGCCAGTTTATTACCCTATCTGGAACCCGGTGATATTGTAATCGACGGAGGTAACTCTTACTTCCCGGATACCGACCGGCGGGATGCAGCTTTGGCCGAAAAAGGAATTCATTTTTTTGGGATGGGTATTTCGGGAGGAGAAAAAGGTGCCCGCTTTGGACCGAGTATGATGCCGGGCGGGGATAAACAAGCCTACGAAAGATTACGCCCGATATTTGAAGCCGTAGCCGCTAAAGTAAATGGCGAACCTTGTGTAACTTATTTAGGAAATGGCTCGGCAGGTAATTACGTGAAAATGGTGCACAATGGCATTGAGTACGGCATTATGCAACTCATTGCCGAAACGTATGATTTTCTAAAACGTGGTTTAGGACTGAACGATGATGCTTTGCAACAAGTATTTTCCAGCTGGAATCAAACCGAAGTTCAATCCTTCCTGATTGAAATTACCGGTGAAATTTTGCAAAAAAACGACGAAGCTACCGGCCAACGATTGGTAAATCTTATTTCGGATCGGGCAAGGCAAAAAGGTACCGGAAAATGGACTTCACAGAACGCCATGGACTTGCAGGTTCCGCTTCCTACTGTGGATATGGCCGTAACGATGCGCGATATGTCAGCTTATAAAGACGAAAGAGTACAAGCCGCTCAGCAATTAGGAGGAATAAACGCCGCCTCTCATTCAGAGGCTGACAATTTGCAACTTATTGATCAGCTCCGGCAAGCGTTTTATTTTTCTATGCTTATTACCTATGCGCAAGGTTTGGTGCAGTTACGGATAGCTTCGCAAGTGTATAATTATGGTTTGCAACTGCAGGAAGTAGCTAAAATCTGGCGGGGGGGGTGCATTATCCGGGCGGCTTGTTTAGAAGATATCCGGCAAGCTTTTGCTACCAACCCGGATTTGTCCAATCTGTTGCTCGATCCTAAAATTGGAGAATCTTTGTTACAGCGCCAGGCAGATGTACGAATTATAGTTAAAACCGCCGTAGATAAAGGAATTCCGATGCCCGGTTTGTTAGCATCGTTGAGTTATTTTGATGCTTACCGCAGCGCTACTTTACCTACCAATTTAATTCAGGCGCAGCGGGACTACTTTGGGGCGCATACTTACGAACGTATTGATCAGACAGGCATTTTTCATACGCAGTGGAGTTAATGGGCCTTTAAGAAAAAGGCCATACTTGATGTGCCGTATTTAACATTTCGCGTAGTTTCGGGTTAGTAGTTGTAATAGTTACATCAACAGATTTAAGTTGTGTTGTTTCTCTTATTAATACATCGAAAAAAATAAAAGCGGGATGGAATGTTCCGGGTCTTGATATCAGATAAATTCAAAACCTCCTATACAGCTTCTATCCGGTAATACTACCTTATTAATCATTATCCTTATGATAACAGGCAAAAATACAGCGCCAACCGTGGTGGTTATCTTCGGCGGTACCGGCGATTTAACCAAACGAAAACTGTTACCGGCATTTTACAATTTGTTTCTGGATGGCTGGTTGCCCGATAAATTTGCCATTATTGGCTTAGGACGTACCCCCCTGAACGATAATGACTACCGGACGCGTCTGTACGAAGGCTTAGGTGAGTTTTCGCGCAGCGGTAAACCAACCGAAGAAAAATGGAATACTTTTAACCCGTTTATTTCTTATCTACCCTCTGAAATCAATGATCCGGAAGCTTATAAAAAATTAGCCGATAGAATAGCTGAATTGGATAAAGCCTGGGGTACCCGAGCCAACCGATTGTTCTATCTCTCCATTGCCCCCCAGTTTATCGAAGCAGTTACCGTTAATATCCACGCGGCTAAGTTGGCCAGTGATGCGGCCCGCGATCGCATTATTGTGGAGAAACCATTCGGGAAAGATTTAGCAACGGCCCGTGATTTAAACCAGTTACTCACCCGTACTTTTCAGGAAAGCCAGATTTACCGCATTGATCATTACCTGGGAAAAGAAACGGTGCAAAACATTCTGGCTTTTCGGTTCGCCAATGCCTTGTTCGAACCTCTCTGGAACCGGAATTATATCGATTACGTGCAGGTAACGGTAGCCGAACAAGTTGGGGTAGAAGATCGAGGAGGCTACTACGAAGGATCGGGCGCCTTGCGGGATATGATTCAAAACCACTTGCTCCAGATTATGTGTATGATTGCCATGGAACCGCCCGTTTCGTTCGAAGCCGAAGAAATACGCAACCGCAAGGTAGATGTACTACGGGCTATCCGCCGCCTAACACCTGATCAGGTAAACAAACATGCCGTCCGGGGTCAATACGGGTCCGGCTGGGTGCAGGGTAAAAAAGTGCCGGGTTACCGCGAAGAAACCAGCGTAGATCCGCATTCAAATACTGAAACGTATGCTGCCGTAAAATTTTACCTGGATAATTGGCGTTGGCAAGGAGTACCCTTTTATTTGCGTACCGGTAAGCGTCTGCAGGAAAAAACTTCTTCTATAACCGTGCAGTTCCGGCCCGTGCCGCATTCTACCTTTTCCACGGCTCTCTCCGAAAATTTATTGCCTAACCGGTTAACCATCAATATTCAGCCGCAAATGGATATCCGCCTGCGGTTTACTGCCAAACGACCCGGCTTGGAAATGCAATTGACCCCAGCCGAACTGGTGTTTGATTACGATGATTGTTCTACCCAATCGCCGGAGGCTTATGAAACCTTGTTGCTCGATGCTTTACAAGGCGATGCTACTTTATTTATGCGCTCCGACCAGGTAGAAACCGCCTGGGAAGTAATTACGCCAATTCTGGAAACCTGGGAGTCGCGGCCGTCGCTGGAGTTTCCGAACTATACGGCAGGCATGTGGGGACCCGAAAATGCAGAGGCTTTAATAGCTCGCGAAGGCCATACCTGGGCGGTAAATGTTTCCCGGAACGGGCAATCTAAGGAAGTGAAAGAAAAGGAAAAAGCATGATCCGGGTATTTACAAATTTGGAAGAACTTAGCCAAGCGGCTGCCGAAATTTTCCGGCAAACGGCCCTAGAAGCGGTAAAAGCCAAAAATAAATTTACCGTTGCCTTAACGGGAGGTTCTTCGCCGGAGAAATTATATCGTTTACTAACGCAATCACCTTATCGAGAAGAAATACCCTGGCAGCAAACCTATGTATTCTGGGGCGACGAACGTTGGGTGCCCCTTACCGATGAACGCAGCAATGCTAAAATGGCTTTTGATACTTTGCTGAAGAATGTGCCCATACCTCCTGCTCAAATTTACCCCATGTGGGGCGAAGTAGCTCCCGAACAATATGCGCAACAATACGAAGATCTTTTACGAAATCACTTTCATGAACCAAACGCTGGTTTCGATTTAATTTTGTTAGGAATGGGCGATGATGGTCACACGGCTTCTCTTTTTCCGGGTACAGCTGTTCTGCACGAAAAAGAGCGTTGGGTGCAGGCTTATTATTTAGAGCCGCAACAAATGCACCGTATTACCCTCACGGCTCCTTTTATTAATCAGGCAAACAAAATTGCTTTTTTAACTTACGGCGGAAAGAAAAGTAATGCCTTATACGAAGTTTTAGAAGGAGAACATAATCCGGAAAAATATCCGGCCCAACTTATTCAACCGCAAAAAGGTGAAACTATCTGGATGGTAGACGAAGCAGCAGCAGACCGATTAACTAATAAAAATTAGAATTTTTCTTATTCGTAGAAAACCGCAGTGGCTGTTGCACAACCCCTTGATTGAAGTTAATCGTTGAAGAAGGATAGGACTATTTTTTAAGGTTATGCAAGGCAGAAAGGTTTTGGAAGATGAAAAGGCGTTGCTTTTTTCGCTCTCGGCACATGTACCAGAACACAACTTCTATCGCCGCTTGAAACAGCAGTTGAATTTGGATTTTCTCTACGAGCTTACCCAACCTTACTACGGACGATGTGGTCAGCAGTCGATCGATCCGGTAGTCTTCTTTAAGCTCTGCTTGGTGGGTTACCTGGAGAATATTGTTTCCGACCGCCAACTGATCGAGCACTGTAGCCTCCGACTAGATCTGCTTTACTTTTTAGACTACCAAATAGATGAGCCCTTGCCCTGGCACTCCACGGTTTCTCGTACTCGGCAGCTTTACCCGGAGAAGTTGTTTGAGCTACTGTTTGATAGAGTCTTTCGCTTATGTGTCGAGAAAGGCATGGTAGCCGGTCATCGGCAGGCGATTGACTCCGCCCCCATTAAGGCCAATGCTTCGATGGATAGCCTGCTTTTAAAACAATCACCCGAGTCGGTGAAAAAGCACTTAACGAAGGTTATCCTCGAGAATGAAGCGGTAGTAAAGAAGTCCAACCAGAATAAAGAGGGAAAGCCAGAACAGTTCCTCTCGGCTCCGGAGTACCAGTTAAGAAAACTGGAAAAGCACCAAGATCAGCTGAAAGCATCTCCCAAAGGCTTAGGCGGTAAGCACGAGAAGGCCCGCCTGGTCAGCAATAAAACGCACTACAGTTCCACCGATCCGGATGCCCGCATATCGGTCAAACCGGGCAAAGCCAGACAACTTAACTATTATTGCAGCCTGGCGGTGGATACAGCCAAAGGCGTTATCAGCCATGTTCAAGCGGATTTGGCTGATGGGCGGGACAGCCAATATTTGCCGGCTATCACGCTGAGATTGCAGCGACGGCTACTAGATAATGAACTACGTCTAAAGGAACTGCTAGCGGATGGTGGCTATTCTAACGGTAGCAACTACGCCTTTTTAGAGCAAAGAAAGATAACGGGCTGGATACCCGTATTTGGCCAGTACAAGTCCGAGATAGAAGGTTTTCCTTATGACCAACAAGCTGACTATTTCACCTGTCCGACCGGGAAGATACTCGCCTTTAAGACCTATGACACCAATGCGGAGGGAGGTTTGCTAAAAATCTACCGGGCTACCTACCAGGACTGTAAACATTGCCCGCTCAAATCTTCTTGCGTTCCCAAAAGCCAATGCCGCCAAATCACCCGTACTGCATACGATTCGGAATATCGACGAGCATTAGAAAGACAGCAAAGTAGAAAAGGTAAACGGATGAAGCGAGTTCGACAAAGCACGGTAGAGCCGGTCTTCGGCAGCTTAATTCATTACTATGGTCTCCGGAAAATAGGAGTGCGGGGTAAAGCCGGGGCTCACAAGGTGATGCTGCTGGCCACCACTGCTTTTAACTTGAAGAAATATCTGAAGTTTAAACCGGTGAAAGCGGTCAGCCAAGCTTTGGCACTTCAAAAGAATCAAGAATCTGCTTTTAGCAGCTATTCTTTTGCTTTTACTAAGCTGTTTTTCCACTAAGAGAGCACTATTAGGAGCAGCATTGAGTTCAGATAGGGAAATAGGACGCGGCTCAAAAGGGAGTTGTGCAACAGCCACGACCGCTTTTTGTCTAAGTAAAAGTGGTGGTTTTTAACTTTTCAACGTACAAGGCAATATTCTCCGGTTCTTTATAACTAATGTTAAACACGCCTTTTCTATCCCTTAACTAAAAGGAAATTAGCTTTAAAATTTAATTGGCTAGTTATTGTGAATTATACAACATAATTTCTGGTAAATTTTTAATTGTTTTGTAAATTAGCCTGCAAACTAATCTTCTTAAACCAATGGCCCAGTTCAAATTACAAATAAATGGCCGGAGCTATCAGGCCGATGTAGAGCCCGATACCCCACTTTTGTGGGTACTACGTGACCACCTGGGGTTGGTCGGCACTAAATATGGTTGTGGTATTGCCCAATGCGGCGCCTGTACCGTACACGTTAACGGCGAAGCTACCCGATCTTGCGTTTATCCGGTATCCGCCGTGGGTAAATCAAAAGTTGTTACCATCGAAGGCTTATCTGCTAAAGGGGATCATCCGGTACAAGCCGCCTGGAACGAAGTAGATGTATCGCAGTGTGGCTATTGCCAGGCCGGTCAGATAATGACGGCTGCAGCCTTGCTGAAGAAAAACCCGAAACCTACAACCGCCGAAATTGATGCCACCATGACCGGCAATATTTGCCGTTGTGGAACCTATCACCGGATTCGCGAAGCCGTGCAATTAGCCGCTAACAAAACCACGAAATAGCTATGTCAACGCAAGTACAAACGAGCCGGCGAAACTTCTTGAAATTAACCGCTGCGGCCGGCGGCGGACTCTTTCTGGGCTTTAACTGGCTCAGCTCCGAAGCGGCTACTACTTCGGTAGTTGGCCAAGCAGCTTTGGCTGCCGGAGATATTGATTTTAACAGCTACCTTAAAATTTCTACGGATGGCCTGATTACTATTTTTTCTCCTAATCCGGAGTTAGGCCAGAATATTAAAACTTCGTTCCCGATGATTGTGGCCGAAGAGCTGGATGCCGACTGGACTAAGGTGAAAGTAGAGCAGGCCATGTTAGATAAAAAATTCGAGCGCCAATTAACCGGTGGTAGTGGGGCAGTGCCGCATTCCTGGCAAAGATTGCGAAAAGCGGGCGCTACTGCGCGCCAAATGCTACTAGAAGCAGCGGCTAAGCGCTGGAACGTACCAGTATCTGAATTAAGCACCGAAAAAGGAGTAGTTTGGCATAAGTCAAGTAACCGGAAACTAACTTATGGTGAACTGGCTACTGAAGCTGCTCAAATACCCGTACCAACCGAGGTAAAATTAAAAGACCGGAAAGATTTTAAACTGATCGGGAAAGCAATAAAAAATGTGGAGCATCCGGCAATTGTAACCGGTAAACCACTTTTTGGCTTGGATTTTTACCGCGAAGGAATGTTGTTTGCCATGGTGCAACGGCCAGCTTTCGGGATGAAAATTAAATCTGTAGACTCAGCGGCCGCTAAAGCCACGCCGGGTATTGTAGATGTAGTTACTTTTAAAAATAACGTAGCGGTAGTAGGAAAATCTACTTGGCAGGTTAAAAAAGCGCGGGAAGCTCTAAAAATAGAGTACGAAAAAGAGGGTAACATCGAAAGTACCCAAGACCACGATCGTATTTTCCAGGAATTATTGAATAGTACCGAAGCTACGGTACGCCGGAAAGATGGCGATGTAGATACTGCTTTTAAAAATGCGGCTAAAGTAATTAAAAGCGAGTATCAGTGTCCGTTCTTATCGCACAGTCCGATGGAACCGATGAACTTTTTTGCGCACGTTCGGCCCGATGGCGTAGAGTTAGTAGGACCAACGCAAACGCCGGATTTGGCCCGTAACGAAACGGCTAAATTGCTGAATATCCCACCGGAAAAGGTAACCGTACAAATTACCCGCTTAGGTGGTGGTTTTGGTCGCCGTTTAAAAGCTGACTATGCTTTAGAAGCCGCCGAAGTATCGAGTATAATTAAAGCTCCGGTAAAAGTAATCTGGACCCGGGAAGATGATATGACGGGTGGTTCTTACCGTCCGGCCGTTCGGTATCGCTTTGAGGCGGCTTTGGATGCGCAAGGAAATTTAATTGGTTATAAATTGCGGGGCGCTGGTATTAATGCCGGTAATTCTACCCGCGAACATAACTTCCCTTCCGGAGCGGTTGATAATTTACTAATTGATTCGGTAGAGCATCAATCCCCGATTACCACTGGTCCGTGGCGGGCTCCCATTACCAACTTTTTAGCGTTTGCCGAACAATCGTTTATGGATGAAGTAGCTCTGGCGGCTGGTAAAGACCCGGTTCAATTTCGCCTCGATTTATTAGATAAGGCGAAGAAAACGCCGGTAGGTGAAATAAAATACGACATCGACCGGATGAAGGGAGTAATTCAGTTAGCGGCGGAAAAAGCGCAATGGGGTAAGAAGAAAGGTGTTTTTCAAGGCTTTAGCGTTTACTTCTCGCATGCTTCTTACGTAGCTCAAGTGGGCGAAGTAGTGGTACAGAAAGGAAAACCAGTTTTGAAAAAGATTTATGCGGCTGGTGATTGCGGTATAGTAGTTAACCTGAGTGGCGCCCGTCAGCAAATGATGGGTGGTATTGTAGATGGTATCGGTCACGCGATGTACGGCAAATTAACTTTTAAAGATGGACTACCGACGCAGAAGAACTTTGATACCTACCGGTTGATTAAGTTAAAAGAAGTTCCGGAAATTGAAGTTCATTTTGTGGATAACGGCATTGATCCTACTGGTTTGGGTGAACCGGCCTTGCCTCCAACCGGTGGCGCCGTGGCCAATGCTCTTTTTAAAGCTACGGGTAAGCGTTTGCGTAATCAACCTTTCGTGGATCAGCAAGAATTAAAAGATATTATCTAATTTTTAAATTTATAAATCTGAAAAGCCCGGGAGTATACTTTCCGGGCTTTCTGCTTTTTATCCATCTTCTTTCTTTTCTTTTTAATAACAGTCTTATTTTTCTCTCAGAAAATTTTTTAATCCATTTTCGAACTTCCTTCCACATTTCATCAGGTCCAGAATTTCACAAAATATCGGGTCAAATAAGTTGAAAGGGCTTTTTAAAGGAGATATTTTTAATAGAAAATTAATTTGTAAGTTCTTGATTTACAAAAGGTAATTCTTTGGTGTTTACTGGTTAAAGCTGAATTATATAGCGTATAAAGGTGTTTAAATAATAACAGATCGTAAAGCAGGTTAAACTGCTAAAACCTTTTGTTTAAATCGAATTTAGGTACTAAAACTTAGTAGATGATAGCCACCCAGGAAATAGTAGAATTTAAACCCATTGTTCGTAAAACCAAATTATGGATGCCCAAACAGGTGTTATTTACTCCCGCCGCTTTGCAGGAGCCATGGGGGCAGCAGATTTACGAGCGGGTGAAGGATTTAGGCTTACCCATAGAAGAATTAAAACAAAACCGTTTACTTGGATTACGCGGAGCTGATGAGCGCGAAACCTACCGGAAAGCAAAAAGTACCTTAGCTGTGGTAACTGCTCCGGCCAGCGCCTTGAAGTTACAGCCCATTCCGCCTTCGGCCGATTACCAGTTTCATTTGGCCGAAGGTTGTCCGGCACATTGCCAGTATTGTTATTTGGCTGGTAGCCTGCAAGGACCACCCGTTATCCGGGCATTTGCCAATTTACCGGCTATTCTGGAAAATTTAAAAAATTACCAGAAACCAAATCAGGTTACTACTTTCGAAGCAAGTTGTTATACCGATCCATTGGGTATTGAGCACGTTACGGGCAGCCTTTCCGAAACTATTCGCTTTTTTGGGGAGCAGGAAAATATGCACCTGCGTTGGGTTACCAAGTTTGACCAGGTAGATAGCTTGCTGCAATTGCCTCACAATGGTCATACGCATCCACGGCTAAGTTTAAATACCGAGTTGGTAGCTTCACGGATGGAAGGCGGTACGGCTTCTATGGAAGCTCGTTTAGCTGCTATCCGGAAATTAGCTTTGCCTCGTAGCGCAGGTGGCGGTGGTTACAAAGTAGGTATTGTTTTAGCGCCCATTATGCCATTGCCGGATTGGGAAGAGCAATACACCCATTTACTCGATCGTTTAGAGCAAACTTTAAATTTTCCTTCCGAGATTACTTTTGAATTAATTACGCACCGGTTTACCCCCGGTTCTAAGGCATTGCTACAGGAATGGTACCCCAATACTTCCATCGACTTCGACGAAAGCAACCGTTCGCTTAAGTTTAATAAGTTTGGTGGTAAAAAGTACGTGTACAATACCGTTACCATGAACATGCTGCGCAGCTTCTTTCAAGCGGAATTAAAACGCCGCTTCCCGGATGCTCCTATCTTATACTGGACCTAATAGGCAGAGGCAGGTTAAAACCTGCCTTTTTTATTTTCTATTCAAGGTAAACTCCTGATTTTACCTGCTAAACACTTGATTTGGAACTTAAAAAAATCTATAAAAATTATGTATAATGAATTGATAATCAAATAGTTTAATATGTGTCGGGTTGAACCTTGCCAGTCATTAACCTGTTATACATACGTATGCAAACATTTCAGCCATCTACCATCTTTTACACGCCCGATGCGCTCAATGAGCGTGGTCAGAAGGCGCTTCTCTCGCATCCTGCTGCTAGTCAGCAGGAGATTCAGCAGCACAACCGTTTACCAGCTCTGGAGAGTAATCATTTTCAGGTGAAGTCGGAGGTACTGGTATTAGGCCGTTTAAAAACTTTGGTTTGCAAGGAAAGTGGCCGCAGTTCTGATTTTATTTCACCGAGCTTGGCTAATGGTTGCATGGGGGCGTGTGCTTATTGCTACGTAGACCGCAACAAACCCGTAAACCCCATTACCTTATTCACCAACACCGAAGAAATTCTGGCTGCCGTAGACAAGCATGTGCAAAAGCAAGTTTGGCCGAAAGTGCCTAACCAAACGCATAACCTGTATTACACCTACGATATTGGCTGTAATTCTGATATTTCGGTAGATGCTGCTATTTCGGATAACGTGAAGGTTGCCGTTGATTTTTACCGGCAGCACCCGAAAGCTTTTGCGACATTTGCCACTAAGTTTGTGAACCCGGAATTACTTACTTACGATCCGCAGCAGAAAGTACGCATTCGGTTTAGCTTGTTACCCCACAAAGTAAGTAAGTTAGTAGACGTGCGCACCGATTCGGTAGAGAAGCGGATTAACGCCATTAATGATTTTTACCAAGCTGGTTACGAAGTACACGTTAACTTTTCGCCGGTTATTGTGTACGAGGGCTGGCAGGAAGATTACCGAGAGTTATTTGAGCAATTAAATCAAGTAGTTCATCCGACAGTGAAAGCACAAATGAGCTGCGAGGTTATATTTCTCACGCATAATTTTTGGCAGCACCAGGCTAACTTAGCTATTAACCCCAAAGCCGAAACCTTAATTTGGACACCGGAAAATCAAGAAACCAAACGCAGCCAGTTTGGCGGTATTAACGTGCGGTATCAGCATCAGTTAAAAGCAGCGCTAATTGCCGAGTTTAAGCAATTACAGCAGGAAATTATTCCTTGGTGCCCTATTCGTTATATTTTTTAGCTAATCTCTATACAAACAAAAGCAGCCGGTACTATTACCGGCTGCTTTTGTTTTAAGTCTATTTTTTCAAATTAAACCCGGCTGTAATCCGAATCAGATTCTTCAGGTTTCGTCTCCGTACTACCAAAGGGCTGGTCATTCGCCCGGATGCCATTAGTATGGCCATCCATTTCGTCGTAGCTGCCTTCAAACTCGAAACCAGGTCCTTGGGCAAATGCTTCTTTGTTATCCGGATCGTTGGCGCCGTAACCAGTGGTTTCATTGCCGCCAATGTGTAAATTCTTTAAAGAGTCTTTTTGATCGTTGCGTTCGGTTTCACCGTTCGGACCCACGTTCCGGTAAGCGCTCGGATCGGGTTGGTTTCCGTTGGCTTGGTCTTGGTGATAGTCTGAATTAACACTTTTAGGTTTATTCGGAGTGGTTTGTTTATCTTCTTCTGCTAGTGCCATCTTAATTAATGCTTAGTGAATTTAACTGTACGCACCAATAAGAAGCGAGGTTATTTTCTGGCTTAAAAATGTGTGATGTAAATGATTTAAATGGTGTAGAGTAAGTGGCGCATACTAAAAGCTATTTTTTACAAGTGAGTAACTAGCTAAAACGGTAGCTTACCTGTTCTAACTGCTGTTTAATAAAGCTAAACTTTTCCGGATTTTTAACTTCGTGATCCCGATTGCCTTCTAATACCGCTTTTATATATCTTATTTCTTCTTTAGCATTTCTGTCTTTTTCGTATTCCTTAGAAGGGGTCAGGGTAGTAAAAATCCGGTCTTCAAATTTTTTAATTAAAATCTGTAATTTTTGGGTAACTATATCTAGCATCTGGTCTTTAGAATCGGCATCTTTCAGCTTTTCGATTACTTTAATAGTCATTTCTTCCATCTGATTTTCGATTAACTGTAATTTCATGTATTAAATCTGTTTGGTAAGGTTATATTTATCTAAATAAAATAAGAGAATAAGTGAAACTCGGTCAACCACCATCAGGGCACTTAAGTGCTATGAGTTTGTAGAATAAAATATTTAATTAGCCTCAGTGTTATATCTTATATGTTTATTAGTGGTATTAGGTTGCAAAAATAAGGTGGTTTTTTATAAAATGTATCATTTTTAACAATTTACCTTTAAGAAATAGGCGTATATTATAAAAATTAATGTTTTTATTTTTTAGATGGGTAGAAATTAAGGTGGTTTGTTTAATTTGTTTATTTAATGTTGATTTGAATGTTATTCAGTTTACCTGATTTTTAAATTATTTTACGTCTACTATTTTATGCATTTAACTCCTCGTGAAACCGAAAAATTATTATTGTTTTTAGCAGGTGAATTAGCTGAAAAACGGAAAGCTCGCGGATTAAAATTAAATTATCCGGAAGCCATTGCGCTGATTAGCAGTCGCGTACAGGAAGCGGCGCGCGATGGCCGAACGGTGGCTGATCTTATGCAATATGGGGCTACTATCTTGGGACGCGAGGAAGTAATGGAAGGCATTCCGGAAATGATTGAAGAAATACAGGTAGAAGCTACTTTCCCGGATGGCACGAAACTAGTAACGGTGCACCATCCTATTCGCTAATAAAAAGTAAAAATTATGATTCCAGGAGAGTATTTTATTCCAAAAGGGGAGATTGAAGCGAACGTTAACCGCCGGACTGAAACGTTGGTAGTAGTAAATACCGGCGATCGGCCGGTGCAAATTGGTTCGCATTTTCATTTTTTTGAAGTAAATCCTTTGATGGCCTTTGACCGGGAGAAAGCTTTTGGAATGCGCTTAAATATTCCGGCAGGTACGGCGGTGCGCTTCGAGCCCGGCGAAGAAAAAGAAGTAACCTTAGTAGAGTTGACAGGTAACCAACAGGCTTTTGGCATGAATAATTTAGTAAATGGCTCTATTGCTAGTTTAGAAATAAAGCAACAAAGCTTGACTAAGGCGGAACAAGGTAAATTTACAACTAAAGGATTATGAGCCTGAAGATTAATAAAATTAAGTACGCCAACATGTATGGCCCAACTACCGGCGATAAAGTACGGCTTGGTGATACGGAGATTATAATTGAGATAGAAAAAGATTACGCCGTTTACGGCGAGGAAAATAAGTTTGGGGGCGGAAAAACTATCCGCGACGGCATGGCGCAATCCAGTACGGCTACCCGCGCCGAAGGAGTGCTCGACATGGTGATTACCAGCGTTATTATTCTGGACCACTGGGGGATTGTAAAAGCTGACTTAGGTATAAAAGACGGTAAAATTGCGGGTATTGGTAAAGCGGGAAATCCGGATATTATGGACGGGGTTCACCCAGATATGGTTATTGGAGCTTCTACCGAAGTACATGGTGGCGCCGGATTGATTCTGACTGCTGGCGGCATTGATTCGCACATTCATTTTATTTGTCCGCAGCAAATAGAACATGCCTTATACAGCGGCGTAACCACCATGATTGGCGGAGGCACCGGGCCGGCCGATGGCACCAGTGCCACAACTGTAACTCCCGGTAAATGGTTCATTCAAAAAATGCTCGAAGCCGCCGAAGATTTTCCCATGAATTTAGGCTTTCTGGGAAAAGGCAATTGCGCCACCGAAGCTCCTTTAGAAGAACAAATTGAAGCCGGGGCTTTAGGTTTAAAAATTCACGAAGATTGGGGCGCCACCCCAGCGGTGATTGATGCGTCGTTAAAAGTAGCCGATAAATACGATGTGCAAGTTGCCATTCATACGGATACGCTGAACGAATCGGGTTTTCTGGAACATACTTTACAAGCCATTAACGGAAGAGTAATTCATACGTACCACACCGAAGGCGCGGGTGGCGGCCATGCTCCTGATATTATTCGGGCCGCATCTTTTCCGAACATTTTGCCTTCTTCTACTAATCCCACCAGGCCATATACTGTTAATACTATCGATGAGCACCTGGATATGCTCATGGTTTGCCATCACTTAGATAAAAATGTGCCCGAAGATGTTGCCTTTGCTGATTCCCGTATCCGGCCCGAAACCATTGCTGCTGAAGATATTTTGCATGATTTAGGTGTTTTTAGCATGATGAGTTCGGACTCGCAGGCCATGGGGCGGGTAGGGGAGGTAGTTACTCGTACCTGGCAAACTGCCGATAAAATGAAAAAACAGCGTGGCTTTTTACCCGAAGATGAATCAAAAGAAAACGATAATTTCCGGGCCCAGCGGTACGTGGCTAAATACACCATTAACCCGGCTATTACGCATGGCATTTCCTCATACGTTGGGTCAGTAGAAATTGGTAAAATGGCCGATTTGGTTTTGTGGAAACCCGCTTTGTTCGGAGCTAAACCCGAAATGATTATTAAAGGCGGAATGATTATCGCCAGCAAAATGGGCGACCCAAATGCCTCAATTCCCACCCCACAACCGGTTATATACCGCAAAATGTTCGGCGCACACGGCAAAGCGCTTTTTAAAACCTGCGCGACTTTTGTTTCCCAAATTGCCTTAGATAAAGGTATTGTAGCCGAATACGGTTTACAGAAAATGGTGCTGGCGGTGAGTAATTGCCGGAACATTAGTAAAAAAGATCTAATCCATAATGACCAAACTCCTAACATTGAAGTAAATCCGGAAAACTACGAAGTACGGGTAAACGGCGAAAAAATTACCTGCGAACCTTTAAAAGAAGTAGCCTTGGCTCAACGGTATTTTCTTTTTTAAATTTTGCTGAATGAGAGCAGGATTTTTAAAACCTAGTACCGATTTTTAATTCTTATGCTGATAAAAGAAACACTGGGAAATACGGCGGAAACTCCATTGGCTGGTAAACAACCCGAGTACTTGTACCTGGAATGGTTTGAAATTACCAAACGAATCTTGCGCAAAGAAACAGAAGCTGGTCGGGAAGTAGCCGTAAAGTTGTGGCAAGAAGGGCAGCGATTACAAGACGGCGATATTTTGTGGCAAGATTCGGATACAGCCATAGTAGTTTCTATTTTACCTTGTGAGGCAATTGTGGTAACTCCCATGAATTTGCTGCAAATGGGCACCATTTGTTACGAAATCGGTAATAAGCACTTGCCCTTGTTTATTCAAGATAACCAAGTATTAGTGCCTTACGAAGCGCCCTTGTTTCGTTTATTAGCAACTACCGGTTACGAACCGCAAATTCAGAAACGTAAACTTTTAAATATGCTCAAAGCCAACGTACAACCACACGCGCACACTTCAGAATCCACGAGCAGCCAAACTTTGTTTACTAAGATTCTGAACCTGACGATTAAATCTTAAAAATAACGTGACGGAAGTAAGCAATTTGCTCGCTTTATTGCAACTAGCCGACCCCATGCTGCCTATTGGTGGTTATAGTCATTCGTATGGGCTGGAGACCTACGTCCAGTTGGAGTTGGTACGGGATGCGAAAACAGCTACCGAGTTTGTCCAGAATATGCTTATGCAAAATATATTTTACAACGATGCTGCTTTTGTGCATTTAGCTTATCTAGCTGCAGTTGCCAATAATTTTACCGAGCTTCTTTCTTTAGATGACGAATGTACTGCAATAAAAGGTCCCCGGGAAATCCGGCAGGCTAGTCAGAAATTAGGTATCCGGCTACTCAAAATATTTCAACGATTAACCTATTGTGAAATGGCTACGGCCTACGAAGAGGCAATTGCTCAAAACCGGGCGCTTGGACATTATAGTCTGATGTTTGGTTTATACGCCAAAGCTTTATCCATAACTCTTCCGGAGGCTTTAACGGCATTTTATTATAATGCGGCCGCTGGTTTAGTTACTAATTGCGTTAAGCTTATTCCGTTGGGACAAATGGAAGGTCAGGAGATACTTTTTGGTTTGCACAACATAATTAAAAATTTAGTAGCGCAGAATTTGGTTTTAGACCGTTCCTTAGTTGGCGTGTGCACGGTAGGTTTTGATATCCGGAGTATGCAGCACGAAAGACTTTACTCCCGGCTCTACATGTCTTAAAAATTTTTAAGTTTTAGGTTGTAAATGGAGTATTATCAAAGTAGAAAATAGAAGAATAATATGAAGGAACGCAAATATGTAAAAATAGGAGTGGCTGGTCCGGTAGGGTCAGGTAAGACAGCTTTGATTGAACGTTTGTCGCGTCAGTTTGCTGGAACGTACAGTGTGGGTGTCATTACCAATGATATTTATACAAAAGAAGATGCTGAATTTTTAACCAAAAATAGCCTGTTACCAGCAGAAAGAATTATTGGAGTAGAAACCGGTGGTTGCCCGCACACCGCAATTCGCGAAGATGCCAGCATGAACCTGGAAGCGGTAGATGAATTAGCCAGCCGATTTCCGGATTTAGACCTTATCTTTATTGAAAGCGGCGGGGACAACTTATCAGCAACGTTTAGTCCGGAGTTAGCTGATGTTACCATTTTCGTGATTGACGTAGCCGAAGGAGATAAAATTCCGCGCAAAGGTGGGCCAGGTATCACTCGTTCAGATTTGTTACTCATTAATAAAATAGATTTAGCGCCTTATGTAGGAGCCAGCTTGGAAGTAATGGAACGGGATGCCTCGCGTATGCGGCCTGGACTGCCTTTTATTTTTACCAACCTGATGAATTTATATGGTCTGGACAAAGTTATCGCTTGGATAAAAAAATACGCATTGCTTGAGGATTTGGCTCCTACAACTAAGGCGGAATGATTAGTGAACTGAAAATTACTGTTGCGCAACGCCTCAGGAAAAGTTATTTGCAGCAAGCTTATTGTACACAGCCTTTTAAATTGGCTCCGGTAGGAGAAGATAAAAAAGACCCAACTCTTTATTTAATGATTCGGAGTTCCTCGCCTGGTGTTTTAGATGGAGATAATTACCAACTGGAAATTAATCTTAACGAAAATTGTTGGCTTCATTTGCAAACCCAATCCTATCAACGGTTGTTTCGGATGGAAAAAGGGGCTACTCAAACAATGGTAATAAACTTGGCCGCTGATAGTTTTTTACATTTCATTCCGCATCCTATAGTTCCCCATGAAAATTCAGTTTTCCGAAGTTTAAACCGAATTTATATGGCTGAAGGAGCTAGTCTTATTTGGGGCGAAATAATCACCTGCGGTCGAAAATTATCCGGTGAAATATTTAAGTTCACTTTTTTACATAATCTTACCGAAGTTTACCGGAATGGCCGAATTATCTTTAAAGACCAATTGCTTCTTACTCCGGCTAAAAATCCTTTGCAAACGCTTGGGCAATGGGAACAATTCACGCATCAAGGTACCCTCATCTACCTGCCAAAATCCGCACTAGAATCATCCTTAATAGATAGTATTCACGATTACTTAGCTGATAAAATTAATTTAACAGGAGGAGTGTCGCAAATAGCTGCACATGGTTTACTGATAAGATTACTAGGAACAAGCGGCGAACAGCTTTTTCAGGGACTACAAGAAATAAGTTCTTTACTGCAAACACCAGTGATTAGCAAGGCGGAACCCGTGAATTTTTATTAAATTCTAGTTTATGAATGCAGATTTTCAACTATTGCTGGTTACGGCCGTTGCTATCAGCTTTATTCATACCATTACTGGTCCTGACCATTATGTACCATTTATTGCCTTATCAAAGGCTAGAAACTGGTCGGTACCTAAAACTATTTTTTGTACAATAGTTTGTGGACTAGGACACGTAGGCAGTTCCATTCTGTTAGGTTTAGTAGGTATTGGATTGGGTTGGTCTCTTTCTAAACTGAGCTGGCTGGAGCAAGTACGAGGTGGGTTAGCAGGTTGGGGTTTATTAACTTTCGGCATTATTTATACTCTTTGGGGAGTTCGACAAGCTTATCTTAACCGACCCCATAAACATTTTGATGCGTACGACGATGGTTCAGTTTACGTGTACGAACACTGTTCCGGCGAAATTGTATATCCGCAGGATAGAAAGAAAGTAACTCCCTGGGTATTATTTATTATTTTTATCTTAGGCCCCTGCGAACCATTGATTCCGTTACTTTCGTATCCGGCCGCACGAAATTCTACGGCTGGTATAATCTGGTTGGTGAGTATTTTTACTTTATTTACCTTAATAACTATGGTAGCCATGGTATTACTCGGTTGCTATGGAGTTACTTTCTTAAGTAGCGCTAAATTGGAAAAATATATTCACGCGCTTGGTGGTTTTGCCATACTATTTTGCGGAGCGGGTATGTTATTTTTAGGATGGTAATACCACTGATTAATGGTTAATTTTGTTTATTCAATTAATGAAAGATTTTAAAAAATACTACATTTTAGCGGCTCCTCCCGAAGAAGTTTATGCAGCCTTAACTAATCCGGCTACCTTGCAACTCTGGACTGGCGATAAAGCCGAGATGTCTACTGAGCCTGGTTCGGAATTTTCGTTATGGGACGGCAGTATTGTAGGTCGCAATCTATCTTTTGAAGCAGGCCGGAAAATTGAACAACAGTGGTATTTTGGGGAACAACCAGAACCATCTATTGTTACTATTAAGCTGCACCCTCATAAACAAGTAACCTCGGTAGAAGTAAGACATACCAATATTCCGGATGAAGATTATGCCGATATTACCGACGGTTGGGATACTAGTTATTTCGGAGCTTTGCAGGATTTTTATGAAGATTAAAATTTAAATCAGCTCCGTTTTCTTCTACTATTTTATTTTGTTTAATAATTGATTTACCGAATTAATCGGCAAAGCCATTTTTATAAGTTTTATGTCTTTATTTATTACCTCCTTAAACTCGGGAAGTAACGGTAACTGCTATTATGTTGGTAATGACCGGGATGCTATTTTAGTAGATGCGGGTATTTCTTGTCGCGAAACCGAGAAACGGATGTGTCGGCTAGGTCTGTCTATGAGTAAAGTGAGGGCAATTTTTATCTCTCACGAGCATTCGGATCATATCCGAGGTTTATCAGTTCTGGCCCGCAAATATCAATTGCCGGTTTTTATTACCCCCGCTACTCTCCGTCATTCCCGGTTAGATGCTGAGCAGCTGTTTACCATTCCTTTAATAGGTTATGAGCCTATTCTTATTGGCGAGCTTTTAATTACTGCTTTTCCCAAATCGCACGATGCTTCCGATCCGCATAGTTTTATTATTTCCTTTCATAATATCAAAGTAGGGGTATTTACCGACATAGGTTTTGCCTGCGAACACGTTATCCAACATTTCAAACAATGTCACGCTGTTTTTCTAGAAGCCAACTACGATGATGAACTGCTGGATAATGGTTATTATCCTTATTATTTAAAGAACAGGATTCGTAGCTCCAAAGGCCATCTTTCCAACAAACAGGCTTTAGATTTATTTACGGGATACAAATCGTCCTTTATGAGCCATGTGCTGTTATCCCACCTTTCTAAAAATAATAACTGTCCGGAGTTGGTAAAAGAATTATTTGATCGTAATGCTGATGGTACAGAAGTGATTGTGGCTTCTCGCTATGCTGAAACGGCGGTTTATACTATTGTTTCTTCCTAACGTGTACAAGCAAATGCTCAGGCTTGAGCCTTACTTATATAAAATCCTTCTATTTTCTTAAATGAGGGTCTTAAAATAAAAGAGAATTTTATACTAGATGATGAGGCTGCTTGAATAACTTCGATGAAGATAATGAAACGATAAAAAGTATAGACGTAAAGTGGAAGAGTATTGCTTTGTTTCCTGCGTTTAGCAGCTGTATCTTTGTACAAATTAACTTTTACGCAAATAAGTAACTTAATGGCACTTATTCTGGCGCTTGAAACATCTTCTGCAATTTGTTCCGTCGCTTTATATCAAAATCAGGAATTATTAGCACTCACTGAATTACAGTTAGAAAAATCGCATTCTTCCCATACTACAGTTATTATAAGTCAAATACTGGAAAACTGTAGCCTTACTCTTCAAGATTTATCAGCAGTTGCTGTTTCCGGAGGACCAGGTTCTTATACGGGTTTACGGATTGGCAGTGCTATTGCTAAAGGTTTGTGTTATTCGTTAGATATTCCTTTAATAGAAGTATCAACATTGTATGCCTTAGCTTATAGTTTAATACAAGTAATTCCAAATCCCGAGTATTATTTGTATTGCCCCATGCTAGATGCGCGAAGAATGGAAGTTTACTGTTGTTTACTTAACAGCGATTTGCAAGAACTACTTCCGGTTAGTCCGGTAATCTTAACTAATAAATCCTTTGAAGATTTTATCTCCCAAAATCCTGTAATTTTTCTCGGCAGTGGAGCTAGTAAGTTTCAAAAATTAATTGAGAATTCGCCACGTACTCTATTTCATGCAAATGTATCTCTATCTGCTAAACCTATTGGGGTATTAGCTTACAACAAATATAAAAACCACCAGTTTGAAGATGTTGCTTATTACGAACCATTTTACTTGAAAGAGGTTTATATTACTGCAAGTAATAAGAGTTAATAATCTATAATTAAGTAACTAATGGAAGGTATAATAAATAAAGTTGCCGAGAGTTCACTCTTAACTTTAAACTTAGAAGAATTTATTCACCCCGGCGAACGGGTAGTGTACGACATAAAAGAAAATCTTTTTATGGGTCTTATCTTAAAGGAAAAAGATTTTCGTGCATTTATTAAAGAGAATAATTGGTCAGTGTATACTGGAAAGAATGTAGCGATAATTAACTCAGCAGATGCTATAGTTCCTACCTGGGCTTATATGTTATTAGCTAGTAAATTAGAAAAGTTCGCTCACCGATATGTATTTGGCAATCTTGATAGTTTAGAACAAACATTATTTCAGGATGCTATCGCCAGAATAGATCCTGAAGAATATAAAAATGCTAAAGTAGTAATTAAGGGTTGTAGCAACCTACCCGTTCCAACCTATGCTTATGTAGAAGTAATGCGTAAATTATTACCTGTAACAAGCAGTGTTATGTACGGTGAACCATGTAGTACTGTTCCTATATATAAGAAGCCAAAAGATTAAGTACTTCGCGCAAGGAATAGGATATAACAAGGGAGAAGAAGGCATCAAAACAGAAAAATTTTCTTACAGGTTTTCAGGGGATTAGTGGATGGGGGAGGGGAAAAGGGGTTGTAGGATTAGGAAAAGTAAAAAGGGGGCGCGTATCTTTGGGCAGCGAAGCCGAAAAGGGGATTCAACGCCAAAGCTGCACCGGCTAAAAGCAGGGGAGGGAGGCGAACCAGAACACCGGGGAAGGCAGGGGGTCTTACCAGCCGCCAGCTAGGGCGGCAGAAAGAGAAAGGTAGAAAAAAAGTTGGGTTGCGGTTTGGAAAGTAAGCCCCCGAGCCGTACCTTTGTCTTCTGTTCCGGTAAAAAAGCCAGGCCAAGAAAAAAGGGGTAAAAAACTTATTCTTTTTTTGGAGAAGTAGAAAGTGCTTCTTACCTTTGCCTCCCCATTCGACAGTCGGTCGGAAGAAGCAAGACAAAGAAGAGTGGGCAGTAAGAACCAAAGCACTATTGAAAAAGGTTGTGAATAGGCCTTAGGCGCTCAAGAAAAAGGTAAAAATATTTTGCTTTACATTTGGAAAGAAGGAAAAGGATTCAGACCTTTGTGCTCCCAAATCGATAACAGGTCGAAGGGAAAAAGAGAGTGCAAAAAGAGTAGGGGTGGGAACGAATAACCTTAGCAAGTAGTTTAGGTTTAGTGTTCGGCCAGCAAGGAGGAGCGAAAAAAGATTAAAAAATATTTTGCTTTAGATTTGGAAAGAAGAAAAGAGATTTCGACCTTTGTGCTCCCAAATAAAAAGAAGCTACTTTAACCGAGAATTAAGCTAAATAAAACAAGTAAAACATCTTCCGGGTATTAATTTGCCAGAAGGTGCTAGCGTTAACCAGAAAGTGGTTAACAGAAGTTCTTTGAATGAGTGAGAATAGAGAATAGCAAACCGCATAAGTGCTTAATCTCTTCTTCAATAGGAGAGAGGGTCTTATGTTAAAAGAAAGAGCAGGCAACCATCCAGCGAGACAAATTGAGTAGCGATACTCTACAATTATATTCTACAATGGAGAGTTTGATCCTGGCTCAGGATGAACGCTAGCGGCAGGCCTAATACATGCAAGTCGAACGGGTCTAGGTAGCAATACCTAGATTAGTGGCGCACGGGTGCGTAACGCGTATGCAACCTACCTTTTATTGGGGGATAGCCCGAAGAAATTCGGATTAATACCGCATAACACTGTTTGAGGGCATCTGAAGACAGTTAAAGCTACGGCGATAAAAGATGGGCATGCGTGTCATTAGCTAGTTGGTGAGGTAACGGCTCACCAAGGCAACGATGACTAGGGGTTCTGAGAGGATGATCCCCCACACTGGTACTGAGATACGGACCAGACTCCTACGGGAGGCAGCAGTAGGGAATATTGGGCAATGGCCGCAAGGCTGACCCAGCCATGCCGCGTGCCGGATGAAGGCCTTCTGGGTTGTAAACGGCTTTTACCAGGGAAGAAAATACCTTTGCGAAGGGAACTGACGGTACCTGGTGAATAAGCACCGGCTAACTCCGTGCCAGCAGCCGCGGTAATACGGAGGGTGCAAGCGTTGTCCGGATTTATTGGGTTTAAAGGGTGCGTAGGCGGCCAAGTAAGTCCGTGGTGAAAGCCAACAGCTCAACTGTTGAACTGCCATGGATACTGCTAGGCTTGAGTACAGACGAGGTAGGCGGAATGGATAGTGTAGCGGTGAAATGCATAGATACTATCCAGAACACCGATTGCGAAGGCAGCTTACTAGACTGTAACTGACGCTGAGGCACGAAAGCGTGGGGAGCGAACAGGATTAGATACCCTGGTAGTCCACGCCGTAAACGATGATAACTCGATGTTGGCGATACACGGCCAGCGTCTTAGCGAAAGCGTTAAGTTATCCACCTGGGGAGTACGCCCGCAAGGGTGAAACTCAAAGGAATTGACGGGGGCCCGCACAAGCGGTGGAGCATGTGGTTTAATTCGATGATACGCGAGGAACCTTACCTAGGCTAGAATGCGCGTGACTGCTTCAGAGATGAGGCTTCCCTTCGGGGCACAAAGCAAGGTGCTGCATGGCTGTCGTCAGCTCGTGCCGTGAGGTGTTGGGTTAAGTCCCGCAACGAGCGCAACCCCTATCTTTAGTTGCCAGCACATCATGGTGGGGACTCTAGAGAGACTGCCTGCGCAAGCAGTGAGGAAGGTGGGGACGACGTCAAGTCATCATGGCCCTTACGCCTAGGGCTACACACGTGCTACAATGGGCGGTACAGAGGGTCGCTACTTAGTAATAAGATGCCAATCTCAAAAAACCGTTCTCAGTTCGGATTGAGGTCTGCAACTCGACCTCATGAAGCTGGAATCGCTAGTAATCGCGTATCAGCAATGACGCGGTGAATACGTTCCCGGGCCTTGTACACACCGCCCGTCAAGCCATGGAAGTCAGGGAGACCTGAAGACGGTAACCAATGAGGAGCCGTTTAGGGTAAAACTGGTAACTGGGGCTAAGTCGTAACAAGGTAGCCGTACCGGAAGGTGCGGCTGGATCACCTCCTTTCTGGAGCTGATGGTTACCTCTTGATTAGGTTTACTATTCTCTATCCCTTATTCAAAAAGTATTTCTACTAACAACAGGTTAGTAGGTAAAAGTAAGAAGTGGCAGTAATGCCGCGTGTAAGCGAAGCGAGCAGCAGAGGAAACAGAGCAGGACTAAACGCAAAGAAAGCCGGAGCTTGCAACTCAACGAAAAGAAGAGGGCTTGTAGCTCAGGTGGTTAGAGCGCTACACTGATAATGTAGAGGTCCCTGGTTCGAGTCCAGGCAGGCCCACACTTAGAAGTTACAGATTGCCGGTTAGAGGTGTCCAGTTGCAAAACGTTTACCTTATACCTGAAAACTTAACTTAAAAAGGGGGATTAGCTCAGCTGGCTAGAGCGCCTGCTTTGCACGCAGGAGGTCAACGGTTCGACTCCGTTATTCTCCACACTTAATTGAAATGATTATACCTAGTAAGGACAATAGGTCTTTACTTCTTAATTTAAGAAACAGTTTAAAGGCAGCTAGAAGCGAGTATCCAGTGATTGGTAACTTGCAACCTGTAACTTATAACCTGCAGCTTAAAGTAAAGTTCTTTGACATAATGGCAAGAGAAAAACTAGAGTAGACTAGATACGAGTAAAGAGTAAATTTTTTAGAAAGTTACTAAGGGCGTATGGGGGATGCCTAGGCTCTCAAAGGCGAGGAAAGACGTGATAAGCTGCGATAAGCTCGGGGGATTGGCACATACGAAGTGATCCCGAGATTTCTGAATGGGGCAACCCGGCTAGTTGAAGACTAGTCACACTGCAAAGTGAGCAAACCCGGAGAACTGAAACATCTAAGTACCCGGAGGAAGAGAAAATAATAATGATTCCGTAAGTAGTGGCGAGCGAACACGGAAGAGCCCAAACCATAGTTGTTACGGCAACTACGGGGTTGTAGGACCACGAGATGGGACTAAAAAAGGAAGCTAAATTACCTGGAAAGGTAAGCCAGAGAGGGTGATAGCCCCGTCAGCGTAAGCTTTTTAGCCCTAGTGGGATCCTGAGTAGGGCGGGACCAGAGAAATCCCGTCTGAATCCACCGGTACCATCCGGTAAGGCTAAATACTTTTGAGAGACCGATAGTGAACCAGTACCGTGAGGGAAAGGTGAAAAGAACCTTGAATAAAGGAGTGAAATAGAACCTGAAACCATACGCTTACAAGCGGTCAGAGGTCTTTTGTGGACTGATGGCGTGCCTTTTGCATAATGAGCCTACGAGTTACTCCTCTCTGGCAAGGTTAAGATTGTAGACAATCGGAGCCGCAGCGAAAGCGAGTCTGAATAGGGCGCATAGTCAGAGGGGGTAGACGCGAAACTTTGTGATCTACCCTTGACCAGGTTGAAGTGTGGGTAACACCACATGGAGGACCGAACCAGTTTCCGTTGAAAAGGATTTGGATGAGTTGAGGGTAGGGGTGAAAGGCCAATCAAACTGAGAAATAGCTCGTACTCCCCGAAATGTTTTTAGGAACAGCGTCGTGGTTAGAGTTTTATAGAGGTAGAGCTACCGATTGGACTAGGGGGAGTCACATCCTACCGAATCCAGACGAACTCCGAATGCTATAAAATATACACGGCAGTGAGGCGTGGGGTGCTAAGGTCCCACGCCGAGAGGGAAACAACCCAGACCATCAGCTAAGGTCCCTAAATCTATACTAAGTTGAACAAAGGAGGTCCAGTTGCTTTAACAGCCAGGATGTTGGCTTGGAAGCAGCCATTCATTTAAAGAGTGCGTAACAGCTCACTGGTCGAGCGACAGGGCATCGATAATAATCGGGCATCAAGTATAGTACCGAAGCTATGGATAGAAGTAATTCTGTGGTAGGGGAGCATTCTCATCGGCGAAGAAGGTGCCTGGTAATGGGTGCTGGAGCGATGAGAAAAGCAAATGTAGGCATAAGTAACGATAATGCAGGTGAGAAACCTGCACGCCGTAAGACTAAGGTTTCCTGAACAACGCTAATCGGTTCAGGGTTAGTCGGGTCCTAAGGCAACACCGAAAGGTTAAGTCGATGGACAACGGGTTAATATTCCCGTACTAGCTTCATAGAGTGATGTGGTGACGGAGGAGTGAAAGGTCTGCGTACTGACGGAATAGTACGTTGAAGGCCGTAGGTATTGGTTTGGTAGGTAAATCCGCCGAATTAGCTGAAAGCTGATAGTACGCCAACCCTTCGGGGGCGGCGATATGACCCTAATCCGACTTCCAAGAAAACCCGCTAAGCGTTTACTATGAAGCTACCCGTACCGTAAACCGACACAGGTAGTCGAGGAGAGCATCCTCAGGCGCTCGAGTGAATCACGGCCAAGGAACTCGGCAAAATGGCCCTGTAACTTCGGGAGAAGGGGCGCTTCCTTGCAGCAATGCAAGAAGCCGCAGTGAAAAGGCCCAGGCGACTGTTTAACAAAAACACATGGCTTTGCGAAATCGAAAGATGAAGTATAAGGCCTGACACCTGCCCGGTGCTGGAAGGTTAAGAGGGGGGGTTAGCCGCAAGGCGAAGCTCTGAATCGAAGCCCCAGTAAACGGCGGCCGTAACTATAACGGTCCTAAGGTAGCGAAATTCCTTGTCGGGTAAGTTCCGACCTGCACGAATGGTGTAACGATCTGGGCGCTGTCTCAGCCGTGAGCTCGGTGAAATTGTAGTCTCGGTGAAGATGCCGAGTACCCGCAACGGGACGGAAAGACCCCGTGCACCTTTACTATAGCTTAACATTGACTCTGGATAATTCATGTGTAGGATAGGTGGGAGTCTAAGAAGCGGTGTCGCTAGGCATCGTGGAGACAACGTTGAAATACCACCCTTGAATTATTTGGAGCCTAATCTCGAAAGGGAAACAGTGTTTGGTGGGTAGTTTGACTGGGGTGGTCGCCTCCAAAAGAGTAACGGAGGCTTTCAAAGGTACCCTCAGCACGCTTGGTAACCGTGCGTAGAGTGCAATAGCAGAAGGGTGCTTGACTGTGAGGCCGACAAGCCGAGCAGGTACGAAAGTAGGATATAGTGATCCGGTGGTTCCGCATGGAAGGGCCATCGCTCAAAGGATAAAAGGTACGCCGGGGATAACAGGCTGATCTCCCCCAAGAGCTCATATCGACGGGGAGGTTTGGCACCTCGATGTCGGCTCGTCACGTCCTGGGGCTGGAGAAGGTCCCAAGGGTTCGGCTGTTCGCCGATTAAAGTGGCACGCGAGCTGGGTTCAGAACGTCGTGAGACAGTTCGGTCCCTATCTGTTGTGGGCGTAAGAAATTTGCGAGGACCTGACCTTAGTACGAGAGGACCGGGTTGGACAAGCCTCTAGTGCACCGGTTGTGGCGCCAGCTGCAGCGCCGGGTAGCTACGCTTGGATGAGATAAGCGCTGAAAGCATCTAAGTGCGAAACTCACCTCAAGATGAGATTTCTTTGAAGGGTCGTGAAAGATGATCACGTTGATAGGCGGCAGGTGTAGAGGTAGAAATACCACAGCTGAGCCGTACTAATTACCCGTAAACTTTCTGAAAACAAATTTACTTTACGTCTAAGCTTACGACTAGCATTTTCTCTTGCCCAATTATGTTACAGTAACTTTAAAGATATTGGAACTACTTCAGTAGTCCCGCTCGGGAAAGCCGAGCAGTAAGATAATGGTGGTTATAGCGCGGGTGTTCACCTCTTCCCTTTCCGAACAGAGAAGTTAAGCCCCGTAGCGCCAATGGTACTGCAATCACATGCGGGAGAGTAGGTAACCGCCAACCCCTTTTTACCCAGCCCTTCCCTCAAGAAGGGCTTTTTTGCTTTTGTTTACTTCCATGTAACAACTTAACCGCTTTGCTATTCTATCCCCTGTTCTGGCAAGATTATCGAACTACTCTTGCTAAATACTCCATCTAATTCGAAATATTCTAATTATACTACTTAGTAAGAAGAACATGAAGCTGTTGTTGAGGTATGGGGAGAGTAAAAAAGCTAGAAATCCAGGAGAGTGCCACCGAGTTGCTAAAGTGGATGCGAGCCGAAAACCGCTCCTTGGGGCAAGCCTGGTGGCAGGCCTTGTACGCTCCCCAGGTCAACACGCTCTTCTTCGAAGTCTTCTTGCAAGAGTTTGCGGTGGATAAGATGATCTTTTTAGATAAAGCGGGCCAAGCAGTAGCAGGGGCCGGAGAAGATCCGGTTGGTGTACCTGCCTTCTGCTAATCCGGAGCTTAAACCCGCTAGAAAGGTTCTGGCGCGACAGGAAAGATGGCTTTTCACAACTTTAAAGAGGAACCCGAAGCGGGGCTGACTAATACCATAAACGCCTACGCTAAAGAACAAGTTGCGTCTCTTACCGCCTATAAGTACATTATTAATGCTGTCAATTATACTAAAGCTACTAGGGAAATACCTTACTACTATTCGGTATAATATGAACATTTAATTTGCTTGCTTAGCAAAAATAGATGAAAGAACAGCTCGTAAGTACGATGTTAATTTTAAGAGTTAGGCTCGATAGATGATTTAAAACGGAAGATTAAATTCAGGAGCCGAGTCAATGGGTATTGGCAAAACCTACTCTATTGTCAACGGAACCATCAGTAAGGGAAAGCAATAGAAGGAAAAGAAAATGTATAACCGATCTGCAAACCTTACTCTAACAATTAAAGATTTAAGAGACAGATACACTTATATTGTGCTGGCAAAATGTAATCTTCTGTATCTGGCAGTCTGGATAACTAATCCCCCCACTGAATAGTTGACTGACAATCGTAACTAGGATAGCTAATTTAGAAAATCGTACCAGGATCGCTCCTTTAAGAAAGAATTAATTAGCCACTCCGCCCGGCAAACAATACAATGGTAATTTTTCCGAAAATTAATGACAAATAAGAAGCCTATACAGAATAGCCAAGCGGATAATGCGGATGATAAGCTTTTATGGAGCCAGAGTATTAGTTACTTTAAAGCTTAACTAATGCAGGAGGGAATAAAGGCCCAAAATAAATTTATGTTAGTATATTAAAATGCATCACAAACTAATAAAAAGGACTTCCTATTTAAAACATTTAAGTTCCGTTAAATATGAATAGTTGTATTCTAACCATTAAGAGAATTAACCCTCCGACTTTTTCAACATGCCTCAAAAAACTTCGTTATAAACTAAAAAAGAATGTGCTATGATAAACTAGTAGAAGGTTAAGTAATAATTGTAAGAAGAAATTTTTTTAAATTGTAAGTTATTATAAGGTAGTTATAAATATCCTTATCACATATAAATATCCTTATTACATATTTGTTCATATTTAAAATAATAAGTGATGAGTTTTCTGTTTCCTAATTTTTTATATGGTTTTTTCGCAATCAGTATACCTATTATTATACATTTAGTTCAGTTAAGAAGAGCTAAACGCGTATTCTTTACTAATCTAACTTTTATCAAAGAGGTAAAAAATATTACTGCTAGTCATAGAAAATTAAAGCAATGGCTTATTTTATTAGCGCGCATCTTATTTATAGCTTCATTAGTTTTATTGTTTAGCCAACCTTATCAATCAAACGGAAATAAAATTAGCTTATCTACCAACCGAGCTAAAGTGTTTGTTGATAATTCATCGAGTATGCAGAACGAAGCTAAAGTTGGGAATAATTCTTTATTACAGACAGCCCTGGACCAAGCAAACGATCTAACTAAATTTTTTAATATTAATACTTCCTTTCAATTAAGTACAAATACTAAACTATCTTATATAGATTTAAATAAATCAAATTATCTAAAACAAATTGGGTTAGTTAAAGAGTCGGTAAATTCGCGTTCGTTACTTTCTATATTTTCCTGGTTTAATCAAGAAGAAGACAGAAAACCCTTTAAAGGATTTATCTTCTCTGATTTCCAAAAATCAGTTTTCAAACCTAACTCCTTCCAATTAGCCGATAATACAAATGAATATTATTTGGTTCCGGTCCAAAGCTTGAATGAAGATAATTTATTTATTGATACCGTATATAGCGAAGACGTATTTATTAGGCAGAACGAAGAAAATACTCTGCAAGTAAGAATACGCAATGTGGGTAATACAGAAAGAAAAGGTTGTCAGGTTAAATTTTTTATTGATAATAAACAAGTTTCAGCTTTAAGTTTGGATGTACCACCGGCTCGTACAGTACCTTTTACTTTAAATTATCGATTAAGTAATAATAAAATCGCGAATTGTAGAATAGTTATTGAAGATTTTCCGGTAACCTTTGACGATACTTACTACTTCAATTTAAAACCTTCCGAAAGTATAAAGATCCTAGAAATAAATGCGAGTAGCTTAATTGGAAATAACCTATTTACGAACGAAAATATTTTTCAGTATGGAACATCATCTATAAACAGCATTAACTATAAACAAATAAGCCAGGCTGATTTAATTATTCTGAATAGCATTAAAGAAATAGATGCACCTTTGGCGGACAACTTGCGAGCTTTCGTTCAGGATGGTGGGAATGTACTTATTATACCCGCGGATAAACTTGATTATAGTTCTTACCAAAGCTTACTGGCTAAATTACAGCTAAGCAATGTACAGCTAGTACAAAATCAACAAGGGATAAGCAAGAGCTTACTCGCTTATCCGGAGATCCGCAGTCCTTTTTTTCAGAATATATTTAGTGAGCAAAATCGCAATACTATTTTGCCCCAAGCTACCAGGCTTTGGCACTGGAACCGGTCAGGCAGCGATATTTTATCGTTTAAAGAAGGAGGAAGCTTTTTATCTTCTTTTAGAATTGGTAGTGGACAAGTGTATATGTTTGCTTCTCCTTTAACAGATGCCTATTCTGATTTTCAGAATCATGCGCTTTTTGTGCCGGTAATGTATAAAATAGCTATGCTTAGTTCCCGTCAGCAGCAACCTTTAGCTTACTCCATGAGTAACCGGATTCTGTCAGTGCCTTTAAAGCAAAATATGTCGGCTGACCAAATAGTACAACTACGCAAGGATAGTATTTCTTTTATTCCGGAGCAACAGGTTCGCAAAAATGAGTTAGTTTTAGGGGTGCCAGTAGAAGCGAACGAAGCCGGATTTTATGAATTAACCCAAAAGGATACAGTTTTAACTAAATTAGCTTTTAATTTTGATAAACGGGAATCCTATTTAAAACAGTTTACCGTTCAAGAACTTCAAAATTTTACTGCCGGACAGAAAAATATTCATGTTGTAAATGCTGCAAGTGAACTAGACTTAAAAAAAGAATTCACCACCGAAAATTTAGGCATACCTCTATGGAAATATTGTCTAATATTGTGTCTGGTTTTTATGTTCACCGAAGTTTTACTAATCCGATATTTTTAACATGCAGGTATTACTGAAATCAATTAAAGTAATTGCTCCCGCTTCAAAATTTCACCAGAATACTACCGATATATTAATTGAAGATGGCAAAATAACTGCCATTGGGCAAAATTTGCCAACGCCTGATTCCCAAACAAAAATAATTGCTCAAACCGGATTACACGTTTCAACGGGGTGGTTAGATATGAATGCCTGGATAGGTGATCCAGGATTTGAACACAAGGAAGATTTACAAAGCGCCGCTTTAGCGGCAGTTAAGGGTGGCTTTACCGAGGTTGTTTGCTTACCTAATGTGGAGCCCGTATACCAAACCAAAAATTCAGTTGGTTATATTCAGAATCGCTCGCAACTATTACCGGTAAGTTTTTATCCTTTAGGAGCAATTACTATAAATGCTCAAGGAAAGGAACTTACGGAAATGATTGATCTGCATGTTGCCGGAGCTATTGCCTTTTCGGATGGTTTACAGCCTGTGCAGCAGGCGGATGTTTTAGTAAAAGCTTTGCAATACGTGCAGTATTTTAATGGGCTTATTATACAGAAACCGGAAAATAGCAGCCTTACGCAACACGGTTTAATGCACGAGGGCATTATGAGTACCCAATTAGGTTTAAAAGGTATACCCGCTCTGGCCGAAGAAGTAATTATTTCCCGGGATATAAAACTGCTTCGGTATACTGGCGGGCGTTTGCACTTTACTTTAATTTCTTCGGCAGAAGCAGTAGAAATCATCCGGGAGGCTAAACGGGAAGGGTTGGCTGTTACTTGTGATATGGCTGCTTTTCAGACAGCCTTTATCGATGAGGAGTTATTACCATTTGATACTAATTATAAAGTAAATCCACCTTTTCGGTCTCACCAAGATAGAGAGGCTTTATTGCAGGGGCTAACCGATGGTACAATCGACGCCATCGTTTCGGCGCATCGACCGCAAGATACTGAATCTAAAAATCTGGAGTTTGATTTGGCCGAATTTGGAATTGCAAGTTTAGAAACAGCATTTGCCGTAGCCAATACTTACTTAAGTCCGGTAATTGGTTTAGACCAGGTAATTTCAAAACTGGCTTATACGCCACGTACTATTCTCAGAAAAGAAATTCCAGATATTGAAGTCGGTGAAATAGCTAATTTAACTTTATTTAACCCTAATCAGGCCTGGATACCTACTGAAGCTAACACGGCGTCTAAAAGCAAGAATACCCCTTTTTTAGGTCGTACCTTACAGGGCCAAGTTTACGGTATTATCCATAAAAACCAACTAGTGCTAAATCCCGATTATTCTTCCTTATAATAAAAATTAGTGCTCAGAATTTACTTGCAAAAATGTTAGATCAAGCAGCTATAAAAACAGCTTTACGATTTGGTGTATTAGCGGCAGGAGCTAGCTTTTTAGTAATCCTAGTAGTTTATTTATCAGGAAGTAACCCATACGGGCAAAAAGCCTTTTATGCTTTATTCATCCTGCCGGTATTTTTATTTACGGGCACTGCTTATTTTAAAAGAAAATTTGATCCTGAATTACGATTTTTCAAAGGTTTGAAATTGGGTTGGCTAACCTCCTTAATAGCAGCTGTTACCTTTGGCATATTTATTTATATATTTTCTTTGATAATTGGTTCTGAAGCGATTCGAGGGCATATTCAGGAAATGAAGACTATGATGGAGCAGAATAAAAGTCAGTTTCTTAGTCTGCCCAACGGCAAGCAAGTGTACGATTTAAATTATACCAAGCTCAACCAAATCACCATTACCTCTCTAGTTTTAGATAATTTTCTAAAAATGTTACTGATCGGTTTTTTATTCTCCTTGGTATCTGCTACATTTTACCGAAAATAAGGCATTTAAACTACTGTATACTATTATGGAAAATTATTCTACCACATCGGTGAGTCCTTCTAAAAATGCTATTGCTCTACGTTACGGAGTAATCTTCGGGATTATATCTATTGTTTATTCACTTATTTTAAACATAACCGATCTGGCTTTTACCAATCAAGCCTTAAGCTGGTTTTCATTTCTTATTTTAATAGCGGCAATTGTGCTGGCCATGCGAGAATTTAAACGCCAGAATAACAATTACATGTCGTATGGTCAAGGCTTAGGAATAGGTACCCTCGTGACTGCAGTGTCTAGTGCCTTAGGAGGAATATTTACCTACATCTATGTGAAATTTATTGATACTGGCTTTATTGATAAAATGCGGGAGATGCAAGTGTCTGAATTAGAAAAAAAAGGCATGAACGATGACCAAATAGACCAAGCAGTTGCCATGTCCGATAAAATGATGACTCCTGAAATGATAGTAGTGTTTGCTATTTTAGCAGGCTTATTTTTTGGATTTTTATTATCGTTAATTATTTCGGCTTTGATAAAACGTACTCGGCCGGAATTTGAATAAAAATTTTAATGCAGCAACCCGATTTAGATATATCGGTAGTGATACCGCTTCTGGACGAAGCAGAATCCTTACCGGAACTTACCCAATGGATTAGCCGTGTGATGCTTTCGCACGGCTATTCTTATGAGCTAATTTTAGTAGACGACGGTAGTACGGATAATTCATGGGCGGTTATTCAAGATCTTTCTGCTCTAAACCCAGCTATCAGAGCCATTCGGTTTAATCGGAACTATGGTAAATCGGCGGCTTTACATGTGGGTTTTAAAGAAACGCGTGGTAAAGTTGTCATTACCATGGATGCCGATTTACAGGATAGCCCGGATGAAATACCCGAATTATACCGGATGGTTACGGAACAAGGATATGATCTGGTTTCGGGATGGAAGAAAAAGCGCTTCGATCCTTTATCTAAAACTATTCCGACGAAGTTGTTTAACGGTGTAACCCGTAAAATCTCGCGTATTCCTCTGCACGATTTTAACTGTGGCCTAAAAGCTTACGATCAACGGGTAGTAAAAAGTATTGATGTTTACGGCGAAATGCACCGTTATATTCCGGTAATTGCTAAGTGGAATGGCTTTAAAAAAATAGGAGAAAAAGTAGTACAGCATCGCGAACGGAAATACGGTATTACTAAATTTGGCTTAGAACGTTTCGTGTACGGCTTTCTCGATTTGCTATCGATTACGTTTGTTTCTAAGTTTAAAAAACGGCCCATGCACTTTTTTGGAACTATGGGTACTTTATCTTTTTTCATCGGTTTTTTTATTACCATGTGGCTGATAGGTGATAAAATATACAACTCGTTTTACCTGCACCAGCGCTCCCGCGATGTAGTAGCTCAGCCTTTATTTTTCCTTGCTTTAGTGGCTCTTATTATTGGGGTACAATTATTTCTAGCGGGTTTCCTGGCCGAAATGATTTCGCTTACGGGAAGCCGTAAAAACGAATACCTTATTCGCGATCAGATTGGATTAAAGCCAACGCATGTCTAAAATAGTAATTATTGGGCCGGCTCATCCGTTGCGGGGTGGGTTAGCTACTTATAATGAACGGTTAACTAGGGCTTTTCAGCAATCCGGTGATGAAGTAGAAATTGTTACTTTTAGTTTACAGTATCCCAGTTTTCTTTTCCCGGGTAAAACCCAATATTCCGATGAAGTTCCTCCCGCTGATTTAAAGATTAAAGCACTTATAAATTCCATTAATCCCATCTCGTGGGTAAAAACAGGTAATTATGTACGTCATCAAAAGCCAGATATTCTGATTTTTCGGTTTTGGTTACCTTTTATGGGACCCGCACTAGGCACTATTGCCCGGTTGGTCGCTCTAAATAAATACACTAAGATTTTAGCTATTACCGATAATATTATTCCGCACGAAAAGCGGCCCGGCGACTTGCCCTTTACTAAATATTTTTTGCAAGCATGCCAAGGCTTTGTAACTATGTCGAAAGCGGTACTGGACGATTTAAAAAAAATGCAGCCTGCCAAAATAAAAGCATACCATCCACATCCCTTGTACGATAATTTTGGTGAACTTCTTGAAAAATCAGAAGCGCAGCGTTTCTTGAATTTAAACCTAGATTACCACTATATTTTATTTTTCGGCTTTATTCGGGCTTATAAAGGACTGGATTTATTATTAGAAGCCTTTGCCAACGAAAAGCTAAGCCAACATAAAAATTTAAAACTGATTATTGCCGGCGAATTTTACGAAAGCTCCGAACCGTATAATCAATTGATTCAGCAATATCAATTAGAAGATAGAATTATCCGCGCGACCGATTTTATTCCGAATAACCTGGTTCGATATTATTTTGGTGCCTCAGATTTAGTAGTTCAGCCATACAAACACGCTACGCAGAGTGGCGTTTCGCAGATTGCCTATTATTTCAATAAGCCTATGTTAGTAACCAATGTAGGGGGATTGGCCGAACTGGTTCCAAATGGTAAAGCCGGGTATGTTACTCCCGTTGATTCAGAAGCTATTGCTGCTGCTATTCTAGACTTCTATGAAAATAAACGTGAGGCCTTTTTTACTGAACAGGTAAGTGAATTAAAAAAACAGTTTTCCTGGGAAAGTATGGTGCAAACGCTTAAACAAGTGGCGGCACAGGTGTAACATCTGTTTGAAGCGTATCTTTCACTGCTTGCCAAACTTTTGCGGCCGGTAAATCTTCCATGCACGAGGTTCCAAATTTACAGGTACCCCGGTAAAAACAAACACAATCTTTATCGGGTTGGATTATCACGCCTCGCCCGTATAATTCAAATTCGTGTGCGTTAAAGATGTTATTTAGCAAAACCATTTTCTTGCGTAAGGCAATAGCAATGTGCATGGCCATGGTTACCTGCGTTACAATTACATCCATCTGGTACATTAAATTAATAAATTGCTCTAACTTAAAATAACCTAAGTAAGTAGCGTTGGAAGCTTCGCTGAGTCGTTTGTTGCGGGTATCTTCCTGTTCGCCGCCTAGCAAAACCACTGTAAAGTTTTCCTGTTGGAGCAAATAAATCAATTCCAACCATTTTTCATCTGACCATAACCGGGTTGTCCAGCGGTCACCGCAACCGGTATTTAAACCAATTAGAGGCTTGTTCCGGTCGAAGCGCCAGGTAGAACCTTTGTCCTCGTGGGTATCAAAAATGTATTCTTCGTAGTTAAACTGCCACCCACATAATTCAAAAATTTCTTCAACGTACGACTTTTTATTCTCCAGACTTACCTGGTCGAAAACACCCGTTAAATATTTATGATTAGCTAACTTATTAGTGGGATAAGCTACGCCGTTTTTTAAAGTATAGCCAAATTTTTGTTTTGCCTGAATGGTATCGTGTAAGGCGCAAGCTTCTTTGTCTTTATCTAAATTAAATAAAATATCAAAATGGGTGTTTTGCAGGTATAAAATGGCCGCTAAGTCAAACTTCAGAATTTCTTCTATTTCGTTTTTAGGAAGAATGGCTGGCGTATGGGTAAGCCAGGTTATTTTAGCCTGCGGGTAAGTAGCCCGTATTTTCCGGAGCAAGGGGGTAGTGCGAATAACATCACCAATAGCGCCTAATTTAATTATAAGAATGCGCGTTTGAATAGGGGTATAAACTGGGCAATCGCCGCATATATAACCGGATTCCTTATTGGGTTTACACGGCACATCGCCCCGGAAATAAATGCAATCGGTATTAACTTTTACGCCATTTAAAACAGACATGCTGCTTAGTTAGTGGTTGAAAAATAAAAATTAGAAAGTAATGCTCATAGGAGTAGGCCCTTAACAAGCAGGTTAAAACAGAATACCCGTATAGTTAAACGGAGTGATGGCTTTTAATTCTGTTTTTACAGCTTCGTTTACCTCCAAGGTATCGATAAAACAACTAATGGTTTGAGCGGTAATTTTTTCCTTTACTCGGGTAAGCGCCTTTAATGCCTCGTAAGGTTGCGGATAGCCTTCGCGACGCAATATTGTTTGAATACCTTCGGCTACTACGGCCCAGTTTTCTTCTAAATCTTGCTGCAATGCCAATTCGTTCAGTTCTAATTTACCTATTCCTTTTTGTAAAGACTTTAAAGCAATAATCGTGTGAGCCAGGGGCACACCCAAATTGCGCAATACGGTAGAATCGGTTAAATCGCGTTGTAAGCGGCTGATGGGTAATTTAGCCGCCAAAAACTCTAATAGCGCGTTAGCTATGCCAAAATTACCTTCGGCGTTTTCAAAATCTATCGGGTTTACCTTGTGCGGCATAGCCGAAGAACCTACTTCGCCCACCTTAATTTTCTGTTTAAAATAGCCTACCGAAATATATTGCCAAACGTCCCGGGAAAAATCAATCAAAATGGTGCTTAAGCGCTTAACGGCGTCGAAAAAAGCGGCTAAATTATCGTAATGTTCAATCTGGGTGGTGTATTGGCTGCGGCTTAATCCTAATGTTTCGTTTACAAAGGTGTTCGCAAAAGTAAGCCAGTCTATTTGCGGATACGCTACAAAATGAGCGTTAAAGTTGCCGGTAGCGCCGCCAAATTTGGCCGAATAAGGAATGGATTTTAACTGCGCTAATTGAACTTGCAACCGTTCCGCGAAAACTTGTATTTCTTTGCCCAATCGGGTTGGCGAGGCGGGTTGTCCGTGCGTGCGAGCTAATAAGGAAACATTTTTCCAGGTATCCGCCATTTGCTGCAATGCCTCCACAATTTGATTTAAAGCCGGCAAAAGATGCGTCTCAGCTGCTTCTTTTAACGAAAGCGGAATAGCCGTATTATTAATATCCTGTGACGTTAAGCCAAAATGAATAAATTCTTTGTAGTTTCCTAAGCCGAGTTGATCGAAATGATTTTTAATAAAATATTCTACAGCTTTTACATCGTGGTTCGTCGTTTTTTCTATTTCTTTAATTGCAGCGGCATCCTCTACCGAAAAGTTTTGGTATACTTGGCGTAAACCGGTAAATACCTGATTGTTTACGGCCGACAATTGAGGTAAAGGTAATTCGCATAATGCAATAAAATACTCTATCTCAATTTGGACCCGGTATTTTATTAACCCAAATTCAGAAAAAAAAGGTGCCAATTCGGCAGTTTGTCGCCGGTAGCGTCCATCAATTGGGGAAAGAGCAGTAAGCGATTGCAATTTCATGTTTTCGTATTTTTGTCAAAGATACGCACGATAATTTAAATAAACGTGGCTGTAAAGCTGCAAAAGATGCTAAAATTAAAGAAATGGCGTTACTTTTGTGGGCTGGTCAAGCGGTTAATATTCTGATAGGTTTAACCTTTAAACGTGTATTTTACGTTTACAGGAAAGTGCCAGAACTAAACTTAGCATTGCTCATAGTATTAACTCCCAGAATAACGTTATTCTGTTAATTTGTCTTAAATTCTGCTACGTTGAACCCGAAGATACAAGCATTTTTAAATAGTAAAGGCGCTAAAATAGCCGGAAAAGTAGCTGCCGTAGCCGCGGTAATGTTACTAATTACTCTTACTGTAGTATTTATTTTCCGCCGGAATATCTTGCAATTTGTTGTAAAAGAAGTGATTACCCGGGTTGAGCGCAAGTATCCGGTAGACTTAGTAATAGGTAAAGCCGATTACGTAGGGGTGAAAACCGTAATAATGCGGGATATTGCTGTAATACCCAAAGGTGCCGATACTTTATTTACCACCGATAGTGTAGACGCAGAAATTAGCCTTTGGACCATTTTTAAAGGCCATGTTGTATTTAGCGACCTTAAAATTGCTAATGCCTTTTTAACGGCCCGGAAGACGAAAAATCAAAATAATTATGGCTTCTTAATCCGGAAGAAAACCCCTGCTGCTCCCAGAGATACCACTCAAGGACGTAATTACGGCGAAATATTAAACCGCGTAATTGAAACGGCTTTTGAAAATGTACCAGATGCCGTTACATTCCGGAATTTGTTAGTTACTTACGAAAGTGAAAAGCGCAACATTCGGGTAGATATGCCTTTACTTACCGTGGAGGATGGGGATATTAGCACCTCTTTAACGGTGCAAACCGACTCTTTAATAAATAGAATGCACGTAGATGGTAGTATTAACCCGGATGATTACCAACTTTCGGCTAACCTTTACACTACCGACACGGCCGGAATCCGGATTCCATACATAAAAGATAAATACGGCGCCAAACTTTCTTTTGACTCGCTCAAAGTTAGTTTAACCGATAAAGTTTACCGAAAAAACCGACTCACAATTAAAGGGGAAGGTCGGATGAATAAACTGTTAGTAAATCACCCCAAAATAGCCGATGGTGATGTGCAAATAGATAAAGGAGCAATTGACTACGTAGTTACTATTGGCGAAAATTATTATTCGTTGGATACTCTCTCGCGGGTAACGGTTAATAAAATGGTAGTCTATCCGCAAGCTCGCTTCATTACAAAACCTTCTAAACGCGTTGCCTTAAAAGTTTACTCGGCTCAAACCGAAGCCAACGACTTTTTTCAATCTTTACCGAAAGGTATGTTTGAAGCCCTGGAAGGGATAAAGGCTCAAGGGTATTTATCCTACAAAATGAACTTTTATGTGGATTTAGCGCAGATAGATAGTTTAAGGTTTAATTCCGATTTAGAGGGTAAAAACTTTACTATTTTGCAATACGGTAAAACCGACCTGCGCGAGATGAATCAGCCATTTGAACATACCGTTTACGAGTATGGTAAACCCTTGCGTACTTTTATTGTTGGCCCACAAAACCCCAATTTCACTCCGTATAATCAAATTTCTAATTACTTAAAAAATAGTATTCTTACTTCCGAAGATTACGGCTTCTTTAAACACAAAGGTTTTCACGAAGGAGCATTCCGGCATTCAATGATTACCAACCTGAAGGAAAAGAATTTTACCCGGGGCGGCAGTACTATTTCGATGCAATTAGTTAAAAACGTGTTTCTGACGCGCAAAAAAACAGTTGCCCGCAAAGTAGAAGAAATGCTAATAGTGTGGCTCATCGAAAATAATCGGATTACCTCTAAACAACGCATGTACGAGGTATACTTAAATATTATTGAATGGGGACCAAACGTGTACGGCGTGAAAGAAGCCTCCCGGTTCTTTTTCGAAAAATATCCGTCTGAGCTTAACTTAGCCGAAAGTTTATTTCTTACGAGTATCATTCCTCGGCCCAAGGCCTACCGGTATTCTTTCGATGCTTACGGGAATTTACGAAGCCGGCCGCGTTACTTTTTTAAACTTATCTCCGGAATTATGCTGCGCCGGGGGCTAATTTCGCGCGAAGATTACGATAATTTGTACCCGCACGTAAATTTAGCCGGTCGGGCCCGCGATTTAATTGTAACAGCTACTCCGCAACCGGATACCACAGCCGTAGATTCGCTGCAAATTGATTTAGTTACTCCCATTGATTTGTTAGATTAACGATTAAACGGGCTACTTTAATAGGAGAGAGGAGAAAGAATTTCTGAATGCCGTTAGCTTAAAACAATTACCTGGATAAAATGATTATTGCTTTTGAATATCGGTAATATTAATTTCATCTAAGTAGGTTGTTAAACAGGCAATATCGGTAAAGCCCCTGATTAAGCCTACCTCGTGGCTCCCTTTCGCGTACCAGACTTCTACAAAAAAGTCGGTAACATAATATAAGTTAAAATCAAATTTACACCCGCTCCTGGTAGCCAGATATATTCCTTCCAGGCTCACAAAATGGGCACGCCAATCAAGTGGTTGAATAAGAAAATCATCGAGGGTCATATTGGCAGTTACGACCAAGCTGGAAAATAGATATACGGTAAATGAGTGCGTAAAATACGTTATATCAGATATTTCTACTTATAGCAGTAAATCCTGATCTTCTAAAAGGGATGTAAAGAGTATTTCTAATAAGCTTAAGTTATACGTACAACCTAGATAAAAGATTTTTATGGAGCCTTTCATTGTTGTTAGGAGTCAGTAGCTGTGAGTACTCAGTTAATTAAAAGAATTAAAATTTACTCTCTTTACTGTTAACTTCGGGATAGTTTAAATTGTTTAAGAGCCGAATATTCCATTAATCCTATCGCTAATAATACCCACAAAAAACCCAGCAAAAAACCGGCGGCTACGTCGGTTAAAAAGTGAACCCCCAGGTAAATCCGACTAAATCCTATAAGTAAAATATAGCAAATACCCGTAATAAAAACAAACGCGCGGATTCTTTTACTTCTAATTTCTAATAAGGCAATATAACATAAAACTCCTACCAAAGCCATAGCACTGGTAGAATGCCCGCTCGGGAAGGAAAAGGAACTTTCGGTGGTATAATAAGCCAGGTTAAGTGGTCGTTCCCGGTGAAAGTAAAGCTTCGAAAAATGCATGGAAATGCCGCTACCCAAAACAGAAATTAAAAGCGCTAAAAGCTGATATAAGCGTTGTTTCCAAAGTAAAAGAATACTCATTAACAAGGTAATTATAGTTACACCGTAAACGGAGCCTAGCTGAGTAAAATAATATAATACTAAGCTGATAAAAGGAGTACGAAGATTGAAAAATGCTCCTGAAACTTGTATGTCTAGGTTTTTAACTTTTTGAGAATTAACAACGTTTTCGGCTATTTCCGAAAGCATAGATAAATTAATTACGGTTAAGGTGAACAAAATAGTAAAGGGAAGCCCAAAGAAATCACCCGTTCTAAACCTATTCCGGATAAAAGCAAAAAGCCAAGGGTACTTTTGCTTCAACCGCTGCATAAAAGGTGATTGAAAAAATTTCTTTATCTTTTTAGATAGAAGCAAAGGTATTTTGTATAACATGGCCTTGATTTAATTTATCTGCACAAAACAATTGTTTGATAAAGCTCTTAGTCATTTAAGCTTTAGGCACTTTTAATGACTTATTTAAGCGAATTAAAAGTATAGTTAATTATTTCCGTATGGGCAGAAGTAGTTATAACTTCGGAAAACTCATGGGTGACATACTATTTAGATTTTGTTATTCGTAATTAATATAGGGCAACCCTTACGCGCAATTTTGCGAATTAATAAGATTTACTAGTATTATCTTACCTACTTAACTAAGATTTATGAAATCTGTTACTCATTGGTGGTTGACTTTGTCTTTATTTTTAAGCTTACTAAGTACGCAACTGCAGGCGCAGGATACAGATACTTTAAAAAAATACCAAGATTCTACGCTTGCTCCCACAAAAGTTTCTTTTTTTAAATCTAAAGGTTTCCGGGCATCTATTGTGCCGGCGGTACTCATTGGCTATGGCGTTAGTACCATGAAGGATCATGGTATTTACAGTAGCTACGACGCAAAAAGAGATTTGCAGCGCCATTTTCCAAACTTTAAAACCAAAGTAGATGATTATTTAATATTTGCTCCTTTTGTGGAATTAGCTCTAGCCTACACTTTACAATTTGAGGGAAACCATGATTATTTAAATACGGGAATTTTAATTCTAAAAGCAGAGGCCATTAATGCCGTTCTGGTTTTTGGACTTAAAAGTATTACCAAACAAGAACGCCCGAACGGCGAAAATTCCTATTCTTTTCCTTCCGGGCATACGGCGCACGCTTTTCTGGCTGCTTCTATTATTCATTCGGAACTGCGCCACCGGAGCCAATGGTTTGGTATTGGCGCCTATACTATTGCCACGGGAGTAGGAGCGTTGCGCATGTTAAATAATAAACATTGGCAATCAGATGTGTTTGCGGGAGCAGGAGTTGGTATCTTGTCGTCGCATTTGGCTTACTTGTCGCACCGAAACCGTTGGGGACGTAAACCTACTATTGTATTTGCGCCGACTTATTTGTATGGAGTGCCCGCTATACATGTTTCCATGAATCTGGAATCGGCTAAAAGCAGGAATTCTCTAATGCTGAAAGGCGTCAGAAAACGGGTTCCACTGGCGTATAAATAAGTCTTATACTTATGTTTTCAGCAAGAAGAACCAGGGTAGAGGTAAGAAAATATATCGATTAGAGTTAGGAGAATTGGTTAAAATAAACTGCTTTAAAACAAGCCAACGGTTCCGCCTACCCAGTTAAAATCTTTATTATACCGCACTCCAATCATTTTACCACGGCTTAACCGAGCTAAACAAATAGCTAAAACAGGCTCTTCCTCCTCGTCGGGCCATAAGTACATCAACCGGATTTCACATTTCACTGATCCGTCTGGCGTTTCAATGGCGGGTTCATATATTACTTTTTCCTGTAATATCCAGTTTTCCGGATCGGGAATAGCCTTTATATCTTCTTCGGAAACATCAATTAACACCCCTTGACCAGCAAAAGAAAAAAGTGGTTTGAGAACGTAATTTTGAAGGTCTACTGGTATCGTTTTTAATTCGGATAAAAAATAAGTGGCCGGAACAAATTCACTCTCCAAAAAAGGCATGGTATACTTACTAATCCGGTAAAACCAATTGGGGTGGGTTACCCATTCCAGTTGATCCGTAGTTAATAAGTCGGGTACGTTTTGGAAAGCTATATTTTTGTCTTCTATTTCGTCAAAAATAAGTCGATTGTAGATTTTTTTTATTGGATGCTCGATGCCATCGCGACTATAATAAAATTGACTTCCTCTTTGTTTTAATTCGTGCAGTGCCACTATAGCTATACCTAAATGCTTAGCGGTAAGATAAAAATCTACTGCTGTTTTTTGTTCGGCGGCATTAATATCCAATAAAATAACCTCTTCCGGCAAACTAGTACCAATAATAGTTCGCCGGAGAAGTTCAAAATAACTTTTTTGATCGGAATGGTAAAAGTAAGGTGTAAAGTCCCTCGTTACCGGAAAATGCTTTTGAAACTGTTCGGCTAGTTCTGCCTGAAACGCGTAAAGCGAAGGAAACCCTTGTAACTCAATTAACTTAGGCGTAAGCTCACCCGTCGCATTGCGGCAAACGGCAAAATCGAACGTTAAAAAATGCGGATGCCTTTTTTCGTGAGCTACCCGCCAGTTATCCGGAATAGATCTTTCGGTAAGCTGTTTGAAATTCTCTTTTCTTATGGTAGCTACCAATTCATTACCAGCTTGTACCAGCTTTTCTTTAAATGCCAATGGTAAAAACACCGGCGTTTCGGCAATCCGGAACTCAATCTTGCGAGGTAAATTTTTATTTAATTCGGCAAGTAATTGCTGGTAGGCAGTTTCGGTGAAAGCTGCATTATACACCTCCCTGGTTTCTTTTATCATTATCAGGCCTCCTGCAACGCGTGAATGGCTTGGTCTAAAAAAGCAGGTATAATTTGGTTTTGGGTGCGTTCCAGCTTTTCCGGATCATCCAGAAATTGTAGCATTTCCCAATACTTTTCGGCTCCATGAACTTCTATTATCTGATTTTTCTTTTCCTCAGTCAGTAAATGTTCTTTCATGCCTACCGGATCCGCTTCCGGATGGAACTGAGTACCAAAGAAATAATCGGTAAAGCGAATCGCCATAAGGCAACGTTCTAAATTTACATGCGGACGGTCTTTTTCTAAGGCTAGCAATTTGGCGCCAATGGCTTCAAACTTTTCTTCGTTGGGCTCTATAACTTGCCAATCGCGGGAGTCTACCGCAAAAAAAGGGTCTCCTAAACCGTTAAAAAGCTCTTCGAATTGCCCGTCGGCTGTTCGAGGAATAGGGAATATACCAAAGGAAGTAGATTTTCTTTTGGATATTTTACCTAGTTGATATTTGCGGCAAATAAGCTGAAACGAATGACAAATAAAGAAAACGTGTTTCTTGTCGACACGGTTAGGGTTACGATTAATATTCTCTAATTTTTCTATTAGATTAAAATAATTATTCTCCCAAACAGAACCTTCGCTTTCTAATGGACTACCGGGGCCGCCGCTGGAAATGTAAATATCAAAATCAGTACTCGGGATTTCATTATTTGCTCGGACATCAAAAACCTGGTAAACCAGAGGAATTTGGTTCCGGAGACTGTAACGTTGTAAAATATCTTGTATACAACGCATACCTTGGTTCGGATGGCCGGCGTAAAGGTCAAGAATGGCAATTTTTATAGACACTGTTTTTATTCTGATTAAAATAAGCGGTATGCTTACATGGTAAAAATTAAATTTAAAAATTTAGCTTATTAGCTAAATCGGGGTTTTTTATCTGCTATGGCAGAGCTGGTTAATTATAAACTATTACTTAAACATCTACTCCTTTTAAAGTTTGAGACGTAATATAATCAACCACATCCATAAAGTTTTGGTTCTTTTGGTAAACTTGCAACTGACGGTCGGCACCGGTACCGTGTTCTAATATATGCGTAACGTAGTTGATTTCGTCGCGGCTGCCTAGTTCGTCTACTACATCGTCCACAAAATCTAATAATTCTAAAATTAACGAACGGGTGTTTACTTCTACTTCCTTACCAAAGTCAATAAGCTTGCCATCTATCCCGTAACGAGCGGCTCGCCATTTATTTTCGTTGATTAAAGCCCGGTTATAGGTAATAAATTTCATGTTTTGTAATCGTATTTTGTACAATTTCGCGCAAAGAGCTTGAAACAAGGCGGTAAAAGCCATGGTTTCGTCAACTAGCATAGGACAATCGCAGATTCGGAATTCAATGGTTTCGAAAAAAGGATGCACCCGCACGTCCCACCAGATTTTTTTGGCGTTGTCAATGCAATTGGTTTTAACCAGTAATTTTATGTAATTATCGTATTCTTCAACACTCTGGAAATAATCCGGAATGCCAGTGCGCGGGAATTTATCAAAAACCTTGGTGCGATAAGATTTATAACCGGTATTGCGACCTTCCCAAAATGGCGAATTCGTGGATAAAGCATAAATATGCGGCAGAAAATAGCGCACTTGGTTGGCAATATGGATAGCCATTTCCCGCGATTGAAAACCTACGTGCACATGTAGACCAAAAATCAGGTTTGAGCGGGCGGCATCCTGCAATTCATCTACAATTTCGACGTACCGGGGATGATCGGTAATAAGCTGATGCTCCCACTGCGAAAAAGGATGCGTGCCGGCTGCACCAATCCGAAAACCTAATTCTCCGGCCAGCGAGGCTACTGTTTTCCTTAATTTGGTAACTTCGGTGCGGGCTTCGGCGGTATTTTTACAAATGTGCGTGCCTACTTCTACTACGGCTTGGTGCATTTCGGCTTTTACCTGGTCTTCGTGCACTCTTTGCGCGGCTTCTACAATTTTTTGTTCGTGCGAAATGAGTTCCCGCGTTACGGGGTCAATTACCATAAACTCTTCTTCTACGCCGAGGGTGAATTTATTCATGAGTATGGATTTAGTAAAGGAGTATACTTACTTTAGTTGAAATTTTCGGTGCTTACTTAATCGCTAAATGAGGAAATAGAGCCATCCATATCCCCGCAAAATAGAAAAATTAGAACTTGTTGGTTTGTTCCGATAAATCAGAGATATAATAAAGCTTGATAAATTTATTCCGAGCTGGTCTTAGTTTTTAAGCTAGATGTTTTAGGTGCTTCCTGCGGTGTTAGCGCTGGAATTAAGGATGTTTTAGCACTGGCGGATTTAATATACTGCCCCCAGGTTAAATTGTCCTGACCTGATTTATGAGCTTTCGCCCGATTAATGGCATAGGTCGCCATTGTTTCCACAATCCATTCAAAGTTTTCTTCGCCTACACTTGCCAAATCCGCATCCGGCGCCGGATTGCAAAAATCAATGGCATAAGGAACCCCATCGCGAATGGCAAATTCCACCGTATTCATATCATAGCCCAGGTATTGGTTTAGTTTAAGAACGTATTCCTTTACCTGGCTCAGTATTTTTTTAGCCGCCGGCGCTTTGCCGTGTTCGTAGCGCAAGTGATGCGGATTTCGGGGCTCATACTGCATAATCCGGACGTGTTGTCCGCCCACGCAATAGCACCGGAAGTAATCATCAAAAATAATTTCTTCCTGCAGCATCATTACTAGTTGCCGGGTTTGGTTGAATTTATCAAAAAAATCTTCCGGATCGTGCAGTTTGTACACATCGCGCCAGCCACCGCCATCGTAGGGCTTCATGTACGCCGGAAAACCTACGTAATTAAAAATACCTTCCCAGTCCAAAGGATATTCCAGATTCCGGAACGAATTGCCGGACGTATTTTCGGGCATATCCCTAGAAGGTAGAAGAACTGTTTTGGGAACCGGCACCCCAATTTTTACGGCTAAGGCATTATTAAAAAACTTTTCGTCGGCACTCCACCAAAAAGGGTTATTGATTACGGCGGTGCCCGATATTGCCGCATTTTTAAGCGTAGCCCGGTAAAAAGGCACATCCTGCGAAATCCGGTCTACAATTACGTCGTACCCTAAGGCCTCCCCTTGAATAACTTTGTCGATTATTACGAACTCCGCGCTTATATTTTTAACGGCTTTTTTATTGATACGATCCACGAAGGCTTGCGGAAAAGTGTTTTCCTGCCCGAAAAGGATACCTATTTTTTTCATAGTGGCTTATATTTAAGTGTTAGATTAAAGATAAATAATGCGGAAACATTTCCCGCCAAATAGGCCAGTCATGCACCGCATTTGGCCGGATATCCAACCAATGCGGAATCTCTTTCCTGGCTAATATACCGGATAAATTAATATTAGCATCTTTGCAAATATCGTGGTCGGAAGTACCCAAAATTATTTTTAATTGCCAGACAGCCGGATCGGAAATATGTGATACAAAATCTACTGGGTTATTGTAATACACATCGTCGTTGTAAAAGCCATCCAACTGGTCCCGGATATCAAAAGCGCCACTCATGCTAAATAAATGACTGGTTTTATCGGGATGTTTAAAAGCAAAGTTTGCGGCGTGGTACCCTCCGAAACTACAGCCCGCCACGCATACTTTACCTACGCCAGTTTCGTACTGGGCCCTTGGTACCAACTCGTGGTAGAGCATCTGATCGTAACGCATGTGGTTCCTGACACGGTCGGCCGGGTGAATATTTTTATTATACCAACTGTACGCATCAATAGAATCGATGCTGTAAATTTTTACCAGACCTTCCTGAATAAACCAAGCCGCACTTTCAATTAATTTAAAATCTTTATTCTGGTAATACCTACCCATAGAAGTAGGGAAAAGAATAACGGGATACCCTCGGTCGCCGAAAACCAGCATTTCTATGTCCGCATTTAGCTGCTGCGAATACCATTTGTGATATTGTTCATTCATAAATTACTCTGCTTGCTGGTTATCTAAGCATTTAGTTGAAGAAATATAATATTTTTAATTAGAAACGCTGCAAAAGGATAAAGTACAATTCCCTTATACTAATTAAGTTTAAATTAGTTAATTTTGTTTTTTATTAATTACCTTAAAATAATAATGTTAGTAAACTTTACCAAAGCCGATGTACGCATTTCTGTAAATGAATGGACATTAAAATCGGCTATTCTAGATCGGGAGGTAACCTGTGTGGTTTATACTCCCAAAATAGCAGATGTAACGGAACCCTTACATTTGCTTTTAATAAACGATGGGCAAGATTTGGCAGCGATGCAGTACGATCAGATTTTGCTTAATATGTATCAGAAAAAAGATATCCAACCCATAGTAACGGTAGGCATAAAAGCAGGCAACCGGCTGCAGGAATATGGTATTTCCGGACAGCCGGACTTTAAAGGCCGCGGCAGTGCCGCTTTGGCGTATCGTCAATTTATTACGCAGGAACTTTTACCGGCTATTTATACCCAAACTACTAATACGGCTTTTGCCAGTTATACTATAGCAGGCTTTTCTTTAGGAGCTCTCTCGGCTTTGGATATTGGCTGGCACGAAGCCGGTATTTTTTCGAAAATAGGCGCTTTTTCCGGCTCCTTCTGGTGGCGAAGTAAAGAATTTACTAGTGCCCAGCCCGATAAACACCGGATAGCGCATAAACTAATCAGAAAAAGTACTGACAAACCAAGTTTAAAGTTCTGGTTTCAGGCCGGAACGCAGGATGAAAGATCGGATCGTAATCAAAACGGTATTATTGACTCTATTGATGACTCCACTAGCCTGATTTACGAACTGTATCAAAAGGGTTATCAGAAAGGGAAAGATGTGCGCTACGTTGAATTAATCGGCGGTAAACACGACGTAGCTACCTGGGGGAAAATGATGCCTGAATTTCTATGCTGGGCGTTCGAAAAGTAGAATTATAAATTTCTTTCAATTCTTCATCTCTGGTTTTTTAAAAAAGATAAGGGTAAACAACAAAGCCTGGAGGATTACTAAACATTACGGAAAGAGTGTTTAGTAATCCTCCAGGCTTTGTTGTTTACTAAATTCCTTTAGAATCAAAAAACACTTGCTGTTATAATTTATAGTTGATTCTTCCAAAAAGTTTAAACGCTTACCTAACTCTCTCTCGTTTGCTAGTTCTAGCAATAATTAATTAGAAATCTAATTCTTAGCTGCTTTTACAGTCGGAAGATAATTCTACCTTAATTTTTTCAAGTAAAATTTAACCATTAAAGTAAGTTCCCGTTAGGTAATTTTAAAAATGTTTATTCTGAAAGGTTTATTAAAAAAGTAAGTGTACTTATGATTAAAAAGTTATGAAAACGTGGACAAAATTAATTTTATTACTTGTTGGATTTACAGGCTTGGTTTTAAGCTGCAGCGATGATGATAATTTTTGGGACGCCATGATCCCCGAAACAGACAAAGACCCAACTACCACCCAGATAAATGGTTATGTTTTTAAGCCTGCCTTAGTACCTGCTACCGACGAAAATGTGCAACAATTAAAAGTGCCCGCCGGATTTAAGGTTAACAAGTTTGCCGACAATTTAGGCAAACCCCGTATGATGACTGTAAGTAGCAATGGTAATGTGTATTTTACCGATCGGGAAGCCGGTGTAGTAATGCTCTTACAAGATACCAATAGTGATGGAGTAGCAGAAAATAAACAGGCTGTGGCTAATATTAAGCAAGTGCACGGGTTGGCTATCCGCGGAACCCAGATGTATTTAGTAGCTGTTCGGGAACTATACCGGGCAGATATAAACGCCAATGGTACGCTAGGTTCTCCGGAATTATTAATGGATGATCTGCCGGATGGCGGTCAGCACCCCAACCGTACTATTGCTTTCGGGCCAGACGATAAATTATATATTACGGTAGGCAGTACTTGTAATTCGTGTCCCGAACCTAATAAAGAAAATGCCACTATTCTGCAGGCCAATCCTGATGGATCAGGTCGGAAAATTTTTGCAAAGGGCTTACGGAATACAATTGGTTTTGGCTGGCATCCGCAAACCGGAGTATTGTGGGGCATGGATCATGGAATTGATTGGTTAGGCGACAACGACCAAAAAGAAGAGGTAAACCAAATAAAACAAGGGGCTGATTATGGCTGGCCTTACATTTACGGGGAAGGTAAATATAACCCCGGTGACCGCCCGGAAGGAGATACTACTTATCAGCAGTATTTGCAAAAAACTACGTTACCAACGCTTACTTACCAGGCACATGCAGCACCCCTAGGAATGGTTTTTTATACGGCTACCAAGTTTCCGGCCGAGTACCAAAACGATGCGTTTGTAGCCATGCGAGGTTCCTGGAATCGTAGTTCTCCGGTGGGTTATAGTGTGGTAAGGCTGCATTTCGAGAACGGGGAACCTGTTCGGTTTGATGATTTTTTAACTGGTTTTTTAGTTAATAGTAATAAAGCGCACTTTGCTCGTCCGGTAGGTGTCGCCGTCCACTCAGATGGATCTCTCTTGGTTTCAGACGATACCAACGGTGTTATTTACCGGGTAAACTACCAACCGTAATATAATAGAGTTAGTTGATAAAAATTAAGAATAAACCCGGAACACTAAAAAGCACCGGGTTTATTTTTTACAGCTATAGTAGTATAATCCCTCTAATCGCAATACTTTTATATTCTTTAGCGAATAAGTTAGATCAAAATCAAAATGTATATTAAATCTTTACGCTATTAAGAACTATAAAATTTCAATTTATGGTTTAGTACTATTTTTCTCCTGGTCTTCTTCTATCACAATAGGTATTTTTTCATCTCCTTTTTTGGGTAATAACAGGGATAAGAGCACGGATCCGGCAAGAATCGCGGCTACTATTACCAAAGCCCAAACCATATCTATTTTGTAAATGTCAGAGAGTAATAATTTGGCGCCAATAAATACCAGTATAAGCGATAAACCATAATGCAGGTAATGAAATAGCTTCATGATACCGGCTAATGCGAAGTATAAAGCCCGCAAGCCTAATAAGGCAAATACATTAGAGGTATACACAATAAAAGAATCGCGTGAAACGGCCAAAATTGCCGGAATGGAATCGGCGGCGAAAACCACATCGGTAGTTTCTACCATTATCAATACTATAAATAAAGGTGTCAGAAACCAGGTTTTGTCGTATTTTACAAAAAACTTATCACCTACCAGCGTATTTGTAACCGGAATGTAACGACTGATAAATTTTACCACCGGGTTTGCTTTAGGATCAATTTCTTCTTGTTCGGTAGTGGCCATTTTAATGCCGGTAAACACCAGAAATGCTCCCAGCAGGTACATAATAAAATGAAACTTAGCCAGTAAGGCCACTCCCACTAAAATAAAGGTAGCCCGTAAAACCAAGGCACCTAAAATACCCCAGAATAGTACCTTGTGCTGAAATTGCACCGGAATCTGGAAGTAAGAAAAAATCATAATGAAAACAAATAGATTGTCTACGCTGAGCGATTTTTCAATGAGGTAGGCCGTTAAAAATTCCAGAGCCGCAGTGGGCCCCTTCCAATAATAAATTAGAGCGTTAAAAGAAAGACTTAAAACAATCCAAAAAACACTCCACCCTAGAGCTTCTTTAATTTTTACTTCGTGCGTTTTCCGGTGAAAAACAAATAAATCAAGGCCCAGCAATAATAATATGAAGGCATTGAATAAGATCCAGAAATAGATATTGTTAGTGGCCATTAAATTCTTGTTCGTAATTGCTACTGGTATTCAGCGGTACCTAACCAATCTTTGCCAGTTCTCCGAAAGCTTGCTGTTTTCTTAAACCTTAAATTTGATGACAAGTTTAAAAAAATGAAAGTTAAAATTAATCGGCCACAAACTTATACAAAAGGTAAAGAAATATCCGGCCTTAGCGGTTAAAGTAACGGAAGTAGCTGTTAATTTTCATTTTTAATACGCCGTAAAAAGCTTCTGTAATAATGCCTTTGCTTATTTTTGAAGTGCCTTTGGTGCGATCGGTAAAAATGATGGGAACTTCTTTTATTTTAAAGCCAAACTTATAGGCCAAAAATTTCATTTCAATCTGAAAGGCATACCCGATGAACCGGATTTCATCGAGGTTAATGGTTTCAAGCACTTTCCGACGATAACATTTAAAACCAGCAGTAGCGTCCTGGATGGGCATGCCCGTTACTAACCGTACGTAGGCACTGGCAAAATAGCTCATTAAAACCCGGTTCATGGGCCAGTTTACCACATTTACTCCCTGTATGTAGCGGCTGCCGATCGCCACATCGTAGCCTTCGCGGTGGCAAGCATCGTACAGGCGGGGTAAATCATTGGGGTTATGCGAAAAATCGGCATCCATTTCAAAAATATAGTCGTAGCCGTGCGTTAAGGCGTATTTGAAGCCATGAATGTACGCGGTTCCTAAACCTAACTTCCCCGTGCGCTGCTCCAGAAATAAGCGATCTTTAAATTCGTACTGCAAGCTTTTTACAATAGTAGCCGTGCCATCGGGAGAGTTGTCGTCGATAATTAAAATGTGAAAAGGAGTAATAAGGGAAAATACGCTGCGAATAATATCTTCAATGTTTTCTTTTTCGTTGTAGGTAGGAATAATAACAAGCGAATTCTTCATGGTGCGGCAAAGATAACAAAATCACTAGGAAACGGAATTTGCAGTATTTGATTAAATTTTAACGGCCTATTTTTGCAGTTCTGGTTTTATCGTGTCCTAAGCATGAGGACTTACCTTTAAACCAATTGACTCGTGAAATTTTGCAATGACTAAACAAAAATGCGTTTTCTTGGACCGCGACGGAGTATTGAACGTAGAACGCGGCGATTACACTTATTTGCCCGAAGATTTTATCTTAGAAGAAAAAGTGCCGGAGGCGCTAGCCTTATTGAAGCAAAGAGACTTTTTATTAATTGTGGTTACCAACCAGGGAGGTTTGGCTAAAGGATTGTTCACCCGGGCACAAATGGAAGCCTGCCACCAGAAATTACTGCAAAATGGCAATTACCTTATTGATGCTATTTATTATGCGCCCAGCCATCCGGCTATTTCGGCATCGTTGTCCCGTAAACCCGACTCATTGATGCTGGAAAAAGCAATTGCTAAATTTAATATCTCTCCAACCGAGTCGTGGTTAGTCGGTGATCAATTGCGCGACATGCAAGCGGCCGGAAAAGTAGGCGTAAAGGGTATTTTAGTAGGGCCACATGCACCCGAAACTTATGTCCGGCAGCAGCAAAATCTCTGGGAAGCAGCCCGGTTTATTATAGCCCAAGCATAAAAAAAACCGGCCTAAACCGGTTCTTTCATATTTAATAAAAAGACTTTACGCGGATCAGATTCTGTTCTTGCCTACCGCTGTATGAGCCTTTACTATGGGGGAGCTTTTTGCAGGATCCGCTTTAGAGTAAGCCGGACAAGGCATAGATCTGCAGGAGCTAAAGCCCATTATACAAACGGCACCAATAACAAATAACTTTTTCATGTATATCTTTTAAGTTTCCTTTTATAGTACAAAAATAAAGCAATTAGTGTTCCATAAAAATAAACGCTAAAATATTTTTTCTATTATTTGTAACCCAATATTTTTAACATCGAATCACTGTCTTGCTCGTCGGCAAACATCTTGGTTTTCAGATGCCCATTGTCATCGCGATCGATGATAACGTGCCGGGGAGCAGGAATAAGACAATGCTTGATACCACCGTAGCCACTCAATGATTCCTGGTAAGCGCCGGTATGGAAAAAGCCAATATACAAGGGCTCTTTCTCGTCAGGAGCAATAATGGGTAAAAACACCTGGAACGAGTGCGTTTCTGAATTGTAGTAATCCTGGCTGTCGCAGGTAAGGCCGCCAATCTGTACCCGCCGGTAATCTTTGTGCAGGTGGTTTATGGCCAGTAAAATATACCTTTGACTCAAGGCCCACGAATCCGGCAAGTTGGTAATAAACGAGCCATCAATCATGTACCACAATTCTTTATCGTTTTGCAGCTTTAAATCCAGAATAGAATAAATATTCGCGCCGCTTTCGCCTACCGTAAAAATACCAAACTCGGTAAAAATGTTAGGCTCCGGTACACCTTCGGCCTGGCAAATGCGCTGAATAGTGCGCAATATTTCTTCTACCATGTACCGGTAATTGTACTCCGACTGAATAGAGGTTTTAATCGGGAAACCGCCGCCAATATCAATGCTGTCCAGTTCGGGGCAAACTTTCTTTAATTCGCAGTATTTGTGTACGAACCGGCTCAGTTCCGACCAGTAATACGAAGTATCTTTAATGCCGCTGTTAATAAAATAGTGCAGCATTTTAAGCTCAAATTTGGGATCGTCCTTAATTTTATTTAAATAAAGGTCTACCACATCGTTGTAGCGGATACCCAAGCGCGACGTATAAAATTCAAATTTCGGCTCTTCGTCGGATGCTACCCGAATGCCCAAACGGCATTTTTCGTTTACGTGCTCTTTGTAGTAATCAATCTCCGACAAGTTGTCCAGAATAGGGGTTACATTATAGAAACCATCGTTAATCAGTTCGGCAATGTAGCTTTTGTACAGTTCCCGTTTAAAGCCGTTACAAATTACGTAGCGGTCTTTACCCAACTTGCCTTTTTCGTATAATGCCCGGATAATCGGAATATCGTACGACGAGGAAGTTTCAATGTGAATATCGTTCTTTAAAGCCTCTTCGAGCACAAAAGAAAAGTGCGAAGATTTGGTGCAATAGCAATAGGTGTACGTACCTTTATAATTGAGCTTTTCTATGGATTCTTTAAAAAGCTTTTTGGCTTTCTGAATTTGAGAGCTGATTTTGGGTAAATAAGTGAGTTTGAGCGGAGTGCCGTATTCTTTAATGATTTCGAGCAGCGGAATGCCGTTAAAAATCATCTGGTCATCTTCTACGTGAAATTCTTCGGTGGGAAAATCAAATGTTTGGTTAATTAAATCGATGTATTTATCCATGCTTGGTTTAAGTCTTCGCGGGCGATGTAAAATTGTTTGTATTTTACCATCTTTGCAAAAGATTGTTGTGTTAACAAATGAAAAACATTAAACTCATTGAGGTACGTTCAGAAATCGGAGCCGGCACGCGTGGAGCGAGCATGGGCGTGGATGCCCTGAAAGTAGCCTGCTTGAATAAACAATCCGATTACTTTAAGCGTTTCAATTCTACGGAAGTTGCTAACTTAAATTATGTACTTTTCGACCGTAATTTATTTCCCTTCGCTAAATACATCGATTCGGTTTTAACGGTGCAAAAAAGTATAGCCTCCACGGTAAAACAAACCATGGAGCAAGACATGTTTCCGCTGGTTTTAGCCGGCGACCATTCTAATGCTGCCGGAACTATTGCCGGTATTAAAGCGGCTAATCGGGATAAAACGTTAGGTGTCATTTGGATTGATGCTCACGCGGATAGCCATTCGCCGTATACCACTCCTTCCGGTAACATGCACGGCATGCCTTTGGGTATTGCCTTAAACGAAGACAATCTATGCTGCCAGATAAATAATCCTGACCCGGAAACGCTTTTTTTCTGGAATGCTCTGAAAAGAATTGGGGGAGAGGGGCCTAAGCTCAAGCCAGAACATTTGGTTTATGTTATGGTGCGTTCCACGGAAGAGCCCGAAAATACCCTCATGCGGGAGCATAGTATAAAAAATTATAAATACGATGAGTTTAACGCGAAAGGCCCGGTGCAAGTAGGCCAAGAGGTATTAGAACGCTTACGGGATTGCGATATCATCTATGTGTCGTTTGATGTAGACAGCCTCGATCCTAAATTTTCGCGCGGTACCGGTACTCCTGTCGCCATTGGCCTCACGGTTACTCAGGCACAGGAGCTGTGTTATACTTTATGCCAAAGCCCCAAAGTTTGTTGTTTTGAGATGGTGGAGATTAACCCCATGCTGGACATTAAAAATACCATGGCTAAAAACGCTTTCCGCATACTGGAAGCTGCCACCGAGGCAATTCTAAATCAATCGGAGCTAACAGAAAATTTAGGTTAAGTGCTTTTTCGAAGGCTTTGTTGCTACCTTTATAACCGGAAGAATTAGAGATGTAAGCCATTTGCTATAAATAATATCGGCGCTTTTTGAAATTGATTTAAACAAAGATTTTTCCGGAACAACAAAGAAGTAACAGAATACAATTTATGGTTGGCGCTTTACTTTCTTAAATTTACTTAAAACGTACCACTCGTTTATGATTGAATTAGAACAGATTATTAAAGAAAATATTAGTCAGGCATTTCAAAATTTATATAATTTAACAGTAGGGCCGGGGTCTATTTTGTTACAACCCACCCGTAAAGAATTTGCCGGTACCTTTACCTTTGTTACTTTTCCTTACACTAAAAGTATTGGCAAAACCCCGGATATTATTGGAGTAGAATTAGGTAAATACCTGAAAGAAAATACTACCGAAGTATACAATTACAATGTAGTAAAGGGTTTTTTAAATTTAGAAATAGACGATGCAATTTGGGCCGGAGTTTTCCGCCAGTTAGCTACCGATGCTGATTTTGGATATGCCAAAGACAAAAAAAGCAAAGTGGTAGTGGAGTATTCTTCACCCAATACGAATAAACCTTTGCACCTGGGGCATTTGCGCAATAACTTTTTAGGTTACTCCGTAGCCGAAATATTAAAAGCCAACGGGCATGAGGTGGTAAAAGTAAACTTGGTGAACGACCGGGGTATTCATATTTGCAAATCCATGCTGGCTTACCAAATGTACGGTCAAGGCGAAACCCCTCAATCTTCCGGCATTAAAGGCGATCACCTGGCGGGTAAGTATTATGTGCTGTTTGATAAAGCTTATAAATCGGAGATAGATGAACTGGTTTCCAGTGGTATGGAAGCAGAAGCAGCCAAAAAAGAAGCTCCTTTAATGCGGCACGCGCAGGAAATGCTGCAAAAATGGGAGCAAGGCGACGAAGAAGTGATGCAACTCTGGCAGCAAATGAACGGCTGGGTGTACGAAGGTTTTGCCGAAACTTATCAGAATATTGGCGTTGATTTCGATAAATTTTACTACGAATCCCAGACCTATTTACTGGGTAAATCTTCCGTAGACGAAGGCTTGGCCAAAGGCGTATTTTTTAAAAAAGAAAACGGTTCGGTTTGGGTAGATTTAACCGCCGAAGGGCTGGACGAAAAATTAGTGCTACGCGCCGATGGTACCTCGGTATACATTACCCAGGATTTAGGCACCGCCGAACTAAAATACCAGGACTTTGGCTACGACTCGTCTATTTACGTTATTGCCGATGAGCAAAATTACCACATGCAGGTGCTGCAAGCTATTCTTAAGAAGCTGGAAAAACCTTACGCCCATGGTATTTACCATTTATCTTACGGCATGGTAGATTTACCGTCGGGCAAAATGAAGTCGCGCGAAGGTACCGTAGTAGATGCCGACGAGCTGGTAGCCGAAATGGTAGAAACGGCTCGCAAACAAACCGATGAGTTAGGCAAGATTGAAGGTTTTACCGCCGCCGAAGCCCAGCAATTGTATCATGTACTGGCGATGGGTGCACTCAAATATTTTCTGCTGAAAGTAGACCCAAAGAAACGGATGCTGTTTAATCCGGAAGAATCCATCAGCTTTATTGGCAATACGGGGCCCTTTATTCAATACACCCACGCCCGGATAGCGGCTATTTTACGGAAAGCAGCGGAACTGAATATTCCAACGGATGCAACTGCCTATGCCGAAGCAGTAACTTTTCATGAAACGGAACGGGAGGTAATTACGCAACTGGCCGCCTTCCCGAACGTGGTACAAGAAGCGGCTAATTTGTACGCTCCTTCCGTTGTAGGGCAATACGCGTACGAGTTAGCCAAAGCTTATAATCGTTTTTACACCGAAGTATCTATTTTCCAGGAAACCAATACGGCCGTACTGAGCTTCCGGGTAACTTTATCTAAAATGGTAGCTCAAACTATTAAACGGTCTATGCTCCTGCTGGGCATTGAAGTTCCTGAGCGGATGTAGGATTAGACACTTGATATAGGACTCTAAAAATTTAACTTTAGAAAGAAAGTCCGGCTTATTGTAAAGAATTCAGAAGCTTTCCTTTTTCTGTTAGAATTATTTTTTCCTTTAAAAAGAAAAACGTTCAGGTAATTGTTAAACAAATATGAAATACACCGGTATACTTTTATTGCTGTCCGCATTATTTAGCTGTCAGCAACAAGCGACTAACGCAAAAGAACAAACTGCTAACCTTAACGAAACAATTATGGAAACGGCTGCTACTGCACCGGTAGAAGGAAATAAGCCTTCGGTGTATGATTTTAAATTTAAATCTTTGCAAGGCGAAGAAATTAACCTGAACGAATATAAAGGCCGTAAATTGCTGCTGGTGAATGTAGCCTCGGAATGTGGGTTTACGCCGCAATACAAAGAGCTTCAGCAATTGTATGATCAATACGCGGGCAAAGTAGTGGTAATTGGTTTTCCGGCCAATGATTTCGGGGGCCAAGAACCCGGCTCGAACCAGGAAATTGCTACTTTTTGCGAAAAAAATTACGGCGTTACTTTTCCGGTAGTAGAGAAAATAACCGTTACCGGACCGAACCAACATCCCTTATATAAATTTTTATCGCACAAATCGCTGAACGGAGTTACCGACGAGGCGCCATCCTGGAACTTTTGTAAATACCTGATTAATGAAGAAGGAAAAGTAGTTCAATTCTTTCCGTCGAAAGTGACGCCGCTTAGTTCCGAACTAATTGCTGCTATTCAAAAATAAACCACCGTATTCGTTTGGCTACTTTTTCTCCTCCGGTTACCCCATCCAGCAAAGCTAAAGCCTGGATAGCTGCTTTCCGGCTACGAACTTTGCCCTTAGCTTTAGCGAGTATTGGCATGGGGAGTTTTTTAGCCGCCGTACAAGGGAAATTTAACTGGTTGGTGGTGTTCTTGTGCGCCTTTACCACGGTTTTATTGCAGATTTTATCTAATCTGGCCAACGACTACGGCGATTCGCGGCACGGTGCGGATAGCCAGCACCGCGAAGGACCATTACGAGCGGTACAAGCAGGAGCAATTACCGCCGCTGAAATGAAAAAAGGAATTTATTTAACAGCCTTTTTAAGCTTACTATCGGGTATTTTGCTTTTATATACTGCTTTTGGTTCTAGTGGCTTATACTTATTTTTACTTTTTCTGAGCTTAGGATTACTATGCATTTGGGCGGCTGTGTCGTATACGGCTGGGGGCAATCCGTACGGTTACGCGGGGTTTGGCGACCTGGCCGTTTTTATATTTTTTGGTTTGATAGGTGTACTCGGAACGTTTTTTTTGCAAACACAGGCTTTTTCACCTGCTATGCTCTTACCCGCCGCCAGCCTCGGTTTCTTCTCGACCGGGGTACTCAATATTAATAACATCCGGGATATTCGTTCGGATGAACTGGCCGGGAAACGATCGGTTCCGGTGCGTTTAGGTCCGCTGCGAGCCCGAATTTATCATTGGATATTACTGGGTAGCGGTTTGCTTTGTGCCGTTGTTTATGTTCTGCAACACTACCGTAGCCCTTGGCAATTTTTGTTTTTGCTTACCCTACCACTTTTTTTCCGGAATGGCTCCCGCGTTTACCAATTACAACAACCCGCCCAACTAGACCCTTACCTCAAGCAAATGGCCTTAAGCACCATGCTTTTTGTACTACTTTTTGGCCTCGGGCAGTTGATTGGATTGTAATCAGGAGAAATAAATAATACTTAACTCTTGGATTAACCTGAGGTATACCGAGCGGATTATGCAGCTACAATCCGCCTCATTATTTAGGGTTAGTGTTTTTAAGTGGCAACTTTCCAAGCTAATGTTGCCCCAGTTTAATACTCTTATTAAAAGTACTATTTATCCAGAATTATTCCTCCGCTGTCTTCAGGGATGTGTTAGTGTCAGAAGCTTGAGATTGACCTTCTGGTTTGGGACCTCGTCTCTTACTATTACGTTTCTTTGGTTCAAAAGGCTTTTTCGGTCTTTCTGCTCCAATTTCTGGGTTAATTTTAGGTGCTTTTGATTCTACTCGGGCGGTTGCGTTTGGCTTACGGATAGGCTGATCCGGAGACTTCGCTGCGTGGGAGCGAGTTTTTGGTTTATTTTTAGAATTCGATTTATTTCGTGGTTTACTTTCGCGATGTTTATTTGGTTCAAAGGCGGGTCCGGGTCCAATATCTTCGGGGTTCTCTAGTTTTGGTATTTCCCGCTCAATTAGCCGTTCGATGCGCACTACGCGCCCCTGATCTTTCTCGTTGATAAAAGTAATAGCAGTACCGGTTGTGGCCGCCCGGGCCGTCCGGCCAATGCGGTGAATGTAATCTTCCGCATCTTGCGGTACATCGTAATTTAATATATGACTGATATTATCAATGTCAATTCCACGCGACATAATATCGGTAGCTACTAAAATTTGAAATTGTTTGTTGCGAAAGCCTTGCAAGGTAGCTTCGCGTTCTTCCTGCGTACGGTCAGAAGTAATGCCTTCCGCTTTATGTCCCATCTTTTGCAGAATCCGGGCAATATCGTTTACCGCCGATTTACGGGAAGTAAAAACAATCATACTCTGCACAGTTAAATCTTTCAGTAAATGTTCAAGTAGTTTGGGCTTTTGTTTATCGTAGGTCAGATACATGCGTTGGTCAATCCCTTCTGCGGGTTTGGAAATTCCCAAATTAATTTCAGTAGGATTCTGTAAAATTTTACGGGCCAGTTCGCGTATTTTAGGCGGCATAGTAGCCGAAAACATTAAAGTTTGCCGTTTAACGGGTAATTGGCTTACAATACGCAATAAATCAGGCATAAAACCCATATCCAGCATTTTGTCGGCTTCGTCGAGTACCAAATAATCCAGTTTATCAAATTTTACGTAGCCCATGTTCATGTGCGCAATTAAGCGGCCGGGAGTGGCAATAATAATATCAGCACCGCTGGTAATTGCCTTTTTTTGCTGATCCCAGCTTTCGCCTTTGTTGCCGCCGTAAATGGCGATAGAGGTAGCAGGTACAAAATAAGCAAAGCCGGCAATCTGGTCGTCAATCTGCTTGGCCAGCTCTCGCGTAGGTACTAATACTAAAGTGCTGGTATGGTCGTGCTTAGCGTGCGAAATTCTATCTAACAAAGGCAGAACGTAGGCAGCCGTTTTACCGGTACCGGTTTGCGCACAGGCAATTAAATCATGGTTTTCCAGAATTACCGGAATAGCGGCCTGTTGAATAGGCGTAGGTTTCCGGAAGTTCATGGCATCAATACCAGCTAGCAGATCATCGTGTAACTGAAAAGAATCAAAAGTAGATTCTGCAACAGGTTGATTATCGGGTTGATTATCCATTGTATATCAAGCAAATTCTATGTCTTAAAAAGTAAAGATAGTAATTTTTAGCGGCATTAATGGCTTAAATGAAGGAGTATTCGCGTTACAGAGAACTTAGAATTGTGTAATTAATAGGTAAACTTGGTAATAATAAATAGCTTTCAACAACCTCTTTACATTGCTAAGTTTATTAAATAAATTGGCAAAGTTTAAATATTAAAAACAGGTTAAAGGCAATATGTCAGGACACAGTAAATGGTCAACGATAAAGCGGAAGAAAGGAGCCTTGGATGCCAGACGCTCCAAAATATTTACGAAAATAGTGAAAGAAATATCGGTAGCAGTAAAAGAAAGCGGCCCCGACCCGGATGGTAATCCGCGTTTACGCTTAGCTATTCAGAGCGCCAAAGCGGTTAACATGCCGAAAGATAACATTGAACGAGCCATTAAAAAAGGGTCGGGGGCAGATGAGGCAAATTACTCCGAAGTTACGTACGAGGGATATGCTTCGCATGGCGTAGCGGTTTGTGTAGAGTGCCTGACGGATAATTTAAACCGGACAGTAGCCAGTGTACGGTCGGCATTTAATAAATACGGCGGGGCGCTGGGTACAACCGGATCGTTGGATTTTCTCTTCGACCGGAAAGGTGTATTTGTATTAAAACAAACCGGGAATCCGTTAGACGAAGAAGAATTTACTTTTGATTTAATTGATGCCGGTGCGGAAGAAGTGCTGTTTGAAGATGAATTTATAACCATTTATTGCGCCATGGAAGATTTCGGAGCCTTGCAGAAAAAAGTGGAAAGTTTATCTTTTGAAGTAGAAAGCGCCGAACTGCAGCGAATTCCGAAAACAACTATTGCTCTGGACGACGAAGCATTAAAAAAAGTACTTAAACTAATTGACGTACTCGAAGACGATGATGATGTGCAGAAAGTATATCATACCCTGGAGTTAAATCAAGAGCAGTTGGCGCAACTAGAAGAGTAAAATGGAATAAGGAGGTAAACCATAAAATTGGCTGCAAATTTGGATTAATGAATTTAAGATAATCAGTAATAAATTTGCGCATAAGAAGTTAAAATTTTACGTAACGTTTCTGCCGGAGCGGGAATGGCTAAAATGAAAGAATATGGAAGATAAAGTCGAAGCAATATTTGAAGGCTTAAAGCAAAAATCAATTACCAAACAAACCATTTACCGGAATACGCAAGAGGTATTTGAAAAAATGCGGGTGGCCGCCGCCGATATTGTAGCAATATTAAGTCAGAAAATTACCGAAGTAGATTCGAACGTGGTAATTGAATACCGAAATATCAACGAATTTGAATTTCATATTAAGTTTTCCGGCGATTTGCTCATTTTCGTAATGCATTCAAATGTTATTACGTTTCCGGATGATCACGAATTAATGAGCAGCGATTACGTGGAAGAAGATTTTCGCCGGCGTTTTTTCGGGCACATTATGGCGTATAACTTCATGGCCGATTCGATTAAATATAACCGGATGAACGACCCCGGTTATTTACTGGCCCGCATCCTGATTAACGTAGAAAATCACTTTTACCTGGAAGGCGTTAGCGAACTGGATTTGGAATATACCGATATGGCCAAAAATATTGTGGATAATAAAGCCTTACGCTTATTCATAGAAAGTGCCATGGTTGCTTCCGTGAACAACGATTTAATAGCGCCAGCCCTGGAAGATATTAAAAAGATTTCGGTGAAGCAGAAAATGGAAAACCAGCAGGTAAGCCGGGGTCAGAAATTAGGTTTTAGCTTCAGCTACGAAAATAATAACTTTAAAGGCTAACTAGTATCTGTTTTAGTATTGCCCCTGATACCTCAAACTAAATGTTTTTGCCTGAAAGTATGAGAATGAATTAAAAACAGTAAGGTGTTTAAAAAGTAAAGCCGGAAAAACTAATTTTCCGGCTTTACTTTTTATATCAATCCATTAAATCGGCGAGTTCCAGCCAACGTTCCGATTTATAGTCGATTTGTTGGTTTAGTTGCTTCAGGCGGGCGGCATCTTCGGCTATTTTTTTATGATCACCCGTGCCACTATTTATGCGGTTTACCAGGGTTTCTTTTTCGGTTTCTAACTCCTGAATTTCTTTTTCTAATTGCTCGTATTCGCGTTTTTCGTTATAAGAAGCTTTGCGTTTGGTGCTTGCTGGCGCAACAACGGCGGCCGACGAAGCACCGGGTGACTTGGCAATTGGCTTAGAGGCTTCTTTTTCCTTTTCAGCGAGCCACTCGCGGTAATCGGTATAGTTACCCGGAAAATTGCGGATTTTACCTTCTCCTTCAAACACGAACAAGTGCTCCACCAATTGATCCATAAAATACCGGTCGTGCGAAACAATCAGCAAGCAGCCGCCAAATTGTAACAGAAAATCTTCCAGAATATTAAGCGTAATAATATCTAAATCGTTAGTAGGCTCATCCAGAATCAGAAAGTTTGGATTTTTAATGAGTACCCGGAGCAACTGCAAGCGCCGTTTTTCCCCCCCGCTTAATTTACCCACTAAAGTATACTGCTGCGCCGGCGGAAACATAAAATGCTGCAGAAACTGCGAGGCCGTAATTACTTCACCGTTCGCCATTTCTACTACTTCGGCAATTTCCTTTACAATATCAATTACCCGTTGGTCATCTTTAAAAGTAAGCTCATCCTGGGTATAATATCCGACTACGGTAGTTTGGCCGGGATCAATTTCGCCGGAATCCGGGTTTACTTTTCCGGTTAGCATATTCAGGAAGGTGGTTTTACCCGCGCCGTTCTCGCCAATTATGCCAATCCGGTCTTTTTTCTTAAAAACGTAGGAGAAATCGGTAACAATCTTTTTATCGCCGTAGGTCTTCGAAATCTTTTCGACTTCAATGATTTTACCGCCTTGCCGCGTTGTTTTTACCGACAATTCGAGCTGAGACTGGGTTACTTTACTGCTGGCTTTTTCTTTTAAATCGTAGAAAGCATCAATGCGCGATTTAGATTTTGTACCACGAGCCTTGGGTTGGCGACGCATCCAGTCGAGTTCTTTGCGCATCAGGTTGCGGGCTTTTTCTACTTCCAGGTCCTGTTGCATTTCACGTTCGGCTTTCTTCTCTATAAAATAAGCGTAATTACCCTTGTAGGAAAATAATTTGCCTTGATCCAGTTCTACAATTTCGTTGGCTACTTTGTCCAGAAAATAACGATCGTGGGTAACCATTAAAATAGTTTGCTGCGGCGACGAAAGTACGTTCTCCAGCCATTCAATAGTATCTAAATCTAAATGGTTGGTCGGCTCATCCATAATCAGCAAGTCCGGTTCTTCAATGAGTACCCGGGCCATAGCTACTCGTTTTTTTTGCCCCCCCGATAAATGCCGGATTTCTTTTTCCAGGTCGGTGATACCAAATTTACCCAGAATCTGTTTTACTTTGGCTTCGTAATCCCAGGCTTGTAATTCTTCCATGCGCTCCATTAAACGCTGCAATTGGTCGGGGTCGGCGTTATCCTGGTGCACACAACGTTCGTACTGGCTTATCGTTTCAATGATTTCGTTCTGACCCGAAAACAAAGTTTGCTGTACCGTTAAATTTTCGTCGAACTCGGGTTGCTGGCCTAAATAACCAATTCTTATTTCTTTCCGGACACTCACCGAACCTGAATCAGGCGCTAGTTTGCCGGCCAGTACATTTAATAAAGTAGTTTTACCCGAACCGTTTACGCCTACCAGGGCCAGGCGCTGCCCTTTACTAATACCGAAGTTTAGCTCCCGGAAAAGCCAACGATCGGCGAATGTTTTGGAAATATTTTCTGCGGATAAGTAATTCATAATGCAAATTTAACGGAAAGATTTGGAAGCCATTCGATTATACGGAATGGTTTTTCTTAATCAGCCAACCCTAAATACAGAAACAAAAAAAAGCCGGCAATAGCCGGCTCTTAAAATAAACCAATTAATGAAACTAATAAAATTACATCCGATTCTGGTTCATGTCGTTCATTACGGAATTTCTGGAAGTACTAACTACCGTAGAAGGAACGGTGCGCGTCATTAAAGAAGCTAAAATCGAGAATACCCCGAAAATTACGTGTGGTTCCCAAACAACTTCGTCGAAATTAAATATCCAGGGCGAAGCAGCTAAAAACAGACCAATAAATAAGTCCATGCGCAGGTGGCTAGCCATGGGTATTTTCCGGATAATACCTACTTCAAAATCCGTCATGATGGTTTGCAGCAACACCATAATACCTACAATTACGGGTACCCAGGTTTCAGCGCCTCCGTTATTAAAGTCAAACACCCAAGGAGAAGCTATTAAAATAATTCCCACTAAATAATCTAAAATTCCGTGGATTCTGGTTGGTATGATTCTCATAGTTTTGTTTAGTTTGTTAGGAAAAAGCTACTATTTCAATTTGGTTTTATATACGGTTATAATAAGCTAAAGTTTAAAAATGCAAAATAAATTGCGTTAAAGAGATTTATAAGGTTATACGTATAAAATAAGTTATATAAGTATAAATACGTAAGTATGTGTATAAATTATATATTTTACGGATTGCAGCCTCGTGAGTAATTCAAGTGATAATTCCGCAAATTGCCGTAATTTTGCTTTATGAGCCAAAATTTAAAACAGCAACCCATTGGGGTTTACGACAGCGGTATTGGTGGTTTAACCATGGCCCAGGCAATTACTCGCTTGTTACCTCACGAACAATTAATTTATTTCGGCGATACCGCGCATTTACCCTACGGTGATAAATCAACGGCAGCTATTCAGGCTTACTCCGTTAAAATTTGTAATCTTCTTATTCAGCAAAAGTGTAAAGTTATTTTAATTGCCTGTAATTCGGCTTCGGCGGCAGCTTATGATTTAGTACGGGAATACGTGGGCAGCAAAGCCAAAATTTTAAACGTAATTGATCCGGTTATCGAATATATCGGGCAAAAGTACCCGAATAAAACGGTGGGCTTAATTGGTACGAAACAAACCGTACATTCTAATGTTTATAAAAAGAAGATTGATGCTTTAGATAAAAATATATCCCTGCAATCGGTGGCTACGCCTTTGCTGGCTACCATGATTGAAGAAGGATTTTTTAATAACAATATCAGCGAGAGCGTTATAGCTAAGTATCTCTCTGACCCGGCCTTGGCCAATATCGAAGCTCTTATTTTAGGTTGTACCCATTATCCGTTAATTAAAAATCAGATAAATGAGTATTACCAAGGGCAAGTAGATATTGTAGATGCCTCGGAATTAGTAGCCGGTCACATGAAAACTTTCCTGGTAGCTAACCATTTAGCCGCCGATAAACTAGCAAAGGAACACGAATTTTACGTATCAGATTTTACCCGCTCCTTTGAAGAATCTACCAAAATATTTTTTGAAAGGGAAGTAAACCTGGAACATTACCCGCTGTGGGAGTAATTGGTCCACAGTCTATGGTCGATAGTCCACAGACTTCAATCACCGTTGAATTGCTGGTTCATGGTTCATGGACTAGAGATTTAAGCAAGGATGAAAAAGGCAACGTAAATAAAGAGGCGGAGATATGTATTGATTAAGTTAAAATTTACGTATACAAAATAAATGTTCGTGGACTATCGACTGTGGACTAATTACCATCGACTAAATATCATGAAAAAACGCTATCATATAATTGGGGATTTAAAGCGCAACGTGCTTATTTTGGCAGCCGCGAGCAGTTTAGGACTAGCCAGTTGTAATTCTTCCTCGAACAATACCGCCGAAGATACAGCTTCCAGTGACTGGTCGACGGGGGCGAGTAACCTGAGCCAGGGCGTTATTACCGAAATGACGGAAACAAGCCCGAATAATTGGAAAGTTACCGACGAACGTCCCGCCGGAGCAGGTCAGGTTGCGGCTATTTTAAAACATTACGATGGCAAAATAGATACGCTTACCGGCGAACCGCTGCAACGCGCCATGAACGAGTACGCCTCGGTGCATCCTAATAATACGAATCGGTTCGGGATGATGGATGTCCTTATGTGGAGTGGTATCGGGTACATGGCGGGTAGGATGTTATCGCCTAATCCGGCATATTACGCTAATTCTTCGATCTTTAACCGTACCAGCGGCTGGCGCAACAGTGTTTACCAGCAACGTCAACAGAGTGGCGGTCGGGGAGGCTATTACGGCAGCGGCGCGTTTCGGAGCCGGAGCGTAACGCAGGCACCGCAAGGTCGGTCCGGTTATTTTTCCGGACGTCGGAGTGGTTTTTCGGCTTAAACTTTTAAAAATTTAATTTGGCTACTTTACTTTCCGGAATTTCCCCATCGAACTCAAATAATAACTTGGTACGGGTAATTACCCACCAAGGTAATGTAAATGCGGTGCTGCAAGGTTTAGGTTGGACCTGGGTAACGGAAGAAGGTTGCGCTAATTATTTGCCCGGTGAAGCCGTATTATTACCCGAAACAGAAGCCGATGCTTTACTCAATGCGGCTACTCAATTATACGACATGATGGTAGCCGCCGTGCCAGATGATCTGCCCGACGACTTTCTGCGAATTTTAGATATTCCCGAAAATTTATGGCCAATTATCCGGCTTTCGTGGAACGACGATCGTCATTGGCACCTTTATGGTCGGTTCGATTTAGTGCAAACTCCTCAAGGCCCCAAGTTGCTGGAGTTTAATGCCGATACGGCTACTTCTATTCCGGAAACGGCAGTAGTGCAATGGGCCAGTTTAGCCGCGGCCGGTAAAAATGATGCGGCGCAAGCTTCGGGGTTATACGAAGCTTTGGTGGAACAACTCGCCACTTGGCGCAGTTTAAGTGCTGATTTAGCTCCCAACCTGGTCTTAACTTACATTGGCGAAAGCACCGAAGACCGTACCAACTGCGAAGTAATTGCCCAAGCGGCGCGGGAAGCCGGCTTTGATGCTTATTTATTCCCGATTGATGAATTGACTTTTTCTACTGAAGGAACTGAACGAGGCGTTTGGGGCGAAGTAGGTAAAAACGAGTGGTTGCAATTTCCTTTTATTTTTAAATTATTACCCTGGGAGCAAATTGCCTGGGAAGAACCGGAACTCGCCGAAGATTTAGCCAGCTTGGTTCTTACCCGCAATGTAGTAGTCGCTAATCCGGCCTATACTTTGATCTGGCAAAGCAAAGGTTTTCTGGCCTGGCTCTGGAAAGCTTATCCGAACCACCCCCTTTTACTCGAGACCTCCTTAGAACCAATAAGAGGAAAATACGTCCGGAAACCTTTTTTCGGCCGCGAAGGCCAGAACGTGCAAGTAGTAGACCAGCGAATTTTGGAAACGAAAGAAGGCGAGTACGGGAACCAGAAGGTAGTATATCAGGCTTGGGTAGATTTACCGCAAGATGAGGCCGGTAATTTTTACCAGTCCGGTGTTTTCTGGGCCGGAGAAGGTTGCGCCATTGGTCTGCGCCGCGAAAAAGGCATTATCACCAATTTATCGCAATTTTTGCCGCATTTGCTGGAGGTGAACAGATAATTTACATCCTGTCCATAACAATCCGGTAATAAAGCGTTTCTTATTTCATAATATTTGAAATACCTTTGCCTGCTATTCTGGTAGGAGTAATATGCTGGCATTACTTATTTGCATTGTAGTTATTTTGGGGCTGGTAATTGCGCTGGCTTACGCGGAACGTAAAGTAGCGGCTTTTATTCAGGATCGCCTAGGTCCAACGGAAGTTGGTCCGTACGGCATGTTTCAGGCTATAATGGATGTACTCAAACTGCTGCAAAAAGAAGATATTGTACCTGCCACCGCCGATAAAAATTTATTTCGTATTGCCCCAATTATAATTTTTGCGGCCGTACTGGCCGGTTTCGCCGTGGTGCCAGTTTCGCCGGATATTATTTCTTCTGGCGCGGAGGTTGGCATTTTCTTTTTACTTTCCATCGTGTCACTGGATGTAATTGGCTTACTCATGGCCGGTTGGGGCTCGAATAACAAATACGCGGTGCTGGGTGCCATGCGGTCGGTGGGGCAAATTGTTTCGTATGAGATTCCAGCTGGGCTGGCTATTTTGAGCGCCGTTATGATTTGCCAATCGCTGAACTTGCAGGAAATAAGTTTTCAGCAAGGAATTTTACTCCATCATTTTGCCGGGCTGGAAAACGAGAAGAATTATTTATTTGGCTTAAAAGCCTTAAACGTGGATGTAACGGCGGTAGGTGGAATTACTACCTGGAACATAATCCGGATGCCGTTTTTGCTCGTCAGTTTTGTTATTTATTACATCGCCTCGCTGGCCGAGTGTAATCGGGCGCCGTTTGATATTCCGGAAGCGGAATCGGAATTAGTGGCCGGTTTTCACGTAGAATATTCTGGTTTTCGGTTTGCTGCTTTGTTTTTAGCCGAATATACCCTAATGGTGCTGGTTTGCCTGGTAGCTACTATTTTATTTTTAGGCAGTTGGAATACGCCTTTACCCAATATGGGCCCGTTAAAATTAGCCACCTGGACTACCGGAACTCCGGGTACTATCGTAGCTACTAGCTGGGGATTTTTCTGGTTAATGAGCAAAGTAAGCATTTTGTTGCTTTCCCAAATTTGGCTTCGCTGGACTTATCCCCGTATGCGCGTAGACCAGTTGATGCAACTTTGCTGGAAAATTTTAATTCCGGTAAGCTTAGGAATGGTGCTTTTAGCAGGCGTCTGGCGCTTGTTAATGATTTAAAAAATGAAAAAGAATTCAATAAGTATAGAAAGAAATAAAGGTTTTTGGACAGCTGTTCATTCCTTGTGGAGTGGCCTGATGCTCTCGCTGCGGCATATAAAAAAGGCAACCAAACGCCGAGAGCAAATGTATGTTTCCGATCCGGATTATTTTACCCAAAAAGAAGGATTGGTTACTTTAAAATATCCGTACGAAACCATTCCGGTGCCCGATAATGGCCGCTACCGGCTGCACAACGAAATGGATGATTGTATTGTCTGTGACCTTTGCGCGAAAATTTGTCCGGTAAACTGCATCGAAATTGAGTCGATAAAAGCCACCGAAGAAATTGGGATAACTTCCGACGGTACCAAAAAACGGCTCTACGCGCCTAAGTTTGATATTGACATGGCCAAGTGTTGCTACTGCGGTTTGTGTACCACCGTTTGCCCAACCGATTGCTTAACCATGACGAAGGTGTACGATTTTCCGGAGGTAGATATTAAAAATATGATTTACCACTTCACCGACCTAACTCCCGAACAAGCCCGGGAAAAGCAAGAATTATTTAAAAAACAGCAAGCTGCCAAAGCAAAATAAATTACAAGTTGCAGGTTTCAAGTTACAGGTTGTAGATACAGGAGAAATAAACAGATAATAAAAATATAAAAAATGACGATAAATCAAGGTAAAGTAAGTTCTAAATCCTAATAAGGCAGATACTTTTTAAACTTTACAACCTTTTAACTTTTCAACTTTAAAACCTCTCAACTAAACAATGGCCCTTATTTTATTTTACGTATTTGCGTTTTTAATAGTGGGCTCGGCGCTGTTGCTGGTTTTTATGAAAAACCTTTTGCACGCGGCATTTATGTTGTTAATCACCTTGCTGAGTTTAGCAGCGGTGTATGTTTTACTGTTTGCCGATTTTTTAGCGGTTACGCAATTGATGGTTTACGTGGGTGGTATTTTGGTACTCATTCTATTTGGTATAATGCTGAGTAACCGGGGTGATACTATTTTTATTCGGTCGGAGTCGAGTAATGGTATTGCCGGAGGGATGCTTTCTTTTTTGTTATTGGGTGGTTTGGTTTATGTTATTACCCGGACGCATTTTATGCAATTGCCCTGGCTCCGCCATTCTGAAACAATAGCATCTACGGGGGTAAAATCTACCTTGCATGGTATTGGTATCAACTTAATGACTAACTTTGCACTCCCTTTTGAAGTAGCATCTTTTATTTTGCTGATTGCTTTAATGGGAGCCGCTTTTATCAGTTCGCAAGCTAAATGAGTAAAAGCCTTTAACTGTAATTATTTTAGAATCGGGTTAAAGTGGAATCAATTGGGAACCATAAAATTATAAATTAAAGAACGAGCAACTAATAACCTATAACTACATCATGGCGTCTATTCCGCTCGAACATTTGCTGTTATTAAGTGCTGCCTTGTTCTGCATTGGAGTTTTGGCCATTGTAACCAAGCGCCACGCCGTAGCGGTGTTAATGGGAATTGAGCTAATTTTTAATGCGGCTAATTTAAACTTAATCGCCTTTAGTCAACACGATCCAAATTTATTGCAAGGGCAGGTTTTTGCGCTCTTCGTAATTATTATTGCCGCCGCGGAGGCCGCAATTGCCTTGGCTATAATTTTAAAAGTGTATCAATATTTTAATACCGTAAACGTAAACGAGGTAGATACTTCGCGCGGATAAGACGAAAACGTTTTGAACACCGACCCTCTAACGAGCAGTTTAACCGGAACGACAAACTTACAAGTGGCGCTTGGCTTACTTTTACTGCCTTTACTAGCATTTGGGATTTGTTTTTTATTCGGAAAAAAAATAACTAGGCAAGGTGATTGGCTAAGCATTGGGGCGGGCGCAGTAATTTTTTTGCTGGCAGTATATTTATTTAGCCAAGTCTGGCAGCAACCAGTGGTACATGGCCGCTTTACCTGGTTCCAGTTGGCCGGTTCCGCTCAAACGCATCAACTTTTTACAGCCGGAATTTACCTCGATAATCTGACAGTATTAATGCTGGTGCTGGTTACTTTTATTTCTTTATTAGTCCAAATATTTTCCGTAGCCTACCTGCACGCCGATGAACATTACAACCGCTATTTTGCCTTCCTGAGTTTATTTACTTTTAGTATGCTGGGCCTGGTACTGGCCGATAATTTACTAATTATATTTATTTTCTGGGAACTGGTAGGTTTTTGCTCTTACCTGCTCATTGGTTTTTGGTTCGACCGGCCCGCTGCTGTTCAAGCCAGTAAAAAAGCTTTCATTGTTAACCGCGTCGGCGATGTAGGTTTACTGATCGGATTGTTTTTGTTGTACAGCATTTTTGGAACATTCGATTTGGTGGCACTCAAAGAGCCTTTAGCTCTAATGCAAACAAGTTTTAATGGTAATTTTAGCTTGTCTGCTCTTCCAACCATTGAACCATCACTCCAAATTCCAGTTAGTTTGCTTACTTTAACCGGATTAGCCTTATTTTGCGGTTGCGTAGGTAAATCGGCCCAATTCCCGCTACAAGTTTGGCTACCCGATGCCATGGAAGGGCCCACCCCGGTTTCGGCGCTTATTCACGCCGCTACTATGGTGGCAGCTGGTATTTACCTTTTAGCTAAATGCTACGCCTTTTTTACGCCCGATGCTTTACTAGTTATTGCCATAGTAGGAGCCATTACGGCTTTAATGGGTGCTTTAGCAGCGTGTACGCAGTTTGATATTAAAAAAATATTGGCTTATTCTACTATCTCGCAATTAGGCTATATGGTAATGGGTATGGGGGTAGGAGCGCACGATGCGGCATTGTTCCACCTGACAACGCACGCTTTTTTTAAGGCGGCGCTTTTCCTGAACGCCGGTATTATTATTCACGCGGTGCACCATGTGCTGGTACAGGAGGGAACCGAAGCATCTGCCGTTATGGATGCCCAGGATATTCGCAACATGGGAGGATTATGGAATAAACTGCCGTACACTTTTTATTCGTATTTGTTAGCGGCCGCCGCTTTGGTGGGCATACCTTTTTTTTCCGGATTTTTGTCCAAAGAGGCTATTTTAATCGGGGCCTGGACGTGGGCAGCTTACGGGCACGAAAAACTGGGTAATAGCTGGTGGTATGTAGTGCCGGTAATTGGGTTTTTATCGGGGGCTTTAACCGCCTACTATATGACGCGCCAATTATTATTTATCTTTCCGGGCCAGTTCCGGTTACCTTTCGGAGAAAAGCATTTGCGGGTAAGCGAACACCGTGAAACTTCCTTTTTAATGCTCGGGCCGGTGATTCTTTTATCTTTGTTGGCTTTAGGTATTTTTTACGCCGTTAATCCTTTTAGCGCCAGCGAAAGCTGGCTATCTGCTGGTATTTCTGTAGTATCCTTAAATCCGCAAAAGTTTTTGCTTGCCGGTAATTTCCTGGCAGGATTAAACGGTTCGGAGCATTCAGTCATTCATCTTTACACGGCAATAGTGTCCGTTTTAGCAATTTTATTGGGAACTGGCGTAGCCTGGTTACGTTTTCGGGGTAATCTTATTACTACCGCAGCCAGTTACGAATTATCGGCGCTGCCCTCCAGAGGGTTTTCGAGTTTCATTTACCATAACTTTCATCTGAATAAGTTGTATGAAGCCATTTTGGTACAACCTATATTGTGGCTGGCTCAAATAACGGCTAAAACCGACCAAAATGTTATTGATTACGGCATAAATACTTTCGCGAAAATTCTGGTAGTTTTTTCTAAAATTGTAGGTTGGTTTGACCGGGCAGTGGTAGACGGGTTGGTACGAACGACGGGAGCATTGGTGCAATTATCCGGTAACTTAGGCCGCTGGATGCAGAATGGTAAAATCCAGACGTATTATATATTTTCACTTTTAGGCTTGTTATTGCTCGTTTTTTACATTTTAATCTTTTAACAAGTCTGCTGAAGCAATTTAACTTGAATGAATTTTATTCTGAGTAGTCTAATTTTTCTTCCCTTAGCAGCGGTTCTGCTTATCCTGGCTCTGCCGGGTAGAGCAACCCGACTTATTCAAGTGGTAGCATGTAGTATTACAGCGATAGAATTAATTTTGGCTATTTGGTTATATCAGCAATTTAATGCCACCACCGAAACAGGTTATCAGTTCGTAGAAAAAGTGAAATGGATTAATTTGAGCTTAAACAGCTTAGGTTACCTGCGGATTAACTATTTTCTGGGGGTAGATGGCTTAAGCATTGCCATGGTATTGCTCACTGGGATTATCGGTTTGATCGGAGCCATTTCGTCTTTCTCCATTACTAAAAGTGTAAAAGGATATTATGCTTTGTATTTGCTGTTATTGAGCAGCATTATGGGGTGTTTTCTGGCGCTCGACTTATTTTTATTTTATCTGTTTTTCGAGTTCATGCTATTGCCCATGTATTTCTTAATTGGAATATGGGGAGGACCGCGCCGGGAGTACGCTGCTATTAAATTTTTTATCTATACCTTAATTGGGTCTATTTTTATTTTAATTGTTATAATCGGGCTATATACCTCCGTGATTGACCCATTAGCAACCGGACAACAAATGGGTTTGTTAACGAATGCTTTAGGAGATGCTGCTGGAATTATTACGAAGGTACAAGACTTATTAGCAATTGGTAAAGTACCGCGACAAGTGCTGGTTCATACTTTCAGCATCCCGGATATAGTTTCGGCGGGCAATTTTATCCCGGGTAGTTTGCTGCACTTAACTTCTGGTAAAATGGTAGGTTCAGTGTCAATCCGGTTAATGGCTTTTCTGCTTTTATTTGCCGGTTTTGCCATTAAAATGCCTTTAGTGCCCGTACATACCTGGCTTCCCGATGCCCACGTAGAAGCCCCCACCCCTATTTCAGTGGTTCTGGCCAGTTTACTGCTAAAAGTGGGGGCGTATGGTTTGCTCCGGATTGTGTTTCCGGTATTTCCCGATGGAGCAATTTATTTTTCTTATTTTTTGGGTGTATTGGCGGTAGTAACTATTATCTACGGTGCCCTTTGTGCTTTAGCAATGAGCGATTTAAAAAAGTTAATTGCTTATTCGTCGGTTTCGCACATGGGTTTTGTATTATTAGGCTTAGCGGCTTTAACTTCGGAAGGAGTAAACGGAGCCATCTATCAGATGTTTAGCCACGGTCTTATATCCGCCATGCTGTTTTTGGTAGTGGGCGTAATTTACGATCGGTCAGGAAGCCGTTCTATTGTTTGTTTTCGGGGGTTAGCCGGTACCATGCCGGCCTTTACTACGGTAGCCGTTATTGCTTTTTTTGCTTCTTTGGGTTTACCAGGGCTGGCGGGCTTTATCGCCGAACTGCTGGTGCTCCTCGGCGCTTTCGCCTCGGCTACTACATCGGGCATTCTGCCACGGTGGGTAGCAATAGCCGCCATGGCGGGTATGATTTTGGGTGCCGCGTATTACCTTTGGGCCTTACAACGGATGTTCTTTGGTAAAAACTGGATTCACCCGGAATTGCGGGAGCGGACCCGACTAACCGATTTAACTACGCGCGAATACACTCTTTTTATTCCGCTGGTAATTTTGGTAATCTTATTCGGTATTTTACCCAGTGTTTTACTCGATAAGATAAGTTTAGGAGTGAGTGGTTTCCTGCAGCACGTTCTCACGCAGGGAGCGCCGCAACTAAATCAGGTTTTAAATTCTATGCCTTAATCCAGGAGCAGCGTGCAGAAATCTATTCTTTCCTTAACGGCTACTCTGGAGCAAATTCAAAACGGATTAGGTGCTCTGTTGCCGGAAATTTTGCTCGCGGTTTTTTGTCTTCTGGTTGTTTTTACCGATTTATTTAAATCTAATTTCGCCAAAAGCGCCTTGCCTTTTTTAGCCTTACTAGGATTTGGCTTAGTGCTTTGGGTGCAGTTCTTCGAAGGCTTTTCTATAAGCCGGTATGCCCGTCCCGAACCTTTTCTTTTAGGCTTGTTAATAAAAGATGGATTAAGTATGTATGCTGGTATCTTATTTAATCTGGCGGCTATTCTAACAATTTTGCTGGCTTGGCAATACCAACCATTTAAAACGCATTTTTTTGGTCGCGGCGAGTTTTATGCCTATTTGTTGGTGCTGGTAGTAGGCCTGAACCTAATGGTAAAATCAGCTAATTTATTATTGTTATTCGTGAGTATCGAGTTGGTATCTATTGCCAGTTATTTACTTACCATGATTGTAAAGGAAAATGTGCGTAGTACCGAAGCCGGAATGAAGTATATTCTGTACGGTACCATGGCCGCTGGGGTAATGCTCTACGGAATGTCGTTTCTGTATGGTTTTACCGGGTCCTTGCAATTTTTACAACCGGATTTCTGGCAGGCAGTAAACCAGGTTTATCCGGTAGCGGTAACTGTAGGAATAGTGCTTACTCTGGCTGGTCTTTTATTTAAAATATCGGCGGCTCCTTTTCACTTCTGGGCTCCGGATGTGTACGAAAATACGCCTACTCCCGTAGTCGCTTTATTTTCTACGGCACCCAAAATAGCGGGTATATTAGTGTTGCTGCGCTTTGTGGAAGTATTGAAGGCCCAGAAACTTTACCAAGCCTTGTATTTTGATGTGCTGCTTTTTGTGGCGGGTATTGCTTTGTTTACTTTAGTCATTGGTAATTTTACGGCACTTTGGCAGAGTAAACCCAAACGCATGCTCGCGTACTCGTCGGTATCGCACGCTGGATTTATGCTGGCCGCCTGTTTATCTTTGTCCGGTGATAACCTGAGTAATTTGTTGTTTTACGTTACCATTTTGCTGTTTACAAATTTTGGCATTTTTTTATTTATCCAGGAATTTGAAGAGCAGTTAGGCGTATTTACCTTCCCGGATTTTAGCGGTTGGGGAAAGCATTATCCTTTTATAGGAATAGTAGCCATTGTATTTTTAATTTCTTTAACCGGGTTGCCGCCTACGGCTGGTTTTACGGCCAAATTATTGGTATTTAGCTCGGTTTGGCAAACCTATCAGGTTTCGGGTAATCCGTTGATGCTGTTGCTGGTAGTAGCCGGATTGCTTTTTACCGGGGTAGCTTTTTTTTATTACGTTAAAATTCCGTATTTCTTATTTTTCAAAAGGAATTTCCGTAAAGAAAAAAAGGTTATACCAATAACTTCGCGAGTATTAATCTTGGTCCTGGCTTTGCCGGTAGTAGTTTTTTTCTTTCGAACGGATTGGCTTATAAATTTCATTCATCTTTTTATTAAATAATTTTTTGTCTTTTCCTTATATTCGGTACGGAATGGTATAAAACTACGCTCTGTTTAACTTTAATATATTTTGGTAAGGTTGGCTGGTAGCTTTTTCGAAAGCTTGCAACCTGTAACTTGTAACTTGCAAAAACAATATGAGCGACGCAATAAAGCATGAGTGTGGTATTGCCTTAATTAGGCTACGAAAACCCACCCAATATTATGTCGATAAGTATGGTACCGCCATGTACGGCATTAATAAGTTGTACCTTTTAATGGAAAAACAGCATAACCGCGGTCAAGATGGTGCCGGGGTAGCTAGTATAAAAATAGACGCCGAACCGGGAACCGAATATATTTCGCGTTATCGGTCGGTTAAAACCCGGGCAATCCCGGCTATTTTCGGTAAAATCGGTGATTCTTATACTAAGTTAAAGAAACGGTTCCCGGAGCAAGTGAACGATACCAAATGGCTCAAGAAAAATCTCTCTTTTTTAGGGGATGTTTACTTGGGCCATTTGCGTTATGGCACGCACGGCCTGAACAGCATTGATAATTGCCACCCGATGGTACGCGAAAATAATTGGCGGAGCCGTAGCCTGGCCGTAGCCGGTAATTTTAACATGACCAATGCCGACGAGTTATTTAATGTGTTAGTGGATATTGGTCAGCATCCACGCCAAACTACGGATACTATTACAGTACTGGAAAAAATCGGTCACTTTCTCGACGAAGAAAATCAAACCTTGTTTGACTCTTACAAACAAGAGCGCTATACCAATACCGAAATATCGCACCTGATTGAAGAAAATTTAAATTTACAACGGGTACTGCGGCGGGCTTGTAAAGACTTTGATGGTGGTTATGCCATGGCCGGGTTAACGGGCTACGGGGCGGCTTTTGTGGTACGTGATCCGGCCGGTATCCGTCCGGCTTATTATTACATCGACGAAGAAGTGGTAGTTGTAGCTTCGGAAAAGCCGGCCATTAAAACGGCTTTTGGGATTGATTACAGCCAGATTCAGGAAGTTACGCCGGGTCACGCTTTAATTATTAATAAAAATGGCGGTTCCCGCGAACTCGAAATTTTAGCCGAAGCCGAGAAAAAATCCTGCAGTTTCGAAAGAATTTACTTTTCGCGCGGTAACGATCCCGAGATTTATCAGGAGCGCAAGCGTATGGGCCATTTACTTTGCGAACAGGTACTCGAAGCCATTGATTACGATTTAAAAAACACCGTTTTCTCTTATATTCCGAATACTGCCGAAACTGCCTGGTTGGGTATGATGCAAGGAATTGAGGATTATCTGCGCCAATACCGCAAGGAAGCTATTTTGAAAGGGGCAAGTCCGGAAGAGTTAGACGAGATTTTAACTGCTAAGCCTCGGGCCGAAAAACTGGTGATTAAAGACGCGAAAATGCGCACCTTTATTACTGATAACGACAACCGCGACGATTTGGTAGCGCACGTTTACGATACTACTTACGAAGTAATTAAAAAAGGGGTGGATACCATTGTCATGATTGATGATTCAATTGTGCGAGGTACTACCCTGGAGAAAAGTATTATCCGGATGCTCGACCGGCTGGAACCAAAGAAAATTGTGGTAGTTTCCTGCGCACCGCAAATTCGCTATCCGGATTGTTACGGCATAGATATGTCGAAGTTAAAAGAATTTGTAGCGTTCCGGGCAATGTTACAGTTATTAGAGGATAATGGGCAAGATTATAAACTGGATGAGGTCTACGATAAATGCCGGGCGCACGAGGGTACCGAAGCTTTTAAGCGGACTAATTTTGTAAAAGAACTATTTGATTTATTTACACCGGAGCAAATATCCAATAAAGTAGCCGAAATTGTTCGCGGACCCGAAATTAACGCGGAAATAGAAGTTATTTTCCAGACTATTGAGAACCTGCACTTAGCTTGCCCTAACCATACCGGCGACTGGTATTTTACGGGTAATTATCCCACGCCGGGTGGGAACAAAGTAGTAAACCGCGCCTTTATGAATTTTATGGAAAAGAAAGAAGTACGGGCTTATTAAAAGTGCCTGAATTTACTTAGAAATTAGTTCTCTTCAATAAATAAGAAATGCCGCTACTAATAGCGGCATTTCTTATTTACATACCCAACATTAGTCATAAGCCAGCCGCATATCTACAGGCTGGTATAAGTTTAAAAATTTTCTCATCCTCTTATTTAAATCGCAACTGCTAACAATACTTATTTTAACCATTCGGCAAGGTTGCCGTACAAACTTTGATAAATAAGATGAATTTTACCGGAATATGCGATTTCTTAACTTTTATAAACAAACTATGAAAAAAATATTGTTATCTATTAATCGATTTAGTCTGGTTCTTTTGCTGGGAGCAGCTCTTCAATTAACTGCCTGCAGTACGGGTACGAAGGAAGGCGATACCAATGTAGAGGATGGCGGCGCTAAAGATAAAAATCCGGAAAAATTAAATACCAATGAACCGGAAAATTCCGCTGCGGCCGATTCCATTAGGAACAGCGATGATCCGGATGCGAATAAAACGTATCAAAAAGTAGATCCCGATAATGGCACCCGCGACGCGGATAACGACGGCCAAGCAGATCAGTAGGAATAATCTGCTGCCGAATAGATGGCTAAGCTAAAACTGAAGATAAAAATTAAGTTTATTTAACCCCGTTAGCAGTTTAAAACTAACGGGGTTATTTATGCAGTGTACTTAATAAGATTAGATCTTACTTAAATAAGAACTCGCTGGGTAGTAGGCTAACCGTGAAAGAATCTACCGGTGAACCATTCGGATTAAAACGCACTACTTTGCCATCAGAGGTAAATGAACCCGCATCAGCCCCATAAATTAAATTATCAACCGGGTCAACGCCAATACCATAAAAATTACGGTTCAGGAATGCTGCAGAGTTCAAAGTGGTGCTAGCAATTTCTTGTTGAAAAACTTTGCCGCTGTAACGATAGTATAGTTTGTTTTTAGAGCCGTTTACCATTAAGTCTTCCGGCGATTGGGTTTTAGACGTAAAAGTTAAAGTAGCTTCTATGGCATTGGTAGCCAGATTAATCCGGATTAAACTTCCGGGCGTACTGGTGTTCTCGTTAATAGAATAATCCGGATTATAGTTTTTCTGACCACCGCACAGTACCCACAATTTATTCGCGGCATCTACGGCCAAACTGTTCGGTGAATCGCCTACTGTAAGGGTCGTTTCTATAGCATCGGTAGTGGGGTTGATAACGGAAATAGTATTGTCGCCGGAATTTGTAACGTAAATCTTGTTATTTACTGCTATTAATTTTTCGGGGAGTTTCCTTACTTCCAAACTTTTAATGATAGTATTGGTGGTTAAATCAATGACAGAAACCCGGCCATTTCCGCTAAAACTAACCCACTCCGTTACATATCCTTTGTTATTCGCTACCACTAAATAACGAGGTAGCTGCAAATCATTAATTACTCCCAGCGATTTAAAGGTATTGGCATCCGCTATTTCTATTTTGTTGCTGTTATTTACCACTACATAAGTACGGTCATTATGAATGGTTGCCGACTGCACCACATCGCCTAAAGGCCGGTTATTTTCCGTGCGGAAAACATCTGCTATAACAGTTTTATTTTGCTTATCAAAAAAGCTTATGGCACCATTGCCTTTCTGAAAATTTCCTTCGTTTACTACAAAAACACCTTTCTCGTAAGTGCCTTTAGGCACGGTATTGCCGCCATTCGAGTCATCATCAGTACAACTGGTTAAAAAAATACTGCTGAGGCAAAAGCCAATCAGAACCGATTGGTTAAATAAGTTTTTGTTCATAAAATAAAGATTTAAGTTGGTGTTTAAAGGTGGATTAACGGAAAGTAAAGCGGCTACTAAGCTGGTAGTTCCGACCGGGCAGAGCGTAATATTCTAAGTTCTGGTAAACTTGGTTAGTCAAATTATTTACCCGGGCTATTATTTGAAAACTAGCCTTACCAATAGGAAAAGTTTTGCCGCCGTAAAGTGTTACTAATCCGTAAGCGGGCAAGGAGCGGGTATTTTCGGCGGTAGTATACCGGCCCCCCGTATATTGGTAATTAGCCGTGAGCAGCCAGGTTTTATAAGTAATATCGGCGTAAGTAGTAGCCGTATGGTAAGGCACGTATATCAGTTGTTTCCCGATTGGTTCTGAAGAATTGCTGTAAGTTTTTGCCTGCTGCGAGGAAGTATAACTGTAATTTACGCCGCCGGTTAGTTTACCATACCGGAGAAACCAGGAAAATTTACTTGAAAATTCGGCTCCCGTAACGTGTACTTGTTTCAGGTTTTGGGGCGACCAAATGCCGGTACTAGTGGCAGGTAACCATTGAATCCAATTTTCAACCTGCATTTGGTAAGCGGTCAATTCATTTTCTAAGCTAAATCTGCCTGGGGTATATTTATGCAGGAAACCCGTTTCAAAATTATAGCTGTTCTCAGGTTTTAAGTTTGCATTACCCGTTGGCCAATACCGATCATTTAAGGTCGGAACCCGGTAGCCCCGCGTAGCTGCTCCTTTCCAAGTAAGATTATATTTATTTTTTTTAAGTACATCCAGGGCAAAACCCAAGGTAGGAGCCAAGGGTGGGTTAAAACCAATTACCCAAGCCTGACGCAAGTTCAGGTTGAGGTGCAGAAAAGACAAAGGATCGTAACGAAACAGAAGAAAACCGGAGGCTCTGGTCTCATTTACTTTTTTTCCGTACCCATCTACCTCGGCCGTAAAATATTGAATATCACTGCCTGCGTCAACGTTAATTTTTTTGCTAAAGTAAAGCTATGCTCTGCTTGAGCCTGATATGTATTTACCTGAGTTTCTGAAAAAGTGTTATCGTCGCGGTAGCGCATATAATCTGAAAAATATGCGGCCCGCACAATGGTTCGAGCCATTTTAGCATGGTTGGTCCATTCGCCCATAAGTCGCCAGTTACGGTTAGCCAGGCGGGCATGGGTATTAGCGGCCACCATGTTAGGCTGCGATTGGTCATTATTGTTGGTAAACCAATTACGAATAGCTACAATATTACGGGAGTTCAGCCGCAGATTCAGGTTGGTTGTAAGGCCCCATTGGTTGATAGAAGCGTTTTCCTGGCGTTGAACGGGCGCGCCAAACTGGGTGGTATTTTTAAATTCGAAATTGTTCTCGGCCAACCGGCGGTAAAAACTGGTTTCTACACTTACTTTTTTCGAGCTAAACTTACCGGCCAGTTGGCGAAAATTATACCCAAAACTGCCAAAATCTTGTTGAGCCCGAAACTGCCAACCCGGTTGCCAGTTAGCTTGCGACGAAAGTAAAACGGTACCGCCAATAGCGCCCGTACCAAAATTGGCGCTACCCGAACCATGTTGCAGTTGTACGGCTTGTACCGCCGTAACCGGAATCTGGGAGAAATCAGTTTGGCCTAAAGTAGGCAGGTTAATGTTAAAACCATTCCATAACACCGCCGTTTGGCTAGCCGAAGTTCCCCGGAAAGAAATAGTAGAAAGCATGCCGTTGCCGTAGCTTTTCAGGTAAATGGGGCTGCGGCTCTGCAATACATCGGCTAAAGTGGCGGCATTATTTATTTGTAAGTAAGCCGAATCCAGTTGGGTGGTGCGGGAGCCAATGGTATACCGAAGATAATGTTGCGCGGTAACTTGCACCTCCGGCAGATTTCCGCCAATTAAAGTATCGCCGATAGCTTGCCCTTTAACGCCTTGATGGAACAGCGCCACCATTAAGAAAAGCAAAATTTTTATTACGCGCATCTTTTCCCGATCAGATTTAAATCTGTCGGGGAGAAAAAAGGCAGTAAGGAAATAAGATAAAGTATCATATGTCTGGCCTTTTGCTTTTTACCCGAAAGCATGAAACATAAACTCGACTGGCAGGTCTCCTGGCTTTCTTCGGTTTGTTCGGCCTTCCCATTCTGGTCGCAGAACAGTGGCAAAAGGAGTAAACAAACCTGGTATTAGAAGATTACAGTTGCGGGAACAGCTCAGGTATTACACCTGATTCCCTTTTAAGACTTACGTTGCGAGGGCAGGTAAGTCACCAATCCGAGACAAAGGTAAGTAAAAGTTTGAGAATACCTACTAACCCGAGGAACGGCGAGGAACCAGCCGGCTTTCTGAATTATAATTTGTTGAACAATTCGATAACACCGGCATTTACTTCTCGTTGCAGAGCAGCATCTTTTTTCGGAATAATCCCTTCCATTACCCCTTGCCAGACTAATTCATTTTTAGTTGGATCTACCAGGTGCACCGAAACGGTACCTTCGCGGTAACGGCCTACTTCTACTTGCTGGCTTTTCCAGGAATACCGGTATTGCCCAATGTACCGGGGTGCATCGGTCCGGAAATCGGTTTGGCGGGTTTGTACTTTTTCGGTGGTAACTATCCCAATATTTACAAGTATATCCGGATTGGTTTGATTCAGCGTTAAGCCTTTTTGGGTAAGCTGTTCCTGAATGGCGTTTTTTAAAATAGTAATCCGATTATTGTATTGCGGATCTACGGGTTCGCCATTGGCGGTAATTTCGTAAAAGTTAAAGGTTTTATAATTGGTTAGAGCAAAGTTAGCGGCGGCTTGGGTGTTGGTAACGCGAGTAGTACGGCAGCCAAATAGCCCCATCAGGCAGAGGCAAATAGAAAAGACAGTTTTCATAGTTTACTATTTTAGATGGTGCGTTTTTAGATGATTATCAAATTCAATAATCAAAGCAGAATTAATAACAGTATTTGGATATAATACGAAATTGTTAAAATGGGTTGCTGGCACTTATTTTTACTTTAAAAATAAATTTTCAACGTTATGCCCAAACTTCCTAAATCTTTTTATACCCGCGCCGGGGTAGTACAAATTGCGCGCGACCTGTTAGGTAAGTACTTATTTACCAATTTAGACGGCGTAATTACCGGCGGTAAAATAGTAGAAACCGAAGCTTACAGCGGCGAAAACGATATGGCTTGTCATTCGCACAGCGGGCGGCGTACGGCTCGTACCGAAATCATGTTCCAGGAGGGCGGTGTGGCTTACGTTTATCTTATTTATGGTATTTACGCCTTATTTAACATTATTACCAACGAAGCCGAAAAAGCCGATGCGGTCTTAATCCGGGCAATTGAACCTATCGAAGGTTTGCCGGAGATACTGTTGCGCCGTAACCAAACCAAAGTTACTCCCAAATTAACCGCTGGTCCGGGGTTGGTAACATTAGCTCTAGGAATCACTAAAAAACATTACGGCACCGATTTAACCGGCGATACAATTTGGTTAGAAAACCGAGGTGAGATTATCCAGGAAGAACAAATTATTGCCAGCCCGCGGGTAGGAGTAGATTATGCCGGCGAAGATGCTTTATTGCCTTGGCGTTTCCGGGTACAAGGTAGTCCCTGGACGAGTAAGGCCAAATGATAGATTGTTGAATAGTTAAATTGCAGAATAGTTAAATAGTTTCAAGCACTGAAAACTGGTAGAGTAAATTGCTGGTAAATTTTGTCGCAAACCTTTTAGGATTACTTTTTCCACTTTTGGGCAATGCTCCTGGCGGTTTCGAGCATGTACGGTTCCCAACTTTCAATTTTCCAATCGGAGTGCGCTAAGGAAGAAGAAAAGAGTAATTCAAAAGCTTCCGTATACGTAGGCGCTTTTTCTAAAATAGCCGAAAGCTGTAATTGTTGTTGATGTAGGTTTTCGTCTTCTATAATTGTAGTAGGTAAATTAGGAAGGTCAGGCAGAAACAGATTGGTAGGTTGAGGTGCCAGAGAATTACTTTTACTCTGAACAATCACTTCCATTTTTAAAAAATCCTGGTAAAATATCTTCTTACTCTCCTTAGTTTTTAGAGCGTTGCCGAGTTGCTCCAGAACCACGTATTTCAAATTGGGGCACTTGTCTATAGTCCAATCCAACAACTGAAAAACTTCCTTCGGTACGGCTTCATCGTGGGTATCTCTGCGTATTTTTCTTGCTGGCGCTACGTTCGAATCCTGCCAGGTGCCGCCGGAAATATGGATCTCCCGCACTCTATGTAAAGGATATAAATTAATAATGTCTTCGTAAGCAATGGAAAAATTATAAATCTGGCAATAAAGATTGTGTAAATCCAGGATGATAAAACCGTTAATGGGGGTTATTAATTGTTCCAAAAATTCACCATGCTGTTTTACTTCGTCCAACGAATAAGAAAAAGCCAGATTTTCCAAGCCAACCGGACAATGGCAGGCATCGTAAATGCGGGCTAACCTATCCTGGCCAATGGCTAAGGTAGTTTTAGAAAAAGGTATGGGAAGTGGCGCACCATAATGAAAATTTTGGCCGGTCATAAAACCAAAATGCTCGGTAATATGGTCAAAGTCAAATTCCGAAGATAGTTGCCGCAGTTGTTTGAGCCAATTTTGTTGGTTGGGGGACCATTTGCCGGAAAACAACGAAAAAAATACTCCGTGCCCCACCAGCCTTTTTTCGTTACTGAATGCTTTTAATAATTCTAAAAACCAAGACGGAATTTGAGCAGTACGAAACAGGGTATCAAACGACCATTCAATGGCTTCTATCCGGCTTTCTCCAAATAATGGCAAAGCCGCTGCCAGAATATCCGCATCTAAATTACAGGCTATGGCAGGTAAAATCTCTGGCACAAGAATAGATTATAAAATTTTTCGGCTTAACCCATTCCACAACCCGGGCAATTAACGGGAGCCTCTTTTCCTTGTTCTTTACTGCTTTCCTCTTTTCCGGAATTAGGTTGAGGTAACTCTTTTTTTTCGCAGCTGGTGGTAGTCTGCACCGTTATACCCAGCAAAAGGGCACTCAGTAAGGTTTTTGACAGTTTCATATTTAAAATTTTTATGAATTAGAAAATATAGCACCTGGTACTAAGAAAGCTCCAGCAAAGAGCTAAAATGTAGTTTTAAGTGCGCCATTCCTGATAATCTGACTTACCTGAGTGACCCCGGTTTTTAAGGAAAGGTTGCATGGGGTTGTAACTTAATCAACTAAATTTAAATGATTAACGGAAGAAAGTAAGTGATTGGAAGGAAAGTTAATTAGGAGGTAACCGTTTATTATTTTCGAGTACCTATTTTCTGGTTTTCTACTCTAAAATAGAAAATGCCGCTTAATTAAAGCATAGATCCCTACCTGAAAGGTTATTTTTAAAATTAAGATGCTGAAGAAATTAAAGGGTAGGTAAAATGAACCACCTTTTCGGCAGTTCCTCCCGTGGCTCGGTAAAATTCCAGGGCGTAATCGTCTATTTCGTCGGCCTGCACAAATACTTCTTGCACCCCAATTTCTTTACAGTATTGGTTTAAATTGGCAATCAGCATTCTTCCAATATCTTGGCGCTGGTAGCTGGTTAAAACGGCCAGGTCATAAATATAAACTACAGGTAAAGTAGAATAATATTGTTGCAAGGTATAGGTAGTTAAGCCGCCCACCACCTTATCGTTTACCAAGGCTACAAATACAAAAAAGCTATCCTGAGCTAATAATTGCTGAAGATGTTTTGAGTCGGGTAGAATAAAATTTTTCATTTCAAAAACATCTTCAAATACGCGGATAAGTTCTATAAAGGTATTCAGGTCTTGGCTTTTTAATTTCTTGATTTCTACCTCCATAATGTATTTTAAATTATACTGGTCAATATACTAAAAGCGGTAGGTTTCTGCTCGGATTTCAGCTTTTAAAAGAAAAATCCGGGCAGAAACCTACCGCTAAAATAAATCAGAAATTTGGGAAGGAGAACTTTATCCTGATTTTAAATTTGAATAAAAGTTGGTAAATGCGACTAGCTAACTACTTTTTCGGCGCCAGTTGAAAACTGATTCAGGAACAATTCGTCCAGATTACCAAGCGCTGCGGTAAATCCTTCTTCAAAGCCCATTTCTAAAATTTTAGTCATATCTGCTTCGTCGGTAAAGGAAATTTCAATCTCTACTTTCGTCCCGGAACTGATGGAGTTGAATTCATTCTTCCAGTGCATACTAGGGAAATCCGCATTTTTATTGCCGTTTTCATCACAGAAGGAGTCCACGGCAGTAAAGCTTTTTTGGGGAACAATTGTCTGGAAGTCGGCTCGTGCCCAAGATTGGGTTCCATCCGGGCCTTCCATGCAGTAGAGCCAAAAGCCGCCTTCCCGAAAATCCATAGATTTTGTTTTTGCTTTCCAAGGCTTAGGCGCCCACCATAAATCTAATAAATTACTTTCCGTCCAGGCTTTCCATACTTGTTCCAGCGGGGCAGCAAATTCTCTTACTACTTTAAGCTTTTTGTTGGCTAAATCTTTGGCGATTACGGTCTGTTTGTTGTTAGTCATGGTTTTTATTTTTTAAGTTTTGTAATACAGTATCTAATTGGTTGAACCGGTCTTCCCACAGCGCCCGGAAAGGAGCTAACCATTTATCTACTTCCTGCATTTTCTGAGGATTTAAGTTGTAATAGATTTCTCTCCCGGCCTGTTCCTGTTTCACGAGTTCGCACTCGGTTAATATTTTAATGTGTTTTGATACGGCTTGCCGACTACTGGCAAAATGTTCCGCGAGGGCATTAGGAGTCATAGCTTGTAAGGCAATCAAGCTAAGAATGGCTCTCCGGGTCGGGTCGGCAATGGCCTGAAATACGTCTCTTCGCATAAATAAATTCAATTAATTTGCAATCATTTAGTTGCGAATATAAATGCAATTAATCGGTTGCGCAAGCCTTTTTTATTAAAATTTACCAGATAAAAATCCCGCAGTAGGAACCTTCCAATATCACCTGCTTAATTTCCAGGTAAAATTTTTGAATCAAATAAGAAAGGATTACAAGGTTGTACCGGAACGTTGCCGCAGGCTATTATTTACAAAGCTTTTTCGCATACCAGAATAATAGGCTTTTGATGAATATCAGTGGTAGCTAATAAATAAACAGAGCCGCCTTCTTGCAGTTCCAACTTTTTGCGGATAGCGGCTACGGGTTCCGGGAAATTACGAACCGTGATATTGGCTTTTTTTTCCGGTAAATAATTTAGTATTTCTTTTTTTTGGTATTTACTAACGGCTAAACATTTAAAAATTCGGCCCGGAAAATCCAAAATTAAATTCTCGGAAGTGTATAAATGGCTGTTGCGGTGCAGTTTATTTAATTTGTATTGTTGGGCTACGCTCTTAAAGCCCCCGGCTTTTAAAATGGCGGTGTTAGGTTCGTAAATATACGGTAGCGGCTCGGAGTACGTAATACTAGCCGCTTCTTCCCCGGATTTACTAAACCGGAAAATGGTAGGTTCTTTCTGTGCGTATAAATTTACCGCTTCCAAGTCTGGCTCCGGAGGTGCCTTTTCATTTAATAAATACAATACTTCTTTGCATTCGTTTTCTACGGCTACAACTATTATTTTACTTACTTTGCTTAACTGCTGGCGAGCTTGTTCAATATCCAACATCGGGGAAGTTTTAAGCAGAACCTGTTCTGTTTTCTGAAAAAGCAGGGACAACAGCTCTAAAACATCCGGCTCACAGTCGCTCAAGAAATGTAACTTTTGGTTAGCGGTGCTGCGCCGGGCCGGGTCCAGGTAAATCCAATCAACTTGACCGGTAAAAGCTTGCAAATACTCCGCAGCACTATCATTATGAAACTGAATATTAGTGTTCCCTAACAAACGGGCATTATACGCGGCAATTGCCGTTAACTCGGGGTTTTGTTCGACGTAATGCACTTGCGCAAAATTTTGGGCGAAGAAAAAACTATCAATTCCAAAGCCTCCGGTTAAGTCAATTAAAACTTTACCGGTTACCAAACCAGCTTTGTACTGGGCCGTTAACTCCGAAGAGCTTTGCTCTAACGATAGAGTAGGAGGATAAACAATATCTAAACACTGGTACCAAAGCGGTAATTTGTGTTTCACTTTTTGGCGAGCCTGAATATAATGCACTAATTTAGGTATAGCCAAACCTCGGTACCGGTGTTGTTGCAAAAGTAATGTTGCCGGATCGGCTTGCGCGTACTCCTGTACAAATTCCTGTTCAGCGGGTGTAAGCGCTTGTAATTCCGGTATTTGTTGAGAGGAATCGCGGGGCATGAAAAATCTTTAAATAGTTGAATGAATAAAGGTCAGAACTCTTTTAAGTTAAATTTGTTGTATTACAAAACTTTTAATAGGCTAATGCGGAATAGCAAGTAAGTTCTGTTTCAAGCTATTAACTATGTAGAGTTTTTGTAGTTCATAAACCTATTCTGTAACTTTGCCCTTCAAAACTATAAAAAAATGATCGAAACCGCTCTTAACTACAAAGTTAAAGATATCTCACTCGCCGAGTGGGGTCGGAAAGAAATTAGATTAGCCGAAGCCGAAATGCCGGGGCTAATGGCCATTCGCGAAGAATTTGGTTCTTCCAAACCCTTAAAAGGTGCCCGCATTGCTGGTTGTTTGCACATGACTATTCAGACGGCTGTTTTAATTGAAACCCTTGTGGAACTGGGCGCCGAAGTAATCTGGTCGTCTTGTAATATTTTTTCAACGCAAGATCATGCTGCCGCTGCCGTGGCTGCCGCCGGTATACCAGTATTTGCTTGGAAAGGCATGAACGAAGAAGAATTTAACTGGTGCATTGAGCAAACTTTATTCTTCGGCGAAGACCGTCAGCCTTTGAACATGATTTTGGACGATGGCGGTGATTTAACCAACATGGTGCTGGATCATTATCCGGAATTAGCTGCCGGTGTTCGGGGTATTTCGGAAGAAACTACTACTGGGGTTCACCGTTTGTACGAGCGCGTGAAAAACGGAACTTTGCCTTTACCGGCTATTAATATTAACGATTCGGTAACTAAATCGAAGTTCGATAACAAATACGGTTGTAAAGAATCGCTGGTAGATGCTATCCGTCGGGCGACTGACGTGATGATGGCCGGAAAAGTAGCCGTGGTTGCCGGTTACGGTGATGTAGGTAAAGGTTCGGCGGCTTCCTTACGCGGAGCAGGTGCCCGGGTTATTGTTACCGAAATTGATCCCATTTGTGCTTTACAAGCCGCGATGGATGGTTTTGCCGTAAAGAAAATGACGGATGCCGTGAAGGAAGCGGATATTGTAGTAACTGCTACGGGCAACTGCGATATTATCCGGGAAGAACATTTCCGGACCCTTAAAGATAAAGCCATTGTGTGTAACATTGGCCACTTCGATGATGAAATTGATATGGCTTGGTTAAACAAAAACTATGGCCACACCAAAGACACCATTAAGCCGCAAGTAGATTTATACAATATTGACGGTAAAGACCTTATTGTATTGGCGGAAGGCCGTTTGGTAAATTTAGGTTGTGCTACGGGTCACCCTTCGTTTGTAATGTCAAATTCTTTTTCCAACCAGGTATTGGCGCAAATAGAGCTTTGGACCAACGCTGCTAACTACGAAAACCAGGTATATACTTTACCTAAGCATCTCGACGAAAAAGTAGCACGTTTGCATTTAGCCAAAATTGGGGTAGAACTGGAAGAGTTATCCGATCACCAGTCCGCTTATATTGGCGTAGATAAACAAGGTCCGTTTAAACCTGAATATTACCGTTACTAGAATCGCGGATTACTCGAATTACGCAGATTATTTTTCAAGTATATTTTTCAAGAGCCAGATTATTATCTGGCTCTTTTATTTTTAGTTAAAAATTTTGCCGGCCTAGTTACTAAATAATAGTAAGTAACTAGTAGCAACCAAGACCCGTTTGGCTACAGAGGGCCTTTTAGCGTTCTGGGGTCAAGGCACGAGGCAAACCGGTTACTTTTTCCCCGCATCCGCACTGTTCTATTGAGACTGGAAAAGTCTCAACGAAGGAACCTATCGCTTTAAAATCCTAACTAATGTGATTTAGTACATTACAGGCATTTAGATAAAATTTTTCAATTCTAACCAGTAAAATCCGATATTCGCGCAAATTTAGCCGAGAAATAAAATTTAGTTGGATGCCTGTAAAATTATCAGTAGTGATTATTACGTTTAACGAAGAGAAAAATATTGGCCGCTGTTTAGAGAGCGTAAAAAAATTAGCCGATGAAATAGTAATAGTAGATTCCTTTTCAACGGATAATACTTCTGCGATTTGTGCCCGGTACGGGGTTCGATTTGTTTCGCGGGCTTTTTCTGGTTATGTTGATCAAAAAAACTTTGCCAATTCGCAAGCAGCTTTTTCGCATATTCTTTCGTTGGATGCCGATGAGGAAGTAACTCCCGAACTGGAAAAATCGGTACTAGCTATAAAGGAAAACTGGCAGCATGCCGGCTATTATTTGACTCGACTTACCAATTATTGCGGAAGCTGGATTCGGCACGGTGGCTGGTACCCCGATAAAAAATTGCGTTTGTATAATCGGGATTTAGGACAATGGGAAGGATTATTACTGCACGAAGTTTACCAGGTAAAATCCGGTCAAACAACGGGGCAGTTGCAAGGCGATTTATTGCATTATTCTTTTCATAGCCTCGAAGATCATTTAAAGCAGATAAACCATTTTACTACCATTGCTTGCCAGGAGTTGAAATTACAAGGCAAAAAACCAGGATTGTGGCCCTTGCTGGTAAAACCTCCGTTTAAGTTTTTTCAGATGTATTTATTAAAAATGGGTTGGCGCGATGGTTTTGCTGGTTTTTGCGTGGCTGTACTTTCGGCGTATGCCGTTTTTGCGAAATACGCCAAATTATACCTGGCGAATAGATGAAGGCTTCCAACAAAACTTCTACAACTTTTCTGATTAGCCGGATTGATGCGATCGGTGATGTGGTATTAACTTTACCTCTGGCCGGTTGGCTGAAACAGCATGTTCCGGGTGCCCGCGTTCTGTTTCTGGGACGAACTTATACTAAACCAGTGGTAGCTTGTTGCCGGCACGTGGATGCGTTTTTAAATTGGGATGAAATGCAATTGCTTTCTCAACCAGAAAAAATAAAACTTTTAAAAGATCAACAGGTAGATAGTATTATTCACGTTTTCCCGAATAAACAAATTGCTTTATTAGCCCGCCAGGCTGGTATTAAGCAACGGATTGGTACCCGTAACCGATGGTTTCATCTGTTTACGGTTAATACATTAGTAGCCTTAAGCCGCCGTCATTCTCCGTACCACGAGAGCCAGCTTAACTTTGCTTTATTACAGCCGCTTGGCCTTGAAAGAATTCCGGCTTTAGCTGAAGTAATTACGTACCTGGATTTCTCGGTTGTGCCGCCATTGCCGGAAAAATGGCAGGCGTATTTACAGACAGATAAACCGCAGATTATTTTGCACCCAAAGTCGAAAGGTAGTGCCCGCGAATGGGGTTTAACGCACTTTGGCGAGTTGGCTCGTCAGCTACACGCGCAGGGGTGGCAGGTACTAATTAGTGGTTCCAAGCCAGAGCAAGAGTTGTTACAGGAATGGCTCCGCGAAAACCAAGCGTATATTACCGATTTTACCGGGAAATTAAATTTAACGGAGTTTATTAGTTTAATCAAAGTTTGCACCGGCTTAGTAGGAGCGAGTACCGGGCCTTTGCATCTGGCGGCCAGCCTGGGAGTTCCGGCTTTAGGCTTGTATCCGCCCATTAAACCCATGCACCCGGGGCGTTGGGCTCCTCTTGGCCCCCATGCTGATTACTTAGTGATGCCTAAAAATTGCGAGGACTGCCGGAAGGTTCCGGGTAGCTGCATTTGCATTCAACAGATCACCGTTGCCCAGGTGCTTGCCAAGATTAATAAGTGGCCTTCTTCGGAGCTGATTTCTGATTAAAACTACTTTAAGTAAATCTTTACGATTATTTGCCCATAACGGAACTAGCTGTAAATAAATTAAGTAAGACTAGGTTCATTTTTAAAAAGCTACGTTTAACCCATTATTAAACCTTCTGATATGGATTCTTCTGCTCTTTCTGCTGGAACACCTGCGGAGCAGCGCGATTTAAAAACGCAGCAAATTTTTTCTGGGTTATGCGCACTTTTCCTGGTAGGACTTTTCTTTTCCCGCGCTTTAATAAGTGCGGCGCCGGCTTTACTTTTTGTATTTGCTCTTACGCGTCCTAACCTTAAAGAAAGATGCCAGTTATTAATAAAAAATCGTTCTGCCATAGGTTTATTCGCTATGTATGGCTTATTACTAATTAGTGTCATCTACACCGAGAACATGCATAATTATACAAAGCAAATCTACCGGTATTCGGCTTTGTTATTTTTCCCGCTAGCCGGTGGGCTCTTGCCCCCTTTAAAGAGCAAGCAAGTGTACGCCTTATTGTATCTTTTTTTGCTGCTTACTACCGCCATTACCATTGGTACCATGGTGCACTACCTGCGTAACATCGATGCTCAAAATCAGCTTATTATTCATAGCCAAAATCCGCCGACCATTAACCGCATCTTTCATATTCATTTTGGGGTGATGATGACTTTAGCCATTTTTTTTGGCGTTTACATTTTCCGGGACCGGCAAATTCTCTGGCAAAAAACGGAGAAATACGTAGTCGTACTCTGCGTTTTGGTTTTACTGGTATCAATGCATGTATTGGCTTATAGAACCGGTTTGCTGGCTCTTTACGTTACTTTGGTTTTTAAAATTTTCATTTTTATTAAAAATCAAAAAAGATATTTACTGGGGGGGAGCCTTTTAGCTATCTTGCTTATTGTGCCGGTAATCGCGTATATTTCTTTAGAATCCGTACGGCTGCGGGTAGCGAATACTCAGACCGATATATCCCGGTATTTGGAGCACCAGGATATAAATTATTATTCTATTTCGCAGCGATTAGCTGCCTGGGAAACCGCTTTTACGGTAATTAAACGAAATTGGGTAGTAGGCGTAGGGTTAGCAGATATAGCAACTGAAATGCGGCGGCAATATGCTATTCATGACTTTGGATTAATAAAAGAGAATCAGGTAATGATTCATAATCAATACTTACACATGTTAATGGGTACAGGTATTATCGGATTACTTTTATTTTTATACGTGCTTATTTCCCCGTTCTGGCGCCGGATCTGGCAAAATGATTTCTTAGCTACTACTTTTTTGTTATCTACCGGCACTGCCATGATCGTAGATTCTTTTTTCGAACTGCAACGTGGTTTGAATTTATTTGTGTTTTTTTACATGTTGCTGATTATTTTAAAAGAACAGCGTACGTTAGTAAATAATTTGCCAATAGAAGCGGAAAAGCAGTCAGCCGTTTTTAATACTTAACAAATTTAAAATCCGGATAACGTAGAAATATCTAAATTGTGGCAGTTTGCGTACCTTCTACTTATTAGAGTACAATTAGCTAAACGGATAATAGCACTTCCGGATTATATGTAAAATCCGAAGTACTCATTATTCCGTTGGTAACTACTAACATCCAGCTACGTTACACATTTTTATAAAATTGCGTATAGGTAGCTGTTAAATAAGTGTATTAACATCCAATTTAAGTTAAATGAGCGAGCAAAGAGGCAATCAGCTAACCAAGGCAGAAAAAGATACCCGGTTCGAAGCGGAATTGCTGCCAATTATCGATCCGCTGTATAATTTTGCTTTTAGACTTACCTTAGACGAAGACGATGCCAATGACCTGGTTCAAGAAACCTATCTGAAGGCATACCGGTTTTTCGATTACTTCGAGCCCGGAACTAATGCCAAAGCTTGGCTGTTCCGGATACTCAAGAATTCTTTCATTAACGATTTTCGAAAGAAAAGTAAACAACCGGCTAAAGTTGATTACAGCGAAGTAGAGGGGTACTATAACTCCGAAGGTTTAGACGGCGACGGGGAAATAGCCACTACCTCTGATATGCGGTCGCAAAGTGTGCAAGAATTAATCGGGGATGAAGTAGCCAGCGCGTTAAATTCATTACCCGTCGATTTTCGAACCGTAATTATTCTTTGCGACTTAGAAGGGTTTACTTACGAAGAAATGGCCAAAATTCTGGACATTCCCATTGGTACTGTTCGCTCTCGCTTGCACCGGGCCCGGAACTTTCTGAAAGAAAAGCTTGAAAAATATGCTCGGTCAATGGGGTACCAGGGCAATGAGGAAGAAGAATAAAAAAAAGTAAATATTTATATGAAATTGTAAATTTTTATTTGGATTTTTTGTTACACAGAAAACACCCTGTTTAAACCGGCTAATCGGAACGTATGAACTCGCAAGCACCCAACCCAACGCCCATGAATACAAGCTTTACTTTGCAACACGCCCTTACCGAAGACGGGCCTAAAACAGACTGCGAACGCGTAGTTGAATTACTAGATGTAATTATTGACGGCGAAGCTACCGCCGAAGACCGTCATTATTTTTTCAACCACCTGGAGACCTGCCAGGATTGTTTTAAGGCCCATGATAAGCATCAACAGTTAAAATTATTTTTAAAAGATAATATAAAGCGCAAAATTGTGCCTCAAAATCTGATGGGTTCTATCAAGACCATCATAAATGAAACTGTTTAACCTCGGATGCAAGGTAAGATTATTATTTTTTCGGCTCCCTCCGGTGCTGGTAAAACCACTATTGTAAAACATCTTCTACAAGTAAATCCGCATTTAGGCTTTTCTATTTCCGCTTGCACGCGCGACAAACGGGGCCGTAAAGAAGTACACGGTAAGGATTATTATTTTATTACCCCCGAAGAATTCCGGCAGAAAATTGAAAACAATGAATTTGTGGAATGGGAAGAAGTTTACGAAGGCGCTTTTTACGGTACTTTAAAATCTGAAATTGAGCGTATCTGGAGTAACGGGAAACACGCTATTTTGGACGTAGATGTAAAAGGCGGGTTGCATATCAAAGAATTTTACCAGGACCGCGCATTAGCGGTTTTTGTGAAACCTCCTTCTATCGAAGCATTAGCGCAACGATTGGTTGCCCGGGCTACCGACTCGGCCTCCAGTATATCCAGTCGGGTATTTAAAGCTAAGTTTGAACTAAGTTTCGAAAACAAGTTTGATAAGGTTATTGTAAACGATAACTTGGAAGATGCCTTCCGGAAAGCGGAAAAATTAGTAAACGAATTTATTGAAGTGGAAGACAGTGTACTATGAAAGTAGGCCTGCTTTTCGGCTCTTTTAATCCTATCCATACCGGCCATTTAATTTTAGCCAATTACATGGCCAACAATACCGATTTAAGTGCGGTTTGGCTGGTAGTGTCGCCCCAAAATCCTTTCAAAAAAAGTACTTCCCTTCTGCACGAATTTGATCGCTTACATATGGTGAACCTGGCCATTGATACTAATTCCCGGTTGGGCGTATCGGATATTGAATTTAAAATGCCTAAACCGAGCTATACGGTCGATTCGCTTACCTACCTGCAGGAAAAATATCCCTCTTATGAGTTTGTCCTGATTATGGGAGAAGATAATTTGCCTTCTTTCCCGAAGTGGAAAAACTACGAACAAATCCTGGAGTTTTTTCAAATTTACGTTTACCCCCGTTCCGGCACTCCTCCTTCGCCGCTAAAAAATCACCCGAAAGTAAAATTAGTACCGGCGCCCTTGCTGGATATATCCGCTACCTTCATTCGCGATTGCGTACACCAAGGTAAATCCATTACCTACATGGTTCCCGAAGTCGTCGAAAATTACATCAAGTTAAAAAAGTTCTGGTTGTAAATCTCTTCCTTATTTACTCCTTTTACCAAATATAATTAGCTACTCCTACTAGCTGAGTTTCCGGATAGTGCTAACCAGGTTTTGACAAATAATTTTTATTTAATAAAAATCATCAGCGCGTTAAACTTTATTCATTTCTAAGCATCTAAGGAAACCAAGTTCCGTTTCTGATGCTATGAAAATACTTTTTACCTTCTTACTGACTATAGTAACTTTCCAGGTGTTCGGCCAATCTTTTCTATTGGAAGGCACCATTGTGGATGCCAAAGATAACTCGGTACTTCCCGGCGCTTCCGTTTTACTTACCCGGTTACCAGATTCGGTGCAATCGGTAGTAATCAGCAATACTGCGGGTAAATTTGCTTTTCAATTAAACCCGGGGCGTTACCACCTTAAAATTTCCTTTCTTAGTTATCAAACACTAGAACGAGATCTTAGTATTAGCAACGCCCCTGTTAATCTAGGAAATATTGCTTTATCAGCGGATGCCCGGCAGTTAAAAGAAGTTCAGGTAATTGGTAAAACACCCACGGCCGTACAAAAAAACGACACCACCGAGTTAAATGCTAAAGCTTTTAAAACCAACCCGGATGCCAACGCCGATGATTTAGTGCAGAAGATGCCGGGTATCAGCGTGCAGGATGGTCAGGTAAAAGCACAAGGCGAAAACGTGCAGAGGGTGCTGGTAGATGGTAAAACGTATTTTGGCGATGATGTAAATGCCACTTTAAAAAACTTGCCCGCCGAGGTAATTGATAAAATTCAAATTTTTGATGAGCAAAGCGAACAATCTAAAGCTTCCGGTTTTGATGATGGTACCCGGGTAAAAACATTAAATATTGTTACCCGGACTGACCGGCGAAACGGACAGTTTGGACGGGTATACGCGGGCGCTGGAACGGATGGGCGTTACCAGGCGGGCGGAAGTATAAATATGTTTAAACCCGGGCAAAGGCTTACTATTTTAGGACAATCTAATTCCATTAATCAACAGAATTTTTCCGGCGAAGATTTGATTGGCGTAAGTAATGGTAGCGGCCAGGGCGGACGAGGCAACCGGGGAAGTGGTGGTGACCGGGGCGGAAACGGGGGCGATGCCGGTTTTGCCGTACCTCAAACGAATGGGATTACCCAGACCTACTCGGCCGGCCTTAATTATTCCGACGAGTGGGGAAAGAAAATACAAGTAAGCGGCAGTTATTTTGGAAATTACACCGATAACGATGCTTTCGAAAAATCCTTTTTACAATACGTTGTGAATCCGGGCCGATTGTACAACAATGAAAGCTCGATTACCAATGCCGTTACTCAAAACTCCAATCACCGGTTTAATTTTCGATTGGAGTACGAGCTGGATTCGGCCAATACCATTTTTATCCGGCCGCGGCTAAGCTTGCAAAACCGGGCTGCCAATACCGATTTAACGCGAACGTTAGGCTTGGATAGTACCGCCGTAACCCGCACGGTGGGGCAGAGTAGATCAGATGCTGTAGGAATTAATTTTAATAACGAGTTTAATTTTCGGCACCAGTTTGCGAAAAGAGGCCGCTCGTTAACGATTGGTTTAAACACCAGTTTCAATAACCGCAGCACCGACGCCTACAACCAAACGGCCACCGAACAATTTAATTCCACGGAAGATATAGCTATCAACCAGCGTAACGACCAAACAGTGAAAGGCTGGAGCCTGAATCCATCGGTTACTTATTCGGAACCGTTAACCAAGTTTAGTCAGTTGCAATTAAATTACTCGGGTATTATTCAGCGTAACGAATCGGATAGAAGGGCTTATAACTTTATTCCCGACGAAGGATACACCAGCTTTGATCCGCGTTTTTCGAATACTTTTGTGAACGAAAACCCGCAGCAGCGATTAGGCTTAGGTTATCGCCTCCGGACTCCGGATAATAAAATAAATGTAAACCTAAATGGTTCGTACCAATATTCGGAATTGAACAATAAACGGGAGTATCTAACGAAAAATCAATTTTCTCGAGGCTTTCATAATGTGGTGCCCTCCGCCAATTTCCGTTATAACATTAACAAGCAAAAGAATCTCCGGTTGTTTTATTCCGGCGCCACTAACCCGCCGGCAGTGGAACAATTGCAAGATGTAACCACCATCAGCAACGATTCTTTGCGGTTTACAGTAGGTAATCCCAACCTAAACCAATATTACCGGCATTTTGCCAATATTCGGTACAGCGCTGCTAACCTCGAAAAAGCCAGTACTTTTTTTGTGGGTTTTAATGGGGCAATAAACCAGAATGCCATCGTAAACGAGACTATTATTGCCGATACTACTACCGTTATTTTTGGCGATACCTTAGTTAAAAATCAACAGATAACCCGACCGCGCAACCTAAACGGCCAGTACAATGTCAATGGCTTTTTAAATTATGGTTTGCCCATTAAAGCAATTAAAAGCAACGTAAACGTAGATGCTAACGCCGGTTTTAATAAAAACCCTGGATACTTTAATGGTTTACTTAATTTTTCCCGCACCCAGACTTACGGCTTAGGACTTTCGATAAGCAGTAATATCAGCGAAAAGCTCGATTTTACGGTTGGCTCAAATGGCAATCTTAGCCTCACGCAAAACTCGGCGGCTCCCGACCAAAATACCAATTACGTTATCGTAAATAACCGGGCCCGTTTAAACTGGATATTTGGCAAAGGCTTGGTGCTGCAAACTGATTTTACGCAGCGAATTTACTCCGGCTTAAGCAGTAGTTTTAACCAGAGCTACAGTTTATGGAATTTGAGCGTGGGTAAAAAATTCTTTCCAAAACAAAACGGCGACCTTCGGTTGCTCGTGTACGATTTACTTAATCAGAATAACAGCATCCAGCGGAATATTTATCCTACTTACATTGAAGATACCGAAACCAAAACGCTGCGCCGGTATTTTATGCTTACTTTTACCTATACTATCCGCAATTATAAGGGCTCTAACAATAATAATTCGGATGGTAACTTCCGACCCGGCAATCGCGAAAACAACCAACGGCGCAACGATGGGTTCGGACCCGGCAATCGGGGTTTCAGTCCGGGTGGTGAGCCGCGGAATTAAGTTTTTAGTAAAAATTATCCTTACTAAGAGCTTTGTGGGAGATAAAATAAGATTAGCGGTAATAGCTACTTTGTTTAGGGGCTTATTCGGGAGATAGCATTAAAAACCTTAAATTTTGTTGCGTCTGGATAATCTGAAACACTAAAGAAACTTAACTAATTTATGTTGTTTATGTAGTTGCCTAATGATAACCATTGCAACAATAAAACAAAGCAATACGGCTTGTATCGACCCTTCTGGTCCAAACTGTCCACCGGTTAAAATTTTCGGACCATTAATTTCTGATGTTAAAAGACTACTGGTTTTCTCGTTTCCCGATGTAATAGCGCCAAAAATTCCGTTCTGAGTAAAATTCCAGGCAAAATGAATAGCTATGGGCACCCATAAGTTTTTATAATACATGTAGGCTGCACCCAGCAAAACTCCTACAACTGTTACGCATAGAACCGATAATAATGTAACGTGAGGATTAACCAAATGTAAGCCCCCGAAAGTTGCCCCCGAAATAATTAACGCAATGGTACTGCCCCATTTTTCTTCTGTAATTCTAAATACAATTCCCCTCAGCAGTATTTCCTCTATTATAGCAACCGTAAATGCAACGGTAAAGGGGATAATCATGGTTGAAACCGGATTAATAGCAATAATCTTAAAACTGCCATAAACAGAAATCACCAAAATAGTAAGGGATTGTAAACCACTGCCAATTAATATTCCTGCAAATAATTTCTTTCCAAACCCGTTTACCGACAATTCCCTAATGGCTCTCTTTTCGTAGTTACTGTAAAAAAGCCAGTAACTGCTAATTGCTAAAATGGAAACAAAGATACCTTTGATAAGATTTCTTGAATCTGCTTGTAGTAGATCTATACCGGGTATTTTCAGGAATATTTGTTGCCCGATAATTATTGATGCCAGGCAGATAATTAAGCCGAAAATTATTCTTGCCCATACAGATTTTAATATTTTTTGTTTGGTAATGCTGATTATCATAACTATTTATTTAGTTGTTAAAATTTAAATCGTAAAATTTGCAATACCACTATCATTTGGTACTCTTATTTAAAGGGGATTATCGGTTCTTTTTTCTTCAAAAACACTTCCATCGTTAACGAATATTTTTATCGCTGAATAATGTCCTTTGCGGTTCTTTATGAATTTTATTTGGGCATCTTTATCGAGTACAAACAGTTTGTTAGATAGCAGTTTTAATTCTGAAACAGCACCTCCGTTGTTATTGTTTTTACAAGAAAGTTGGCTTTTCTCTAGGTAAATTTTTAACCCGCCATAAGTTCCTGCAAAGAGAACTAATTGATTTAAAGGGAGTAGTTTATTCGAATCGTTTACCAGTAGAGAATTTATGTAGTATACATATTTGTTTTTCTCTTTTTGATCTGTGACTGTTAATAATAAATTCCGGAATATAAGGTCTTGGGCCTTAATTAATGCTTTTAGGGCTGTTGTTTTTACATCCGGAATGACACCTCTTCCTTCCCAGTCTGTTTGCGTAATGGAATTAAAAGAACGGGCGAATGGTATAAAAATTACGAAGCCCTGACCAACCGAAAACGGCATTTGGGGATGTGCACCACCACCGGTTGTTTCACCTATCACCGTAGCTCTTTTGCAATTTGCATTCCATAACTAAAATCTTCTGCTCCCGAAAAAGTGTGCTGACTGGTTAAAATATAAAGAGGCATAGAAAGAATTAAACTGTCGGATTTAGCAGGGTCAGCATACCATAAAGTAGTATCTTTCGTTGAGCGGTTAATAAGATCATTCATGGGGGTCTTTTTTTTAAAAAATAACTTTCAATCTGGCTTACCATTTCCGGGCTGCCGCCCATATTTTCCCTTAAATCAATTATCAAAGCAGTGGTATGGTATAAAAATTTGAAAGCAGCCGTAATGGTTGGTTTGGCAGCTTCTATATCATCCACAAACAAATTTAAAGGCAGATAGTCAATGTTTCCCGGAAGTACTTCGGCTCTTTTAAACATGTAATTATTTTCTTTCCAATATCTTTTAGCTTGCTTAATATCTTCAGAAGTAGGTTTATAAATTTTCTGGGAAACAAAGTCCGTATCAAATTTTAGGCGCAGGTGGGGGTCATGGTGTACGCTATTTATATCTTGCTGTATTTTTTCAGCCCGCTTTTGAGGATTAGATAGCAAACCGGTATAAGCATTCTTCTTCAGTTGCGATTGAAGGTAAACAGATATACTTACAGCTTTTTCGGGGAAAATATAATGTAGGCTTAAACTATCAGAAATAGAATTTATTAATGAATCAATGTTAACGAGTTTCGGTTTATTAATTTGGGCGCTGCTCGCGTAAAACATTATAAAAGCAGACAGGAAAAATAAATTGTAATTTTTAAAAAATTTCATTTGAATAAGTTTTATTAACGGTGGTCTGGTTAAATAATTTAAAAAATTGATCGGTAATTACTGAAGGCTTGAAGCCTTTAAGAACGAGATAGATGCCCAGCGAAAATTCAAATACTGCGACTAGTAACGCGGATAATCCTGCCATAGGTGCATGTTGTTCGATACTACCAAACAGCACACCGATATAGCCAGCTATGAGCGGAACGGCTCCAAAAATTCCAATAAGAGAAAGTACCCGGGGCACCAAGCGTGATTGGTAAAGCAAAAAACCAAGCAACAAGTCATTTATCGCCGGTAAAAAGCTTTGACCAAGTAGGAAGATGCGGTCATAAAGGGTAACAAGTGCCTGGCTAGTAACCAATACCTCTGCTCCGGCACCGGCCTGTCGCAAAGTTACTACCGACAGAAGAAAGGCCACACCGACGAACATGGTGCCGGCTTCCAGAATTCGGGAAGCAAGAAGTCCTAGCGCCAGACTTTCGTTTTGCTGCTTGAGCACGGGGTACAGTGTAACAGCGGTACCGATGCCAGCAAGTGCCACGATTATCTCCAGGATACCCCCGAAAATAACGGCGGTATCCGGACCATCACCAACGATGTAATTAGGTTGGTGTATGGCACTATAAAGCGCCAGAGTGGGAATGGAAACAAAGGTGAGCAGGTAAAGTACGCCGGCAACTAACGATGTCTTCCGCAATGCGCTCAACGGGGCACGATCCGTTGTATTGGCTGTTAAGGTAGCGGTATTTATGTTTGCATTCATTTTTAAATTTCTAAGGTTTTTTTTATGAAATGAAAAATTTTAGAAGCAGGTTTGCCGTATTATCACGAAATAGTTTTTTCATCATAAAACCGGGAATTGGAATAGCAAAAGAAACCGCAGTTGCAATGATTGAAAATGTAGCGTTCCTAAATTTTTGCGGCTATGACAGGAACAGAGCATACAATAGGCTGCACCGGATAATAAATGTTACCGGGACTTAGTTTCTCATCATTCTTTTTTAAAATGATTGCAAAACAGTGGCAGGACTACCCGGAATATTTTGATTTATGAATTTCGATTACTTCCTAGTGGATTTGTTTTCCAGGGTCTCGAAAAATGTACACTAATCATCAAAGCCCTGTTGTAAATTTCCTGATCGTAAGCGATGTTGGTTAAACCATGCGAGTATCTAACATCTAACGAAATTCTTCTTTGTTTCAACGGAAACTCAATACCTCCACCCATTTGAATACCAGCATCCAGACGCTTAAATGCTTCACTTGAATTTTCAAAAGTGAGTTTAGTTGATAAATTAGCAATTTTCTTGTTTCCACTAAGATTATAGGCAAGAGATGGCCCGGCGTTCATGTAAAATTTACCAAAATGAAAACGAGCTAACAGCGGCAATTCTATTGTATTTAAACGAATACTGGACTCTTTATCGGATAAAGGATTATTAGCTTTTAATTTGCCTCCTTTCTTTATAAAATACAGCTCAGAAACAAGCGAAACCCCTGGTGTAATGCCTGCTTGAAAGGAAGCTCCGGCTTGTATACCGTTCGCTGATTTCTTGTAATCCGCCAGGCTGCTGTTCGATCCGCCGTAGTTAAGATTTGTACTTACCACATTTACCATCAGGTCCAGATAGGTTTTGGTAGTTTTTTTAGGGTCGCTTATTTTTTTAAATTCTGACCCTTTTGTTTGACCAAACGCAGCTATTGATAGGAAAACCATACCTAGTATGAATCCTGTTTGTACTTTTTGCTTCATCATTTTCTTTAGTTTTTTTAACTGAAGCAAAAGTATAGGAACGCGCGAGAGCTTACAATTCAGTTATGCAACGGAGGGGAATATGTCTGCCAACGGGATATTTTAGTCTGCGAGATAGTAGAAAGTTTATGGCCTGCTGTTGATGAGTTGCAAAAAAGCTTCTTTTTATGTTTCTGAAACGGGAATTAATTGATCCGCAATTTTTATTCTACTCCGCTCTATCGATTCGATCTTGTTTATGGCAACCATATACGACTTATGCACACGGCACACCAGATGAGCAGGTAGCAACTGTTCCAGTTCATGAAAGCTCTGCAAAGTCATAATTTTTTTATTTGCCGTGTGAATACGCACGTAATCTCGCATGCCCTCTATGTACAGGATATCATTAATTATGATTTTTTCGAGGCGGTTCTCCGTTTTTATAAACACAGAATCCAATTGTTTATCGATGCCTCTTTGACTTAAATTTTCTTGAGCTTTATTGACAGCTTGCAGAAAGCGATTAAAGGTAAATGGCTTTAAAAGGTAGTCTGTTATCTGTAGTTCGTAACCCTTTAAGGCGTATTCCTGGTAGGCCGTGGTAATGATAACCTGGCTGTGTATTTTAGAACTTTCTAGCAATTCGATGCCCGATAATTCATCCATATTTATATCCAAAAAAAGTAAATCTACTTTGTTGTTGTTCAGATAAGTGAGCCCATTTAGTGCATTGTCGAAAGTTGCACTTAGATTCAAAAAGGGAACTTTATTTACAAAATCTTTCGTTTTTTCAAGCGCAAGTGGCTCGTCTTCAATAATAATGCAGGTATATCTATCCATTAGTGATTGTTAAGTTTACGCTGTACAGTTCATTGTTTTTATGCACTTCTAAAATGTGTTTTCCCGAATAAATAAGATGTAGTCTTTTTTGAATCAGTTCATTACCTAAACCGCTATTTATTTGCTTAACCGATGGCCTTGAGTCAAACTTATTTTCACATACTAGTTGTATGGTTTCTTTCTTTATAATGATATTGACAGTTATAGCATTTTCAAGTTTCTTGTTATGAGTATGCTTAAAGGCATTTTCAATAAATGGAATAAATATCATTGGGGCAATATATTTACTGCCAATAATACCAGTTACCGCAAAGTGTACATAATTTTCGTTTGCAGTCCTTATCTTTTGCAAGGCAATGTATTTCTCTATGTATTCTATCTCCTGGGAAAGGAGGATTTTTTCAGCCATTGTTTCATACAACATAAACCGCATGATGTCTGATAATTTATTCAAATAGTTAGATGCTTCTACGGCGTCTTTCAAAATGAGTGCATCGATATTATTAATGGTGTTAAATAGAAGATGAGGATCAAGTTTTGATTTTATTAGGGCCATTTCTATTTCATAATTTCTATCTTTCAAAGCTTTTTTAAGTTTAATTTCATTAAACCAAGTGATAAACCCTTTAATAACCAATGCAACCATACCAGATATTAGACCAATGATAGTCATAGCAATTATTACTGTAACAGCGGTTGACCTGCCGTGTCTACCAGCATCATCCATGTCTATCATATAACCAGATTCTATCCAATACCGAATCAGGATATATCCAATTAGGGCTGCTCCTACAGAAATTAATATGCCATGAATTATTAAAAGGAAAATTCTTTTGTGTTGAAGATACTTAGGAAACAATATAAAGTAATAAGAGAAATATGAAGTAAATGAAGGGATAAAGGCAAAAAGGAAAAGACTTTTTAAGGCATTTAAAATTCTGGACTCTTGGTTACTTACGTTAAGGCTACTTCGATAGTAAACAGCTAGCATAATTGCTATTAATAGTAAATAGCAGACCCAAAAACCTATATGTAATAAAACGATAAATGATTTTTTCATACCTTTAAATACCTAGTAAAAATGAAGTCAAAAGTCTCTGATTATTTCGGAGTTTGTAAAACTAATATGCAAACAGGTCGGATTTGTCTGCCAAATTAGAGATATATAAGTTATACACACTTATTTAACTATTGGTAAAAGGTAAAAGATAATTGATTCTTTTCTTTTATAAAATCGTTTAATTGTTGGAAGTGTGATGCTTAATTTTTGTAAGGGATTTTTTGTATAGTATGTAATTAACAAAATGAAGTCGTTTTGGTCGACTTTTATTTCTTCTTGTTTTGGATTTTGCCTTTCTAAATTGAAAGAATGCATACCGTATGTTAGCAATTGGATCTCTATTATAAGGTAAGCTCTTTATGTGCTTTGTAAATGTGCTGCAATGTGCGGTAGGTTATAAGATACTCATATGGAATGTTCTATAATTATGAAGGCAAACGGAATCTCGTTTCTGAATTGCATACAACGACCAGGTGTTTGCGAAAGCTAGGCAATAGTATTCTGTCAAGTTCGAACTACTACCCAATCAAGTTACAACTATTAAAATAGGCTTCCTTCCGCTCAATCTTTGCAAATACCCATGTTGGAGATTGTGCCTTTCAAATTAGTTTGACAATGCCAAAATTAATGAAAATATAGCCAATAGTATTGTTGTTATGGTAAAGAATATTTGTTCAATTTTATTTTTTGAAGTTAGATCCCCCAATGTGTTGAATAAAAATAAGCCTGTCATGAGCCATAAGGCATAAGTTATTATTTTGTTTGGTATATCAACTATCAAAAAGTTTCCTTGCACCAAAATTACACTAACGAATAGTGAGTTTATTAAGATAGAGAAGATTTCAAAACGATACATTTCTTTATCTGATTTTAGTCTGCCACCCCAAACAAGATTGTAAGGGATTAATTTTACAAGAATGATAAAATGCAATACTAAAAACAGCGAGAGTAAAATTAAAAGTCCCGATTGTGCCATGTTTATCATAAAAGGCTTGATTAATTAGTATGCTTTTGAATTCGCAAAAACAGAAATAACCGTGAAATTCATTGATTTCTTCTATCAATTGAGGTTTCTCATAGCATTTCGTCTAATAACTCTTAAATTGATGCATATTTTATGCATCAATTTAACTCATATCAGTGTTTTAAATACCTGAATAATGAGATATTCGTATGCACTAACATTTACCTTTTGCCATTTGTTTCTCCTGGCTGTTTACTATTTTTAAGCAACAACCCTCAGCTTGCCTGCCTATTTTAATCGATTTGGCTTTATAGTTTTGCCACCTTCAGCCATTAGTTACTTAAACTCTCTTTAAGAATTTCTTTTTAATTGCTGTAATCTTAACAAAAGAGTAAAAATGATCAAGCATTCTGCCTTCGCCGGATACACTTTAAGTACTTTACCAGTAAAACCCGAATTCATAATTTCACCCGCTAACGTAAATTAATTTACTAAATTAAGTTAAATATCAACTGGCAACTTTTAACTTTCAACTTACAATCTGTAACTTTCAACTAAACGCATGCATATTGCCATTGTTGGGAACATTGGAGCTGGTAAAACAACCTTGGCTCAGAAACTAGCGCGTCATTATAAATGGGCTCTTTTTGAAGAAGTGGTGGATAATAATCCTTATCTAAAAGATTTCTATGACGATATGCCTCGCTGGGCTTTTCACTTGCAGGTATATTTCCTGAACAGCCGTTTCCGGCAAGTGCAACAAATAAAACACAGCCAGAAAAGCGTAGTACAAGACCGCACGGTTTACGAAGATGCGTATATTTTTGCCCGTAACCTGCACGAATCAGGGATGATGAGCCCACGCGATTACGACAATTATTTCGAATTATTTCGCTCTCTGATTAGTATGGTTACCCCGCCCGACCTTTTAATTTATTTAAAAGCCGATTTGCCAAAATTAATTGCGCAAATTGAAAAACGGAACCGGGAATACGAAAGCAATATCAGTATCCAATACCTGCGTAGTTTAAATGAGCAATACGAAAACTGGATTAACCACTACGATTTAGGCAAATTGCTCGTTATTGATGTAAACCATTTAGATTTTGTGTCGAAACCAGAAGATTTAGGCTCCATCATAGATAAAATTAACCTGGAATTATTTGGTCTTTTCAAGTAAAAAGTCCGGAAAAGCACCGAAGTTTAAAAAATTACTCGCTGTAAGTCTGTGATTTAGCTTAAATCTGGTATTTTTTTATCAATATTATTAAAAAGTAATTTCATCTTCCGTAGAAATACCGTATTTAACTGCAGTAATATCTATCTTTAAAAAGCATATTTACTAACCTTAAATCACCTGCCTGTGCTAGACCTAAATTATCCTGCTAAACTAAACGAAGATGCGCTGAAACAAGCGTTACTAGCCGAAATTGCCTGGGAAGTGTGTAACCAGGTAGGCGGTATCTACACCGTTATCCAAACGAAAGTTCAATCCATGATTGAAAAATGGGGCGATTGTTATTTTCTGATTGGGCCCTATTTTCCGAAAATGGCAGCGGCTGAGTTTGAACCGACTGACGATTACAGCCGGCCTTTTGGCCAGGCGGTACTCAAGATGCGCAATATGGGGTATGAGGTACATTACGGACATTGGCTCGTGGCGGGCAATCCCCTCATTGTATTGCTAAATCCATACAGTGTGTACGATCGGCTGGGAGAAATAAAATACCGGCTTTGGGCAGATCATGATATTCCGACGCCGGATAACGACGATCTTTTAAACCAAACGGAAGCTTTTGGCTACCTGGTAAAAATATTTTTAACTATTTTAATTGAACCTGAGATTACGGAAAGGCCTGTTATTGCGCATTTTCACGAGTGGATGGTCGGTTCGGCGATACCGGCTCTGCGGCGGGAACAGGCTAAAATTAAAATAGTATTTACTACCCACGCTACTTTACTAGGTCGTTATCTGGCCATGAACGATCCGTCGTTTTACGATAATCTTACCTCGGTAAACTGGTTGAAGGAAGCCCAGCATTTTAACATTGAAACCGCCGTACGCATTGAGCGGGCGGCCGCTCATGGTTCGCATATATTTAGTACGGTAAGCCAGGTTACCGCGCGAGAATGTATATTCTTGCTCGACCGCATTCCGGATGTGTTGTTACCGAATGGTTTAAATATTGAGCGATTTACCGCTATTCACGAGTTTCAAAACCTGCACGCCCAGTTCAAAGAAAAAATTCACCAGTTTGTAATGGGGCATTTTTTCCAGAGCTACCCATTTGATCTGGACCATACGCTGTATTTCTTTACTTCGGGCCGGTACGAATACCGGAACAAAGGTTTTGATGTAACTCTCGAAGCCTTGGCCCGGTTAAATTACCGGATGCAGCAGGCCGGGATTAAAAAAACGGTGGTTATGTTTTTTGTAACCAAGCAACCTTATCATTCCATAAACGCCCACGTGCTGCAATCGCGGGCTATGATGCAGGAAATCCGGGATACCTGTGAAACCATTGAGCGGCAAATTGGCGATCGGTTATTTTACTACGCCGCATCTAACTCCGATGTGAAATTACCTAACATGACCGAATTTGTGGATGATTACTGGCAACTACGTTATCGGCGTAATTTACAATCCTGGAAAACACACATACTGCCGAGTGTGGTAACCCACAACCTGGTCCACGACCAAACCGATGAAATTTTAAATTTTCTACGCTCCGCCCATTTAATCAACAATGCGCATGACCGGGTAAAAATAGTGTACCACCCGGATTTTATTTCTTCCACGAATCCTTTGTTTGGTTTAGATTACGGGCAGTTTGTGCGAGGCTGCCACCTGGGAATTTTCCCGAGTTATTACGAACCTTGGGGCTACACGCCGCTGGAATGTATTGCCCGGGGCGTACCCGCGGTTACTAGTGATTTAGCCGGCTTTGGTGATTACCTGGCTCACCGCCAGGTAGATGAAGAAACGGCTCGGGGTACTTTTGTTATCAAGCGGCGGAATAGAAGCTTTGATGATGCGGTAACTCAACTTACTAATTACTTATTTGATTACGTTCGTCTTAATCAGCGGGAACGGATTTCTCTGCGCAATAGAGTCGAAAACTCATCGGTAGAATTTGATTGGAAAAACCTAACCAAACATTATAACCGGGCGTACGTTCTGGCCTTAGATAAAGAATTTACTTAAGCTTCAGTAGTACTGCTGCTAAAGCCATTAAGCCCTATCGGAGAATCGGTGCGCGTTTTAGGTAAACTGGCGGGATAATTCTTTTGAATAAAACCGATAAGTTTTTCCCGGATATCGCAGCGTAACTCAAATGCAGAACTAGAATCGTGGGCACTTACGAGTGCCCGCAGTTCTAAAGTCTTTTCCTTCGACTCCGTTACATGCAATTTGCAAACGCGCTTATCCCACAGCGGCGAAGCCTGCATCAGTCGTTCTAGTTCAGCTCGTACTAAATCTACTGGTATAGTATAATCGGTGTAGATAAAAATGGTACCTAAAAGTTCAGCATTCGAGCGGGTCCAGTTCTGAAAGGGTTTTTCAATAAAATAGTTGATTGGTAGTATTAACCGACGCTGGTCCCAGATACGCACTACCACGTAGGTAAGAGTAATTTCTTCTATATTGCCGTATTCACCTTCCAGTAACACCACGTCATCAATCCGAATGGGCTGCGTAAAGGCAATCTGAAAGCCGGCTAGTAAATTGGCTAAGGAGCGTTGCGCCGCGAAGCCCACTATAATTCCGGCAATACCGGCGGAAGTGAGTAAACCGGTGCCTATTTTCCGGACAGCAGCAAAGCTCATCAGCACCAACGAAAGTGCCACAAACGCAATGGCCAGAACAACGAGGCGTTTAATAAACTGTAACTGCGTTAATAATTTGCGTTCCCGGATGTTGTCGGCTTTCGAAATCTGGTAACTCTGCCGGACTACTTCTTCAAATACGTATACCACCCGGGTTAACACCCAGGCAAAGGCTATGATTAAGCTGGTTTCTATGATGCGCCGCATTACTTCGTAGCTGCCTCCCGTAAAAGGCATCAGCGGCATTATAATCGAAAATACGAGCACGGGTAAAAAATACCCCGCCGGCCGCTTAACAAATTTGATAATAGAATTAACTATAATCGCTTCGGAGCGCCGGCTGTATATGCTTAATGCTTTAAAAATTAAGTACTTAATTAATAAGCCAACTACTAAGCTGCCGATAATTAAACCTGCGGCGTGCAGAATTTTCTCTAATAAGTAAGGTATAGGTAAGCCTAAATCCATTATCTAAAGTACTTATTATTCCCTTAAACAGAAATTGTTAACCAGGTTGATTTTATATTCGGAATGATTTGTCCGAATATTTCCGTTTTTTACAGCCAATTACAGCCAACAATATAAAGGGCTACATATGCCTTGATGGTAAATAAAACCTGGTTTTTTACTCTATTTTAAGTATTCTTGCTTCATGATAAATCAGCTTATTCTCGAAATTTGTACCGATTCGGTATACTCTTGTATTCAAGCCGAGCAGGGCGGGGCGGCCCGGGTAGAACTATGCGCTAACTTGTTCGAAGGCGGTACTACGCCAACAGCTGGTTGTCTAAAAATAGCTCGCCAGCAAATAGCCATTCCCATTCATGTTCTTCTGCGGCCCCGGGGCGGCGATTTTTGCTATACCAACGATGAATTTGCCGTAATGCAGTACGATCTGGAAATGATAAAAAGTTTAGGGGCAGATGGGGTGGTATTAGGAGTTTTAACTCCCGATGGAAACATGGATGTAGAACGTACGGCGGCCTTAATTAAGCAAGCCCGACCTTTAAAAGTTACTTTTCACCGGGCATTTGATATGGTAGCAGATCCAGTACTTGCCTTAGAGCAGTTAATTGATTTAGGGGTAGAGCGCTTACTTACTTCGGGCCAGGAGAAATCCGCTTTAGAAGGATCGGAATTAATTGCGGAATTGGTGCGAAGAGCAGGAAATAAATTAGTGGTAATGCCGGGCGGCGGTATCACGGAACGAAACATTGCCCGCTTGCACCGGGAAACCCAGGCTCAAGAATATCATTTAACGGCCCGCGAAAAGTTACCCAGCCCCATGATTTACCGGAACTCGAATGCTTTTATGGGAGGAGAACTACGCCTGCCCGAATACGAACTTGCTTTTACCAATGCGCAGAAAGTAGCCCGGACGCAATTAGCCTTAAATAAGTAGTTAAGGGTTATTCGTTGTTCAATTAATTGTTAAACAATGATCAGGAAGTTATCGGGAACGGTAATCTAAGCGAATTATGTCGAAGTACTTTATGAAATCCTTCTCCTTTTATTAGCTGAAAAAAAGCAGTTGGAAAGAGGAATTATTTTCAATTTTAACGAAGCAGAACCTAGATAACTTAAATTTAAATAGGCAATTTTTTTAGAAACCTATAAATTGCCGGCCATACTAATCACTAAGCTTCTGTATATGTTTGTACACCACGTGTTTTTCTGGTTGAAACCAGAATTAAATCAAGAGCAGCAAGCCGCCTTCGAAGCCGGCGTAAAATCGTTGCTAGGCATCCAATTTGTAAAAATAGGGGATGTGGGTAGACCAGCCACTACGGATCGGCCGGTTATTGAACGTTCGTATTCTTATTCCTTGCTGCTGGCTTTCGAGAATCTTGCTGATCATGATGCTTACCAGGTAGATCCTACGCATCTTAAATTTGTGGAAACTTGCCAGCAATATTGGGACCGGGTACAAATCTACGATTCGGAAACAGTATAACTGGATATGACGCAAACTCTTAAAAGCCTTCTGCCGTTAACAGAAGGCTTTTTGTTATGTGCTTTATGGGTTTTTACTACTTGTTAATTGAGTATTCTAAGTACCTATAATGATTTTGTCATAATCTCCACTTTCCGATTGTAAAATAAGCGGGCATAAGCAAGTTTAATGGCAAGACAAATCTGTTTTATTTACAAAATTTCCGCAACTTCATTTAAGGTAGCGTAAAGCATAGTTAGAAATAGCTCAAGGAAGCGTTGGTTCATGAAGCAAAAATTAACTTTTTTAAATTAAGATAGCCAACCGGTAATTCAGGGGTAAAATAAAGCTTAAAATCAGGCCAGTTAATAGCCGAATAAATATATGAATCACATACTACGTATTGATTGTTTGGATAGGAAAGGATTAATTTATGATATTACCCGAGTATTATTTAATCATGGACTAAATATTATCAGTAACGATGAATTCGTAGATAATCAGCTCAATCATTTTTACATGCGGGCGGAAGTAGAAGGGGAATTGGATGCCGAACAAGTTATACAAGAACTTTACACGGTTTTACCTGGTGGCGTAAATATACAACTGGTACCCCAGCAGAAAAAGAATATTGTCATTCTGGTTACCAAAGAGCACCACTGTTTAGGCGATTTACTTTTGCGGTACGAATTCAACGATTTACAGGTTAATATTCTGGCAGTAATAGGGAATTATCCGGTTTTAGAATCGCTGGTTGCCCGTTTTTCTATTCCGTTCCATTTTGTCTCCCACGAAGGTAAAACCCGCGAAGAACACGACGAGGAAATAGCGCAAGTAGTACAAAGTTACCAACCAGAATACATTGTGCTCGCGAAATACATGAGAGTGCTAAGTTCAGGTTTTGTGGCGCAGTTTCCGGGGCGTATTATTAATATTCATCATTCCTTTTTACCCGCTTTTATTGGCGCTAATCCCTACAAGCAAGCGTACGAACGAGGCGTAAAAATTATTGGAGCAACTGCTCATTTTGTAAGCAATGAGCTAGACGAAGGACCTATTATTGCGCAGAACGTTATTCAAGTCAATCATGCGCATAGTGCCCGCGACATGGCGCAATCGGGAAGAGATGTAGAAAAAATTGTGCTGGCTCAGGCTTTAAAATTAATTTTTGCCGATAAAGTATTTGTCAGCGGTAATAGAACCATTATTTTTTAAGTAGTTCCTGTTTCGCCGAGTTTAAAAGAGTGTGCTAAAACCAGAAAGAGGTTCCTTAATAGGAACCTCTTTCTGGTTTTATAAATTTTATTTAGAATTTCTCCTGTAAGCGATATTAAGCAACCAGTAATTTTTCTTCGTGTTGAGAAACATCCAAGCCAATAGTTTCTTCTTCTTCTGATACCCGTAGTGGAGTAATGAGATCAGTAATTTTTAATAAAACAAAAGTACCCAGGAAAGAAAAGGCTACTACAATGCCCAGAGCGGTTAAGTGAATCAAGAATAATTTTGTTTCGCCGTAGAATAAGCCGTTGCCGGTAGTGTTAGCCGGGTTAATACTTTGGTGGGCAAAAATACCGGTCATTAACATACCTACAATACCGCCTACTCCGTGGCAAGGAAACACATCCAGAGTATCATCTAAGCTACTTCTGCCTCTCCATGAAACAGCCAAATTACTGATAATAGCCGCAACAGTACCAATAAAAATACTTACCGAGATGCCTACAAAACCAGCGGCAGGAGTAATGGCTACTAAACCAACTACTACGCCAATGCAGAAGCCCATGGCAGAAGGTTTTTTACCCCGGAAAGCGTCAAATAAAATCCAAGCTAAACCGGCAGCAGCAGCAGCAGTATTGGTAGTAGCAAAAGCGGAGGCCGCTAAACCACTGGCACTTACTGCCGAACCCGCGTTAAAGCCAAACCAGCCGAACCAAAGCAAACCCGTACCAAGTAATACATAAGGAATATTAGAAGGAGAAGAGTGAACAATTTCTTTTTTACGCTTGCCTAAATACATAGCAGAAGCTAAGGCCGCACAACCAGCCGAAATGTGTACAACGGTACCACCGGCAAAATCTAAAACGCCCATTTTAAACAAGAAACCATCCGGGTGCCAGGTCCAATGCGCAATTGGCGCATAAATAAACATACTGAACAGACAAGCTAATAAGATATAAGAGGTAAAGCGAATTCTTTCGGAAAAAGAGCCGGTTATTAGAGCAGGGGTAATTACCGCAAATTTTAATTGGAAGAAAGCAAACAACACTAACGGAATCGTAGCGGCTAATGGCCAAGGCTTACTTTCAAGTACGCCGTTAAACATAAAATAAGTGCGCGGGTCGCCAATAAAACCACCAATGGAATCGCCAAATGCCAAGCTAAAGCCTACTACAATCCATAAAATACTGATAATACCCATGCAGATAAAACTCTGCAACATCGTTGAGATAACGTTTTTAGCATTTACCATGCCTCCGTAAAACAATGCCAAACCGGGAGTCATTAGTAAAACCAAACCTGTTGCTGCTAGCATCCAGGCTACATCGCCGGAGTTTAAGCCTTCCGTAGGCATACTTCCGGGCACTCCTGATAAGGCAACACCTAATATGCTGACGATAACCAGCATAGAAAAGGGAACGATAGATAATTTTTCTTTCATGGGCTACAAATTAAAAGTGATTAATAATTGTTCAACGATTCAAACATAATAAAATTTTTAAAATAATACCTAATTTTATAAGGCAAATTTTTAAATAAATTATCAAAATGATGAAAACGTCTTATAAAAATGGGTTATTTGGCTTAAAAAAGCATGAATTAGATAAATACTACTTAAAATATAATGTTATATATTTTTTAAGTAGAATAATGAACTAATTGTTTGGTTTAGATAAGATGAATTTTAAGGAAATGGTATAAAAGATAAGCTAGATTTAAATATTTTCTCTAATATCGGTTAATGTAAGCTTGAAATTGTAAGCCGGATATGGAATATGCAACTGTTTTAAAAGAAAATAGTGATTGTAGCCTAGAGTAGAGGTTTATACTTTGTTTTACTTAAACAATGAGCTGTTTTATCAGGAAAGTAGACCTTTGTATAATTAAATGTTTTGCAACTAATAAATTTTATCCTTAGCTTATAAATGCTATGGTTTACTTTATTCTCAAGCTTATTTTTAGAGTGGCATTAAGGGTGTTTTATAGAAAAATAGAAGTAAAACAAGCCGCGCCATTGCCGGATAAAGGGCCACTTTTATTAGTAGCGAACCACCCTAACACGTTTATGGATCCTATTGTTATTGCTTCTTTGTTAAAGCAGGAAGTTTACTTTATCGCGAAAAGCACTGTTTTTAGTTCACCGTTCCGGAAATGGCTTTTGCAAAAGATGAATCTTATTCCGGTTTACCGACGGGAAGACGGCCCGGTAGTTGCCGGAGCGAATGATAATACTTTCGAGAAATGTTATAAATTTCTGAATGCGCAGGGTACTTTATTAATTTTTCCGGAAGGCAATAGCTTTAACGAACGACGGCTACGGCCGCTAAAAACCGGTGCGGCCCGCATTGCTTTAGGAGCCGCCGCCCGGCTTAATTTCACGCAAGAAGTTCGTATTATTCCAATTGGTTTAAATTATTTAGAACCTACTCGTTTCAGGAGTAAGTTGTTAATAAACGTGGCTCCGCCTATTGAGGTAAACAGGTTAGCTGCCGGGTACCAGCAAGATGCGGGAAAAGCTTTTCATGCATTAACCAACCAAATTCGCGCTGCACTCGAGGCAAATATAATTCATACGCACTCCCACGTTGATGATGAATTGGTTTACCAAGTAGAAACCGTATTTAAAAAACACGTATTAGCGGCTAACGAAGCAAACAATTCTGAACAGGAATTTCAGCTAACCCAACGCATAGTAGCTAGCCTGGCATACTTTAAAAAGCACAACCCCGAAAAAGTAATGGCTATTCAACGCAAACTAAGCGCCTACCTGCAGCAGATTAGAGAATTAAATTTACAAGATACTGTATTTTATTCTTCAACAGGTAGGCGGCATTTGGGAAAGTGGTTGTTGGCCTCGGGTTTGTTTTTGTTAATAGGTCTGCCGCTTTACTTATTTGGGTTAATCACTAATTATTTACCTTATATTATACCTGCTAAGGTGGCTAATGCTTTAACCGAAGAAGCCGAATTTATCTCTCCTATTTTGCTTACCACGGGTATTTTTACTTTTCCAATATTTTATGGAGTAGAGTTGTATTTGGTTTGGTATGTTACGCATTCGTGGCTGTTGGTTTTCCTCTTTTTCATTTGTCTGCCTATAGCTGGCTTTTTTGTGCTGCATTATTACAAGCAACTGCAAAACATTCGGGCTAATCTAAGGCTACAAACTTTGTTTTTTAACGAGCGGAAACTAATAAATACTTTAATCCGGCAGCGCGAAGAATTATTAGCAGAGTTAGAACTTGCCCGCCAGGAATATTTGCAAAAAGTGCAACAAGTACCCTAACATTTCGATACTATAAGGGTACAGGAAGCTATTTTAGTTAAAAGTGAAGGCATTAATTTTAAATTACAATAAAAAAAAGTAGTATTGTGCCCATCTAGTTAGAAGAATTAAAACCTTTAGACGTATCTTTTTCTTCTTTATATATTAAAACCCAACATTAATTAAAATATAAATAATGAGTGATGTAATGACTAAATTTAAACCAGGCGTTTTGTTCGGCGATGATGTGCAAGCCTTATTTAATTACGCCAATGAAAATAATTTTGCCCTACCTGCAGTTAACGTTATTGGTACTAACTCGGTAAATGCCGTATTAGAAACGGCTAAAGCGGTAAATTCGCCCGTTATCATTCAGTTCTCGCACGGGGGAGCACAATTTTTTGCCGGTAAAGGTTTAAGTAACGATGCTCAAAAAGCTGCCATTATTGGTGGTATTTCCGGAGCGCACCACGTTCATTTAATGGCGGAAGCTTATGGCGTTCCGGTTGTGTTACATACCGACCACGCTGCCAAAAAATTATTACCCTGGATTGATGGTTTACTAGATGCTGGTGAAAAGTTTTATGCCCAGCATGGTAAACCCTTATACAGCTCTCACATGCTCGATTTATCGGAAGAAGATATCCAGGAAAACATTGAAACTTGCGCCCGCTATTTTGAAAGAATGAATAAAATAGGTATGACGGTAGAAATTGAATTAGGAGTTACCGGGGGGGAAGAAGATGGGGTAGACAACTCAGATATAGATAGCTCGCATTTATATACGCAACCCGAACACGTAGCTTATGCTTACGAAACCTTAAAAGCCATCAGCGATCATTTTACAATTGCTGCGGCCTTTGGTAACGTACACGGGGTTTACAAACCAGGCAACGTTGAGTTGCGGCCGGAAATTTTAAAAAATTCGCAGGATTACATTCAACAGAAATACGGAACGGATGCTAATCCGGTAAATTTTGTGTTCCACGGTGGTTCCGGTTCCGAAAAAGAAAAAATTACCCAGGCTATAGAGTACGGTGCCGTAAAAATGAACATTGATACGGATATGCAATGGGCGTTTTGGGACGGAGTAAAGAATTACTACGAAAAGAAAAAAGATTACTTACAGGCACAGATTGGCAACCCCGAAGGCGAAGATAGCCCCAACAAAAAATATTATGACCCAAGAGTGTGGTTACGTTCTGGCGAACAAACTTTTATTGATCGTTTAAAAGAAGCATTTGCTGACTTAAACGCTTTAAACCGTAATTAATTTCTTATTATAATCTATAAAACAAAAAGCCGTCTGAAGGAATCAGATGGCTTTCGTTTTATATGAATTACACTATTTTTATTCAAGTAATACCCAATTGTTTCAAGTAGCTGCCATAACGAAGGAAACGACGGGCTGGAGCAATTTTTTAAATCAACCTGATGGAAGGTAACTAATACTATTGGGTATAACAGTTACTATCTCTTTAGAATATAAGATTTCGAGATTATTGTTGGAGAACACTATTATCAACAGTTAGGGGAAAAGTCTAGGGTCTAATAGCTTGATACTAATGTCTCGTTACTTTAAGGCCAATGTTTTAAAATCAGCTTTTAAATAAATTGTTTGGGTTTTTAGATTTTCATCTTTTATTATTTGGCTAATAGGCAGGCTATAATCATCCATCTCGCTGGAAGTTATCTCAAATGGTAAACCGTGCAGCACTACTTTATAGGTATGGTAAGAAGCTATAAACGCGCCGGTGGCTGTTTGCTGCAAACTTAAACTGGCCGTAGTGCCAACCGTGGTAAATTTCTTTACCATACAATCGCCTGTTTCGTAGCCATAACCTTCTCCGGCATCTTCAAAGAGAGTGCTTTCGTGCGCGCCGTTTTTATGGTAAACGTGTAAGGTTAATTCTTCTATTTCTTTTTCGCCTACGTATTGCTGTACCGGAGCCATAGGTACAACGGCTCCGGCTTGTACGTACAAAGGAATGCGATCTAAACCAGCGTGAGCCCAAATTTCTTTGCCGCCCGTTACTAATTCATCGGTCCAGTAATAATACCAATTGCCACGGGGTAAATATAACCAGCGGCCATCGGCTTCGGGCTGAGTAATAGGGCAAACGAGTAAATTGTCGCCTAAACCAAACTCAGCCATTCGCAAGTAAGTTTCCGAGTCGTATTGGTCCAGGTAAACAAGTGGCTTCAGCATGGGGGTACCTTTAGAAACGTATTGCCAGAAAGTAGTATACATGTAAGGCATGAACTGATAGCGCAGCTGGATAAATTTCTTTGCTAAAGCTGTATTTTCTTCACCAAACGACCACGGTTCCTGATCGCCATGATCGCCGGAAGAGTGGGTACGACAAAAAGGGTGGAAAATTCCTAAAGCTAACCATCGGATATATAATTCGCCGGAAGGTGTTTCAATAAACCCTCCAATATCGGAGCCAGCAAACGAATAACCCGAAATACTCAGGCGCTGACACTGAATATTAGCCAACCACATATGTTCCCAACTAGCAATGTTATCGCCGGTCCAGGTAGAGGCAAAACGCTGAACACCTGAGTAGCCGGAACGGGTAATGGTAAAAGGCCGGTTAGGGTAGGAATATTTTTTTACCCCCATGTACGTAGCACGGGCCATTTGCATGCCGTAAATATTATGGGCCTTTTTATGACTGCAGGGGTGGCCATCATAGTCAAAGCGTACATCATCGGGGAAAGTGCCTTGTTCAAATACGGCTGGCTCATTCATGTCATTCCATACCCCTCTTACGCCCACTTCCATTAAGCTTTTAAACAAGCCCGCCCACCATTCCCGCACATCCGGACGGGTATAATCCGGGAAATTACACAAACCTGGCCATACCGAACCTTTCATCAATGGACCATCGGCCCGCCGACAGAAGTAATCGTTGGCCATACCTTCCTGGTAAACCCAATAATCTTTGTCTATTTTAATACCAGGATCAATAATAACTACAATTTTAAACCCGTCCTGAGCTAGTTCCTGCAACATGCGTTTTGGGTTCGGGAAATACTCTTTGCTCCAGGTAAAGCATCGAAAACCTTCCATATAATCAATATCCAGGTAAAGCGCATCGCAGGGAATCTGCCGGTCGCGGAAGCCAGCGGCAATTTCTTTTACTTTTTCTTCGGGATAGTAGCTCCACTTACATTGGTGATAACCTAATGTCCAGAGGGGCGGCAATTCCGGTTTGCCCGTTAAGCAGGTGTACTGTTCGGTTACTTCTACCAGTTTGGGCCCGTAGATAAAATAATAATTCAGTTCGCCACCATAAGCCCAATAGCTGGTTACGTTGCTACGTTCCGCGGCAAAATCAAAAAAGCTCCGGAAGCTGTTATCGAAAAACATACCGTAGGCAATTTTCTGGTGCAAGCCAATGTAAAAAGGAATATTTTTATAAAGTGGGTCCGTGTTTTTACCGTAGCCATAGGTATCGCTGCCCCAATTTTGTACGCGACGGCCCCGCAGGTTCATGTTAGACGACTTATCGCCGAGACCGTAGTAGTGCTCGCCGCTTTGTACTTTTTTCGATATCTTTACAATATTGTTACCTGTTTCGCGGTCGTATTCCCAATGAAATCCTCTTTCGTCTTCAATAAGGATAGTGCCGGATTTATCCAGAATTTTAACTAATAGGTTTTCTTTCCAAACGGTTATTATAATCCTATTGGTAGTAATACGAAAATGATCGGCTTTTTCTTTAAATTCCAAGGTGGGTATTTCCGGTTCATAAGTATCGGCTAGGGCATACGAAAAGTCTTTTTCAAAATCGCCATCTACCGCGTACCGGAACCGGATTACTTTGTCGGTAACTGCTTTTAAATGCAGAATAACATTATTATCGCAATAAAAATAAAAATTGTTATTTTCAAATTCACAATTTATAATAGTTCCCGGAAACAGTTCTCCTTTTCTGTTTGCCAGGTCATTTATCATATAATTACCTTCTTGGATTACATTTTCCATAATAGCAATAGCAAAATTTAATTGATTGGGGTGAGGAACAGAAAAAACACTACAATAAAAAATAACATTTATTATTAAAAATTATTTATAGTAATAAATAATTAATTACTAAATTTGTAAAAAATTATTAGTTTTGTTGAAAATATTAGTTAGCTGCCTAACTGTTGATTAATTAATACCTAAAATTTAATCATTATTTTGATTAAGTTTAAAAAGTAATCTTTCGTATATACCCTTTAGAGTAATTGCAATGAATAATTTTAGTAAATATATATAGTAATTTTAGATTATTTGCTTAAAAAATAGGAATAATTCACAAATAAATTTTATTGGTTCTGTTTGACACTTTCAAAAAGGTTATTTACATGAAAAAGCTAAAGGTATTAATGTTAGGTTGGGAGTTTCCCCCTATTGTTTCCGGCGGATTAGGCACTGCCTGTTACGGTATCTCTAAGTCTCTTGCCGACAAGGTCGATCTTACACTGATCCTACCCAAATCCGATCCGGATTTTATTTTGCAAAATGTTAATTTAACTGGCCTGAACAATATCGATATTCAAAATATTAAGGCTGAGTTTACTAAACCGGATTATTCTGCTTTTGGCGACGTAATGTATGTTCCCTCTACTATTACGCCGTACCAAACAGAAGAGGACCTGCCTGCCGAAGTTTCTTATCCAGCTCAGAGTGCTGATGCTGAAACGGAAGAAGCAGTTGCGCCCGCCGCAAGACTGGCTTATCATCCGGTAACGCTTTCGGAACCGGTAGAAGAGCTTAACGTATTTGGGCAAACTAATCTGGAAAATATGGATGCCAACTCAGCGGTAATTCAGTATGCCCGGTATGCTACCCGTTTAGCTTCGCAAAAAGAATTTGATTTAATTTATGCACACGATTGGATGACGTTTCTGGCGGGTGTAGAATTAAAACTGGTGAGTGGTAAACCTTTAGTAGTGCATGTACACTCTTTAAGTTACGACCGGGCTGGTAAGGATAGCCAGGGATGGATTTACGAATTAGAAAAGCAAGCGCTGGAAAAAGCCGATTTTATTATTCCGGTAAGTGAATATACGTCTCAAATTATTCAAAATGAATACGGGATTGCGGCCGATCGGATTCAGGCGGTTTACAATGGTATTGAGCCAAAACAACAAAAACGGAAAGAAAAAGCTCCTGAAGAAGACAAAATCGTGTTATTCTTAGGCCGGGTAACGGAGCAAAAAGGAGCTTCTTATTTTCTGGATATTGCCTCTAAAGTTTTAGAAAAAAACAAAGACGTGCAATTTGTAATGGCGGGTACAGGCAATCAATTACAAGACCTTATTTCTTCGGATCAGTACCTGCAATTAGATAACAAATTTGAGTTTACTGGCTTTCTAGACCGCGAAAAAGTAGAAAACCTGTTAGCTATAGCCGATGTGTATTGCATGCCGTCTGTTTCAGATCCTTTTGGCTTATCGGCCATTGAGGCGGCTCAATTTGGGGTTCCGGCGGTAATTTCTAACCAATCGGGAGTGGGCGAGGTATTGCACAGCGCTTTAAAAGCCGATTATAATGATACCGATGCTATGGCGGCTCATATTATTTCCTTGCTGGAAGATGATGAATTGCGCTCCAAAGTAATTGCCGATTCCTACAAGGATATTGAACAACTTACCTGGGAGAAATCAACCGAAGAAATTCTTCAAATTTTTGAAAAAGTTGTAGAATAATAGTTTTGCTTTTAAAATAACCTTTTGAATAAAACAAAACAGGCCGCATAATTGCGGCCTGTTTTGTTTTAAAATTTAACTTTAAGTTAAGCAATATTACCTTTCTTTAACTCAGAAACGGCAAAATCCGCCGCACGGGCAGTTAAAGCCATATACGTTAACGAAGGATTTTGGCAAGCTGCTGAAGTCATGCAGGCCCCGTCTGTTACAAATACGTTTTTTACTTCGTGTAATTGATTATGAGCATTTAATACCGAGGTTTTAGGATCACGACCCATGCGGGCAGTACCCATTTCGTGAATGGCCATACCCGGATAAGAACCGTTATCGTACGTAGAGACATTTTTCAAACCCGCTGCATCCAACATTTCGGCAGCATCGTTCATCATATCTTTCCGCATTTTCATTTCATTCTCCTTAAATTCAGCATCAATATCTATGGTAGGCAAGCCCCACTTATCTTTGCGATCTTTGTTTAACGCTATTTGATTTTCGTAGTAAGGCAAGCATTCACCAAAACCAGTTAAATTCATTTTCCATTTACCAGGCTTGGTAATTTCTTCTTTAAAGTTAGCCCCAATACCCATTTCGGCAACGCCCCGCATAAAACTGTCGCGGCTGGCACCTCCTTGGTAGCCAAAACCCCGGATGTAATCCCGTTTTTCATCGCCAAGGTTCCGGAACCTTGGAATGTAAATACCATTCGCCCGGCGACCATAATAGTATTTGTCATCAAAGCCGTCCATTTCTCCGGAAGCACCTATCCGGAAATGATGGTCCATCAAGTTATGGCCTAACTGACCACTGCCATTACCTAAGCCATTCGGAAAGCGATTAGAAGTAGAATTTAACAGAACAAAGGTGCTACCCAGGGTAGAGCCATTTACAAAAATAATTTTAGCGAAATAGTCAACGGTAGCATTAGTTTGGGTATCTATAACCGTAACGCCGGTAGCTTTGCCTAATTTTTCGTCGTAAATAATATTACTTACCAGCGAATGAGGGCGTAAGGTAAGATTGCCTGTTTTTACGGCAGCTGGTAACGTAGAAGATTGAGTACTGAAGTAGGCACCATAGGGGCAACCGCGGCTACATAAATTACGGTATTGGCAATTAGCGCGACCATTATGCGGCTGCGTTAAATTGGCTACCCGGCCAATAGTTAAATGACGCCCTTTAAATTTAGCTTCAATATGCTTTTTTACTTCTTTTTCTACACAGTTTAACTCCATGGGAGGCAAAAATTCACCATCGGGCAGGTGGGGTATATTTTCTTTGGACCCGCTAATTCCGGCAAATTTTTCTACGTAGTCGTACCAAGGTGCTATATCTTTATAGCGAATGGGCCAGTCTACGGCAATGCCTTGCTTGGCGTTGGCTTCAAAATCAAGGTCGGCTAAACGATAAGACTGTCGTCCCCACATAATAGATTTTCCACCTACAATATTGCCCCGGTACCAGTCGAAACGTTTTTTCTCGCTGTAGGGAGCATCGTTATCGTTAATCCAAAAGCTTTCGTTTGTTTCGTTGTAAGGGTAATCGCGACTCAGATAAGGGTGGGTTTCTTTTTGCGCTAACGTAATTTTACCCCGGTGGGTAAACTCCCAAGGGTGTTTCATGGCCGTGGTATAATCTTTTACGTGTTCTACGTTGCGGCCTCTTTCAAGCATTATTACCTTCAGACCTTTCTCAGTGAGTTCCTTGGCTGCCCAACCACCGCTTATGCCCGAACCAATAACAATGGCATCGTAGGTATTTTGTTCTTTTGCTTTACCGTTTATGTTCATGAATATTAAAAATCTAGAAAATTATTATATTACTTTTGGCTGAAATGCAGTTATAAACTAGCAGTAGCTTTTAAGTAGCCCATGCTTTTTGACCAGGTTTTAAGTCGGTACAGCCTTCGAAATGGCCAGGTACATGCACATAGGCAAGAGCTTTTGTTGCTCCGGGTTCCGAAGTAAAATAACCAACAACCGTCATTTCCTTCATCATCGAAAAGAAAGGAAGTTCATCTTCTTTTTCTTTTTCTTCACGCGTAGTAGCCTTGGCTTTTATTTTCATTTGTTCTGCCCGTTCCGCCATAGCTTTTTCTTCTTCTTGCTGCAACAAGGCTAATTGCTGTTCCGGTTTGCAATCTAAAAACTCGGTGCCGTGGGCTTGCTTCGCCCGCTCATCCAAGGCATCTAACCCTTTAAAGAACCGTTGCTGATCTTTCTCCGGGTAGCAATCGGCGAGCATAATTAAAACATACTCGGGTACCTTGGCCTCTTTAGCGCCGGGTGTACTCGTTTTCGGAATAATAACTTCCGTGATTTCCTCAATCATTGCCTTATGCTTGTCCGAGACTACAGTGGTAGTTTTAGTGTCTTGGTCGTTGCCGGTTTTAGTTTGACAACTGTATAATAGGCCTGATAGGAGGGGAGCAGAGATAGCGCTGCCCATTAAGGCGGCCACTCGCAACATGGCTTCTCTTCTGTCCATTAGGTGGTTTTTGAATAGAAAATAGATTAATATTTACAACAAATTGTAAACAATTTACAATAATTTATTTCAAAATCCACGATATATAGTTCTCGTTTTGAGAATTATATAATTAGAATAATGAACAACCTTACTTGTTGAGTAATTTTTAATTTTCTGTTCTTAGCTTTCGAAATTGCTTAATAAAATAGGCATAAAAAAAGCAGGGGCTTAGCCTGCTTTTTATTAATGGTGAACCTAATTTATAATTCTTGCCGCAAAGTATTAGATAGTGTCTTTCAGTTTAAAAACCAGAGCCGTACGATTTGGGGTATAGATGCGTAATTTAGCCGTTTTTTCCTCTTCGTAAGTAAAATACTCCACACTTGGATCAATGCGGTTAAATCCACCGAATTCTGAATCGTCGGAATTTAAAATTAGCTGATAAGTGCCTGCTTGAGGTACCGTGAAAGTATATCCGAATACAGAATTTTGAGGACTTAAATTAAAGACGAAAATTAAATTAGCTCTTTCAAAAACTATAATATTATTAGCAGAATCCATGTTAAGCTGCTTACCCTGGGGAGCAACCAGTATATGGTATTTCAAAATTGTTTTAATCATTGCCTGATCGAAATTACCCATAAACTTATATTTTAAATTAGGGTTATCGATGAGCGACCATTGCCGCCGGGCGTGTTTATGGCTCCAATTATTACCTTCGCGCGGAAAATCAACCCATTCCGGGTGGCCGAATTCGTTACCAATAAAGTTCAAATACCCTTCGCCGCCCAGGGAAATTGTAACAAGCCGAATTAGTTTGTGCAGGGCTATACCGCGGTCAATAATTAAATTAGGATCATCAGCACTCATGTGAAAGTACATTTCTTTATCCATGAGCCAAAAAGCTAAAGTTTTATCTCCTACCAATGCTTGGTCGTGCGATTCGGCATAGGCGATGGTTTTTTCTTGGTAGCGGCGGTTAGTAAGCACTCCCCACATTTCGTAAATGTTCCAATCTTCATCACGGGTGTGCTTCAAGAGTTTAATCCAATAATCTGGAATACCCATCGCCAGGCGATAATCAAAGCCAATACCTCCATCCGGTATTGTGCGGCAAAGACCCGGCATGCCGCTCATATCCTCGGCAATGCAAATGGCGCCCGGTTTTACTTCTTGAGCCAAAGAAGTGGCCAATTGCAAGTATAAAATGGCCGCATTATCCACGCCTTCCCGGAAGTATTTATTATAATGATCAAAAGCTACTCCTTCGCCGTGGTGCAGGTACAGCATAGAAGTAACGCCATCGAACCGGAAACCATCGAAATGAAATTCTTCGAGCCAGTATTTAACATTCGATAGTAAAAATTGCTGTACTTCTGGTTTCTCATAATTAAAAATTCGGGAGTCCCAAGCCGGATGGAAGCCCTGCGGACCAGGATAAAAATACTGATCACCCGATCCATCGAAGAAAGCCAAACCCTCGGCAATATTTTTTACCGCGTGCGAATGAACTATATCCATAATTACGGCAATACCTAAATTATGAGCTTCATTAACCAGGTATTTTAAATCTTCGGGAGTACCGAAGCGCGACGAAGGACAAAAGAAATTAGATACGTGGTAACCAAATGAACCGTAATAAGGATGTTCCATTACCGCCATTAGCTGCAGAGAATTATAACCATCCCGATGAATACGTGGTAAAATCTGGTCGGCAAATTCGCGGTAAGTGCCTACACCTTCTTTTTCCTGAGCCATACCGGTATGGCATTCATAAATTACCGGTTCTTTTATGTTAGTGATAGCAAAAGCTTCATCCGTCCAGATAAATGGCTCATTTGGTAGCCAAACCTGACCCGCAAAATCGTAGCTTACCGGATCTTGTACGGCTCGCCGGATATACGGGGGAATACGATCGAGATTGCCATTGGCAGCGATAACGTGTACTTTTACCTTTGTTTCGTGACCAAACCGATTAGTATATTCTTTATCAGGTAAAAAAATCTCCCAAATGCCTTGTTCATTTTTATGCAAAGGGTGGCTAGTACGATTCCAATCGTTAAAATCGCCGATCAAATAAAGCTGAAAAGCTGCCGGAGCCCACTCCCGATACCACCAACCTTCGTTCTTAGGATCATAATTTATACCTAAATAATGGTGCTGATTGGCAAAATCAGGAAGCGACCCGTACTTTTTCTGTATTTCTTCTAGAGTTTGAGCGTACCGGTTCTGACGAGCGAGTATTTCTGGTTCGTACGGGCTTAGCCAGCCATCATCTTTAATTAACTGCGGGGTGTTATCTATCTCTTCCATACAGACTTTTTTCTTTCGTAAAGTATTTGCACCGAGTAAACGAAGCTTTTATGTGGTAAGATAATGTTTTTGCGGGTTTTAATTTAGAAATTTTGCTTATGTCTTATCATTCAGAGTTTTACTTGAAATACAAATGATAATTAAAATCGCAAATCAGTGCTTTTGGAATTTTCATTGTTGCTTTTACAACAAAAATGAAATACCTGTAAAATTCTATGAAGGAGTGAGGATTAAGTAAAAGTTTACCAAAAGCAAAAAGCCTCTTTGTAAATTTACAGAGAGGCTTTTTGCTTTTGGTAAATATGTAAAATCAAATGGTCATTATTTCCGTTTCTTTTTTGCTAAGTAAATCATCTACTTTAACAATATAAGAGTCGGTTAACTTCTGCACTTTTGTTTCGGCATCTTTAATAGAATCTTCGGCGGCACCTTCCTTCAATAATTTGCGAAGGGAATCATTCACATCTTTCCGAATATTTCTAACTCTTACTTTCCCGCTTTCGCCTTCGCCTTTGGCTTGTTTCACTAAATCACGGCGACGTTGTTCGGTTAATGCCGGAATATTCAAACGTACCGCATCGGCTTCCTGCAACGGGTTAAGACCTAAATCACTGTTTTTGATAGCTTTGTTAATTTCACCCAGCATATTCTTTTCCCATGGCTTTATTAACAGGGTACGCGTGTCGGGCGTACTAATGTTGGCAACCTGCGAAATAGGAGTAGGAGTGCCGTAATAATCCACCCGCAAATCTTCAATCATGGCTGGTGAAGCTTTTCCTGCCCGAATTTTACTTAATTCAATGCTGGTATGCTGCAAGGCTTTCGCCATTGATTCTTCTGCTTCGCTGAGATAAAACTGAATTTCTTCTTCCATATTATTTTTTATAGATAATTGTTGCCCAGGGTTTCGGTTAAGAAACTCTAACGCTAAACGTATACAAAAAAGGAATATTTTAAATAATTAAAAGCTGAAATGCTTTAAACAATAACTTTATTAATTAGCTAGTGCTTTCTTTAAGAAGATACCAAAGTGCCCACTGAATCGTCGCCATCTAGTATACGACGCAAGTTACCCGCACGGTTCATATCAAATACAATAATGGGTAAATCATTTTCTTTACAAAGAGTAAAAGCTGTCATATCCATTACGTTCAGGTTTTGCTCAAAAACATCCTGAAAAGTTAAATGGGTAAAGCGAACAGCAGTAGGGTCTTTTTCCGGATCGGCCGAGTAGATTCCATCTACGCGGGTTCCTTTTAAAACTACATCCGCTTCAATTTCAACGGCCCGTAAACTAGCAGCAGAATCAGTAGTAAAATATGGGCTGCCAATACCCGCGCCAAATATTACTACTCGGTTTTTCTCTAAGTGGCGCATCGCGCGCCGGCGAATGTATGGTTCGCATACTTGTTGAATATTAATTCCGGATAATAGCCGGGTACTAATGCCTTCTTTTTCGAGCGCACTTTGTAAAGCCATACTGTTAATAACCGTGGCCAGCATACCCATATAATCACCCTGTACCCGATCCAGACCCATTGATTCGGCTTGTGAACCGCGGTAAATATTTCCACCACCAATTACTACTGCAATCTCGGCGCCTAAATCGGCAGCGCCTTTAATTTCGTGTGCGTATTGAATCAGGCGTTTGGTATCAATACCGTATTGCTGATCGCCCATCAACGCTTCACCACTTAGTTTTAAAAGAATTCGTTTGTATTTCATTTATTTATTGTCCGTAGTCAATATGCTATGGCTATTATTTGTAAAAAACTTAATTTTCTCTTTATGGCTAAAAACCGCAATTTTATTCTTACTTAGTATAAAGGTAAATGTCTAATAAATAATTGATTAGTTCTTAACAGACGCGATTAAGCTAGTATACTTTAACCTTTAAAAAGTATTCCATCATAACCAATCAGAACTCTAAAATTACCTGATTTTTTTCTACGTTCTGGCGCACGGCAACTTTAATGGCTTTTACTGTGCCATCACCCGGCGATTTTAAAATATTTTCCATTTTCATGGCTTCCAGAATCACAATAGAATCACCTTTTTTTACTTCCTGCCCAACTTTAACTTTTATATCCAAAATAAGTCCGGGCATAGGCGCTTTTACTTCGTTGATTTTTTTGCTATTCACCTGTCCCATCCCCAGTTTATCCAATAACAAGTCAAAGCGATCCTGAAGGGCAAGTTCGTACGAAATCCCGTTTATTTTAATGGTAAAGGTTTTAGTAGTATAATCGGCTTTTACTACTTCAGCAGTATAGGATTGATGATTCTGAATAATGTGAAACCGGTTTGGACTTAGAGGTACAAAGTCCCAGGAAAAAATAGAATTGTCTACAAGTATTGTTTCTTTTTTAATATCGACCTGCCATGTATTTCCGTTAGCAGTTTTTACTTGTAGCATAGTAAAGATATTCTTTTGGGGGTCAAAGATAATTGAAATCCGGAAGTAAATGCAGAAATTGCCGGCAAATTTAAAAACAATCCGGAATATGAATGATAAGTTTTGGGGTGGGCTAAGTTTAATAATTATGTTGGCGGTGGGGGCAGGTTGTAAAATAAACGCATCCACTGGTAAAGCGCCCATTATAAGTACAACCGCTTTAACGCCTTTAGCTGATACAACCCGAAAAATAACTGATGGTATTCCGGAATGGGCTTCTAAAAAGGGGCATTATAATCCAACTGCAACCCGGTTATCAGATTTAATTCATACCCACTTAAGACTGCGTTTTGACTGGACGAAACAGCAAGCTATTGGAGAAGCCATTTTAACTTTAAAACCGTTTTTCTACCCACAAAATGCTGTTATTCTCGATGCGAAAGGCTTTACCATTCAAAGTATAAAGCTGATAACTGGCTCTGTTGAGAAGAATCTAACTTATACCTATAATGATCTAAAGCTTACAGTTAAACTTGATAAAACCTATACTCGAAATCAGGAATATAAAATTCAAATTAACTATATCGCTAATCCTAACAATCTGCAAGTAAAAGGAAGTGCCGCTATTACCTCCGATAAAGGCTTGTACTTTATTAATCCATTGGGAAAGGAACCCAACAAACCCCAGCAAATCTGGACCCAAGGAGAAACGGAGGCAAACTCGGCCTGGATGCCTACTATTGATGTTCCGAATGAACGCATGACGCAGGAAATATACCTAACGGTTGATTCAAAATATGTTACCCTCTCGAACGGGTTACTTATATCCTCTAAAAAGAACCCGGATGGAACCCGTACCGATTACTGGAAAATGGATAAACCGCATGCTCCTTATTTGGCTATGATTGCCGTGGGAGACTTTGCGGTAATTCGTGACAAATGGCGTAATCTGAACGTGGATTATTACGTGGAACCCCAATATGCTAATACCGCGAAAGCCGTTTTTGGTCATACTCCCGAAATGATAGAGTTTTTTTCTAAGAAACTGGGGGTAGATTTTCCGTGGCAAAAATACGCTTCGGTGGTAGTGCGCGATTATGTTTCCGGGGCTATGGAGAATACCACGGCTTCCGTTTTTATGGAAAGTCTGCAGCTAACCAAGCGGGAATTACAAGATACTAATTGGGACTTTATTATTGCGCACGAACTTTTTCACCAATGGTTTGGCGATTTGGTTACCATGGAAAGTTGGGCTAACCTGCCGCTAAACGAATCTTTTGCAAATTACAGTGAGTATCTTTGGGAAGAATACAAGTACGGCAAAGCGGCAGCAGATGTCCTAAATTTAAAAGAACTAAACGAATACTTAGCCGAATCAGAAACAAAACAAGAACCTTTAATCCGCTATTATTACCTGGATAAAGAAGACATGTTCGATAGCCATTCTTACGCAAAAGGCGGGAGAGTATTGCACATGCTACGGAATTATGTAGGTGATGAGGCATTTTTCACAGCATTAAAAAATTACCTGATTGCTCACCAGTTTTCTTCCGTGGAATTAGCTGAACTAAGAATTGCTTTCGAGGATGTAACCGGTGAGGATTTAAATTGGTTTTTTGATCAATGGTTTTTAAAACCCGGCCATCCCGATTTAAAAATAGAGCATATTTACCAAAACGGGCAAGTTCAGCTAACCGTAGTTCAACAACAGGATTCAGTTTATACTCCTATTTATAAATTACCGGTCAAAGTTGTTGTTTGGGAAGGAAACCAGAAAAAAGAACACAACCTTTTAATAACCAAGGCCCGACAAACTTTTACGTTACCGGTAAGCTCTAAACCTAACTTAATTTTATTCGATGCCGAACAGCAACTTTTGGCTAAAGTCGATCATTCGAAAACCGAAGCGGAATTACTTTATCAGTTCTATAATGTGAACCAGTACTTAGCTAAGTACGAAGCTATTACTGAGTTAACCGATAAAGTAAATGAACCGCAAATTTTGAAAATGCTGCGTACAGCCTTAAAAGATGAAACACCAGAGATCCGGTCAGCAGCGTTAACGGCTCTTGCCAAGTATACGGGCACAGAAGCCAAAACAGTATTAGATGATTTGCAAGCAATAGTTAAAAAAGATAAGAAAAGTATTGTAAGAGCAGATGCGGTAACAGCAATTGCCACATTTCCTAATTTTAATGCTAACCCAATTCTAGAACAAGCTCTTACGGATTCATCTTATGCCGTAGTCGCGGCAGGTATTGAAGGATTTATTACTACTAAAAACGGCCAAGTAGGTCCATTATTAAAGCAATTTGATAACACTACTAATAACGAAGTTTTAAAAGCTTTATCTGGTTATTACGCTCGTTTTGGCGGTCCCGTCTATTTTGACTGGTTTATCAGAAACATAGAGACTGTTAAAGGAGAGAACTTATATTTCTTTACCCAAAACTTTGGGGGTTATCTGATGAACTTTAGTGCACAAGTAGATATAAAGCAAGGCTTAGCTAAACTCGAGGATATAGCACGGCATCACGAAACCTATTTCGTCCGGCTAGCTGCCTTTCAGGCATTAAGCATTGCCACTGATACGGAAGCTCAAAGAGCGCTTCTAACGGATATCAAAGCCAAAGAAAAAGATCCTAAACTTATTCGAATATATAATAGTATGGCGGAGTAAAGTAGGTTTTACAAGTGCTAAATTCTTGTAACTTTTTTACAGAAAAATTTGATAAAGAAAAAAAAGCATCTAATTTTGCAACTCCTTACGAAATAGCAGGGCTACTGTAAGGAAAAAGTTCTTAGATTAATGTAAGCCGGGGGAGATTCCAGAGCGGCCAAATGGGACGGACTGTAACTCCGTTGTAGTGATACTTCGAAGGTTCGAATCCTTCTCTCCCCACATAAAGCCAGAAGAGTGGATATAATTGAAGTTTTCAAACTGCCTGCCATTCTTTAAATAAAACAAGCGGGAGTAGCTCAGTTGGTAGAGCGACAGCCTTCCAAGCTGTAGGTCGCGGGTTCGAACCTCGTCTCCCGCTCTAATACCAAGATTAAAGAACTGGCCTTTAAAATAAGGCAGTTCTTTAATCTTTTAGCTGCCGACGTAGCTCAGGGGTAGAGTACTTCCTTGGTAAGGAAGGGGTCGTGGGTTCAATTCCCATCGTTGGCTCAATAACATTTTCCGCTTAGCCGAGCTGTATGCTTGTTAAGCGGATTTATATATTACAATAACAATCAAAAATTTAACAAATTAGATAATAAATAAAATGGCAAAAGAAAATTTTGATCGCTCGAAGCCGCACGTTAACATCGGTACCATCGGGCACGTTGACCACGGTAAAACAACCCTGACTGCCGCTATCACTCAGGTTTTAGCGAACAAAGGTCTTGCCGAGAAAAGAGATTTCTCCTCTATCGATAACGCTCCCGAAGAAAAAGAACGTGGTATTACAATTAATACTTCGCACGTAGAATATGCTACAGCTAACCGTCACTATGCTCACGTAGACTGCCCTGGTCACGCTGACTACGTTAAAAACATGGTTACCGGTGCTGCTCAGATGGATGGTGCTATATTGGTAGTAGCTGCTACTGATGGCCCTATGCCGCAAACTCGTGAGCATATTCTGTTAGCTCGTCAGGTAGGTGTGCCTCAGCTAGTTGTTTTCATGAACAAAGTGGACATGGTAGACGATCCGGAATTATTGGAACTGGTAGAAATGGAAATCCGGGAATTATTATCATTCTATGATTTCGATGGCGATAACATTCCGGTAATTCAAGGTTCTGCTTTAGGTGGCTTAAATGGAGATGCTAAATGGGTAGCTACCATCGAAGAATTAATGGATGCGGTAGATAACTTTATTCCAATTCCAACTCGTTTAACAGATCTTCCTTTCTTGATGCCGGTTGAAGACGTGTTCTCAATCACAGGTCGGGGTACTGTAGCTACGGGTCGTATTGAGCGGGGTGTAATTAACTCTGGTGAGCAAGTAGATATTTTAGGTATGGGGGCCGAAGGTTTAAAATCTACTGTTACAGGAGTGGAAATGTTCCGCAAAATATTGGACAGAGGTGAAGCCGGTGATAACGTAGGGTTGTTATTGCGTGGTATTGACAAAGATCAAATCCGTCGCGGTATGGTTATTTGTAAGCCAGGTTCTGTTAAGCCTCACGCCGAATTCAAAGCGGAAGTATACGTTCTTTCAAAAGAAGAAGGTGGTCGTCACACTCCATTCTTTAACAAATATCGTCCGCAGTTCTACTTGCGTACTACGGACGTAACTGGTGAAATTGTTTTGCCAGAAGGTGTAGAAATGGTTATGCCGGGTGATAACATTACTATTACTGTTAAATTAATTAACAAAGTAGCAATGGAAAAAGGCTTACGTTTTGCGATCCGCGAAGGTGGTCGTACTGTAGGTGCTGGTCAGGTTACTGAGATTTTAGACTAAATAAACTAAAAATACAATCCGCTCTTGAAATAAAATTCAGGAGCGGATTTGTTTCTTTATATAAAATTATTAAATTTGCACTCCATTTTAAAAATGGTGTGCATTTTTTTACGGGTGTAGCTCAATTGGTAGAGTAGTGGTCTCCAAAACCATTGGCTGGGAGTTCGAGTCTCTCCACCCGTGCTTATAGATTCGTCTGTTTTGAAGGTGATGGAAAAAGTAAGAAAATATATCCATGATACAATTGAGGAAATGAGGCATCGTGTTTCATGGCCTAAGTATACCGAACTGCAGAATAGTTCGGTATTAGTATTAATAGGTTCAGTTGTATTTGCGATTGTTGTTGGCTTGATGGACTTTTTGTACGATTCAACATTGTCTTGGTTCTACAACCAGTTTTAACTTATAGTGAATGGCAGATTTAAAATGGTATGTAGTACGTGCAGTTAGTGGTCAGGAAAAGAAAGCTAAATCTTATCTTGAAACAGAAATATCCAGACAGGATCTTACGGAATACGTGCCACAAGTTCTGATTCCGGCAGAAAAAGTTTACGAAATGCGGAATGGTAAGAAGCGGGTACGAGAGCGTAACTTTTTCCCAGGCTACATTCTTATACATGCCGATTTATCTCACGGTGAAGCCGAGCATATTATTATCAGTACTCCGGGCGTTATTGGTTTCTTAGGTTCAAATGAAGGTTCGGCAATGAAAAAACCCGTTCCGCTACGTTTGTCAGAAGTAAACCGTATTCTGGGGAAAGTAGATGAAACCGATGAAACAGAAGAAACTTTAGAATCTCCGTTTATTGTTGGAGAAACTGTGAAAGTGATGGATGGACCATTTAATGGTTTTTCCGGCACTGTTGAAGAGGTATTTGAAGAAAGAAAGAAACTTAACGTGATGGTGAAAATTTTTGGAAGAAACACACCCGTTGAGTTGAACTACATGCAAGTAGAAAAAGAATCTTAATAACTGGTAATGATTACTCCGGATACCAGATTTATATAGGAGTACAACTAATATTTATAAGCATTTAGCTAACGGCTAAAGCTAAGTATAAAAAAATGGCAAAAGAAATAAAAGGTTACCTGAAACTTCAGGTAAAGGGAGGCGCTGCGAATCCATCACCGCCGATTGGACCTGCACTTGGCTCAAAAGGCTTAAACATCATGGAATTTTGTAAGCAATTTAATGCTAGAACCCAGGATAAAGCCGGCCAAATATGTCCGGTGTTAATCACCATCTACACAGATAAGTCATTCGACTTTGTTATTAAAACTCCACCGGCTCCTGTATTATTATTAGATGCGGCAAAAATTAAAAGCGGCTCAAAAGAACCTAACCGTAACAAAGTTGGATCAGTAACTTGGGACCAAGTAAGAACGATTGCCGAAACTAAAATGCCAGACCTTAATGCATTTAAAATAGAATCTGCTATGAAATTAGTAGCAGGTACGGCGCGTAGTATGGGAATAACGGTAACGGGTAAAGCTCCTTGGAGCGAATAAGTAGGAGTTATGGCTAAAAATACTAAAAACAGAAAAGCTGCTTTAGCAAAAGTAGATTTAAACAAAGATTACTCTTTATTGGATGCTGCCGGAGTAGTTAAAGATATTACTTTTACCAAATTTGATGCTTCGGTTGACATTGATGTTCGTTTGGGCGTTGATCCACGGAAAGCAGATCAAATGGTTCGGGGTATTGCTACATTACCACATGGAACGGGTAAAACTGTTCGGGTTTTAGTTCTTTGTACACCAGACAAAGAGCAAGAAGCAAGGGATGCGGGTGCAGATTACGTTGGCTTGGATGAGTATATCCAAAAAATTGAAAAAGGCTGGACGGATGTAGATGTTATTATAACTATGCCTTCCGTAATGGCAAAAGTAGGTAGATTAGGGCGGATTTTAGGACCTCGTAACCTGATGCCTAATCCAAAATCCGGCACAGTAACGCCAGAAGTAGGAAAAGCAGTAAGAGAAGTTAAAGCAGGTAAGATTGATTTTAAGGTAGATAAAACCGGAATTATTCATACAAGTATAGGAAAGGTTTCTTTTTCGCCAGATAAATTAGCGGAAAATGCTTCTGAAGTAATTTCTACTTTAAATCGTTTAAAACCATCTTCTGCCAAGGGAACTTATATTAAGAGTATAACATTGTCAAGCACAATGAGTCCTGCAGTTTCCGTAGATCCAAGTTTAACTTCAGGAAAATAAGAGAATGACAAGGGAAGAAAAACAAGCGATAGTTGACGAATTAACAGAAAAGTTCTCAACCCACCAATTTTTTTACATCACTAATGCCGCTGGTCTTACTGTAGCAGCCATTAACCGTTTTAGGAGATTGTGCTACGATAGAGGAATGGAGTATAAAGTTTATAAAAATACTTTAATCCGTAAGGCTTTAGATACTTTAGATGCAGATACTTCTGCAATGGATGAGGCGTTAAAAGGCCAATCCGGAATTTTGTTTTCTAAAGAATCTGGAAGTGAACCGGCAAAACTATTAAAGAGCTTTTATAAAGCTGAAGCATACGGCAAAGGAGTAGAGGCTAAACCTGTATTTAAGGGAGCTTATATAGATAGTGATGTATTTGTAGGGGCAGAAAACCTAGAAGTATTAAGCACTATTAAATCTAAGCAAGACTTAATTGGTGAAATAATTAGTTTACTACAATCTCCTGCTAAAAACGTTATCTCAGCTCTACAAGGAAGTGGCAATAAATTGGCAGGTATTCTGAAAACCTTATCCGAAAAAGAATAATCATAAATAATAAATAAATAACTTTTAATTTTTTATAAAAATGGCAGATTTAAAAGCATTCGCTGAGCAGTTAGTTAATTTAACTGTAAAAGAGGTAAATGAACTAGCTACAATCCTAAAGGATGAATACGGCATTGAGCCGGCAGCTGCAGCTCCTGTAATGGTAGCCGGCGGTGCTGCTGGTGGATCAGATGCTCCTGCAGTTGAAGAAAAAACAGCTTTTGATGTAGTACTTAAAAGTGCCGGTGCTTCTAAACTAGCAGTTGTTAAGTTAGTGAAAGAGTTAACTGGTTTAGGCTTGAAAGAGGCAAAAGAGTTAGTTGATGCAGCTCCGAAACCGTTAAAAGAAGGTGTAGCTAAGGATGAAGCAGAATCTCTTAAAAAATCACTAGAAGAAGCTGGTGCTGAAGTGGAGGTAAAATAATTTATTATTTAGCTTACAGCTCCTACCAATAAGTAGACCTGGCAATTTAGTCAGGTCTTTTCCTGTTTGTACCAAAAAGACTTTTGATACAGACTTTATAATCTCCTTAAAAGAGATTTACTAAATAAGTTTATAAACTTTAAATTTCAAAGTTTTGGCTAAACATAAAATAACTGAGCGGATTAACTTCGCTTCGATTACCCCAGTAATTGATTATCCCGATTTTCTCGATGTTCAGCTTCAATCTTTTCGTGATTTCTTTCAATTAGAAACACCCGCCGAGAACCGGACGGACGAAGGATTATTTAAAGTATTTGCAGAAAATTTTCCTATATCCGATTCCCGGGAAAATTTTGTGCTTGAGTTTATCGATTACCATGTTGATCCACCTAAATATTCAGTTGATGAATGCATTGACAGAGGATTAACGTATTCTGTTCCTTTAAAAGCTAAGCTGCGTCTAATCTGTAATGATGAAGACAATGAGGATTTTGAAACAATAGAGCAGGAAGTTTTTTTAGGGAATATTCCTTACATGACAGAAAAAGGGTCATTTGTAATAAATGGCGCCGAACGGGTTATCGTTTCTCAATTACACCGTTCACCAGGTGTATTCTTCGCGCAAAGTAAACATACAAACGGTACTAAGTTATACTCCGCTCGCATTATTCCATTTAAAGGATCTTGGATAGAATTCGCTACAGACGTAAATAACGTTATGTATGCCTATATAGACCGCAAGAAAAAATTTCCTGTTACTACTCTGCTACGGGCTATCGGCTATGGAACAGATAAAGATATTCTGGATTTATTTGGTTTATCTGAAGAAGTGCCAGCAGACAAAAAAACTATGAAAAAAGCAGTAGGACGTAAGTTAGCTGCTCGGGTACTACGTACTTGGACGGAAGACTTTGTGGACGAAGATACTGGTGAAGTAGTTTCTATAGATCGGAATGAGGTTCTATTAGAACGTGATTCTACGTTAACAGAAGAAGATATAGATACTATTCTGGATTCAGGAGCAAAATCAATTATTCTTCACCGTGAAAATGTAAATATTGCCGATTATACTATTATCTACAATACTTTACAAAAAGATAATTCGAATTCTGAACAAGAAGCGGTTGAACAAATTTATCGTCAATTGCGGAATACAGAAGCTCCCGATGTAGAAACTGCGAGAGATATCATTCAAAAGTTATTCTTCTCGGATAAGCGTTATGATTTAGGTGACGTTGGTCGTTATCGGATTAACAAGAAACTAGGACTGGATAATAACTGGGACGCAAAGGTACTTACGAATGAAGATATTGTGCTTATTGTAAAATACTTGATTGGTTTGATCAACTCTAAAGCAGTTGTAGATGATATTGACCATTTAAGTAATCGTCGGGTTCGTACTGTTGGCGAGCAACTATATGCTCAATTTGGAGTAGGATTAGCTCGTATGGCTCGTACCATTAAAGAGCGGATGAATGTGCGGGATAATGAAGAATTTAAGCCGGTTGATTTGATCAATGCCCGGACTCTTTCTTCCGTTATCAACTCCTTCTTTGGTACTAACCAATTGTCTCAGTTTATGGACCAAACGAACCCACTAGCTGAGATTACGCACAAACGGCGGGTTTCTGCTCTTGGGCCAGGCGGTCTTTCTCGGGAAAGAGCAGGTTTTGAAGTACGTGACGTTCACTATACTCATTATGGTCGCCTTTGTACAATTGAAACCCCGGAAGGACCTAATATTGGTCTAATTTCTTCCTTGTGCGTACACGCACGGGTAAATAATATGGGTTTTATTGAAACTCCTTACCGTAAAGTTACAGATGGTAAAGTAGAAGTAGAAACAGGTGTAGTTTATTTAACTGCGGAAGAAGAAGATACGCACCATATTGCTCAGGCAAATGCGGTTATTGATGAAGGTGGTAATTTCTTAACGGATAGAGTAAAAGGCCGTTTTGAAGGTGACTTTCCGGTGACTGAACCATCTACTTATACTTACATGGACGTAGCACCGAATCAAATTGTATCGGTTGCAGCTTCCTTAATTCCATTTTTGGAACACGATGATGCAAACCGGGCATTAATGGGGTCGAACATGCAACGCCAGGCAGTGCCTTTGCTGAAACCACAGGCTCCTATTGTTGGAACTGGTTTGGAGGGCCGGGCGGCTATTGATTCTCGTACCTTAATTGTAGCGGAAGGATCCGGGGTGGTGGAATATGTAGATGCAACTAAGGTAGTTGTGAAATATGACCTGAGCGAAGATGATAAGTTAGTAAGCTTTGATGCTGAATATGTAACCTATGATCTTATTAAATTCCGGAGAACGAACCAGGATACCTGTATTAATTTAACACCAATAGTACATACAGGTGAGATAGTTAGAAAAGGCCAAGCCTTGTGCGAAGGTTATGCAACTAATGATGGGGAATTAGCATTAGGCCGTAACTTGCAAGTAGCATTCATGCCATGGCAAGGATATAACTTCGAGGATGCTATCGTTATTTCGGAAAAAGTTGTCCGGGATGATGTATTTACCTCTATCCACATTGAAGAATTCGAGCTGGAAGTTCGTGAGACCAAACGGGGAGAAGAAGAATTAACTTCGGAGATTCCAAATGTTAGCGAAGAAGCTGTGCGAAATTTAGATGAAAATGGTATCATTCGTCGGGGTGCTGAAGTAAAAGAAGGTGATATTCTAATAGGTAAAATTACACCAAAAGGAGAAACGGATCCTACTCCCGAGGAGAAACTGTTACGGGCCATTTTTGGAGATAAAGCGGGTGATGTGAAAGATGCATCGCTTAAAGCACCACCTTCACTGAATGGGGTAGTAATTGAGACTAAATTATTCTCTCGGCCGAAGAAAGATAAAAATTTGCGGGCGAAGTCTAAGAAAGAAGTGGAAGACTTAAAATCCCATTATAACAGTGAACTAAAAGCTGTTAAAAACATAATGGTGGATAAGTTAACCCAATTGCTTGACGGACAATTAACCAACGGTATTAAACATAAATTCGGAGATGAAATCATGTCGAAAGGCGTGAAATTCTCCCGGAAAAATATAGCCGAAAACTTATTTCCGGATAAAAACCCTTATAAGGATGAAAGCAACTATGCTGTTCCGGAAGAAGTTAACTTGTTTAAAGATTTAATTCTGGAAAACTGGACCGCTGATGATCGAATCAACAATATGGTTATTGAGCTAGTTAAAAATTATAACAAGCGCCGTAACAATATTTCAGCTCGATTCAAACGGGAACGCTTTACCTTAGAAGTGGGAGATGAATTACCTGCCGGTATTGTGCAATTAGCGAAAGTTTATATTGCCAAGAAGCGGAAGCTCAAAGTAGGTGATAAAATGGCTGGACGTCACGGTAATAAAGGGGTAGTAGCACGTATCGTTCGGGAAGAAGATATGCCATTCCTGGAAGATGGCACACCAATGGATATCGTTTTAAATCCATTAGGGGTACCTTCGCGGATGAACATTGGTCAGATTTACGAAACAGTATTGGGATGGGCTGGTTTAAAGCTAGGTAAAAAATACGCTACTCCTATATTCGACGGTGCTTCCGAAGAACAAGTATCTGCAGAGTTAGCCGAAGCAGGAGTGCCTCGTTATGGCCGTACATATCTATATGATGGTTTAACAGGTGATAAATTCGACCAACCGGTAACAGTTGGAGTGATTTACATGCTTAAACTAGGCCACTTGGTAGATGATAAGATGCACGCCCGTTCTATTGGACCATATTCATTAATTACGCAGCAGCCATTAGGTGGTAAAGCCCAGTTTGGTGGTCAGCGTTTCGGAGAGATGGAAGTGTGGGCATTGGAAGCATTTGGTGCTTCGCATGTACTGCAGGAAATCTTAACCGTAAAATCAGATGATGTGATTGGTAGAGCGAAAGCGTACGAGGCCATTGTAAAAGGAGACGTGTTGCCAAAACCGAATATTCCGGAATCATTTAATGTATTGATCCACGAATTAAGAGGTTTGGCGCTCGAAATCACATTAGATTAATTTGGGTAGCAATAATAATTAGGCAAGAAATAGAAATGTTTCTTGCCTAATATTCGTTCTATTCTTTAAAGAGACAAATTGTAAAATTTTCAAATCTGAAAAATGACATTTGCAAAAAATAAAAAATTAGTTCAGGACTTCTCCAAAATTACGATTAGCCTTTCTTCTCCAGAATCCATTTTGGAGCGGTCAAACGGTGAAGTAACTAAGCCGGAAACCATTAACTACAGAACTTACAAACCAGAAATGGGAGGATTGTTCTGTGAGCGAATCTTTGGTCCGGTAAAAGATTGGGAATGTCACTGCGGTAAATACAAAAGAATTAGATATAAAGGTATTATCTGTGATCGTTGCGGGGTAGAAGTTACGGAGAAAAAAGTACGTCGCGAACGCATGGGGCATATTGAATTAGTAGTACCAGTTGCTCATATCTGGTACTTCAAATCATTGCCAAATAAAATAGGTTATCTATTAGGCTTACCTACCAAAAAACTCGACCAAATAATTTATTATGAACGGTATGTAGTAGTGCAGCCTGGTATTTTAGCTGAAGATGGGGTAAATACCTTAGACTTCTTAACGGAAGATGAATACTTGGATATGATTGACAAGCTTCCGCGGGAAAATCAAATGCTGGACAACAGTGACCCAAATAAATTTATTGCAAAAATGGGTGCTGAAGCTCTGGAGTTATTATTAACCCGGATTAACCTTGATGATCTATCTTACGAATTGCGCTATTCTGCGGCACATGAAACTTCTCAGCAACGTAAAGGGGAAGCCTTAAAGCGTTTGCGAGTAGTAGAAGCTTTCCGGGATGCCGCTACCCGGATTGAAAATAAACCAGAATGGATGGTTATCCGGATGGTGCCCGTTATTCCACCAGAATTACGCCCATTAGTACCATTGGATGGGGGGCGTTTCGCAACTTCCGACTTAAATGACTTATACCGCCGTGTTATTATTCGGAACAACCGTCTGAAGCGCTTAATTGAAATTAAGGCACCGGAAGTTATTTTACGTAACGAAAAACGCATGTTACAGGAAGCCGTTGACTCTTTGTTCGACAACTCCCGTAAAGTAAATGCAGTTCGTGCGGAAGGTAACCGGGCTTTAAAGTCTCTTTCGGATATGCTGAAAGGTAAACAAGGCCGTTTCCGTCAGAACTTATTAGGTAAGCGGGTTGACTATTCTGGTCGTTCGGTTATTGTGGTAGGTCCGGAGCTTAAATTACACGAGTGCGGTTTGCCTAAGAATATGGCAGCTGAGCTTTTTAAGCCATTTATTATTCGAAAACTAATTGAGCGGGGAATTGTTAAAACCGTTAAGTCAGCAAAGAAAATAGTTGATCGTAAAGATCCAGTGGTTTGGGATATTTTAGAAAATGTTCTAAAAGGACATCCTGTTTTGCTTAACCGAGCTCCTACACTCCACCGTTTAGGTATCCAAGCCTTCCAGCCAAAATTGATTGAAGGAAAGGCAATCCAATTACATCCATTAGTATGTACGGCATTCAACGCTGACTTTGATGGTGACCAGATGGCGGTTCACGTTCCACTAGGACCAGCTGCTATTTTGGAAGCTTCTATGCTCATGCTTGCTTCTCATAATATCTTAAACCCGGCAAACGGTGCGCCAATTGCAGTGCCTTCTCAGGACATGGTACTAGGATTGTATTATGTTACAAAAGGCAAGCGTACCACTGAAAACGAAACTATTGTTGGGGAAGGTAGAACTTTCTATAGTGCGGAAGAAGTAATTATTGCCATTAACGAAGGGCAATTATCTAAGCATGCCTATATCAAAGTTAGAACGAACGTTCTGGATGAAAATGACCGCATCGTTACGAAAGTAATTGAAACAGTAGCTGGCCGAGTATTATTTAATCAGTTTGTGCCAGAGGAAGTTGGTTTCGTAGACGAGTTGCTAACTAAGAAAAAGCTGCAGCAAATTATATCCCGGGTGTTTAAAGCAACTGGTATGGCGCGGACTGCTCAGTTCCTGGATGACATTAAAACCTTAGGCTTCCAGTCAGCCTATAAAGGTGGTCTGTCAATGGGCTTAGGTGATATCGTAATTCCGAAAGAAAAGGATATACTGGTTGAGCAAGCAAAAAGAGATGTAGATGCGGTATGGGCTAATTACTCAATGGGTTTGATTACCGATAATGAGCGTTATAACCAAGTGATTGATATTTGGACCCGTATTAATAACCAAATTACGGAAACTTTAATGAGTCGTCTAGAAAAAGATGATCAAGGTTTTAACTCTATCTATATGATGATGCACTCCGGAGCTCGTGGTTCCAGAGAGCAAATTCGTCAGCTAGGAGGTATGCGGGGATTAATGGCAAAACCGCAGAAGTCTTTACAGGGCTCTGTAGGTGAAATCATTGAAAACCCAATTCTTTCTAACTTTAAAGAAGGGTTAGATGTAATTGAGTATTTTATTTCCACACACGGTGCAAGAAAAGGTTTAGCAGATACAGCACTTAAAACAGCTGATGCTGGTTACCTAACTCGCCGTTTGGTTGACGTATCGCAAGATGTTATTGTGAATGAAGAAGATTGCGGTACTTTACGCGGTCTGGAAGTAAGCGCTTTAAAAGATAATGAAGATATAGTAGAATCTCTTTCTGAACGTATTTTGGGCCGAGTAAATGTGCACGACGTAATTGACCCAATTAACAATGAAATGATTTTGGAAGCTGGAAGCGAAATTACGGAGGAAATTACCAGAAGAATTGAAGCTACCAGTATCGAAACAATAGAAATTCGTTCGGTATTAACTTGCGAAAGTAAGCGCGGTATCTGTGCAAAATGCTATGGACGTAATCTTTCTTCTGGCCGAATGGTTCAGAAAGGAGAAGCAGTTGGAGTTATTGCAGCTCAATCAATTGGTGAACCAGGTACTCAGTTAACTCTTCGTACATTCCACGTAGGTGGTACTGCTTCAAACATTGCAGTAGATGCAGCTATTCGTGCCAAATTCAACGGGGTAGTAGAGTTTGAAGATGTCCGGACCATTGAGACAATTAATAACGAAGGTAATACTGTAAAAGTAGTAATGGGTCGTTCCGGAGAAGTAAGAATTGTTGAGCCAGGTACAAATAAAATTTTAATTTCTAATCACGTACCTTATGGTTCTTTCTTAACTGTAGAAGAAGGACAGACAATCACGAAAGGAGATGAAATATGTGCTTGGGATCCATATAATGCGGTAATTCTTTCGGAGTTTGATGGTCTCATCAGCTACGAAGCTCTTATTGAAGGTATCACATTCCGGGAGGAATCTGACGAGCAAACAGGTCACCGTGAAAAAGTTATTATTGAAACGAAAGATAAGACGCAGAATCCATCCATTGTCGTAAATCCGAGCAATGGTGAGAGCAAAGGTTATAATATTCCGGTTGGAGCCCATTTAACGGTTGAAGATGGAGAACAAATCCGTGCTGGCCAAATATTAGCAAAAATACCACGGGCAATTGGTAAAACAAGAGATATAACCGGAGGTCTGCCGCGAGTAACAGAATTGTTCGAAGCCCGTAATCCATCCAACCCGGCGGTTGTTTCCGAAATTGATGGTGTTGTATCTTATGGAGGTGTAAAACGTGGTAACCGAGAAATCTTCATCGAATCGAAAGATGGAGTGAAGAAGAAATATATGGTGCCATTGTCGAAACACATTCTGGTGCAAGACAATGATTTTGTTCGGGCCGGTTTACCATTATCAGATGGAGCTATTACCCCAACGGATATTCTAAATATTCAAGGTCCAGGTGCTGTACAGGAGTACTTAGTAAATGAAATCCAGGAAGTGTACCGCTTACAAGGTGTCAAAATTAATGACAAGCACATTGAAGTAGTAGTTCGTCAGATGATGCAAAAAGTTATGGTAATTGATCCGGGTGATACCACCTTCCTTGAAAATCAAGTAGTGGATAAAGTTACTTTCATGGAAGAAAATGATACTATCATCGACATGAAAGTAGTGGAAGACTCAGGTGATTCAACTAATTTAAAACCAGGTCAAATCGTAACTTCTCGCCGTTTACGTGATGAAAACTCAAGCTTAAAGCGTCGGGATCTTCGTCCGGTAACGGTGCGTGATGCTCAACCAGCAGTATCTAAACCAACCTTACAAGGTATTACGCAAGCATCTTTAGGTACTCAAAGCTGGATTTCAGCTGCATCCTTCCAAGAAACTACTAAAGTATTAAGCGAGGCCGCCATAAAAGGTAAAGCAGACGAACTGTTAGGTTTGAAAGAAAACGTAATTGTAGGTCACTTAATCCCTGCAGGTACTGGTTTACGAGAGTATAATAACTTGATTGTTGGTTCAAAAGAAGAATACGATGCTTTAATTGCTTCTAAACAAACCACTAAAGCAAGACAATCAGAATTACAAAATAGATAAACAATGGCAAAAGAGACGCCAAAGAGCGATCAAAATCAAATTAATATTGAGCTATCGGAAGAGATAGCGGAAGGAGAGTACGCTAATTTGGCAATGATTGCTCATTCAAGCAGTGAATTTGTAATTGATTTTATCCGTTTAATGCCAGGCATTCCAAAAGCAAAGGTAAAAGCCAGAATAGTTATTACTCCAGAACATGCAAAAAGATTATTAGCAGCACTAGCAGATAACATTCAACGCTTCGAAAGTTCTTTTGGAACCATAAAACAAACCCAAGAAGAACCTAGCTTTCCAATGAACTTTGGAAATAATATAGGTGAAGCTTGATATTTATTAAGGTTTATGTAAAAGCCCTTGTTGTAATCAACAAGGGCTTTTTTCTATTATAAAGAATCCATTAATACAATAAACTTAAAAAATACTTTCAGAAAACGTGTATTTAACGTAAAGCATAACACACTAATAATAAAATGTATGGATGCAATAGAGTTCAATACAACGATAGAGCCAAACGGAATAATACAACTTCCGGATGAATATAAGAACATATACAAAGGACAAGTAAAAGTAATCGTTTTGAAGGAAGAAGATTCAAGTACTAAAGAAAAGGTAGAACTGCAATACGCAAAACTAAAAGCAACAATTAAAGAAATTCAAGATTAAATTTTACTATTAGACCCTAATTTAGTGTAAGAGAAATATTGTTAAATTGTTGTTTTATAATAAGGACAAATAAACAAATAGATAGAAACTATCTTTAAGTGAATAAAATCAGTAAGTGCTTCATAATTACTTTATTAATTTTTTTGATATTGAAAAGTATTTTATATACCTTTGCAATCCAATTTAGAATAACACCATTTAATAATAAAAAATTAGTAAATGCCTACTATACAGCAATTAGTAAGAAAGGGTAGAGAAAAATTAACATCTAAATCCAAATCTCCTGCCTTAGACTCATGCCCGCAGAGAAGAGGCGTGTGTACCCGTGTTTACACAACCACTCCAAAAAAGCCAAATTCTGCCATGCGTAAAGTGGCGCGGGTACGATTAACTAATGGGAAAGAGGTAAATGCCTACATTCCGGGAGAAGGCCATAATTTACAGGAACACTCTATTGTATTAATTCGGGGTGGTAGAGTAAAGGATTTGCCTGGAGTAAGATATCATATTATTCGTGGTGCGTTGGATACTGCTGGGGTAAACGGAAGATTACAAAGAAGATCTAAATACGGAGCAAAGCGACCTAAACCAGGACAAGCAGCTGCCGCAAAAGGAGGTAAACCAGCACCGGGTAAAAAGAAATAATATTAGTGTATTAAAAAATGAGAAAAGCAAAACCTAAAAATAGAGTTCTTCTTCCAGATCCAAAGTACAAAGAAACTTTGGTGACCCGTTTTGTAAACTACCTGATGTATGATGGTAAAAAGAGTATTGCTTACAACATTTTCTATGATGCTTGTGAAGCAGTAGAAAAACGGACAAAGGAAAACGGTTTAGAGACTTGGAAAAAAGCTTTAAATAATATTATGCCTAGCGTTGAGGTGAAAAGCCGCCGTGTTGGTGGAGCAACTTTTCAGGTTCCTACGGAAGTTAGACCAGATAGAAAAATTTCGTTAGGAATTAAATGGATGATTCTGTACGCAAGAAAGCGGGGAGAAAAAACAATGACAGATAAATTAGCTGGAGAAATAATTGCTGCAGCTAAAGGAGAAGGTGCTGCTGTTAAGAAAAAGGACGATACCCACCGGATGGCTGAAGCAAATAAAGCCTTCTCACATTTTAGATTTTAATAATGGCTCGCGATTTAAAATATACAAGGAATATTGGGATTGCTGCGCATATTGATGCCGGTAAAACTACTACAACAGAACGTATTCTTTACTATTCTGGAGTAAGCCACAAAATAGGTGAAGTTCATGATGGAGCTGCAACTATGGACTGGATGGAACAGGAACAGGAAAGAGGTATTACCATTACTTCTGCTGCAACAACCGTTAATTGGGATTACAGAGGTAACAAGTACCATATTAACATTATTGATACTCCAGGACACGTTGACTTTACTGTTGAAGTAAATCGTTCATTAAGAGTATTAGATGGATTAGTATTTTTATTTAGTGCTGTAGATGGGGTAGAGCCTCAATCTGAAACTAACTGGCGATTAGCAAACAACTATAACGTAGCTCGAATCGGATTCGTGAATAAAATGGATCGCTCAGGTGCGGATTTCTTAGCTGTTGTAAGACAAGTAAAAGAAATGCTGGGAAGCAATGCAGTTGCCTTACAATTACCTATTGGTGCAGAGGATAATTTTCGCGGGGTGGTGGATTTAGTTAATTTCCGGGGTATCGAATGGAATGAACAGGATAAAGGAATGACCTTTATTGAAGTTCCTATTCCGGATGATATGCTGGAAGAAGCTACTCAATACCGGGAAAAATTATTAGAGGCAGTAGCAGAGTATGATGAAAGCTTAATGGAAAAATACTTTGATGATCCGGAATCTATCACCGAGGATGAAATCCTGTCAGCTTTAAGAAAAGCTACTATTGACATGGCTATCGTACCAATGCTTTGTGGATCTTCTTTTAAGAACAAAGGAGTACAAACAATGCTGGATTACGTAATGGCGTTGTGTCCATCTCCTTTAGATAAAGAAAGTATAAAAGGAACGAATCCAGATACTGGTGAAGAAGTAGCAAGAAAGCCTTCTGAAACGGAACCATTTGCTGCTTTAGCTTTTAAAATTGCTACTGACCCTTATGTAGGTCGTCTTTGCTTTATTCGGGCATACTCCGGAGTGTTAGAATCTGGTTCTTACGTATACAATACTCGTTCTAACAATAAGGAACGTATATCACGTATTTTTCAGATGCATGCTAATAAGCAAAATGCAATTGAAAGATTAAGTGCAGGGGATATTGGCGCAGTAGTAGGATTTAAAGATATTAAAACTGGAGATACACTATGCGCGCAAGATGCCAAAATCGTCTTGGAAGCTATGGACTTTCCAGAACCAGTTATAGGATACGCTATTGAACCTAAAACCCAAGCAGATGCGGACAAAATGGGTATGGCTATTGGTAAATTAGTGGAAGAAGATCCAACTTTGCAAGTTCACACTGATCAGGAAACTGGTCAAACAATTCTGAGAGGAATGGGTGAATTGCACTTGGAAATTATCATGGACCGACTAAAAAGAGAGTTCAAGGTAGAAATAAACCAGGGTGCACCACAAGTTGCCTATAAAGAAACAATCACGAAAAGCGTTGAACACAGAGAAACTTACAAAAAGCAATCTGGTGGTAGAGGTAAATTCGGTGATATTGTTTTTGAAATTGGACCAAGAACTGATGAAAAAACAGGATTAGAGTTTGTTAATGCCATAGTTGGAGGGGTAATTCCAAAAGAATTTATACCAGCCATTCAGAAAGGCTTCGAAGAAGCTATGAAAGACGGGGTACTTGCTGGCTTCCCAATTGAATCAATGCGAGTACGTTTGTTCCATGGATCATACCATGAAGTGGATTCAGATGCATTATCTTTTGAATTGGCGGCTCGACAAGGCTTTAAAGAAGCAGCTCGTAAATGTGCTCCAAAATTATTAGAACCTATAATGGCTTTGGAAGTAATCACTCCTGATGAATATACCGGTCCAGTAACCGGAGATTTGAATAGAAGGAGAGGTTTAATGAAAGGAATGGACACAAAAGCAGGTTCACAGGTTGTAAAAGCAGACGTTCCTTTATCTGAGCTATTTGGTTATGTAACGGATTTAAGAACTTTAACATCTGGAAGAGCTACAGCAAATTTAACATTCTCCCACTATGAGCAAGTGCCACAAAATTTGGCCGAAGCTATTGTGGCAAAAATTAAAGGTACAGGAAAATAGTTGTAAATAAGATGAATCAAAAAATTAGAATAAAACTAAAGTCTTACGATCACAACTTGGTTGACAAGTCGTCTGAAAAAATCGTGAAGGCAGTTAAAGCTACCGGTGCGATTGTAAGCGGCCCAATTCCATTGCCTACAGAAAAAGACAAATTTACTGTTCTTCGCTCTCCTCACGTAAATAAGAAAGCACGTGAGCAATTTCAATTATGTACTTATAAAAGATTGGTAGATATTTATTCAACCAGTTCAAAAACGGTAGATGCTTTAATGAAATTAGAATTACCCAGTGGAGTAGACGTTGAAATTAAAGTTTGACGTTGTATTTCGTTCATTGATAATGAAAAAACCAGGGTTATTCTCTGGTTTTTTTTTAAATAAATGAATATTTGTAAAATAAATTTTTGCATATATAATTTTAAATTTAGTATCTTTGCACTCCCTTAATAAAAAGTTAAGGGTTGTATTTAAATAATATAAAGTAGAATGCCTGGAATTATCGGTAAAAAAATCGGAATGACAAGCCTCTTCACTCCTGATGGAAAAAGCATAGCGGCTACGCTTATCCAAGCAGGGCCGTGTGTTGTAACACAGGTAAAAACAGTTGAAGTGGATGGATACCAAGCTGTACAAGTCGGCTTTGGTGAAGTTAAGGAAAAGAAGGTGTCGCGTGCATTAGCAGGCCACTTCAAAAAAGCAAATTCAACAGCAAAAGCCAAAGTTGTTGAATTTAGAACAGAAAATGAAAGTTTTCAGCTAGGCGATACTATAGGAGTTGACCTTTTTGAAGAAGGTGAGTTTTTAGATGTAGTAGGAACTTCAAAAGGAAAAGGCTTTCAAGGTGTTGTGAAACGCTATAATTTTAGTGGTGTTGGTGGCCAAACCCATGGTCAGCATAACCGTGCCAGACACCCTGGTTCAATTGGTGCCTGCTCTTGGCCCTCAAGAGTTTTCAAAGGAATGCGAATGGCTGGAAGAATGGGGAATAACCGCGTAAAAATTCAAAATTTAAGAGTTATGCGGGTTTTAGCCGATAAAAATTTAATTCTTGTTAGTGGCTCTGTTCCTGGTGCCAAAAATTCATTTGTTGTATTAGAAAAATAGAATGGAACTTTCTGTATTAAACATTAATGGACAGGATACGGGCAGAAAGGTAAGTCTTTCAGATGCAATCTTTGGAATTGAACCAAATGAGCATGCTATGTATCTAGATGTGAAACAATACCTGGCAAATCAAAGGCAAGGTACACATAAAGCAAAAGAGCGTAATGAAGTTTCTGGAACAACCAAGAAGCTGAAAAAGCAAAAAGGCACAGGCGGAGCACGGGCGGGTTCTATGAAGTCTCCAGTATTTATAGGAGGGGGCCGTGTATTTGGTCCCAGACCACGTGATTATTCTTTTAAATTAAATAAAAAAGTAAAAGCATTAGCAAGAATTTCTGCTTTATCCTCATTAGTTCGTGATAACAAAATAGTTTTATTAGAGTCAATCCAATTATCACAGCCAAAAACCAAGGACTTTACTGGTATATTAACCAACTTGAAAGTAAGTGGTAAAAAAACACTAATTGTAACTTCTGAGATAAACCAAAATCTTTTTCTTTCAACCCGTAATTTACCTAAGGTAAAAGTTTCTACGGCTGCTAACTTAACTACTTACGATTTGTTGAACTCCGACACATTGCTTTTAACAGAAGAAGGTGTGAATACATTAGAGCAATTCTATAACAAATAAAGATGGATATTTTAAAAAGACCTCTAGTTACAGAGAAAATGACTGCTCTAAATGAGAGTGGAAAGTATGCTTTTGAAGTTGGCAAGAATGCTAATAAAGTAGAGATAAAAAAGCAAATAGAAAAAATATATGGAGTTACAGTAGAAAAGGTAGCAACAATGCGTGTTCAAGGAAAACTAAAAACTAAAAACACAAAAGCAGGAGTTGTTTCAGGTCGTAAACCTACTGTAAAAAAAGCAATAGTTACTTTGAAGAAAGGTGACATCATTGATTTTTATAATAACATATAATAAAAATGGCATTAAAAAAACTAAGACCAACAACACCAGGTCAAAGATTTAGAATAGCGCCGGAGTTTGAAGAAATTACTTCTAGTACTCCCGAGAAATCTTTGTTGGCACCTATATCAAAATCTGGTGGTAGAAATGATTCTGGTAAAATGACCATGCGGTATATTGGTGGTGGTCATAAGAAGCAATACCGGATAATTGATTTTAAAAGAACCAAGCATGGAATTCCAGCTACAGTAAAATCAATTGAGTATGATCCAAACCGGACTGCACGTATTGCTTTAATCTATTATGCTGATGGGGAGAAAAGTTATATTCTAGCTCCAGTTGGGTTAAAAGTTGGAAGTACAGTTATTTCAGGTCCTGGAATAGCTCCTGAGGTTGGTAATTGTTTGCCATTAACAGATATTCCATTAGGTACTATTGTTCATAATATTGAATTAATGCCAGGTAATGGCGGAACATTAGCAAGAAGTGCTGGAACGTATGCACAATTAGTAGCCCGTGAAAGCAAATATGCAACTCTTAAATTACCATCTGGTGAAATGCGTATGGTTCTGGTGAAATGCCAGGCTACAGTAGGTACTGTATCCAATGCAGATCACATGAATGAAAACTTAGGTAAAGCAGGAAGAAGCCGTTGGTTAGGTATCCGACCAAGAGTACGTGGTGTAGCAATGAACCCAGTAGATCATCCGATGGGTGGAGGTGAAGGTAAATCTTCTGGAGGCCATCCTCGCTCACGCAAAGGCTTATATGCGAAAGGTAGAAAAACTAGAAATAAAAATAAATATTCAGAAAACCTGATTGTTAATAGAGGTAAAAATAAATAATGGGAAGATCATTAAAGAAAGGGCCTTATATTGACTTCAGGCTCGAGAATAAGGTAACTGCAATGGATGGATCTGGCAAGAAAGCTGTTATAAAAACTTGGTCTCGCCGGTCTATGATTTCACCCGATTTTGTTGGGCATACCTTTGCAGTACATAATGGAAATAAGTTTATTCCGGTATACGTGACGGAAAACATGGTTGGACATAAACTTGGTGAATTTGCTCCGACTCGCAATTTTCGTGGGCACGTGGCTAAAAAAGATAAAGGCAAAAGATAGTTATGGAAGCAATTGCTAAACTGAAAAACGTACCAACATCACCACGTAAAATGCGGTTGGTAGCGAACTTAGTCCGCGGGAAGAGTGTTAACAAAGCTTTGGGTCTGCTAAAGTTTGAAGCTAATTCTGGTGCGGAGCGAATAGAAAAACTCTTACTATCTGCATTATCTAACTGGCAGCAGAAAAATGAAAATATCCGTTTAGAAGATGCCAATTTAGTTATCAAAGAAATCTTTGTAGATGAAGGTAAAATGTTAAAAAGATTACGGCCTGCGCCGCAAGGGCGTGGACACAGAATCAGAAAACGTTCGAATCATGTTACTTTGATTGTTGATAGCATTTCAGAAGAAAATTTAATAAGTGTTTCGGATAATTTGAATAACGCCAAATAATTTAACAATGGGACAAAAAGTTAATCCGGTAGGTTTTAGATTAGGTGTCATCAAAGGATGGGACTCCAACTGGTATGGCGGAAAAGATTTTGCTGAAAAACTTATCGAAGATGAGAAAATAAGAAAATATATTCTTGCACGTATTCCTAAAGGTGGTATTTCTAAAATTGTTTTAGAAAGAACATTAAAAAGAATAACAATTACTATTAACACCGCTCGTCCAGGAGTTGTAATTGGTAAAGGTGGTCAAGAAGTTGATAAAATTAAAGAAGAATTAAAGAAGATAACTAATAAGGACGTTCAGATTAATATCTTCGAAATAAAGAGACCTGAATTAGATGCTAAGCTAGTAGGTGAATCTGTTGCACAACAGTTACAAGCGCGTATTTCCTTCAGAAGAGCAATGAAGCAAGCTATTGCTTCCGCAATAAGAGTTGGTGCAGAAGGAGTTAAAATACAAGTATCAGGACGTCTTGGTGGAGCTGAAATGGCACGAACCGAGCATTATAAAGAAGGTCGTACTCCTTTACATACTTTAAGAGCCGATATTGATTATGCTTTATCTGAAGCACAAACAGTATATGGCAAACTAGGAATTAAGGTATGGATATTTAAAGGCGAAGTATTTGGAAAGAAGGATTTATCCCCAAATCAAGAACCAGCTAAGCCAGCAAATGCAGCCGCCAGCTCTCCTCGTGGAGAACGGACAAACGAGCGAGGTGATAGAGGAGGAGATCGGAACGCTAGAAATCGGGGTGATCGTAATGATCGAGGAGATAGAAATGATCGTGGTAGTCGTGGAAACAACAACCGGGGTTCAGGCAATAAAGGTGGAGGACGCCGGTAATTAAAGTAACTTCTTAAGTAAAAGATATTATAAATGTTACAGCCGAAAAGAACTGTATATAGAAAAATGCATAAAGGCCGCGTAACGGGACTAGCTCAACGTGGCAGTACCATCTCGTTTGGAACTTTTGCAATTAAATCATTAGAAGCATCTTGGATAACAAGCCGGCAAATTGAAGCTGCTCGGATTGCTATGACTCGTGCAATGAAAAGAGAAGGTCAAGTTTGGATAAGAATTTTCCCGGATAAGCCTATTACTAAAAAGCCTGCAGAGGTTCGGATGGGTAAAGGAAAAGGCTCGCCTGAATATTGGGTAGCAGTAATTAAACCAGGAACAATCTTATTTGAATCTGATGGTGTTGATTTGGCTACAGCTCAAGAGTCATTGCGGTTAGCAGCACAAAAGTTGCCAGTGCGAACAAAATTTGTTGTACGTAGAGATTACGTTGAAAATTAATTATGAAATACTCTGATATTAAAGCGCTTACTTTGGAGGAATTAAGAGAGCGCCTAGCTGTAGAAAAGACTAATAGCCAAAACTTGCGTTTTGCACATTCTATTTCGCCATTGGAAAATCCTTTGAAAATAAAGGAATCTCGTAAAAATATCGCAAAACTAAATACTGAGCTTCGTAACCGAGAGTTACAAGATACTCAAAAGTAAAAATAATGGAAGCGAGAAATTTAAGAAAAGAAAAGACCGGGAGAGTTGTTTCAAATAAAATGGACAAGTCAATAACGGTAATTGTGGAAAGTAAAATGAAGCATCCTATATATGGAAAATTTGTTTCTAAATCCACAAAGTTTACAGCTCATGATGAAAGAAATGAGTGTGGGATTGGAGATACGGTTCGCATAATGGAAACACGACCGTTAAGTAAAACGAAGAATTGGCGTTTAGTTGAAATCATAGAAAGGGCTAAATAAAAAAATGATACAGCAAGAATCAAGATTATCAGTTGCTGACAATAGTGGCGCCAAAGAAGTACTATGTATTAGGGTATTAGGCGGTACAGGAAAAAAGTACGCTTCTATTGGAGATAAAATAATTGTAACGGTTAAATCTGCTTTAACCTCGGGTAACGTTAAGAAAGGATCTGTTTCAAAGGCAGTAGTTGTTCGAACCAAAAAAGAAATCCGTCGGAAAGACGGATCTTATATTCGGTTTGATGATAACGCAGCGGTTCTTTTAAATAACAATGATGAACCAAGAGGTACTCGTATTTTTGGCCCTGTTGCTCGTGAATTGCGTGAAAAACAATTCATGAAAATTGTTTCGTTAGCCCCTGAAGTATTATAAATGATGAAAGCGACAATAAATAAGACTCATAAATTGCATGTAAAGACGGGTGATACCGTCAAAGTAATTGCAGGAAATGAGAGAGGAAAAACTGGACGTATAGTTTCTGTAAATACAAGTGCCAGTAAGGTGATTGTAGAAGGTTTAAATAGGGTAACTAAACATAATAAACCAAGTGCTAAATCTCCTAATGGTGGTATCACCCAAAAAGAAGCTTATATTCATGCTAGTAATGTTATGTTAATAGAAAATGGTCAAGCTACTAGAACAGGCAAGAAAAACAATGCAGAAGGTAAATTGCAGCGTTATTCAAAGAAATCAGGAGAATTAATCTAAAATGGCAACTGCGAGATTAAAAGAAAAATATCAGAAAGAGATAGTGTCTCAGCTGAAAGAAAGATTTCAGTACAAGAGCATTATGCAAGTACCACGTATAACCAAAATTTGTATTAACAAAGGCATTGGTAGCGCTGTTGCAGACAAAAAGCTAGTTGATATCGGAGTGGATGAACTCACAACAATAACAGGGCAAAAAGCTGTTGCTACCAAAGCAAAAAATTCTGTCTCTAACTTTAAACTTAGGGAAGGTATGCCTATAGGCGCGCGAGTAACATTGAGAGGAGATCAAATGTACGAGTTTATGGATCGACTGTTGACTATAGCTTTACCACGCGTTAGAGACTTTAGAGGAATTAACGATAAAGGGTTCGATGGACGCGGCAATTATACACTTGGTGTAAAAGAGCAGATAATATTTCCGGAAATAAGTATCGATAAAATTAAAGCTATTTCTGGAATGGATATTACTTTTGTTACTACGGCTCAAAATGATGAGGAAAGCTATGAATTACTCAAAGCATTTGGAATGCCGTTTCAAAATTTAAAGAAATAAGTAATGGCTAAAGAATCAGTAAAGGCCCGCGAATTAAAAAAACAAAAAGCAGTAGAAAAGTATGCTGCTAAAAGAAAAGAATTAAAAGCGGCTGGAGATTATGAAGGCTTAGATAAGTTGCCACGTAATGCTTCTCCCGTAAGATTACATAATAGATGTAAGTTGTCCGGTCGTCCAAGAGGTTATATTCGGAAGTTTGGAATCTCTAGGGTTATATTCCGTGATTTAGCATCAGCTGGTAAAATACCAGGAGTAACAAAGTCAAGCTGGTAAATTTTCTTTTATCAAACTAGATAATTGTTTAGAAGTTTGTATCTTTGCGGCTCCAAAAAAGAGCTATATAAATTTTATATATAATGAATACAGATCCAATTGCAGATTATTTAACTAGACTGCGTAATGCTATAAAAGCAAATCATAGGATAGTTGAAATTCCATCTAGCAAAATTAAAAAAGAAATCACTCGTGTGTTACACGAAAAAGGATATATTCAAAGTTACCGCTTTGATAACTCTTCTGTTCAGGGAACAATTAAAATTGCATTAAAATATAATCCTAGCACAAAGCAATCTGCAATTGTTAACTTAGAAAGAATTAGTAAGCCTGGATTGCGCAAATATGTTCATTTCGAAAACTTACCACGAGTTCTAAATGGCTTAGGTGTGGCAATTTTATCTACATCGCAGGGAGTGATGACTGAAAAAGAAGCTAAGGGGTTAAATATTGGTGGGGAAGTTCTTTGTTACGTTTATTAATTTATTGAAGTATGTCACGGATTGGAAAATTACCCATTGAGCTTCCTGGTAACGTAGAAGTTACTCTTAACTCAAATAATTTAGTAAAAGTTAAAGGACCAAAGGGTTCACTTGAAACTCAAGTGGATCGAGATATTCTTTTAACAAAAAAAGATGGACAACTTGTTGTTGGTAGACCTACCGAGCAAAAGCGGCACAAGGCGCTTCACGGTCTTTATAGATCTTTAATAAATAATATGATTATTGGTGTTAGCCAGGGATTTAAAGAACAATTAGAATTAGTTGGAGTAGGATTTAAGGCCACAGCAACTAATAATACATTAGAATTATCTTTAGGTTATTCTCATAATATATTTTTGGCTTTGCCAAAGGAAGTTTCTGCAAGTGCAGTAACGGAAAAAGGTAAAGCTCCAGTTATTATTTTGGAGAGTATCGATAAACAATTGATTGGTCAAGTTGCCGCTAAGATAAAGTCTTTACGCAAAGTGGAACCATATAAAGGTAAAGGTATTCGTTTCGTAGGGGAAAATGTTAGAAGAAAAGCTGGTAAAACAGCATCTAAATAAAAATTAACAATGTCAGTTCAAAAATCAGAAAGAAGATTAAGAATAAGACGGAATATCAGAACTAAAATTTCTGGTACGGCTACAAAGCCTCGCTTATCGGTTTTCAGAAGTAATAAAGCAATATATGCTCAGCTTATAGATGATCTAGCGGGAAAAACTTTAGTGTCAGTTTCATCTCCATCAATTGAGAGTGAAACCTCATCTAAAATCGAAATGTCCTCGCTTGTTGGAAAGACATTGGCCAGTAAAGCTCAAGAACTTGGAATCTCCGAAGTTGTTTTTGATAGATCTGGTTATTTATACCACGGAAGAGTAAAATCATTAGCTGAAGGTGCCCGAAGTGGAGGCCTTAAATTCTAATATATGTCAAAGAATAGTTTAAGAGTTGTAAGAGCAAGCGAGATAGACCTCAAAGAAAAAGTTGTTGCTATCAAACGTGTTGCTAAAGTAGTTAAAGGTGGGCGTCGCTTTAGTTTTTCGGCTATTGTAGTAGTAGGTGATGGAAATGGAGTAGTAGGTTATGGTTTAGGCAAAGCTAATGAGGTAACGGATGCAATAGCAAAAGGAATCGATGATGCTAAGAAAAACTTAGTAAAAATTCCTGTTTATCATCACACTGTTCCTCACTCCATTGAAGGTAAGTATTCAGGTGGGTTTGTATTAGTTAAACCAGCTGCTGCTGGTACTGGTGTAATTGCAGGTGGTGCTATGCGGGCAGTTTTTGAAAGTGCTGGTATTAAGGATGTGTTGGCTAAATCAAAAGGATCTTCAAATCCTCATAATGTGGTTAAAGCTACGTTTGATGCATTGTCTAAAATGCGGGATCCATTAGCAGTAGCACAACAAAGGGGCGTTAATCTTTCCAAAGTTTTTAACGGATAACACAATGGCGCAAATAAAAATTACCCAAGTTAAAAGTATTATTGATAGTCCAGCTAAACAAAAGTTAACTATTAAAGCTTTAGGTTTAGGCAAAATAAGCAAATCTGTATTAGTTGAAAATACTCCTCAGATTGTTGGTATGATTCGTAAAGTTCATCACTTAGTAGATATAAAAGAATTATAATATGAATTTAAGTTCGTTACAACCAGCCGCTGGATCAGTGAAGGATAGGAAGAGAATTGGGCGGGGTACTGGATCTGGTCGGGGTGGAACTTCTACTCGTGGCCATAAAGGTGCAAAATCTAGATCTGGATATTCAAGCAAAGTTGGTTTTGAAGGTGGTCAGATGCCTCTACAAAGGAGAGTACCTAAATTTGGCTTTAAGAATTTTAATAGAGTTGAATACGCTTCAGTAAATTTAGATGTTATAAATTCATTGGTGGCCAGTAAAGATGTAAAAATTGTTGATTTTGCCTTCTTGAAATCACACGGTTTAGTTTCAAAAAAAGATAAAGTTAAAATTTTAGGACGTGGAAGTGTAGAAGATTCTTTAGAAGTTCATGCACATGCTTTTTCAAAATCAGCGATTGAAGCAATTGAAAGTGCTGGTGGAAAAACTGTTGTTGTAGTATAAAGTTCATTTTATGAAAAAATTTATTACAACTATTAAAAACATTTTTGCAATTGAAGACCTAAGGACTCGTATTCTGAATACCTTAGGTTTTATTGCTATTTTTAGATTAGGTTCTTACGTTGTATTACCTGGCATTGACTCGTCTAAACTACAATCAAACTCTCAAGGTATCTTTGGTCTTTTAGATACACTACTTGGTGGAGCATTTAGTAATGCATCTATTTTTGCATTAGGAATAATGCCTTATATATCAGCTTCGATTGTTTTACAACTTTTAACAATTGCAGTTCCTTACTTTCAAAAGCTTCAAAAAGAAGGCGAATCTGGAAAAAAGAAAATAAATCAATACACCAGAGTTTTAACTATTGCTATAACAGCTGCTCAATCTATTGGTTTTATTGCTACAATAAATGCTGAAGCAATAGCAGTTAGTAATATATTGTTTACTGTTTCTTCTGTAATTATTCTAACAGCTGGAACTATGTTTTGCATGTGGTTAGGTGAAAAAATTACAGATAAAGGTATTGGCAATGGTATCTCCATGTTGATAATGATTGGAATAGTTTCTAGAATACCAAGCGCCATTTTACAAGAGATTCTTTCTAAACGGTTAAACGGAGCCTTAATTTTTCTTTTGGAATTATTTGTTCTTTATTTGGTTATAATGGCTGTAGTTATGCTTACACAAGCTGTTCGTAGAATTCCGGTGCAATATGCAAAGCAAATTGGTGGTTCTACTCAGTATAGCGGACAAAGACAATTTATTCCATTAAAAGTTAACGCGGCAGGCGTAATGCCAATAATATTTGCTCAGTCTCTAATGTTTATTCCTGCCTTAATAGCATCTATTTGGCGTGATACAAGTGAAACAGCATCTTACATTGGTACTACATTTTCTGACTATACGAGTTGGCAGTATAACTTCTTGTTTGGATTTCTAATTTTAGTTTTTACTTACTTTTATACAGCTATTAGTGTTAATCCAGACCAGATTTCGAATGACTTGAAGAGAAGTGGGGGATTTATTCCAGGAGTTAAACCAGGTATTGCTACTTCGGAATACATAGGTGATGTACTTGATAAAATTACATTACCAGGAGCTTTATTTTTAGCCATTATTGCTATTTTTCCTGCTATTGCCTTATTGTTTGGAGTAACAAGAGAGTTTTCTGCTTTTTTTGGTGGTACTTCTTTAATTATTATGGTTGGAGTGGTACTAGATACATTAAATCAAATTGAAAGTTATCTTTTAATGCGCCATTATGATGGTATGATGAAATCTGGTAAACTAAAAGGTAGATCTCAAAATATCGCTTTGGCCTCTTAAAATGATTTGTTATAAAACAGAGGAAGAAATCGAATTACTTAGAGAAGGCGCTCAAGTTTTAGGCAAGGCTCATGGTGAAGTGTCTAAGCTTATCAAAGAAGGTGTAACAACAGAAGAGTTAGATAAAAGAGCAGAAGAGTTTATATTAGATAATGGAGGTAAACCATCATTTAAAGGATATAATGGATTTAAAGCTAGTCTTTGTATATCGGTTAATTCTGTTGTAGTACATGGCATACCAGGGAAATATGAACTAAAAAGCGGAGATATTGTTACTATTGATTGTGGAGTTTTATTCAAAGGGTACCATACAGATTCTGCCTATACTCACATGGTTGGTGAAGTATCAAAAGAGTTAGAAAAATTATTAACTATAACGAAGGAATCACTTTATTTAGGAATTTCAAAAGCTGTAGCTGGTAATAGGTTAGGAGACGTTTGTTTTGCTGTTCAAAATCACGTGGAAAAAAATAATTTTTCGGTAGTTCGGGAATTGGTTGGACATGGTATTGGTAAAAGCCTACATGAAGCACCAGAAGTGCCTAATTATGGTAAGCGGGGATCCGGTTTAAAGTTACAAGAAGGTTTAGTGATTGCTATTGAACCCATGGTCAACTTAGGAGGAAAGAATATTGTGCAAGAAGATGATGGGTGGACTATTAGAACAAAAGATAATTCACCTTCTGCCCACTTTGAGCATACAGTTGTGGTTCGAAAAGAACAAGCTGAAATATTAACAACTTTTAAATATATAGATAAGGAAGAAGAATAATTTATGGCTAAACAGTCTTCTATCGAACAAGATGGGACAATAGTTGAGGCATTGTCCAATGCAATGTTTCGGGTAGAATTAGAAAATGGACATCAAGTAATTTCACATATATCTGGTAAGATGCGGATGCACTACATTAAAATTCTGCCAGGTGATAAAGTTAAAATTGAGATGTCGCCATATGATTTATCAAAAGGTAGAATAGTTTATAGATATAAATAAAAATGAAAGTTAAAGCATCTATTAAAAAAAGGAGCGTTGATTGTAAGGTAATTCGGCGTAAAGGAAAGCTTTACGTTATAAACAAGAAAAATCCACGTTATAAACAAAGACAAGGGTAAATATATTATTGTATATGGCTAGAATAGCAGGAGTAGATATCCCAGATAAAAAAAGAGGCGAAATAGCTTTAACTTATATCTATGGTATAGGTAGAAGAGCTTCACAATCGATTTTAAACAAAGCTGGTGTTAATTGGGATAAAAAGGTAAATGAGTGGACCGAAGAAGAAGCTGGTGCCATTCGTAATGTTATTGCTACTGAACATAAGACGGAAGGTGTTTTACGTTCCGAAGTACAGTTGCATATAAAACGCTTAATGGATATAGGATCATATCGTGGTCTTCGTCATAGAAAGGGCTTGCCTGTGAGAGGCCAGCGTACTAAAAACAATTCTCGGACGAGAAAAGGTAAGCGTAAAACAGTTGCTAACAAGAAAAAAGCTACTAAATAATTAATAGAAAATGGCTCAAAAGAGAAAAGATAAAGCCAAAAAGCGTGTAGTAGTAGTAGAATCTACTGGTCAAGTACACATTAAAGCTTCTTTTAATAATATTATAATCTCCATTACGAACAACAATGGTCAAGTAATCTCTTGGGCATCGGCAGGTAAAATGGGTTTTAAAGGTTCCAAAAAGAATACTCCATATGCGGCACAAATGGCTGCTTCAGATTGCGCTAGAGTAGCTCATGAACTAGGCCTTCGTAAGGCAGAAGTATTTGTAAAGGGTCCTGGTGCGGGTAGAGAATCGGCAATTCGTACGGTCCAAGGTGCAGGTATAGAAATTACAACCATTAAAGATGTTACTCCTTTGCCGCATAATGGTTGCAGACCTCCAAAGCGTAGAAGAGTTTAATTTTAATTAAGGACCTTTATGGGTCCTGTCCACATAAAATAATGGCACGATATACTGGTCCTAAAACCAAAATTTCAAGAAGATTTAACGAGCCCATTTTCGGTGCAAGTAAAGCCCTACAGAAAAAAGCTTACCCTCCAGGTATGCATGGTAGGGGAAGAAGAAAAAAACAATCGGAATATGCTATCCAGTTGATGGAAAAGCAAAAGGCTAAATACCTTTATGGTGTTTTAGAAAAACAATTTGCTAATTTATTTGATAAAGCTCATCGGAAAGGTGGTATTACCGGCGAAAACTTACTTCGTTTACTCGAAGCAAGATTAGATAATACGGTTTATCGCTTAGGTATAGCTCCCACACGCAGAGCTGCCCGCCAACTTGTTTTGCATAAACATATTTTAGTTGATGGAGCAATAGTAAATGTAGCATCCTATAGTTTAAAACCTGGTCAGATTGTAGCTGTTCGCGAGAAATCAAAATCTCTAGAAGCAATTACTACTAGCCTGAGTGCTCGTAATTCCCGTCAATTTAATTGGTTGGAATGGGATGGAAAAGAAATGATTGGAAAATTCGTTTCTGAACCGGAAAGAGATCAAATTCCGGAAAAAATTCAAGAGCAATTAATTGTCGAGCTTTACTCGAAATAATTGTTCCGGATTGTATTTTTAACTATTTATAATATTACACTATATGTCAATATTAGCTTTTCAAATGCCAGAGAAAGTCGTAATGGAGAAAGCCGACGACTTTCATGGTCAATTTGAATTTAAGCCTTTGGAAAAAGGATACGGTGTAACAATTGGTAATGCCTTAAGAAGAATTTTATTATCTTCTTTGGAAGGTTACGCCATTACAGCGGTTCGAATCCCTGGAGTGTTACATGAATTCTCAACCATTGAAGGTGTAATGGAGGACGTCTCTGAAATTATACTTAATCTGAAAATGGTAAGATTCAAAAAGATAAATGAAGCCATTGAAGATAAAATTACTGTTACTATCTCTAATAAGAATACTTTTCAAGCAGGAGATATTAACAGATTTACTAATGGGTTTCAAGTTTTAAACCCTGATTTGGTTATTTGTCATTTAGAGCCTTCTGTAAATTTAGAGGTAGAACTTACCCTTCAAAAAGGAAGAGGTTATGTTCCGGCAGATGAAAACAAACCAAATGAGCAGGTGTTTGGACAGATTGCTATTGATGCTATTTTTACGCCAATTAAAAACGTTAAATATAGCATTGAAAATACACGGGTTGAGCAAAAGACTGACTATGAAAAGTTGTTAATTGATATTCAAACTGATGGTTCTATTCACCCGGAAGAAGCTTTAAAAGGAGCTGCCCATATATTAATACAACACTTTATGTTGTTCTCCGACAGCACAATGACTTTTGAAACTGCTAAGCCTGAAGAAGAAGAAGCAGTAGATGAAGAAATGTTGCACATGCGAAAGGTTTTAAAAACTCCTTTGCATGATATGGATCTTTCTGTACGTGCTTATAATTGCTTAAAGGCTGCTGATATAAAAACATTAGGCGATCTAGTGCAATTAGATATGCAGGATATGATGAAGTTCCGTAATTTTGGAAAGAAATCCCTTACTGAGTTGGAAAACTTAGTGGAAGAAAAAGGACTAAATTTTGGAATGGATCTTTCCAAATACAAATTAGATGAAGATTAACTAAAATGAGACACGGTAAAAAAATTAATCATTTAGGCAGGACTTCCGCTCATAGAAAGGCAATGTTGTCTAATATGGCATCCTCATTGATTCTGCATAAGCGCGTATCTACTACCATAGCAAAAGCAAAAGCTTTGCGTAAATATGTAGAGCCTCTATTAACCAAATCAAAAAACGATACAACTCACTCGAGAAGAACTATTTTCTCTTACTTGCAAAATAAAGAATCCTTAAAAGAACTTTTTGATCAAGTATCAAGTAAAATTGCTAATCGTCCTGGGGGATATACTCGTATTCTAAAAACAGGAAACCGTTTAGGAGATAATGCCGATATGTGCATCATTGAGTTAGTTGATTATAACGAAGCAATGTTAGGGACAGCAGCTAAAGCCACTGAAACTAAAACCAGAACAAGAAGAAGAGGCGGAAAAAGAAAGGAAAGTGAAAGCTCTTCAAACGCTGGTGCAACAGAAAATAACGCCAATTCAGTTGATAGTTCAACATCTAATTCTGAAAATGTTCAGGATGTTTAATAAATATTTAAATTTTACAATAATTTTTAAAAGGGATATGACTTAAATCATATCCCTTTTTATTTTTGCAAAACATTACATCTATGAAAGAAAAGAAAGCAGTTGACGCTATTTTATTATTAGCGGACGGTACCCAATGGAAAGGTAAGAGTCTTGGCTGTACCGGTACAAATTCAGGCGAACTTTGTTTTAATACCGGAATGACAGGGTATCAGGAGATATTTACGGATCCATCTTATTACGGACAAATCGTGATTACAACAGTTTCGCACGTAGGTAATTATGGGGTACTTAATCAGGAAGTAGAATCTAAGCAAGTCCAAATTAAGGGTCTAGTTTGTAAAGAATTTTCTGATTTTTTTTCCAGACGCTCAGCGGAGGGTTCGCTACAAGAATATTTTGAGAAAGCTGGTGTTGTTGGCATTTGTGAAATTGATACCCGAGAATTAGTCCGGCATATACGCAATAAAGGGGCTATGAATGCAATAATTTCTTCTGATATTTTAGATGTAGAAGTTCTTAAAGAAAAATTAGCAGCTACTCCTTCTATGGATGGTTTAGAACTGGCATCGCAGGTTAGTACGAGGGATGAGTATATAATGAAACCAGATAAGGTAGAATTTAAGGTGGCTATCCTAGATTTAGGTGTAAAAAGGAACATCATACATAATTTGGTAAGCCGGGGATGTGAGTGCAAAGTTTTTCCGTACGATACCTCTTTCGATGAAATGGAAGCTTGGGGGCCTGATGGTTACTTTATATCGAACGGGCCAGGGGATCCGGCTGCAACTACACAAGCAGTGGAGAGTGTTAATCGAATCTTGGATCGCGATAAACCTTTATTTGGCATTTGTATGGGTCATCAGGTTTTAGCTCAAGCCAATGGCATTGCAACTTATAAAATGCATAACGGTCATAGAGGTTTGAATCATCCAGTTAAAAATTTAATTACAGGAAAATGTGAAGTTACATCTCAAAACCATGGTTTTGCTGTAGATGGAGAAGCGGTTAAGAATAATGACCAAGTAGAAGTTACTCATATCAACTTAAATGATGGCACCATTGAAGGTATCCGGATAAAAGGTAAAAAAGCATTTTCCGTGCAATACCATCCTGAATCTTCTCCAGGCCCACATGATTCAAATTATCTCTTCGATAATTTTATTCAATTACTTAAAAATGCTTAGAGCAGTTTGAAGTTTTCTAGGACATAATTAGTAGTATTGCAACCGGTAACGTTTCCATATCATAAATTTTAACCACTTATAAAAGATGACTTTAATTTCAAGCATTAAGGCCCGCCAAATTTTTGATTCTAGAGGTAATCCTACCGTAGAAGTAGATGTTATAACAGATAACGGATTTCTAGGTCGGGCAGCGGTTCCTTCGGGAGCATCTACGGGTAAACACGAAGCCGTAGAGCTGCGCGATGGAGATAAATCGCAATACATGGGTAAAGGCGTTTTAAAGGCAGTAAGTAATGTAAACGATATTATTGCCGAGGAATTGCTGGGAGAAAATGTATTTGAGCAAAACAAGATTGATAGCTTAATGCTGGAATTAGATGGTACACCTAATAAAGGTAAATTAGGAGCAAACGCTATCTTGGGAGTTTCTTTGGCAATTGCCCGAGCTGCTGCTGAAGCCTTAGGAATGCCGTTGTACCGCTATGTGGGTGGCGTAAATGCTAACACATTGCCGGTACCTATGATGAATATCTTAAATGGAGGTAGTCATGCGGATAATTCTATCGATTTTCAGGAATTTATGATTATGCCGGTGGGAGCTCCTAGTTTCCGCGAAGCAATGCGGTGGGGTTCTGAGATATTCCATAACCTAAAAAATGTACTTCATAAACAAGGTTTGTCTACCAATGTAGGCGACGAAGGTGGTTTTGCCCCGAATATAAAGTCGAACGAAGACGCTATTAAAATTGTATTGCAAGCCATTGAAGCGGCGGGTTATAAACCTGGCGAACAAGTAATGATTGCCATGGATGCGGCTGCTTCCGAGTTCTATGATGCATCAAGCGGTCAGTATCATTTCAAAAAATCTACAGGGGATAAGCTTACTTCTGCTGAAATGGTAAGTTACTGGACGGATTGGACTAAAAAATACCCTATTGTTTCGATTGAAGATGGTATGGATGAGGACGATTGGTCGGGCTGGAAATCTTTAACGGAATCTATTGGCAGTACTACCCAATTGGTAGGAGATGATTTATTTGTAACCAATGTAAACCGTTTGCAAAAAGGTATCGACGAATCAATTGCGAATGCTATTTTAATTAAAGTTAATCAAATCGGTACGCTTACCGAAACTATTAATGCTATTAACTTAGGTCGCAGAAACGGTTATAAGAGTATTATGAGTCATCGTTCCGGTGAAACCGAAGATAATACAATTGCTGATTTAGCGGTAGCATTAAATACCGGACAAATTAAAACAGGTTCAGCTTCTCGGTCAGATAGGATGGCAAAATACAACCAGTTGCTTCGGATTGAAGAAGAACTGGGCGAAACGGCTTACTTCCCCGGTAAGAAAATGTAAAAGTAAAATAAAATTTCTTTGGCAGGACGGTAACTATTTGTTTTACCGTCCTGCTTTTTTATTTATATTTGATTTATGCAGATACAGTTGCCAAGATTTATCAGAAGTTTTTATTTTATTTCTACTGTTACTTTCCTGATATGGATGGTATTTTTTGATTCGAATGATTTTATGACTCAATATCAAATGAGTAAGAAATTGAATGATTTGGAAGCCGATAAAGAATATTATGTTCAGAAAATAGCGGAAGTACAAAAAGATCGTACGGAGCTGATGAGTAATCCGGAATTACTAGAAAAATATGCCCGGGAAAAATACTACATGAAACGGCCGGGTGAAGAAGTATTTATTTTAGTAAAAAAGCCGAAGAAGTAAAAATTATACTTAGATAAGGTTGTAATAAGAAAGCCCTGTTCTAAGCAGGGCTTTCTTATTCTAGATAAGACACAGTAAAATATTATTGCGCTTCTATTTCATTATGCTAGCTAATTAAAATGAACTACTGAGATAATAATGGTATTTAGGCCTATAACTCAGTAGTAATAAGTTGTTTCTTTTCGAGGTGTAGATTACCGAACTAATGATAGTTCTACATGGATAATTTAAATTATTCACTCTTATAAAGTATAACCAGTAATACGTTAATCCCATTTTGAAATTTAAAATATTACAACTATTTATTAGCTAATTGGTGCGAATGTACGTGGTTTTCTAAGTTCCTTTCACAGCTTGTCTCAGCAATAATTATCTATGAACTATAAAAAAGTATATTGTGTTTAGAGGGTAAATATCGAATTTGTACAAATTAAGAGTGGTAAATTGCCAGCCTTAAAATTGTTTATAACGTATAATACAATTCTGAGGCAGCTTAGAAGGTATTATTTTTCTATAAAAAGAAACAGCAATGAAACAGGAAAATAGAGATATTATTCGAAAGGTAAAGAAAGGCAATCGCCGCGTTCGCCGGATTATTCCTTTTTTGGCGCCTTTTTTCTTTGCGCACTTTCCATTACCAGCCGGAAGTTATAAAACTAAGTCGGAAAATACTCATTTATCAGCTGCTAATGCAGAAGCATTACGTTTTGCGGCTTTTCAGGTAGATGTTTATAAGCTTTACGAAGAAATTAGTTTAGAAAAAAGTGGCTTATCGCTGGATGTTTTTAATGATGCCTTATTAGGTTATCTGAACTTGAAAGCTCAAGGTCAACTATCCGATAAAAAGTTGCTGACAGTTGTTGATTTTAACAAGCCATCTACCGAAAAACGTCTTTGGGTTATTGATTTAGCAGGTAAGAAAGTTTTGTTTAACTCCTTGGTAGCACATGGTAAAAATTCCGGTGAAAACATGGCCGAAAATTTTGACAATACCGTTAGCTCGGAGAAAAGCAGTTTAGGATTTTACGTTACCCAAGATATTTACATGGGTAAACATGGAAAATCCTTAAAGCTAGTTGGTTTAGATAAAGATTTTAATACAAATGCGCTGGAACGTTGCGTAGTAATGCATGGTGCTGATTATGTAAGTGATGCTTTTATTGCGCAGCACGGTCGTTTGGGTCGAAGCCAAGGTTGTCCTGCTTTACCTATGGAAAACCATCAACAAATTATTGAAGCTGTTAAAGGTAAAACTTGTTTGTTTATTCACGCCAATAAAAAAGAATATAATTCGGATTACCTAGATGCCGAAACAGCTTTGGCGTACTATTCATCAGTAGGTAATTCTATTATTTAAAATATAGAATAAAAGTTAGAACAAAAGGGCCTTTCTCATCAAGAAAGGCCCTTTTGTTTTACTTTAAAAGGATAAAGAAAATTTATTTGCTAACGATTCTAAATCTTTTACTACGGGATCTAAAAGCGGAATACCTTCTTGAAAGCGTTTTGCCGCCATTATTCTTTCCGGATCACCCGGAATAAGAACAGGTGTTTCTTCTGATTTAGCTTTGGACTGGCGGAACGTAGTAATCCAATTATCCATGTGGGTTTTAAATTCATCAGCCGGACGAAAAGCATCTATACGCATAGCTCCAAAAAAATGTCCGATGCCTGCTCCTACGGGGTTAGTTGGTAAGGGCAAAAAACTTACAAAGGGTGGTACCCAAGGGCCATAATTGGCTCCTGATAAAACTGCCGAAAATATATCAACGATAGAACCTAAACAATAGCCTTTGTGGCTGCCGGTTTCTCCTCCTAAAGGCATTAGCGCTCCTCCTGCTTTTAGTTCGTTTGGATTAGTAGAGTTTTGACCTTGGGCGTCTTGTATCCAGCCAAGGGGTGCTTCTTGATTCTTACGTTGTAAAATTTCTAGTTTACCATTGGCTGCAGTAGTGGTAGCAAAATCCGCTACAAACGCGGGTTGTTCATTCGCCGGTATAGCTACCGCAATAGGATTGGTTCCTAATAAACGTTCTAAAGAATTAGTAGGCGCAACCAACGGGCTGGCATTGGTCATAGCTATACCAATCATATCTTTTGCTAAGGCTTTCATGGCATGGTAACCCGCAATACCAAAATGATTTGAATTTTTTACTGAAACCCAACCAGTACCAGCTACTTGGGCTTTTTGTATGGCAATTTCCATTGCGTGGGGAGCAACTACTAAACCTAAACCGCTGTCTCCGTCTACTACCGCTGTACTGGGTGTCTCGTGTACTACTTTTACGTCTGGAGTAGCATTAATCCGGTTTGTTTCCCAGAGGCGTACGTAACCAATTAGCCGGGCAATACCATGTGAGTCAATGCCTCTTAGATCGGCAGATAATAATACTTCCGTAGCTAAATCAGCATCTTCTTCGGGGCAGCCAATACTTTGAAAGACTTGTTTGGTAAAGGTATAAAGATGATCGTAAGAATACATAGTGAAGCTAAATTGTAATGACTGAAGCCAAAAGTAGAGTTTATTCTTTAACTCTGACGTATTGACATGACTGATGAAAACATTACGGTAAAGTTATGAGCTTTCATCTTAACTAAAACAAAAATAAAAAGCTGCCCAGATTACGAACAGCTTTTTACTATTAAATTCTTAGAATTAGACTTAACCGCTTAGCTTTTCTTCTGCAGGAAATAGATCTTTATCTCCAGAAGTCCTTTCTCGAGCCAACGTTTGCATAATTTCTGGAATACAACGATGCAGAGCATTTTCTATCGATGGCATGATATAAGATTTAGTGCTTTCTAACGCTGAATTCTTTGGCCGATAAGCCGGCAGGTTAAAAGACGAGATGGGTTGCCTTTCTATATGTACATCCTTTAAAAGAGCAATATCTGCTATTAATTCCGCTAATTCTGCCCAGGTAAAGTCTCCTGAATTAGTTAAATGCCAGATACCATTCGCCCGATCAATTAATAAATCTAAGGAATGTTGCACCAAGTCCGGCACATAAGTAGCTGAAATTTTTACATCGTTTACTGCCGCAAAGGGAATACCTTGCAGGAATGATTTTAGAGCAAAGTGAACAAAGTTATCCCGGTCCCAAATTCCAAAAAAAGCACTTGACCTGATTATTAAAGCTTCCGGCAGAATGCGTAGTATTTCTTTTTCAGCTAGGAATTTACTATTACCATATACATTTTGGGGATTCGGTTGATCCTCCTCCACATAAGGGCCAGCTTTACTGCCATCAAAAACTAAATCCGAAGAAAAAGTTAAGAGTTGAATATTAGCTGCTTTGCAAATTTTCGCTAATAAAATGGGGCCTGTCGTATTTGCCCGGTAGCATTTATTGGGTTCTCTTTCCGCATCGTCTATGCGCACATAGCCGGCCGCATTCACAATAGCCCAGGGATTATAGCGAGCTACCGCATATTTAACAGATTCCGGATTGGTAATATCCATTTCGGCCCGGCTTACTAAATAATAGTGTAATCCTCGGTCCTGGCAAATGCGGCCAAAGGCTTGTCCCAGCGTGCCAGTAGCTCCTGTTATGAGCACTGGTCGTTGTTTATGGTCCAGAATGGGTTTATGCGTAGGCTTAAAGATATAGGGATCTCCGTGCCGGTACGCGTAACGTTCTTCCCGGTCCCACCACCCTTTGTGCTGCAATACATCGTGGTGGTACTTTCCGGTTTGACTCAGGCTTTTCAGCATACCGGCTAAAGCGGTTGGCCAGGGTTGAGTTCCTATCCGTAAATCAAAAATTCCATTTTCGTAATGGCCGTTGCTACGGGTAAGCAACGAGTTCCAATCGTAAGAACCAATAAGAGCCCAGGCAGTTACCGCCAGACAATTCACCCCAGCTTGATTCAGTTCGGTAGCTGCCTCCCAAATTTCCATAAACCAGCGCATTTGTTCTTCGCGGGTACAGCATAGGTGCGCCTCCGTAATGGCAATGACCCCTTGATAGCGTTGCCAGGCTTCTTGCAATAATTCTTTAATTCCGGCTCGTTCTACCCCTTTTACCCGTACAGCTTCTACATCGGCGTATTTATGCCGGCCGTTATTACCGTGCGTATGCAGCGGGAAAATAGACAAATGCTCATCTAAGTACCGTTCGCTGGTGATATAATGGTTAATTCCGAAAATATCGGGCGGGAGAGGGCTTTCAACAAATTCGAGTAATTCCTCCGCGGAAAGGCCCGTAGTTATTAAATACTGCCAAAGTTTATGTTCAGGAGTAACCTTACCGCACAGTAAATCGAAGGTTAACCATCGGCGCTCGTTTTCAAATTCTGCCTGATAGGCTAGTAGTTTGGTGCTATGCGATTTTCCTAAATCTTCCGTTTGAACCAACTTGGCATCCGGATTAATTTGCCGGATGGCTTGCATAGCAAGTTTAGTACCTTTTACCTGATTTAATAATGCCCGAACAAAATCTTTATCGGAGGTTTGATGCGGATACCAAAAACCATAAAGGCAGCTAAACCGGGCGGTAGTGAGGGGTTCGTTAACGGGAGTATAATAGTTAACCCAAGGATAGCGTTCTGCTACCATTCGGGCATATTGCGCTAGTAAAGGCGCAAAATTATCACTTGCTAAATTGGTATAAATCGGCCCGCTACCGTGGTGGACCAAACCAACAATGGGGTCGATTTTTAATTGCTGCAAACGCTGCAATCTTTCATCCGACCAAGACCAGTTTGGCGTGTCCAGGCTTTGAGGAGCAACGTGCTCCCAAAGCACTGGGTAACGCAATTTTTTTATTCCTAAGGAGGCAAATAGATCCAGATCACTTATGCGATCCCGATGACCGTTTCTGCTTAACTGGTCGAAGAACTGTTCTCCTACCCGGTTACAACTGCATTCAACTCCGCCCCATAAATCAATGATCGCCATTTTTACTGGAGATTTTGATAATAGACCCGTTCAAAGATTTTCCTTTTACTACGATCTTCTCAATTTCTGCAATGGATTTATCTTCTTCTGTTTTCTCGGTAAGTTTTTTATACAGTGTAAGTGCCTGGGCTACCACCTGATCCATGTTATAGTATTTATAAGTAGCTAACCGGCCTACAAAGTGAACATTCGGGGTTTGATCGGCTAATTTTTTGTATTTATTATACAACTCGGCATTTTCTGGCCGTGGAACCGGATAATAAGGGTCTCCGTCGGCTTGTGGGTATTCATAAACCACGCTGGTTTTCGGATGTTTTTGACCGGTTAAGTATTTAAATTCAGTTATCCGGGTATAAGCGTGTTCGTTCGGATAGTTTACCACCGCCGTTGGCAGGAAAGTTTCGGTATTTAATGTTTCGTGTTTAAAATCCAGGGAGCGATAAGGCAATTTACCGAACTGATAATCAAAATATTCATCTACGGGCCCAGTAAAAATCATTTCCTTAAACGGAATCACGTCTACAATTTCCTTGTAGTCGGTATTCAGCATTATTTTAATGTTCGGGTGCGCCAGCATTTTCTCGAACATAGCTGTAAAACCATTTAAAGGCATCGCCTGATACGTATCGGTGAAGTACCGGTTATCGCGGTTGGTGCGGGTAGGTACCCGGGAAGTAACAGATTTATCTAGTTCTGATGGGTCCATGCCCCATTGTTTACGAGTATAATTCCGGAAGAATTTTTCATATAATTCACGGCCCACTTTACTTACCACAACATCTTCGGATGTACGTACTACGGGCACTTGCTCCGCTACCGACTCAAACCAGTCTTCTAACTCAAAAGAAGTAAGGTTTAAGCCATATAATTTATTAATAGTATCTAGGTTAATCGGAATAGGTACTAACTGTCCATCTACGCTGGCTAACACGCGGTGCTCATACGAACGCCAATCGGTAAATTGTGACAAATAATCGAAAACGTCTTTGGAATTGGTATGGAAAATATGAGGCCCGTATTTATGGACTAAAATACCTTCTTCATTGTAATGATCGAATGCGTTTCCGGCAATGTGCGATCTTTTGTCAATAATTAATACTTTTTTATTAGAACGGGTAGCAAGGCGTTCGGCCAATACACTTCCGGCAAAGCCAGCTCCAACAATAAGATAGTCGAACATAGAGTTTCTCAATTTAATAGTTTAACAATTTGGGTTAGTTTAAAGCTAGGAGCTTACTTTGATTTTTCGGTGATAGCAATTTGAATTAAGTTTACCATATTCTGCCAGGTATGATCCCAGGAGATATTGGCTAAAAAAGCATCTGTTTGGGCAAGCCATTCTGAATCGTTACGTTGCAGTAATGCTTTTTCCAGAGCCTCAACAAACTCAGGGGGAGTAGCAGCAATATGTACCAATCCTTGATCGCCGTAAGGGCGTATTACATCCCGGATTGGGGTAGATACTACAGGTTTGCCACCGGCTAAGTATTCGGGTGTTTTAGTAGGGCTGATATATTTAGTAGATTCATTTATAGCAAAGGGCATAGTAGCTACATCCCAAGAGCTTAAATAAGTGGGTAATTCTTTATAACTTTTCCCGCCCAGATAATGAATGTTTTCAGCCTGTGGTAAAGTAGCAGGATCAATTTTAACTACGGGACCAATAATTACCCAATGCCAATCCGGGCGCATTGCGGCTACTTCGCGTAACAATTCAATATCAAAACGTTCATCTACCACGCCGTAGAAACCAAAACGGGGATGCGGAATATTTTTTTGATCTTCGGGTTCAACAATTTCTGTGCGAGCTTGAGCGAAATGGGCTTTATCAATACTGCTCGGAAAGGCATATACTTCCGGGTGCTGCGTACGTTTTGATTCGTAAATACTGTGCCCACCCGTAAATACCAGGTCAGCTTTCTTGAAAAGGTCAGCCTCTAGTTCACGTAGGCGCGGCGAAGCTCCTTTAAAGGCAGAAAGTTCGTCCATGCAATCGTAAACGGTTAAAGCGGGTTCTAAATGGCCATATACTTCCAAGGCCATAGGCGTATAATACCAGGCAATAAATTGCTTAATTTGCTGCTCTTGAATAAACTCATTTACTAAGTTAATCTGAATAGCATCTGATTCCTGCGGCGTTAAACCATGGGGTAAATGCGCTACTACAATATGTACGTTATCCTCGCGGCGGCTTATATCCAGATGTGGTTGGGCACCATGATAGAATTGCGGTTCTTCAAAGAAGAATAATCGCCCATGTTTCGCAAAACGCGAAAGTAAATGCTGCGGTCGCTGGTATACAAAATCCCAACGTAAATGCGATAAACAAACAATATCCGGCATATTCTGGATAAAGTTTTCGAGTTGATTTACATCAGCGGTAGGGCTAAGGGCATTTGCGTCATTCAGGGCAGCGGGTTTAGCGGTAGCTATTATGTTTTTTGCTTCAGGATTCAAAGAACTATTCTGGTCAAATTTTAGCATAGAGATTACGTACAGTTATTTTGTCACTTTAAATAAATTTGAAATTTATTAAGAAATTTTCAACGAAAGCTAATCAGCAATAAGGTTTTGCTTATATAAGGACTAATACGCAATATTTTTTAAAAAGATATTGCGTATATCAAAAATAAGCCTAATAAACTTCTGTTTTAAGTAGAAATGCTTACCCCTTAATCCGTATAAATTCCAAAATAGGAAAGAAGAATATAATATTATTCCTGTAAAAAATACAATTATACAATTATGTTGTGAAAAGAAAATACTATAAAACTTAGTCGTTCAAAAGCAACTTAACGGTTGGTTCTAGGTATTTTTAAGAAGAAAATTGTATTTTATTTAAAATATAACCTTCAACTATATAATTAAGCTAAGGTTAAATTTATAATTATAGAAAAGGAGTTTTCGGCTTTTGAATCAAACAAATTAACAGTATAAATATTTAAAGAAGAAAAATTTAATCCGCCAAAATTTTTTGAAATTCTATAACATCTTGCCAACCTTTCGGCGTTCTTATCCATTCTCGACGAATACCTACAGCTAAGAAGCCTGCACTCTCGAACAAACGTAAACTGCTTACATTATCATTACTGACAGAACAAAAAACCTGATGCAAGAACAGGTGTTCCCGGCAATATTTTAGTATTAATTGTAGCGCTTCGGTGGCGTAGCGTTGTTGCCGGAAAGGAGGAGCAATTACAATTCCCACCCCTGCTCGTTGGTGAATAGGTTCAAAATCAAATAAATCTATAGTTCCTACAGCCCAATGCTGGTGCGTATTGATGAGTAACCGTAATTGTTTTATCGTGTAAATATCTGCCGCAGCTTGCTCCAGATACTGCTGCAATACATGTTTGGCAAATGGAGTAGTAGTATTACTTACCGGCCAAATAGCAGTATCGTTTTCTAAACTGTATAAAAAATCAAGATCACTTGGCTCCAGAGCGCGTAAATAAATATGTTCGCCTTGTAAAAACATAGTGGGTTATTACGCCATTACACCTCTACGGTGCCGGTAAAAACGTACTGAGCCGGACCAATTAAATAAATATTGGTAAAACCAGTAGCACTTACCTCAAAAGCCACTTGTAAATTACCGCCTAATGTTTTTATAGAAACCGGGCTGGTAGCGCCTCTATAACTAGCCGCAAGTGCGGTGGCCGTGACGCCCGTTCCGCAAGAAAAGGTTTCGTCTTCTACGCCGCGTTCGTAGGTGCGTACAAACAGAGCAGCTTCGGGTTGCAGTTGAGCAAAATTTACGTTCGTGCCTTCTAACTTAAACCGCTCGTTGTACCGGATATCGCGCCCTTCTGCAAAAACATTGAGTTCATCAAGAGCATCTACAAACTGCACATAATGCGGGGAACCTGTGTTTAAATAATAATAATCCAAACCTGTTTCTACTTGGTGAACATCGTTCATTTTTAAAGATACTAGTCCGGTATTATCTACGGTAGCGTAATGGTTACCATCGGCGGCCAGGAAAAAAGCTTTATCGGTAATAACTCCTAACGCCCGGGCAAATTGTACCGTGCAACGGCCGCCGTTGCCGCACATCGAGCCGGGCCGTCCATCGGCATTAAAGTAAACCATCTCAAAATCATAGCCTTCCCGGTTCTGCAATAAAATGAAACCATCGGCACCTATACCCATGCGGCGCTCGCAAAGCTGCGCAATCAAGTTATGGTTACGGGTATCAAAAAATAATTCCCGATTATCAATCATGATAAAATCATTGCCGGTACCCTGGTATTTGTGAAAAGTAACGTTCATAATTCAACTAAATACGAAACTGCAAGTTTATTCTTTTCTGACCAGGAATAATATAGATATATCTGAAAAAGAAGAGAAAGAACTCTAATAATGTCCTTTTTATTACGTTTTTTCCATGCGCCAATTTTTTTACAACCGTTACGAAGAGAAGTTAAGGCGAACACTAAAACAGGAATTATTATTTTTGTGATTATCTTTTAGAATTCCTAATAACGTATTGAATTAAATAGATGCTAGATAATGAAGAAGCTGTTTAAATCACTCAAAATTAGGCTGAAGAATTACTATTAGTGTCCTAAAATGTATTACCTGTTAATAAATATTCATGTATTCTTTTCTTACCGTTAGTAACTGGCCCGATTACGAACTGATAGATTCCGGGAATTTCGAAAAACTGGAACGCTTCGGAGACTACATCCTTGCCCGCCCCGAACCGCAGGCCATTTGGGATAAACATTTACCGCCGTCGGAATGGGAGCGCTTAGCCCAGGCTATATTTAAACGGGAAAAAGGTAGCACGGAAAAAGGTCAATGGCAATTACGTCGGGGAATGGCAGAACAATGGTTTATTAAATATGAATACCAGGAGATGAAACTGCGCTTCCGGCTGGGGTTATCTTCTTTTAAACACGTGGGGTTATTCCCGGAGCAGGATCCCAACTGGAAATTTATTTACGAGGCTGCTAGGCAATTAAAATCGAAAGCGCCAAAAATATTAAATCTATTCGCTTATACCGGGGCGGCTTCTTTAGCGGCGAAAGCAGCCAATGCCGATGTAACGCACCTAGACTCGGTGAAGCAAGTAAATTATTGGGCCCGCGAAAACATGGAAGCCAGTAACTTAGACCAAATCCGGTGGATTGTTGAAGACGCTATGAAGTTTGCGCGCCGGGAAGTAAAACGCGGTAATATTTACCAAGGCTTAATCCTAGACCCGCCCGCTTACGGTCGGGGACCAAATGGTGAAAAATGGCAGTTAGAAGATGAATTAAACGAGCTACTAAAATTATGCGCGCAGCTATTAGATCCAACGGATAACTTCTTTCTTATTAATTTGTATTCTTTAGGATTTTCCGGTTTAATTCTGGAAAATTTGATTAGCCAAAATTTTAATACCCATGTCAAAGCAAATCAGGAAGTAGGAGAGATTTATTTACAAGATCGTGGCCAACGTAAATTGCCTTTGGGAACCTTTTACCGCTTTAGCACCGTTTTGTACAACAAAATAGATACTAAATGAAAAACCGTCGCCTTGCCCTTATTGATATGGGTACCAATACCTTTCATTTATTAATTGCCGAAATTAATTCCAATGGCGAGCCAGAGCCTTTAGTAAAGCTAAAAGAATCGGTTAAATTGGGCCAGGATGGTATTAGCAGAGGAGCCATTGCCCCTGATGCTGTGGAAAGAGCGCTACAAACTCTAACTAATTTCAAAACTGAAATAGAGAAATACGAGGTTTCAGAAGTAAGGGCAGTAGCCACCAGTGCAGTACGGAATGCCGCTAACGGAATTAAATTAATTACGGCTATTCAGGAGCAGACAGGCATTGAGGTGGAAGTTATCTCCGGTGACCGGGAAGCCGAGTTAATTTATTACGGCGTTAAATCGGCGCTCGAAATTGGTTCCGAACGAAGCTTAATTATCGATATTGGCGGTGGCAGTGTAGAATGTATTATTTGTGATGGCGATACCATTTTCTGGAAACAGAGTTTTGAAATTGGGGCACAACGCCTGATGGATAGATTCTTTATCACCGATCCTATCTCAGCGGCGGATATGGAAGCGGAAATGGAGTTTTTAGAAAAAGAATTAGAACCTTTAACCGAAGCAATAGCCCAGTATAAACCTTGCGCCTTAATTGGTTCTTCCGGCACTTTCGATACACTTTGTGATATTGATGTCCGGCGTAAAGGACTCGATCGTACCTGTGACCCATGTACAGAGTCAGACTTAGCTTTATCCGACTTCTACGAAATTTACGACGACATTCTTAAAAAAACGCGTTCTGAGCGTTTAGCTATACCGGGTATGATGGAAATGCGCGTCGATATGATTGTAGTAGCATGTATTTTGATTGATCATGTACTGGAAAACTACGAACTAAACAAAATCCGAGTGTCCTCCTATGCTTTAAAAGAAGGATTACTAAGTGAACAGTTGCGATTTGCCGAAAAATAAAAGTTCTAACTTTTGAGTTATAAACCTGTGCCGGAAATGTATTTACCAGCACAGGTTTTTTTATGCGTTTCAAAAACTAAGTAAATAACTGAAAAAACGAAGGTATTTAGATAGTTTCCTGACGAATAGTCAGCTTATTAAGTTGTAGAGAAAGGCAGAAACTTATTTTTGAAAAAAGTTAAAACGACTCATTTTTTTATGTTGCTAAGTCAGTAAGAGTGTTTGTAGCGGAATAATAGTTGAATTTGATTGATTAACAGAATAAAAAACGTGATTGTAATTTAAAACCATCTATAATAATTAGAGTACCTAAATTATTTAGGCTAATTTTTTGTTGTTAACAGGAGGTGCTCTGCCATATTGGTAGCCGTTGGGTTGGTAAAGCCCGATTGTTTTACATTACTTTATACCGATATTTCAGAAAAACCCTGTAATTTTGACCTACATCTATATTAATTTTTAACGACAAGCGATGTTCGATTTTATTGGAAAAACAGTTGCCAAAATATTCGGCACCAAATCCGAACGTGATATTAAAGAAGTAACCCCGTACGTGGGACAAATCAATGAAGAATATGCCAGACTAGCTGCTATCTCGGATGATGAACTCCGTCAAAGAACCCAGGCGGTCAAATCTATAATAGATGAACGACTAACGGAAATTGATGCTAAAATTTCTGCCTTACACCAACGGGTTACCAACGAACCCGAGTTGGATATTATGCAGAAAGAAAATATATTTTCTGAAATTGACACTCTGGAAAAAGACCGGAACAAACAATTGGAATTGGTTTTAATGGAGGTGTTGCCACAAGCATTCGCCATTGTAAAAGAAACCGCTCGCCGGTTTAAAGAAAACGGCCAGTTAGTAGTAACCGCTACCGAAATTGACCGGGCAACAGCGGCGCGTAAACCTAATGTTCGTTTAGAAAGAGATAAAGCTATTTGGGCTAACAAATGGATGGCTGCCGGTAACGAAATTACCTGGGATATGCTCCATTACGATGTACAGTTAATTGGCGGTATTGTTTTGCACCAAGGTAAAATTGCCGAAATGGGTACGGGTGAGGGTAAAACCTTAGTGGCTACTTTGCCAGCTTTTCTGAATGCTTTAGCCAAGCGCGGAGTACACGTAGTAACCGTAAACGATTACCTGGCTAAACGTGACTCCGAATGGATGGCGCCATTGTTTGAGTTCCATGGTATATCTATCGACTGTATTGATAAACATCAGCCTAATACCGATAATCGCCGCCAGGCCTACCAGGCGGATATTACTTACGGAACCAATAATGAGTTCGGCTTTGATTACCTGCGCGACAATATGGCCCGGAATCCGGATGAGTTAGTGCAGCGCAAGCATCACTTTGCCATGGTAGATGAGGTTGACTCCGTTTTAATTGATGATGCCCGTACTCCTTTAATTATTTCAGGCCCGGTGCCGCGTGGCGACGAACACGAATTCTACGATTTGAAACCACGTATTTCGATGCTGGTGGAAGCGCAGAAAAAAGTAACGGGTAACTTTTTGGTTGAAGCCAAACGTTTATTGAAAGAAGGTAATGAAAAAGAAGGTGGTTTATCTTTGTTCCGAGCTTATCGCGGTTTACCTAAAAACAAACCACTTATTAAATTTTTAGGTGAAACCGGTATTCGAGCGGCTTTGCAAAGAACCGAAAATTTCTATCTGCAGGATAATGCCCGCCAAATGCCCGAAGCCGATGCGCCCCTTTACTTTACCATCGACGAAAAAAATAACAACATCGAGCTTACCGAAAAAGGTCTTGATATGATTACCGGTCAGGGCGAAGATCCTAACTTCTTCATTCTGCCGGATATTGGTACCGAACTGGCTAACATCGAAAACGATAAATCGGCTACGGACGAAGAACGGCTGCACCGCAAAGAAAAATTAATGAACGACTTTGCCGAAAAGTCGCAACGGATTCATACCATTAACCAGCTTCTGAAGGCCTATACTTTATTCGAGCGCGATGTGGAATACATTGTTACCGAAGATCGTAAGGTGAAAATTGTGGATGAGCAAACCGGCCGGGTAATGGAAGGACGTCGCTATTCCGATGGCTTACACCAAGCAATTGAAGCAAAAGAAAACGTACGGGTAGAAGATGCCACCCAAACCTATGCTACCGTTACTCTGCAGAACTACTTCCGGATGTACCACAAACTTTGCGGAATGACGGGTACCGCCGAAACAGAAGCCGGCGAATTCTGGGAAATTTATAAGCTGGATGTAGTTACAATTCCTACCAACAAACCAGTAGTCCGCGAAGATCGCCACGATAAAGTTTATAAAACCGTACGTGAGAAATTTAATGCCGTAGCCGAAGAAATTCAGGAATTAACCGCTGCCGGTCGGCCGGTTCTAGTTGGTACTACTTCCGTAGAAATTTCGGAACTAGTGAGCCGGATGCTGCAAATCCGGAAGATTCCGCACCAGGTACTAAACGCGAAACTGCACCAGAAAGAAGCGGAAATTGTAGCGGAAGCCGGTAAGCCAAGCACCGTAACTATCGCTACTAACATGGCCGGCCGGGGTACGGATATTAAGCTTACTCCCGAATCCAGAAATGCCGGCGGTTTGGCCATTATTGGTACCGAACGGCATGAATCGCGCCGGGTAGATCGCCAGTTACGTGGTCGTTCCGGCCGCCAAGGTGATCCAGGTTCTTCGCAGTTTTTCGTGAGCTTGGATGATAGTTTAATGCGTTTGTTTGGTTCCGAACGGATTGCTAAACTGATGGACCGTTTAGGCTTGGAAGAAGGCGAAGTAATTCAACATTCCATGATTTCTAACTCTATTGAAAGAGCGCAGAAAAAAGTAGAAGAAAATAACTTTGGTATCCGGAAACGGTTGCTCGAATACGATGACGTGATGAACGCTCAGCGTGAAGTAGTATATCGTCGTCGGCGCAATGCGCTTTATGGCGAACGTTTGGAACTGGATATCTGGAACATGATCTACGATCTGAGCGAAGACATTGTCCTTAGCCATAAAGGTAGCGGCGATTTCGATGACTTTACTTTGAATATTATTCGGGTATTTGGCTTTGATACCGCTATTACTGCCGGTGATTTAGCTAGTGAGCAGGCCGCAGAACTGACTGAGAAATTGTATAACGAAGCGCTTGCTTTCTACTTAGATAAGAATAAAGCTATTGCCGAGCATTCTTTCCCGATTATCACCGACATCTACCAGAATCGCGCCATGATCGAAACAATTGCGGTGCCGTTTACGGATGGGCGTAAGCAGATTACGGCCATGACTAACCTGGAGAAAGCCTATCAAACGCATTCGCGGGAATTGATTAAAGAGATGGAGAAAGCTATTACCTTAGCCACCATTGATCAGGCCTGGACCCAGCACTTACGCGAAATGGATGATTTAAAGCAATCCGTGCAAAATGCCGTTTACGAACAGAAAGATCCGTTATTGATTTATAAGTTTGAATCGTTTGAGCTGTTTAAACGTATGATTGGCAAGGTAAACGAGGAAACCATTTCTTTCTTGTTTAAAGCCGATATTCCGGTACAAAGACCGGAAGAAGTACAAGAAGCACGGCAATCCCGGCAGCCAAAAGTTCCGGCTTTAAAAATACAGAAAGAAGAAGTTCATTCTGTTTTGGAAGGCCCGGCTGCTGAAGAGGCTGCCGAAGCTCAGGCCGTTGTAAAATCTGTCCCAGTTCGGTCGCATAAAGTGGCTGGCCGTAACGATAAAGTTAGCGTGCAGTATAACGACGGTAGAGTAGTACGCGATGTAAAATACAAAAGCGTAGAACAGGATGTGCTTAATCACCGTTGCGTAATCATTGAAGACTAATTCAGACATATCACATTTTAATATTGCCAGCTACATAGATCATACGCTTTTGCGGCCGGATGCCGACGAGCGTATGATAAGGCAGCTGTGCGCCGAAGCCTCCACGTATAACTTTGCGGCTGTTTGTGTGCCGCCTTGCTACGTGAAAATAGCCACCAATGCCTTAGCAGACAGCCAGGTGCATATTGCCACGGTAATCGGATTCCCATTAGGCTATCAAACCGCCGAAGTTAAGTTTTTTGAAGCGCATAAAGCCTTAAGTGCCGGTGCTACCGAAATAGATATGGTGCTAAATTTAGCTGCTTTTAAATCTGGCCGGTTCGCGGATGCGGAAAATGAAGTAGGCGAATTGGCTACTCTTTGTCACCTGCGCGGGGGCTTGTTAAAGGTAATTATTGAAACTGCCTTACTTTCAGAAGAAGAAATTATTCAGGCGTGCGACCTTTGTGCCCAAGCTGAAGCAGATTTTGTTAAAACTTCGACTGGTTTTTCCAGTCGGGGAGCTTCTGTGGCCGATGTAGCATTAATGCGACAATCCTTGCCGGAAAAAGTCCGGATTAAAGCTTCGGGAGGTATCCGGGATATTGCTTTTGCAAAAGAGCTTATCCGGGCGGGTGCCGACCGCATAGGTACCTCAGCGGGGGTGCAATTAATAAACTATGAAGAAAAACAAAATTAGCGGGCTGGTTTTAAGTTTTTTGTTTCTTATTTCCTGTGCCCGTACTCCCGGTACGGTATCCAAATTAGAGGAAACAGCCGCTGTAGAAGACTTAAGCGCTTTCCGGCCCAAATTTCCTGCTCCACCAGTTGAAACAATAAATGAAACCAAACCAGTAACAGAACCAGTTATAACCGTTACTCCCACGCATCACGTAAATAACCGGGTTTTAGCCTTACTGGATACCGTGGCTAATGCAAATAAGGCCATTAAATACGCCCAGGGATACCGGATTCTGGCTTACACAGGTACAGAAAGAAAGATAGCTATGGAAATGCGGCGATCTATTATTGACCGGATACCAGAAGAACGGGATTATTTGCAATACCGTCAACCTACCTTTCGGCTCAAAATAGGGGATTATATGAATCGTATTGAAGCACAGCAAGTACTTTCCCAAATAAAAGATATTTCACCTAATGCCTTAATTGTTTCGGATCAGATTAATGTAAACCGGTAAGACAATTACCATTTTCCAAATACCACATATTACTTTTGCAAGTAAGTATATTAAGTCCTCATTTACTTATAACTCTTTACTTTTAACTATCTACATGTTTGATCTAAAAGATACTGTAAAAAATTTGGCCCGTGAATTTGCACCGGACATAATCAAGATTCGCCAGCATTTGCACGCTAATCCTGAGCTTTCTTTCCAGGAACACCAAACAGCCGCATTGGTAACGGAACAGTTAAAATCTTTTGGTTTAGAACCGGTTACACTTGCTAAAACGGGAGTAACAGCTTTAATCGAGGGTAAAAATCCAAATAAAAAAGTGGTGGCCTTGCGCGGCGATATGGATGCTTTGCCGATTACGGAGCAAAATGAGGTGCCTTATAAATCGAAAAAGGAAGGAGTAATGCATGCTTGCGGCCACGATGTGCACACATCTTCTTTGTTAGGTACTGCTCGTATTCTAAGTGGGTTGCGCGATCAGTTCGAAGGTACGGTAAAACTTATTTTTCAGCCCGGCGAAGAATTAATTCCGGGAGGCGCCTCTATTATGATTAAAGAAGGGGTACTGCAAAATCCTGCTCCAAAAGCCATTTTCGGACAGCACGTGTTTCCGCAACTACCCGCGGGTAAAGTTGGGGTGCGTTCCGGAATGTACATGGCCAGCGCCGACGAACTGTACATAACGGTAAAAGGTAAAGGCGGCCACGGTGCTATGCCCGAAATGAATATTGATCCGGTTCTGATTACGGCGCATATGATTGTAGCGTTGCAACAAATAGTAAGCCGCGCAGCCAGTCCTAAAACGCCTACTGTACTCTCCTTTGGAAAAGTAATTGCCAATGGAGCAACCAACATTATTCCGAATGAAGTAAAGATAGAAGGTACTTTCCGGACGATGGACGAAAAATGGCGGGCTGAGGCGCACGTAAAAATGAAGAAAATGGCGGAACAATTAGCCGAAAGTATGGGCGGTTCCTGTGATTTCGAGATCCGGCGGGGATATCCTTTTCTGGAAAACTCTCCTCAATTAACGGAAAAAATGCGTGTAGCTGCTGAAAATTACTTGGGCCAAGAAAATGTAGTAGACTTGGATTTATGGATGGCTGCCGAAGACTTTGCTTATTATACCCAGCAAGTGGATGCTTGTTTCTACCGCTTAGGTACCCGCAACGAGGAACTAGGTATTATTTCATCCGTGCATACCCCAACTTTCAATATAGACGAAGCTGCTTTAGAAATTGGGATTGGCTTAATGGCCTGGTTAGCTTTAACCGAATTGCAGAATAGCTGAAGTAAACCGTTTTGTGAAATAGCCGATATTTTCTGATTAACCTAAATAATGGTAAATACTGTGGTTGGAAGTTTCGTTAATTCATAATTAATAAAAGCTCGGGTCTGTTTTTTACTGTTTTTTCCGGTTGTAAGTATATTTGCTGGTAAAGCGCAGCATAAACAATACTTAGCACCGGAAATCTGACCGGAAGTTCAAACGGATTTACCTACTTAAAAGTGCCGATTTTTCTATTTCAGGCACCAATACCGGTTTACTACCAACCCGGATTATATAAGTTTAATACAGGATTATGCAATAACCAGTTGTAGCGTATATCGTACAGCACCGATTCAACCAGATTAAGTGACCCTTCGAACAATCTTTGAAAATTTACTATCTATCATTTAACCGGTTTTAAGGACTAGTTGTCATTGCTGATGTATTTACCATGTTGATTTCATGTCATAAAGTCTGGTTTTGCTTGATTTTAGCCTTTGGTACAAAATTTACTATAAAGGAAGTATCAACAGCAAAATAAAACTTAAAAACATAAACAATAGGAGATTAAAGCAATGACAATCACCAAGTATAACGGCTATTTAACTGATAAAATGCCGCAAACTTTTAGCACCATGTTAGATCGTTTTTTCAACGAATCTGTAAACAACCGTCGTCAGTTGGCTGACTTTACCCCGCATGTTGATGCTTTTGAAACAGAAACCCAGTATGAGTTTCACGTATCCTTACCTGGTTTAAGCAAAGAAGACATTAACATCGATTTTCAGGAAGGTAAGTTAACTATTGCCGGCGAACGTAAATTTAACAAAGAAGAAGAAAGCCAAAATAAAAAATATCACTTGCTCGAAACCCAATACGGTTCTTTCAGCAGAACTTTCTTCTTACCCGATAATGTAAATCCGGCGCAAATAGATGCTCATTTTGAAAACGGTATCTTGCATGTTACCGTACCAAAAGATGAGCAGAAAGTGAAAAAGCACCAAATTCAGATTAAATAATTAATCTGAAGATAAATCAAAAAAAGGCGCGCTTTTACTGCGCCTTTTTTATTCCAGATTGTTATTGATTTAATTGATCTCTTTTACCAATTTACGTACAAAACAGATTACAATAAGCCAACTACTTGCGCGTTGTATGTTTAATTATTAAGATTGAATTCAAAAAAGAAAATAAAATATAGTTAATTATAAAGTGATGAAACCAAGACAGTTTATGTTTGGCCTGGTTCTTTCGGCTGTTATGGGCGGAAGCATGGCAATTGGTGGTTACAAGCTTCTGGAAGATGACGAGCCCGTGGTGCAGGCACCTCAGGAGCAACCCGCTCGTAATTTCCGGTATTCGAGCTTAATGCGCGATAGCGAAGTAAAAGTACCGGAAGGTTTGAATTTTGTGACGGCTGCGGAAGCAGTAACTCCGGCGGTAGTACACGTAATGACGGAGTATGGTGCCGAACTGGCTCAAAATTCCCGTCGGCAGGATATTGATCCCTTTTTCCGGGATTTCTTTGGGGATAGTTTCGAGGATTATCACCGGCGCCAAGGCCCTTCTATGGGATCTGGCTCAGGAGTAATTATTGCTTCTAACGGCTATATTATTACGAACAACCACGTAATTGATAAAGCTGATAAAATTAAGGTAGTTTTAGACGACAAACGGGAATTGTCGGCCACATTAATAGGCGCTGATCCCAGTACAGATTTAGCTTTGTTAAAAGTTAACGCCGATAAATTACCTACTGTGCGTTACGGTAACTCCGATAATGTGCGGGTTGGCGAATGGGTATTAGCCGTAGGTAATCCGCTTAATCTTAACTCTACCGTAACCGCCGGTATTATTAGTGCCAAAGGCCGGAATGTAGGTATTGTACAGAACGTAGATGCCAGTGGTAACAATTTAGGTGTGGAATCTTTTATTCAGACGGATGCCGCGGTAAACCCTGGTAATAGTGGCGGCGCTTTGGTAAACTTGAACGGCGACTTAATTGGTATTAATACCGCTATTGCTACGCAAACTGGTTCTTTTGCCGGTTACTCTTTTGCGGTACCCTCTTCTATAGTAAGCAAAGTTATTGACGATTTACTTAAATACGGCGAAGTGCAGCGAGCTTTCCTAGGTATTTCTATGCGGGAAGTGGATGCAAAATTAGCCGAGGATAAAAAAATTAAAACCCTGAATGGTATCTACATCAACGATTTTTCCGATAACAGTGCGGCGAAAGAAGCTGGTTTAGAGAAAGGCGATGTTATTACTCAAATTAACGGAGTAAACGTAAATACCAGCGCTGCGGTACAAGAGCAAGTGGCTCGTTACCGTCCGGGCGATAAGGTTAAAGTTACTTACTTGCGCGACAACGATACTAAAAATACTACCGTTACCCTCCGTAACCGGATGGGTGATACAAACCTGGTAAAACGTGAAACAGCAAAAGCTGTTACCTACGGTGGTGCTAAGTTTGAACCTTTGTCTAAGGCTGAGATGACGAAATTAGGTCTGGACGGCGGCGCTAAAATCAGTAACGTAAAATCCAGCGAGTTTAAGCAAACCGGTATGGTAGATGGTTTTATTATTACCCGCATTGATAAGAGCAAAGTAGAAAAGCCGCAAGATGTGGAGCGCTTATTGAAGGGTGCCGAAGATGAATCAGGGGTATTAGTAGAAGGTACCTATCCGGATGGTCGGCGAGCTTTTTATCCAATAGGTCGGAGGTAATCATACTATATTTAATACAGAAAGCCGTTGCTCTTCAGCAGCGGCTTTTTTATTTTAAATTGCTTTCTATTTTACAACTATAACTTTAGTAATCAGAATTGTTCTTTCTGCAAAGGGAGTAAAAGTTACTCTTTATATAGCCAATTTTATTTTACTTTTTCAAAACCTACAACCATGAAACAAGCTATTGATGCCAAGCCGCAACAAATAATAATTGAAGAAATAAAAAATACTCTAGGAATTCAGGAGAATAATCCGGCTTATAGTACGGGTTTAATCTGGGGCGGAACGGCGAATAAAAATAGTAAAACTATTTACTCCCCCGTAGACGGCCAACTTATTGCTACCGTAAACCTGGCTACTCCCGAAGATTACGAAACAGTTATAAAAACGGCGCAGCAAGCTTTTGAGCAGTGGCGGCGAGTACCGGCTCCTAAGCGCGGCGACATTGTGCGGCAGTACGGTAATAAATTGCGCCAGTACAAAGAGTCATTAGGTAAGTTAGTGTCTTATGAAATGGGCAAAATTTACCAGGAAGGTTTAGGAGAAGTGCAGGAAATGATTGATATCTGTGATTTCGCCGTAGGATTGTCGCGTCAGTTACATGGGTTTACCATGCACTCCGAGCGGCCGGGCCATCGCATGTACGAGCAATACCATTCTTTGGGCATTGTAGGAATAATCTCGGCTTTTAACTTTCCGGTAGCCGTTTGGAGTTGGAATGCCATGTTGGCCGCCGTCTGTGGGGATGTTTGTGTCTGGAAACCTTCCGAGAAAACTCCATTAACTGCTATTGCTTGTCAGCATATTTTAAAAGAAGTGTTAGTCGAAAATAATCTACCCGAAGGAGTTTTTAATTTAATTATTGGCGATGCAGAAATAGGGGCTTTAATGGCCGCGGATGATCGCCTTCCTTTAATATCTGCCACTGGGTCCACGCGAATGGGGAAAAAAGTAGGAGCGGCCGTAGGCGCCCGTTTGGGTCGGGCTTTACTGGAATTAGGAGGAAATAACGCCATTATTTTAACGGAACACGCCAACTTGGATATAGCCCTGCGAGCCGTAGTTTTTGGCGCGGTTGGTACTTGCGGGCAACGTTGCACTTCTACCCGGCGGTTAATTATTCATGCTTCCATTTACGAAGAGATAAAAGAACGACTTTTAAAAATTTATCCTGGTTTACCTATTGGCAATCCTTTAGGCGATAATATTTTAGTGGGACCGCTTATTGATAAAAATGCTGTAACCGGTTTTCAGGCAGCGCTTAAAGCGGTGCAGGAAGAAGGCGGTACCTTATTAACCGGTGGTGAGATTTTATCCGGCGAAGAATTTGAAACCGGAACCTACGTGAAGCCGGCCTTAGTAGAAGCTGAAAATACGTTTAAAACCGTACAAGAAGAAACTTTCGCTCCCATTCTGTATTTAATTAAGTATACCGGCGATGTAGAAAATGCCATTGCCATTCAAAACGGTGTCCGGCAGGGTTTATCTTCGGCCATTTTTTCAACAAACCTGGGGCAAACGGAAGCTTTTCTGGCAGCTTGGGGTTCTGATTGCGGCATTGCCAACGTGAATATTGGAACTTCCGGCGCCGAGATTGGCGGAGCTTTTGGCGGCGAAAAAGATACGGGTGGCGGTCGGGAATCTGGCTCTGACGCCTGGAAAGTGTACATGCGCCGCCAGACCAATACCATTAATTTTAGCCAGGAATTACCGTTAGCTCAAGGTATTAAGTTCGATTTATAAGCTAATTAAGTACTTCGGCGAAACAACACTTAAACATAGTGGAAGACTTTTGGTTTTAAATAGAGCACCAACCAGCAATCATATGAAAACGGCTTTAATTACCGGGGCATCGGGCGGCATTGGCTACGAACTGGCGAAAGAATTTGCCCGGCACCAACATAATTTGGTACTGGTGGCCCGTAGCGAATCAAGATTAATCCAGATCGCGCAGGAATTAGAGTCAACTTACGGCATACAGGCCATAGCCCTCTCACAGGATTTAAGTAATTCAAATGCTGTTTCAGCCATCTATACGGAGCTACAATCCAAAAATATAATTATCGACTACCTGGTAAATAACGCGGGTTTTGGTGGTTTCGGGCTTTTTGTCGAAACAGATTGGGCCAAAGAAGAACAGATGATTAACCTGAACATCACCAGTCTAACTCATTTTACCAAAGTTTTTGCCCGTGAGATGGTAAAGCGCCGGTCTGGTCGGATTTTAAACGTAGCCTCAACGGCTTCTTTTCAGCCCGGCCCATTGATGGCCGTGTATTTTGCTACTAAGGCGTACGTATTGTCGTTTTCGGAGGCCATAGCTAATGAGCTACAGGGAACTGGGGTAATGGTTACGGCTTTGTGCCCGGGACCTACCGAGTCGGGATTCCTGGAAGCGGCCGCATTAGAAGGTTCAAAATTATTTAAAGCTAAAAAGTTGCCGACCTCCGCCGAAGTGGCGGCTTACGGGTATAAAGCTTTAATGTCCGGTAAAACGGTGGCTATTCACGGCTTCCGAAATTGGTTAACTGCTAATTCCGCCCGATTTGCTCCCCGTAAATTAGTAACGGCCATTGTGCGTAAAATGACGGAAAAAGAAGTAGCTTAGTTTAAAGAAAATTAGAGGCAATTTTAAGTGATTGTGGTAGCCCTAAGCGGGTAAAATGGTGTTCTACTAGTTTCTATTATCCCATAAAACTTGCAAATTGCGTGAAGATGTTAATGAGCCTGGCCTTGCCCTCCAAGTGTAACGCACCATTTAAAAAGTATTTTTCCCGCACAAAGTTTATATTCTTAATAGGCTTTTTCCAAACCTAAATAGGCGACAAAAAATTGATGAAACAAATTGGTAAGGTAAAAATTATTTGCACTTTACTCGTGTGGCTAAGCTTACAAGCTTGTTCGGGTAAGCAAGAAAATACCGCCGTTAGCCACCAGAAGCTAGAATCAAATAATCCTGCAGAACTTACCACGGATGCTAAGCCAACAGTTCCAGAAGTAAAAGCCAGCCAGTTAATTAATCCGGGAAAGAGTATTGGTCTTACAAAATTACAGGAAAAAGCCGAGCAGGTTGGTGCTCGTTTAGGTAAACCCGACGTAAGTGATGCGGCCATGGGAAAAGCTTTGGCTACCTGGTTCTCGAAACCCGCCGCCAATGCTCCTGATACTACTCGCCATCAAACTACTATCTATTTTACTACCAACATGGGAGCGCCCGATGAAGCCAGCCGGGTAAACCAAATCCGCGTTACTTCCCCTTATTTTCGAACGGCTGATTCTGTACAGGTTGGTTCAAACTGGGCGTTTATTCAACAAAAATATCCCGAAGCAATAAAAGCAGCTGCTTATAAATTGCCAAATAAGCAGAGCAAAATAACTATTTGCGATGCTATAGCCGCTGGTATTGCTTTTGAAATAGATGAACAAGGCCGTTGCGTAGCTATTACCATTCATCAACCGCAGCACGATATCCGAGATTCCTACTTGCCCTTATTCCCGGATATGGAAAAGTATGAATAATGCTTTCCGGTAAATAGAGTTTGGCGTTTCACAAATATTTGGTTTTGATTAAGATAAAGGAGATGGTACTTAAAAAATTAAATTTTAGATGCTTGATTTATTTACCAGTAGTTAAAGAATTTCAGTACATTAGTTTTGCGTAATTATAATGTTGTTATCTAACCTTAATCTCTAACCTAATATGAAAAAAAGTACTCTTTTATTAAACGTTTTGTTTTTGGTAGCCTTAATGGTTACCAGTAAAGTTTCTTTCGCGGCTAATCCGCCGGCTAAAAGCCAAATGGTTGCTGATTGGCAAAGGGCAAAAGCCTATACCAAAGAGTATTTAGATGCCATGCCGGAGGCTGGATCAAGTTTTAAACCTACTCCGGAGATGCGCAGTTTTGCGGAACAAATGCTGCACTTGGCTAATGCGAATTTTAATTTTGCTTCCGGTGCTTCTGGCACCGCTAATCCGTACCAAGGTAAGAACTTAGAAAAACTCGATGAATATAAAACCAAAGCGGCGCTTAGTAAAGTAGTACTGGAAAGTTATGATTTTGTAATTAGTGCTTTAAACAACACTACCGATGCGCAAATGGCCAGCAATGTAAAGTTATTTAACATGGACGTAAACCGGGGTTTAGCTTTCGAGAAAGCTTTTGAACACCAAACGCACCACCGTGGTCAGACAACAGTTTACCTGCGTTTGAAAGGCGTAACCCCTCCCGGCGAAAAATTATTCTAAAATTTATTTTTTATAAAGTTTCTTATCAACCCGCCCGCATTTCCGGCGGGTTTTTTTATTTACTTCGTAATAGTGTTTCTTTCAAGAAAGTAAAAACAACATCTCCACTAATATAAAACCGAAATAATTGTGAACCATTTTAGCTTACGTCAGTAACATCTTAGCGCAAGTTGTTTCTAATGCCTTTGTTTTTTGTTCCTTATTATTGAATCACATGACTAAAAATACGGCTGCCGTTGCAGCGCCCGCCTTAACCCGGTTAAATCTTTGGGTAATGGCAAGTGCCACCGGGTTAGTAGTAGCCAATTTATACTATAACCAGCCCTTACTCGACGAAATTGCCCGAACTTTCCGGATTACCGAAGCCAAGGCCGGCAGTATCTCCATGCTCACTCAATTAGGTTACGCGGTAGGGATGCTTTTTATCATTCCGCTGGGCGATATGCTCCAACGTAAAAAGCTGATCATGTTCAACTTCGGGATGATTATAGCCGCTCTGCTGTTGGCCGCTTTTTCTCCCAACAGTACCTTTTTAATGGTTGCCAGCTTTTTAATCGGAGCTACTTCGGTTACGCCCCAGTTGTTAATACCCATGGCCGCTCACCTGGCCCGGCCCGAAGAACGGGGCCGCACGGTAGGTTTTGTAATGAGCGGTTTATTAATTGGCATATTGTTATCGCGTACCATCAGTGGTTTTGTGGGAGCGCATCTGGGTTGGCGGGCCATATTTATTATTGCCGGTTTGGTAATGGTGCTGCTCTGGATATTGCTTTATTTTTTATTACCGGAAGTATATCCGGAATATAAAGGTAATTACAAGAGTTTAATGCAATCACTTATTTCGCTCATCCGGGAAGAGCCAATGCTGCGGATGGCGGCCATACGAGGTGCTTTGTGCTTTGCCAGTTTTGCCGCTTTCTGGACTACTTTGGTTTTTTTATTACGGGAGTCCCCGTTTAATGCGGGCAGCGATGTGGCCGGCGCCTTTGGATTGGTAGGGGCTTTCGGCGCTTTAGGGGCTTCGTTTATGGGCCGAATCAGCGATAAAGGCAATTCGCAGCAAGTAACTACTTACAGCATTGGTCTAATTATTTTATCTTACCTGATATTCGGTGTTTCCGGGAGTAGTTATGTTGGATTAGTAGCTGGGGTAATTTTGCTGGATTTAGGCGTACAAGCCACTCATATTTCGAATCAAACGCTTATTTTTTCTTTACGCCCTGAAGCTCGAAACCGCCTGAATACGGTGTATATGGTAACTTATTTTTTGGGAGGTGCCTCCGGTACTTTCCTGGCGAGTCAACTTTGGCATCTTTGGCAATGGCAAGGTGTCGTAATAATAGGTATAATTTTATCAGTACTGGCTTTGCTGGTGCATTTGCGTTTTGCCAAACCTCAGCCAATTGTAGCATAAAAGTGCCTGCATATTCTTAAATGTTTGCGTGATTCCACCGGGAAAATTTTATTTAAATCCTATGAAAATTGAAAACATACCTTTTCAGCACATTAACTGGGACGACGTAGATATTACCGAAATTCCTGGTTTAAGTGGTGCTGCCTTAAACAAAATCTGGAGTATGGGTAATGTTCGGGTGCAGTTAGTCCAATACCTGACCGATTATCAATCCAATCATTGGTGCCACCGGGGACATGTTGTACTCGTATTAGCGGGTTCGCTGCAAATTACTTTAGAAGACGGTCGTACCATAACTATTCAGGCCGGAGATTCTTTTGCCGTAGCCGATAATGTAGATGCGCACAAAATAGCTTCGGTGAATGGAGCTACTGTTTTTATTGTAGATTAGTTAAGCAAGGTAAGCAAAATCTGCTACTTACCTTACTACACGTAAGTAATTGCCTAGCAGATTTTATATTTAACGGACATATACTATTATTCAGTGGTTTAAGCTGAATTAAATGCTTGTTTAATTTTATTCTTTTACTTGCTTGCATTATGTGGTTAGGGAACTTCATTGGATACTTCTTTTCGAAATCTCATTATCTTTATTACAGATAAAATTATCATTCTCTAAGGTATGGCACAGAAACCAGGTATCTTTCCTACATTTTTTATTTCCGGCTTCGAGTGTTCCACCTTTCTTTGGAAAGATAAAAAGCGCCGCAACCTGGTTCACGAAACCCAACACCACCAGTTTGTGCAGCAAGATTATGAGTTGCTCCGGTCTTTGGGTATTGCAGTAGCCCGTGAAGGAATTCCTTGGCCACTGGTAGATACCAACGGTAAATACGATTTTTCGTGCATCGATCCCATGCTGGAAGCCATGAATCAGAATAAGATTTTGCCTATCTGGGATTTATGCCACTATGGTTACCCCGATGATTTAGACCCGTTTTTAGATAACTTCGTGGAGCGTTTTGCGGCTTATTGCCGGGCCGCAGCCGAGTATGTAACTCCAAAATTGCCAGGCCCGTACTTTTTTACTCCCATCAACGAAATAACTTTTTTTTCTTTTTGCGGCGGCGAATGGGGCTGGGTAGCGCCTTATAAAAACACAAAGGAGGATCGTTTTCAATTGCGTTTAAATTTATGTAAAGCCGCTATAGCCGGAGTAAAAGCCATTCGCGAAGTAACACCCGATGCCCGCATGATACACATTGATCCTTTGGTGCAAGTAGTAGCTCCCCGCGATCGGCCCGACCAAGAGGCTGCTGCGCACCACGAAACGTACGTAGATACTTTCCTGGCTTGGGATATACTTTATGGCAAAGAGCTTCCGGAACTAGGTGGTTCGCCCGAAATACTCGACATTGTAGGGGCTAATAATTATTCTTTTGGCCAGATGGAATACCGTGAACATGGACCCCACCAAGCTTTACCACCCGATGATGATCGCATAAAGCCGCTTTGTGATTTGCTTCGACTGGTTTGGGAGCGCTATCGCCGACCCATGATTATTGGAGAAACCAGTGGATTAAAAGAAGGGAGGACAGCCTGGTTGAAAGATGTAATGGAGGAATCGTTGGCGGCGGTGGATGCTGGCATGGACCTGCACGGCATTTGTTTATTCCCGGCCGTAGATATGCCTGATTGGCACACCGGCGAATGGCTGAATAATGGCATCTGCAATTTAATCCTGGAAGGTGATGTATTAAGGCGGCAACCGCATGAACCCTATATAGCCGAACTACGACGCTGGCAAAAAGAACTAAACCGAGTTACGGTTCTCGATCCTGATCCTTTCAGCGATCCGGTGGAGCTAGCAGATGTAATTGCCGCCGCAAAACGTTTGAACAAAAAGCCGGACAAAAATTGGAGCTAATTTTATAAAATAAGGTAACTACCCGGTAAGGTCCTTATTTCATCCGGATAAATTATAGATGTTGGGTAATACTTAATTCACGAATAAAATAGTACTTTTAATTCTGCGGTTTTGGTAAATCTTTACCTTGTTAATTATTGACGGATTTAATTTTTTTATAAATAAAATAAACGTAAAGTATCTGGCTATGAAAAAGTTATTCGCGTTTTTACTCGTTACTGCGCCCGGTTTTTCTTGTTTTGCTCAAACCACGGTTCCTACCCCCGAAATTCAGATTAAGGCTGCTGTAATGGCGGCTCCGGCGGATAAACGCGAGGGTGCGGCTGTTTACGGGTATACCGGCGATGGTAATCTAGTACTGCTCCGGAAAGGTACCAACGAATTAATTTGCCTCGCCGATGATCCCAAACAAAAAGGATTTAGTGCATCGTGCTACCATAAAGATTTAGAACCGTTTATGGCCCGGGGCCGCGCTTTGCGAAAAGAAGGTAAATCGGGTCAGGAAATTTTTGATGCCCGGGAGCAAGAAGCCAAATCCGGCAAGTTGAAAATGCCGAAAAATCCAACCACTTTGTTTTCTATTTCAGCTAACGACGAAGATTTTGATAAAACAACCGGCGAAGTAAAAAATGGCTACATCCGTTCGGTGGTTTACATTCCATTTGCTACTGCCGAAAGCACCGGTCTGCCGCTTAAGCCGGATGGTCCCGGCTTGCCCTGGATTATGGACCCAGGTAAGCATAATGCCCACATTATGATAAATCCTCCCAGGCCGGCTACCGCTACCAAATAGATATCCAGCAAACTTTTAAATGCAATATTTTAGGCTGGAAGTGTGTATAATCTCTTTAACTAATCAGATTCACTGAGGCACTGGAGCGCCGAAGTTACTTTCGGGCCATAATAGGTAATGAAATGGGTAAAATTAGCTAAACCCGCCAACCCTTAAAATCTGGCGGATTTTTAATTATTTGCCTTTTTACTTTATAGGCAGCTAAATGCCCATTAATTTGCTGCATTAAAGAGAAATTGCATGTTCGAGACGCTTCCTGCCTTAATAATTAAATTCCTGAAGTTCGGAATCGTTGGGTTTTCGGGGTTAGTGCTCGATTTTAGTTTTACCTATTTAGTTAAAGAAAAATTGCGCTGGAATAAATACTTGGCTAATAGTTTGGGGTTTACCATTGCCTGTGTCAGTAATTATTTCTTAAATCGAATCTGGACGTTCCGGAGTGCCGACCCAAGCATTGCGCTGCAGTTTTCAAAATTTTTGCTTATTTCTCTGGGGGGTTTAATCTTAAATAACCTGATTGTATACCTTCTATCGGAAAAGGCGCAGTTGAATTTTTACGTGGCTAAGTTGTGTGCCATTATCTTGATTTTATTCTGGAATTTTTCCTTTAACTACCTGTATACTTTTAATCGGTAAATACCAGCTTACATAATCTGGTATATCCAAACGTGTTCGTCTTTGTGCACCCGGGGATTAAAACGGTGTAATACCTGGTCGTAAAGCGATGGGGCAATGGTTTGATCTAGTTTAAGATTAGGATAAAAGGTGCGAAGCCGTTGTAAGCGCTTTTCTAGATTATCCTGACCAACCACTACTACGTAATTAGGGGCATATTGGGGGTTTACTTCGGCCTTTAGTTTATTCAATGGTTTATCGTTGTTTAAACTGTATACCATCACAAAATTTTCGGGCAAGGGCTTACCGGCTTTGTAGCTACGCCACATATTCTTTTTATCAGAAATAAAAGTTTCGGCTTCGGTGGCCATGCGGCCCAGGTAAAACAAAGGCGGCATTTTAACGCTATTATCCCCAAACTCAAGTAAAATTCCGTGTAAATTTTCTTTATGCGAAAGATACACTAAAGGGGCGATTCTGCTTTTTTTGGTGTAAGTAAATGCCAGCAATACAGCTGCCATAATATTTAAAATCCAGAAGAAAGTCCAGCTAGCAGCCAGCAACTTGCGGCGGGTTTGCCAAAATTTAGATTGTTGCACAAAGCTTTGCCACCCAATTACCCCCAGAATAATTATAATCGGGAATAGCGGCAGAATAAACCGTTCTTGTTTGTTCGGGAAAGCCGAATGCACTACGAAAAAGACAAGTCCGGATACAAAGAGCGTAGGCGCTATTTTGGCAGTACGGGCGTATCCTACGAGTAGGTACACACTCAAGGGCGGCACTAAAAAACCTAAAATAGTTAAAACATAACGGTAAACCGGACCCGTACTGTAGCTGTAAGCTTTATCTGAATTATATAAAAAATAAGTAACTACCGAGTGAAACGGGAATTTATAAAAAGTTAGGTCTATCGTGCCCTGAATCAGGAAAGCTAGGATAAAGAAACCCAGGCCCAGGTAAATTACTTTTAACCATTGCTTTTGGTAAAGTAGCACCAAACCCATTCCGACTACCAATAGCAAAACATGATAGCGTAGCACGAATGAAAGCGCCAGTAACGCTCCGGCGCCAAAGTAACGCCAAAATAGTAAGCGTTTGTTGCTGGTTTCAGGTTTTAAAATTAAATAAAAAGCAGCCAAATAAGGCGGAATACACGTCATTTCTACCAGGTTACGCACACTCATAAACGGCATAAACCAGATAAGAGCGAGCATTAAACCTACCAGGCGGGCATTGCGTTGATTTGAAAGCATTTCGGTGATCTTGTAACCGTAATACACTACCAGCAGTGAGTAAAGCGCGTGCAGCAACCGAACAACCGTCATTTTTCCCGTTGGGCTGGTCAATCCTAAGGCTTCGCAGATGTAAAAGAGGAGATAATGAATTCCGGCGTAAAACATACTGTGCCGCGGCGGAATTTTATCGTGAATCCAGATAGGTAAACCGTACACCCAATTCTGCGCAATTTCAATCACATCAAAATGATCATCGTGAAAAGCATAACCGCGGGAAAAAAAAGCCGCCAGCAAGCGAATGACCAGCGCCAGGAGCATAATGAAGGAAAGCGGGATTAAGTTTTGGTTATTTACTGGCGTTTTATCTGACATTGACGAAGAAGCACCCATGTTGGCAACGTTTTTAAAAGTAGATGACCTAAATAATAGACCCTTGAAAATAGATGCTGAAATATTTTACGTATTATCCTAACGGGCTATATATTTGATTCATGAATCGCTCCGGACCGAAGCAAGTCGTTTGGAAACGCAAATTATGGCTTCTGCTTTTAATAGTAAGTATAAGTACCGCATTATTTTTTATATACGATACCATCGGGTTTAAGCAGCAAATAAAGGCTCTTACGCCGGAACACCGAAAAGTTTTAGTAATTGGGCATGCCGGACGAGCCTTTTTCTCTCCCTTTAATCCCTTTAATCCGCTGCCTCCTAATAGTATGACGTCGTTGTTAAAGGCGCTGCGCGAAGATGGGGCCGATGGTTTAGAAGTAGATGTGCACGTGAGCCGCGATGGTATACCTATTTTGTATCACGATGAAACCCTGAATACGATGTCAGGAGGTAAAGGTAAAATTGAGGACCTGCCGGCAACTAAGGTGTTAGGCTTAGCTTATAAAGGAGGCTGGCCGTACGATTTCTTTCAGCAGGAAAAAATTATTTCTTTAGAAGATTTGCTGCGGGAATTGCAAAAGTTTCCGGAGTTTCCGTACCTGCACCTGGATTTACGCAGTTACACTCCGGCTCGTAATACTTATTTTGCCCGTTGTGTGATAAACTTATTACAGAAATACCACTACCCAATAGAAAAACTAACCATTGTGTATGCCAAGCCAGAATTATTAAATGCTTTCCGGATAGCCGAACCACGCGCCAAGTTGTTGCTGGACATAAGCCCTGATTTTGAGGCAAGCTTAAAAACAATTCTAGCAAATCGCTTGCACGGCCTGGTAGCCGAAGGAAAGCACATAAATGCCGCTCAAATAAAATTAGCCCGTTATTATCATTTACAAGTAGTATTATTTGGCGGCAAAGCCCGCGATACGATATACAAAATGGTATTATTGGAACCCGATGCCATTGAAGTAAATAACGTAAAGGCCTTACGAGCAATGCTGCAGAAGTAAATTCTTGATTCAAATGGGTTTTTTCTCCAGAAAAGAAATATTTTCCTGAAGAGTTTCTGAATTAAGAATTTCTAACTGCGGGTGTGGCTTAGAGAGGTTAAGTAAATAACCGGTATGGCCAATCAGATTCGGTAAGTCATGGGTAATACATAAAACCGTTTTTTGTTGCTGCGTAACCCAACTGGTCATTAAATGAAATACGTGCTTTTTATGGTACACATCTAACTGCTGAGTAGGCTCATCGAGGAGGCAAATTGGGGTATCTTGCAGTATTAATTGCGCTAGCCAGACTAATTGTTGTTCGCCGCCGGAGAGTTGGGTAAAATCCTGATGAGCTAGGTGAGCTATTTCCAGTTCACTTAAAAGCTCGTCGACTTGGTGGTAATCATTCGCATCATAATTCTCCAGGAAACGCTTTTTTCGGATGAGTCCCATTACGGCTAAATCGCGCACAGGTATCGGAAAAGAAACGCTGTTCTTCTGGGGCAAATACGATAATAGACTGCCCATAACTCGCCGGGGTAAATCCTTTACCTGCATACCCTGGATATGAATGTGTCCCTGATACGGCAATTGACCGGTTAAAGCTTTGAAAAAAGTAGTTTTGCCACCGCCATTATGGCCTACAATAGCTACAAAAGCTGGTGCCCGGAGCGAAAAAAAAAGGTTGCGGATAAGCACACGCTGCTCATATCCCGCAACCAAATCTTTAACTTCTAACATGTTTATAACTAGAAATTAAAAATTATGAATTAGAAATGACTGTATTATTAATTTCTAACTTTAACTCATAATTTCTAATTATCTGCTAATACTCGTCTTCGTTAAACATAAAATCTTCTTTGGTCGGATAATCCGGCCAAACTTCTTCTATGTTTTCGTATGGTTGACCATCATCTTCCAAGGCCTGCAGGTTTTCTACCACCTCCATCGGGGCGCCGGAACGAATAGAATAGTCAATTAATTCATCTTTTGTAGCAGGCCAGGGGGCATCTTCTAAATAGGATGCTAGTTCCAGTGTCCAATACATGTTTATATCTCCTTAAAAACGTTAAAATGTGGAATACAAATAGAATTAAGTACTTAAATCTACTATTTATATAATTTAATATATAAAAATTAGATATATTTTTTAAATGACAACGTGTAAATCTAAATAAATGTTTGACTTTATTATTAGTTTTCGCCTCTGCTATTATCCTCACAACCATTTTAAGAGCTAAGTTTTACCCTAAGAGGCTCTTATTTAAGGGAATAAATATCTTAAAAAACTTTATGACTTTTGCTTTTAAAACAATGTATTATTTAAAAAAATAGGCCCCAATTAACACACCTGGACAAGAATTAACCCGATACTTGCTTATTCAGTTTACTTTTAAACAATTCAATAAGTTCGGTTTTGGTTTTAATTTTCCGGTTAAAGTTCTTGATTTTGCCCTGAATCATGGTGCGGAAAGTATCGTTATTCGGCGCAGTAGATAATTTACCTAAGTTCGTTTCGAGTACTTCCAGTTCCTGTCTGTCCGATTTAATAAAATCACGTAAGGCATTAATGCGATTATGAATTTGCTCGGCGTGGTTGTTTCTATCGGCATTCGGGTACTTTTTGCGCATAAAGTGCTCGAGGCTGCTAATTTCAAAAACTTTATCGCAGGCAATGATAAACTGCTCCCACACGCGGTCCGATTCTTCGCCTTTTACCGGACCTACTTTTTTCCAGGCGGCCTGCAGTTCTTTGGCGCGGGATACGGCTTCGTGGGTGTTTAAAGAAAGTAAACCTTGCGCTTCTTCAACCAATTGCTTTTTCTTAGATAGGTTATCTTCAAAGAAACGATCTTTCGACTCCGTTTTTGTAACGGTTATTTTATTTTTAAGTCTTTCAAAAAAGTAATTATGCGCTTTCCGAAAGCTATTCCAAAGTTCCGTGGAAGTTTTACGGGGTAAATTGCCCCCAATAGCTTTCCATTGATTTTGTAAATCTTTCAGTTTTTTGGTAGTGCCTTCCCAATCTTCTGAATGTTTTAATGCCTCCGATTCCGCAATTAAAGCTTTGTATTTGGCCAAAGTACGCGACAGCATATTGTGCTTGTCTTCGTAAAACTCTTTTTTGCGCTTAAAAAATACTTCTACCGCGTTTTTAAAACGATCTTCTATTTCATCGGTCAGCGCTTTATCAATGGGGCCGGTTTTTATCCAGTTCTGGCGTAGTTCTTTCAGTTTTTCGGTCGTTCCTTTCCAGTCGATGCTGTCTTGCAAAGCCTCCGCCTCTTCTATTAAAGCAATTTTGGTAGTTAAATTTTTATCCCGGTTTTTGCCTATGGCAGCTTTTATTTCGTTTTCGGCTTGGGTAAGCTGATGGTGAATGGATTCGAAATCGCCGAGAGCATCGTATTTGCCTACTAATTCTTTCAAGTGCAGCACTTTCATTAAAAAAGAGCCTTTGTTTTCGGAAGTAGAAATTTTATCAATCAGGGCATTAACTTTTTCTTGAAAAGTTTGAAAGCGAAAGGCAAAATACTGCAGCGATTCGTCTTCTACTTCTTTCACTTCGCCCACCTGGCGGGCCGGAAAGTTCATAAAAGGCTTTAGCCACACCTGATTGTCCTGAGTAAAGCCGTACTTCTTGGCTTCTTCCAATAAATCTTTGTTTTCCATCGAGGGAACGCGGTAAATTTAAAATCTAATTTTTTACAAGTTTAACCATTTCCAACTATTTTCATAATCAGAAACTATTATAATTTGCGATATTTGCCCACTTTTAAAGCATAAAGCCGCGGTTAAGTAACGTTGCAAAGGAAATACGTAATATTCAACAGTTCGATGTGGGTTTTAGGCCGCAGATTACCTTATTAGAACATTTTTTACTAGTACAAGGAACAGGAAATTTAAAAAATAAGCATGAGTAGCGAAACCATTATTTTCTCGATGGCTGGGGTTAGTAAAATTTACCCGCCGCAGAAACAAGTATTAAAAAATATTTACCTCTCGTTTTTTTATGGCGCTAAGATTGGGGTGCTGGGTTTAAATGGCTCGGGTAAGTCGAGTTTGTTAAAAGTTATTGCCGGCGTGGATAAGCAATACCAGGGCGAAGTAGCTTTTTCGCCCGGATACAGCGTGGGTTACTTAGAACAGGAACCCCAACTCGACGCAACTAAAACGGTAAAAGAAATAATAGAAGAAGGCGTAGCCGAAGTAGTAGCATTACTTAAAGAATTCGACGAAATAAACGAAGCCTTTGCTGACCCCGATGCCGACTACGATAAGTTATTAACCCGCCAGGGTGAAGTACAGGAAAAACTCGACCAGCATAATGCCTGGGAGTTGGATAATAAACTGGAACGCGCTATGGATGCTTTGCGCACTCCTCCCGGAGAAGCCGTAATCGGGAATTTATCGGGAGGAGAAAAACGCCGGGTAGCCTTATGTCGTTTGTTGTTGCAGGAGCCTGATGTTTTATTACTCGATGAACCTACCAACCACCTCGATGCTGAATCGGTGCTGTGGCTGGAGCAGCACTTGCAGCAGTACAAAGGTACCGTTATTGCCGTTACCCACGACCGCTATTTTCTGGATAATGTAGCCGGTTGGATTCTGGAACTGGACCGCGGCGAAGGTATTCCGTGGAAAGGCAATTACTCTAGTTGGCTGGAACAAAAAGCGAATCGCTTAGCAAAAGAAGAAAAACAAGAAAGTAAACGCCAGAAAACCCTGCAACGCGAGTTAGAATGGGCCCGCATGTCGCCGAAAGCCCGTCAGGCCAAATCGAAAGCCCGTTTGGGTAATTACGAAAAGCTGGCCAGCGAAGAAGCCCGGGAAAAAGAGCAAAAACTCGAACTCTTTATTCCGGACGGCCCGCGTTTAGGGAACGTGGTAATAGAAGCCGAAGGCTTAACCAAAGCCTTCGGGGATAAGTTGTTATTTGAAAATTTAACTTTTTCGTTGCCGCCGGCCGGTATTGTGGGAATTATCGGGCCCAATGGGGCGGGTAAATCTACCTTGTTCCGGGTTATTACCCACCGCGAAAAACCCGATGCCGGTGCTATCACCATCGGGCCAACCGTACAAACCGCTTACGTAGACCAGCAGCACCAAGACCTCGACCCGAATAAATCGGTATTTGAGACTATTTCGGGCGGTACGGAAACCATGTTGCTCGCTAACCGGCAGATTAATTCCCGGGCTTACGTGAGTAAATTTAATTTTACCGGCGCCGATCAGGAAAAGAAAGTGGGTGTATTATCGGGCGGGGAGCGCAACCGGGTGCATTTGGCTATGACTTTAAAACAAGGCGCTAACCTACTGTTACTCGATGAGCCGACCAACGATTTGGACGTGAATGCTATCCGGGCTTTGGAAGATGCGCTCGAGAATTTTGCCGGTTGCGCGGTTATTATTTCTCACGACCGTTGGTTCCTGGACCGGATTGCTACCCACATTCTGGCTTTCGAAGGCGAATCGCAGGTAGTGTGGTTCGAAGGTAATTTCACGGATTACGAAGAAGCTAAACGCAAACGCCTCGGCGACGTGGAACCAAAACGAATCCGGTACAAGAAGCTGGTGTAAGTTAAGTGGTAAGTTGTACGTTTCTATTACACAAAAAAGGCAGCTCTAACGGTTGCCTTTTTTGTGTGTGGTATAAAGCACGAATAGTTATTTGGCGTAAAAAGCCGGATTTAAACTTTTGGCTTAGTTAAATTTTTAATTATTAAATGCTCTTTTTCGTAAGGGCAAAGGAGTGGGAAAAACGTAAATTTGTAATTGATAAGGCGTGGTCCGTTCCGAGAAATAAACTTATGTCTGTAGTCGAAACAAATACTTTTTTTAAGCAAAAACGTACTGCCGCCGAAATAAAATCAGAAATAGTAAAAGCTTACTTTAGCAAATGGTGCGCTCAAATTTTAACGCAACTTGCGCCTTCCCCTGAAACCATTTTGTACGTTGACTTGCTCGCCGGGAATTTAGTTAACGAGGATAATTCGCTCGCCGAAGCCGGATTAATTTTAGAACAGATTTATCGAAGCCAAGAAACTGAGCAAAATTTAAATACTATAGTAAAAACCTTCTTTTATAATGCCTCCAAAGCTGAACTAGAGAAATTAGCCACTGATTTAGCACAATTACCTTTCCGGGAAAATCTAGAGAATGCTCCTGTTATTTTAAATGAACCCGACCAACGAACTTATTTAGTTGAACTGCTAAAGGAACGAGTGCCCGCTTTATTTATCACCAATCCTTTTTTTACTCTGTTGGCGCAGGAACTACTGGCTCCTGCGGTGCAGTCGGGAAACACAGACTTACTTTTAGTATTTAGCCCAAATAAGATGCGCGGCGCTTGGGATTCAAGCCAGGAAAGAAATGACCTTATTGTGCTTTTAGGCGAAGAGATAACAAGTTTGAAAGAGTACGCACCAAAAGAAAACAGTTCCCGGAAAAAAGAACAGTTGGTGGTAGATACGCTTATTAGTAAGTTGCAGGAAAATCAGTATTATCCGCTGTTTTTTAAAATTAACCTGCCCGGGAAAGACCAGACCAGCCATTACCTTTTATTTGCCGCCCGAACCAAGCAAGCTTATTTTCTGATGAAAGAAATTATAGCCCGGTACAGCGATTATCAGGAAGATGGCGTACCCTTGTTTTCGGTGAACCAAAAGCCGCAAATGCCTTTATTACCCGGTTTTTTTCAGTACTTAAGCAAATATACTTTTACTAATTTACTCGAAGCCTTAAGCAGCAATCGCCGGGAGTTTCATTACCGCACCATCCAGGAAATCTACGAAGACCACGCCGTGGGTACTCATTTTATTCTAACTAATTACCTGCAAGCTTTTTCCGAATTACGCCAACAAGGTCGGATAAACTTAGTAGATGCAAAAAACAAACAGGTAAAAACTATTTCGGAAAACGCAATTGTATTCTACAAACTGCACGGCGTAAAATAATCTGAAATTCTATTTATGTTGTAACTGTAAAAACCTTCACTATAAATTATCAACTCATTATTATTTTACTTTCTTAAATTCTAGTTCCGAGAAAATGAAATCCGGATTATTGGCATCCAAGCGCATTTCCAGAGTTCCTTCCGGGTTAGTAAAAAATCGTACTTGAGTAGGCGTGAGTAGGGCATATTGGTTTTTCCACTGCAAATCAAAAATGTTTTCTTTATTCGGAATGAGTTTTCCGCCTAAGCTGGGGGCGGCTACTAGTTGCAACTGTAATTCATTTCTTGTTTCGGTTATGATGGCATCGCCGTAGAGAGGGCTGGTGTATCGGCCGGTAAACTTTTTAGAAGCAGTTGGTGCTAACTTGGTCGCTGTTGGCGTAGTGGGGGCAGCTTGCCCGGCGCCTGCTTGCCGAGCTTTAACGGCCGCTAAATAAAATTGACTCCAGTCGCGCGCATTAGGTACGCTTAAAAAAGCATCTACCGTACGGTTACCCAGAGCGGTCATGATGCTGCTCATACTATTGGTAAGAACCACAAAGCCTAAATTTTCTTCGGGTAGTAATACCGTACGCGAGTTCATTCCTTCGTGGCCGCCGCCGTGGGCTACCATTTTGCGACCTTGGTAATCGGTTAAAAACCAGCCTAGGCCCGTGGCCGAGAAATGCGTAGAAGGATTATTTTTTTCGGCTTCCGAACTTATGGAGAGGGGTTGTACGGGTGCCCACATTTCACGGGAGGCAGCTTCGCTGAAAATCCGTTTGCCTTTATACGTGCCCCGGTTTAATTGCAATATCAGCCATTGCGCTTGTTGGTTTCCCGACGTAAAAATTCCGGCGGCTGGGTTCCAGGCATCCCAAGGCGTAAAAGTGGTTGGTACTGGTTTATGCTGACCATCAAAACCGTGCGGGGAAGCAATATTGGATTTACCCGCTAATTCCCGAACCGATAAATAAGTTTGCTGCATGCCGAGGGGCTGTAAAATACGCGTCCGGATGAAATTTTCCCAGGTTTGACCGGATACCGCCTCAATTACTTGCCCGGCGGCAATAAACATTAAATTAGAATATCCATAACCATCGCGGAAGGCATAAGTAGGTTTTAGAAATTTGGCCCGGCGCAGAATCTCTTCGCGCGAGTAAGTAGTATTGTACCAAAGCAAATCGCCGCTGTAAGTGGCAAGGCCAACGCGGTGGCTAAGCAAATCGCGGATGGTCGCCGCCTGACTGACGTAGGGGTTATACAGCTGAAAATAAGGCAGGTATTTGGTTACCGGGTCGTGCCAGTTTAGTTTTCCTTCGTCTACCAGCATGGCTAAGGCGGCAGCCGTATAGGCCTTGGTGTTAGAAGCAATGCCAAAGATAGTGTTCGCATTTACCAGACCACCAGTTTTGCTATTCAGTACGCCATACCCCTTGGCGAATACAACCGAATCATTTTTTACAATGGCAATGGCCATGCCGGGTACTTCCCAATCCTGGCGGGCTTTTTCGTAATAAGCATCCAACGCAGCCAGGTCGGGTAAGGCAGACTTGTTTTGCGCCTGCAAACTGGAGGAGAAACGTAATAGGGAAATCAGAAACAAAAGCAACACCAGCCGTGGCCGGTGAAAAGCAAGTAGGCGCATAATGAATTAAGTAAATAGGAATTTTGCTCAAGATACAATTTTACGATTTACAACTCAATGAACCCCAGCTAAGAGTGCGTAAAGTAATAACAAAGCGAATAGCTAAAACCTATAGATTCACTAAGACCAACTATATTAAAACAGATAATTCAGTAACTTAGTGAAGCAGATGGACACCAGTTTTATATTACTTTAAATTTTATGTTGCAGCAAACCACCGACCCCGGCTTCGGAGAAAAGTACGCAAATCAAACCAAACGCATTATAAATAAAGACGGTTCTTTTAACGTGGTGCGCAAAGGCGGCAACTTCACCTCCCGCGACTTCTACCTGTTTTTAATTAATACTTCGTGGCCTAAATTTCTGGGCTTGATGTTGCTATTTTATATGCTGATTAATTTAATTTTTGCGAGTATTTACTTTTTGGCGGGAATCGAACATCTGGCTAATTTACCTCCGGATAACAAGTACCTGAGCGTTTATTTTTTTAGCGTACAAACTTTTACTACGGTAGGGTACGGTAATATTTCGCCGCAGGGGATACCAGCCAATATAGTAGCCAGTTTTGAAGCCATGAGTGGCTGGCTGTTCTTTGCCTTAGCCACAGGTTTACTTTACGGTCGCTTTTCCCGGCCATCGGCCCGTATTTTATTTAGCCGCAATATGATTATTACTCCCGCCGAGCCGTGGCCCAAGTTAATGTTCCGGATTGTAAACCAGCGCAGCAATATGCTAATGGAGATGGAAGGACGAATGATACTAGTACTTGCGGATCGCAGCAACAACCAACATAACCGAAAATACTACGCTTTAAAACTGGAAATTCCCAATATTGTTTTCTTCCCGATGAACTGGACAATGGTGCACGTTATTAACGAGGAAAGCCCTTTGTACGGAAAAACACCGGAAGATTTGCGCCGGCAAGAGGCCGAAATTCTCATTCATATTAAAGGATTTGACGATACTTTCAGTCAGGTTTTGCATACCCGCTATTCGTACCGGCACGAAGAATTAGTATGGAATGCCCGTTTTCGACGCGCTTACGAAACCGACGAATACGGTAATATTATCATGCACCTGGACGAGATACACAACCATGAACCCGTGCCGGAAACAGAACTGGTGGGTTCGGTATAGACGAAAGCAATAACTGAATTGTAGACTTACCCAAAGTTTTATCAGCTAGATGTAACGAAAACATAGGCCGACCAAAAGTAAACATATTTGCCTGTGTTTTTAGTATTAATCCGGTACATAATTTAAAACGCTTCGTGAGCCCGTTCGGGAGTAAATGAGGGCCGTAATTGTTGTTTTTCTTCCAATAATAGTTGCTTTTGGGTTTCGGTGAGCGGTTGCCAATTACGTAGGTCCGGCTGACCGGCATCTATCCAACTGGTATACCAATAACTGCCTACCAACCGAATGGCTAGCCGCATCTGGCGTTCTACCTGTCCGTTCAGGCGTTGGTGATACGCTTTGGAAAACGCGGCCGCGTATACTTTTACCGTGGTGCCGCTTCGTTCTTCAAAGGCATATTTACGATCAGCAGAAAAACTCGCAGAAACTTCCTTTTCAAAGCGGAACACCGAATCCAGCGCCGCATTAGAACGTTGTACGGTTTTCCAGGCTAGTACCTGCGGCTGTTCAATGTACTGGGCTGAACCTACAAAATAGTCGTACTGGTCGGCGAGCAACTCCGGTAACCGCGATTCCCATAAACCGTGAATGCCGCGTTGGTTGGTAAATTGACCGTTGTAATTATGGGTGGTGTGCAAAGGCACGCAAGCATCGGCAATGTAATGCCCCAAATCGGCGGAGAGCCGGAGAATAGCGAGTTGGTCGTGCTGTTTAAATGCTTCGGTAAGTTGGTTTTTTACGCGGGTAATGTGCCAGGGTACAATGCCGTGTTTCAATAAAGAATCCTCGGTGAATTTAGCCGTAGCTGCTTGCCAGGTACGGGGTAACTTAGTAGCGGCACTGTCGCCGTATACATCCAGGTCAATAAAGTGTCGGGGTCCTTCCTGCGGAATCATGTACCGGCGTTTGTCGGGGTTTACAGCATTTTCGGTAAGATAAGTCAGGTGTTTTTTGTAAAAGCCGATCATCTCGGGAGGAAGAGTAAACACCGCCAATCGGTTTATACGCTGGTGGCCAAAAAATCCCCAGGAAAAAACCTGCGGGGGAAGTAGAAATAGGATAATTATAATTGCCAAACGTATTCTCATAAGGATTGATTGCACTATTGGCCTGAAAACTAGCTATGTGGTTATTCCGTTCCTTTTCCATGAAATATTTAAACCAGAATAGTTTTTCAAAATGAAAGTAGGAAGATTACAATAACCTTCAGGAATAAAATTTACTTTTTTCTCTCTTTCAGGAAGAAACCATTTAACTAAGTAGATGAATGGTTTCTTCCTGTAGAGCAAGTGCTTTAACCTGTTTTCGTGATTGCTTATTTTGGCTAAGTAAAATGAATGATTGACAACTTACACCCGCACGTCGGTTATCTGCAACCTAAATTCTTCCTGTAGTTCTTTGTTAATCATCACCCCGGCTTTGGTGCCTTCGGAGGCCGCTACAATTACTAGTTGCATGTCGCGGGCGGCATCGCCGGCAACGTACAATCCAGGAATATTGGTTTGCTGATGCTGATAGGTTTTTACTACGCCTTTACTCGTAAAATCGCAGCCCAGGCTGGTGGCTAAATCGCATTGTTGTTCGGAGCCCGTAGAAAAAAATAAAGCTTCGCACTTGAGGCGGCTTCCTCCTTGTAAAACTATTTCGGAAAGTTCGCTGCCTTCGCCTTCTAAGCGTTCAATGGGAGCAGTACATATTTTTATCTCATTGGCTTCCAGCAAGGCATTGTCTTCGCGGCGCAGTTTACGGGTGCCATTGGTATATAAAGTAACATCGCTGCTCCAGGTTTTTAAAGACAAAGATAAACCAACTGCATCGCGACCTAGCCCATATGCTCCCAGCGCTTTATTTCGTGATTCCCAGCCATCGCAGTAGGGGCAATGGTGTACGCTTTTACCGTATTTTTCTTCTATGCCGGGTATCTCCGGTACCCGATCTTTCACCCCGGTTGCCAGTAAAACCTTACGGGCCATGTAACAATGATCTTCCTGGTCGGTAACTTCAAAATAGTTTTCGGCGCGTTTTACGTGTTTTACTACTTTGTTTTTTACTTCAATATTATACTTGGTTAACTCCTCGCGGGCAAGTTTAATGAATTCAACCGGGTTATAACCATCGCGCGAAATAAAGCCATTCATCGCATTCGACCACCGGTTTCGGCCTAATCCGGAATCAAATAAAAGAACTTTACGCATGCAGCGCCCCAACAGCATCGCAGCACTCGTTCCGGCCGGGCCACCACCCACTATAATTACATCGTACATTTCAATCTCCTTTTTTCGCTTAAGTAAACGAATTCAAGATACGGGAGTTTTCCATTATTACCAGTTGCTTACCGGCAGAGCCTTATTTTTGATTTAACTGGCTTATGATAAAAGAATAATAGATAAAGGCCTGAGTTTATTTATTTACCTTAGCCAAGAAAAAATAGTAAGATACTTTCTGATTTTTAGGATATTTCGAACCTTTGCTAATTTGTAGTATATTAGAAATTTTCTAATAACATTTCTTAAAGCAATCCCGTTATTTAAATTAGAGCAGAAAATAAGGTTTGTTAATAAATATTTTTTAACAGAAACAAGTTAACGAAATATAAATATTTAAGTTTGTAACAATTAAAATTGGGTTAATAGATTAAATCAACTGTATGAGAGTAAAAGTACTTTGTCTTTTGGGTGGTATCCTGCTAACGGAAATAGCTTACGCGGGTGGTTTTCAGGTTAATTTACAAGGACAGAAACAAATTGGCATGGGACATGCCGGGGTAGGACTAGCCCGTGACCAGGCGAGTATCTTTTTTAATCCGGGTGCCTTGGCGCAACTACGGCAAAATGGCTTTCAGGTAGGAATAAGCCCCTTAATTTCTAAAACGGCCTACCAGGAACCAGAGCCCGGTAATGCTACTACTGTTACGGATAATCCGCTGGGTACTCCTTTTCAGGTTTATGGTTCGTATGGCTTTGCTAATGATAAAGCGCGCGTGGGCATCGGAGTATATACCCCGTATGGTTCATCGGTTAACTGGGGCACTAACTGGCAAGGCCGATTTGGTTTAAATGAACTTACTTTACAAGCTATTTTTATTCAGCCGACTTTTAGCTACGCGATTACCGATAGGATAAGCGTGGGAGCCGGACCAGTGTTTGCCATTGGCAGTGTAAATCTGCAGCGCAGTATACCGCTGCAAGATGCCAATCGTCAGGAAGGACACGTTGAATTAGACGGCGGCGCGAAAGGTTATGGTTTTAATGCCGGAATTTATTTTCAAGCCACCGATAATATTTCCGTGGGAGTTAGTTACCGCTCTAAAGTAAAAATGGAAGTAAAAGATGGCGATGCTACTTTTACTATTCCTGCTGCGCCTCCCATTGCCTCTCGTTTTCCAGCGGGCACTACCTTTGATGTTGCTTTACCGTTACCAGCTAATATTACCTTTGGATTAGGAATTAAAGCTACGGACAAATTAACAATTGCCGCCGATGCGCAGTATGTGCAGTGGAGTGCGTATAAATCTTTGCGGTTTGATTATAGCCAGGCGGTAAACGGAAGCGAGTTTACCGAAAATGCTCGCAATTACCAGGATGTTGTTATTTATCGCTTGGGGACCGAGTACGCGATCTCCGATCAATTACAAGTGCGAGCCGGCGGTTATTTCGACCAATCACCCGTTGAAAATGGTTATTTAACTCCCGAAACTCCCGATGCAAATGCCATAGGTCTTTCTACGGGACTGAGCTACCAGATTACTCCCAAAATTGGCCTAGATGCTTCTTTTCTGTACTTAAACCGAAAAAAAAGGACCGATGCCGCTAATTTGTCCGGAGGAGTACCCGGTACTTTTAAATCGGTGGGTTATGTTCCGGGTATTGCGGTAAATTATAATTTTTAAATATTTTGGCAGAATCTAAACCATGAAAAATAGTTTACAGAAAATTTGTGCGTTTGTTTTAATGGCCGGTACGCTGCTGGTAACCAGCTGTGAACCGGAAATAGAAAAAATAGCTGTCAGCAAAGGCGAGCTTAACCTGGATAAATACGTGGCGGTAGGTAATTCACTCACGGCTGGCTTTATGGATAACGGCCTGTACCGGGAAGGGCAGGAGAGTTCCTATCCCAACATTCTGGCTGGTCAGTTTAAGCAAGTGGGGGGCGGGAATTTCGCGCAACCATTGTTTACCCCAGAACAGGAAAACGGCAGCGGTTATTTACGGTTAAGTGGATTTTCAACGACTGGTTCTCCTATTTTAACTCCAGTTACTGATAAGCTGGCTATCCGAAGCCAGACTCCACTGCTATATACTAAATTTACTGAGGAGGTAAATAATTTAGGTGTTCCCGGTATTCGGATGTCGGATATTCAAAGGCCTGGATATGGTAGTCAGTTAGGTAATCGGTTTTTCGAGCGTATTACTACTAATCCGTTACAAACATATTTAGAGCGAGTAGCCGCAAGTAATCCTACTTTCTTCAGTTGCTGGCTGGGGAATAACGATATATTAGGTTATGCAACAACTGGAGCCTCTGCTGATTTTATCACAATACCAGAAACCTTTAAGGCTAATAATAATGAAATAATAAACGTGCTCACAGCTAATGGAGCTAAAGGTATAATCGCTACTATTCCGGATGTAACTGGAATTCCGTTCTTTAAAACTGTATCTGTGAGTGCAGTTCGGGCAATCGCAAAGCAAATTAATCAGCAATTAGATGTATACATTAAAATAGGCCCTGGTGTAGCCGAAGTGCGAGTTGCTCAAGATGATGATTTAATTTTATTAACTACACAGGCTACAATTGGCCGAAGTGATGAAATAGGTGGTCAGTCCATTCCACACGGATTTCATCCAGCTAATCCCTTAACAGATAGCGAGGTATTAGATTCCAGTGAAATAAAAGAGATTGAAAATTACACTAAAGATTTCAACACTATCCTAAAAACTAAAGCCAGTGAAAAGAATTTGGCGGTATTTGATGCTTATACTTATTTTAATAGCATTCAGAACGGCATGATGCTAAATGGAGTAGGGTATTCGCCGGCTTTTATTACGGGCAATTTGTTTTCACTAGATGGCGTGCACTTAACGCCGCGCGGCTATGCCATTGTGGCTAATGAAATGATTAAAGCCATAAATGCTAAATATAATTCCCGGATTCCAACGGTAGACGTGACCCAATACCGGGCTGTTTTATTTCCGTAAGATTTTCTGCCAAACAGAAGCCGTTTCAAATCTGGAACGGCTTTTTTTATGTCTGAATAGGAAGGTAAAATCTGCACGAAGTCTAACTTAGGAAATAATAAGGAAAAAAATAGTTAGAATAGCAAATGCAGAAAGCAAAGATTGAAGCAAATCTTATTCTACGTATTTAAGGGCAAATTAATTCAAAATCAATTTTTGAAGTAGTATTGGCTTCCTTCGTCTTAATCTTTAGCTTGCGTCCAGAAACTAGTTGTACTTTATTTCGAAGAATTTCTGTTCGGTGCCTCTTTTTAGGAGCCTTTATCTGAATTACTTCCATTAAATAGCAAAATTTTAAAGAATGAAACGAATTTATTTTTTTGTGCTGCTTAGCCTCTTCTGGTATGAGCCGTTATTTAGCCAATCGTTACCCAAACCTACTGCCCGCCAACTAGCCTGGCAGCAACTGGAAACTACCGCCTTTTTACATTTTACCGTAAATACCTACACCGATAAAGAATGGGGAGATGGTACCGAAAGCCCGCAAATATTTAATCCTACCGAGTTTGATGCCCGTAAAATTGTAAAAACCTTAAAAGAAACCGGCTTTAAAATTGTCATTATCACGGCCAAGCACCACGACGGCTTTTGCTTATGGCCCTCAAAGTTAACCGAACATTCCGTTAAAAACAGCCCCTGGAAAAATGGCAATGGCGATGTGGTTAAAGAAATTGCGGATGCTTGCCGGGAAAACGGGGTGAAATTTGGTTTTTATCTCTCGCCCTGGGACCAGCACGAACCGAGCTATGGCAGCAATAACTACAACAGTTTTTATAAAAATCAGCTGAAAGAATTACTTACTAATTACGGCGAAGTTGCCGAAGTATGGCTCGATGGTGCTAAAGGTAAAAACGCCAAAGACATGCAGTACGACTTTGAGGGTTATTGGCAATTAGTGCGGCAGTTACAACCGAAAGCCGTTTTATTCTCGGACGTAGGCCCGGACGTTCGCTGGGTAGGTAATGAATCCGGTAATGCGGGCCAAACCTGCTGGTCTACTATTACCACTACGAACATGGCACCAGGTAAGGCCGATTCTAAGTACCTGAATACCGGCGACCCTAACGGTAAACTATGGATCCCCGCTGAAACGGACGTGTCCATCCGGCCCGGTTGGTTTTACCACGCCAGCGAAGACAACCAGGTTAAAACCGGGAAAGAACTGGTAAATCTATACTATCAATCCGTGGGGCGCAACAGTTTGTTATTGCTCAATATTCCTCCTAACCGCCAGGGACTTTTCTCGGAACCGGATATTAAAAGTTTATATGATTTCCGGAGTATTCTGAACGAAACTTTTAAAACTAATCTGGCTAAAGGCAGCGCCAACGCTGCGCTTACCGATGGTCAGCTAAAAACCAATGTAACAGTACCGGTAAACAAACCCATCGAGCTCGCCTTTAAAAAGCAAGTAACTTTCAATCGGGCCTTATTTCAGGAAAATATTGCCGGGGGCCAGCGTATTGCCGAAGCACAACTGGAATATTGGAATGGTAAAGCTTGGCAGAAAATCGAAACTTTTACTACCGTTGGTTACAAACGCTTGTTACGGTTACCAGAAATAACTGCGAGTAAAGTTCGTTTTACCGTGCTTCAGGCCAAGCAACCCGTGCAACTCGCCGAAATTGGTTTCTATCAAGCCTCCGCGAAAGAGTAAATTTTTTGCTAATCGCTCCAGAGACACTTGCCGGAAATTGGGCTAACAAACGATTAAATACCTTAATTTAAACAGAACCTTAAATCTGTTAGGCCCAGAATATAATCAGCTGGCGGGATAAATCGTTCTGTTTTTTATGTGGTTTAACTTGGTAAGTAATTACCCATAAACAGTCTTATTTTTCTTGAAGTTATGCGTGTAAATAATTTAACAGAAGAAAATCACCTATCCCGACGAGCTTTTATGAGCACTTTGGCCACCACCGCCGCCTTGTTGCCAGTAGCCGGGTTAGCCAACAAACTACTACCCGCTAATCCGGCAAAAACTGACCGACCAATTTGTGTTTTTTCGAAACATTTGCATTGGCTTACTATCCCGGAAATGGCAAAAAATGTCGCCCGCTTAGGGTACGATGGCATAGATTTAACGGTTCGGAAAGACGGCCACATTGAGCCGGCGCAAGCCCTAACCGAATTGCCGAAAGCAGTTGCTCAAATTCGAAAGGCTGGTTTGGAGGTACCCATGATCGTTACCGATATAACTGACCCCCGGCACCCCTTAACCGAACCCCTTCTAAAAGCAGCCAGCCAAGTTGGCATTAAATATTACCGTACTGGCTGGGTGAAATATGATCCGCAACTGGGGGTAGTAAAAAGCCTCGAAAAGTATAAAAAGCAATTTCAGGAATTAGCGGCCCTCAACCAGAAGTATAATATTCACGGGGCCTATCAAAACCATTCGGGCTCTAACGTGGGGGCTGCCGTTTGGGATTTATGGGAAATGTTCCAAGATCTGGACCCCCGCTGGATGGGCGTGCAATATGATATTAACCATGCCACCGCCGAGGGAAGTGCTTCGTGGGTAAACGATCTGGATTTATTCAAAAATTATATCCGGTGCATGGATATTAAGGATTTTTACTGGGCGAAGAAAGAAGGTAAATGGGAACACCAACTCGTGCCGCTCGGTGAAGGAATGGTGGATTTTAAGAAATATTTTAATCTGATAAAACAATACGGCATCTCGGGCCCAATGTCAATTCATTTTGAGTACCCACTCGGCGGGGCCGACCAAGGTAAAAAGCAAATTACGGTTCCCAAAGACGAAGTTTTTGCCGCCATGTCACGGGATTTACAAACGCTGCGCAGCTTATTAAAGGAAGCCGGTTTGGCCTAGAAATGATTACCGTACTTACGATCCACTTTCTCACTCGTTGGAGTTTTAAGCTTATTTAACTTTACTGCAAATGCCTTTCTAGGCATTGGTAACTTCTTTTATTGTTTAAGTTTAAAACTTAAAATGATAAAAATTTAAAATTAGTAAGATAGAATTCCCTTATTCTTTCTAATCCATCGTATAAAGCACTTCGTTGAATAAATTAAGTTTTCTCAGTGAATTTGGAAGGCTTGAAAGTTAAAATCGTAAACAACAACCATAAACTAAACTATGAAATACAATGAATTAGCCGAGAGCGGAGTGAAAGTATCGGCCATTACCTTTGGGGCATGGGCCATTGGCGGCTGGATGTGGGGTGGTGCCGATAAGGATGATGCCCTTGCTGCTATAAACAAAGCTCTGGAGTTAGGTATTACCAGTATTGATACCGCCCCGGTATACGGACAAGGAGTAAGCGAAGAAATTGTGGGAGAAGCCTTAAAAGGTCGCCGCCACGAAGCGCAGATTCTAACGAAATACGGGATGCGTTGGGATATCAATCGGCCCGGTGATTTCATGGCTTCAAAAGACAATAACGGAAACGATTTAAAAATTTATAGATATGCCGGCAAAGAAAGTGTAATTGAAGAATGTGAACGCAGCTTGAAACGCCTCCAAACCGATTACATTGACTTGTATCAGATTCATTGGCCGGACGTTTCCACTCCCATTGACGAAACCATGGAAGCAGTAGACCGTTTGTTGCAACAAGGTAAAATCCGGGCTTCGGGCGTTTGTAATTACAGCGCCGAACAAATGCGCATTGCCGACCAAACCGTAAAACAAGTAACTAACCAGGTACCCTACAGCATGGTAGAGCGTAAAGTAGAAGCCGAAGTAGTTCCTTATTGCCTGGAACATGGGCGAGGCATTCTGGCTTATAGCCCCCTACAGCGCGGTATTTTAACTGGTAAAATAACCGAAAATTACCAATTTGAAGAAGGAGATCATCGGCCCAATACCTTGCATTTTAAACCGCAAAACCGGAAAACAATCAATAATTTTCTGCAGCAAATAAAACCTATTGCCGATGGTTACGGAGTTACCTTAGCCCAATTGGTAATTAACTGGACTATTCAGCAACCAGCTATTGTGGCCGCCTTAGTTGGCGCCCGTAACCCGGAGCAAGTAGCCGAAAATGCCAAAGCCGCCGATTTTATGCTTACCGGAGACGAAATTAAACAAATAAATACTTTGCTGACCGAGGTAAAAATGGTAGCATAAGGAATGACGAAGATTCGATTATTAAATCTTGTTTCTTCATAACCTATATTCACTGTTTCTAAATTTCTGAAGTATCACCAGAGTTAAAATAAAAAAGTTTGTGAGCGTTTATACGAAACTCGCAGACTTTTTTTGTTTTATCCGCTATTTTAATCCCTTTAGCGAGTAAAAATTTAAATTTTAAACTTTGCTTTTAAACCTGAAATTAAAAGAATAATTTGCTCCTGCCTTCTTTGAAATCAAAAAGCGTTTTCTTTTAATAATTTATAAATATCCCAATGAAACGGATTATCCGGTTGTTGTTGAGTTGTGTTTTGGGTTTATTATTGCCAGCCGTTATTTTCCCGTGGTTAGTACGTTTATTAGTGCCAGCTAGGAAAACATCCCCAGAGGTTACTTTTACACCAGTAGCCGATTCTGCCAAAGTAAATTATATAGAACCCATTCAGGGAATTAAAGCTAAACCTATTTTACCTTAATTTATTTTTGTCTCTAGCTATTTGGGGAATCAGGCTTCATTAGCCAAAGTCAGAAATCCATTTTGAAAATTACCTGCCTTATAGAATACCGTACACTTATTAACTATTTTTATAAATCATCAGCATCAGTAGCAATTGTTGCTCCTTGTGGCTTGGCGTGGTAATACAAGGTAGAACAGTTAGTTGGAACCAGTACTTCGTTGGCCGCTGCCAGAATATCGTCTGGGGTTATGGCCTGGATATGCGCACCTTCTTCGTTTACAAAATTAGCGTTGCCTAATAATTTGCTGTAGGCCAGGTTCATGGCCCGGTTTAACAATTCAATTTCCGAGAATACAATCGACGATTCTGCTTGGTTTTTAACTTTCGTTAATTCCTGCTCGTCGATTAACTGCTGTCGAACTTCTTCCGTAATAGATTCAATTGCTGCATCCGCTTCAGTCAGAGATACGCCTTCGTTTAACTTACCTTGAATTACCAACAAACCTGGTTCGATGGAACCGGTTATAGAAGCTCCAATAGAATTAAAAAGTTTTTGTTCTTTAACCAAAGTTTGGTAAAAACGCGATGATTTTCCCCGGCCCAGAATATCACCTAGTAAATCAACCGCGTAGTAATTTTTGTCTAAGCGGGCGGGCATGTGGTACGTTTTATAAAGCGCACTTAAAGGTACATCGGCCTCTACTTCTAACCGCTGGGCTTCCTTTTGCACGGGTTCAACGGGTAATTGCCGGTGGTATTTTTCACCGGAGGGAATTGGCCCAAACCATTTTTCGGTTAAAGCTTTGGCCTTCTCAAATGGTACATTTCCGGCTATCACCAGAATGGCGTTAATGGGAGAGTAGTGCTTCCGGAAGAAATTTTTTACGTCCGTTATTTGCGCATCGGCAATATGCGAAATTTCTTTGCCGATAGTAGCCCATTTATAAGGGTGTTGCTGGTAAGCCAGCGGGCGTAATTTTAGCCAAACATCACCGTAAGGCTGATTCAGGTAATTCTGCTTAAATTCTTCTACCACTACTTTACGCTGCACTTCCAGGCCTTGCTCCGAAAAAGCTAAGTCCAGCATGCGATCCGATTCGAGCCAAAAACCGGTTTCAATGTTAACGGCCGGTACGGTTAAATAATAATTGGTAATGTCGGGACTGGTAAAGGCATTGTTCTCTCCGCCTACTTTTTGCAAAGGCTCATCATAGCTCGGAATGTTTACCGAACCGCTGAACATTAAGTGTTCAAATAAATGCGCAAAACCCGTCTGGTTTTCCGATTCGTCTTTGGAGCCTACATCGTACAGCACGTTTAACACCGCCATAGGAGTAGTAAAATCTTCGTGCACAATTACGCGCAAGCCATTATCTAAGGTGAATTCTTTGAAATCTATCACAGGTTTATCTTATTTAAAACATACAGCCGGAACTTGGCTCTTCCGCAAATTTATAAAATTGACTACTATTACCAGGTAATTTTCACGCCCGCCAGGTAAGTGAGCGGAATCGGGTAATTGTACGAATCCAAACCTTGCTCGGCAATTCGTAAGCCACCCACCTCGGGGTCGTAACCGGAATACTTGGTAAAGGTAACCAGGTTTTGCCCACTTAGATAAACTTTAGCTTGAAGCATTTTATTACTTAAGGTAAACTTATTTGGTAAATTATAGGCGAAAGTTAGATTGCGTATGCGTAAAAATGATCCATTTTCTACGTACCTATCAGAAAATTCATTGTTATAAGGATTCCCATTTAAACGGGGTAGGTTAGTATTAGTATGTTCGGGCGACCAATGCTGTAGTAAATCTCTAGAGCCATTATTGGTGTTATCTGCGTCCAATAAATAAAGGTTATTTAAATTCACCAGATTTTCATTGTAGATTTTGTTGCCCTGTACACCCTGTAAAAATATATTTACTTCAAAATCTTTAAAAGTAAAGTCATTATCTAAACTGTAAGTAAATGCTGGATGGGTACTGCCTAATAAGGTTTGATCATCCGTTAAGTTTTTATTGTTATTTAGATCTTGATATTTTATATCGCCTGGCGAAGCCATAAATGAGTCAGGTACTTCGCTCTGGTTTTGATAAAGACCATCTGTTTTCAGGCCGTTAATAGCCCCAATAGATTGCCCTTCTGAAAATATGAATCTTCGGTATTTGGTATTCAGCAAGACGATGTTAAAATCACTCAAGTCTGTTATTTTGTTTTTATTGGCGGCAAAAGTAAAAGAACTGTTCCAGGTAAGGGCGCCTTTTATATTATGGCTGGTAATACTTATTTCTAAACCTCTGTTCCGCAGACCCGCTATATTTTTGGCAATATAAGAATTGGAGGGTCTTAGTAGGAGAACTATTGCATCCGACGTATTCCTTTGATACAGATCAGTTGATATTTGAATTCGATTGGATAATACTAGTAAATCAGCTCCGAAGTTAACTTGTTTGGTTAATTCCGGACGTAAAAAAGGATCGAAAATTACAAGGTTAGTATTATCTATGTTTATTCCGGACAAAGAGGCGTGAGCCGTAGTTCCGTAACTGGTGCGGAATTTTAAGCTTTGGATTACCTGTTTAGATTGTTGCTGGTTTATAGCTTGCCAGGCGGCAGATATAGCAGATAAAACCGTGTATTTTTCCTGTAGACTAAACTGTGATAAGCCATCTTTTCGCACGGAAGCAGATAAAAAGTATCGATTAACAAAGCTATAATGTAATTGTCCGAAGTAAGAAAGTAAAGTATTTTTATTCCACTTACTTTCGTAACTAAAATCTTTAAAACCAGTCCCTTTTTGGCCTATGTAGGTGGTAGTAGTATAATCATTCTCCAGTTGCTGCTCAGCAATGCCACTTAATAAGAATAAAGAGTGTTTTTTCCAGGTTCTATGGTAACGGAAAGTAGCTTCTTTACTAGTTGTTTTGTTATTAAAATTTATATCTGTACGACGTATATTGTTCGATAATTTGGAATAGAAAAGGTGTCGGTTTTCCTGCTTTATCTCGTTTACACCGTAATGCGCCTTTACGAACAATCCAGGTATAATTTGATACTCCGCAAAGAAATTACCCCAAAGCGATTTGCCTTCTTCCGAACGGGTGTTTTCTTGCAGCATTTTTATTGGATTTAAAAAATTACGGGCCGTATCGTTTGGGTCAAAAATGGGCGGGGCCAACAAGGTATAATGTATGAGATTAGGATTGGTTGGGTGGTTTTTCATCGTACTTACCAACGATGTGATACCGACCTTTAATCTTTTGCCAATTTGCCCGTCGTAGTTCAGCCGGAAATTGTAACGCCGCAAACCCGATTGAATAATTACACCCTGTTGGTTGGTGAAACCAGCACCGGCAAAAAAACGGTGCGTTTCCGAACCACCGCTATAACTGACCTGGTGGTTTTGCACAGGTGCTAATCGATAAATTTCTGACTGCCAATTGGTGCCTTCTCCTAAAGCCTTCATTTGCTCGGTGATATACCTTGGGGGCAGGCCTTGTTCCTGAAGAGCTTTGTTTACCAGTCCGGCGTACTCGCTGGCATTTAGTAAGGGTATTTGTTTAGGTACCTGCTGCAAGCCAAAAAATGAATGAAGGGCCACCCGATTTGTTTTAGCCTGTCCTCGTTTAGTGGTAATCAGCACCACGCCGTTGCTGGCCCGGCTACCGTATATAGCCGCTGCTCCCGCGTCTTTTAATATCTCCACCGAAGCAATATCGGCCGGGTTAATAAAATTCAGGATCGGCAGAAATTGGTTCGTGCTTTCGGGAACCGTGTGGAAAAGTGGTACGCCATCCAGCACATATAATGGCTCAACGCTGTTAAATAACGTAGATATACCCCGAACCCGGACGGAGGCAGCTGCGCCCGGCTGGCCGGAATTCTGCGTTACCTGCACACCCGCAACCCGGCCTTTTAAAGCCTGATCCAGAGAGAACATCGGTGTTTGTTGAATCTGCTTGCCAGTTATGGTGGATATGGCTCCCGTTACCTGACTGCGTAGGATGTGTCTGTAACCAGTATTTACCGAATCAGTAGCAGTGGTATCCTGATAAATAGCAGTTGTACTAATTAAATTGGGAAAACGGTTTTTACCATAAACAGCTACTCTGAGAAAAGTAGTTAATAAAGTAAATACAAGTAAAAAATATTTCATGCAGTATTTAAAATTTCTGCAAATATATAAAATGCTGAATATAAAGGTGCTGTTGTTCTGTCCGATTTATTAATCTTGCTTGTATTTTACTTAAAAATGGCAGCCGTAAAAAGCCGTAATGCCATGAATATTTTCGTTAATTTTGATGATTACTACTTAGATTTTCCGAATGAATTATAACCGTAAAGATTACTCCGACGACGACCTGCTGCATTTGTACCGGGGTATTTTATTACCCCGCATGATTGAAGAGCGCATGCTGATTTTACTACGTCAAGGCCGGATAAGCAAATGGTTTTCGGGCATTGGCCAGGAAGCTATTTCAGTAGGAGCGACTTTGGCACTGGATCCGGACGAATACATACTACCCTTACACCGGAACTTAGGTATTTTTACTTGCCGCAACGTACCTTTAAATAAGTTATTTGCGCAATTTCAGGGTAAAACCACCGGCTTTACCAAGGGGCGGGATCGGTCTTTTCATTTTGGCTCACAGGAACACCACGTTGTAGGTATGATCTCGCACTTGGGCCCACAACTAGCCGTAGCCGACGGAATTGCCTTAGCCGATTTACTCGAGAAAAAAAGAAAGGTAACCTTGGTGTTCAGCGGGGACGGAGGAGCCAGCGAGGGCGATTTTCACGAAGCTTTAAATGTAGCCGCCGTCTGGAATTTGCCGGTTATTTTTATGATTGAAAACAATGGTTATGGTTTGTCTACTCCTAACTCCGAGCAGTTTAAATTTAATTATTTTATCGATAAAGGCCCCGCCTACGGCATAGACACCTTACAGATTGACGGGAATAACGTATTGGAAGTGTACGACACGATTCGCCAGACGGCCGCTAGTATGCGCAAAAATCCACGCCCGATCTTAATTGAAGCCATGACCTTCCGGATGCGCGGGCACGAAGAAGCATCGGGTACTAAATACGTACCGCAGGAATTATTCGAAAAATGGTCGAAGAAAGACCCGGTAGAAAATTACGAAAGATACCTGCTCGACGAAAAAGTTTTAACGGCTCGGTTGTTGGCTGCTACCCGCGATGAATTTAAAGTTAGTATTGAACAAGGATTAGAAGCTGCTTTTGCTACTCCTATGCCTATGGCAGATATAGCCGAAGAATTAGCCGATGTGTATGCGCCCTACCAGCAAATTGTAGAAGAACCTAAATCCGAACAGCAATCTGAAAAAAGGTACGTGGATGCCATAACCGCTGGCCTTCGCCAGAGCCTCGAAAAATATCCGGAATTAGTGATAATGGGGCAGGATATTGCTGAATACGGCGGCGTTTTTAAGGTAACCGAAGGTCTAGTAGACCAGTTTGGCAAAGATCGCATTCGGAATACCCCGCTTTGCGAATCGGCCATTGTAGGAATAGGTTTAGGTTTGTCTATTAAAGGAAAAAAGGCGGTGATTGAAATGCAGTTTGCCGATTTCGTTACTTGTGCCTTTAACCAGATTGTTAATAATTTAGCCAAATCGCATTACCGCTGGGGGCAAAATGCCGATGTGGTGATCCGCATGCCAACTGGGGCCGGAACGGCGGCTGGTCCTTTTCATTCGCAATCGAACGAAGCCTGGTTCTTTCATACCCCGGGGCTTAAAATTGTGTATCCGTCTAATCCCTACGACGCAAAAGGTTTATTAAACGCGGCCATTGCTGATCCTAATCCGGTTCTTTATTTTGAACATAAATTATTGTATCGTTCTATATCAGCCATTATTCCGGATGATTACTACGCGGAGGAAATCGGGAAGGCCAAGTTAGTGACGGAAGGTTCTGATTTTTCTATTATTACTTACGGTATGGGCGTGCATTGGGCAACGCAATTAATGCAAACCATACCCGAAGTGAAAGCCGATATTTTGGATTTGAGAACTCTGTTGCCCTGGGACCAGGAGGCTGTTCAGGCTACCGTACAGAAAACCGGCCGTGTACTAATTGTGCACGAAGATACCTTAACGGGTGGTGTTGGGGCCGAAATTAGTGCCTGGATTTCGGAAAATTGCTTTCAATATTTGGATAGTCCGGTAGTACGAGTGGGTAGTTTAGATACTCCGGTGCCGTTTTCGCCACCTTTAGAGCAGTTATTTTTGCCTATTCAGCGTTTAAGACAAAAAGTTGAACAATTATTACAGTATTAATTAATGATGCATTAGGCTAAAGTAATCAAGGTGATTCCAACATTTTACCTTTTATTTATCGGCGTAAAAGTACCTGGTTTAGAATTAATTGCCTCTTGCTTTGGTTTTATATTAATAAAATAATATATTTAGGTCTGTTTACTATAATTTACTTGTTTTGGTAATTTCATCTGCTAGTTATTCTCGTAATCTTACTCTTTTCTTCGCATTAAGCTTAGTGATCTTTTCTGGATGCCACAGCAGCAAAATTCCATGTCCTGAAATTGGAGGTGGTCATAAATTTTCTATTTTTCGTAAGAAAGCTGATGCCGACAATCCAGGTCAGGAAGGTTTTGGTCAAAGTAAACTTGTAGGCTACGATAAAAATGGATTGATGAAGAAGAAAAGTTATAAAAGTTTAAAGCAGAAACCAAAACGCTTTAAATCAGTATAGTAGGGGTGTGTTGGTGTTTTTAAGATAGCAATTATGGTTTCCTTTTTTACTCCTTTTTTTCATTTAAAAGCAGCTTTTGTTTTTATCTTCTTTACTCTGATTTCGAGTTTACAGGTTTCTGCCCAGATTGCCTTTACGAACGATGCGCAATTAAAAGCCGAAACCAGAAAAAGTCGTCGGGAAGCGGCTCGAATAGAAGCTGATTACAAAGAATCGCATCTAAATACAAGTAATTTCACGTATAAGAAAGGCAAAGCCGGGCGCAAACAAGTGGATATTGAGGAAGGATGGGAAAGCTATCAGTTTAATGCTACGAATGATTTTAACTATCTAGAGCCGAAAAAACTAAAGTTAAAGCGTAAAGCAAACCGGAAGAAGAAGGATTAAAGGTATTTAGCAATTAAGAGTAATTTACATGATTAAATGGAATGCGCTTACCTCCGGGGAGCAGTTAGAAAATATTAAAGCAGAATCTTTAAAGCAGCCCGTTGTTATTTTTAAGCATAGTACATCATGTTCCATAAGTGCTACGGCTAAAAACCGACTCGAACGACAATGGGACGATGCGGGTTTAGAAAATGTGAAACCTTATTTTCTCGATTTATTGTCGTACCGGTCTGTTTCTAATCAAATTGCAACTGCTTTTGATGTGCGTCACGAATCGCCGCAACTATTATTAATTCGTAATGGCGAATGCACTTCGGATTGGTCGCATTTAGGTATTAGGGTAGATGAAGTGAAAAAAGCTTTGGCTTAACTTCGTATTTAGATTTTTTAAATCGGATTATATAACTAAAGTCTTTTCAATTCGCAGTAAACCAAATAATATAGGGTAATGAAATTAGATAAATTTTGTTCGTTAATCTGTTAAGTTTCTTTGGCTCGGTTACGTTAACAAACAATGAAATTTAATAAAAAACGTTTAACAATTAAAAATAAAGGCTTGTATTAATCCCGGATTTAGGCCAAGGATTAAATGACAAGTGCGGGCAGCATTTTCGAGTAAGATGCATCCATTCGGTAAAATCATTATTAGGCATAGTAAAAGTTAAGATAATTTCAGCAATAATTGGTTGGTTTGCTGCTATTGTAAAAATTTGTAGCTGAGCACTTTCTATAATTTCGGTTATAGTAGTTTGCGACACTACCCATTATCGCAAGCATCTAAATAATTGTTCCCTGAGGCTAAATGTCTTTCTTAGGTACGTAACGCCCCAGGTATTTAGTAGTTATTATTAGGATCACCGTAAATTAACTTTTATTTGAGGTGAGTCAAAATTTTATTTAATTTAACCAACTTAAAGGTTATCAGAGTGCTTAAATATATTCTCATTTGTTTTATGCTGGGCTTGGCCGCGTTGCCAACGTACGCCCAGCAAGATGATCAATTGCCTCAAAAAGAATTTGTGTATGGGGTTAATTTTAATACCAACGGCGGGCTTATTGGTGGCGGTATGATCAAATCATCGCATTACCTACGCGATAGCTGGTTTAAATTCTGGGCTTTAGAAGTAGTAGAAGTAAAACATCCTAAGGAAAACCGCCGCTATTCTTCTAGTACTGGTAATTCTTTTATTTATGGTAAGTCTAATTATTTATTTGTTTTGCGGCCCGAGATTGGACGTGAATATGTTTTTTTCCGGAAAGCTCCTGAATCTGGGGTGCAAGTAAATGGTGTGGTGGCGGCTGGCCCCTCCATTGGTCTTTTGGCTCCCTACTATATTGTTTATGATTATACCGATTACTCCCGTGGGCCAAATGCCGTAGCAGATTATCGGGTAGAAGCATACAATCCGGAAATCCATACCGACTTTGAAAACCGTATTCGGGGAAGCGCTGCTTTCTTTACGGGTTTAGGTGAAAGTAAATTCCGGCCCGGGCTCCATGTGCGAGGTGGAGTAAATTTTGAATATGGTCGCTACCGCGAAGATGTTACTGGGGTAGAAGTAGGATTTGTATTAGAAGCTTTTACCAAAAAAATGGTTATAATTCCTCAAGCAGATAACGCTCAGTTTTTCCCATCCTTTTACCTGACTTTATATTACGGTCGTCGCAAATAATTGACTTTTACCGGTAATCAGCAATTTTGTTGTACTTAAAGCTATTACATAAAATAAGATTAGGAGTATTTTCAAACTAAGCCGCTTCTATTCCTTGGCTATCTACTTTAAAGGCCTGAAGGTAAACTGAGTTTATTGAACTTAACTGGAGGTTCTGGCTTTTTGTAATAGCGAAACTTTACTAGCTACTTTGTTTTCTTGATCCACTAATCTGTCTAACCTTAATCATTCGGAACAATAAACTTTTCTAGTTGTTATTTGTACAGCATTTAAGCTAGTAGCGGTTGAATTAGTTTTTAAATCAACACAAAAATTTTAGCAGGTATAATCTTAAACCTGATCAAGTGCTGTTAGGCTTATTTTTAAATTTTCGGATTGGTAAGCTTTAGAAAGATAGAGCAGATTTACTACTACCGGATAAATGTTTATCTTTGTGTTATGGAAGAGATTGTAATGCTGCCGGTTATACAGCCGGCGGAGCCAATAGCTAAACCTCGTAAACCAGATTGGTTACGGGTAAAATTACCAGTAGGGAAAGAATACGCCAAGGTTCGGAACTTGGTGGATCAATATAAGTTACATACTATTTGCGAAAGTGGTAATTGTCCTAACATGGGCGAATGTTGGGGAACTGGCACTGCTACTTTTATGATTTTAGGTAACGTGTGTACGCGTAGTTGCTCCTTCTGTGCCGTTGCTACCGGTCGGCCAAATGAGTACGATCAAGACGAGCCGCGCCGAGTAGCCGAAGCTATAAAATTAATGGGAGTAAAGCATGCTGTAATTACCTCCGTAAACCGCGACGAGTTAAAAGATCGGGGAGCGAGTATTTGGCACGAAACAGTGGTTCAGGTAAAAGAGCTATCGCCGGAAACAACGATTGAAACACTTATACCAGACGTAAAGGCTAACTGGAACGCTTTGATCACCATGATTTCAGCGGGGCAGGAAGTGGTTAGTCATAATATGGAAACCGTAAAAGAACTGTATCGGATGGTTCGGCCGCAGGCTAAGTATGAACGCAGTCTGGAGCAAATAAAGCGGATTAAAGAATACGGAAAACGTACCAAGTCGGGTATTATGTTAGGTGTTGGAGAAACAAAGGATCAAGTTTATCAAGCAATAGACGATTTAGTTGCTCATGGCCTAGATATTTTAACTTTAGGACAATACCTGCAACCTACTAAGCGCCATTTAGAAGTGGCAGAATTTATTCATCCGGATTTATTTGCGCACTACCGCGAAGAAGGACTTAACCGAGGACTCAAATATGTGGAAGCAGGGCCATTAGTCCGGTCTTCTTACCACGCCGAACGGCACGTATTTATATAATTTTTTATTTAGTTAAGCAATAAGCCTCATCGGGAAACTGGTGAGGCTTTTTGTTTTTAAGGGCAGAATGAAATAACATTCTCAATATAGTTAAATAATGGCATGAACTAATTAGTATTAAAACGTCTTAATATATTAATTAAAAATATAAGTTCTATAAAATATAGGAATAGTATTTGCATAACAAAGGAAACTAAGAATTAAAATATAAGAATATTCCTTAGTAACGTCTGCAATGTAATTAATATATGAGAAACGTTTTACTGATTTTTTCTTTTCTACTACTCACGTACCGGCTCTACGCTCAACAACAAAAGGTTCCGGATTTAAAAGAAGCTCAGGACTTTGCTGTTCTTGGTCCGGCAGGAGTTTCCAACACCGATGCGAGTGTGGTTTTTGCAGATTTAGCTGTTACTACGGGCACTTTAACCGGCTTTGACCCTGAAGTTGGTCCTGGAGTAGTTATTGGTACAACCGAGGTAAATACTCCTAATGCTGAAGCTGTCTTACAAAGTGCCAGAGAGGCTTACGATTTCGTTAAAAATCAGCCGACCGAATACACGCACGATCCAAAGCTGGGTAACGGTTTTACTCCTTTAGGCGATCCCGAAGTTACCAATGGAATGATTCTTAGTCCGGGAGTTTATAGCTTTAATGACCCGAATGTACTTCTTTCCGGTCTTTTGCGTTTAGACGGCCAAAACCGCACAGACGCCGTTTTTATTTTTAAAATAGAAGGTAATTTCAGTTTTGAGCCAGGCTCTGTTATAGCAATGGAAAGGGGGGCACAGGCTAAAAACGTGTTTTTTCAAATTAATGGGGTACTAATTCCGGCCGCTGGAGGTGTACCAGATGCCAATGCGGTTTTACAAGGTAATTATTTAGTAAACAATAATGGTTCTGAAACTGGTGAAGCAATTCGATTAAGTGAAGGTACCAGTGTAGAGGGGCGTGTACTAGCTTTAAATGGTAGTGTTACCTTACAAGATAATAACATTTATTTGGCTAATATTATTGAAGCAGATCTAAGTATCGAAAAAAAATCAAATCGTAATACTGTTCCTTTGGGTGAGTTGGTAACTTTTACAGTAACTGTAACTAATTACGGCCCTCAAGAAGCAGCGAATGTGGAAGTAGTAGAAGATTTTCCTTATGCTAATCTGGAGGTTGTAGATTATAGTGCTCCAGGTTCTGTGCGGGTAACTTTTGACCCTGACAAAAAAGTATTCCTCTTTAAGTTGGGAAATATGAAAGTGAAGGATAAAGTAGTGGTTACGGTTACTGCTAAAGCAATAGCCGCGGCTAACGTAGTTACAAATAAAGTAGCTGTAAAAGCTGATACGCAGGATTCAAATCCCATTAAAAATAATGCGGAAGTATCCATTAGAATACCTACTGCTTCGGCTAATTTATACGTTACAAAAACAGTTAATAAAACTACGGCAAAGGTGGGTGATAATCTCCACTATGTAGTTACCGTAGAAAATCTAGGCCCTGACAAAGCTACAAATGTGGCCTTAACCGAAACCTTTCCAATTGGTTTTCTATCTATTATAAAAACATCTGTTAATACAGGTATTTACACCCAAAATGTATCTGTTGACCCAACTTCTACTTACAGCCAGAACATATTTACAATCGGTGATTTAGGTGTAAATGAAAAAGCCATTTTAACCATTGATGCACGGATTATTAAAAATGGTAGAATAACTAATACGGCGCTAATAACAAATAATGCGGTTCTTGATCCCGCAGGACTTAACAATAAAGCAACAGTAGTTACAGATGCCGGTGCGGTACCATTAGTAGATCTACAAATTATTAAAAAAGCCAACGGTTCTACGGTTACTTTAGGTAATGAAGTTACATATACTCTTACCGCCCGTAATAATGGCCCAACTAACGCCACAGGTGTAGTAGTTACGGATGTATTATCCACTGATCTGAAATTTGTTCGGGCTTCTTCCGAAGGACAATTTGATGCAAGCACCGGAACCTATAACTGGATAATAGGTAGCTTAGCAGCAGGCGAAGAGAAGTCCGTAACGTTAACTGCTATTCCCCTCATAGCCGGTCAGATAGCCAATTCAGCTATAATTACAGGAAACCAGTTAGACTTAATTTCTGGTAATGATTATTCTGAGGTAGTTATTTGCGTATCTCCTTCTTTGCCGGTGCTGGCAGCTGGCAAAAATGAAGTTTGTGTGGGTGATATTGTTACTTATTCCGTTGATAATATAAATGGAGTTACTGGCTTTCAGTATATATTACCCACTGGATTTACCAAGATAACCGGATCGAATAGTACCATTGTTGTTAAAGTAGAAGATACCGCTAAAGACAATTCTGAAATATCTATCCTTCCGATTAATATCAACTCTTTATGTAGTAATGGTGAGCCGTTGAAAGTTCAGGTAAGGGTAAACAGACCACCTGCTTTGCCAGGAAGCATTACAGGTCCGGTAACGGCATGTGTTGGATCCGAGCAAAGCTTCAGTATTGCTCCCGTAGCTGGTGCTGAAAATTATACCTGGAGTGTACCAGCCAATTGGCAAATTCGTGCTGGTCAAAATACAAATACAATTACAGTTCTAGTCGGCACTAATCCGGGCAAAGTATCTGTATTAGTTTCTAATTCTTGCGGAATTGGTGGCAGCACCGAAACAAATACCATTACTCCCAGTGTCGTTCCGGCTACTGCTGTTATTTCTGATAAAAGCGGACCGTGTACAGGTTTAATGTATTCGGTAACGGAAGTGCCAGGTACCACAAACTATACCTGGAGTGTTCCGGAAGGCTTTACTATTACATCTGGTCAGGGTACTTCCACCATAAAAGTTATTGCGGATCAATTAGATCGTCGTGGTACAATTTCGGTTACTGCTTTTAATGCAGCTGGTTGCAATAGTATAGCCGCTACTTTAGAAGCAAATGCGAAAGCAGCAGATGCCAATCTTACCTTCCCGACCGCTTTTACTCCAAACGGAGATGATAAAAATGAAGCCTGGATAGTAGATAATTTACTTAAGTTTCCGGACAACGACATCCAAATACTAAACCGTTGGGGAAATGAAGTATTTAGAGCCAAAAATTATCAGAATAACTGGCGGGCAACCGGGCTTGGCGAAGGAACCTACTTTTATGTGCTGCGGGTAAAACCATGCGAAGGGAATTATAAAGTTTATAGGGGTTACATTACAGTTGTACGTTAGGCAAACTAATAATCAGAAATAATAAAAAATGAAATTACGTTTATTTTTTGCGGCTATGCTGTTGTCTTTCAGTTCGATGGCGCAGTATAAACCACAGTATACCCAATATATTTTCAATGGGTTGGTTATTAATCCTGCTTACGCCGGTAGTAAAAATGTAGTTCACCTAAATGCTTTCTACCGTACTCAATGGACCGGTTTAGAAGGCGCCCCTACTACTCAATCCTTCAGTATAGATGGTGTTAACAAGTCCAACCGCATTGGAGTTGGGGTACAAGCAATAAACGACCAAATTGGAGCTCAGCGTCGAACTTCTGCATCGATAAATGGGGCAGTTAAATTGAATGTTTCAGAAAGTGGAGTTTTAAGTGTAGGGATTGCAGCGGGTGCATCGCAGTTCAGAGTGGATCGGAATAAACTTATTACTACTGATCCGAACGATCATACCATTGATAATGCCGAAACTAACCTGATTCAACCGGATTTAAAATTAGGGGTTTATTTTCATACCGATAAATTTTACCTGGGAATATCCGCGACGGATTTACTTGACATGAAGCAGGAAAATGCTTTTAATCCTGAGCGCAGCTACTTTCTTACAACAGGTTACGTTTTTGATTTAGGAGAACATCTTAAATTTAAGCCATCTATTCTGATGAAAGAAAACTTTCATGGTCCAACTAACCTTGACTTGAATGCTTTTCTGCTTATCGAAAACCGCATTTGGTTAGGTGGTACTTATCGCACCGCAGCAAATATTTTCAAAAATAATTTTGAAGCATCTGACCTGGCAAATAAGGATGCTGTATCTGCCATTGCTGAAGTGTTTTTATCTCCAAAATTGCGCTTAGGTTATTCTTACGATTTTACCCTGACGCAATTAAATAATTATAGTACGCACGAGTTTTCGCTAGGTGTATTATTATTCAAGAAAGCGGAAACTAAAATGCTGACTCCTCAATATTTTTAAAATACTGCTATTGTTCATTATGAAACATACCTTTACAAAAATCATCTTTTTAATATTGGTTGTAGTATTTTGTGGTTTATCCGGAAAATTGCGGGCTCAATCTGCGCTCCGAAAAGCCAACCAATATTTTGATAGTTATAAATATTCATTAGCAATTGAAGAATATAAAAAAACTATCGAAAGAAAATCACCTACCCTCACTGTTACGCAACGGCTTGCCGATGCCAACCGACTCAGCAACCACTCGGTAGCTGCTGAGGCTTGGTACGCCGAGGTTTTAAAGTTTCCGGAAGCAGAGCCAATAAACATTTTTTATTATGCTCAGATGTTGCATACCAATGGCAAATACGAGGAAGCAAAAGTACAATACTTGCAATATGCTGAAAAAGTGCCTGTGGAGGCTGCGCAAGCCCGTAAACTAGCCGAAGCCTGTGATCTTGCTTCGCAATGGTTAAAGCGCCCACCGATGGTAGAAGTAAAAGCAGTTACTGAGTTAAATTCTTTATACGCTGATTTTAGTCCTATTCAGTACAAAAATGGTATACTTTTCACCTCTGACCGGGGCACAGCCAAGCCAGAAGCAAAAGGTAAAGAAAAAGATAAAATATATGGTTGGACAGGTAGACCATATTTAAAAATGTTTGGAAGTGTTAAAAATGGGGCTAACTGGTCTAAACCAGTGCCCCTTTCTACAAATTTAAATGCAGAATTTCATAATGGTCCGGCGGCAGTAGATTCTGCTAATACTACCATTTACTTTACCCGAACCAACCTGGTTAAATTAGAAAACAAGAAAGCTAATCCAGATCCAACCAGTTGGATAGAAAATCCTTTTGCCTCAGGTTTTGTTAATCGTCTGGAAATATACACGGCGCAAAATATTGGAGGCAAGTGGTCCGATCCTAAGCCTTTTGCCTACAATAAGGTGGAAGAATATTCAGTTGGACATCCGGTATTATCTCCTGATGGGAATCTCCTTTACTTTATTTCAGATATGCCGGGTGGTTTTGGACTTACTGATATTTATTATAGTGAGCGCTTAGGAAATGGTACCTGGAGCAAACCTATAAATGCCGGAAACACAATTAATACCAGCGGTCGCGAGATGTTTCCTTCCTTTGACCAAAAAGGCACTTTATACTTTTCCTCCGATGGTCATAACGGTTTTGGTGGCTTGGATTTATTTTCAACAACGGGTGAACGTTCTACCTGGTCGGCTGTAACAAATCTAATGGCTCCTATTAATTCTTCTCGTAACGATTACGCTATGTTGGTAGAGGAAAATGGCCAATCAGGATTATTTTCATCGGACCGCTTTAGCGAGGAAGCCACCGCTGACATTTACAGTTTTTCTTTGATCCAACAGCCTGCAGTTTTGGTAGTTACTACATTAGAGCGCATAGCCGGGCAAATTGGTAAAAAAAGTTTAGCTCCATTAAGCAACGTGCGCTTACGATTCATTCAGCCTAACGGAAAAGATTCTTTAGTAGCTTTTACTGATAAAAAGGGAAAATATTATTTTAAAGTATCTAAAGGGAACACTTATTCTTTAGAGGGAAGTAAACCTTCCTATTTAACCCAACCTGCTACTATTGAAGTATCGAACAATGCACTAGATACTGTAAACACTACCTTGGTTTTTGATCGCATACAAACAAATATAGCCATTGCTTTATCCAATATTTACTTTGACTTAAACAAATGGGATATCCGCCCAGATGCAGCTTTAGAATTAGATAAGTTAGCCATTACTTTATTAGCCAATCCGAAAGTAAAAGTTGAAATGGGATCTCACTGCGATAGTCGGGAAGGAAATGGCTATAATCAATTACTGTCGGATTTAAGAGCAGAAGCTACTGTTAATTACCTTGTTTCAAAAGGTGTATCTCGTAACAGATTAACCGCTCGGGGTTATGGTGAAACGCAACCAGTAAACCGTTGCGTGGATAATGTGCCGTGTTCCGAAGTAGAGCATCAATTAAATCGTCGGACTACCTTTAAAATTCAGAAAGAAATAGCTTCAAGGTAACTGTAAGGCAAGTAGTCATCTAATAACGGGTAACTGCGACAGGTATTAAATTTAACTAATCATGTTAAAAGAACTGTAGCAAAATAGTAGCACATACTTCATTTAAATAACAAATCCAACATAAAAGACTTCTCTTTACTAAGAGAAGTCTTTTATGTTGGATTTGTTTGTAAAAGCGAGTTTCCTGAATTACCTACTTCTTTAAACCTTATCATACCTAAAATAATGAAACACATTACCTTAATAGTAGTATAATATCCTCAATTTTTCGGTTATGAATACTTAAAAAGCTGTATGAATGAAAAACCACCATGTTGGGATAAAACATTCTGCAAAGTACCTTAATTTTAAAGCTATATTTGTTTCTATCTAATAACATAGGATAGCTTACTAACGTCTAGTAAGAGTAGCTACCAGGTACATATTGATTCATGAGAATTTATTTATTTACACTTCTACTTACAGGTTTAGTAACGTTTACAACCAAGGCTCAGCAAACGCTCTCCGGAAAAATAGCAGCGGCTAAAACCCAACAACCATTAATAGGGGCAACTGTAAGTGTACCCGGAACACCAACTGGAACAACAACTAATAGCAGAGGAGAGTTTACTTTAACTTTACCGTTTGCAACTGATACAATTACTGTTTCCATGCTGGGTTATCAGGTTAAATATATTCAGCCTGATACTTTATTAAACAATGCATTAATATTGTTAGATGTAGACGCGAGAGCATTACAAGAAGTAGTAATCACCGGATATGCTACTAACCGGCCAATTCAGCAAACAGCGGCATCGGTGGGTTTATTAACTCCCAAGGAGTTGGAGCGATATAATACAACTTCTATAGTTCCGGCTTTAAACACAATTCCGGGAGTACGCATGGAAGAAAGGGCAACCGCTAGTTACCGCTTATCCATCAGAGGTAGCAGTTTACGGGCTCCATTTGGGGTGCGAAATGTAAAAATGTACCTGAATGATATTCCATTGGTAGAAGCGAATGGAACCTTACCTCTTAATCTACTTGATGCTGGTACCATCGGTCGGATAGAAGTTTTAAAAGGGCCGGCCGGCAGTGTTTATGGAGCTGGTACCGGCGGAACCGTTCGATTAGAGACTGTTCGTCCAACCGCGGGAGAAAGTGCATTAGAAATTGGTTCTATGGTAGGCTCTTATGGTTTAAAGCGTTTTACCGTAACTGCCAGTACTGCTTCTGAAACATCTGGTTTCCTGGTACGGTACGCTAAACAAGAACTGGATGGTTACCGCCAGCAAAGTGCCATGGATCGTGATGCCGTTTTACTTACTGGTCAATTTTATCCCTCCGATAAGCAGATATTTACGTTTCATACCTATTTTTCGGATTTGTATTATCAATTACCGGGCGCTCTTACCCGGGAGCAATACGAAAGTAATCCAAGGGCAGCCAGGCAGTTGAATATTGATCAGAAAGCATCTCTTAAACTGCAGGGAGTAAACATAGGTTTAGCTCATCAGTACCAGTTCAACGAACATTGGCGAAATAATACTTCCCTGTTTGGGGTGTTTTCTTTCTTAAATAATCCCTTTACAATGGATTATGAACGTAATGCTAACCAAGCTTTTGGTGGACGCACGCAAACAACCTATTCTACTTTATTAGCGGAAAGGCTGATAAGATTTACCTTAGGGGGCGAATTTCAGCATAGTTTCGTTAACTCTCGTCATTATCAAAATAAAGTGGGGGAGCCAGGAAAGTTAAATTTTGATGACGAAGTAGCCGCTGACCAAGGTTTTGTTTTTGCTCAGGCAGAGGCTGACCTACCGGCTAATTTTATTCTTACATTAGGAGGTAGTCTCAATTTTCTTCAATATGATTTAACGCGGGTATCCGATGCGGATACATCAAGTAATTACCTTAACCGTCGGCCATTTAATCCGCAATTTTCGCCCCGTTTAGGTTTGCTAAAAGTTATTTCTCCGCAACTTTCAGCGCATGGTAGTATTAGTGCCGGTTTTTCACCACCAACTGATGCTGAAACTCGTCCTTCGGATGGAAGTTTTAACACTCGCTTGCAGGCCGAACGAGGTTTAAATTACGAAGTTGGATTAAGAGGAAATGCGTTAAAGCAAAAACTTGCTTTTGACATAGTAGGTTTTTGGTTCCAACTAAATGAAACTATTGTTAGCCGTACGAATGCTGCCGGAATTGTAGTTTTTGATAATGCAGGAGCAACCCGGCAACAAGGAATAGAAGCAGCTGTTTCGTATGCTTTTATACAGGATTCCAGAAAACCAATTACTTTATTAAAAGTCTGGAGTACCTACGCCTACAGCCATTTCCGTTTTCGGGAATACCGTCAAAATGATTCTGATTTTTCCGGTAACAAGTTAACCGGCACTCCTCCTCACGTATGGTTAGCTGGTTTGGATATTGAGAGTAAGCCTGGGTTTTACGCGAATATTACAACTAATTACACCAGTGAGATACCGCTTAACGATGCGAACACTGTTTATGCTGACTCTTACTTTTTAGTAGGCGCGCGCGGTGGTATCCGGCGGAGACTCGGGCTTAAATGGCAAACAGAAATCTACGGCGGAATAGATAATGCTTTGAACAAAAGGTACAGCTTGGGTAACGACCTAAATGGCTTTGGAGGCCGCTATTTCCAGGCCGCTCCTGGCCGGAATTATTATGTAGGTTTGCAAATAAAGTACCTGATTAGTAAATAACAGCCTGCCAATTTAAACTAAAATCCGACTTAAATCCAGTTGTAAGAACCGGATTTAGGTCGGATTTTGGTTTACTCATATGTTCCTTGTTTAACACAAAGCTAGTCAACTGGTTTGCCAACTACTGCTTCATAAAAGGAATCTAGAATATAGTATCGATTAGCAAGAAGGTTAAGTTCTTCCGGCGTTACTGATTTAATAGCATTGATATAATTTGAATAGAAAGTTAAAGGTAGTTGATGCAAAATAATATTTTTGTACTTTTCAGATTGATCAAAAATAGTGCTTAAGTCATTCGCTAACTTGCCTACAATATAATTTTGTACCGTCTGGAGTTCTGAAGTTTCCACCAACTCGCTCTTCAATAAGTTCACTTCGCGGTATATCTCGTCTAAAGTTTGCTGCGTGTTCTGGTAATTAACATCCGTAGCGATAAAGAATAAATTATGATGTTCTTTTACCGAAATTGTCGAGTATATACCGTAAGTAAATCCTTTATCTTCCCGGATATTTTTCATCAACCGGGAGCCAAAGTAACCGCCTAGTATTTTATTAAGTAAAGCAAGTTTATGATAATCCGGGTGGTTCATAGCCGGCCAGGCACTACCTACCCTGATGGATGATTGTAAACTATCTTCTTTTACTAGGAAATCTTTTTTAATGATGCCTAAGGGTTTGTATTCCTTAGATGCCATTGACTCTTGATGAACACCAGCCTTTCCAAATAAGCTTTCAACTTTTAAAATATCTTCTGAACTAAAGTCTCCGCAAATAAAAATTTCAGCTTCGGAAAGATTATAATGAGTATGATAAAAGTCTTTTATTTCGGGTAAGGTAATTTGATTTAAAATAACCTCATCCATACCCGTTGCATACGGATGATTAGGACCGTAAAAATTTCGAGTAAAAAGTTGATTGGCTAAATAAGCGTTTTTCTTTTTCTCAACGCTGATATTTTGGATAGTTCGTATTTTAAGTAACTCAAACTCCTTCTCCGGAAACGTAGGAGCGAAAAGTATTTCGCCTAGTAATTCAATTAAAGGATCAAAATGCTTAGTAAGTGTATACAGCGTAATCGAAGTCCGGTCAAAACTTTGATTACTTTCTAGCGAGGCTCCATAAAAAGCAATTATATCCGCAATTTGCCGGGCGGAGTATTGCTGGGTTCCTTCTAACAGCATTTTGGCTGCTAAATAGGCAATTCCATTATAAGGTTCATACCACTTACCCGCTTTTAAAACAATCTCAAATTTGAGAATGGGTTGAGTGGAATTAAAAATACGGTGTAACCGGCTTTTATTCGGAAAAGTCGTTACTTCGGCAGATGGTAATTGTACAGCAGAAATTTCTTTTAAAGCAGGAGCTTCAGTACGGTTAAGCATGCAGTTAATTACTCAGTTGGAACAGTAGTACCAGTACCTTCTTCGTTACTTAAGTTAAAGTGCAAAGTAAACCGGAGAGTACTTGCTAATGGATTGCTTCTATCGCCGTTAGGAACCAAATAAGCAAAGTCAATCCCGAATTTCTGATACCGGATTCCGGCTCCTAAGCTTAAGTAATGCCGATCGCCTTTGTTAGGGCTTTCGTAAAAGTAGCCCAGACGAGCCGCGAATAATTGATTATACCAGTACTCTAAACCAGTATTTAAAATTACTTCCTGTAATTCTTCGCTAGCTCCACCGGGGGCATCGCTAAATGATGAAAATATAGCACTAGGTACGCTTTGCCCGGTATTAGCTCCTAACGAAGGAACTAATAATTTATTCGCATCTACGGCAAGCGTTAAGGTGTTATAGGGGTCCAGTTCCATGGTAAAAGCTGTTCCCAATTTTAAGTTAGTTGGTAGAAAGTCTTTACGATCGGCATTTACATAGTTGATTTTAGCTCCGATATTAGATATGTTTCCACCTAAAGCTAAGTTATAATTACGAGCGCCAATGGTTAGGTCTTTATTGTAGTAAATGCCAATATCTGCTGCAACAGAATTGCCTGGTTTGGAGTCATTAATACCCGCTGAAAGATTAGAATGAATAAAACGCGCTCCAATACCTAAACTTAAGTTCTCGCTTAACTGCTGACCATAGCCAAAACTTACAAAATATTCTTTCGGATTAAATTGCTGGACTGGATTACCCTGTTCATCGGTAAACTGAATATCTCCCAGATCAAAATACATGAGAGAGGCAGAGAACGCAGAACGCTCACTTACTTTCTTAACTCCCGATAAATAAGAGATGGACATATCATTAATGATATTGCGCAACCAGGGAGAATAAGAGGCACTCGCACTAAAATCGGTAGTAACAAATCCCAGTTTTGCCGGATTCCAAAAAGAGGCATTATTATCGGGTGAAGTGGCTACCCCAGCGTCGCCCATTCCGGCTGCCCGTGCATCAGGAGCTATTGTTAAAACTGGTACAGCGGTAGTAACCACGTTAGAGCCAGTAAACTGAGCACGCGACAAATGAGAAATAAAAAGTGAACCAACCGTTAAGGCAGTTACCAGTTTTTTGGAGATTTTAGTCATATTAGGGTTAACAGTTTTAACACGAAATATATGGTGTTCTTGCAATATTAATTTAATAAAATTAGTTTTTCAGTTTTAGTTGCTTTCGCACCATCAAGATTGGAACGAACAGTCAGGACATAAATATATAATCCTTTCGCCAAAGCTTGTTTATTTTCGTTCCGGCCATCCCATATAATAGCATCTAAATGCGGTTTACTGGCAAAACTGGTGCCAGTAAGTGTTTTTACTAAGCTTCCGGTAGTGGAAAATATCTTAATTTCTATATTTAAGTCATCACCCTGCCGATTATGGTCAAACTGAAAGGTAGTTTGGTTCTGCACAGGATTAGGATAGTTGAAAACCTGGGCTAAGGCTAGCTTTTCGGAATTGGCTACCATCAGATCAATTTTACTTTCGGCAGAGTTATTATACGTATCCCAAGCCTTAACACTAATTTCATGCTTACCAACGGATAAATTTGATAAAGGATACCGCACCTGACCTGCCTGATAGTTATCTACTTCAGCGGTAAAATAGTTATTCAAGTTTATAGACTGGTTTTTATTTCCATCTATAACAGCCGTTAATTCGTGTCCAATGCCTATACCGGTAGTATTAATTCCATTTTCATCGGTAATATGTGCCAGCAAAGTGGTATTAGGAGTTGTTAAACCACCTGATTTAAATGTTTCATCATCCATAAATAAGCGAATAGCCGGAGGCTGGTTATCAGAAGTACTATTTGGATTGGCTGCACCCACGATAATATTGGAGAAAGCGCCTTGAGCATCGGTAGTGCCTGAAAAAGCATAAAAACTGATTTTACCATTTCCAAGATTGTAGGCAATATCTTTAGGAACGATGAAGGTAGTACTAAACAAGCCAGCTTGTACTGAAGCAGTGCCATCATAAATAATGTTTTCCCGAATAGGTACCGCGCGTATATTACTTACTCCATTTGCACTTTCGTCGCCGAGGGTGTTTATCTGGGTTTCTTTTTCATATACAATAATTTGCACCAAGCCATTAAAGTTAGTTGCAACTGCTAGGTTACTCTCCCGGATGCTGCCAGTAAAAGTAATTTTAGATAAGGCTTTTAACGTATCAATTCCAGAACTTACATCTGTGTTGTTTACTTTATCCAAACTTACCTTCAGTTGTGGATAAGCCAGTCGCATAGAAGGATCGCCTAATAAAGCAAAATTGCGGTTATTTACCTGCGATAAACTTCGATTCTTAGTTAAGCGTAGCACATCGCCCAAACGAGGCATTTGTTCGTTTATAGGGGTAAACGCTATTTCAAAGAAATTTTTGTTCAATATCCGGTTACCTCCGGCATATACTGGCCGCGTGGTCGAAATCAAGCCAATCGCTCCACCATTTTGGTTTACTAAAGCTTCTTCGGCTCCTGAAGAACGTGCCGGATCGTCGTAACGGCCAAATTCGCAGGTAGCAGTCACCAGAAAAGCTAGTCTATCTTTATTTTTCCAATTAGTAATTTGAGGTATGGTTACAATTTTTTCTTGAGCCAGAGTAGTTTCGCCACCATGACCCGTGTAATTAATGAGCAAGGCTCCGCGTTCCAAGGCTTCATCAATGCTCCGATTAGCATCCGGAGAAAGCTGTCCACTGGCCCCGTTTTCCTGCTTAAACATATCCAGATATACTTTATGGATATTGAAAGTGGAATGATTAGTTTTCATGTAGTCGGCCAAAAATTCGGCATCGCGCAGGTGTTCGGTGCCATCACCATCGTCGGCGGCCAATACAAGTCGGTTACGCCAGTTACCAAAGGTTTTCGGATCGTCGTAATGAATCAGTTTGGTTACGAGAATTTCTGCTTCCTGAACAGTATGTACCGGTAAACGTCCCACCCCAATATCCATCAAGTCCGGATGAGAAAAATCCGTCTCATCCCAGAATCCTTCGGAATTATCTAGAAAACCATAATAATCTTCGGAAGAATAACTTTCTAAAGGATCCAATGATTCCCGCGATTGGTAGGTAGGAACATAGTTGGTATTATTTACCGTACGGTCTTTGGAACTGTTTGCGTTCGTTGACTTATAATCGTAAGAAGCATCGCCAAATAACAATAAATGCAGTGTTTTTTCAGAATTATTACCTCGGCGCTCGTACATCATTTGCATGAAATCGCGGATAGCGGTAACATCCTGCGCTCCCGACGAAAATTCATTGTAAACCTGCCGGGTTGTTACCACATTTACCTGCAAGCCATCATGCGTCTGCCGGTGCGCTGCTAATCGTTCTGCCTGCGATATAAAGTTAGGATGCGTAACAATTACCAAATCTGTTTTACCGTCTTTGTTTAAATCGTGCAGGTTTTGACTCGGCACTATTCCGGCAATTGTGGGGGCTGGGAAATCTTGGCCAGTAAAAGCAATAAATTCTTTTAGAGTATCAGTGGCAGTGGTAAAACTAGCGCTATTGGTTTTAATAGTTAAATCTAGTGCTTCCGGATGGTTGGGATGCGTAACATCCCAAACAATGGCTCCAGCAGGCATATTGCCTACATTAAAGGTAGAAACAGCTCCCGGAAATATATTCTGCAAAGAGCGGAAAATAGTTTGATTGCCGTACAACTTTAATTGCCTTTCGGCTACTATTTCTAAATAATCCAGGTAGCCCAGGGCTGCTGCGTTACCAGCATTATTAAAAGTAAGATTTACTTTAAGTTCGTTAGTATTAGAAAGGGTGTTGCTGTTCTTCTCAAAAGTAGCAACTTGTAAAACCCCTACGGGATGGTAATCAAAGTTGCCTCTGCCGGCAATATTAAGTTTTCCTAAGTCGGCATTATTTAATTTAAATTCAAACGAATTATTGGAAGGTGAATCACCTATCACGGCGGCTTTTATCTGCACTACCGAATTCGGTAAAATATCCGTAATAGCAAAAGTAAAATCTTTGGTGGAAGTAAAAGAACTAAATTCTTCCCCCATCCACTGCCGACCCGATAACAGTTTGTTTTTTAAATCAACTTCATGAAATAGCCGTTCCTCAAACGTGTTGATGGTAGCGGTAGCACCTGTAACGGGTGTTTGTTTATTTACCCGTAAACCAGTTGTTTGCCCAACTTGCAGAAAGTAATAAGCTGTATCCGAATAAATGTTAAACTCGTGCCGGAAAGTTTGTTGATTAACATCTAAGCTCCAGGTATGCGGACCTTGGCCATAGAAGAGAATATAATCCTCGGCATCGAATTTCCCGTCGCTTTCGCCGGCAACAAAAATGGCATCCTGGATTAAGTCGTCGGGGCGGGCAGTAGCATTTGGTTGGGGCAGCATACCGCCCCCATTACCAAACAGGCGAATATGTTGGGGATTAAGGCTAGCCGTTGCAATCCCCATGTTCTGCAAAGTATTTCTATCTAACTTGTACAAACCAGTGGCGGGAATTCCTATTTTATACCAGGTGCCATTGCTCAAAACAGAGGCATCAGCATACCGGCTCTGACCAAAAGCTGAAAGGGAAAAAAAGAAGAGTAAAAAGCAGGTAACGCTTTTAAGCATATATGCTAAAGGTATTAACAGATAATCTTATAAAAACGGAAAAATATAAGATTATCTGCTTTCAGTTCTACTTATATCCTAATGAACTGTAAAAAGGGCAATATTATTGCTTAATTAGCAACAAGTTGGTACGAATACGATTCCATAATTAAATTGGCAAGTAGTTTTTTGCAGGCGATTTCAACTTTTTCCTGAGCTGCTGCCTCATTTTCGGCTTCTAAAGCCAAGGTTATGTGTTTGCCAATACGCACATCAGCTACTTGTTTTAAACCTAAATGTTCCAGACCTAACATTACTGCTTTCCCTTGCGGATCTAATAATTCGGTGTGGGGCATAATATCAATTTCTGCCGTAAATTTCATGAGTAAGAGGGTTTTATTAAAGATAGAATAATATATAGAGCAATTATCACCGGAATGGCTGCAAATTTAAGCAGAAACAGTAAGGGTAAAGCAATTAATAAGAAAATAAACCGGATAGAATTATCTTTCCACGTTAAGTTCTTGAATTTAAGTGCAAATAAGGGGATTTCAGCAACCATTAAAAAACTCATCACTACGGTTATTAGGCTTAAAGTAATCGGGTTTAAGATAAAATCATGCAGGTGAAATATATCGTTATCCAGAATTAGGGGTAATGAACCAATTAATAGCGTGTTGGCAGGAGTAGGTACTCCAATAAAGGAAGAAGTTTGGCGCGAATCAATGTTAAATTTAGCTAACCGCAGGGCCGAAAAAATAATGATTATAAAAGCAAAAAAAGGGAATAATTCCATCGTTAGCAGTGATGCCGATTCAGAAGAACGAATTGCTTTTTGCATTAACTTAAATAAAATAACACCGGGTAATACACCAAACGAAACCATGTCCGCGAGCGAGTCAAGTTGTTTGCCTATTTCGGAATACGCATGGAGTAGCCTCGCGAGCATACCATCTAAAAAATCAAAAATGGCTGCCAGGTAAACCAATAAAGCCGCAAAAGCCAAACTATCCTGAAAGGCCGCAAAAATAGCGACACAACCCGTGAATAAGTTTAAGCAGGTAATTGTATTCGGAATTAATTTTTTCATGTTTCAGGGAACAGAGGAATAAAGGTTGGAATAGAATTTTAAGTTCTAAATGGATAGAAAAATAATAATTAAAGAGTTGCCGGATTTAAGAAAACCAGATAATTAAAACTTTATTCCTGAAAAAATTAACGTAGAAACGGATTAAACTTTTTTTCTTCGCCAATGGTAGTGCTTGGCCCATGACCCGGATAAACCGTAACGGAAGCGGGTAAAGTAAATAATTTAGTTTTAATACTCTGAATAAGGGTCGCATAATTACCACCGGGTAAATCGGTACGGCCAATACTCCGATGAAACAAAACATCACCCCCTATCACTTGTTCTGATGGAGCGTGGTAAAATACTACATGCCCGGGAGCGTGACCGGGCGTAAATAAAATCTGCAGCTCGGTATTGCCAAAACGTAATAATTCGCCTTCTTTTAAATATTTGCTGGGTAATAATTCTTCGTAGCGGGTAAAACCGTAGCTGGGCGCATACACCGCTACCGCCTTTAAAGTAGGCAAATCGGCTTCGTGAATAATCAAATCTACTTGGTACTTATCGGAAATAAATTTGTTGCCCAGTACATGATCTACGTGGCAATGGGTATTTACCAGTTTTGTAATTTTTAAGCCTTGTTCCGCGACAAAATTGGTTAAATTTTCCTGTTCGTTTTTATCGTAACACCCCGGATCAATTACTATGCATTCTTTAGTGTCGTCGTGCAGCAAATAAGTGTTTTCGGAAAATGGATTAAAAGTAAAGCTGGTAACGTTCATTTTGATAGAAGATTCAGAATTTTTCCCACCGGTTTTCAGCAAGAATTGTACAAACAATAAACAAATAAAAATTGGCAGAAATTGAAACGGCAAAATTAGGGAAAGAAATACGGTATTAAGGCAGCAAAATTTGGATTCTTAAAATAAGATCCGGATTTAAATTTAATTTTTTACTTTGGTAAAGACCATCAGACCCGTTGACCAATCCAGAATAGTAAAGACAAAATTTTCTTTCTGTTTTAAAGTGGCTAGCAGAACTTCTACTTTTTCCGCGTGTCCGGTTGGCCAATTCGGTTGAGGTAACAGATCATCAATTATATAAAAACCACCAACGTTAACCAAGGCCAGCGTTTCATCTAAGGCATTAAACTTACCGGGCCAGGCATCCGCAAAAATTAAATCGAATGAAGGACCTTGGTAAGTGTTCAGCCATTCGTTACCATCCTTACAGATAAAGGTTATTCTTTTATCCATAGCAAAAGCATTAACCGCCACTTTTTGGTAAGAAGCTTCATTATCGATGGATAAAATTTTGGTATCCGAGTCGGCGCCCGCAGCTAACCAAGCTAAGGATAAACCCGTACCGGTTCCAATTTCCAGAAAATTACCTTGAGGCTTTGCCGCTGCTAAAGTGCGCAGCAAGGAACCAGTTCTTAAATCCGACAGCATGTTAAACCTCAAGGCTTCGCTTTGTTGCAATATTTCTTGGTACAAAGGTGGTAATGATATTTCTCCCTCTACAGTGAACATATTTTTATTTCGGTTAAATTTCAATGCTACTTAAATGTACTTTTATTTAAAAAGCTGCCTTACGATTATTGCTTTTGGGTTATCCAGCCGCCAAAAATAAAAGTTTGCTTAAACTTTAAGGCCTTGCCAAAACCACCTTCGTACAGTAATTCTTGCAATCGGTCTTCGGTAATATAGTTAATATCGTGGATTATATGGGAGGTACCTTGTTCTACAGTAGTTGGCGCCACTCCCTGTTGCAGTAAATAAGCTTTCAATAAGCTAACTTGTTGCCTAAAACTTCCAGCTAAATCAAAAATATCAAAAATAATTAGAGGTGCATCCTTTTTTAATCGTAAGGCCAAGCTCTGTAACAAAGCCAGTTTAGCGCCATCATCTGATAGAAATTGTAGTACCAGTAACAACGTAGCGGCATCGTATAGAGTGCTGTTTGGTAATTGGTCGGTAGTACCCGTAATTAATTGATAGCTGCCCGGCGGTAGAATGGCTAATTTTTTTTCGGCTAAAGCTACCATTTCCAGCGAAGGATCTACACCCATAACTTGCCATTTGGGGGCATACTGTACTATGTTTTTCATTTCGGTTCCCGTACCGCAACCGGCTACCAAAATGGAGCTTTCATTGGTATACGATAAATAAGATCCCAATAAAGATGGAATAAGGGCTTGCGTAAAATCGTAATCGGGGCACCAAAGTTTTATGCCGGTATCGTAAGTAGAAGCCCTTTCTCCGGCAAATACCTCCCTATTTTTCATTTGAATTTTAAAAATAAATTAGTATAATGTAAACGAGCTAGTTGTTGTTGAAAATAGGCTATGTTCTCGATATTTCTGACCGGAAGTTACTAAATTCAGGAATACTTGTAGTATCTTACCACTAATGATTTATGATTTTATACTGGTTGGGCATGGATTAGCGGGGGGCATCTTAGCACGTACGTTGAGTCAGCAGGGTTATAGAATAGCCGTTTTTGATACCTACAAAGCGAATGCTGCTTCGCGGGTGGCAGCCGGCTTAATTAATCCCTTAGCGGGTAAACGATTCGCTAAATCGTGGTTAGCTGAGAAACTGGTGCCGTTTGCTATTACTTTTTACCAACAGATGGAACAAGAGCTAGGTATACGGGTTTGGCATCCATTACCTATTTTAAAATTGTTTTCGTCGGTAGAAGAGCAAAATACCTGGATGGGGAAAAGCAGCAATCCGACGCTGCACGAATTTATTAAAAAGGTGCATGTACACTTACCAGCTTCAGAAGTTATTGAACAGGAATTTGGCGCCATTGAAATAACCCAAAGTGGCTACGTAGATGTAAATTTATTGCTGGATAGTTTACTGGCCGAATTAGTAAACCAGCAATATCTAGTGAAAATGCCTTTTGAATACGAAAAATTGCAGGTAACACCGAATTTTGTTACCTATTCGCTGGAAAATAATACTATTAAGGCCCAAAAAATCGTTTTTTGTGAAGGGTATGCGGCCATACATAACCCGTACTTTAATTGGTTACCTTTTTCGCCGAACAAAGGCGAAGTTTTAGAGATTAAAACGGATAATTTATCGGCGGAATGTATCTATAACAAAGCGGTTTACGTTCTTCCAATTGGTGCTAACCGGTTTAAAGTAGGGGCTACATATAACTGGCGCGAAATAAATGAAGATTTAAGCGTAGAGGCGCTGACCGAATTAAGGGAACGTACCGGACAAATTGTAAAAAAGCCGTTTGAGGTAACGAATCAGGCCGTAGGTATCCGGCCGGCTGTGCGCGACCGGCGACCTTTAATAGGTTGGCATCCGATGCACCCGAACGTAGGTATTTTTAACGGAATGGGTTCCAAAGGAGTAATGATGGCACCTTATCTAGCCAGTAACTTTACGCAAAATTTAACCGGAGGTAAATTAGAACCAGAAGCAGATATTACCCGGTATTTAAAACATTTAATAAGTATTTGAACACTTTATATGAGTAACACTTCTAAACACGTTTTACCTTTTGGTTGGCAAAAGGTAATCTTACTGTTGCTAAGTACATTTTTCATGACCCTTGCCGGGCAGGCACAGAACCAAGTGGTAGGGCAGGAAGCCTTCGGCAAGAACCGCATTCAGTATAAAAGCTTTAATTGGCAATTTTACAGCACCCAAAATTTTAATGTTTACTTTTATAACGGAGGCAAACAAGCCGCTATTAATACCGCCGAATACGCCGAAAAAGAACTAAAACGCATTACCAGTATTATTGGCTATTATCCGTATTCTAAAACTACGCTCATTCTTTATAATTCCATCGCCGATTTACGCCAGAGTAACATTGGCTTGAACGACGATCGCTACCAAACCGGCGGCGAAACCATGTTCCTGAAAAATAAAGTAGAATTAGCTTTTGACGGTACTCAAACCCGGTTTAAGAAAAATATCAGTTACAATATTACCATGCTGCTCCTGAACGATATGATGTACGGGGGTAGTTTGAAAGAAGTATTGCAAAGCAGTTATTTGCTTAAATTACCCGATTGGTTTATCACCGGGGCGGCCACCTATATTACCGAAGGCTGGAACGTGGATATGGACAATTACATGCGGGATATGGTTACCAAAACCAAAAATAAAAAGCCCGAAGCCTTATTTGTCCGGAACCAGCAATTAGCTGGTCAATCGGTTTGGAATTATATTACCGAGCGTTACGGCTATACGTCTATCCAGAATATTCTGAACTTAACCCGCATTACCCGCGATGTAGAAATTGGTATTTCCAGCAGCTTAAATATTCCGTACCGCCGCTTTGTGCGAGATTGGAGTAATTATTATCTGCAAATGAACAGCGTTACCAGTACGCGTTTAAATCCGATAGATGCCAACCGGCAATTATTCAAGAAAAACCGAAAAGATAATATCTACAGTGAGCCAGTATTTACACCAAATGGTACTAAACTCGCTTACGTAGAAAATGATCGCGGCCAGTACGAAATTAAATTATACGACATTGCTAAACGCCGGTCAAGGACTATCCGGAAGGGTGGTTATAAAACACCCGATCAGCAAATTGATACGAAAATGCCTCTACTGGCCTGGAAGTCTAACACTCAATTAGGTATTGCCGAAGTAAAAAGAGGTATTATTACTTTGTCCAGCTATTACTTAGACCGGCGTAATTTTTCTATTTCTAAAACCATTAAATCGATCATTGGTAAACCCGAAGGAGCCTTAAACCAGTTTACACAAATTCTGGATATGGATTATTCCGACGATGGTAAAATGCTGGTAATGAGTGCCGTGCGCGATGGTAAAAGCGATATATTCTTATACCGCGGGCGGAAAGCAGAGCAAATTACCAATGATTTATACGACGATCGCAACGTAGTTTTTATGAAGGGTAATCAAGGATTATTATTCTCTTCTAACCGCTTTCTGGATTCAACGGGATCAGTAATACCGCAATTTGAAAAGATTGTTAATAATTTTGATATCTATTACTACGACTTAAACAAACAAGGTTTTGCTTTTAAGCAGCTTACTCGGTCCATTTCTAATGAATCTAACCCCCGGCCACTCGATGAGCAAAGCTTTTTGTATTTAGGTGAAGAGAGCGGGGTTCGTTCTCTATATCGGTACAATCTGGCATCCGGGCAAAATGAGAGAGTTTCGGCGTTTTTACAAAATATTAAGAGCTACGATTTTAACCCGAACAATAATAATCTTTCTTTAGTAGCGGCCGATCGCGACCAAGATTTTGTGTATATGTTTCCGGGTTTTAGTTTTCAGGTGAATCCGGAATTTAAAACCGTTCGGCAGCAAACGCTGGAACAGCGGTCTATCCGGCCAGCCATTGCGGTGAATAAAGAAACCACACAACCAACTGCACCCGTTGATACTGCCCAAACAAGTACCACTAACAACAAAGAAGTAGCGAAAGATAAAGCAGTAGATACCCGTAATTACGAATTTGAAACTGACCAACAAAAGCCGGCCCGTCCCAGAAGTATAACCGGTGCTCGTTCGGCACAACCGCAAACGCAGACAATGGAAGCTGTGCAACTAGCCGGGCCAGTAAAATACGATTTACGGTTTAGCATTAATAAATTGATTACTTCGGTGTATCAGGACCCGTTGATGGGTTTTGGCATTGTGGCCGAAGTAGGAATGTCGGATATGTTTGAAGACCACCGGATTCGGGGCGGGGTATTTTTACTAACTGATTTGCGATCAAGTAATTTTTATACCGAGTACAGCAACTTAAAGCATCGCTACGATTTGCGGGTATCTTACCAAAAACAAAGTATTTTTACTTCTTACCAAACCAAAGATTTACGGTATGGCCGCCATGAATTTACGCCGGCTATTATTTATCCGCTTACCCATAGCCTAAGTGTACGGTTGCTGCCTAAGTTTGTCCATACTAATTATGCGGTTACGAATGTGTTGGCTGAAGCAGATAGCGTTATGAATTTTGCCGGTGGTGGAGCAGAAGTTGTTTTTGACAATTCCGTTACCATGGGCGTAAACATGTACGAAGGTACCCGGATGAAGGCGGGTTTTATGGCTCTGCGTGGTTTAGATAATAAACTGGAAGGATTTAATAAATTTTATCTGGATTTACGGCACTACCAAAAAGTACACCGCCAGATTATTTTTGCCAACCGATTAACGTATGGTCATTACTTTGGAGCATCACCTAATCGATTTATTCTAGGCGGAATGGATAATTGGCTCTTCTCTTCTTACGATGATAATGGCCCTTCTATTTATAATGGTACGCCACCTCGGCCGGCTGAATTATTCTTTTTGCAATTTGCCACCAATATGCGTGGTTTTAAATACAACGCCCGCAATGGTACTTCGGCCTTATTGCTGAATTCCGAATTGCGCATTCCAATTATTCAGTATTTATTTAAAGATTCGCCCATTGCTTCCGGTTTCTTCCGTAATCTTCAGTTTACCGGCTTTACCGATATTGGATCGGCTTATACCGGGGTGAGTCCGTTTAACCGGAAAAATTCGTACAATACCCAGGTTTTAGGCGGAAATCAAGGGGAGTTTAATACCAATCCGTTCCAGGCCACGGTGGTAAACTACCGGAATCCATTCTTGTTTGGTTACGGGGCTGGGGTTCGTACTACTTTACTGGGAGTTTACGGCAAGGCGGATATTGCCTGGGGTAAAGAAAACTTTAAAGATACCGGTCCAATTATTTACCTGACATTAGGTTACGATTTTTAATAAATTACTCTGATGGTTTAAAAAGCTTAAATCAACGGCATAAAAAAAGCTCTTACTGGGTAGTAAGAGCTTTTTTTATGCCGTTAAAATTTCTATGAAACAGCAACCGTATCCATTATCGATTCGAAAATAGCTAAACCATCTAAATTACCTAAATCAGGATCGGCGGCCCGTTCGGGATGAGGCATCATACCAAATACATTTTTGTTCGCATTACTAATTCCCGCAATACTCTCTAGGCTACCGTTACAGTTAAAACTTGCTTCGGTATTTCCATTGGCATCACAATACCGGAACATCACCTGTTCGTTATCGTTCAAACGCTTTAAAGTATCGGCATCCGCAAAAAAACGGCCTTCGCCGTGAGCTACCGGAATTTTGTAAGCTTTATTAACATCTAAGTGCCGGGTGGGCAACAAAGAGTTGGTTTCCGGTTTTATGTGTACGTTTTTACAAATAAATTTTTGTTCTATGTTGCGCAACAATGCGCCGGGCAAAAGGCCGGCTTCGGTCAAAATCTGGAAGCCGTTGCAAATGCCTAATACATAACCACCTCTGTTAGCGTGGGCCACTACTTCCTGCATAATAGGAGAAAAACGGGCAATAGCACCGGAGCGCAAATAATCACCGTAAGAAAATCCACCTGGTAATACAATAAAATCACAATTTTGTAGATCGTGGTCTTTGTGCCAAAGGCGGGCTACTGGTTGTTGCGAGGTACGGCTTAAAACTTCGATCACATCCTGGTCGCAGTTAGAGCCTGGAAAAATTACTACTCCAAATTTCATAGTGCAAATATAATGGTTTTGCGCCAGGTAAAACCAATTCTTCCTTGGTTTTCTAAACCTGTAATAGACCATTAGCTTTATTTGTAAAATAAAAAGACTACTCTTCTTGGGAGTAGTCTTTTAGAATAAAATCAAAGAACAATCAGGAATAAGTTTTACTTAAATAAGTGAATGCTTCTTGTTCGCTGATAAGCTCACAAATAATGGTAGTGTAATCGGTAATGGCGTCGTAATTATGTAAGCACCGCATATAACCATCACCGGGGGTCTTATAAATGGTGTAAGTGTTATGCGAATACTTAAAATTGTTTGTGGTAAAAGCTATTACTTTAAGTATGTCCTTATTAAACTCTTTACCGCATTTGGTTTTTAGAGTTTTAAAAGAATTCAGTTTCATTGTTATTAACAAACCTTTCCGCTTTTAGATCGTAGCGCACAAGATTAAGCATTTTTTTATTAAAATAGTTTCCATTATAAGCTAAACCGTAACGTACAATTGGATGGAAGTTAGAATAGTGCAAAGAAAAAATTAGAATATAAATATTGCTTTTTCGCGTACTTTTGAACCAAATCCAAAACAGCAAAATAAAATCGGATGTTAAAATCAATGACGGGCTTCGGCCTTGCCCAGCGCGAAACCGACCAGTATAGCATTTCAGTAGAAGTTAAATCGCTTAATTCTAAAAGTATGGACTTATCGGTCCGTTTACCCCGCTTTTTAGCCGAGAAAGAGCACGAAATCCGGAACTTACTTTCAAAAAGCTTGGTACGGGGTAAAATAAACCTTACGGTAGATTTTAGTCGGAACCGGGCGGGTAAAACGCGTAATTCCATTAATACAGAGTTGCTGCAATTGTATTATGCCGAACTGGAGCAAGCGGCCGATAGAGTAGGAGCGGGTAAAAGTGAATTGTTCCGACTGGCACTGCAAATGCCCGAAGTTGTGCAACTGGGAGCAAATCCGGAAGAAGAAGCGGAAGTAATTACGTGGGAAGAAGTGCAATTTTTGTTAGAGGAAGCCCTGAAGCAGTTTAACCATTTCCGGACCGACGAAGGAAAAGCTCTAACCACGGAAATTATGACCTACGTGGATCGTATCCGTATTTTATTAGCCGAAATTGACAAACAAGACCCTATCCGGGTAGAAAATATTCGTAATCGTTTACGAGCCCATTTAACAGAAATAAGTTCAGCCGAAGCCTTCAATGAAAACCGCTTTGAACAGGAAATGATTTATTTTATTGAAAAACTGGATATTGCCGAGGAAAAAGTAAGGCTAATAAATCATCTCCACTATTTTACCGAAACGGTTTTTTTACCCGAGCCCACTGGTAAAAAGTTAGGTTTTATTTCGCAGGAAATTGGGCGCGAGATTAATACTATTGGTTCTAAAGCCAACGATGCGGCTATTCAGCGCTTTGTTGTGGAAATGAAAGAAGAACTCGAGAAAATTAAGGAGCAGTTGAATAACATTCTGTAATGGTGAGTTTCTGGAGCAAATAAATTTAAAATTCAGCCTTATGCGAGTTGTTTTTTAGCGCTAAGCCATACGATAAACAATTTTTTCAGGAATAGAAGTAAGCATTACGCAGGAGCTTCCTTTTTGGATGAGCCTTTTCATACGGATAGGTAGTATCTGGCGCGCAGCTACGAGGCAGTTTGTATTTTCGTAAATCAATGAAGCCAATAAGCCAAGCCTGCATTGTACAGCATCGAGAGGGCGAATAAATTGAGCTGGAATTTATTCATTTAGCTGTTATCTGTGCCATGTAATCCGTGTAAATCGGCGATTTAGATAATCACCTATCCAGCCAATCTTTAAAGGCGTTTACTTTTTCGCGGCTTACAACTACGTCGGTATCGGTAGAATTTCTTAAAAAAGTTTTTAAGCGGCTATTTGAATAACTAACAATATCCTGAATGGCATTAAGACCAATTAAGTAGCTGCGGTTAATCCGAAAGAATTGCTGCGGGTCGAGTAAGCTTTCGAGTTGCTCCAACGAAAAATCCACAACAAAGCGCTTGTTTTCTTTCGTTTGCAGGAACGTAGCTTTTTCCAGGCTAAAGAAAAAATCAATTTGCTCCACCGGTATAGATTTAAGGTGTTCTCCCACTTTTACTACAAACCGATTTTTGTAAGGCTGGTGGCCCAACATCTGCATGGCTTTTTGCAAGAACTCCAGGTTAGGCGTAGTGGGTTCCGGCGGGCGGGTAGCGGGTAAAGTTAATTGCCGAAATTTGCGGAGAGAGGCCGCTAACTCGTCGGCATCAATGGGTTTTAGCAAATAATCAATACTGTTTACTTTGAAAGCCTTAATGGCATATTCGTCGTAAGCCGTAGTAAAAATTATGGGGCAAGGTACCGTGGTCTGGTCAAAAATCTCAAAGCTTAATCCATCGGCTAGTTGAATATCAAAGAAGGCTAAATCAGGATGCAAACCAGCATTAAATTCCTGCACCGCTTTTCGTACCGATTCAATTTTACCTATAATTTCTATTTCCGGATTGATTTGTTGCAGTAAGTTAGCCAGACGGTCGGAAGCCAGTTTTTCGTCTTCAATAATAAGCGTGCGCATCAGGAGGTAAAGTGAAGCAATGGTAATTTAACCCGAAAATACGCGGTGGTTTGCTCGATTACTACTGGCTTACCGGTTAAATAGCTATAACGGGCTTGAATATTTTTTAACCCCATACCCACTGAATCGGAGCGTACATTCTTGATTTGCAGATTATTTTCTACTACCAGATATTCCTCGTCGGGCTGGTAAATTTTTATTTGGAGGGGTTGGTCTTCCAGAATCATGTTGTGTTTAATGGCATTTTCGATAAGCATTTGCACCGAAAGCGGAGCAATCTGGTAGTTAGTGGCGGGAAAACCAGCTAATTTTATCTGTAAGCTGTTGCTGTACCGAATCTGTTGTAAAAAAATGTATGAATGCACAAATTTCATCTCATCGGCTAGCGATACTACTTCTTTGCTTTGGCTGTCGAGCACGTAGCGGTATACTTCGGAAAGCTGCTTAATAAATTTCACGGCTAATTCCTGGTCGGTGGTTACCAGCGAGGTAAGAGCATTCAGACTATTAAACAAAAAATGCGGGTTTACCTGGGTTTTCAGGCTTTCGTACTGCGAGGCAATACTTTCTTTTTGCAAGCGTTCGGCGTCGATGGCAGTTTGGCGCCAGCCTAATAAAAAAGTACGACTGTGCATGAATAAGGAAATGAAAAAGGTAATAACCACTGGGCCGTAAACCAAATTAAGCCAATCTTTAGTGGTTAAAGTCATTAAACTTAAACCACGCAACGGTAGCATCACGGCGTTTATTCCAATAATTATCGGAAACGAAACTACCAGGGTACCAACTAAGCTAATGAATAACCGCCGGCCCGGATTTCTGAGCCACGGATAATAGCGGTCCAATCCTCTGGACAATTGGTCGTTAGCTGTCCAGAGAAGGTAAAAAGCAACGGTTGAAAAAAATAAGCTAAAAAGTCCTGGTTTTAATTGCCATTTCTCAGGTTGGCGAAAATAAGGCAGAAAGTTTAGTAAATTAAGCAGAAGAAAAATTAATACCGGCCATTTCAGGAACTTAACCGACGGCCTTTTATGGGGAGAAACAGTTTTAATGGGAGTAGTTGACACTAGTGCAGGTTTGGGGCGGAAAGATAATATTTTTGCGGGTCCCATACGGTAAATGGACTCAGGAAACTAAGGTTGTTCGGTTACCTTCATTCGGTTACGGGCTTCGTCCAGGTAATCGGTTACCGGCATGCTTTTACTCACCTTTCCTAAGCCAAAAGGCGGCATGTTTACGTAAATGCTTTCGTGTTTGCCCGGCGCAATCTGGTACGTTTCGTGCCACACGCCCACTGCGCCCGAAGCGCGTACTTGCTTGTTAAACTTTATCCAATTCGGATAATGCTCGGCCTTCGGGTTGCGGGCGTAAGCTTCCAGTTTCTCGAACGATTCCCAGTATTGTACCATTATGGTAGTGCGCCCGAACCATTGCTCACTACCCAGAAAACCGGAAGCCGGATTTTTTACCAGTTCCTGAATCATGCGGGGCATAGACATGGCCACAGGCAACCATTGCCCGATGCTCCAGAATTTATTAATGCGCATTCCAATCAAGAACACCACAAATTCCCGGTCTAAGCGGGTAGTCATTCGGCCGTTAATAATACTCATGGTTTAAAATTTAGTCGATAGTCCACAGTCGATAGTCCATAGACCACAGTGTGAATATATTGAAAAATTTACTTATGAAAGGGTTAAATAGCAAGCCATTACTGTTTTAAAGGTATTGCAGACTCTTTCTTAACTGTATTTAGTCTGTACCTTTTGAATTGCCTCTAACTTTAGTTAGGGATTCAAGAGTTACTTTCCGCTGGCGCTGTTGGTCTGGCATTTTTCGAGCAGGTAGTTATTAATGGTTAAACCCCAATCCGGGGCAATAGCGGAAGTAGGTTTAAATTGAGCAAACTTTTGTTGAGCTTGAGTGAGTAAAGGTAAGGCTGCTGCTGGTCCACCACCAAACATCGCCGGCGTATAAAATAAGTTCTGCCCCATTAAGTAATACGCTCTTGGGTTTTCCGGATTTAGATTTTTAGCTTTTTCCAGGGCCTGCATGGCCAAAGGCGCGTATTGAGCCCCCCGGTTCATAGCATCTATTTGAATCCGGGCTTGGTGCAATAAACCCTGTAAAGCAAAAATCTCGGATTCGTTGGCTTGCAGTTTCAAAGCCTGGTCGAGGTGTTGCTGCGCCCGGTCTAACAACTGGTCCTTTTTAGTTCCTTCCTGTTCTAAAAAACTCATCTGAATGTAACCTTGCGCGGCATAATACAAGGGTAAATATTCCTTTGTTTCGGAGCTGGCAATGCGTTCAAATTTATTAACGGTGCCTTGCAATTCAGCGGACGTTTTAGCCTTCTGCAAGTCACTAATAGCACCGGCCATAGCAGTAACAAAAGTATTTTGAGCAAAAGTAGAAGTAGCTACTAAAATAAAGCTAAGAATAAACAGTACAGTTTTCATGGTCTTTCTAAGTTAAATGGTGGAATAATTTGAAAAATTAAATAGCTGATTGATTGAAAAAGGGATAAATGGAAATTGATAAATGATAATAGTTACTGCTGATAATAGTTACTGCGTTTTAGTTGGGTGATTGATGGAAATAAATAGCCCGACAAAAGCAAACCGAGGAGCGGGTGGCTTAATCGCGGCACTTTGGTATTCTCCGGCGGCATTAGGGATATTGCCAAACCGGTAACCGTATATATTTTGATGACCCAGTAAATTAGTGCACGATACGTACAAAATGGTGTAATGCTTTTTGATATTGGTCAGGTAACTAATGTTCAGGCTTAAATCAGTATAAGTGGGCGTGCGTTCCTGATTAAAACCCGGCAGATTCGGATTATGATACGGCCGGCCACTCGCCAGGCTGTACGTAGCCCCGACTAAAGTTTGGAGTTTAGGTAAAAAATGTTTGTATACAACCGCTACATTATGCTTCGCCGCAAACGTAGGAGTTACCGCGTACTCGTAGAACTTATTGTAACGTTTGGTATCCAGCCAGGAGTACGAAATCCAATAATCGCCGTGCTTAATGGTTTTCTGGTCGCGCCAAAATAGTTCTATACCTGTCGCGTAGCCGTTACCTCTGTTTTGCAGGTTGGAAAAGGTGTAAGTGTTTACTTGCTGAAAGGTAACGAGTTGGTTGTATTTCTTGTAAAATCCTTCCAGCCGAAAAGTACGGTTTTCCTGAATGTGCTGGTAATTTAAAATATAATGCTTGGCATTTTCAAAGTTCAGGTTACGAGAGTATTTTAAATAGTCGTTTTCGGGAGTTTGATAGTAATGCCCGAAAGCTGCCGATATCTGGCTGTAGCTACCGGTTTTGTAAGCCAAGGAGGCGCGGGGTGCTACATTAGTCCGGTTGATTCTGCTGCTGTATTCAGCACGAACACCGGGCCGCAGCACCAGGCGGTTGCTCAGGTAAATATCGGCTTCCGAGAATACCGCACTGGTTCGGTCGGTAAAATTGCCGCCTATCGTTTGCTTCGGCTGCGCAATGAAATAATGCTGGTCGAAGTTTTTTTGCTGGTACTCGCTGCCTGCTTTAAAGGAAATTGCCTCACTGGCTTGGTACGTAAAAACTGTTTTAGCAAGGCCTTGCCACTCCTGCGTTTTTAATTTATTCACGTTTAAACCCAATTGGTCCTGGTCGCGGGAGAAAGCCAAACCTGACCGTACGGTCCATTTCGGACTTAGTATTTCCCGGTAAGACGCGTTTAAGTAGGTATTCTGGTTGTGTAAATTTACTCGCAAAGTGCTGTTTTCCTGGTCTAAGTCTGGTTGCTGTAAAACCATTTTTGATTGGCTTAGACTGCCGAATACTTTGAGCATACCCGTTTTAGAAGTTTTATACCGGAATACCGTAGTGCCGCCCACCGAAACGGGTGCTTTCTGCCAATTTAAATCTTGTTTCATTAGCCCGAACAAAGGAGCCAGATTAGAATAATCTGCCGATACTGCCAGCGATGAACTTTTCCAGCGTTTCGTTTCCGAAGCGCTTACGCCCACTGCCATTAGCGATAAACCCGTCTGGCTTTCGGTAGCTAAGTCGTTTGAAGTAAGTAATAAAGCGGAGGATAAAGCTTGTCCGTATTCGGCGGAGTAGCCGCCGGAACTAAACACCGTGCCGCTGAACATAAAAGGAGAGAAACGGCCTCGGGCCGCAACATCGGGCACGCTGGAATTATAAAATTTGTTTACCAGCAGCCCATCCATAAAGGTTTTAGTTTCGTAACTGTCACCGCCCCGCACAAATAATTTTCCGGTTTCGCCTACTTTGGTGGTGCCCGGTAAGGTGTTTAAAGCGCCGGTAATATCGGCAGTGGCCCCGGCCGTAGTAGCAATGTCCAGCGGCTTTAACAGCGTAGCCCGTTTTTCGTCGCTAGCTTCGAAAGCACCGGCCGTAATTACCACGGTATTAAGCTCGTTCCGTTCTTCGGCTAAATTAATTGTTAGTTGTTGCGCTCCCGGTTTTAACTCAAGTAACAGCTCTTTTTGCTTGTACCCGATAAACGTTGCTATTAGTATTTGAGAACCTTTTGCCTCCGTTTTAAAAGTATAATGGCCGGTGGTATCCGCCGAAGCTCCATCGTACAGCCCTTTTAAAAAAACGTTGGCCCCGATTATGGGCTTACCTTGGTTATCTTTAACCGTTCCGGAAATAGTGGTTTGCGCCCAACTTGTAGCCGAGGCGAAAATCAGCGGAAGGAGTAGGAGTTTTTTCATAGTAGCAGGCTTTATGATTCAAATATGAACCGGAGAAGCACGCCCTGAAAATTAACCTTACTCAACTGTAGAATTAGCCGGATGAATTGTAGAAGGAGAAGGTTGGGAAATTTGTTTTACCAAGAACAATTTTGTTGTTCTAAATTGACTTTATAGTAGTTGTTACGCTAAACTTGTTACATTAGAGAGCTTTATGCCATAAAAGTATGCGATTTTTTCACGGTGAGCATCCAGAAATGCTGGTACATTGTTTAACACGTTGAGGCTTTTACCAGCAGGTAAAAGCCTCTCTTAAGAAAAAACTAGTACTACAGTTGGTCAGAAAAGACAATAGTTGTGTAAAAAATTACTGGATTAAGCAAAGTAGTTAAAGACGTGACTAACAATTATTAGTAAAATATTTTAGATTGCTGATTTTAGTACTTGAATCTTTTTAATTCACCCTTTTAATTCTGATTTAAATGAATAGTGTTGAAACAAGTAATTCTGATAATACTGCTAGTGTTTCTGTCTCGATTGCTCCTTGGTTATCTGTGCGGAATAGCGGCAGTGCCGTTGACTTTTACAAATCGGCCTTTGACGCTGTAGAAACGTACCGTCTGGAAGTGCCCGATGGAGGAACAGTAGTTAAACTTTCCGTTAAGGGCGCTGAGTTCTGGATAAGCGATGGAGCGCCGGATGAAGGCAGCAATAATCCGGAATCGGTAGGAGGAAATTCTGTTCGCCTGATTTTAACAGTGCCCAATCCGGATGCGCTCTTCACTCAGGCTTTAAACGCCGGAGCAATCCAAATATATCCGGTAGGCGAAGAGCATGGGTGGCGATTAGGGCGATTGGTAGATCCTTTCGGATTGCACTGGGAGATTGGTCACCCTGTATGATAATAATTTGCCGTTAGGTTATGAGCTGACTTTTTTAGGAAAATATCGAAATGAAAGTTTACCAGTAAGTAGGCACCACTTCCGACGATTATATTTCTAAGTAAAACCGCTAAAATTTGCGTTTCAGACTAAAATGCCAATTCCAAAACCTAAAGCTAAGCCCATTATAAAACCGGTGTAAACCTGCAAAGGCGTATGAGCGTCCAAGGCCAGTCGCGCGGAAAGTACGACACCGCTTAACAAAATGGAGCCGGATACCAGATATAAGGTTCGTTGTTCTGGCTGCCAGGTGTGCAAAAGAATGATAAATCCCAGCGCTCCGCCTATACCCACGCCATGAGCGCTTATTTTCCAGAAGTAAGAAATAGCGAAAATGAAAAACACGGCCAGGGTTATTACCACCATTATCAAATACAGCAAAGGGTCGAAAACCTGTTCGCGGTAGAACATATAGGTAAGCATCCCGAAACAGACAGTAGTAAAAAATAAAGGCCAAGCGCGGTCCGAACGTTCTTCGGCCATAATAGATTTTATGTAACCGGTTCGTACCAAGGCCAGCGTTCCCAGGGTTGGAATTAAAAAAGTAGAGAAAAAGACCAGCAACATTACTAACCAGCGGCTAACCAGCGGAAAAGTAAGTAAGGATACCGGCATAAAATACAGGAGCAGGTAATATAAGTAAGACGGTACCAGCAAGGGGTGAAATATAAAAGAAATAAACTTTGCCAGCATTCGGTTCACTGAAGAGAATTATAAATTAGAATTAAAAATTAGAAAATTAATCAAGAGCTATAACTTAATAGTTAATAGGTTATTTTGCAGATAGCAAATTAACTTAAACTAAAATTGAAAACCACCCATTTCTAATTCATAATTTCTGATTTATAATTCCTTAAAGCTCTTTCCGCAGTCGGGCGACGGGAATATTTAATTGCTCGCGGTATTTAGCCACGGTGCGACGGGCAATGTTGTAGCCTTTCTCGTTGAGCATTTTCTCCAGTTTATCGTCCGATAAAGGTTTCTTTTTGTTTTCTTTATCAATAATTTCTTTCAGAATATGTTTTACTTCCCGGCTGCTGGCATCTTCGCCGGAATCGGTGGCAATTCCTTCGGAGAAAAAGTATTTAAGCGGATAAACCCCAAATTCGGTTTGTACACTTTTACTATTGGCTACCCGCGAAATGGTTGAAATATCCATGCCTATGTCTTCGGCAATATCTTTCAAAATCATCGGGCGCAGCTTACTCTCATCACCTTCCAAGAAAAATTCGCGCTGGCGTTTTACAATGGCCTCCATGGTGCGTAACAAGGTTTGCTGGCGTTGTTTAATGGCGTCAATAAACCATTTGGCCGCATCAAGCTTTTGCTTTACAAAAGTTACCGTTTCTTTCAGCTTTTTATCTTTTTTGGCGCTTTTATCATACGCATCAAACATATCGGCGTACTCGCGGCTAATGCGCAAGTCAGGGGCATTCCGGGAATTAAGCGTTAAATTAAACTGGCCGTTTTCAATGGTTAAAATAAAATCCGGAATAATATACTGCGGTTTGCCGGCTCCCGCATCCGAGCCACCGGGTTTTGGGTTCAGCTTTAAAATAATATTAATGGCTTGTTTCAATTCGTGATCATCAATATCCAGCCGCGACTGAATTTTCTCGTAGTGCTTCTTCGTGAATTCGTCGTAGCACTCGTCTATGATACGTTCGGCAATTTCGGTGTATTCTTCCTGGTCGAGGCGCTCCAGTTGCAGTAGTAAACATTCCTGCAAATCGCGGGCACCAATTCCGGCCGGGTCGAAAGTTTGAATTTTACGTAAAACGGCTTCTATTTCGGCTTCGGTAGCTTCAATATTCTGCGAAAAAGCCAGGTCATTGGCAATAGAACTTAATTCTCGCCGGATATAGCCGTCGTTATCAATACTGCCGATGAGCTGCATGCCAATGGCTTCCTGTTCTTCGTTCAGGTTCAAAAAGCCCAACTGATCCAGGAGCGAATCGATTAAAGTGGAAGTGCCGGCTAAAGGCATATCCCGGTCTTCGTCTTCGCCCGGGCCATCGCCCTGCATTTTATAGCCCGCAATTTCGTCGGAATGGAGGTAATCATCTAAATCCAGATCCCCACCATCGTCAACCACGTTATCATCTGCGCTGTCGTACGAGTCCTCGGAACTGCCTTCCTCGAAATCTTCGTCTAAGCTATCGTCCGAGTCAAAATCATCGTCGTCATTTCCTTCCTCCTCATCGGAGCGTTCTTTATCTTCGTCCGGGCCTTCTTCCAGGGCCGGGTTCATCTCCATCTCTTCTTTTATCCGGGCTTCCAGTTCGGCCGTAGGAATTTGTAACAGCTTAATAAACTGTATCTGCTGCGGCGAGAGCTTCTGCGATAAAAGTTGTTTTAAATCGAGTCTTTGCATATTGGGGCCATCTTACCGGCGGAATCGTTGGCTTGTCAAAAATATGATATTTTTACTGCTCTTCTAAAAAAAAGGTTAAAATATCGTTACTTTGTGCCCTCGCGACAGCGTCGCTAATTAGAAATTAAAAATTAAGAATTAGAAATTTGGCTAGTCTATTACTTAGTAAACCCTTTTAAAGTCAAACGGGTTAGCTAATTTTTAGCATTATTAGTGTGTTTCTACTATTTCTGCTTCTTTAAAATTTCTAATTTCTAATTTTTAATTTCTAATTAAAAGTTATGAAACGAACCAAGGTTGCTGAATTGCTGCAAGGTAATGCTTTAGGGCAAGATGTATTAATAAAAGGCTGGGTGCGCACCAAGCGCGGAAACAAATTTGTAAATTTTATTGCCGTAAACGATGGCTCTACCATCCATACCGTTCAGGTGGTAGCTGATGTGCAGCAGTTTAACGAAGAAAGCTTAAAAGATATTACTACCGGCGCTTGTGTAGCCGTAACGGGTATGCTCGTAGAATCGCAAGGCAAAGGCCAATCCGTAGAAATACAAGCCAAAACTATTGAGGTATTAGGTTTAGCGGATGTTGAAACGTATCCGTTGCAGAAAAAAGGACATTCGCTGGAGTTTTTGCGCGAAATTGCGCATTTGCGGCCACGTACCAATACTTTTGGCGCAGTATTCCGCATTCGGCACGCCATGTCGTACGCGGTACATAAATACTTTAATGATAAGGGCTTTTATTACGTGCAAACGCCTATTATTACGGGTTCCGATGCCGAAGGTGCCGGTCAGATGTTTCGGGTAACCACGTTAGATGTTGCCAATCCGCCGAAAACAGAAACGGGTGCCGTCGATTTTTCGCAGGATTTTTTCGGTAAAACTACTAACCTGACGGTTTCGGGTCAGCTAGAAGGAGAAGTGGCTGCTATGGCCTTAGGCGAAATTTACACCTTCGGACCAACTTTCCGGGCCGAAAACTCGAACACTACCCGACATTTAGCCGAGTTTTGGATGATTGAGCCTGAAATGGCTTTCTACGACCTGAACGATAACATGGATTTGGCCGAGGAATTTCTCAAATACCTGGTAATGTATGCTTTAAATAACTGCAAAGACGACTTGCAGTTCTTAAACGACATGTACGATAAGGAGCTTCTTACCCGTCTGAACTTTGTAGTAACTAACAGCTTTGAGCGCTTAGAATACACCCAGGCTGTAGAAATTTTAAAATCGGCAAAGCAGAAATTTGAATTTCCGGTAGAGTGGGGTACTGATTTACAAAGCGAACACGAGCGTTATTTAGTAGAAAAGCACTTTAAAAAACCCGTTATTCTCACCAACTATCCCAAACACATTAAAGCGTTTTACATGAAGCAAAACGAAGATGGTAAAACCGTACGGGCCATGGATGTGTTGTTCCCGGGTATAGGGGAGATTATTGGTGGTTCGCAACGCGAGGAAAATTACGAGAAGCTGGCCGCCCGCATTAAAGAAATGGGTATTCACGAAGAAGAACTGTGGTGGTACCTGGAACTGCGTAAATTCGGTACCGCGCCGCACGCCGGTTTTGGATTGGGCTTTGAGCGTTTAATTTTGTTTATTACCGGTATGGGTAACATCCGCGACGTGATTCCATTCCCGCGCTTCCCAAAAAGCGCGGAGTTTTAATTTGGGATTTTAGTATCTAGACGCTAGAAAATAGACCTTCGTATTTTAGTAACAAGCCCATTGCTCATGCATTGGGCTTATTTGTTTATATTTATATACAAGTTAATAGAATGATAATGCTTAGGGTAAGATACCTCCGAGATTGTAGAGTCTTTTATTTAATCAAATAATGAATCTTCTTTTAAAGGGCGGAATCCATTATGCACAGCAAGTATATCTATTTGGCTGTCGGATACAATCAGGTATACAATTTGATAATTTCTAAAGATCAATTCTCTAATTTCTGGTTTGTCTATCTCCGGTACTATTCGGCCTATTTGAGGGAAGTGTTCCAGATTTTTTGTTTTCTCAAATAATTTATCTGTTAATTGGTCAGCAAACTGCCTAGATTGATAACTAAAGTATTCACGTGTTTCATGTATATTTTCGATCGCTTGGCGGTCCAGTTTATTTTAACCATTGCTTCAGCATTTCTTTAGCTTCTTGAGTAGAATACACTTCTCCCTTTTTCGATTGCTCCCGACCTATTTCTATTTTTTGCAATAACAGTAACTTATCCATTAATTCATCAATGGAAAACTTCTCTGGCATATCTTTTAAGGTATTTATCAATTCTGCTTTGGTTATCATATTGTGTTTTCGTAAGGTACTTTAGATAATATACGGATAAATTAGTTTTTTTAACTATTGCAACACTGCTTAATCTACCGCCGATTTAAAAAAACGGGAGACTAGTAGTAATTTATTAAAGTTATTTTGAAACTTTCAGCAAATTAAAACTTACAGGTCTAGTAGACTGGCATAGTAAATTAGTTAAGCCTTTCCGGACTAGAATTACTCTGAAATTAAAAGCAGCTTTTTGCCAAAATATTGGGCGTAAAAAGTATTCTCCCAAGAAGAATCGGCTGGTACTTCTTCAAAAAAAATAGTTTTAGGTCGGTTTTTAGCAGTTTTAATCGGGCACTCCTGGCACGCATTGGTTTTTAAAGTTACGTATCGAGCCTGCATTTCGTGGTTATAATGGGCTGCCTTCCCGGAAAGTAAATCAGAATAAGCTATGCGAATGTTGGATTGTTTACTGTAAAAAAGAAAAAGTATTCCCCAAAGCAGTAGCACACCTGCCACATAGTTCGGTAACCGCAACCATACCAGCTTGTCTCGCAGGAACTGGGCCCAGATTAACAGATTTATTACCCAACCGAGCAGGAAAACAAAATAAATACTATTCTGTGCTCGGGGAGGAGAAGGCATGTGTTTGCTCCAGTAGGCCACAAAATACCCGCTGGCTAAACATCCGTACAAAATAAAAGCAACTAATACAGGATGAACCTTAGGAAAAACCTGGGTTTTGGGTAACCATTTGGCGGCAACTGAAAAAAGTAAAATACTCGTAATAAGTAAAAGCGGAGAGGAAAGTAGCCAATTCAATGTATTATTGATTGGAACCAGCAAAGCGTGCCCAAGTGCGTACCAAAAATCGTGTTGTAAGGGATATTCCTGCGCCCGCATGTTGTTGCCGGGTGCCAAAAGAACAAAACTGCACGCTATAGCCGTTACCGCCAGTAGCCAAAGTAGAAAATAATCGGGGTAGTGGTGCTGCCAAATAGAAAGCAGAAAGAAGCAAGTAAGTAAAAATGCTACCATCGCCATATTGGTTTCGTTGCAGCCGATAGTAGCAATTAATAAGAAAGTAATCAGCAGTTGGCGGGAGATAGTACGTTTACTGGGTACTCGTTGGTAATAGCGAATTAAATTAGTGAGTAAGAACAAACCTAAGATGTTAGCTAATTGATAACTAATAACTCCGGACATCCAGTAAATAGTTTGCGCTACCGTAGGTATTTGGTGCAGGTACAATACTAGTAGTAGCAACGCCAGTGTCAGTACAGTTTTACGAGGTAATTGGGGGCGGATAATAGCTGCCACGAACCCGTACAGGCTGCCAGCAAAAAGCACTAAAAAAATAATGGGTAAAACTTTGTATAAAGTAATAGAATGGTAAACTAACGGATTAAAGCTGCCTATTAGCATAGCTGTATAACGGCCGCTCCAATTTTGCCGCATGTCGAGTTGAGCTTGCCAGGGGCCTTTTGCTATGACTAAATTGGTTAACCAAAAATCGTCGGCGGCAGGATGACAAAAAACGGCTAACATTACAAAGGGTAACAAGGCTAAGCCAAGTACGAGTAAAGCCCCATTTACTCCCCAAAATCGATTTACTATTCCTAATCCAGACGATTGAGTCATGCCGCAAGATGCGCACTTAATTGCTGTAAATCTAAGGTAATTTCTTTTTTACTAAGGAGTAAGTTTTATGTTGGGCAGTTACCAAAAAGCTATAACCTTTGCTGCATCAAAAATGCCTGTAAAGGTATTTTTTCCTTCACTTACCAAGTAAAAGAGTAAAATTATTCCTCGTCCTGCTTTCGTTATTATCTTAGATAAGTTATTTTATCCAATGCAGAAATACTTAAAAAGCAGTGTTATTCAGAACAGAAATGTTTAGTTTTAGAACAGCCAAATTTATCTTTTACTTAATGATATCTCATGTACGAAACGCTGCTGCTGCAAATATCGGATGGTATTGCTACTATTACTTTAAACCGGCCGGAGGTGTATAATGCCGTCAACGAAAAGCTTACGGATGAGTTGCAGGATATTTTAAAACAAATAGCCCGTAATAACGAGGTTCGGGTACTGGTACTCACCGGATCGGGTAAAGCCTTTTGTTCCGGCCAGGATTTAAAAGAAGCCGCTCAACTGGAAAATCGCTCCTTATCCGATTCTTTGCATAAACGGTATAATCCGGTTATTCGGGCTATGCGGGAGTTACCGAAACCAATTATTGGTAAATTAAACGGGGTAGCGGCCGGGGCAGGCTGCTCCTTAATTTTGGCCTGCGATATGATAATAGCTTCCGAAGCGGCCAGTTTAAGTCAATTATTTATAAATATAGGCTTGGTACCCGATTCCGGTTCATCGTTTTTTTTACCGCGGTTAGTTGGTTCTTTAAAAGCTTTTGAGTTATGTACCCTCGGTACTAAAGTAAATGCCCACGATGCTCTGGAATTAGGCTTGGTGAACCAGGTTGTAACAGCCGAGGCCCTCGATAAAACAGTGCAGCAATTAGCCGAAAGGTACGCCGCCGCACCTACCAAAGCGATTGGTTTAATTAAAAAAATGCTGCAAAAATCGGGGAGCGCCACCTTAAACGATATGCTTGATTACGAAGCCTATTGCCAGGATATTGCAGGCCAATCAACGGATTTTCGGGAAGGAGTAGCGGCTTTCCTGGAAAAACGAACTGCCCGCTTTACCGGAAATTAGGTGTATAAAAGCCCTATAACGTAATAAGACTAGCTGCGTATAGAGTAAAAAAATAATACAACTGAAAAATTATGAAAAAATTAACTATTAGCAGCCTGATTGCCTTTATGTTAGTAACGGGCTTTGGCTGTAATTCAAACAAAAGCAATTCTGAAAATTCAACCGACAACACCTCCGCTTCGGGAACTGCTTCCGATTCCAGCGGCATGACTTCTTCGGACACAACCGCTAGTTCTACTATGAACGCTACTCCCACTAACCAATCCGCTAATGACTTTATGCTGAAAGCCGCCAGTGGGGGCATGATGGAAGTAGAATTAGGTAAAATGGCGCAGGAAAAAGGCAGTAACGCCGATGTAAAAGCATTTGGTCAGAAAATGGTGGAAGATCACGGCAAAGCGAATGCAGAATTAAAAACACTGGCCGCTGCTAAAAATGTAACGCTGCCGGTAGATCTGATCGCCGAACACCAAAAACATGTAGATGCCATGAAAGCCATGTCGGGCGCTGATTTCGATAAGCATTATATGAGCATGATGGTGGATGATCACAAGAAAGATATTGCTGAATTTGAGAAAGCTACCCAGAACGAAGATGCGGAGGTGAAAGGATTTGCCTCTAAAACTCTGCCCGTATTAAAAATGCACTTAGATATGGCTCAAAAAGCAAATGCAAAAGTATCAAAATAAGTAAAGTTAACTGTTAACTTAATAGGTAAAAAGCCGAAGCGTACAATAGTAGCTTCGGCTTTTTTTATGATTTGGTTTTAGATTACCGGTTATTAAAGTTATACGGGTAACTTCCCGGGTATCAATTATTGCCACTAGCAAGTTGAAAAAACTTAAAAAATAGATTAAGAATTATCAGATAGGCGGAGGCAGCATCTTTTGTAAGATTAATAAAACAGCACGTTCTGGTTACCGTTTTCTAAATAAGGCACTGCTTCTTCATCCGAGATAAGTTTATAGCTAGTATTTAAAGTGTCCTCGTCGCTATCGTACTGGGTAATTTCTAGTAAGTATTCATTCACCATTACCGTTTTATAAACGGAATAAGTAGTGGGTATAAAGCCCGGATTGGAAGTAGTATCATCGTTGGTTAAAATTCCTAATGCTACCTGATCCAAATGATCAATCACATAGCGTTGTCCGCAATCAGTAGTGATTAAATTTAGTTGGGTCCTATCCTTCATCTCAGCGATTCTCCTCAATAATTAAGTCTAACGTAAGTGTAATTATTGCTACCTGGAAGTTATACTGCAAAATAAATTCTTAACAGTTACGCAGGAAATTCATTTTGGATATAATTTTTATTTTTATCCTGCTAAAATAAGAACTACTGTGGAGGTCTAAATCTAGTATACAAAATACTTATAAATATTTGATTTGCAAAGAACTATGCTTATAAGTTTCGGCTTGACAGAATTCTGTTTTTTAGGTAAATTAAAGAATAGAGTTGACAGTTGGATATCGACTGAAATAAAAAATCCCTCTCTCAGTAGAGAAGGATTTAATGATTAATTTTCTTAATTATATTATAAAAGAGAAAAGTAGTTTTGGATGGTGTATTTAGTTAATTTTTACTGTACGTAATGACTGGTGCGCAATTCCTCGCGCAGAAACCGAGCCGTATAACCTTTATCACAGGCAGCTACTTCTTCGGGAGTGCCTTGCGCTACAATGTTGCCGCCTGCATCGCCCCCTTCCGGCCCAATATCAATAATATAATCGGCTACTTTAATCATGTCGAGGTTATGCTCGATAATTAATACGGTATTGCCTTTATCCACGAGCCGGTGAATTACATCGGACAAATGCTTAATGTCTTCAAAATGCAATCCGGTGGTGGGTTCATCCAATATATAAAACGTTTTACCGGTATCTTTTTTTGCCAGTTCGGTTGCCAGTTTTACTCGTTGCGCTTCGCCGCCCGAAAGGGTAGTAGCCTGCTGACCCAAGGTAATATAACCTAAACCTACTTCGTTTAGTATCTTTATCTTGCGCAGAATCCGGGGCTGATTATCAAAGTACTCCACGGCTTTTTCTACCGTCATGTCCAGCACGTCGGTAATGGATTTACCTTTAAAACGGACTTCCAGAGTTTCGCGGTTATAACGTTTGCCTTTGCAGGTTTCGCAGGGTACGTATACATCCGGTAAAAAATTCATTTCGATGGTGCGCATGCCGGCGCCTTCGCAGGTTTCGCAACGGCCACCTTTTACGTTAAAAGAAAAACGACCCGCCGAATAACCCCGGATTTTGGCCTCGGGCAACTGGGCAAATAAAGCCCGGATATCAGTGAAAATACCCGTGTAAGTCGCCGGATTAGAACGTGGGGTCCGACCAATCGGCGACTGGTCTACTTCAATTACTTTGTCAATATTTTCCAAGCCTTCAATGGCTTTATAAGAAAGCGGATCGCGCTTGGCATTAAAAAAGTGCTGGTTCAGAATCGGAAATAAAGTATCGTGAATGAGCGTGGATTTTCCGCTACCCGAAACACCGGTAACCGCAATTAATTTACCCAACGGAAATTTTACTGTAAGATTTTTTAAATTATGCCCGGTAGCACCCCGTAATTCTAAAAATTTACCATTTCCTGGTCGTTTCGCCGTATGTACTTCTATGTGTTTCTGGCCGCTTAAATACTGTGAAGTAAGACTACCCGAGTTAAATATTTCTGCGGGCGAACCTTCGGCAACAATATGGCCGCCGTGAATACCCGCTCCCGGACCAATATCCAACACGTGGTCGGCGTGCAGAATCATGTCTTTATCGTGTTCCACCACAATTACTGAGTTGCCAATGTCGCGCAGATTTTTGAGGGCATTAATCAGCTTTTCATTATCGCGCTGGTGCAAGCCAATACTGGGCTCATCCATTATGTACAAAACGCCCACCAGTTGAGTACCAATTTGGGTAGCCAACCGAATCCGCTGCGACTCCCCGCCCGATAAAGTACGAACCGAACGGTGTAAATTCAGGTACTCCAGGCCTACATCGAGTAAAAACTTAATCCTTTTCCGGATTTCTTTCAGCAGTTCGCGGGCAATTAAATTTTGGCGTTCGCTTAGGCGGTCTTCCAGGTTATGGAACCAGTCGGCTAATTTGCCAATGTTAAACTGCGCTAATTCCCCAATGTGCCGGCTATCTAATTTAAAATGCAGTGATTCTTTTTAAGCCGGTACCCTTGGCATTCGGGGCAGGTGCTGGTCTGGGTATATTCGTTAATCCAGGTGCGAATGGCATCTGAATCAGAATCCATTTGCTTGCGCAGAAAGTTGATAATACCTTCGAACTGCGTAATAAAATTCTGACCTTTGGCTTTTACAATAATATCTTCGTCGATACCATGAAGCAACTGGTGCAATACGGGAGCCGGAATATCCTGAATGGGGGTGGAAATGCTAAGTTTATTTTGTTTCAGGATCGTTTGAATCTGATTAAAAATCCAGATATCGCGGAATTCGCCGAGTGGAGAAATACCTCCCCGGCTAATACTTAAACCCTTATCCGGAATAATAGATTCTTCGGTAATTTCCTGAATTTCGCCTAAACCATTACAAGTCGGGCATGCACCGTAAGGCGAATTAAAGGAAAACGTGTTCGGAGCCGGATCGTCGTAGGCAATGCCGGTGGCCGGGTCCATGAGGTGCCGCGAGAAAAAGTAAGATTGATTCGTATCCGGGTTCAGGATGGTAACGGTACCTTTACCGTGGGTAAGCGCGTTTTGCACCGAACTCGAAATGCGATAGCGGTCTTGGGCATGTACAATAATCTTATCTATTACAATCTCGATATCGTGAATTTTGTAGCGGTCTACCTGCATTTTAGGCATTAATTCCAGCAATTCGCCATCTACCCGCACGCGCACAAAGCCCATTTTCCGGATTTGCTCAAATAGCTCGCGGTAATGGCCTTTGCGGCCTTTTACCACCGGGGCCAGAATAATCAGCTTCTTTTTATCAAAGTTTTCGAGAATGTGGTTTACAATCTGATCATCGGACTGCCGGATCATGCGTTCACCGGTTACGTAGCTAAAGGCCTCGGCGGTACGGGCATACAGTAGGCGCAGAAAGTCGTAAATTTCAGTGATGGTGCCTACCGTAGAGCGTGGGTTGCGGCTCGTAGTTTTTTGCTCAATGGAAATAACCGGACTCAAGCCTTCGATTTTATCGACGTTAGGCCGTTCCAACCCGCCCAGGAAAGAGCGGGCATACGCCGAGAAAGTTTCCATGTAGCGGCGTTGTCCTTCGGCGTAAATAGTATCGAAAGCCAACGACGATTTGCCGCTGCCACTTATGCCGGTAAATACCACCAGCTTATTCCGCGGAATTTGCAGGCTGATATTTTTTAAATTGTGCTCCCGGGCGCCATACACCTCAATTAAAGGTGCTTCGGTGGGGGTAGGAGGAGGGGCAACTGCAGTTGCCGTAAGAGTATCGTTATTAGAGGAAAGTGCTTCTTTTTTTGGGGCCATTGCCAAACTGAATTAATCTGCAAAGATACGCAAAACTAAGCGTATTAGCAGGTTAAGGTTAATCTTATCTAAACAGTTTTTGAGAAGTTTTGGTTTAAGATATTGGAATTGTTTGTTTTGACTTAGGTAAAGTCATTATTAAATTTTATACTGGGTAAAACAAGCATTTAATTCCTGCTAAAATAGTGCGTAAGTAAGACAGTATCCCACAAAATGCTAATTTCCGTAGCCAGGGGCCGAATTTGTTTTACCTGGCTTATTTGTCTTTAATTGCTTGAGCCAATGCTTTGTTAGCCAATATACAAGCAACTACCACCACGAAGTAAGTTTTACGAATAACCTAAAAATTTAAAAGCGGCTACTTCTATAATCGCGGGTAGGGTTTACTATGGTTTGCGGAAGTTGCAGAGAGTAGATGGCCGTCGTATCGGCTACGGTTAATTTGTAACCTTTTAACCAGGGATTATGCAAGCGTAAAATTCTGTAATTTATACCTTGATTTAAGGCGAACTGCGGCAAATCTTCGATGGTAGCATTTATGGTTACCGGCCGAGTAGGTACCGAGGAGTAAACATCGGCCTGAAGTAAGTCAAAACCATAGCGTTTGGGGTTTTCCATGATTTCTTTTAAGGCCAGAATCCGGAACATATACCGCGAGGTTTCTTCGTTCAGGTACAAATCGTAGTAGGAGGTAACTTTTTGGGCTTTTAAGGCGGCCTGTAAACCGCCCATGCCCCGGTTGTAGGAGGCAGCGGCGTTGGTCCAGGAGCCAAAGCGCTGCCGGGCTTTTTTAAAATAATTACAGGCCGCAATGGTCGATTTCTCGAAATGATAACGCTCATCTACTTCATCGTTAATGGTAAGTTTTAACTCCCGGGCCGTAGAAGGCATAAACTGCCAGACTCCCACCGCACCCTTCGGAGAAATAACATTACCGAGTAAACTTTCGGCCAGGGCTACGTACTTAAAATCGGCGGGTAAACCATTGGCTTCGAGTACCCGTTCCAGTTCGGGTAAGGAGCGCTGCAAACGTTTTAAAGCGAGTAAAACATTGGAGTGAAAGTACGCATTCGATTGTAATTCCCGATCCAGGCGTTCGGCCACATCGGTTACTTCTAAGGGTACTGGCTCACCGGCGAAACTCATGGTTTTAGGGAGGGGGAAAGGCCGGTAGCTGTTCACACCCGTAAGAGCCGGAGTTACCTGCTGGCTGCATAAATTTACTACTCCTAACAAGCAAGCCAGAAAAAACAAGTATTTGAGGTAAGGAGTTGGCTGGGTCATGAGGAAGTTTTATTAAATTATAAATTGAATCACACAGCTAGTTGGGTGTAAGCTCTAATTACCTAACTCTCTTGTGTGAATAACGAGCAAGATGGTCTTGTTGCACATTTTACTATTAGGTGTAATATTCACCATCCCAAGGCTCGCTAAAAGCAATTGTAGAACTAGGCTGTAATTCAATCATTTGAATTTCATCATTTGGAATCAACCCAAAATCAATTCCGTCTATTTCTGTTTTAAATGGTTTTACTTCAATATCTTTAAATTCCAGCTTTCCTAATTCAGCTATTAATTCTTCCAGCAATTGATTGGTTTTGCCCGGCTGAATTTCACTTGTTTTGCCTGCGTACTTATATTTTGTCTCTATGGGATTCCCTTTTTTGTCAAAGAGGTAAACTAATGCATATTCAAGTCTCTCATCTTCCCAATTACCACTTGAAAAGCCATTAGGAAACACAAAAGTATCATAGCCAAAAAACAAAATTCCATTTTCTGTCTCTCCCAGATAATGCGTGTAATAATCTTCTTCACGCGTTATTGGTATTAATTCTGGATGCCAATTACTCACATTTTGTTTTTAATTAAAAATTTGGTGATAATAAATACTTGCCGTAAAAGTCATCGATTACTTTAACCGCATCGGTGGCATTGTCAACCAAGTGCACCAGGTTTAAATCTTCCGGGCTAATGTTATTCTCACTATGCAACATTACGTCTTCAATCCAATCGAATAAACCTTGCCAGTACTGTTTTCCCACCAGAATAATCGGGAATTTACCGATTTTCTTGGTTTGAATAAGTGTAATCGCTTCGAATAATTCGTCGAGGGTGCCAAAACCGCCAGGCATTACCACAAAACCTTGGGCGTATTTTACAAACATTACTTTACGCACGAAGAAATAATCAAAATCGAGAATTTTGTCGTGATCAATGTAGATATTATGCGATTGCTCAAACGGCAATTCAATGTTTAAACCCACCGATTTTCCCCCTTCGGAATGGGCACCTTTGTTACCTGCTTCCATAATACCCGGGCCACCGCCGGTAATTACCCCATACCCGTGGCGCACGAGCTTAGCGGCAATTTCTTCGGCTATTTTGTAATACGGGTTGTCGGGTTTGGTGCGAGCCGAGCCAAATATGGAAACACAGGGGCCAATGCGGGACAGTTTCTCAAAGCCTTCCACGAATTCGGCCATTACTTTAAAAATTTGCCATGAATCGGCAATCCGGATTTCGTTCCAATCTTTATCAACGAAGGCGCGTCGGATTTTACTGTCGTCGTCGGAAATTGTGCGGTTATCCTTTAGAGCTTGCTTTCGGGCTTCTTTTATGGATTTCGCTTTATTATCGTTAATCTCCGGCTGAATAATGGTTTGGCCACTGCCTTCGTTAACGGTTTCTTCGTGAAGTTTCGTTTTACTGGTTTTACGGAGTTTGGTCATAAGTAATTAAAAATCGGGCGCAACCTGCGGGCTGCGCAAACGTGATAAAATGAATGAATACTTTAAAATTTATTTTTACAGTATTTACTAACCGGCCGTGCGACTGCTTTTAGTACATCCAGGAGCAGACGGAGCCAATTTCTTTGAACTAGAATAACGGCGAAAAGTTACAGCCAGAAGTGTTATTAAATAGTTAGGCAGGATTTATATAAATACTGGATAAGAAATACCAAGCAGGTAAACAGTAGGTGCAGAGCATTACTACTTCGCCACTAGTTTCTATAATCAGGTAGGTATTTTCTAATTATCTAGCTAAATTATTTATTTGTAAAATCTTGGTCAGGATTTATTCTGTTTTCTACTTGTCTTCTCTTTCCTTATCAACCATTTTTCATTACAAATAGTGCTTTTGTCGGTTCTTACCAGCGAATGTTGTTAAAGGATTTACCGGAAATTTCTAGCGTAAAACAGCAGCTTTACAAAAGTATGTATTAACACTGGCACTAATTTTAAAATCAGGGCTTCAACTTATATTCACTTACAGCGTGTAAGCCCATGCGGTACGAAATTTCTAATTCCAACATTAAACCGGAAGCTTGTTTTAGATGAAAGAAAACGGGCCGTATAGCTCCGTGGAAGTTAAGATAATTATTTCGTAAAAGCGGACTGCCATAATAATAACCAACTTTATCTTTACCTATTTTGACTAAATAATTAGCCACTAAACCCGGACTGAATCCCTCTAATTGGGTCCATTCCTGGTCAGACTCATTCAGCTTGGGAGTAATGTTCTGAATGGCATAACATACTGCTAACTGTAAATTAAATTCACGGTGTTCTTGCTGAAAAATAAATTTATTCACTCCTACTCCCAACAGCATGGTTGGCGGAGCGCTGTTTTGGTCGCGGCTAGTAAAAAGGTGATATTCTTGTTTTAGTTTATTGCCGTAAAAGCTCATAATTAAACCACCACTAATTCCTTTTTTACCCGTAAACATCAGATCCATTTTCATGCCCCACCAACGCCTAAATGTTTGCCGGCATTACCCATAAATCCATTAAATACCCCGCCAAAAACTAAATCTACTCGCCTACCCGCCTTCCGGATGTATTCAAAATCTTCCAGGGTATATTCTTTATAACTTAGATTATTTGAAGGATAAAGCGGTTCTTCCCTGATTCTGTATTTGGGAAAGTTGAATTGCATGAAGTAAGGAGCATTTACCTTTACTCCGTCCACTGTTTTAGGATAAAAGCTTGGTATGGGAGTGCGTTTTAAGCTGTCTAGAATAGCTGCATCGCTTATACCATTCACTTCTTCCAGAATGGCGGTACCTACGGTATCAATGCTATAAATAAATTCGAGAGAAACTTTCTCTAATTACCTTCGCTGTTCTTTTGTAAAATCAATCTTGTAATACGCTAAAGCTAATTTCTGGAGGCCGCCTTTTGGTTGTGCACCCGTATTTAAACTATCAATAGTCTGGCTATGTACCGGAAGATAAAAAAGTAAACTAATGAAAATAAATAGTATTTGTTTCGGCATCGTTGTATTATCTTTTGCTTTTTTCTAAAGCACAAAGATAACACAGGTTTAAATATATTTTGAATTAAATATTTTAAGTTAAATATATTTAAACAAAGCAAAACTGCCAAATAATTAATTTTAAGGGATTATGAAGGATTACAAGCGTACTACTTCGAGCGGATGGCAATCACCGGATCGAGGTTAGAAGCCAGCACGGCCGGAATGATACCCGATAAAACGCCAATCACCACGGATACCCCCAAACCCAGCGATATATTAGCCAAGCTCAGCAAAAGTTTTAAAGCATCCTGCGGAATAAGCGTGATCAGGAAAACAATAAATATGCCTACTCCCCCCCGATTAAACTTAAAAAAACCGACTCGAACAAGAACTGAAAGAGAATAAAGTAATTTTTGGCGCCCAATGATTTTTGAATGCCGATGATGTTGGTTCGTTCTTTTACCGATACGAACATAATGTTGGCAATACCAAAGCCGCCTACCAAAATCGAAAAACCGCCGATAACCCAACCTGCTACCCCAATAACTTTAAATAAGCTGGAAATAGCTTCGGCCACCATTTCGGGCCGGTTTAAAGCAAAATTATCTTCTTGGCGGGGTCGCTGGCCGCGAATGTTGCGCATCACCCCTTTAATCTCGTATTCCAATTCCTGTAAGCCGGGGTCCGTGTCCAAGCCTTTTACGGCAATAGTGGGTTCCACGCCGCCGCGGCCAATGGAAAATAATTTACTAAAAGCACCGTACGGAATTATCGCGTTTTTGTCATTAGTGGGCGCTCCGAGCATGTTTTCGCCTTGTTTTTCCATTACTCCGATTACCGTAAATTTTTGTCCTTTTATTCGGATGGGTTTGCCAATGGCCACTTGGTTTCGGAACAAATTTTCGGCAATAGTAGCGCCAATAATAATTACGTTACGGGCCGCATCAATTTCCTGGGTAGTAAAATAACGTCCTTCGGCGGTGGGCATATCCGAAACCAAATTATACGCGTACGACACTCCCATTAAATTAATGCCGGTAATGTTGTTGTTGCGGTATTTTAAAGTATTATTGCCGGTATCCCAAAAAATAGCTACTCCCTGCGCATTTTCTAAGTATCTTTCTAAAAGTTTAAATTCGCGGATGCTAGGTGCCGGTCGCTGGAAATACTTCCACCACGGATATTCTTCGTTCGCAAACGACCACGGCCATTTTTGTACGTAGATTACATTATTACCTAAAAAATTCATGCTGTTACGAATGCTGCGCTCCAGCGAATCAACAATGGTAAATACCGAGATAATGGCAAAAATACCAATGGTAACGCCGAGCAGCGAAAGAATAGTGCGTAACAAATTAGATTTTAAAGCTTGCCAGGCAAACCGAAAACTTTCCAGAATAAGCCGCAGGTAAATCATTAGCTGATAGAGCTTTTAGAAGTAATTTTTCTAAAAATACTAATAATTGCCGCAAACCTACTAACTTTGCGCCTCGTTTTTAAAATTTAATACCGTAATATTAGATAGTATAATTAGTAAATATGAAGCTCTCTGAATTTAAATTTGACTTGCCCGCTAATCTTTTGGCCATGCACCCGGCCAAAGAACGCGACGAAGCCCGCATGCTAGTGGTTCACCGTGATAGCGGCAAGATGGAACATAAAATATTTAAAGATATTTTAAATTATTTTAATGACGGCGACGCTATGGTAATTAATGATACCAAAGTGTTTCCGGCCCGGATGTACGGTAACAAAGAAAAAACCGGTGCCAAAATAGAAGTATTTTTACTGCGGGAGTTAAATAAAGACATTCACTTGTGGGATGTTTTAGTAGATCCGGCCCGCAAAATCCGGGTAGGTAATAAATTATATTTTGGCGAAAGTGATTTGGTAGCGGAAGTAATTGACAATACCACCTCGCGGGGGCGTACCATTAAATTTTTGTTCGATGGTACCGACGAAGAATTTTATAAAACCATTAATGAATTAGGCGAAACTCCCCTGCCCAAATACATTAAGCGCGAAGCGCAACCCGAAGATCGCGAACGCTATCAAACCGTTTATGCCAAGCACGTTGGTGCCGTAGCTGCTCCCACTGCCGGTCTTCATTTTACAAAAGAAGTTTTAAAACGCCTGGAGTTTAAAGGCGTAAATGTAACTCCCGTTACCTTGCACGTGGGTTTAGGAACTTTCCGCCCGGTAGACGTAGAAGATTTGACGAAGCATAAAATGGACTCGGAAAGTTTTATTGTTCCCGAGGAAACCGCGCTCTTAGTAAACCAAGCGCTGGATAATAAAAAACGGGTATGCTCGATAGGTACTACTACTTTGCGGGCGCTGGAATCGTCGGTATCGGCCAACGGCCGCTTGAAGCCGAATGAGGGTTGGACCGATAAGTTTATTTTTCCGCCGCACGATTTCCGGATTGCGAATGCTCTGCTTACTAACTTCCACATGCCCGAGTCTACCTTACTCATGATGACCGCCGCTTTTGGTGGTTACGAATTGATTATGGAAGCCTACAATGTAGCCGTAAAAGAAAAATATAACTTCTTCAGCTACGGCGATGCCATGTTGATTGTTTAATGCGTTAGTAGTTAGATACTAACAAACAGATTCTAAAAGTTTAACCCGCTGGACATTTAGTACCGGCGGGTTTTTTGTTTGTTTATATTTGCATTATGTCAGGTATAACTTCTGAATACGCTATTCTGGTGGCCGGCGGCTCGGGCACCCGCATGCAAAGTCAAGTGCCTAAACAGTTTATTTCTATCGGTGGACAACCCATTTTAATGCACACCATTAAAAGGTTTTTTGCCTATAATGCACAGATAAGGTTGATTTTGGTGTTACCGACCGAGCAGATTTTGCTCTGGCAGCAACTTTGCGCCGAACACGCTTTTTTCTTACCGCACCAGGTAGTAACGGGTGGAAATTCCCGGTTTGCTTCCGTTAAGAATGGTTTAGCCGTTATTTCGGGGGAGGGGTAGTCGCCGTTCACGATGGCGTTCGTCCGTTTGCTCCGGTTTCCATTATCCGGGAAGCCTTTGCGGTAGCCACCAAAAAAGGAAATGCGGTAGTGGCCGTGCCTTTAAAAGAATCTATCCGGATAGTAAGTGAAAATGGCAGTGAAGCACTCGACCGCAATCAGTACCGGCTCGTGCAAACACCCCAATGTTTCCAACTTTCTTTGCTCCGCCAAGCTTACCAGTTACCAGAAGAATCCTCTTTCACCGATGATGCCTCGGTAGTAGAACGGTTAGGCGAAAAGATTTATCTGGTACCCGGAGCTTACGAAAACCTGAAAATTACTACCCCCGAAGATTTATTATGGGCCGAAAGTTTTTTGCGGTTAGGCAACTAGAAGCGCGGATTAAACGGATTACGCGAATTTTTTATCATATAAAATTATAAACTATCTTTTTAGAAAAATAAGGTGAAGAAATAGAAAATTGGGTAAGAAAAAGGATAATTCAAGCTGTTAACCTTTCTCTTTTAAAAGCCATTCTTTTATCATAAAACTATTTCAAAATATAATCTGCGAAATCCGAGTAATCCGCAAAAATCCGCGATTCAGAAATCAAAAGTAAGCTGATGGGAGGCAGGCTGATCCTGCGGATAAAGTAAATTTGAAACCGAGATGCCTAGTAACCGCACCGGAAACAGCGGCAGGGCTGGAGTACGGAGCAATTCGCGGGAAATTGTAAATAATGCGTCGGCGGAGTTTAGGTAATTAAGTAGGGTTTTACTGCGAGTTTGGAGGGTAAAATCGAAATACTTTAGCTTTACAGTTACGGTTTTAGCCGAAGTTTGCAAGCGAGCCATGTCTTGGGCTACTTCCTGCGCCAGAAAATGTAATCGCTCCAGTAAATCTTCTTCTTCCACTAAATCTACGTCGAAAGTGCGCTCGGCCCCAATGGATTTACGAATGCGATGCGGTTGTACGGGCCGGTCGTCTTGCACGCGGGCAATGCGATAATAATAAAGACCGGTTTTGCCGAAATGCCGGACCAATTCTTCTTCGGAGCGTTCCCGTAAATCGGCACCGGTGTTGATGCCCAATTGCTGCATTTTAGCGGCCGTTACTTTGCCAATACCGTGAAATTTATCAATGGATAAACTGGCTACTAAAGCATCAGCTTTATCGGGCGTAACAAGGGTAAAACCGTTTGGTTTGTTCAGGTCGGAGGCAATTTTAGCCAGAAACTTATTGAAAGATACTCCAGCTGAAGCCGTAAGACCTGTTTCCGCCAGAATGGTAGCCTTTATTTCTTTCGCGATAATAGTGGCTGAAGGCATACCTATTTTGTTTTCCGTTACATCAAGGTAGGCTTCGTCGAGGGAAAGAGGTTCTACCAAGTCGGTATAACGGTAAAAAATCTCGCGAATCTGACGTGATACGGCGCTGTATACGTCAAACCGGGGCTTTATAAAAATTAATTGCGGGCATTTCTGAGCCGCTATGCGCGAAGCTAAAGCCGAATGTACCCCAAATTTGCGGGCTTCGTAACTGGCTGCCGCTACCACCCCGCGCGCCCGGGAGCCTCCCACGGCCACGGGTTTTCCGCGTAATTCCGGGTGGTCGCGCTGCTCCACCGACGCAAAAAATGCATCCATATCAATATGAATAATTTTCCGGATAGCAGAACTCAAAATTAATTAATGTAGCGGGTTTGAATAAGTAAATATAAGCTACAATTAGATTACAAAAGAATTTGCCTCTGTGTTTTGCCAGTAATTTTAATTAATGATGGGCTAAAAAGTTTAAAATAGAGGCAACCGAGGAAGAGCATCTGGAATCTATAAGTTAAACTTTAGAGCAACGAGAAATTAGCCTTAAATTTTCTAAAATAATGTTTCTAATTACAACCTGTTAATCAAGGCTTAATAAAAACAATTCTACGAAAGTATTTACCCGGAAGAACTTTCCCTTGTTGCTCGGTTTCTTTCGCGAAAGTGTTGTTACTTTGTGCGCAAAACAATCTCCGGAATGATACAGCCATTACCGCCCGAAATTTTTAAAAATTTAGCCGAAGAAAATAGAAAACAAGAACTGCTTTATAAAAACAAATGCAGCCAGGTTGGTTGGTTGCGGCTAACATTATTTATTGCGGGAGTAAGTACTGTTATTTATTTGTTCCGGCAAGATTTAAATTCTGCGGCCTGGGTAAGTTTACTTTTATTTTACATTGTATTTATAGTAGTAATGCGCTGGCACCAGCGGCTCCGGTATACCCAGCACCATCATAGTTTTTTAAAACGGATTAATAACGAAGAAACGGATCGGTTGCAAGGTAAATTATTAGCTTTTGATGCCGGCGAACGTTACGCTAATCCGCAACATTTATACACCTCCGATTTAGATATTTTTGGGAAGCATTCTTTGTTTCAGTTATTAATCCGGGCCGTAACTTTTATTGGTAAAGATAAACTGGCTAACTGGTTACAAACTCCCGCTAAGGCAGAGGTAATTCTGGAACGGCAAGCGGCCGTAGCCGAATTAGCTCCTCAACTCTCCTGGCGGCAAGAGCTACAGGCTAAAGCCATGCATTACAAACAAGACCGGCAGGATTCTTCGTCTTTCTTCGAATGGTTACACGCCCCGGATTTTTACCGCAATAAACTCTGGCTGAAAATCTTAATTTTTGTTTTACCTGCCTTAACCTTCGGAACAGTTATAGCCTGGTGGCTGGATGAGATAAGTGGTTATTTCGTGATTGGGTTAATGTTGGTCCAGTATGTATTAAATATTCGTTATGCCCTTTTCCGGGAACAATACTACGAGCAAAGCAGCGGCATGTACGAAATACTCAAAAGTTATACTGTCCTGCTCACGCACATCGAAACGCATTCGTTTCAAGCTAAAAAATTAGTGGAACTGCAACAACAACTGCGCATTAAACAAAAAACGGCCTCGGAATATTTTAACGAGTTAGCTTCTATTATTGAATACATTTCGGCCCGTTTAAATGTGTACATGAATCTGCTGCTGAACAGTACCTTAATGTGGGATTATTTCTGGATGTACCGGCTGGAAAAATGGAAAAAAACCATGGCTACTAACCTGGAACCCGTTTTACAAGTAGTGGCGGAAACCGAAACCCTGGCGAGCTTGGCGGCATTTCAATACGCAAACCCTTCGTATACACTGCCTGAGTTAAGTCCGCAAGCATTTGAGGTGCAAGCCGAAGAGTTGGGGCATCCGCTTATTTTTGTAGTTAACCGCGTTACTAATAATTTATCTATGGCGGGACCAGGACAAACCTTGATTATTACGGGTTCTAACATGTCGGGTAAAAGTACATTCCTGCGAACGGTAGCCATTAATTTGGTACTAGCCTTTGCCGGATCAGCGGTTTGTGCCCGGCGTTTCCGCGCGTTTCCGGCCCAGGTGTATACCGCTATGCGTACCGAAGATAACCTGGCCGAAAGTACTTCCTCGTTTTACGCCGAACTAAAACGTTTAAAAATGCTGATTGATTTAACGGCTACCGGCACGGCTATTTATTATTTTCTGGATGAGATTTTAAAAGGAACCAATTCCCGCGACCGACACTTGGGAGCGCAAGCTTTAATCCGCCAATTGCATCAGCAAAATGCTTCGGGTTTAGTTTCCACCCACGATTTAGAGTTGGGAAATATGGAAGAAGAAAATCCCGATTATATTCAAAATTATTCGTTTAACAGCACCATTGAGGAAGATAAAATTTTATTCGATTATAAGTTGCATCCTGGGGTTTGTAATAGCTTTAATGCCAGTAAATTAATGCAGCAAATGGGCATTCAAATGGAATAAAATTAAAAATTAAGATTGCTACTGTTTCCATTCTGGTTATGCTAACCAATTAAAAGAACTTTCTAATTATACGAATTATGGCTAAAGTTTTAGGGTTACTCGCCATTGGGTTATTTTTTGGCAATACAATTTGCTTTAGCCAAACTGCTGATTCTACCCAGGTTTTATCACCGGAGAAAACGACTTCCGCCGAGGTAAAGTATTATTTGGTATTAGATAAACCAGGCAAAGTAAGCCGCATCCGTTTTTACACGGGTAATAAAATTAATTTTAAGTTAACCGGGGAAAAACAGCGTTATTCGGGGCAAATTACCAACATTAAAAAGTATTCTATAGTTATGTGGGATGCGGAAATTCCGTTGCGGGATATTCGGAAGATACGAATGGCAAGTACCAGTACGGTTTCTTCCGGGGTTCAGTTTTTAGGCCGTCTTCTGAAAAATGGCGGTTTATTTTTCTCGGTAGTGGGAGGGGGGAATTACCTGTTAGATAAAGAGCCGGGCGATAACACGTTAACTTTTTTAAAATACACGTTGGGCGCTTTCGTGGCTGGGCAATTGTTAACGCATACCAGCCGTAGCCGAACCTACAAAATCAACGAAAATCACCGACTAAAAACCATCGAACAGTTCTGGTAGCGGAAGGTAGTAGATTTTACGTTTGAGAAATATTGAGTAAATAAAAATAGTAGCAGATAGTTCCGGTAATTAGTACAAGCTTTGTAAACGTACCACGTATAACCTAAAACTTAATACTTATTAAAATGCGCGTAGTTGCTGAAATACCTCATGCCTCATTTAAAATAACTGTTTTTTCCTGGAACGGGAAATACCTTATTAAACTGGAAAGAGGGCCCTATGAACAAACTTATAAAATAAGCGAGATGGATGTGCTGGGCGATGAAGGCTTGAAGCAAATTCTCGATGAAACTTTTATAAACGAAGCCGTAGGCTTGTTTCAGCAGATGCACCAAAACTTAATGGCCGCCCAAGAGCGGGCAGAATAAAGAATCGTTTTTAGATCGATTGTGTATCTGAAAAAAGATTATTACTCGTAAAAGCTATTATACGAACGGAAATTTAAAAAACATGAATAACGAAAATTCCACGATCCGATCGCTGAACGAACTTAAAACATTATTCGACTCGGGTGCCATTACGGCGGAGGAATACGATGCACTTAAGAAACGCATTATTTTTGGCAACTCTACTCCCGAATCGCCAGCAACGGAACCAGTAGCGCCGGTCGTATCTTCTTCGCCGCAATCGGTAAATCCCATTGAGACTAAAGTAATTTATCCTACCCGTCCGGAAACTCCCGAACCACCCGTAGCAACCCCGCCGGTTGTAGAACAAAATACCTATGACGAAGAAGGTGAGTCGCCGATGGGGGTAAAACCCGTTCCTAAAAAGGACTGGCTATTAATTTCGTTGGCTGTTTTAGGAGCTTTGTTATTACTGGGTTTGCTGGCGTATCAATTCTTTAATAAACCCCAATCGGAACGTTTAACCAGTAAATCGGGACCGGACACCGAAGAGGTAATACCCGCTGATGTTACCCAGGAAGATTCTCCTGTTGATTCAACGGCCACTTTCACCGACCGCGCCGATCGAATTCCGGTGGCCGGTGCCGATAGTACGGCTACTACGCCGACTGCTTCTGCTCCGGAATCTGCTAATGAGGTTGTAACAACACCTGCGGAAGCATCTAATACTGCCCCTACGGGATTGCTAACCGATAAAGATGAAGTTATCCGGAAGGCTCAGGAACAGTTAAATGCTTATTACAATGATATGCAGTCGGCGCCTTTTGAAGCAGCTAATTATTTTGCTCCGCAAGTGGAACGGTACTATACTTTAACGAACACTACTCCGGCAGCCATAAACGAAAATATAAATACGTACCACTTTCCGGAATTTTTAAACGGGCAAAGCAGCATTCAGGAAGGTTCTATGGCAGTAGTTAGTATTGGTAATAATAGTTACGAACTAACTTACCTGGAAAACGGATCGGCGTTCCGGAAATCAAAAAATCAAAAACAAGAAACAAAGGCAGCCGTGCGCGTTCGCTTTAACCCGGATTTTAAAATAACCTATTTCCGGCAAGAACAACTCCTAGAAAACCGGTTTATTACGGAGTAAGTAGAAAGTTTTACGTTATAGGTTACACGTTTCCAGAGATGTATTCCTCCGTTACTTACGTAAATTCAGGGTAGTTTACTTTGAGTTCCTCCTTAATCAAACAAAAGGAACTGTTAATATTCTTATTCTATTATTTGGCAAAACAGTAACAAGAATAAATTACCCCAGTTTGGCTATAGAGGGCCTTCTAAGGTTCCAGTCTCGACGCCTGTTGGGATTCCGACGTTAGGAGGAAAGATAGCTTAGACCGCCCGAGAGAGCCAAACGAGGCCCGTCGGCCACGAGGCAATCAGGGTACTCTTAAAACTGCGTCAGAACCATTGCCTGGAAACTTGAAAAGTCTCCAAAGAACTAAAGTTAACTTTAAACAATCTATTGCTTTACCTTACTAACAAATAAATCCGTGTTGTAGTGAATATAAAAGCCGTTGGAAAACTCAAATTTTGGGTTCTGAAAATCGTATATCGGCTCGAAACGGATAGATAAAAACAAGTTATCCAGCAGCTTAATATCCGTTATAATACGTAGAATCAATAATTCTCGGTCTGGTTCCAAGTAACTAGGATGCAGAAACGACGTGGTGGCCGACTGAAATAAACGTCCGCCTTTTTCAGCTACGTAATCTTGTCCGTGCCAATAGCTGAGCATTACGTTAGCTAACTTGGTTTGTACGCCCGCGTTTAAATACAAGCCGTGGCCTTGCTCAAACGCTAATTGCGGCACATTCGAAAATTCTTTATTTACCACGTAATAGTTTTTGGTATAAAGGCTTTGCCAGAATGTAGTGTGCAGTTTTTTCTCCAGATTAAAGCCGGTAGTCCCGTTAAAAACGGTAAGTAAAGGCAAGTCGCTGGAATCAATCTGGCCACCTTTGTGCTGAGCGGTAAATTGCACGGGTAAACCCAATCGCCAGCCATTCTCGGTTTGCCATAAGGTATGTTCCAGTGTTAAACCGCCGGCAATTTCTTCCCGGAACGGATCGCGGGGGTAAATCATGCGCTCCCAGTCAATCCAAGCATCGAGTTTGGTGCGATCGCGGGTTAAAAGAAACTGAACGCCGGTTTCTAAGTTATCATTAATTACTTTCTCAAAATCGTAGAGTGGTTCAATATAGCCGTGGTTTAAATTTCCTTCGAGGTTGCCAAACAGCAAAGCATAATTCTTCTTTTGCACTTTTAAAGTAAAGGTGGGGCGTATTTGCGTAAATCGGTTATTACCGAAATCTTGCCAGAGAAAAACGCCTCCTTCCAGCCGCACAAATTCTGCCGGAAAGTAAACCAGCTTTGGATTTAAGTGATAGCCGAATAAAGTATACCCATCGGCAATAGCGTTAAAATATTCGTTGTTACGCGTAAATCCAAAAGCATTCAGGCCAATCCGGAAGTTTTGGTTATATTCGGGTTTTACCGCCAAACGGTATTCAAGAGCTGAATTGTCTAATTGGGCGTATACTTGGCTGACTATCAGTAAGCTGAGAAGAAAAGAAAAAAACGGGTATTTATACATAAAATAGTGCAGGTAAATGGCACAAAAAGCGACTGTAATCTGTTTAAATGAAACCTTCCTAATAGCGAAAAAGCAGGGCAATATACCCCTCGAAATGCTTGCAAGTTGGCGCAAAAAATCTTAATTTCACCTAAAAATAAGCAATTATTAAAACCACTAATATGAGTGCAAACAACGAAAAATTAAAAGCTCTCCAGTTAACCATGGACAAACTCGACAAAACCTTTGGTAAAGGTACTGTTATGAGATTGAGCGATAATAAAGTAGAAGATATTCCGGCTATCTCCACAGGCTCCCTTGGACTGGATATTGCTTTAGGAATCGGGGGCCTGCCCCGGGGCCGCGTTGTAGAGATATACGGTCCGGAATCGTCCGGTAAAACAACCTTAACCTTACATTGTATTGCCGAAGCACAAAAGAAAGGTGGCTTAGCGGCTTTTATTGACGCCGAACATGCTTTCGACCGCGCCTACGCCGAGAAATTGGGTATTGATACCACTAACTTACTTATCTCGCAGCCCGATAATGGGGAACAAGCCTTAGAAATTGCCGATCATTTAATATCTTCCGGCGCTATTGATATTATTGTTATTGACTCCGTGGCTGCGCTGGTACCAAAAGGCGAACTGGAAGGTGATATGGGCGACAGCAAAATGGGTTTACAGGCCCGTTTAATGAGCCAGGCCCTTCGAAAATTGACCGGTACCATTAACAAAACCGGTTGCTGCTGTATTTTTATTAACCAGCTGCGCGAGAAAATCGGGGTTATGTTCGGTAACCCTGAAACTACTACTGGGGGTAACGCGCTTAAATTCTATGCTTCGGTACGTTTAGATATTCGCCGGATTGGTCAGATTAAAGAAGGTGCCGATAATGTTACCGGTAACCGCACCAAAGTTAAAGTAGTTAAAAATAAAGTAGCGCCGCCGTTTAAAGTAGTAGAGTTTGACATTATGTACGGCGAGGGTATCTCTAAAGTAGGTGAAATCCTTGACTTAGGCGTAGAGTTAAGCATTATTCAAAAATCTGGTTCCTGGTTCTCGTATAACGGGGAAAAGTTAGGCCAGGGACGCGATGCGGTGAAGAACTTATTACTCGATAATGAAGGCCTAATGGAAGAAATTGAAACCAAAATCCGTAGTATGGTAAAAGGCGAACCCGAAAAAGTAGCCGCTGCCTTAATGGGTGATGAGTAATAAATTTTAACTCTCTACAAGGAAAAGGTGCCAATTATGGCACCTTTTTTTATGAATTTAAGTATGGTAAACCAATACGAACGAGCAAAATTCGTTATACATTTACCAGTAATTTGTAAAAATAATACTTAGCTAAAGCTACTGGTATATTATATTCCGGCTTTTATGAATAAAATTTACTTGGCTGTTATTATGGTATTCCTGATTATTTCTGGCTTCGTAATACAGCAACCCCTCGAACTACCGGCAGAGCGACCAAGTTTTACTACCGGCGAAACGTTAAAATACAAAGTACATTATGGTTTAATCAATGCGGCCGAAGCAGAAATAGAAATTGCCCCCGACATTCATCGAGTGAACGACCGGCCTTGCTATAGGGCCAATGTATTTGGTAAAACCGTTGGTTCTTTTGATTTTTTTATTCGCATTCGCGATACCTGGCGGTCGTACATTGATACTAGCTTAATGGTGCCTCAAAAGTATCATCGTAATGTAGAAGAAGGAAAATACCGGAAAAAAGAGAATGTAACTTTTAACCACAATGTGCATACCGCTCTGGTAGAAACAAAGCAAGTTCTAAATTTAAAAGTGCCGGATAGGGTACAGGACGTGGTGAGCGGTTTCTATTATTTGCGTACCTTAAACCTGGATCGCTATCGGGTAGGGGATGTAATCCGGATAAAAGGTTATTTTTATAAAAAAGTGTACGACATGCAAGTGGTATACAAGGGCCGTGAAACGGTGGAGACCAAAGCTGGTACTTTTAGAGCTTTCAAACTAGTGCCTAAAATGCCCGATACCGATTTATTTGCGGGAGAAAATTCGGTAAGCGTTTATCTATCGGATGATAAAAATAAAATTCCGGTTTTGATAAAGGCCGAATTATTGGTGGGAGCTGTGAAAGTAGATTTATACGAATATAGTGGTTTAAAATATCGTTTAAACCTGGCCCGCAACGAATAATATAGACGATTGGAATACTTTTTATGGGTAGAATTTGTGGGCTTTCCTGTCAAAAATATAAGTACTTCGTCCGGTTGTACTAAAATTAACGATTTCTCTTATCTTTGTTTCGAAATCAGAGACTACCTGTTTTAAATATTAAATTTATTCTCACCCCTTACTTGTTAAAACAACCACTTACTTAACCAATAAAGACGTGCAGAATACAAATCAGTATAAAATTATGGTAGTCGACGACGATCCGGATATTACCGAATTGTTGCAATACAATTTAGCCAAAGAAGGTTACGAAGTTGCTTGTGCTGAAAATGGCAAAGAAGCCTTGGATACCGCTGCTAAATTTAATCCGGATATTATCTTAATGGATGTAATGATGCCGGTTATGGATGGAATTACCGCTTGCCGGCAATTACGCGAAAAGTTGGAATTTCGGGATACCTACATTTTATTTTTAACCGCCCGTTCCGAAGAATTTTCTGAAATAGCCGCCTTTGATGCCGGAGCGGATGATTTTATTACGAAACCAATTAAGCCCAGGGCATTATTAAGTCGTTTAGCTGCTCACGTTCGGCGCGATAATCAGCAAACCGGTGACGATCACCAGGTAATTGAAATCGGCAATATTCGCATCGATCGTACTAGTTTTTCGGTATTTAAAGGCGACGAACGCATTACCTTACCGAAAAAAGAATTTGAGTTACTTTCCTTTCTGGCTGCCACTCCCAACAAAGTATTTAACCGCGAAGAGCTCTTAAATAATGTGTGGGGTACCGATGTGTACGTTATTGCCCGCACCGTAGACGTTCACATCCGGAAGGTTCGCGAAAAAATTGGGGAAGATCATATAAAAACAATTAAAGGCGTCGGTTATAAGTTTAACACCGATTAAAATATATGGGCTTTTCTTCCCGCACCATTGCTCTTCTAATTTCGGGAGCAGTAGCATTGGTTATTGCCGCGGGCTTACTCTTTGGTCCTTACCTTCCTTTTCGGGCGCGGGTCCTTACCTTGGCTATTGCTTTTTCGGCCTGCTTTTTACTTATCTACTTTTCTTTTGAAATTTTAATTTTTAAAGAAATTAATAATATCTACGCCGGTTTAGAGCACATTAAGCGCAAAGAGTTTCGGAGGATGAGTAATAAATTTCTGTTTCGGCCCGATCCGTTAAAACGGATTAAGGACGAAATATTGTTTATGGCCGAACAAAAGCAAAAAGAAATTGACGAACTGAAACGATTACAGGTACTTCGCCGCGAATTTTTAGCGGATGTATCGCACGAGTTGAAAACCCCCATTTTTGCGGCCCAAGGCTTTATTCACACCTTACTGGATGGCGCCATGGACGATGAAAACGTACGCGATAAATTTCTGCAGAAAGCTGCCAAAAGTTTAGATGGATTGGATGCTTTGGTGCAGGACTTAATCAGTATTTCGCAACTCGAAAAAGGAGTAGTGAAGATGAATAAGCACGCCATGGACCTGCTTACGCTTTGCCGGGAAGTTTTTGATGAACTGGATGCGAAAGCCCAAGCCCGAAAAATAACACTACACCTGCAACATAACGGTCATCAGCAAATAATGGTTTACGCCGATCGTAACCGCATTAAACAAGTTCTCATTAATTTAGTGGATAATGCTATTAAATACGGCAGCGAAAACGGGAATATTTGGGTAGCTCTGCTCGATGGGAAACGGAAAGTATTAGTTACCGTTGCCGACGATGGTCCGGGTATTGGCAAAGAACACCAACTTCGGATTTTTGAACGATTTTACCGCATCGATAAAAGCCGTTCCCGCGATAGCGGCGGTTCTGGTTTAGGTTTAGCTATTTCGAAGCACATTATAGAAGCGCACCGCTCTACCATAATGGTTAGCAGTGAATTGGGGAAGGGTACGTCGCTTAAATTTAAATTATCTAAACCAAAGGCTAAATTACCCGTAACCTAATGCTTATTTGTAAAAGCGGAGCCGATAATAAAAACAAAACCAAAAAGCTACTCTACAAACAATTACCTTCGTACAGTAACTTACATTACTAAAATCTGTCTGGCAGATTTTTTAATTATTTCATCTAAATGTTTATCGGTACAGCCACTTTATGAAATACCCGGTTTTTAAAGATTTAATTTTATTTGAGAACGACGATTATATTATCATAAATAAACCGCCTTTTTTAGCCACTCTCGAAGACCGGGCCTTACACACGACGAATGTATTAAAATTGGCTCGCCAATACCATCCGGATGTACAAGCTTGCCATCGTTTAGATAAAGAAACTTCCGGAGCTTTAGCTTTAGCTAAAAATAACGAAGCTTACCGGCATTTATCGATGCAGTTTGAACACCGCGAGGTAGCTAAATTATACCACGCGGTGGTTTGGGGAGTGCACCAGTTCGAGGAACAATTAGTAGATCGTTCCATTCAACCGGGTTTAAAAGGCACGGCCAAATTAGCCTACAAAGGCAAACCCGCTGAAACGTATTTTACTACCTTAGAAAAGTATCCGAAACACACGCTGGTAGCCTGCAAACCCATAACCGGCCGTATGCACCAAATAAGGCTTCACCTGGCTTACTTAAATGCCCCCATTGTGAGCGATTTACTTTACGGAGGCGCGCACGTTTATTTATCAGATCTGAAAAGAAAATTTAATTTAAGTAAAGACACCGAAGAGCAGCCTTTTATTAAACGGTTTGCTTTACATTCTACTAAACTAGGCTTTACTTTATTAAACGGCGAACCAACAGAAATACAGTCTCCATACCCAAAAGATTTTCAGGTGTTGGTAAAAACGCTGCAGCAATATTCCTGATCCGTTTGGTAAACTACAGTAGGTTAATCTTTATCCTGTAAAAGTCTAAAATCGTAAAGGTTGTTTTGGCGAAGAATGTGCAATAATTTTGAAACGGAGTTGGCGTGAAGGACAACAATTAAAGGCAGCTCCAGGGGATTAACTAGTTTTTGAAACTGTGTTTTTATAGCGATAACAAAAGGCTGATGCGCCGGTAAATCTTCTAAAATATAGGAGATAGGAAGTTGCTCATAATCAAATAAAGCTTCTGACGGAAGAGCCTTTAACTGAAGTTGTAACAAGTGGTGCAACTCATCCACAATAGCCCGTGTAATGATTTGGCTAACAGTAATTAAAAGAGCTTCTTTACTTTGAATATCTATTTTTGAAGTATTATTCAAGCATGCCTCAGCAAGTTTTTCGGTTTGTTCTTCCGAAAAAAGTAAAAATGTTTTACCACTTAGTTCACCTTCTATTTCCGCCCGAATAATTTGATATTCGTCTTCAAATTCATCAATTACATCCGGTAAAACACGCGGCTCAATAATCTTAATTTCAGGTACGGCCAATAATACCGCTTTTTTAGAAAAATTAGCAAAAGAATCAGCCGCCCGCGCTAAGCTTATGTTAATGATTTCTCTTAGAACATCTTTTTCCAGTTCATTTATTACAATGTACATTGCACAAATAATTCAAAATAGCTGCTCACATTTAAACAGTTGCAGATAATACGTAAAAATCGCCGAAAAGTTAGTCTGCTTTCAGTTAGGTTATAAATGATATCCGTATTTGTACGAGGTAATCAAAGAAAACAAGTAGATAATCTTTAACGATTATTCTTCTTATAGAAAACGGAAGTAAGATACTAGGTTATTACTAAACAGTAGAACAAAAATGAATTAGCATTTAAAAGTATATAATCTGGTTATTCGATGAAGAATATATTCTGGTAAAATCTTGAATTACATAACCACGTAAATACCCTTACTTACAGAGAAATAGCAAATTAGTTTGGATTTGCAAACTAATGCTTCTATCTTTGTGCTCATTTTCTGAAAACAGAAGAATTAATTTTACATCTAAATCGCTTTAAAAGCACAAAAAATGGATCATTTAAGTTATAAGACGCTATCAGTTAATAAAGCGGCCGCGAATAAAGGCTGGGTAGTGATAGACGCCGGAGACGCCAGCCTAGGCCGTGTGTGCAGCCAGGTAGCCAATATTTTAAGAGGCAAAAATAAGCCTTCGTTTACTCCTAATGCCGATTGCGGCGACAACGTAATTGTTGTAAACGCTTCAAAATTGCGGGTAACCGGTAAAAAATTAGACAATAAAGTTTATGTGACGCACTCAGGCTATCCTGGTGGTCAGAAACAAACTACTGTACGTGAATTAAAAGCGAAATCTCCCGCTAAAGTAATAGAAAGAGCTGTACGGGGCATGTTGCCCAGAACCCGTTTAGGCCGGGAACAATTTCGTAATTTGTTCGTTTACGACGGAGCCGAGCATCCGCACGAAGCGCAGCAACCAAAACAAGTAAAAATATCTTAACTATATACTAATTAATGGAAGTTCTCAATACATCTGGTAGAAGAAAAACCTCGGTGGCTCGTGTTTATATCACGGCCGGGCAAGGGAATATCACTATTAACGATAGAGATATAAAAGCGTACTTTCCGAGTGAAGTACTGCAAACCATCGTGAATCAGCCGTTCCAGACGCTGAATCAGATAGGTAAATACGACGTAAAAGCCAACGTCAGAGGTGGCGGTGTTAGCGGCCAGGCCGAAGCAATCCGGTTAGCTATTGCGAAAGCATTGGTTTCAGAAAGTGCCGACAACCGTCCGGGCCTGAAGAAAGAAGGATTTCTTACCCGTGATCCTCGCATGGTGGAACGCAAGAAATTTGGTAAAAGAAAAGCTAGACGCTCGTTCCAGTTCTCTAAACGTTAATCTTAAAGGTGTATCAAAATGGCAAGTGTTAATTATAAAGAATTGTTGGATGCTGGTGTTCACTTCGGACACCTTACCCGGAAATGGGATCCAAAAATGGCACCGTATATTTTCATGGAGAAAAACGGTATCCATATTATTGATTTAAATAAAACAGTAGCGTCTTTAGACGAAGCAGCAGCGGCTATCCGCCAGATTGCTAAATCGGGTCGTAAAATTATGTTCGTGGCTACTAAAAAACAAGCGCAGGATATTGTAGCCGAAGAAGCGAAACGCCTGAAAATGCCTTATGTAACGGATCGGTGGTTAGGTGGCATGCTAACCAATTTTGCTACGGTGCGCAAGTCTTTGAAAAAAATGTCGACCATCGATAAAATGATCAAAGATAACGTGTCTTACGCCAACTTGGCGAAACGCGAACGCTTAATGGTATCGCGGGAGCGCGAGAAATTAGGCCGGGTGTTAGGTGGTATTGCTGATTTATCCCGTTTACCGGCAGCTTTGTTTGTAGTAGATGTGAAACGCGAACATATTGCAATTAAAGAAGCACAAAAATTAAACTTACCGATATTTGCCATTGTGGATACTAATTCTAACCCAGAATTAGTAGATTTTCCTATCCCCGCAAATGACGATGCCTCTAAGTCTATTTCCCTGATTGTGGGTGTAATGGGCAAAGCCATCGAAGAAGGTTTATCGGAAAGAAAAGTAGATAAAGAAGAAACCGAAAGAAAACGTTCGGAAGAAGAAGGGGTAGCCGAAAAAATTGCTGCGGAATAATCTAAATTTATTGAACGCTTTTCTACAACTGAACATCGGAGCTAATATTCTGATGTTCAGTTTTTTTTAAATAACTAATTGGATGTTAGACGTTTGATGTTAGACATTAGATCAATAATGTTTAAATGCATTCAACTCATAACTTATAACTTTTAACTCATAACTAATAAAAGAATGGCTATTACAGCACAAGACGTTAACAGACTTCGTCAGGAAACCGGAGCTGGTATGATGGATTGCAAAAAAGCACTTACCGAAGCGAACGGAGATTTTGAAGCAGCTAAAGATATTTTACGCAAAGCCGGACAAAAAATTGCCAGTAAACGTGCCGACAATGCTACATCCGAAGGCATTGTTTTAACTCAAGTAAGTGCCGACGGTACTACCGGGAAAGTAATTGCGTTTGCCTGCGAAACAGAACCAGTATCTAAAGTAGCTGATTTCCAGAACTTGGCAAAAGCAGTGTTGGAAGCGGCTGTTTCAACGAATGCTAGCACCAAAGATGAATTACTGGCTACTCCTCAAGCAGATGGCCGTTCTTTACAAGACCATATCACCGACCTGATGGGTAAAATAGGGGAGAAGTTGGACGTAGTAACTTACGAATCTATAGTTGCCGATAAAGTAGTAGCTTATAATCACTCCAATGGTAAACTAGGCGTGTTGGTAGGCTTAAAAAATACGAATGGTACGGATGTAACGGAAGTAGGTAAAGACGTGGCAATGCAAATTGCGGCCATGAAACCGATAGCTTTAGATAAAAACGGAGTAGATGCCGCAACGGTAGCCCGCGAAATTGAAATTGGTAAAGAGCAGGCTCGCGCCGAAGGTAAACCAGAAGCGATGTTGGAAAAAATTGCCCAAGGTAAACTAAATAAATTTTACAAAGACAATACTCTTTTGAACCAGGAGTTTGTGAAAGATTCATCGTTAACAATTGCGCAATTGCTGGACAAAACTAGCAAAGGTTTAACTGTAAGCGAATTTAAGCGAGTGGCAATTGGTTAATTAGTTTTTATTCTGCTCAACAAACAAAAGCCTGCTGTATTCTCAGCAGGCTTTTATTTTTCAGGGTAACTATACTTATTTGAGTTTGTTAAAAAAACTCTGGTAATCGCTCTGGGTCATACCATAATAGTAGACGTCGACCAAGCCGGTTTTTTCATCTGAACGGAAATCCTGCCGAAGTAAACCTTCCCGGATAAAACCACATCTTTCGGCTAAACGATAACTTCGCTGATTCTGTACGGGCATTTTAATAAAAATTTTATTTACACCCATTGTGTCAAAGCCAAAAACAATAACTGCTCGTAGCGCTTCTGAAGCATATCCTTTCCCTTCCGCCGCCGCATCAAGGTAATAGCCAATCTCTGCTTTAGGTACTCTCTTTTCTAAATTCTTGAGGGCAATATCGCCAATGTACTGCTTGGTATCTAACCGCCAGATCCCAAATTCAAATACTTTTTTAAATTGCCAATCTGCGCGCATCTGCCGGACAAAGTATTCGGCATTTTCTAGCTTTTTATTCATTTCTACCCGACCCGGAAAAGCTAAAGACAGGCGGGATTGATTCGTTAAAAGCAAATTTAAAAATTCAGTTGCATCCGTGTCTTGATAACGCCGAAGTAATAACCGATTTGTTTGTAACTCAGTAGGAATAATTAAATTCATGTTAATGCCCAATAAGATTCAATAGCAATACTTGTATTTTTCTTACGGCGCAAGCAGAAGAAGATAGCCCCCGTTTTATCCGTAAAAGAGCAGGCCCGGTTTAATTTATTAAACCGGGCCTGCTCTTTTACGGATAAAACATTAATTATTGCAGTAAATGCGGATATTTATATTGGAGTGGGCTCCCAAGTTGTTGCTGGGTGATCATAATTGTAAGCGTGCGGGCTACCTCATTAAAATATTCTAATCGGCGAATAAGTAATTCTTTGGTTAGGATAGTGCCTTCAGGAGTTTTCAGGTACGATCTTTTATCATTCAGGATTTTAGCCATAGCATCAGAAGCGCTTTGGTTATGCTGCATATATTGGTCCCGGAAATTAGATAAAGTTTGTAAGCCTTCACCGGTTACTGAAAAGTGCGCGCCCGCCGTATTTAATATTTCGCACAGCCGAGTTACTTCTAAAGGAATAACGGTTTCGAAAGGAGTACGGCTCATATCAACCTTGTTGGCTTGCAGAATAGAAAGAATCTTATTTAAATTTTCTTCAAAACGGGCAAATAAAGCGGATGCTTCCATAAAGTTAAAGCTACTTCTGTCTTTGATACATTAATCAAGTAAAATTACGGATTTGGATGAATGAAACCTTATTTAATTTATTTTTCCTTTACTGCTAACAAGATTCTAAAGTTTTAAATAATCAAAACAAATAAATGAAAGCACAGTTATTCTTAACCGGAAAGCGCTATACTTAAGATTTATTATAGAAAAAAAATAATTTTACAAGCACTTATTTAGAGAATTTTAGTAAATTAACTGTTTAATGTACTAATCCGCATTACTTTATGATTCTTCCTAAGCGTATAAAGATGGGGAAAGTTGCGGTTTTTTGAATATTTCCCGGCCAATATGGCTCCAAGGAGGCAAGCAGGATTTTAACAGGATTTGATTTATTTACTTCTTGATATTTTTGAATGCTCGACCATGTATTTAAATATCCACCTAATTGAGCTAAGGTAAAATCCTGCCGGATTGCAAATTGTTCCTTCACTTTAATTTCCGGAAAGTCAAACGGAATGGTTTTATAAGCTTCATCCAAGTACCGGCGTTCGGCGTCCCAATAGGGTCCGGTTACATCGCGGTAGAAATGAGTAATTATAGAATTAATTTTATCCTCAAACTTAACAAGCCATAACCCCAAGTGGCTAACAAACCTTCCGGCCGGCTAACGCGAGCTACTTCCTGGTAAAATGCATCGAAATCGAACCAGTGAATGGCTTGAGCCACCGTAATTAAATCAAAAGTACTATTGGCAAAATTAGTTTGCTCCGCCCGGCAAACCTGATACCTAATATTCTCTTTGAGCTCTGCCTGGTTTAACTGCGATTGACTAATATCGGTGGCCGTTACGATTGTAAAATAATTGGCTAGTTGAGCTGCTACTTGTCCGTTTCCCGTACCGCAATCCCAAGCGTGATCTTTATTTTTAACTTTCTGCAAAATACGCTGATAAAGCTCTGTCGGGTAGGTTGGCCGAAAACGTTTATATTCTTTTGCTTGAGCGGAAAAGAGATTTTTTGCCTGTTTCATGTAGCCGCTGGATATAAGAGTTTTACAAATAAGAATTAATATAAATACAATAGCAAACCTCTTATTTTAGAAGAATTTGCTATTTAGAAATCAAGAATAAAACAGCAAAATTAAACTAGGGTAAAGCCTTCGTTAAGCTTCTGTTTTTATTTCTATGCCGGAAGTCAGTATTTCATAGGCGAAAGGATTAGCTGTATTAAAATCGGCCTCTTTTATAAGGTGTGGTTCAATTTACTTCTTTTAGCTTTTGACCGAGAAGTTTGGCGAGGTTATTTAGGGTTTGTTGAATCATTAATTGCCTGTTCATCGCTGGTTTGTTTGGGTAAATGAGTTCCATGAAGTATTTGATGAATTAAATCTTCTAAAGCTTTTTTTACTGTTTCAACACTCTCATCTACTTTAAAGGTCAAATAAATAATTCTTTCGTTATTAAATTTTTGATAAGAATCTGAGTTTAGATCTACGATTTTTCGAAAAGGTGGTGATTTTACATATTGATGAGATTCATCATCTCTGCCAAAGATTTGAATTTCCCAACCTTGAGGTTTTATATAAGTGTCAATAGCAAACTTATATGCTTGAATAGTAAAATCAGTTACTAAACAAAACTTTTTCCAAATCCATATTCTTACCTCATTGCTATCGATAGCTATATTCTGTTTCAAAAAACTTATTTTTTCGTTTAAATAGTTAATATAACTATTATAATCTTTGCTGAAATCTTCCAGAATAGCTGCATTTTCACTAAAGAATTTCCATAGTTTATTATCATTCATGCTTTTGCCTGTTAAAGATTCTATTGATAAAATGAATTCATTTAACAAAGTAAGGTACTTTATGTTAGCCTTTAAAGCATAACTGGAGTAATTTTGTTTTAACTCCCGGAATAAATCGTCATAAGTAACATTGATAAATCCATTTTCAGATAGTAGGCGGATTTCACTTGGTTTAATAATTTTTTGTAGCGTAAGAACAATACCTATTATCTCTTTGGAATTGTTAAGCGTATTGCGGCTCTCCAGGAGCCGCCTGTAGTCTTTTAAGTCATTATTTAAGTAATGAAATATTTTGTTTTCAATTCCTATAATATAAGAACTTGTCTGCACTAGTAAATCGAGCCTGTTTCCAATGGAAGTAATTACTTCTCTTTCAACCTCTACTTCATCATAAATATCAAATCTATAATCCTTATCAGCTGAAGTTAATAAGGACTTTAGAACTAAATCTTCTAAGCTATGCTCGTTAGAAGGTTTTAGATAATAACTTAAAATATTACTACAAACATTTTCGTAGTGAGGGAATCCAGATATCTCAAAAAATGTATGTTGAACCTTTTGTTTCGGTACTTTCCTGTATTGCTGAAGTAATTTTATGTAATTTTCTATCATAAGCATTCTAATTATATTGCTAATTAAAAATATTTGCTGGATTAATTAAGTGAACTTAATACATTCATTCTTTATTATAAACTAAAAAAGCCCGACGGATGCCAGGCTTTCTTGGTAGAACTACAATAAAAATTTTACATTAAATCTTTAATAATATTCTCTACTGTAATACCTTCAGCTTCGGCTTTAAAGTTGCGAACAATCCGGTGACGAAGGATAGGTAAAGCTACGGCCTGTACGTCTTCAATATCGGGAGAGTATTTGCCATTGAGCAGCGCATTGCATTTTGCTCCTACAATTAAATGTTGCGAAGCCCGAGGACCAGCACCCCATTCTAAATACTGCGAAGCCTGAGCAGCACCCATAGCGGTATTGGGCCGGGTTTGATGTACTAATTTTACCGCATATTCTATCACATTATCTACTACCGGCACGCGACGCACCAAGTGCTGAAAAGCCGTAATTTCATCGGCATGTAGTAGAGTAGGTAACCGGTAGCTCACATCGGAAGTTGTGTTTTTTACGATTTGCAATTCCGAATCAAAGCTAGGGTAATCAAGCAATATATTAAACATAAACCGGTCGAGCTGCGCTTCGGGTAAGGGATAAGTTCCTTCCTGCTCAATCGGGTTTTGAGTAGCTAACACAAAAAATGGCCGGTTTAACTCGTATTTCTGACCTGCTACTGTAACCGAATATTCCTGCATCGATTCTAACAAGGCAGCCTGCGTTTTAGGCGGAGTACGATTAATTTCGTCGGCCAGAATAATGTTGGCGAAAATTGGACCTTTTACAAATTGAAAGTTCCGGCTCTGATCCATGGTTTCGGAACCCACAATATCCGAAGGCATCAGGTCAGGCGTAAACTGAATGCGGTTAAACGATAAATCCAGCGAAGAGGCAATTGTTTGAATTAACAAGGTTTTAGCCAGACCAGGCACCCCTACTAACAAACAATGGCCTTGACTAAACACGGCCGTTAATACCAGCCGTACTACTTCGTCTTGACCAATAATTACTTTTGAAATTTCGCGGGTTAGATTTTTGTAAGCTTGTGCCAAAGCATCGGCTGCTTCTTTATCCGAGGGAAATTGCTTCATGAAGGACGTCAGTTGTTTATCGATTGCAAAGTGTTACACGCATCAAACTCTGGGTCAATATCAATAAAAACAGTACTTTTATTTTTGTTGAACCAGGTATTAAGCGCATTTTGCCGCTTCTCGTTTAAGGTAGCCGCTGATATTTTTTGATAATCATCTTTTAAGTTGGCTTGGTGGGGCGGCATGTTCGATTTAAGGTAAAGAATACGCATGGCTTGTTTACCATCTTCGGTACGATAAGGCAACGGTTTGGTTATACTACCTACTTTCATGGTATCAATGGTAAAGAAAATTCCCGGATCTACTTTATCCAGAGGAATGTAGGTACTACCGTCCTGCGGATTAGCTAATAAGCCACCGTTGTTTTTAGTGGCAGCATCGTCCGAAAAGTCTTTGGCTGCTTTTGCAAAAGTAATGCTGTCGGCCTGAATGCGATGCCGGATTTTTTCCAGATCCTGAGCGGTTTGCTCCATGTCCAGGTCCGTAGAACCAGGTTTTAATAATATATGGCGGGTGTTATACTGTTCGCCCCGACGTTCGATTAATTGAATCAGGTGAAAGCCAAATTGCGATTCTACTACTTCGGATAACTGACCGGGCTCCAATTTAAGAGCGGCAGCTTCGTATTCGGGTACAAGTTCTTTTTTCTTAAAAAAGCCTAAGTTCCCCCCATCTTTGGCCGAAACAGGATCTTCGGAGAACTCCTTCGCTAAAGTGGCAAAATCTTCGCCGTTCTGGATGCGTTTTTTTATTTCTTCGAGGCGGGCCCGTACTTTATCTTTTTCTTTTTTATCAATTTGAGCTAGTTTCACAATTTGTCCGATTTCCACTTCCGTAGAAAAGTAAGGCAAACTGTCTTTCGGGATTTTATTAAAATATTTTTTTACTTCGTTTGGCGTAACGGTAATTTTTTCGGTTAACTCTGCCTGCATCTTTTGTAGCGTCAACTGGTCTTTTACCTGGCGGCGCAAATCATCTTTTAATTGGCGAAGACTTTTATTGTAGTATTCTTCCAGCTTTTCTTCGCTGCCAATTTGTTGGACAAAATAAGCCATCCGCCGGTCTAGTTCGCTGTTTACCTGGTCTTCCTCCACTACCACGGAGTCAATTTCGGCACGGGCCAGCATTAAGCTGTTCATGAGTAAAGAGCGTAATACATTACAGCGTAATTCCGGAGTAACGGATTGTCCTTCGCTAGCTACTTGTGCCAGAGCTGTTTCGAGCTCGGAGCGTAAAATAATCTGATTGTCTACTTTTACAATAATTCCATCCACGGCTTTAGAAGTGCGCTGCTGGGCCTGGGCAGAAAAACCCAACATTAAGCACAAGAGCAAGGCTGGTAGAAGCCGACTAAAAAAACTGTCTTTAAAAATAATATATTTCATGAATAAATAGATGTTAAATCTAATGCCGGGGTTGCCCGCAAAAACGCTAACGTACAAGTTATTAATAAATTTTATGTGTAGCAGCATTAACTACAAAGGTACGGTAATTAATGCACAAAATAAAAGCGCTCTCCGGCTTGGCGCGCTTTTATCGGGTAAGATTATTGACAAAATTATTTCTGAGTAAGTTTCTGTACTTCAGCTTGATTTACCTGTACCGAATACTTTTGGCGCAGTTCTTTTAACCATTCTTTTTCCAAATACGTCTGGTAGTCAGAGGTAGCAATTCCGCGTACTTCGTTTAGATTTTTATATCCGGGTGGCAGAATCTTATTTATCTTAATAAACACCGACCGGCCATCTTTTTCCAAGTTATAAGTGCCTACCTGCCAGGTAATTTCATCTAAAATTTTGTTTTCTCCTTTTTGAAAACGCTTGTTTTGTACCTGAACAGCCAGTGGATTCGTGATATTAAGGGTTTCTTCAATTCCTTTTATATCACTGGTATACAATGTAAAGGAAACATTTCTGTTCGTTGCATTAATTGATTTAGGCTTATTGGCCGTAACGGTAATCCGGGTATCTGCTACTCCTTTACCTTTAAGAAATGTGGCTACTTGCTGTGCCCGCCGATTGGCCAGGTTCGCATTTTTGCCGCTACTTTCTTTCATATCGGCGTTGCCGGTTAGTGTAATAGTTAACAAGGGATCGCCGATTAAACGGTCGGAAAGGGTAGTTAGTTGCTCGGTATTTTCCGGGGTAAGAACGTCTTTACCAACAGAGAATAAAATTGGCTCCGGACGCGATTTCTTTAGTTCGTATTTACCGGTAGCTAACAATTGCTGAGCTTGAGCCAATATATCCTTATTTGCGGCATTAATTACAATGGCATCGGCCCGGATATCCCACTTATAATTTTCTTTATTTTGCTCAAAAAAGGCTTGCAAGCCAACGGTATCCTGAATGGCTTTTGACCACACCTTTTCGTCCATTAATTGAAAAAGTAAAATACCATCCCGATATTCGTTTACCAGCATTTTATAATCTACATATTTCGACTCCAGGTTTTCCCGCTCGTAATTAAGCAGAGTGGTTGTTACATAATTATCATAAAGTACATTCATTACGTGGCCGGCAGAGCCGTTAAGAACCGATTTTTGATTTTTTTGAACGTACGTGAAAAAGTCTTTAACGGTAAATTGCCGATCTTGGAGCGTAAAGAGCGTTTGATTTAACTCCTTCGTTTCTTTGTCCAAATCGGTATAGTGCCAGGTACCAGTGGTTAAAGAATCGGTAGCTTTACTCAAAGCAAAGTCTCTAGCGGCTTTAATTTCCTGAAAGTTATCTTCCTGTTTAATGCGCTTCAGAAAAGCGGTTTTATTTAGTTCGGAACGAGAATCTTTGGCTACTTTGCTGCGCAGGTAAGATTCCATTTCTTCGAAAGCCGGCAAGCTACGGCGCTCGATTAATTTTATAATATGCCAGCCATAAGGCGTTTGAACGGGTTTAGAAATATCACCAACGGCAGTTAATTTAAAAGCGGCTTCTTCAAAGGAAGGCAACATCCGTCCGGTACCAAACCAAGGTAATTCCCCGCCATTCGTAGCCGAACTGGCATCTTCGGAGAACTGAGCCGTAATTTTATCCCAGTTTTCTTTCCGGGCTAACCGGTTATAGATAGCATCAATTTTTCTCTTAGCCACTACTGAGTCGGCTTTTGGAATTCCTGGGGTGGCACGTACCATAATATGCGCTACTTTTATTTCTCCTTGAGCCGGTCGTACATCGTTAACCTTTATTAAATGGTACCCGAAGCGAGTCCGGATAGGCATAGAAAGCTGCCCTTTGGTTGTATTATACGCTGCTTTCTCGAACGGATACAACATTTGCAAGGCCGTAAAATAGCCTAAATTGCCGCTGTTTTCTTTCGCCGAGGGATCGTCGGACTGGGTACGGGCTATGGTATTAAAATCTTCGCCGGCCTCAATACGGCGGCGGAGTTCCATTATTTTATTGTATGCCGCCAAAGTATCTTTAGGGTCGGCATCCGGGGCCACGTTTACCAGAATGTGCGAAGCATTTACTTCTTGCTTCATCCGCTCGTAAGCTTCTTTTACTAACTGGTCGGTTACATTCTTTTCGGTAAGATAAGGCTGAGCAAGTTGTTCTTTGTAACCTTCTAGTTCTTTCCGGAAAGCAGTAGTCGTGTCTAAACCGCGTTTCTCAGCCTCCGTAACTTTTAATTTAAAATTAGTGTACAGATCCAGGTATTCCTGAACGCTGCCTTTCGCCACACCATTATCCGGCTGACTATTATTTTTATTATAAACGTAATTAAATTCGGCGGTAGTTACGGGCTTTCCGGCTACTGTAAAAAGCACCGGTTCTTTGTTCTCCGGGGTTTTTGAGGCATTACATCCGGCAAGTAATAAGAGCGTACCACCAATAAGGAAAAGACTTCTGTGCATAAAAATTTAAACAAACGGCTAGTACAAAGGTGTTAATAGAGTAAGATTAACGACAAGCAATTTACGAATTTTTAATCGCGGATTTACATGCATTTACAAGATTGCACGGATTTTTAGCCAAAACGATGTACTATCGTTTTTTGGTATATAGGATAAGCCGTTATTTAAGAAAAATAGAATGAAGTGCCAATTAGCAGGTAGGGTATAAATATTAATTCAGGCAGGGCTAACCTAACCAAAAGCAACAATTATGTAGAATGAGCAAACAAATTTTTTGACGACGATTAATGCAGTACCTTGTTTGTTTTAGGTGGTACCGGCACTTTTTTATAGAGCCGGCTATAATTGGTACCGTTATCCGTAATAAATTCTACTTTGTCCATAATATGATGGACTAAAAACATGCCTAAACCGCCCGCTTGCCCTATTTTAATCTTTTTTTTAACATCCGGTACTTTATAAGTAGTTGGATTAAAGGAAATTCCCTGGTCGGTAAATTCAAACAATAGATCGCCATTTCTGCTAAAAATGGTTAAATTGATGAATTTACTTTTGTCTTTTTTATTAGCGTGGATGATTAAGTTGGCACTTATCTCATCCACCGCTAAAATAATATCCTCCCGTACGCTTTCTTTCAGGGCGTACGCACTCAAGAACTCCCGGACGAAATTTCGGACTTCTATTAAATTGGTCAGGTCACAGCTAATCCGGATAGAGTTATTCATTAGCAATCGTCATAGCTTCGTCGTAAGAAGAGACTATTGTCATCAAAAGGTCTAAGCCCAAAATTTCGAAAACATTTTTAACCTTATCCTGCATGTTGTAAAAAATAAGTTTAATCTGCGCATCTTCGAAACGTTGCAGGTGTGAAATAAACACCCCTAAACCTGCCGATGAGATATAGTTGAGGCGATCACAATCCACCAGAATTTTTTTAAACAGCATAATTTCTGGTTTAGATAATTCTTCATCCAGCAAAACAGAAGAGCTGGCGTCTAGTTCACCATTTAAATGAATGGTAAACGTCTGGTCTTTGATTTCGTGTGTTATTTTCATCGCCATTAATTACGTCACAAAATTAAATTTGGTTGATCATTTCTGAATTTAATCACAATGAGAGTTTGATCGTCGTGAATGTGCTCTCCGCTAAAATTATTTAAGTCGTTGATGATGGCAGCTTTAATATCATCTGCTTCTAAGTGGTACGTATTACTCAACATTTCCCGCAAACGGTCTTCGCCGTATTCGTCCTGGTTAGAACTGCGGGCTTCTACAATGCCATCCGTGTAAATTACCATTACGTCGCCGGGGTTATAATCATAATGCATGTTATGGATGCGTTTACCGTACGATTTATCCCGGATAATCCCTAATCCTAAACCTTCGGTGTTAAAGTAAAACGTTTCTTCGGTCATGGAGTTGTAATATAAGGTATGACAATGACCTGCCCGGGCAAAAAAGAAACCTTTTAACTTATAATCTATAATATATAAAGCAGCGGTAATAAACGAAGTGCGTTCCAGGCAGTGAGTAAGCGCATTATTTGCCTTCTGCATGAATTCTACGGGTTGCAAATCGTCCTGCATCAAACCATGAAAAATTCCTTTCATTTGGGCCATGTGAAAAGCAGCCGTAATTCCCTTCCCCGACACGTCGCCAATAATAATGGCAATCCGGCTTTCACTAACTTGCAGAAAGTCGTAGAAATCACCGCCCACTTCTTTGGCGGCCTGACTAAAACAACTAATTTCAAACCAACTGTCGCTCGGGAAGGTTTTAGGAATTAAACTCTCTTGCACCGAAGAAGCAATTTTTAGTTCTTCTTTCACCCGTTCGTTTTGCAGCGATTCGGCCACTAAGCGTAAGTTTTCGATGGTGAGTATGGTTTGACTGGTAAACGTACGGATAACGTTCAGGATTTCCCGATCGAAGCCTTGTTCTACATCTTTCAGCAAATACAAAGTAGCGTAAGTGCGTTGCTGCGAACGAAGCGGAGTAACACTTAAGGAACGCCAGGGTAGATTGAGCGCCTTAAAACCTGCATTGTGGTCCAGATTGTTGTTTACATATTCTACCGCCGAAACATGGTATTTATCCAGAGCCTGCCGGATCTGCTCTACTTCTTCCAGGTCGATATTCTCCGCTTCGATTATGGAAACACCACCCGAATCGTCTTGGGTTTCCAGCCAGCCGGCATCCGCGCTAGATGCTTTAATAGCACTCTCGAACATTAATTTATAAACATGAGGTTCGTCTTCACCCTGCTGAATGGACTGACTCAGGCGCTGAAAATTGAGTAAGTCTTCGCGCTTTTGTTCGAATACGGACGAAGTTGGTAAGTTAAAAACAGCTACTAAAAGCGAAGCCAAAGTGTACATCCCCACAAAGGTGCAGGTAAGCATCACGAAGGGGTCTTCAAAGAGGTTGCCCGTGGATTGCTGGTGAGGAGAGAAATTAGTAAAAATGTTATAGAAAGTTATTAAGCTTAAAATAATACCGATCAGCAAAAATATAGACCGCCATTTTTTAGTGGAGGTAAGATAGGCTACCCACCGCAAATGAATACACAAGAAAAGAGTATACAATAAAAACAATCCGAGAAGGGGAACAAAATTAGGTAAATACAAAGGAAAAAAATTGCTAAGCAGAGTAGCATAGATAACAATTTCAAACCATTTCCATTCGTACTGCAACGCCCGGGTTTTCTGAAACAAAATCATGTTGCGCCAGATGTAGAAAGCTTTACCTAAAAAGTAAATCAGAAAGGCATAATTTAGGTAGTAAATGGATCCGAGTAAAATAGGATGGCTGCCCGGAGAGTTGTTTTCGTAGCGTAAATAACCAAAATATAAGAGCGCGCAAACGTAAGCAGTACTACCCGCCCGGATAAACAGTTTCCACAAGTAGCCAATAAAATCAGTGCCCCGGTAGGTCTCTACGGATACGCGTTGGGTTAAAAAGGTAAAGGCAATAAAGCAAACTTTAAAAAACTTTCCTAATAAAGGAGCATACGGTGCTAAGGCAGACGGGTAAGAACTAGAATTAACAAACAAAGAATTAATAAGCAATAAAACCCAGCTAACCGTGGCAGCTACAGTATATAACCTTTTATAATGGATAGAATAAGGCATACGGGATAGTACTGGTTTCTGCAAACTCAATGAAAGAGAATGCCAATTGATTCAAATATAAATTTTACTAAATAGGATTCAAAATTCTAACAAAATTAGCCTAAAAAGCTGGAGCGGCAAAGCTGTTTTATTATTTAAAGCAAATAAAATAGGATAAAAGTTTTGGCGCAAAAGAGCCCCGATTTTAAATGAATTCTTTAAAAATCGGGGCTCTTTTGCGCAGAGCTATAAGGTACAGCTAAATAATTCTTAAAAAATATTAACGGGTATAATTAGGCGCTTCTTTCGTAATCTGCACGTCATGCGGATGACTTTCACGTAAACCGGCGGCGGATATTTTTACCATTCTGGCTTCTTTCAAACGAGCAATGTCCGGTGCGCCGCAATAACCCATACCGGCCCGTAATCCGCCCACCATTTGGTAAATTACTTCGGCCACTAAGCCTTTAAACGGTACCCGGCCCACAATTCCTTCCGGCACTAATTTTTTAACGTCGTCTTCGGCATCCTGAAAATACCGGTCTTTCGAACCTTCTTCCATGGCTTCAATCGAGCCCATGCCGCGGTACGTTTTAAATTTGCGGCCTTCGTAAATAACCATTTCGCCGGGCGCCTCGTCGGTGCCGGCCAGTAACGAACCTACCATTACAGTGCTGGCTCCTCCCGCAATGGCTTTTACCACGTCGCCGGAGAATTTAATTCCACCGTCCGCAATTACCGGTACATCGGTTCCCTCTAAACCACGAACGGCTTCCATTACCGCGGAGAGCTGTGGTACGCCTATTCCAGCAATTATACGGGTAGTACAAATACTGCCCGGTCCAACTCCAACTTTTACTCCATCCGCACCGGCTTCGGCGAGGGCTTTTGCTCCTGCGGCAGTGGCTACGTTACCCGCAATTAAATCCAGATTAGGAAAGTGGTGTTTTATTTCTTTTACTGCATCCAATACGCCTTTAGAGTGGCCATGAGCCGTATCCACGCTAATTACATCTACGCCAGCCTCGGCCAGAGCGGCTACCCGAGTTAAAACATCGGGCGTTACGCCAACAGCAGCGCCTACGCGTAAACGGCCAAATTCGTCTTTACAAGCATTCGGACGATTTTTCTTTTTAAGAATATCTTTGTACGTAATTAAGCCTATCAGCTTACCACTATCATCTACCACCGGCAATTTTTCAATCCGGTATTGATGTAATATATCTTCGGCTTTGGCCAGATCAATTCCTTTTTCAGCCGTAATCAGGTTTTCTTTAGTCATTACCTCCGATACCTTTAGCGTAGTGTCTTTTTGGAAACGTAAATCGCGGTTGGTAATAATACCGGTTAGTTTACCATTGCCATTTGTTACCGGAATGCCGCCAATTTTAAACTCTTTCATAATCCGGAAAGCATCCGCCAAGGTGGTGTTCTCGTCTAAAGTTACTGGATCCATGATCATACCGCTTTCCGAGCGCTTAACTTTGCGTACTTGTTCGGCCTGCTGCTTTACCGACATATTTTTATGAATAATGCCAAGGCCGCCTTCCTGGGCCATGGCAATCGCCATTTCTGCTTCGGTTACCGTATCCATCGCTGCCGAAACAAAAGGAATATTCAGCCGAATGTTACGCGTGAGATGCGTAGTTGTCTGGCAATTCTTAGGTAAAACTTCCGAATAATCTGGGAGCAGAAGCACATCGTCGTAGGTGAGGGCTTCAAAAAGTACTTTGGATTGGTAGGTAAGCATTGCAAATACGTTAGGGTTCCTATTTGCAGCGCAAAGTTACGATAAATTTGGTAGGAATGTAAGAAATTAGTAAATAAAATAGAATTTATATAACGTGCTAGGTTTTTTAGAACTATAGGGGCAGGATAATAATTAAAACATTTTCAAAAATCTGAATAAGCATAACCACAGTAACACGTGTTCTATTATCTACTTTAAAAAGGTTTAACATCCGAATAAGTAGCTCGTTGACTGCCCATTATACTATTATCCAAATAAAGAACTCTCCTTTTTAATTTATGCGACTAATTATTGCCATTGCCCCCAGCCCTGAAAGCTTTGGGCATAGTGGCTTTACCGGTACCTTCACCTGGATGGATCCGAAATATGATTTGGTGTATGTATTTCTTTCCGAACCGTATATATCCCAGCCATAATAATAGCAAACTATTTGACCTGAAGAAACCCACGGAGATACAGCAAGTAATTTACGATGCCATGGAAGCTGCCGAAAAAGAAAATATAAAAGAGAAAGAATTAGGTAGGAAGTAAGAGTTCAGTAAAAATTTCGGATTTAACTGATATCACACTACAGCTAAACTACTTTTAAAGGAGTTTTTACTTTTATTTTAACCGTTTCTGAAACTGCCAAATGATTCTTAGAGTAAATATTTAGGAAGCACGTTTGTTCTACTTTAAATATATTGATATGCTTACTACTGTTGTAATAATTGCTGTGGTTATTGCCATAATTATTGGTGTAATAACCGTAAGAAACAAAGCCAAAGGTGACCCTAATTACCGGTCTAACTCTGCCCGCCCCGACGCGCCTCCCGGTTATAATGCCCGCTCTAATGATCCAGCTGTACGGGGTACGGGCAGAGATCAAAACGAAAGCAACAGTTAAGTCAAAATAAAGTATTTTATTTCGTGAGATAATAGGTCAGCGGAAAAGGAGTAAATAAAAAGCTGCATATTCATAAAAAAAATCATATTTACTCCTGGCACTTTTACGAGCGTTTCCAATTTTATATTTTTTGAAGAACTTATTTTTATGAGTTTCTAAAAGAAAGATATTGGCAAGAGTCACCAGTTCCGAAAGAGAATCAGGAACTGGTGACTTGTTGGTAATGGTATATTTCCGATACATGCTTGAGCATTATTCTTTATAAAATACAAACTAAAAATGTATTCAGAATAGTTTTTTAGGTCAAATATGTACATCAAAATCATCGATTTTTGCGTAAATAGCTCTATGAGCGAATTGGAAAAATCGAAGATGTTGAAAATTTCTGCTTCTGACAAAGTATATCAGGACATCCGGGAAAAACTAAGAGCTACTTTTACAAAGTATAGCTATATTCCGGAAGTGGCTCTTTGTGATAAATCTTGCCAAGAACTAAAGTCAGAAGCTATTACCAAGGACGGGCAAGTGCAATATTTACTAGAAGTAGTCCTGTGTATGCTGCAAAGCGTACCAAACTCCCCGTTTATGGAGGAATTATTTAATAACTTCCTTAAAGATTATATCCACTTCGTTAATCCGGAACATATATACCATTTGGCTGATTATTATTTAACCGACGATTTTATTTTGAAGCATAAGAGCGAATGGCATCAGGATCAGTCTCCTAAGATTCGCTACATATAGAAACTAAACAATCCCGGAAAATTTTGCCTAATTAAGCAGGTAGATAAAAAAGAAGACTGAATTACGCGTGAAACACAGTTATGCCGGAATGTGAACTACTGGAATCAAGGACGGGTATTAATAATCCGGAAGGCTTCGGCCCGGGTAATTTCGCGCTCATAGATAATATTTTCCTCCTTATCGACCATTAACAATTTAAACCTTTCGCGCACGTCGTAAAAAATACATAGAGTTATATCCTCGTAAGCCCTGCTAAATATTTTACGAGCTTTAGAAGTTAAACTATATAATTCCAGTTTCAAGTTGTTCCAACGTTTCATATCCAACCAAAAGCCGAAGCTTACCCAAATCTTTCAATTTTACTATTTTTATACTGAAATTTATTGTAAAATGTTATATAAATATTTCTGGTTTAATTTGCTTAATTAGCTATTTTGCCGTTATATACATTTATATTTTTATAATACACTTGATTTTAAAGCATTAAATTTAGGTAATGCTACACTTAAAAAGTATAAAATTACTAAAAAAATTATTAGCAGAAATCAAGTTTTAAAGACCAAAGAAGCAGGGAAAATGTTGGCAATAATTCTTTAGCGCGATGAAGTAAATGATGGGTTACCCGATTTATTTATAAGATATCGTCTCTTTTATCTTCGGTTACTTTCAGCAACACCATTTCAATGTTACGCTGGGATTTTTCGAGCACTTTAAACTCGTATTCATTAAAGATAGCCGTATCGCCTATTTCGGGGATGGCGCCGTAAATAACATTAATCAGTCCGCCAACGGTTTCGTAATCTTCGCCTTCGGGCAAAGAATAGGGCAGAAAATCGTTCGCGTCCAGAATGGAGGCCGCAGTGCTTACCCGGTATTCGTAATCGTTAATTTTTTCTACTACCGGAATTTCTTCATCGTACTCATCCTGAATTTCGCCTACCAGTTCTTCCATAATATCCTCGATGGTTACTAGCCCGGAAACCCCGCCAAATTCATCGGAAACAATAGCCATGTGCATGTGGCTGCGCTGAAAATGCTGCAGCAAGCGATGAATTTTTTTAGTTTCCGGCACAAAGTAAGCGGGTCGCATTAATTGTTTCAGGTCAATGGGCTCGTTGCGCCGGATAACGATCAACAAATCTTTTACATACAACACGCCCACAATATTATCGATAGTCTCTTTATATACTGGTATGCGCGAGTAACCCTCGTGGAATACCATGTCTAGAATTTTATCTTCCGAAGAATCTACATCTAAGGCAGCCAGTTTGGTGCGCGGTACCATAATTTGTTTTACCATTCGGTCGTTAAACTGAAACACGTTCTCCATTAGTTCGTGCTGCGAATCCTGAATGGCACCGCTTTCCTTGCTTTGCTCAAATAGTAAACGTAGCTCTTCGGATGAATGCACTTCGGAACCGTGCATGGGTGTAATACCGAAAGCTCGCAGTATTAGATTAGAGAAGCCATTTAAAAACCAGATAGCTGGCCAGGAAACAAGATAAAACACCCGCAACGGTATAGAAACAGCTAAACTGGTTGCCTCCGATCGCTGAATGGCGAGCGACTTAGGGGCTAACTCCCCGAATACAATATGCAGGATAGTAATTACGGCAAACGCAATGGGTAAAGCAATGCTGTGCGCTAGGGCTTCGTTGCCCTGAAAACCTGCCCAAACCATGATATTGATAATAATACTGGCTACCACTTTTTCGCCAATCCAGCCCAAACCTAAACTAGCCAAGGTAATACCCAACTGAGTGGCCGATAAATAAGCATCGAGATTATTGATCATAGAAAGAGCTACTTTGGCCAGGCTATTACCGGCTTGGGCCCGTAGCTCAATTTGGGAGGCGCGTACTTTTACAATGGCAAACTCGGCAGCAACAAAAAAACCATTAAGTAATACGAGTAAAATCGTGAGCAGAATATTTAATATCATAGTCGGGTAGCGGAACCGTGGGAGCGGCTTGGTACAATATACTTCAAATATACAGGTCTGGCAGAAGTTTCATAGTAAATAAAAGTACTTCTACGTGTAATTGCTCTTGAAGATGTAACTAGTCAAAGTTTATTTTAAGGCTCCCCCACCAATACTTAACTAAAACAGAAATTGGCTAAATCACTAATAATAAGTAAAATAGTAGTTGGCTAATAGCATAAACCAGCTTGGTCGTAAACCAAAGGAATGGTGTTATCAAATGGCTTTTGAGTAGCATCGCAATGATAACCTAAAATAAAGTATTGGGCTTGGTAAGCCTTTAAATCAGTATAATAGGCGTGGCCTTTGTTTTCGTGATCAAAAGAAATATCGTGGTAAACTTGGGTAGGCAGCGCAGGGAGAGTACCTAAGAAATCAAACAAAAAATGACAATCACCTAAATCGCCGGAATACACCAAGCGCTCCCCGGATTCTTCAAAAACGAAACTGTACGTCTGAAAATTTTCGGAATGGCGGTTATAGGTATCCAGGTAAGATAAACCGGGTATTTCGGTTATTAATTTAAACTCAGCGTATTTTTCCGCATCTTTTAATTGAATATTTAGAAACTGAATGATTTGATTTCTAAAATCTTCTGTCTGATACAAAATTATGGGTTTGCGGCCATTGCCGTAAAAAACAGTGTGCAGTAAAATATTGGCCAGGCTGCCGCAATGGTCGTTGTGCAAATGAGTAAGTACTATATAATCTAATTGCTGCCACAAGCCCAGTTGGCTTAACTTAGGATAAACGGTAAAGCCGGCATCTATTAAGATATTTTTTCGGTTAATTTCTAAAATAGCGGCGGAGTTGCCGAAGGTAGGTTCAAAAGCACCGCCGGTGCCCAGAAATTTAATTTTCATAATAGAATTTAGCTTGGGTTTGTGTTAGGTAACGTAAAGCTCTAAGTCCGGGATGCTGCTACCTTAACTTTCCGGCTAAGGATACGTTTGTTTTCTGGAAACCAATTGATTAAAAAATGATTCCACAGAATGAGCAGTTAAGCCCGGCCGAGAAAACCTGGCAAACCCACGAAGCTCTGAACCAACTGTACGGGGTGCTGGACTTGCGCAAACCCAGGCGCGAACCCATTCACGAACTTATTTCCACGATGCTTTCGCACCGCACTACCCATGCCAACGAAGAAACGGCTTATTACCGCATGCGCGAACTATATCCCACCTGGCCCGAGGTGATGACTGCTCCTGTTGATGAACTCACCAAAGTACTCGAAACCGCCCAATATCCAGGTCCCAAAGCCATAAACATCCAGAAAGCCTTGCGTTTGATTCAAGAAAAAGCCCCTGATTTTTCGCTGCATTTTCTGGAAGAAATGTCCGTGGAGGAAGCCATGGATTGGCTCATGGCTTTACCGGGCGTAGGTTTAAAAACGGCCACGTTGCTATTGTTGTTTAATTTTCATAAACCGGTGTTACCCGTCGATACGCACGTATTTCGGGTGAGCCAGCGGGTGGGTTTAATTGGCGCCAAGGTTACCGCCGAAAAAGCCCATACCATTTTGCTGGATATGTTGCCCAAAGAGGCTCCCGTATTGTTTAATTTTCATAAGCATTTGTATTGGCACGGCCAGCGCATTTGCACCTGGAAAGGCCCTAAATGCCAGGAATGTCCTTTGTGTGCTCTCTGCAATTATTGCCAGGAAGTGCGCCAGAAAGGAGTAGACAAACAAAAGAAAGTAATATAATTAGATTTTTAAAGCTACTATCGGATTGGTTGAATCTTAGGTAACTCTTGCTTTCGTGATTTGAACACAACTTGTCTGGCATACAAGGTTATACAGGTAATTAAAAATTCAGGCAAAAATTATGGAAGTAAAAAGAATAGATACTTTTCCGGATTATCTTACTTCGTATTACCTTTATGCGCAAATTAATTTAAGTTCTTAATTCTTGCTCCCGGTAACTTTGCTATTGGTATTGTTGGTGTGTGTGTTGGTGCAGGCTGCTTATGCTTTTTATTACTTTTATCCTTTAGCTAATTATACAGCTCCCAGAATGGAGGCCACGCAGGTTCCGGTATCCGTAATAATTTGCGCGCACAACGAGTACGAGAACTTGCAACAGCTTTTACCCGCCGTTTTAGCCCAAGAGTATGCTGTATTCGAAGTAATCGTAATCAATGACCGGTCCACCGACGAAACGGCCCATCTTATCCGGCAATGGCAGAGGGAATATTATCAAATCCGGTCAGTAAATATTAACGAGACACCCGCTGGGTTTAACCCAAAAAAATATGCCTTAACGTTAGGCATCCGGGTGGCCCGTTACGAATATGTTTTGCTCACCGACGCTGACTGTAAACCATTTAGTACTAACTGGATAAATAGCATGCAGCAGGGGTTTAACCGGGGAGCAGATATTATAATCGGGTATTCGCCTTACCTGAAGCAACCCGGATGGTTGAACTATTTAATCCGGTATGAAACTTTGCTGACGGCAATTCAGTACTTATCATTTTCTTTAAAAAATAACGCCTACATGGCTGTTGGCCGGAATGTAGCGTACACCAAAAAATGTTTTTATCAGAACAAAGGCTTTGCTTCTCATATAAGAATATTAGGAGGCGATGATGATTTATTTGTGCAAGATGCCGTAGTCCGGAGCACCATAGTTATTGAAATAAGTAAAGATGCGCAAACCATAAGTAAACCCAAACAAACCTATTCCGAATGGATTACCCAAAAACGACGCCACCTGCGGGTGGGCTTGCAGTATAAACTGTCCGACCGGCTGCGGATAGGAACTTTTATGTTATCGAACATTTTTTTTTATTTAATCTGGTTACTTATGCTGTTATTGCAGCAATATTTATGGCTGCTATGCATATTGTTTCTGGTACGGGGAATCGTTCTATGGGTAGGGTACGCTCGTATTGCCCGGAAACTTAATGAAGAGCAGTCGGTTATAAAGATGCTAGCCCTGGATGCGGCTTATTTTTTGCACTACCTTTTTCTGGGCGTATCTGTTTTAATGTTTAAAAAAGTAAGATGGAAGTAAATAAGCAATTTTCTGCGAAAGCAAAACACGATTTTAAATTAATTCAATCGGCAGTAGAGGACGGTGACGAAAAAGCCTACGCCGAACTGATGAGCATTTATAAAAAACCGGTATACCACGTGGTGTTAAAAATGGTACGGAATCCCGACGATGCCGAAGATTTAACCATTGAAGCATTTGCCAAAGCTTTCCGGAACCTGCATAAATTTAACCCGGAATATGCGTTTAGTACTTGGTTGTTCCGGATAGCTACTAATAATTGCATTGATTTTATTCGGAAAAATAAAATCAAAACCATGAGTATTGACTCCGCTATAAAAATTGATAATGGCGATGAAATTAATATTGATTTTAAAGATACTAACTTAACGCCGCAGGAAAACGCGATTAAAAACCAGAAAATTGAAATTATGCAGTTTGTAGTTGCTAAACTGCCCGATAAATACCAGCGTTTAGTTACACTGCGGTATTTCGATGAATTGTCGTACGAGGAAATTGCTACTGAATTAAATGCTCCCCTGGGAACGGTAAAAGCCCAGTTGCACCGCGCCCGCGAGTTACTCTACGACATGATTAAAAACAAAAAGCACCTTATTTGATATTAAATTAGAAATTATGAATTAGAAATTTTTGATTTTGTATAGTATATAGAACCCTGGCTTTGGTCAGGGTTTTTTCGTTTAATAGGTGAAGGGTAGTGGATGATTGATTATTAAAGGTGAATCCCTTAACTTAATTTCTAATTTTGAATTTCTAATTTTTAATTGTCTGAAGTGGATATTATCAAGCATTATTTTCCGGATATAACCGACAGCCAACTTTCAAAATTGGTGCAGCTGGAGCCTTTGCTGCGGGAGTGGAACGCAAAAATTAATGTTATCTCCCGGAAGGATACCGATGCCATTGCTTTGCATCACATTTTACATTCCTTGGGTATTGCCAAAGTAGTGCAGTTTCCGGCGGGTAGTTCTGTGCTCGATGTTGGTACGGGGGGCGGTTTACCCGGTTTACCGCTGGCTATTATGTTTCCGGAAGTAAAATTCTATTTGGTAGATTCTATCGGTAAAAAAATTCATGTGGTGCAAAGCATTGCCGAAGCCTTGCACCTTACCAACGTGAAAGCCTCGCACACCCGCGCCGAACAGATGCCGGAAAAGTTTGATTTTGTGGTGAGCCGCGCCGTTACGCGCCTGGCCGAATTTCATCCCTGGATTCGGAATAGTTACAAAAAACCAACTTCAACTAGTAATGGTTTGTACTACCTGAAAGGTGGCGACCTTACCGAAGAAATTGCCGAGTCGGGCTTAGTAGTAAAAATATTCCATTTAAAAGATTACTTTACCGAAGAATTTTTCGAAACCAAGAAAGTAGTTTTCGTACCCGTTACGCATTAGAACTTTAGAGTTTTTTAATTAAAAATATATTATCTGCTATTTTAGAAAGTTGTAGATAACTAATTAAAAAGGTGTATTTGTATTAGAGATATTCAATTGCAATTTTTATTAATTTTAAAAATACGAATGAACATTGAATTAGAAACAAAATTTATAAGCCGATAAAAAATGAGAGTAACCCTATTTTTGTTGATACTATTCTGGTTGGGTTGTACAAAAAGTTACGCTCAAACGATTGATGGTATCGCCTTTAAAGATTTAGAATACCTGGAGATTGTTGGGAAAGCAAAATCATTATCACCAAAACAGTTCATTGGAATAGAGTACGGACAAGAGAAGACATCCTTACTGTACCCCTATAAAAATACCAAGATTAAAGATGCGGAAGGAAACGTTTTGGAATTTAACTACATGATAGAGGCCTTAAACTTCATGGTAAGAAATGGCTTTGAGTTTGTTCAAGCGTATACCTCTATAGAAGACGAGCAAAGTGTTTATCATTATCTACTAAAAAAGAAGAAGCAGGATTAATCTCCGCTAATATCATTACCTGCAACTAAAAAATTTGTATAGGCCGATTTAAGGTTGAAGAAAAATCATAACTAATAAATAAAAAACTTGCGTAGCAGCGACATTTAATTAAAAAGAAAACCTAAACTATTACTAACAACTCTAAACATGCGAACGAAAATCCCTTTTGTAGTATTAAGTGCCTTTTTAATGGCTTGCGGAGCCGAAAAAATGAACCAGGAAGCACAACTAAATCCTAAGCCTATAATAGGAACCTGGCAGTTAATTAGAGGGACTTTAATTGAAAAAGGCGATACTACGGTTACAGATTACACCAAAAATACTTCGTTCATTAAGGTTATTAACGAATCGCATTTTGCCTTTCTACAGCATGACTTAAATAAAGGAAAAGATTCGGCCGTTTTCGTGGCGGGAGGAGGTACTTATTCGCTCCACAATAATATATACACCGAGCATTTAGAATATTGCAGCGCCCGCGATTGGGAAGGAAATAATTTTAAATTTACGATAGATATAAAAGGCGATACCCTTACGCAACGGGGAACGGAAAAGGTGGAAGGAACCGCAATTAACCGGGAAAATATAGAGCAGTATATTAAAGTGAAAAAGTAATGTTGGCGCGTAAAACCAGAATGATAAAATCTTATAGACTAATGCATAGTATTTACTCTAAAGTTGCTGTTACTGATTTAATTTGCAAAGAATCTATCTTCCGGTATCTTAAAAGGTAACGGCAAAATACTCATGGATGCTATTAACATTAAACAATTAGCGAAAGCACTTAATCTATCTACTTCTACCGTTTCGCGGGCCTTCCGGAACAACAGCGATATCAACAAGGAAACGAAAGAACGTATTCTGACCAAGGCCCGGGAACTGAACTACCAGCCCAACCATTACGCCAGTAATCTGCGCGAAAAGAAAAGCCATACCATTGCGGTAATTGTGCCGGAGTTAGCGAATAACTTTTTTTTGCAGGCTATAAATGGCCTCGAACGGGTAGCCAGCGAAAAAGGCTACCACATCCTGATTTACCTGACCTATGATAAATACGAAAAAGAAATAGCTTTTATCAACGATTTGCACAACGGCCGCGCCGACGGTATTATCATGTCGGTTTCGGGCGAATCGGCGAAGGAGCACAGTTATTTACACCGGCTCAAAAATAAAAACATTCCGCTGGTTTTCTTCGACCGGATTTACGAAGATATAGATGCACCCCGGGTTACCAGCAACGATTACGAAAGCAGTTTTGCCGCCACGGAGCACTTAATTGAAAGCGGCTGTGAGCGCATTGCCTTTCTGGTGATTCACAAAAGTTTATCTATTGGTAAAATGCGCATGCAAGGTTACCAGGATGCTTTATTAAAACACCATTTGCCTTACCAGGATGAGCTCGTAATTGATTGCAGTAATAACCTGGAAGAAAATTATAAGATATTAAGTCAGGCTTTTAAAACGTTGCGACCAGATGGAGCTTTAGCCGCGGTGGAGCGTTTGGCTATTGCCAGTTACTACGTTTGCCACGATTTAGGTATTTCGATTCCTCAGGATTTAAAAATTATTAGTTTTTCCAGTTTAGAGATTGCGCCCTTGCTTAATCCTTCTTTATCTACTATTACCCAGCCCGCTTATGAAATGGGCGCCCAAGCCGCCGCCTTGTTATTCAGAAGCATAGAAACTGGTTCGATGGAAGGACCAACCGAGCATATTATATTAAAATCCAAGCTTATCAAACGTCAATCAACGGCTAATGAATCACCGGTAATTAACTTGTTTCAGCGGTAAAATCCAGGAGTACAAGCTTAGGTTAACCAAAATTTAACGGTAAATAAGCTTTTCAACTACTAGCCTAGTTACTTTTAGAAACCATTCTTAGAATCATTTTTTATAAAGCCAAGGTAACTTAGAAAAGAAGCACTTTTTAGAATTCTGGCTAAATACCCATTAACGGAAATATTGGAGCAGTAATTTGCCCTAAATCATGCAATTTATTTAATAAGCAAGCTGCTTTCTTGAATAGAATACATTTATTTGGGGTTGCGGCTGTAAAAAATGAAATCATAGCGTTCTGCAAAAAATCCTAATTATTGTAATTTTAACAAATAGCCCTTTAAACCTTAAAATCTTATTTTAACCCAATTTCCGGCATCGTTCCCGGTAATGCGTATTATCTACCTACAGGTTGAATTAGGGAACGTTACCGGCATCGTTCCCAATAATTCTTAAATTTTTTAATAAATTTTTTTGTACAATATTATGCTGTATTAAATTCATGTAATTACCTTAAAATCAATGAATTTAATCTTATGGGTGTATTTCTTAAACTTAAATTTTGCTATAAAAGGCCTGAAAGATTAGAATAAATATCTTATTTGATAAAAAACGGTGAGAGCCTTATTTGGAAATGTGAAATGGCTTTACAAAATTGATGAAAGAACGCCAGTTCTGCCCTAAGCAGCTTAATGAGGTATCAAGGAAAAATTATATTACGTAAATTGTTGACCAATTCATTTATACTTTTAAGTAAATCTTTTAGAAATAAAAGCTATTTCGATTTACAAAGAATCTCTCACGGAACTGATTTCGGTATCAGCCAGCTATTGTTCTCGGGCGGCACAGCAATAGTTTTATGCAGAAACTCTTGAACTCTCATTTTTCTGAGTGATTGTGATACTAACGGAAGAACCAGTTTTAATCTTTATCTATTTATTATAATAACTATTTACTACCAAATTAAAAAGCATGTATGAAGAATTTTTCTCACCTATGGCGGCGTAAAAGCTGCTTGCTGCTATTCGCATTAGCCGCCAGCAGCACTGGTTTTAGTATGTCTCCGTCCGAGACAAAAACAACGATTGTTCAACCAATTGCCTGGACCATTACCGGAAAAGTAGTTACAGCATCGGGCGAGGCTATTCCCGGAGTAACGGTATTGCAAAAAGGCACTTCTAACGGTACTGCTACCGGCATCGATGGTTCTTACTCTATTAGTGTACCCGAAGCAGCGGGCTCGCTGGTTTTTTCATTTATTGGTTTTACTACCCAGGAAAAAGCGTATACGGGTCCGGGTAGCATCAATGTTACCTTAACTGACGATGCCAAGGCTTTAGAAGAAGTAGTGGTGGTAGGTTACGGTACCCAAAAGAAAAGCGATTTAACTGGTTCGGTGGCGGCAGTATCCGCCAAAGACTTTAACCAAGGTAACGTAAATACGCCCGAACAATTAATTGTGGGTAAAGTGCCGGGCGTTCAAATTACTACTAATGGCGGCGCCCCCGGTTCCGGTTCCCAAATCCGGATTCGCGGTGGGGCTTCCTTAAATGCCAACAACGACCCCCTTATTGTAATTGATGGCGTACCAGTAGATAACGAAAAAATATCCGGCTCGCCGAACCCTTTAAGTTTAGTTAACCCGAACGATATTGAGTCTTTTAATATCCTGAAAGATGCTTCTGCTACGGCTATTTACGGCTCCCGGGCTTCTAATGGCGTAATTATAATAACCACTAAAAAAGGAAAAGCCGGCGATAAATTTACGGTAGGCTTCAGCTCGCTGGCATCTGTTTCCCAGGTTACGAATACCATCGATGTATTATCGGCCGACCAATTTCGGGCGGTGGTAAACGAAAGAGGCACAACCGCGCAGCAAGCTTTATTAGGCGCCGCTAACACCAATTGGCAAGACCAAATTTTTAGGAGAGCCTTTAGTACCGATAATAACCTGAGTTTTACTGGTTCTTATAAATCCGTTCCTTACCGGTTATCGGTAGGGCGCCTCGATCAGAATGGAATAATTAAAACTTCTAATTTAGAGCGCAATTCGGTGGCTTTAAGCTTGAATCCCACCTTTCTGGAGGAACATTTATCGGTTAATTTAAACGTAAAAGGTACTTTATCGAAAAGCCGGTTCGCCAGCGAAGGAGTTATTGGTTCGGCGGTTGCCTTTGACCCTACCCAACCCGTAAACGTAAGCGAAACCAAATACGGCGGCTATTTTGAATGGTTAGATGCCTCTGGCAGACCGAATACCTTAGCTCCTCGCAACCCTTTGAGTACCTTGGAACAAAGACGCGACATTGGCGAGGTTAAAAGAAGTATTGGTAATATTCAGTTGGATTACCGTTTTCATTTTTTACCGGAGCTGCGGGCTAACTTAAACTTAGGGTATGATATTGTCCGGGGCGAAGGTTCAACCACCGAGCCTATTACTCTGGCCGGCGTATTTAACCAGGGCGGTAACCGCACCCAGTATTCGCAGGAAAAAGATAACAAACTGCTGGATTTTTACCTGAACTATTCGAAAGAACTGACCGCTATTAAGAGTAGAGTAGAAGTAATGGGCGGTTATTCGTACCAAAATTTCCTGCGCCACGAACCTAGCTATGCGGGCTTAAATGCGGCCGGAGATACTTTAACTCCCGCGGCCGCCTTTCCTTTCGAAACCGAAAAAACCCTGTTGGCTTTCTTTGGCCGGATAAATTATTCTTTTAAAGACCGGTATTTATTAACGGCCAACCTGCGTCGGGATGCTTCTTCGGCTTTCGGCCCGAATAATAAATGGGGTACTTTCCCTTCGCTAGCGTTAGCCTGGCGCCTTATTGAAGAGCCTTTCTTACGGGGCAACAACACCTTAACGGATTTAAAACTGCGGTTAGGTTACGGTATTACCGGTCAACAAGAATTGTTAGACGATAATTATCCTTACTTAGCCCGTTACCGCTACAGCGAAGGCACCGCCACCTATCCTTTCGGCGACCAATATTACTTAACCTTACGGCCAGCTGGGTACGACGAAAACATTAAATGGGAAGAAACCAAAGCTTACAACGCCGGCTTAGATTTTGGATTATTCAACGGGAAAGTATCGGGTACCGTCGATTATTATTTTAAGAAAACCGAAGACTTAATTTCTCAAATTTCCCCGGCCGCGGGTACTAATTTAACGAATCAGATTTTTACCAACGTGGGTAATTTGGAAAACGAAGGGGTAGAAGTGGCGCTAACTTTTAACCCTATCACCAACGAGAATTTCTCCTGGTCTTTTGGGGTGAACGGAACCTATAACGAGAGTAAAATTACCAAGCTCAGCAATGTAAGCAATCCGTCTTCGCCGGGTCTGGCCCGCGGGGCAATCTCCGGCGGTACCGGTAACATGCTGCAAATTCACTCGGTAGGGTACGCTCCGTATACTTTTTACACTTACAAGCAAGTTTACGACGAAGCCGGTAAACCCGTAGAAGGCGCTTATGTTGATTTAAACAAAGATGGTATTATTAACGAACAGGATTTATATCATTATAAGTCGCCGCAGCCCAAAGTTTTCTTAGGCTTTAATTCTAATATTACTTATAAAAACTGGAATGCCGGTGTTGTTTTACGGGCCAATCTGGGCAATTACATGTATAACAACGTACAGTCGAACAATGGTACTTACCGGAGCATTTCCAATAGTACGTATTTGTCCAACATGGCCTCGGACGTATTAAGCACTAATTTTACGAACAACCAGTATTTCTCAGATTATTATATTGAGAATGCTTCCTTCCTGCGCCTGGATAATATTACTATAGGCTACAACTTCGGCAAAATCATCAACGAAAAGGTGAATCTGCGGTTATCGGCTACCGGGCAAAATGTGTTTTTAATCACGAAATACTCTGGCTTAGACCCGGAATCGCAATTTAATAACAACAACATTGGCGGTGGTATTGATAACAACTATTATCCACGGCCGCGTACCTTCTCGCTGGGCGTTAACCTTGATTTTTAATTACAAACAAGAAGCAAAATGAAAAATAATTATATAAAGAGTTTACTGTTTACTGGGGTACTGGCCTGTACGCTGCCGGCCTGTACCGATGACCTGGAACTCACCCCTAAATACGAACTTACTTCGGCCAGCGTGTACAACGATTTTACCAATTATAAGTCTGTATTAGCCAAATTATACGCGGGCTACGCGGTTACCGGCCAGAAAGGTCCGGACGGATTAGCGGATGTGAGCGGTTTTGACGAAGGTAAATCCAACTACATCCGGGCGTACTGGCAATTACAGGAATTATCAACCGATGAAGCCGTTATTGCCTGGAATGATGGTACCATCTTCGATATTCACGATATGGACTGGACTTCTAATAACGAATATGTACGCATGATGTACGACCGGATTTATTATCAGATTTCTATTTGTAACGAATTTATCCGCGAAACTTCGGATGATAAACTCAGCGGACGCAATATTACCGGTAATAACTTAGCAGATGCCAAACATTACCGCGCCGAAGTCCGGTTGTTGCGGGCCATGAGCTACTGGCACGCTCTGGATTTATTTGGCAGTGTACCTTTTGTAACAGAGGAAGATAAGGTGGGAGCTTTCTTTCCGAAACAAATTAGCCGCCAGGATTTATTCACTTACGTAGAATCAGAACTGAAAGCTCTGGAAACAGAATTAGTACCGGCTCGCCAAAATGAATACGCCCGCGCTGACCAAGCGGCGGCCTGGACTTTGTTAACCAAATTATATCTGAATGCCGAAGTTTATACCGGTACTGCCCGTTACACCGATGCCATTACCTACGCAAATAAAGTAATTAATGCGGGGTATGCGCTGGAGCCAGAGTACCGCAAACTGTTTTTAGCGGATAATAATACTTCCAACGAAATTATTTTCTTGGTAGCTTTTGATGGTCAGAAAACCAAAACCTGGGGTGGCACTACTTTTCTGGTACACGCCCCCATCGGGGGAAATATGAAGGCGGCAGAATTCGGCGTGAACGGTGGCTGGGGTGGTTTACGGACTACTAAAAACATTGTAAATTTGTTTCCGGATGTTACCGGCACCGCCGACAAGCGGTCCATGTTCCATAGCGATGGCCAGAACCTGGAAATTAATGATATTGCTACTTTCACCGAAGGTTACTCTATTACCAAATACCGGAATGTAAATTCTGCCGGTCAGGCCGGCTCTGACCCTTCTGGTACGCATACCGATACCGATTATCCCATGTTCCGTTTGGCCGATGTGTATTTAATGTACGCCGAAGCCGTTTTACGCGGCGGCACGGGAGGCGATGCGGCCACGGCATTGCAATACATAAATCAGTTACGGCAAAGAGCGTACGGTAGTACTGCCGGTAACATTACCGCTAATCAAATGACGCTCGATTTTATTCTGGACGAAAGAGCCCGGGAGTTAAAATGGGAAGGTCACCGGAGAACCGACTTAATTCGTTTTAGCCGGTTTGTAAGTGGTAGTTATGTATGGCCCTGGAAAGGCGGCGTGAAAGAAGGCCGAGCCGTAGAAGCTTTCCGGAATCTGTATCCTATTCCTACCTCCGACTTAACGGCAAATCCTAATCTGGTGCAAAATACGGGATATTAATAATCAGGGAGGTAGCTGCTTTCTCCATTATGCTACCTCCCGAATTTAGCCTTAAAATAACTTATCATTATGAAATCTACTTTTAAAAATATACTCACTCTTTTAGCCTTAGCTTTATTTGTATTCGCCTGCGAAAAAGACGAGGATAAGGTCGTTATCTCGCCGAAAGCGAATGCTTCGCTGGCGGCTTCCCAAACCAACATTGTTTTAACCGAAGCGGATAAGGGCAAAGATGCGGTTACCTTTTCCTGGAAAGCCGCCAATTTTGGCTACGACGCTGCTGTAAAGTACTCTCTGCAATTCGGTAAAAAAGGCGATAATTTCGCTACGGCGAAAACCGAAGAAATTGGTAACAGTTTCGTAAAGACTTATACTGTAAGCGCCTTAAACAATATTGCCACCGAGTTAGAATTACCCGGATTTTCCCCCAGCGACCTGGAAGTGCGCATTACTGCGCGCATATCCGACCAATATGCGCCTACTTCTTCTAATGTACTAACCATATCCGTTACGCCATTCTTATCAGAACCGGAGTATCCAACGGTGTACTTAGTAGGTGAGGCGGTGGAAAATGGTTGGGAAAATACCAAAGCCTCCGCGATGTTCCGCGACGAAACCGACCCGTTTGTGTACACTTATTCCGGTAATTTTAAAGCCGGAGCCTTTAAGATATTGGGTTATTTAGGTAAGTGGGCGCCGCAATGGGGAGCCAACAGCACCGGAGGCCTGGCTTTCCGGGCTACTGAAGCAGACCCTGACCCATCTTCTTTTACTATTCCGACTAATGGGTATTACACCGTGAAATTAAACTTGCGGAGCAATACCATTACCATTGAGCCTTATGAAGCTACTGGTGATGCGTATGCTTCTATCGGGATTATCGGGCCGTTTACCAATTGGGAAAATATTGCTCCCATGACCAAGTCTGCCTTGAACCCGCATATCTGGTCTACAGAATACACTTTTGCCGAAGATACCGAAATGAAGTTCCGGATTGCCGAAGGCTGGAGTGTTAACTGGGGAGCCGACTCGGATGCTACCAAGGCCCGCACCTACGATAAAGGCAAACGCGATGGACCTAACATTGCCGTAAAAGCCGGTAAATACCAAATCTATTTCAACGACCTTACGGGTTATTACCTCTTGGTAAAGCAACCATAAGTTGTTTATTAACAATATCCTATTCTATTGGCAGCCATTTGTATTTCCTTAAATGGCTGCCGAATAGAATCCCCTACCTGCCGGTATACGGTCCAGAAATCCTGCCCAGTGAAAAGGTCTGATTTTTCCTTATCTAAATTTTTTAGGTCTCTTAATTAAAGTACTCTTTGTAAAAGCTTACGATTCTATAAATAGTTTAATAGAAATAATAAGCATTGGTTGTTAAAAATAGATAGTTCTTACCCGTTAGTACGATGCAAAAATTTACTTTTTTTTTACTAGTATGCCTTGGTAATGCTTTTTCGCTTTTGGGGCAGGTAGTAGTTACAAAGCCGCTTTTCCCTACCACCGACCAACCCGTAACCTTACTGTTTGATGTAAGCCAGGCTAAAGATAGTCGGGCTGCCGAATTATTGGGGAAAACAGATGATGTGTATTTATGGTCAGGAGCCGGCACAACCTTAACGAATGCGTTTGAGTTTCAACCGACTGGTCAAACAAACTTTGCTCAGCCATTTGGGCCCGGCAAAATGACTTCATTAGGAAATAACCGTTGGCAGATTACCCTTACTCCTCGCACGTATTTTAATATTCCGGCTGGTAAAAATGCGGTGCAATTAGGTGTACTCCTAAAAAATGGCGCCGGCACCGCGCAAACCGAAGACTTCATCGTGCAGGTTTACGAAAATAGATTAAACGTAACCTTCCGGCAACCAGAACAACGCGAATTTTTCGTCGAGGCTAATGCAACTATTAACGTAAAAGGGTATTCTTCGGCTAAGGCTACTTTAACTTTACAACAAAACAACCAGGTTTTACAAACTACTGCTAACCAGGATTCGCTGGTATATTCGCTTAACAGCGGTGCCCAAGCTGGATTACGGCAGATGGTTATCTTTAAAGCTACTACTGCTACTGAAACTGCCGCGGATACTTTTTATTACACCGTAAAACCAAATGCCCCTATTGCGGAACTGCCAGCTGGCATGAAAGATGGCATTAATTACCTGGGACCCAATCGAGTACTGCTGTCATTATTTGCTCCGGCAAAAGATTTTGTGTACGCCATTGGAGAGTTTAACAACTGGACTCCCTCCGCAGACTTCCTTATGAAGCGCACCCCTGATGGAACGCGTTATTGGCTGGAATTATCTGACCTGGAACCTGGAAAAGAAATCGCCTATCAGTACCTGGTTAACGGCACTCAGGCTGTAGCTGACCCGTACACCGATAAAATTCTGGACCCGAATAACGATAAATTCTTAACCCCGGCAAATTACCCCAACCTGAAATCTTACCCCAACGGGGCTACAGGTATTGTTTCCGTTCTGCAAACCAATCAAGCCGCGTATAACTGGCAGGTAACTAACTTTCAGCGACCTGAAGCTAAGAATTTAGTAGTATACGAACTCCTGGTACGCGATTTTGTAGCTACTCATAATTACAAAACTCTCGCCGATACTTTAACTTACCTTAAGCGCCTCGGAGTAAATACCATTGAGCTGATGCCGATAATGGAGTTTTCGGGTAATGATTCGTGGGGATATAATCCCATTTTTTACTTCGCACCGGATAAGGCCTACGGTACGAAAAACGATTTAAAAGCTTTTATCGATGAATGCCACCAAAACGGAATAGCCGTTATTCTGGATATGGTGTTAAACCAGGCCGATTATGAATTTCCTTATGTAAAAATGTACTGGGATGGGAGCAAGCCGAGCCCCGATAATCCGTTTTTTAACCCACAAGCTACCCATCCGTTCAGCGTTTTTTTTGATTTTAACCATGAAGCGGCAGCTACCAAAGCTTTAGTAGAACGAGTAAACCGTTACTGGCTCGAAGAATATAAATTTGATGGTTTTCGGTTTGATTTATCGAAAGGCTTTACTCAGAAAAATACCGGTGATAATGTAAGTGCCTGGGGTAATTACGATGCCAGCCGCATTGCTATCTGGAAACGCATTTACGACCAAATCCGAAGCTATGACCCGACCGCTTACGTACTTCTAGAGCATTTTGCCGATAACCCCGAAGAAAAAGAATTAGCGGATTACGGTATGCTTTTCTGGGGCAATAGTAATAATGACTACCGCAATGCCGCAAAAGGTAATGCTGCCAATCTGGATTGGATTTCTTACAAGAAAAGAAGCTGGCAACAACCGAACGTGGTAGGTTACTTGGAAAGCCACGACGAAGAACGACTTTTATACGATGTCCGTCAGAATGGCCGCTCGCAGGGCAGTTATAATACCCGAAATTTAGCTACAGCTTTGGAACGGGCTAAACTGGCTGCTGCCTTTTTTCTACCGGTCCCCGGACCTAAACTAATTTGGCAATTCGGCGAACTGGGATACGATGTTTCGATTAACGAAAACGGCCGAACCGGGGCGAAGCCTATTCGTTGGGAGTACCAACAAGATTCTAACCGGCAAAAGCTCTACCGGGTTTACGCTGAATTGATAAAACTCAAATTAACCCAACCGGTTTTCCAGACCCAAGATTTTATTTTAAATACAAGCAATATTGTGAAGCGCATTACTTTACAGCATGCCTCCATGAACGTGCATATTCTGGGTAATTTTGATGTGCAGCCCCAAACCGCCGAATTCGGTTTTCCTAATACCGGAAAATGGTACGATTACTTTACCGGCACCGAATTGGAAGTAAGTAACCCAACTGCCCGCATTACTTTACAACCCGGCGAGTTTCACGTGTATACCACTGTTAAATTATCCACTCCGGAAGCAGGCTTAGTACCTTGGGAAGGCATTCCCGGGGTAGTTACCGCCATAGAAGACGACCTGCTAAACGAAAGCTTACGGGTATATCCTAATCCAACTACAAAGGAAAGCTACCTGAGTTTTAAGAGCAATTACCGTGGTCCTGTTACCCTGACGCTTTATGATTTGCAAGGTCGTTTGCTCCAGAAGCAAGAAATTTCAAAAAAACAAGAAATGCTATCGCATAGTATTCCGCTACAGCAAAGAAAAGCCGGAGTTTATTATTTAAGAATTACCCAGGATAAAGGCACCGTGGTAAAAAAGCTAGTGAAATGGTGATTATACTAAGCAAAGAATTAGGATTATAATAAACTATCTAATGAAACTAAAATTACTTTTACTGACGGTTACACTGCTACTTTTAAGGGGGCCTAGTTATGCTCAGATGCCAGCCTTAGAGCGAGTAGAACCAGCCTTTTGGTGGACAGGTATGAAAAACCCAAAACTGCAATTAGTTATTCACGGCGATAAAATTTCGGAGCGTACGGTAAAGTTGGTGTATCCGGGGGTACAGTTAATGCAGGTGCATAAAGTACAAAATCCAAATTATTTATTTTTGGACCTTACCGTTTCGGCTACCGCCAAACCAGGCGCGTTTCCAATTACTTTCGAGAAAGCCGGAACAAAAGCGCTTTCTTTTAAATACGAACTCAAACCCCGCGACTCTTCACCTAACCGCATACAGGGAGTTACCAGTAAAGACTTTGTGTACCTGATTATGCCCGACCGCTTTGCCAATGGCGATAAAACCAATGACGTGGTAAAAGGAATGCAGGAAAAAAGCCTTAACCGCGACACTTTAATAACCCGGCACGGAGGCGATTTACAAGGTATTATCGACCATTTAGATTATTTGCAAGATTTGGGGGTAACTACTTTGTGGATTAATCCGGTTCTGGAAAATGACCAGCCTAAATACTCGTATCACGGTTACGCCAATACCGAAAATTATAAAATTGACCGCCGCTTTGGCACGAATGAACTGTATAAAAAGTTGGTAGATGTGTGCCATAAACGCGGCATGAAAGTAATTAAAGATTTGGTGCATAACCACGTAGGCAACCAGCACTGGCTCATCCGCGATATGCCAGCGCCGGATTGGGTACACGAATGGCCCCAGTTTACCCGTACTTCTTATAAAGACCAAGTATTATTTGACCCGTACGCGGCCCAGGAAGATAAAAAACGCATGACCGACGGTTGGTTCGATACCCACATGCCCGACCTGAACCAACAGAATCCTTTTGTTCGGAATTATATCACCCAAAGCCATATCTGGTGGATTGAGTACGCCGGCCTGGATGGTTTCCGGTTGGATACTTACGCCTATAATGATGCCGATTACATGGCCGAATGGGGAAAAGCTATTAAATCCGAATATCCGCAGTTTACTTTTTTTGGCGAAACCTGGGTGCAAGGTATTCCGAACCAGGTATTTTTTACTCAAGGCAATACGGTTAACCGTGGTTTTGATACCCAACTACAAGGGGTAACGGACTTTCAAACCTACTGGGCTATTATCGAAGCCATGAACGGTAAATTTGGCTGGAACGATGGGGTTACAAAATTATATACCACCTTAGCCAGCGACTATCAATACCAGGACCCTACCCGTAATGTCGTTTTTTTAGATAATCATGATTTAAGCCGGTTTTACTCGCTCGTAAACGAAGATGTAGCCAAGTATAAATCCGCGATTGCCTGGTTACTTACCACCCGGGGCATTCCGCAGTTTTACTACGGCGCCGAAATACTGATGAAGAACTTAGCAAATCCTGACGGGAAGGTGCGAGAAGATTTTAAAGGCGGTTGGCCCGGAGATAAGGTAAATAAATTCACGGCAACGGGCCGTACCCCTCAAGAAAACGAAGTATTTAATTACGTGCGCAAACTAGCTAATTACCGCAAACAGAACCCGGTACTGCAAACAGGTAAACTCATGCAATACGTGCCGGAAAATGGTATTTACGTCTACTTCCGGTATAATTCAGACAAAACTGTAATGATTGTAATGAACACCAGTGAGAAAGAAGAAACGGTAACCCTGAATAGATTCTCCGAACGGATGGGCAACTACACGCAAGGGCAAAATATTATTAACGACGAAACCTTATCCTTAAAAGATAATTTAAAAGTGCCCGCTAAAACAACACTTGTTTTGGAATTAAAAAGTAATAAAATTAATAATTAAAAATTCTATATATTAGCTCCTGGCTATAATTTAAATTATTGCTAAAAAACTAACCTTGCCTATGGTCGATAGTCTATGGACTAACGACCATGGACTATCGACTAAAAGTATGATTAAAGCCTGTATTTTTGATTTAGATGGAGTTATAGTAGATACTGCCTTGTATCACTATCAAGCCTGGAAGCGGTTGGCGAACGAACTGGGATTTGACTTTACCGAACACCAAAATGAACAATTAAAAGGAGTAAGCCGGGTCCGGTCTCTGGAGTTAATTCTGGGTTGGGGTGGGGTAACTAAAACTCAAACCGAACAAACAGAATTAGCTACCCGCAAAAATCAGTGGTACGTGGAAATGATTAACCGGATGCAGCCTTCCGAAATTTTGCCGGGAGCTAAAGAATTCTTGCAAGCGGCAAAAGCTGCCGGGTTAAAAACTGCTTTAGGTTCAGCGAGTAAAAATTCCTCTACCATCCTGGAAAGAGTAGGCTTACTGCCTTTCTTCGATGCTATTGTGGATGGTAATCACGTAGCTGCCTCTAAACCAGACCCAGAAGTGTTTCTAAAAGGAGCGGAGGCTTTAGGTACTGATCCATCGGAATGCGTAGTTTTTGAAGATGCCATTGCCGGCATACAGGCTGCTAAAGCGGGTAATATGAAAGTAGTGGGTATTGGTTCGCCGGAAATATTAACGGGAGCAGACTTAGTTGTTCCTGGATTACACGAAATGACCATTGCGAGATTACAGGCATTAGATTCTATTTCAACTAAGTAAAATTCTAATAGAAGAAGCCTCGCTTCACTGACGCTACGATAAGAATACCAAAAGAAAAATAAGAAAATTAAAATAAAGGTTGAAGTCTGGGAAGCGGTATTTAGAAGAAAAAGACAGCAGTCGGGACAACGAGGACCTGCTAGTTTTCCGGTGCCGATAGGCATTCCGACGTCAGGAGGAAAGGAAAAGTAGCCCGTCCGAGTGCCCCGACGAGGCCGCCGGCCAGGAGGCAAACAGGTTACGGAACAAGCCGCATCAGCACCTTAGCCTGGAGACTGGAAAAGGCTCCAAAGTAAATTGTAAAAGCTTCAAACTAAAGCGCCTAATGAAGAAAGATGAGGCTTAATTGTAAAAATTACGAAAGTTAGGCCTGGTTGATACATTAGGCATTAATACATAAATGTAGTTAGAAATTACACCTATGCAGAAGTAACTAATTAAATACTTAATTCAAATAACTCTTTCGCTCTTTTTTGGGTGAAAGCTATTTAACTCAGCAGCAAAAGTTTTTCTGCTGAAGAGCAAGAAGTTTAAAGGTTTAAATAGTAACAATTAATTATGAACGGCTAGGTATGTTAATGCCTGGTTTTAGATACTAGCATCAAATCAACATGAAAAATTATATTAAAGTAGATGAGTGGAATATTATCGAAGAAGGCTTCGACCCACATCTGAACAAAATATCCGAAAGTATTTTCAGCCTGGGAAATGGCCGGATGGGCCAACGAGCCAATTTTGAAGAAACGTACTCCGGGGAAAGCTTACTGGGGAATTACGTGGCCGGGGTATACTATCCGGATAAAACCCGCGTGGGCTGGTGGAAAAACGGCTATCCGGAATATTTTGCCAAAGTGTTAAATGCGGCCAATTGGATTGGTATCGACGTAAAAGTGGACGGAGAAACGTTAGATTTACATACCGCTAAAGTATCGGATTTTCGCCGGGTGCTGAACATGCACGAAGGCTATTTACAACGCTCCTTTACCGCCGAACTACCTAGTGGCAAACAAGTGAAAGTAAATTCCCAACGTTTTTGCAGTATTGTTGATGACGAAGCCGGTGCTATCTGTTACCGCATCACTCCCCTGAATTTCTCGGGCGATCTTACCCTAACGCCTTACATTGATGGGGATGTAAAAAATCAGGATGCCAATTACGACGAAAAGTTCTGGGAAGAAGTAACAAAAGAAGTGAACGAAAGTACGGCTTTCTTAACTATGCGCACCAAGAAAACCGCTTTTGAGGTGTGCACTGGCATGCAATTTATTATTTACCAAAACGGTAAAGCATTAGAACTTAATCCCGAGTCTATCCAAAGAGAAAAGTATGTGGCCAGTCTGGTTACAGTTTCTGCTAACCAGAATGAAGAAACGACTATCTGTAAATTTGCCGCTAACTTATCATCCGAAAATTATCCCAAAGATAAGTTACTGCAACATTGCCGGGAAGTAATCCAAAAAATAACTCAGAAAGGCTTTGAACAAATGTTACAGGAGCAGGTGCAAGCCTGGACGAGTAAATGGGAAGAAAGTGATATAGTGATTGAAGGAGATGTGACTGCTCAGCAAGGCATCCGTTTTAATATTTTCCAACTCAACCAGACGTATACCGGCGAAGATGCCCGCTTAAATATTGGGCCGAAAGGATTTACAGGGGAGAAATACGGAGGAACTACTTACTGGGATACCGAAGCGTATTGCGTGCCTTTTTTCTTGGCTACTGCCGACCCGCAGGTTACCCGCAACTTGCTCATTTATCGTTATAAGCACCTCCAGAAAGCGATTGAAAACGCCGAGAAATTAGGGTTTACCCATGGTGCGGCTTTGTACCCAATGGTAACTATTAACGGCGAAGAATGCCACAACGAGTGGGAAATTACTTTTGAGGAAATTCACCGGAACGCGGCTATTGCTTTTGCTATCTATAATTATGTGCGGTACACTGGCGATGCCGCCTATTTGAGTGAATATGGCTTAGAAGTATTGCTGGGAATTGCCCGGTTCTGGTCGCAGCGCGTAAACTGGAGCGAAGCCAGACAACAATACGTGATGCTCGGGGTAACAGGTCCTAATGAGTACGAAAATAATGTAAACAATAACTGGTATACCAGTACCATGGCAATGTGGTGCCTCGAATATGCTTTGGAAGCTATTGGAATAGTTAAAACTGGTGCTTCGGAAAAGTACGCTGATATTGTGCGGCGAACAAATTTTCGGGAGCAGGAGGAAATGGCGAAGTGGCAGCACATTCTCGATAATATGTATTTGCCGGTAGATGAGGAAAAAGGAGTATTTTTGCAGCAAGACGGTTATTTAGATAAAGAAAATATTCTTGTAAAAGATTTAAGACCAGCCGACCGGCCGCTGAACCAAAAATGGAGCTGGGACCGCATTTTGCGTTCGCCGTTTATTAAACAAGCCGATGTATTGCAAGGGCTATACTTCCTAGAAGACCGTTTCGATTTAGAAACTATCCGCCGCAATTTTGATTTTTACGAGCCGCGCACCGTCCACGAAAGCTCTTTATCACCTTGTGTGCATGCTATTCTGGCAGCTAAACTCGGCGATGAAGAACGGGCTTACCAATTCTACCTGCGCACTTCCCGTCTCGACCTCGACGATTACAACAACGATACCGAAGATGGTTGCCATACTACTTCTATGGCGGGCACCTGGATGAGCGTGGTAGAAGGTTTCGGCGGCATGCGAGTACGAGAAAATCAGCTGCGGTTTAATCCGTTCTTACCAGCTAAATGGCAGTCATTTTCTTTTAAGATAGGGTTCCGGGGCGTTTTACTAAACATAAAAGTAAGCAAAGAAGGCGTGCAGATATTAAATCAATCAGATAAAGACATTTCGGTGGTGGTTTACGACAAACTATACGAAATAAAAGCGAAGGCACAAATTTTAGCCGAGCACGAGTATGCCGCTTAACAAAGAATTTCTACCAGGAATATTAACTAAAAACCTAATTTGCGGTTTAATGGGAGTTGCCCTATTTCTAGCGGGATGTACTCCCAAAGTTGTGCCTGAAATAAACATGAATACTCAACATACCACTGAAGAACCCATCAAGGATAATAAATTTATTATTTACCAGATAATGGTGCGCTTGTTCGGTAACCAAAATACTACCAACAAACACTACGGATCCCGCGATGAAAACGGGGTTGGTAAGTTTAATGATATCACCGATAAAGCACTGAGCGAAATAAAAGCTTTAGGCGCTTCCCATATCTGGTATACAGGCGTTATCGAACACGCCACCATGACCGATAATTCCGCTTATGGCATTAAACCCGACGACCCGGATATTGTAAAAGGCATCGCTGGTTCGCCGTACGCCATTAAAGATTACTACGACGTGGACCCGGATTTAGCGGTAAACGTGCCCAACCGGATGACCGAATTTGAAGCTTTAGTACGTCGCACGCATCAGCATCAGTTAAAAGTAATTATTGATTTTGTTCCGAACCACGTTGCCCGCACTTACAATTCGGATGGGAAACCAGCGGGTGTACTTGACTTTGGAGTTAACGATGATAAAACCAAAGCTTTTAGTCCGCAAAACGATTTTTATTATATTCCTAATCAGCCGTTTGTAGTGCCTGCGGGTACGAATGCGGGTGGCGATGCATTTAAAAGTGCCTTGAAAGATGGGAGATTTGACGAAAACCCGGCCAAAGCCACGGGCAACGATGTTTTTTCCGCTACTCCTAGTCTGAACGATTGGTCGGAAACAATAAAGCTAAATTATGGGGTAGATTACCAGGATAACCGGAGAACGTATTTCGACCCTATTCCACCGGTTTGGGAAAAAATGCGCGACATTCTTATTTTCTGGGCCAAAAAAGACGTAGATGGCTTCCGCTGCGACATGGCCGAAATGGTGCCCGTAGAATTCTGGAACTGGGTAATACCAGCTGTAAAAAAAGTTAATCCCGCTATTATTTTCATTGCCGAAGCTTATAATCCACAGGAATATAGCAAGTATTTTACTACGGGTCAATTTGATTTTTTATACGACAAAGTAGGCTTGTATGATGGTTTAAAACGCCTTATCCGGGATGAGTCGAACGGCCACGTAAAAGATATTACTTACGTCTGGAGTCAGGAAAGCCGAGGATTTTCTTCTCAAATGGTCCGCTTTCTCGAAAATCACGACGAAGAACGTATTGCTTCGGCTGGTTTCGCCGGTAATCCTTGGTTGGCTAAACCCGCAATGGTTATTTCTGCAACCTTATCTTCCGGACCGATTATGATTTACTTCGGGCAGGAAGTAGGTGAACCTGGCAGAGGCAATGAAGGTTTTGGCGGCGAAGACAATCGTACTACAATATTTGATTACTGGGGCGTACCGGAGCATCAGAAATGGATGAATGATGGTCAGTTTGATGGCGGCAAATTAAGTGAGGACCAAAAAAAGCTGCGGGAATTTTACCGGAAGTTGCTCACTACTTCTGCCCAAAAAGAAGCTATTCGCCGAGGTAAGTTTTATGAACTAAACAACCTGTCCGGATTTTCGCATAAGCAGTATGGTTACCTGCGTTTCACCGATGAGCAAAGAGTATTAGCTGTTGCTAATTTCGACCGTAACGAAGCCTTAAAAACGTACATCCATTTGCCAGCCGAAGTATTAAAAATCTTGAAAATATCCGGCGAAAAAGGTGTAACTTTTAAGAATCTTTTAACGGATGCATCTTTCTTTATCCCTGATATTCAAGCGGGTATTCCGGTAAACGTCTTGCCTGCAGATGCTTTGTTATTAGAATTTTAAATATTAGCTGAAGCTAATGGCAATTCATTATTCTATAAACGGATACTTGTGCCACACAGACAAAAGTCAGTCTCCAGATTGATGCGTTGCTATCTGGATGCATTTTGCCTGACTGGAAACTAGCTAAGTCTATTTGTGCTAAGTATGGGACAAAGCTACTATTAGAAATTCATTGAAGACTAACCCTGCTTATAACTTCAACTATTGGATGAATTGTCCCCATTTTTAAATGGAGTAATTAAAATTAAGAACTTTATGTGAAACAATATGGCACAAGTATTTCAACCAGCATCCTCCTCCAAAACCGCCATTGAGAAACCACGGTTATCTTTCTGGCAAATCTTTAATATGAGTTTCGGTTTTTTGGGAATTCAGTTTGGATTTGCTCTGCAAAATGGTAATGCTTCGCGCATTCTGCAAACCTTTGGGGCGGATGTAGAACATCTCTCTTTGTTTTGGTTAGCCGCTCCCATTACCGGCATGATTGTACAGCCCATCATCGGCCATTACTCCGACCGTACCTGGAACCGCCTGGGGCGTCGGCGGCCTTATTTTCTGACGGGAGCTGTTTCGTCGGCATTGGCTTTAATTATTATGCCGAATTCGGCGGTGCTGGCCAATTTACTTCCTCCTATTTTAATTGGGGCCGGAATGCTGATGATTATGGATGCTTCTTTTAACGTAGCCATGGAGCCTTTCCGGGCATTAGTGGCCGATAATTTACCCGATGCACAGCGTAGTACTGGTTTCTCCGTCCAAACCTTTCTGATTGGGGTAGGAGCCGTAGCTGGTTCCTGGTTACCTTATATTATGGCCGAACTTCTAGGCGTTTCTAAAACTGCTTTACCTGGTCAGATTCCCGATAATGTTATTTACTCCTTTTACACCGGAGCGGCTTTTTTGATTGGGGCTATTGTCTGGACAGTAATTACTACCAAAGAATATTCCCCCGCCGAATATGCCAAATACCACCCCGATGAGGAAGGAGAGGAAGAACAGAAAGGCTTAATGGCTATTTTTACCGACTTTTCCAAAATGCCCGTTACCATGCGGCAACTAGGCTTAGTGCAGTTTTTCTCCTGGTTTGCTTTGTTCTCTATGTGGGTATATTCCTTGCCCGCTATTGCCCAACATATTTATCATGTTACCCCAGGCGATACTTCTTCCGCCAGGTTTGCCGATGCCGGTAACTGGGTAAGCTTTTTATTCGGTATTTATAATGGCATTTCGGCCATTTACGCCTTGTTTCTGCCGGCTATTGCCCGTGCTACCAGCCGTAAAATAGCGCATGCCATTTCCCTAATCGCCGGTGGATTGGGTCTGTTATCAATTTTCTTTATTCAAAATCCGGATTACCTGCTAGTGTCTATGGTAGGAATAGGAATGGCTTGGGGAAGTATACTGGCAATGCCGTATGCTATTTTATCCAGTTCTATTCCGGCCAAGAAGATGGGCGTGTACATGGGAATATTTAATTTTTTTATTACTTTCCCTCAAATTGTGAATGGCCTTTTCAGTGGAATGATTGTGAAACAGATATACCACGGCCAAGCTATTTACGCCATTGTATTAGCAGGTATTTTTATGATTTGTGCGGCTATCTCGGTTTTATACGTGCACGATAGTAAAGCTAATATTACCCGTTAACCCTCTTTAAAATTTAAAAAATGGAAGCTCCAGAAAAAAAGGAAGTTCTGGCATTCGTAAATAAGGCGCATAGTTTAGTAGAAAAAACTATATTTGCAAGCCCCAACTCCCAAAGGCTCAGCAGAATGGTTGAACAAACGGCGGCTGATTTGTCGCTGCATTTAGTGCAGGCTTCAGTGGCTGGTGAACAGATGAAGCCGGATTTATTAAAAAGATATTTATATTCTATCTTAACCATTGCGCAGGATTTCCTGCCGGAGATAGATTTAAACCGTACCGCTGAACAGTTAATAACAGCACAGTTACCTGAACCGGAACTTATGCCGGATTAATGAGATTCATTTTTATAATCTTGGGTAAAAAACGCTACTGCTCGCCGTTCGGAATAATATAAGTTGCGATAATAATTTTCTACAAAACCAACGTGTCCTCCATCTACGGGCATTTCCAGGAAGAACACAGGATTCGCTTCGGCTTCGGCAACCGGGAAACATTCCGGTGATAAGAAAGGGTCGTTTTGGGCATTCACGAGCAAAGTAGGAATGCGAATGTTAGGCAGGTACTGTCGGGAACTGCATTTCGAATAATAATCATGGGCATCTTTAAAACCGTGAATAGGAGCCGTATAACGGTTGTCGAACTCGGGAAAAGTACGGAGTTGGTGGAAACCATCCAGCGTCATAGTAGCTGGCATTAAGGATACTTTATCCGTTAATTTTTTGCGCAAGCTTTTCAAAAAACGTTGCATATACACGCGGTTCTCCAATTGAGCCATTTTCCGGGAAGCACTATTAATATGGCAGGGTACGGAAAAAACGACTGCTTTTTTCACTTGCTCCGGTACTTGCTCTGGTTTTTGCCCCAGGTAATTTAAAGTAATATTTCCGCCCATACTAAAGCCAACCAAGTATAATTCCTGGTAGTAACCAGGCTGAAGAGAATATTGTACTACCAAGTCCAAGTCATCGGTGGCGCCCATGTGGTAGGAGCGAAGTAACTTGTTTGGTTCGCCGCTGCAACTCCTAAAATTCCAGGCCAAAGTATCGAAACCTGCTGCGTTCATGGCTTTCACCATCCCTTTTATATAAGGTCGGCTGGCATCGCCTTCTAAACCATGCGATAAGATTACCAGCTTTTTAGTGGGTATTTTACTCTTACTCCAATCTAAATCCAGGAAATCACCATCGGGCGTGTTAATGCGTTCGCGTTGGTACAGCACTTCGGGTACTTCGCGAAATAAAGCTGGAATAATTGTTTGGATGTGACCGTTAAAAAAGTAGAGCGGTGCCCGGTATAAGCTTTTTACTACTGGCATGCAACATAAATATAACTTCTCATACAAAGTTAAGCCGTAATATTCTACTTTGGTATTAAAGTTAATATTCTTACTTAGATAATCACAGGTCCTATCCGGAACAAGCAGGCTTCTTCAAAACCCTGGAAAGCTTACTTCCTTAGACTTACAAGAAAATTGTTTTATAATTTTGGAAACAACATAAAATCATGTTATCTTTGCCCACTCGTTTAGAAAAGACACTAGAAATAAATTATATTAACGTACCATGGCTAACCATAAGTCGGCATTAAAAAGAATTAGAGCAAACGACGCGAAACGCGTATTAAACAGATACCAGGCAAAAACTACCCGTACTTTTGTTAAAAAGCTGAAAGGTACTACGGACCAGACAGAAGCACAAGAACTGTTCAAAAAAGTTTCTTCTATGCTCGACAAATTAGCTAAGCGCAATATTATTCATAAAAATAAAGCTGCTAATAATAAGTCTAAATTAGCTAAACACGTAAATGCTTTAGCTGCTGCTTAATTGTAAATTAATAGCTCTATTTTATACTCTTCAAAGCTTTACCTTCCGGTAAGGCTTTTTTTATTTCTGGATTTAATCCGTTTTTTAGAATAATTTATAATAGAGGCTGTGATTGTATTAGTTTTAACTTTTTAATAATTACGATATTTTAAATTTCAGCAAATTCAAATTACGTATAACCCCATCCAGCCAAAAAAGCAAAAAGTCCGAACTTACTACTATTCGGACTTTTTGCTTTTTGTATTCGATAGCTTCTAAACTAACATCAGGCAATGCTTAATTTTATAGTATTAGCACTCCGCCGTTCCCGCACGGGTATACTAGTTACATTAATATAAATATCACCGGTTTGCAGATGGTTGTTTTGCGTTAGTACCGTCCGGAAATCTATTATTAATTCATCCGTAGAATTCGGGGTTCCTTCGTAATAAAAGCCCCGTACTCCCCAAACTAAATTGAGTTGATTAAGTAGCTGTTGATTATCCGTAAAAATAAAAATATTGGCTTTAGGACGATGTTTGGCAATGTGGAAAGCAGTATAACCGGAACGGGTCATGCAGATGATAGCTTTAGCATTAGTATCCCGCGCTAAAGCGCAAGCATTAGCAACTACCATCTTGCTGTAAAACGATTGTACGTTAGGCGCCAGAGTTATAACTTTATTAAACACTCCAGGCTGGGCTTCAACGGAAGCGAGAGTGCGGCTCATGCTGCGAACAGTTTCCAGAGGGTAAGAACCCGCTGCTGTTTCTGCGCTCAACATAACAGCGTCTGCGCCATCCAATACGGCATTGGCTACATCGTTCGTCTCGGCTCGGGTAGGACGAGCGTTCGTAATCATACTTTCCATCATCTGGGTAGCTACAATTACGGGTTTGCCGGCCTTATTACATTTGTCAATCATCATCTTTTGCAGCATAGGTACTTCTTCTGCCGCAATTTCTACCCCTAAATCTCCCCGCGCTACCATTATACCATCGGTAACCGCAATAATTTCATCAATGTTACGGATAGCTTCTGGTTTCTCAATTTTTGCGATAACCATGGTTTTTTTACCGCGTTCCGAGATAATACGCTTTATTTCGTGAATATCTTCGGCCCGACGCACAAACGATAAAGCTACCCATTCTACATCGTTATCCAGGCCAAAATGTAGATCTTCTACATCTTTTTCGGTAAGAGAAGGCGCCGAAACAGCCGTATCAGGGAGATTAATGCCTTTACGAGGTTTTACCGGCCCGCCGTATATAACTTCTACGTCTACTTCTTTGTCGTTATCAGTAGCTAATACTTTCAACTCTATTTTACCATCGTCGATTAAAATAGCATCGCCAGGTTTTACATCTTTAGCCAGTTCTAAATAAATAGTGGATAAACGAGTAGCCGTACTAACAGAATGGTCGCAAACTAACTTAATTTTATCGCCGGCATGAATCTGCACCATGCCATTTTCTACATCCCCCAAGCGAATTTTAGGGCCTTGTAAATCCTGCATTAAACAAACATTGGTGCCTAGTTCCTGGTTTATCTGACGGACCGTATTTACCACATGTTGATGATCGGCATGTTTTCCGTGTGAAAAATTCAAGCGAAAAACGTCGGCACCTTCCAAAATGAGCGCTTTAAGCATATCATATTGATTACTGGCAGGACCGACGGTGGCAATAATTTTGGTCTTGTTAAAGCTTATTTCCATATTAAAACATCAGATTTTCCTTGAACTTAAGAGTGTTCGGATCAAATTTTTTTACGTATTGTATGAGGGGCACCACTTTAAAAATAGAATTTAAATCCTGGTGCCAATTATCATTCACTTCCCCGTTTATTTGTAACAAGTAATCGTATTCTTTTATGTCGGGAGCCAGAAAAGGTTTCTTTAAGGTGCTTAAATCTGCAGATTTATTGCGCAACAACCGGAAAGTGCGGTACTCGGTGCAATGTAAGTAATTGGATATAACCAATCTGCCTTTATTTAAAAAATCAAAGCAGATATCTTTCTGTTTTACTAATCTTATTCTTAAATATTTGTTTAAAGCCCAGGCTAGTTTATGCTCTCTGCTCGACGAAACCAGTCCGAACAGCTCAAAATCGTAATCATAATCCAGGTCGAGGCGGAGAGTTTTCATATTAATTGGATGCAAGGTAAACAATAATTCGGGGTGCTAAAATTAAAAACTCACTTTAATAAATGTACCGAAAAGTGGAAAAACTTTTTTCCACAAGTTATTAAGATAATTTTTTTGAAATTGTCTATTTAAATCTATTAATTTGCACAGTATTTCAAAAAAAGCTAAGAAAATGTCAGAAATCGCAGAAAAAGTAAAAGCAATTATCATTGATAAATTAGGAGTAGAAGAATCAGAAGTAACGCCCGAAGCAAGCTTTACCAACGATTTAGGAGCTGATTCTTTAGATACTGTAGAGCTTATCATGGAATTCGAAAAAGAATTTAACGTGTCGATTCCGGACGATCAAGCAGAGAATATTGCTACTGTAGGCCAGGCTATTAGCTACCTGGAAGAGCATGCCAAATAATTCCTTCTCTTTAAAATCAAAATTTCTTTTTAATTTCTTCATTTTTACTTCCCTCTACATTCGCTTATGGAGCTTAAGAGAGTTGTAGTTACAGGACTCGGTGCACTCACTCCAATTGGTAATACTGTTTCAGAATACTGGAATGGTTTATCTAATGGTGTGAGCGGCGCTGCGCCTATTACTCGCTTTGATGCCAGCAAGTTTAAAACGCAGTTTGCTTGTGAGGTAAAAGACTACAATCCAGATAATTACTTCGAGCGAAAAGAAGGTCGGAAAATGGATATGTTTACTCAGTTTGCCTTAATCGCCAGTAACGAAGCTATCGCCGATTCGGGCATTCTGGACAATGTAAACCGCGACCGGGTGGGCGTTATCTGGGGCTCAGGTATTGGAGGATTGAAAACTTTTCAGGAAGAATCCATTCAATTTGGCCGGGGCGATGGTACGCCTCGTTACAATCCTTTCTTTATTCCGAAGATGATTGCCGATAGTTCGTCGGGTAACATTTCTATAAAAAATGGTTTTCGCGGGCCTAATTTTGTTACTACCTCGGCTTGTGCTTCTTCCTCCGATTCTATCGTTACCGCGTTAAATTATATCCGTTTAGGTATGGCCGATGTAATTATTACCGGCGGGTCCGAAGCGGCTATAACCGAATCCGGCATTGGAGGTTTTAATGCCCTCAAAGCCATGAGCGAACGCAACGAGGATCCTTTAACTGCCTCGCGCCCGTACGATAAAGACCGCGACGGATTTGTACTCGGAGAAGGATCTGGTGCCTTGGTACTCGAAAGTTATGAACATGCCATAGCTCGCGGCGCTAAAATTTACGCCGAAGTAATTGGTGGGGGTTTATCTTCGGATGCGTATCACATAACTGCTCCGGACCCGAATGGCGAAGGAGTAGTAATTGTTATGCAGAATGCTTTACGCGATGCGAATATCCGGCCGGACGAAGTAGACTATATAAATACCCATGGAACCAGTACCCCGTTAGGGGATGGAGCAGAAGTTACAGCTATTCAGAAAGTTTTTGGGGAGCATGCGTATCAGTTAAATATTAGTTCTACTAAAAGTATGACGGGCCATTTATTGGGTGGTGCGGGTGGTATAGAAGCGGTAGCCGCTATTCTGGCTATTCAGAATGGTATCGTGCCTCCCACTATCAACCACTTCACCGATGATGAAACCATTGACCTTAAATTGAATTTTACCTTCAATAAAGCGCAAGCCAGACCGGTAAATGTGGCTATTAGCAATACTTTTGGGTTTGGTGGACACAACACTTCCGTTATTTTCCGTAAGGTACAATAGAAGTGCTTGATTAAATTGGTGTTACAATTATTTCGCAAGATATTTAGGCTAGGGCCGAACCTAGAAAGGTCCATTACCAGCGTAACGGGTATTACACCCGGTAACATGCGCTTGTATCATTTAGCCTTAACGCATACTTCTTACGGTAAGCCTCAGAGCAACGAACGCCACCAAACGAATGAACGGTTGGAGTTCCTGGGTGATTCTATTTTAGGAGCTGTTATTGCCGATTTCCTTTATAAAAAATTCCCGTACAAAGATGAAGGTTTTCTTACGGAAATCCGGTCGCGCATTGTTAACCGGGAATCTTTAAACCACATTGCCTTACGGATTGGGATTAATACCTTAGTAAAAGTAGACCAGGCGAGTCATTCTGCCCGGTATAAATCTATTAATGGTAATGCCTTAGAAGCTTTAGTAGGTGCTATTTACCTCGATAAAGGTTACAAACAAACCAAACTCTTTATCCTAGAAAAACTTATTAAACCTCATTTTGATTTAAATGAACTGGTAAGCACTACTAAAAACTTTAAATCAAAGCTGATTGAATGGGCGCAGTCGCAAAATAAAGTGGTGCGATTCGATATCATTAATCAAAAGCAATCTGGCAGTACTACCGAGTTTACTTCCGAGGTAACGATTGATGGGCAAGCTATTGCTGTTGGCACCGGCTATTCTAAGAAAAAAGCCGAACAAGCCGCCGCTGAAAAAGGGTTATTGGTTTTGCAGATACCTTAATACTTAGTTGTGCCTTGGTACTACTAAAAAGTTTGTTTTAAGCTCTTTATTATTTATGGCTTCAATAAGAGTTGTGACGGTTTGGTATACCCATCTTTTTCTTTAATGGTTGAGTTTTACTCCCAAAATTACCCTCTACATTTTAGTTAAATCTTACCTAATTACCTAAATTCCAAAACTTCTGTTAACTTGGCTGGTGTATATTTCGTTGAAAGACTACATGAAGACTAGCCTTAAAATTGCGGGAGCGGCTCTTAATCAAACGCCTCTCGACTGGAAAAATAATCTCACTAATATAAAGAATGCTATCACCGAAGCCCAAGCGCAAGGAGTAGAAATACTTTGTTTGCCCGAACTGGCCATTACCGGATATGGTTGCGAAGATATGTTTCTGAGTTCGTGGTTACCGGAAGCGGCTTTTGAAAAATTACTGGAGGTTAAAGAATGGTGTACCAATATAATTGTGTGTGTGGGCCTGCCTTTGCGGTTGTACAACCACATTTATAATACTACCTGCGTTATTAAAAATCAGAAAATCATAGGTTTTACGGCCAAACAATTCCTGGCCAACGATGGGGTGCATTATGAACCCCGCTGGTTTACTTCCTGGCCAGCCAATGAAATCCATACTTTCGAAGAAAATGGCAATAGGTACGAAGTAGGAGATATTATTTACGAAGAACAGGGCGTAAGATTTGCTTTCGAGATTTGCGAGGATGCCTGGCGTTCGGATAATGACCGGCCAGCGGCCCGGCACTTAACCAAAGGCGTGCATTTAATTATAAACCCGAGCGCTAGTCATTTTGCGATGAGCAAAACCGATGTACGCTATAAATTGGTGCTAAATGCTTCTAAGAAATTCCATTGTGCTTATTTGTACGTTAATTTATTAGGTAATGAGGCCGGTCGGATGATTTACGACGGCGAGATTTTAATTGCGCAAAACGGTAATTTAATTACCCGTAATGTTTTGCTTAGCTTTAAAAGTGTAGATGTAGAAGCCGCAGAAGTTAATTTTGCCCAACCCTTATCGCCTGCCGAAACTATTCCTGAATTAGGGCCGATTGATGAAATTAAGGAATTCATTGCCGCTCTTACATTAGCTCTTTTCGATTACATGCGCAAAAGCCGCAGTAAAGGTTTTGTGCTGTCGCTAAGTGGCGGTGCCGATTCCTGTGCCTGTGCCATTGCCGTAGCCGAAATGATTAGGCGGGCAGTTTGCGAGATCGGGGTGGATGAATTTGCTAAAAAATTAAATGTATTCTCACCCGAAGAAATAACACGTTATAAAACATTAGCGGAAGCCGATCAAGTAAAAGTGGTTACGGGTCGCTTGCTAATTACCGCATATCAGGCTTCTCGGAATTCTTCCGATGATACTTTTAATTCGGCCAAAGGCTTAGCTGAATCCATTGGTGCTACCTTTTACCACTGGTTCATCGACGATGAGGTAGCCGGGTATACCGAAAAAGTTGAAAAATCCATTGGTCGAAAACTTACCTGGGAAACCGACGATATTACTTTACAAAATATTCAGGCCCGGGTGCGGGCTCCCGTTATCTGGATGTTGGCCAATTTAAATAATTCTTTACTAATGGCTACCTCTAACCGCAGCGAAGCGTCGGTGGGGTATGCTACCATGGACGGCGATACAGCCGGCAGTATTTCGCCTTTGGCGGGCATTGACAAAGATTTTCTGCGGCAATGGCTGGTATGGGCCGAACGTGAGTTAGGGTACGCAGGTTTGCGCTTTGTAAATAATCTGCAACCCACCGCCGAACTGCGGCCTGCCGAACAAACCCAAACGGATGAGAAAGATTTAATGCCCTACAAAATACTGAACCAGATTGAACGGTTAGGTTTTTACGAACGCTTGTCGCCGAAGCAGATATTTGAGAAAATGCGCGGGATAGAACCGGATGAATTACTTAAAATGCACATTAAGCGGTTCTTCACTCTGTGGTCTCGTAATCAGTGGAAACGGGAGCGGTATGCCCCCTCTTTTCATCTCGACGATTATAACCTCGATCCCAGAAGCTGGCTACGGTTCCCTATTCTGAGCGGTGGCTACCAGGAAGAACTTGATTTTTAATACTAAGCTTCAGACCTTGGTTTAAATAAAATATAGGCTCAAAATTACCTTAATTTGTGTAATTTTGGCGCATATCCATTTACTATGACCTTAGCTAACCTTTTCCTCTGGAATCCGATTGTTTGGAATGTATCTCCGGAAATTTTTGATTTTGGCTTTTTTGCGTTGCGCTGGTACGGCTTATTATTCGCGTTAGGTTTTGTTTTCGGCCAGCGTATATTAACCCGTATTTACAAAGCGGAAGGTCGTACGGAGGAAGACGTAGATATTATCACGCTGTATATGATTGTAGGCACTGTGCTTGGTGCTCGCCTGGGGCATTGTTTATTTTATGAGCCGGAAGTTTATTTAAAAGACCCTATTCGGATTCTAAAAATCTGGGAAGGTGGTTTAGCTAGTCATGGGGCAACCATTGGTATTTTGCTCGCCTTATTCCTGTTCAGTAGAAAGCATAAATTTGATTATTTGTGGGTTTTAGATCGAATTGTTATTGTTGTGGCTTTAGGTGGTTCTTTAATTCGGCTAGGTAATTTATTTAATTCCGAAATTATTGGTAAACCTACCAATTTGCCCTGGGCTTTTAAGTTTGAACGCAATCATGAGCTTATAAATGGGGTACAGGCTTCGTTGCAGCCCCGGCATCCGGCCCAGTTATACGAAGCTATCTCTAGCTTTTTATTATTCTTGTTCTTATATTCTCTTTGGAATCGCCGCAAATCGCTTACACCCCGTGGCTTATTATTTGGCTTGTTCGTGGTTATCTTATTTACCTTACGTTTTCTTTACGAATTCCTCAAAGAGAATCAGGTAGATAAAGAAAACTTTCTGTTAAATACAATCGGCATGAATATCGGCCAGTTATTAAGTATTCCCTTAATCATTATTGGCCTTTTTATTCTTATCCGGGCAATTACCAAACCTACTTACGTTGATCCGGTTGTAAGTACCACTAAAGTAAAATCTGCCAAGTAAAAATCTGGATTTTCCCACTTAGCAGTTATCAGCTTAGTTTACTTGGTATTATAGAAATTCATGGTTCGCTCCAGGCCAATAGTGCCGAAAGAAATGCTCATCTCAGCCGCTTTTTCTATAAGTGTTGGTAATTCTATTTGCTCATCCGGATTAAAAGGACTGAGTACGTAATCAACTTGGCGGCCTTTCGAAAATTGAGCATCTACCCCAAAACGCAAACGCGGGTATTCGGTGGTACCGAGGGTTTCTTCTATATGCTTCAGGCCGTTGTGTCCGCCAGCCGAGCCTTTGGCGCGCATTCGTAATTTACCGTAAGGCAGAGCCAAATCGTCGGTAATGACCAACATTTGAGTGGCCGGAATTTTTAAAGTGCTTAGCCAATGACTCACCGCCTTACCGCTTAAGTTCATGTAAGTAGTAGGCTTAATCAAAGTAAAAGAGCGACCTTTCGTTTTTATTTCAGTTACAAAAACATGACGACCTGAATCAAAAGAGGTGTCGTGTTTTTTTGCCAAATAATCGAGCACCATAAAACCAATATTGTGACGTGTATGGGCGTATTCAGGGCCAATGTTACCTAAACCAACAAGTAAATATTTCATACTAAACGGTACGTTATCCAGAGCTGGTTGCCGTGTGGAACGACTAACCATTTTGCTAAATAAATGCGTAAAAAAATTTGTCAAAAAAAGTGAGTTAATAGAAAGAAGTAAAGGTAAAAAATACCAACAAAAATTAGAAATTAGCGGTAATACTAACTTTTACCAGGACCAAAAGCTGAGATATTTCCATTTACTACCAAGTTTTTTTAGGAGAAGAGGAAGGATAGTTCCTTTAATAGTAAGATTTGGGGTAAATAAAAAATCCCATCTGCTGTAGCAAATGGGATTTTAGAACAGTCGAAAAAATTACTTTTCGTTTTGCTGTTGTTTCAGGGCCCGTGGAATTGCTACAGTAGCAACCGGTGAAGCCGGATTAGATAAGATAGTGTAATTGGCTGGTTTGATTTTATTAACTTTTACCGAACGACCTAGTTCCAGGTCTGAAATGTCAACGTCAATGTAATCGGGTAAATTAGCTGGTAAAGCTTTAATTTTAAGTTTACGGAGCTTAGTTACTAATTTACCTCCGGATAGAACACCCGGAGAAACACCCACAAAACGAACCGGAACTTCAATTTTAACTTCTTTGTCGTCTTTCAGTTCCAAAAAGTCCACGTGCAGCAACATTTCATTTACCGGGTGAAACTGTAAATCTTGCAAGACAGCCTTAAAATGAGTGCCCTCAATGTTTAAATCAACAATGTGTACTTCCGGCGAGTAAACCAATTCACGGAATAAAATAGCAGGAGCGTAAAAAGCTACTTGCTCGGAGCCTCCGTACAATACACAAGGCACATTTGATTCGGCACGCAGATCTTTAGATTCTTTTTTACCGAGATTTGCTCTTTTAAACCCTATAATCTCTAATGTTTTCATTAATAAAAATTTATTTGTTTGTATGTAGTCGATAGTTCATGGTCGACAATCCATGTTAATTTAGTTGATAGTCCATGGTCGATAGTCCACGGGTAAAATTTATTTTATTGTTAAACAGCTTAATAGTTTATTCTCAACCCAAACGCATAACCTTCCAACCAATCACAAAAACAGCGAACTAATAGATTCGTGGGTTACCACGTTACTAATAGCCCGGGCAAATAAATCGGCAAAAGATAAAACTTTGATTTTAGTAGAATCCTGACGTAACGGAATAGTATTCGAAACTACTAATTCTTCCAGTACTGAGTTTTCTATGCGTTCGTAAGCCGGTCCCGATAAAACGGCATGCGTAGCAATGGCGCGTACGCTTTTGGCTCCCTTTTCCATTAATAAATTGGCGGCTAAAGTAATGGTACCAGCCGTATCTACCATATCATCTACTAAAACTACATCCATTCCTTCCACGTTCCCGATTACCTGCATGCTGGCCACTTCATTGGCGCGCGCCCGGTGCTTATCGCACACGACTAATTCTGCGCCAAAGCGTTTGGCAAAGGTTCGCGCCCGAACCAAGCCTCCTACATCAGGCGAAGCAAACGTTAGATTTTCGAGCTGTAAACTTTTAATATAAGGCACAAAAATGGCAGAACCATCCAGGTGATCGACGGGGATATCAAAAAAGCCCTGAATCTGGCCCGCGTGTAAATCGCAAGTCATCAGGCGATCGGCTCCAGCTGCCTGAATAGCATCAGCTACTACTTTGGCGCCAATAGCTACCCGGGGTTTATCTTTGCGGTCTTGGCGGGCATAACCATAATAAGGTACTACCACCGCTACTTGCGTGGCGGAAGCGCGTTTAGCGGCATCTACCATCAGCATGAGTTCCATAAGGTTGTCGGATGGCGGAAAAGTAGATTGTATCAGGAAAACGTGGCATCCCCGCACCGATTCGTTAAAACTTGCGGAAATTTCACCATCGCTAAATTTTTGTAAGCTGATGTCTCCTAGTGTGGTGCCATAGGCAGCAGCAATTTTTTCGGCCAGTTGGACCGATTGCGAACCCGAAAAGATTTTGACCTGCGCCATTTTTAAAAACTAAGGGTTGAAATTAATGCTCCATAAAAGAGGGGCAAAAGTACAGGATAAACCGCAATCGTGCACGCTCTATTTTTTATTTAATTACCACCCGGCTATTAACAAAATTAACAATGCGCTTCGTTCGGTTAAACCAAAGTGGCACATTGTTAATTTCTTTTTTCGTTGTCCGACCAGGTTTCGAACCTGGACTCTTCTGAACCAAAATCAGACGTGTTGCCAGTTACACCATCGGACAGTTTCCCGCTCTTTTATCGTTTGGGAGCACAAATATACGGCGAAGATTTTAGATTCAAAATTTCTGTATAAAATTTTTAAAGCTTACTGCATGATTTTCTCTAAAGCCGTATCATACAGGTTTTTAATCTCTTTAACTTCGTAAAAATCTTCGTCGTCGATACGGCAAATATCCTCCTGTACCGTTCCGAGCAGTTCAAAATTTACCTTTTTTTCGGTCAGCAACGATTCAAATTCAGCTTGATTAGCCGGTTTTATCGATACTACTACCCGGCTCTGACTCTCACCAAATAGATACGCATCTTTCCGGAAATTGCTATTGGTTTTAATAGCAAATCCCAATTCATTGGGCATGGCTGCTTCCGCTAAAGTAATGTATAAACCACCATCCGACACATCGTGCGCGGAAGCAATTAATTTCTGCTGAATAAGGGTTTTTACGGCTGTTTGCACCTTAAATTCTTCTTCCAAGTCAAAGGCTGGCGCAGGCGACAATTTAACGCTATGATAAGAATACAAATACTCCGAAGAATTAATGTCGTTTTTCGATTCACCGACCAAGTAAATCAAATCATCCGCTGCCTGAAAAACTAAAGAGGTAACATTTTCTTTTTGTTCTACTAAACCCAACATGCCAATGGTAGGAGTAGGGAATACCGGACCTTCGTCGGAGGATTGATTGTAAAAACTCACGTTCCCACCCGTTACCGGAGTCCCAAATTTTTCGCAAGCCTTTTTCATGCCTTTAATAGCGCCCACAAATTGCCAGTATACTTCTGGTACGTAGGGATTACCAAAATTTAAGCAATTAGTAATGGCTAAAGGTTCGCCCCCGGAACACACAATATTACGGGCCGCTTCGGCAACGGCAATAGCGCAACCTTCTTCGGGATTAGCATTTACGTAGCGGCTGTTACAGTCTACCGTTATCGCAATTGCCTTATCGGAGCCTTTTACTTTTACAATGGCGGCATCGGTAGGAGTATTGGTGGTCATGGTGGCGGTACCTACCATTGAGTCGTATTGCTGCGACACCCAGCGCCGGGAACAAATATTCGGGTGTTGTACTAAATGTTTTGCAATTGCCTTTAATTCGGCTAGAGTAGTTGGTTCGGCTACCTGGTCAATATTAAATTTAAGAGTTTCCTGGAAATAAGCGGGTTCGCGGTATTCGCGGTGATATACGGGAGCGCCACCGCCTAATACTAAATCTTCCGCGGGTACGTCGGCAACCAGTTCCCCGTGTAAGTAATAGCGTAAGCGTTTGGTATCGGTCACTTCGGCAATCTGGGCGCAGTACAAATCCCACTTTTCACAAATCTGGTAGATCAAATCTTCTGCTCCTTTTTCCATTACTACCAGCATGCGTTCCTGGCTTTCGGAAAGTAAGATTTCGAAAGGTTGCATGTTGGCTTGGCGAGTAGGAACTTTGTCGAGCCACACATCCATGCCACTTTCACCTTTGGCGCTCATTTCAGAAGTAGAACAAGTAATGCCAGCCGCACCCATATCCTGCATGCCTACAACTTTACCCGTTTGCAGTACTTCCAGTGTTGCCTCAAGTAATAATTTTTCTTGAAAAGGGTCGCCTACTTGTACCGAAGGTAATTTTTCGGCCGAGGATTCACTAATATCTTCCGAGGCAAAAGTAGCGCCGTGAATACCATCTTTTCCGGTGGCAGAGCCTATAATAAATACCGGATTTCCTACTCCGTGGGCCGTAGCGGAAGCTGTTTTCCCCACTTCTACAATTCCCGCCGAAAAGGCGTTAACTAGAGGATTAACGTTATAACAATCATCAAAAAATAATTCGCCGCCTACTGTAGGAATACCAAAAGCATTGCCATAATCACCAATTCCTTTTACTACTCCACGTAGCAGTCGCTTGGTTTTATCGCTGGCCAAATTTCCAAAACGCAAGGAATTAAGCTGAGCAATAGGGCGCGCGCCCATGGTAAAAATATCGCGGTTAATACCGCCCACGCCTGTAGCTGCTCCCTGGTAAGGTTCTATAGCCGAAGGGTGATTATGCGACTCGATTTTGAAAGAACAAGCTAAACCATTTCCGATATCTACCAGACCCGCATTTTCTTCGCCGGCTTTGGCTAGCATACGGGGCGAGTCTTTGGGCAAAGTTTTTAACCAAACGATCGAATTTTTATAGGAGCAGTGTTCCGACCACATTACCGAAAAAATACTTAGTTCGGTAAAGTTGGGTACGCGACCTAAAATATCCTGAATTTTTTGAAATTCTTCGGGTAGCAAACCCAGCTTTTTAGCAGTTTCTACAGTTGGGAGATGTTGTTCCACGGGTACTGGTTTTGATTTGCCGCAAAATTAGGAATTTCTCCCTTTATTGGGGTATAAAATAAAATTAAAATAGAATTCCAGCTTAAAAGGTTATCTTCAACTGCAAATACTAAACAAACTGCTTTAATATAACTTTTATTTACTTGTTTTATTTACTAAGTGTCTATTAATGAGATGTGCTTTTGGTAAGAAAGGTTAATAAAAATCGAAAAATTGTCCTCGAAACTTTTCAAATAGAGTAATTTGAATTAAAAGAAATAAGCATTAGTTTTGCACCTTGAAAACAGAACTATCTGATTCTATCTATCTTAATTTATACAAATGGCAAATATTGGCAGAATTACCCAGGTTATCGGTCCGGTAGTGGACGTTAGCTTCTCGGGTGAAAACTCTAAACTACCAAATATCCTGGACGCGCTGGAGGTAACAAAAGCCAACGGCCAGAAAATTGTGCTTGAATGTCAGCAGCATTTGGGCGAAGATCGCATTCGGACCATTGCCATGGATTCTACCGAAGGCCTTACCCGGGGAGCCGAAGTAATGGACATGGGTTCTCCTATTAAAATGCCAACCGGCGATGGTATTAAAGGTCGGTTGTTTAACGTTGTAGGCGAAGCCATTGACGGTATTGCTCAGCCAACTAGCGCGGGCGGTTTATCTATCCATAGAGGTGCGCCACGCTTCGAAGATTTAGCTACTTCCTCGGAAGTATTGTATACCGGTATTAAAGTAATTGATTTACTCGAGCCTTACGTTAAAGGCGGTAAAATTGGTCTCTTTGGGGGGGCTGGAGTGGGTAAAACCGTATTAATTATGGAACTGGTAAACAACATTGCGAAGGCTTACGGTGGTTTATCGGTGTTTGCCGGAGTAGGGGAACGTACCCGCGAAGGAAACGATTTGTTGCGCGAATTCTTAGAATCGGACGTAATTAAATACGGCGAAGAATTTAAACATTCAATGGAAAGCGGCGGATGGGATTTGAGTAAAGTAGATGACGAAGCATTAAAAGATTCTAAAGCAACCTTGGTGTTTGGCCAGATGAACGAACCACCGGGGGCCCGTGCTCGCGTAGCTTTATCTGGATTAACTGTTGCCGAAAGCTTCCGCGATGGCGATGGTACCGGTCAAGGTCGGGATATTCTGTTCTTTATCGATAATATTTTCCGCTTTACCCAGGCTGGTTCTGAAGTATCGGCTCTTTTAGGCCGGATGCCATCGGCAGTAGGTTATCAGCCTACCTTGGCTACCGAAATGGGAGCCATGCAGGAGCGGATTACTTCAACTAAACGCGGTTCTATTACTTCGGTTCAAGCGGTTTACGTACCTGCCGACGATTTAACTGATCCGGCACCAGCTACTACGTTTGCCCACTTAGATGCTACTACCGTACTTTCCCGTAAAATTTCGGAATTAGGTATTTACCCGGCGGTGGATCCGTTGGATTCTACGTCGCGGATCTTAAATGCGCAAACCTTAGGCGACGAGCATTACAACACCGCCCAGCGGGTGAAAGAAATTTTGCAGCGTTACAAAGAGCTCCAAGATATAATTGCTATTCTGGGGATGGATGAATTATCCGACGAAGATAAACTAATTGTGCATCGTGCGCGACGGGTGCAGCGTTTTTTGTCGCAGCCGTTCCACGTGGCCGAACAATTTACCGGTTTAAAAGGAGTTCTGGTTGATATTAAAGATACTATTAGAGGTTTTAATGAAATTATGGATGGTAAGTACGACCACTTACCGGAAGTAGCTTTTAACCTGGTTGGATCTATTGAAGACGCAATTGCCAAAGGCGAACGTTTAATGGCTGAAGCAAAGTAATTTAGTTGTTGGTTGTTAGTTATTTTTTGTTCGATACAGTAGCGATTAATCAACAACCAACAACCAATAACCAATAACTAAAAATATGTATTTAGAAATTATTACTCCTGATAAAAAAGTATTTGAAGGCGAAGTAGCGGGAGCGAAGTTTCCGGGTACTCAGGGTTCTTTTGAAGTGCTTAACAATCACGCCCCTATTATAAGTACCCTGGAGAATGGTGAAATTCGGGTTACTACATCGGCCGGTCAGCAATTCTTTCAGGTAGACGGTGGAGTGGTTGAAGTGTTGAATAACAAAATTATAGTATTAGCCGAATCTATAACCGCCTAATCTAAGTTAATCGGGTTACGCTTTTTTTGCCTTTACTTGGCTCTATCAAATGTCCTAAGAAACACAAGGAACAATTAAGATAAAGAGTTATTTCCTTATCGTACCTAGCAACCATAATTAGGTATAAAAAACGAAAGCTCTGATTTATTACAAATCAGAGCTTTCCGTTTTTATTAATTAGAAATTAACTTATTAAGTAAGTCAACAGAATTTTAAATTAAGCGGTTTTATAACGACGTTCTTTGATTCTGGAAGCTTTACCAGAAAGACCACGCAGATAATATAAGCGGGCTCTTCTTACTTTACCCCGACGAATAACTTCAATTTTTTCGATGTTGGGCGATAATAACGGGAAGATACGCTCCAGACCAATTTGGTTAGAAACTTTACGAACCGTAAAGGTTTCACCGTTTGTATTCGAGTTTTTGCGCTGGATAACTACTCCCTGAAACTGCTGGATCCGCTCTTTATTACCTTCCCGGATTTTTACGTGAATATTTATGGTATCACCAGCTGCGAAATCAGGAATACCCGCCCGCTTTTCATTGTATTCTTGTTGAATGAGATCTAATAATTGGCTCATGGCTCTTATAATGGATTATAAAGTATCTTCAAAATTCGGACTGCAAAGATAGAAAAAAAATTTAAATAAAAAAATAGTCAATAGACCATAGTCTAGCGTCGACAGGAAGATCATTGAAAAATTGATTCTTATTTTTAAAGGAGAATATGTCCATTACTCTTTTTCTCTTACAAAAATTATAAACAGTGGATTATCAACTATGGACTATTGACTAATGCAGCAAATCCGGACGGCGTTGTTTGGTGCGGTCTATTGCTTGTTCAAAGCGCCACTGGTCAATTTTGGGAGTATCACCAGAAAGCAGAATTTCGGGTACTGTCCAGCCATTATAGTTGGCAGGACGGGTATAAACTGGCGGAGCTAATAAACCATCCTGAAAAGAATCAGTTAAAGCAGAAGACTCATCGTTTAAAACACCCGGTAAAATACGGATAATGGCATCCGTTAAAACTGCCGCTCCTAATTCACCGCCCGAAAGTACATAATCCCCAATACTAATTTCGTGCGTAACAAAATGCTCGCGAACTCTTTCGTCAACGCCCTTATAATGGCCGCATAAAATAATCACGTTTTGTAGCAAGGAGAAGCGATTTACTTTATTCTGGTTCAGGGTTTCCCCGTCCGGAGTCATGTAAATAACGGCATCATAGGAACGTTGCGCTTTTAATTGCGCCAGGCATTTATCAATGGGCTCAATCATCATTACCATACCTGCTCCGCCCCCAAAGGCATAATCATCAATTTGGCCGTGCTTGTTTATGGCAAATTGGCGCAAATCGTGGATGTGTACTTCTACTAAACCTTTTTGTTGGGCACGTTTTAAAATAGAATGATTAAAGGGGCTTTCCAGTAAATCGGGCTGGCAACTGATAATATCAAACCGCATCGTCGTTGCGTTCTTCTTCGTCGGGATTACTGGGTTGCATGTAAACATCTACCAGTCCTTCGGGCAGGTTCACGTATAAGGTTTGGGTAGTTTTATCCGCCCGAAGAATAATTTCGTCCTGCATGGGAATCAACACTTCGGCACCTTGGTAATCCATGGCCATTAAATCTTGGTGGGGCAGTTCAAACAATTCTTTTACTAATCCTAATTTTCCTAAGGTTTCGTCGACGATGGTGTAGCCAATTAAATCATGGTAGTAAAACTGGTCTTCATCGAGTTCCGGTAAAGAATCAAGGGGGAGGTACAAGGAAAGACCTTTTAGTTTTTCTGCTTGCTCTATTGTGTCGGTGTCTTCAAATTTAATTAGAAAACGCCCTTTAGCCTGGGAATCAATAGACTGAATAAAAAAAGGAACCAGCTTTCCGCTAATAAGCAAGAAAACTGATTCCAATTCTTCGTAATCTTCCGGGTAATCTACATCAAAAAATGCTACTACCTGGCCTTTGATACCATGCGTCCGGACGATGTAACCTAACTGGTAACAGGCATCAATATTCATGGTAAAAAATAATTAAGCTTGTTCCTCGGTAGCAGGAGTTTCTTCAGCTGGAGCAGCTGGTTCAGCAGCCTTAGCAGCATCAGATGCCCGTTTACGGAGCGCTTCGGCCCGAGCTTCGTTAATTTTGCGTTCGTTTTCTAAAGCTGCTTTAGCCGCATCCGATTTCTTCTGGCTAAGCGTATCGCGTTTGCCTTGAATCTTGGCTTCTTTCTCATCTTTCCAGGTTTGGAATTTAGAGTCGGCTTGCTCTTGTGTTATGGCGCCTTTCGCAACACCAATTTGTAAATGTTTTTTGAACAATACTCCCGTGTACGACAGCATGGCTTTAACCGTATCGGTAGGTTGTGCCCCGTTCATTACCCAAGTAAAAGCCTTGTCCTGATCGAATTTGATCGAAGCTGGATTCGTGTTGGGATTGTAAGTGCCTAATTTTTCAATAAATTTACCATCACGTGGTGATCGGGAGTCAGCTACAACGATATCGTACATTGCAGCTTTTTTGCGGCCTCTCCGGGCCAGTCTGATTTTAACAGGCATAATATAACTAACGTTTGTTAAGCGACGGAACCCGTCCGTCTTTTTTGAGTTTGCAAAGATAAGTAAATTTTCTTATAAAGCAGGAGCAAGAGACGATAATTATTGTATTTCTATGGTAAGTTACAGCCAGAAATGATAAATATTTTCTGTGTTTTGAATAAGGAAGCCATTCTTTTTATAAAAATTAAATGCTGGTCGATTTTTCTGCTGCGTGCTAACCAGTACTTGTACATATCCCCATTCATAAAATCTTTGCAGGCTAGCCGCTATTAACTGAGAACCAATACCCATTCGGCGGGTCTGCTCTGCAACAGCAAACAGGCCAATCTGACCCACTTTATTTTTATCCGTTAAAGAAATAAAGCCAGCTATTGCCTCCTTTTGGCGATAAATGAATACTTCCCGGGCTGACTCTTTATTTAGTGAATTTTTCAGCCAGGCGGTATATAGTTTCTCAAATTCTTGATCTTTGAAATTTGAATCGCGCTTAAAACGGGAATAAGTACCACTTTGAAAAGCCAGGCTTAGCAATTCAGCGGAGGGTTCTGTTCTGGTATAAGACTCTATGGGTAAGGTAATAATTCGATTGCTTAATAAAGTAGGGGAGAGTTGCGTGGCGAAAGTAACTTTTTCGTCGACTAATAATCCGCCCGCTTGTTCAGCAAAAATTTTTAAAAAAATATTCTCTGGTTTTACCGACCAATAAACTAAGTGATAATCATTTTCTTTTAAATAAGCTAAAAGTTTGGTGATAGTCGCCGGACTGATATTAGTAGCGGTAATGCGAGCTACTTTGTAACCAAAAATAGATGTATCCCAGGCTAAATGCTCGTAGGGTTTATCTTCCATTAGCTATAATCCGGGCTCAAAATTTACTTTTTCTTCAATCCGATATAAAGGCTGTTTTTTTGTTCCGGTAGTAATTTTGGCCAGATAAAGCCCCATTATTCCTGGTAAAAACAAGACGAAGCCTGCCCAAAAACCAATGGAAACAAAATTAAAAATGGCACCTAAGGTAGTTAAGGAGTTGAATGGGATAAAAATAAAATACAGGAGAGTAGTAGAAACAGCCACAAGTGCTAGGATAGTACCCAATCGGATGGTTAACTTCAAGAGTTTGGAAGAATAAGAAGATAATACTTTGAACGCTAGTTTCAGTTTTTTAACCAAGCTGTAGGAACTGCTTCCAAGAGGGCGTTTCTGGTGCTCCGTTGCTAAAATAGCTCGCTCTATCTTTGCTTTTTGTACCATCAACGGAAAATAATGCATGCTTTCGGGCATTTGGCAGATGGTTGTAATTACCTCGCGGTGGTAAAGCCCGAAATTGCCAATGCGGCTATCAAATGTAGTACCTGTTAAATAAGATAATATTCGGTTAAAAATTTGCGAAAGAAAGATTATTAGCGAATTGTGCTTTTTGTTATTTCGTTGAGCCAGCACAATTTTATAGCCTTCCTGAGCTTTTTGGAACATTCGCGGAAATTCAAGGGGGTTATCCTGCAAATCACAATCCATAACCACTACCCATTTACCGGTACTATATTTTAAACCAGCCATTATAGCTTGGTGCTGACCAAAATTCCGGCTTAATTTGATGCCCTTTACTCGTGGTAGCCGGTGGGCATTTTGTTCAATTTTAGTCCAGGCTGCATCGGGGCTACCATCATCCACTAAAATAATTTCGTACGAAGAAGTGATTGTCTGGAGAACCTGACTAATGTTAGCTACCAATAAATCCACTAAGTTTGCTGCCCCGTATACTGGACTTACCACAGAAATAAAAGGAGAGGTGGACTCAGACATGGGAAAAAAACTTTTCACCAAAGTTAGTTAAAATTTGTAGGATTGTAAAAAGGTGGAAGCTAGTTGCAGAATTCCATTGTAAAGCATTCTAAACCTATGAGTAGTGATTTTTTAATAGTAATACAAGTTTTCAATTACCATATATTAGAACCATGGTTTTTACTTTTATAATCCCTTATAGTTCTAAACCTGCCCGCAGTCAGTCTTTTTCGCAAATCAGCCGCCTACCATGATTCCGTTTAATAAACCATTTCTGACGGGACAGGAAACTGAATACATAAAGCAGGCTGTAGCTTCGGGCAAAATTTCCGGAAATGGTATTTTTACGCAACGATGCCAATCATTTTTTGAAGAACGCTATGGTTTCAAGAAGACACTCCTGACCTCGTCTGGGACAGATGCCTTAGAAATGGCGGCTCTACTTTTGAATATTAATCCCGGAGACGAAGTAATTGTACCGGCTTATACCTTTGTTTCTACGGCTAATGCTTTTGTACTGCGGGGAGCTAAAGTTGTGTTCGCGGATAGTAGTGCCCACCATCCTAACCTGAATGCCAACCTTCTGGAAAGTTTGATTACGCCGCGCACCAAAGTGATTGTGGTGGTTCATTACGCGGGTGTAGCCTGTGATATGCCGCAAATTATGGCCATTGCCGATAAATATAACTTGTTTGTAGTAGAAGATGCCGCTCATGCTCTGGATAGTTATTATATTGGACCCGATCGTACGAAAAAGCCTTTAGGTAGTTTAGGACATTTGGCGGCATTTAGTTTTCATGAAACAAAAAATATTATTGCCGGCGAAGGCGGAATGCTGGTAATAAACGAGGAACAATTTATTAATCGGGCCGAAATAATTTGGGAGAAGGGTACTAACCGGGCTGCTTTTTTTCGGGGCGAAATGAATAAATACGAATGGGTGGATGTGGGGTCTTCTTTCCTGCCTTCGGAAATAACAGCCGCCTTTTTATGGGCGCAGTTAGAAAATTTAGATGGTATTCAAAAGCGCCGCAAAGCTATTTGGGGCATTTACCAGGATTGCCTGAAAGATATTGCTCAGTCAGGTAAGCTGCAATTGCCTTTTATTCCGGAATCGGCCACGAACAACGGCTTTATGTATTACGTGTTATGCCAGAATACAGAACAGCGGACGAATATTATCCGGCACCTAGGTCAAAAAAATATTTTAGCCGTTTTTCATTATTTAGCTTTACATAAAAGTCCTTTTTTTCGCGAAAAGCACGATGGGAGGGAGCTTCCTTACGCTGACTTATATACCGATACTCTCTTGCGATTACCTTTTTATTATGAACTGCGCGATGAAGAAATTGAATGCATCTGTCATCAGATCAAGCAGGTTTTGGCATAGAGTTTTAAATTTTAACTTAATAAAAGTCAAGGAATCCGCAAGAGCCGTAATTGAATAGAGTCCTGGGCAACCTGTTGCTGCGATTGCAATGCCTGTTGGTAGGAAAAGCCAGTAAATTCGCATTGATCTAAATACAAAAACGGGGAAATTAAACTCGGTTCCGGCCAACTAGCCAAAGGCGGAGTAACTTCTAGGTTTTTAAATTTACGAATATTGGCGGCTAAGTAATAATCATCGAGCAATACGTAACGGTAACCTTTAACTTTTAAGCTGTTTAATTGCGTTTCATCAAAAACCGGAGTTATTTCCAGGTTTGCCGTTTGGGCATAGGGAGTAATACCTAAACCTACTGTGGTTGCTATTTTGGTGATTTTTCGGTTCTGTAGATAGGCTACTACCTGCGGATAGTTAGTGTGGGCGTAAGCATAAAACTCTCGTTGTAACACAAAGCTTTGATAAATGAAACTTAAAACCAGGATGCTAAAAGTTAATTTTCGGGAACGTACCGTTTGCGCGCAACTTATAAGCGTAATGGTATAGAGTAGGGTATAAACTAAAAATAAACCCCGGGGTGCTTTTTGTAACACGTGCATACCGGCTAGATACAGGTAAATCAGCAGGAACAGATACCGGTAAATATTTATTTCTTTGTTTTGCTTAATTTCGAAAATCTGCCTTCTAAAAAGCAAAGGAAATAACACTAATCCAACCAATAATAAAGGCGATTCGAAACGAAGAAAATACCGCCCATAATAGAATACATCAAAGTTAAAGAAACCAAGTCGGGAGCCGGGGGTAGGAACCTTAAAATTGTAAAATAGATTGGCATATGCCGCCGGGAAACGGTAAAAAGGCAAACCTACTAAGAATGCTACTAAGCCGTAAACCAAGAAAGGCAAAAGTAGAATAAGTATGCTATAAATAATCCGCCGGCTGTTTATTACTTTATCGGGATGCAGTAATTCCAATAGCAAAGCAACGGGAAAAAGAAGTAAAAACTTATAATTAATTGTAAGCCCAAAGGCCACAAGGGCTATTACCCGATAAAAAGCCTTACGGCTTTGCTCCGTAAAGCGTTGGTAATACAGAGGTAATAAAAGCGCGAAAAAAAACAAACTTGGTGCTTCTATGGTAAAATACCGGCTATTAGCAGTTAAATAACCCGATAAACCGGCGAACAGTATTAGCAAAAAAGTATTAAGAATGGACAAGGAAAATTGCCGTTCAATAAACTTAACTGTAAGTAGAATGCCTAAAACATTAAACAAGCAGTTAAGTAAAATGTAAAAATGAAAATCCTTACTAACAGGCGTGAAAGCTGCGTAAAATAAAAAGAAAGAAGGGCTGGCGTGCTGAAATAAATGCTGATAATTACCTTGGCTTATTTCCTGTATTATTTGCCAATTGTGAGCAGAATCATAATCGAAGAAACCAGTTTGCCAGATTAAATGGGTGTGAAGAAGAAAAATCAGCGGACCAGCCGTAAGGTAACTAATAGCAGAAAATAAATTGGTTTGAGGCACCCTTTACTAAATTTTAAATAAAAGTAATGGATATTTTTACTTGCTACGGAAATAATCAGAAATAAAAAAGTCTCTCTACAAAACGCAGAGAGACTTGAATTATAAAAGTTGAATTTTAATTATGCCCGAACCTTTTTCAAGCGAATAATCCGCAACTTGTCTAAGGCCCAGATAACCGGATAAGTAGGATCAATCTCCCACCATTTTACCCCAAAGTTAACGCGGTTTGGCAATTTATGATGATTATTCTGAAACAATTCACCGCCGGTTAAAAAGTCGAAGAACAGTGAATTACGGGATTTGTCGTTATTATCAAAGTTTTGGTAACCATATTTGTGGCCGCTCCAGTTAACAATAGCTCCGTGAATAGGACCCATTAAAAAATGCAAAGGTAATAACAAGTACATCCACCACTGGGTAGCAAAGGCAATGTAAAATAATACGTAAAAAGTGCCCCAACCAATCCGCGAAAAATAGGTGTCACCCAATTTTTCTATGGCGTTCCATAAGGGATAACTGCCTTCAAAGCGGGCTTCTGCTTCCACCCGTTTGTGCAACACGTTATTATAAATGTTTTTGGTTTTCCACATCATTGTAAAGGCATTATTCGAAAAATGCGGCGAGTGGGGGTCTTTATCGGTATCGGAAAAGGCATGGTGCATGCGGTGTAAAATAGCATAAGCACGCGGCGATAAAAAAGAAGAACCTTGCGCCAAGTAGGTAAGGAAGAAAAAGAATTTTTCCCAGAACCGGTTCATTGTAAACATTTTATGCGCTGCGTAACGATGCAGGTAAAAAGTTTGAACAAATAAGGATAAATACCAGTGCGCAACAAAAAATATAAGGATGGGCATGTTAAATTAAAGGATGATATAGGGGTAAAACAATAATAGTTAGGTTAAGTTTTAAACAGTTCTGGGACTATTAAGTTCACAAAGCTACAACACCGAAAATTAATTTTTAAAATTTTAATAGAAAATTGTGTATTAAATGATTAAAATCATAATTAGGATAGCGCATCTGGCAATACCTTTTTAAATAAACTCCAGGGGGGAATTTCGGGTGGTAAAGCTCGCACAAACATCTTTTCCTGGCGGATAGGATGAATAAATTCCAGGCTATAGGCGTGCAGGCAAATACTTTTATCGGGCAGCAGAGCCGGAGCGCCATATTTTACATCACCCACTATCGGGCTTTTTTGGGTAGCTAGCTGCACTCTTATTTGGTGGGGCCGACCCGTTATTGGGTTTACTTGCAGCCAATAATAATCTTGCGTTTGGGCAATTACCCGATAACTTAACTCAGCCCGTAAGCTCTTGGGTACTTCTTTCGTGTGGGCTTTAGAAATATTACGGTTTTCGTCTTTGGTTAGCCAATGGATTAAGCGAGCCTGCTCCAATATGGGCTGGCGAGCAGTTATAGCTAAATAAGTTTTTTGAATTTTGTTACTTCGGAACATTTCATTCAATCGGGTTAAGGCTTTAGATGTTTTGGCTAATAGAACCACCCCACTTACTGGCCGGTCGAGGCGGTGTACCACCCCAGCAAACACGTTACCCGTTTTCTGGTATTTTTCTTTTAAATAATGTTTTACGAGTTCCGATAAAGGAACATCACCGGTTTCGTCACCTTGTACTAATAGACCAGCCGGCTTGTTTACTACAATTATATGATTGTCTTCGTACACTACTAACCGCCCAAAATCCGTCATGATTATTAGTCCGTAAGCCATACTCGATAGACCATGGAATTTATTGTTGAACTGTTAAATGGAGGATAATTGTATAAAATTAAACCAACTTTCTAACTTGTAACCTGCAACTAATACGCTTCCTCCGAGGTAGGGAAATCCCGGGATTTTACGTCGTGAATGTAATTACGGACGGCTTTGGTCATGATATCGTGGAGATCGGCGTAGCGGCGGAGAAATCGGGGTTTAAATTCCTTGGTAATACCTAATAAATCGTGGGAGACCAGTACCTGACCATCTACGTGGGGACCAGCTCCAATTCCAATTACCGGAATTCGTAAACCTTCGGCTACTTTGCGGGCCAGTTCCGAAGGTATTTTTTCGAGTACCAGCGCAAAACATCCTATTTCCTCAAGCAGTAAGGCATCTTCTAATAACTTATTTGCTTCTTGTTCTTCTTTTGCCCTAACGGTGTACGTACCAAATTTATAAATCGATTGCGGTGTTAAACCCAGATGTCCCATTACCGGTACGCCGGCGCTTAAAATCCGCACTACTGATTCCTTTATTTCACCGCCGCCTTCTACCTTGATGCCATGCGCGCCGGATTCCTTCATGATGCGGATAGCGGAACGCAATGCCTCCGACGAATTACCTTGATAAGAGCCAAACGGTAAATCAACGACCACAAATGCCCGTTTCACTCCGCGAACTACCGAAGAAGCGTGATAAATCATCTGGTCTAAAGTAATGGGCAAAGTAGTAGTATGGCCAGCCATTACGTTAGAAGCCGAATCCCCGACCAGCAAGACGTCAATGCCGGCCCCGTCCAAAATAGTAGCCATCGAAAAGTCGTAAGCCGTAAGCATCGATATCTTTTCGCCGCGCTCCTTCATGGCTTGCAACTGGTGCGTGGTAATTAATTTAACTTCTTTTTTATGAACGGACATGAGTAGGGAAATTAGAAATAATGAATTAGAATTTTCCTTAAAAAAAGAATTGTTTTAAAGTATGTTTCTTACGCATTCTACCGTAAAATGTAAGCAGAATAAAAACGCCTCTCCTATAGATAGTAAAAGAGGCGTAATATTAAGTCTTAATTTCTAATTATTAATTTCTAATTCATAATTCCTGCCCTTCTAGCGCCAATTAATGCCCCGGTTACGGCTCAGTTTTAAATCGCGCAGAATAGAAGAACGGGCGTTAATATTAATGGAGTAAGATTGATATTGACCAAATGGCACCCACGAAATGCTCATTTCCCAGCAATGCAAGTCGCGGTAAATATTTAAGCTGGTATAGGTCATTTGTTTAAACTGAAAATCGTAACCACTGCTGTACGTAATTTTCCATTTTTCCGTCAAATTAACCGATCCATCTACTTGCAGCGATTTAGAAATCTGATCTTTAATGCTAGGCTGAGGATTATTAAAATAAGAACCCGTAAAAGTTAAGCTTAAGGTCCAGGGAATTTTAAAATCAACGTACTCCGCTACCAGGTTCTGATTTGTTTCCAGCGATGGTGAGTTGGTACGGGGAGCTTCTTTCGACTGTTGTTGTTTATTTAGTGCTTCCGGGTTCAACTCCAACGACATGTTTAAGTTGGCATTAACCAGACGCGCCAATTTACCTTCGCTTAAACTGTATTTATTTATTCGCCGACCCGTGGTAGTAATTTGGTATGGATCAAATACAGCATTCGAGAACAGGTTTAATTTTTTAAATAACAAAGTCCGGAACTGAATATTAATGTTTTGCAAGGCAAACGAATCGGCCGCGAAATTATAACCGGAAGTAAGTCCCAGGTTATCAATTAAACTAACTTTCTCGAAGGTGCTGGCGGTATCCGATTTACTTTTTACCTTCATTTCCACGTTGTTCGTTAAGCTAAAGTTCATGTTACTTTGCCTTAACGTAGTGGGAGCGCCATAAAGATTACGGTAAATAGGTAAATAATAAATTGGAATATTATTTTCGATATCCGGCCGACCCACCTGTATAGCCTGAGTATATTTATTTGAGAAATCCGGATTATACGAATAACTGATGTTAGGCGTCATTAAATGACGGATCGCCTCTATTTTTTTTCCTTTAATAATGTACGTACCGTAAATACGCGTACTCATGCTGGCACTGGCCGAATAAGAATATGCCCGGTAAAAACCTTTGGTAGTATCTATTTTTACGGCGTTTAAATCTTTAACGTAGTTGTAATTAAATTTCTTGAAAAACCAAGTTTCATTATAGCTCAAACCAGGTGATAGCTGAAAATACTTAAATACCCGGATACTATTCATGGATATGGGTAACGAATGCTGAATGCCATAATCGGCGTTGGCCAGAATACGACGGAAATTTTTCCCGTTTAGCTTTAAGATAGTATCGGAAGGAATACCTCCCACCAAATTAGAAGCCCCGCTGAGCGAACTACGATTCAACTGCGTGGAAATTAAGTTGCGCACATTACCGCTGTAGCTAATGGCTATATCATCAAACCAAGTACCGGTCCCTGTTTCCTTAAACCACCGGAGCGGAGTTTGGCGGTTTACGGTAAAACTAGCATCTGGCAAGGTAAAATTATGCACTCCCGTGGATGTATTCATGTTGTGCAAGGCAGAAGTTGTAAAAGTAACGGGCGAGGTAGGTTTCGCAAATTGGTACTGTACACTGGAGCTAAATGTGTTATTGAGGGCTAAAGCCGGATTATCGTACCGGTTTTGGCGGTTGTAAAACTGCGTACCGGCATTTACACTCGCCGACCATTTGCCCCCGGGCCGCAAAGTAGTGGGCGTGTGACTGGCGCTAATCCAGAAAGATTTAGGTTCTACCCGGTTAAAGTTGCCGGGGCCAAGGGTCGCTTCATTAGCCGCGGTAGTAGGGTTTTTATTAGCGCTAAAGCTCATGCTGACGTTGCCGCGGTATCTATAACGCTTCAGGTACATCGATTGTAACTGGGCGCCGTAACTTCCCAGCGAGTAAATATCGCCGGTTAAACGCATGTCAATGTTTTCGTTTAAAACAAAATAGTAACCCCCATTGCGCAGGTAAAAGCCGCGTTGCCGCGCTTCGCCGAAAGTAGGAATAATTAAACCCGAACTTCGCTTTTTAGGCGTCGGGAAATAACCAAATAAAAACCCTAACGGAGTAGGAATATCTCCGAAAACCAAGTTAAAAGGTCCGGTAAAAATCTTTTTGCCCGGAATAGCTTTCATCTTACTGGAATTAATGTAAAAATGCGGGTGCGGTAAATCGCAGGTAGTGTACTTGGAATTTATACCATACATGGCATCACCTTGGGTCTTTTTTACTACTTCGGCGTGCAGAAAGCCTTCGCCTTGCCGAGTAACTACATTGCGGATTTTACCTTTTTTAGTTTTAAAATTATAGGTAATCTGTTCGGCCTCATACGCTTCGGCATCATCTTTAAAAACCGGTGTCCCCATTGCTTTACCCGTAGAGTCCTTGGTGCCAATAGCATTTACTAAGTTGGTTTTGTAGTCCAGTTGGGTGGTATGCGCCTTTAACGACATGGTGCCATATTCAATATTGGCATCGTTGTACATATTAACCAACTTGTTTTGTACGTTTAAAACGATAGAGTCCTTAGCGGTATATTTAATGGTAGTAGTAATATCGCCTTTAATGGAATCTTGTTTTATAGAAGCTGTATCAATAGTAATTTCCGGGGTTTGAGGTGTGGTTGTCCGGCTCGGCGTTTGTTGCGCCCAGGCGCTCACCCACCCGGTTAAAGAAACCAGTAAGATTAAGAATAGCCGCAAAATGTGTGGGAAACGATTCAGAATTAACTATCTTTTTATATATTTTTGTAAAGGTAATATCATTAGCTTTAATGTAACGTAAGTCGTGAGAAATATTGTTTTGTTTTTGCTGCCCGCTCTTATTTTTGTTTTTTCCGGATTTAGTACCAATGCTCCCCGCCGCGATAACCGAGTGCGTACCGTAGTAATCGATGCCGGCCACGGTGCCCACGATAATGGGTGTAGCGGCCGCTTTTCGAAAGAAAAAGACGTAGCCTTAAAAGTGGCCCTGGAATTGGGGGACCAAATTGAAGAAAACTTGCCGGACGTAAAAGTAGTGTATACCCGTAAGTCTAATGTGTTTGTAGAACTAATAGATCGTGCCGGCATTGCAAACAAAAACAACGCCGACCTGTTTATATCTATCCATTGTAACTCCGGGCCTGCGGTGGCTTATGGTACCGAAACCTTTACCATGGGACTGCATACTTCCGAAGCCAATTTAAAAGTAGCGAAACGCGAAAATTCAGTTATTTTAAAAGAAGAAGGCTACCAAGAAAATTACGACGGTTTTGATCCGAATTCGCCGCAAAGCCATATTTTATTGTCGCTGCGCCAAAGCGCTTACATGGATAACAGCTTGCGTTTTGCTCAAAAAGTAGAACACCAGTTTGTAAATAAAGTAAGCCGGAAAAGCCGGGGGGTAAAGCAAGCCGGGCTTATTGTCCTCTGGAAATCGGCTATGCCTAGCGTATTAATAGAGACCGGGTTCTTAACCAATCCGGCGGAAGAAAAATATCTGAACGATAAATTGGGGCAATCGTATATTGCATCAGGCATATACCGGGCTTTTAAAGAATACAAACAAGAGCTCGAAGCCATGAACTAATTCAAACTAATCTACACTGCGTGAAATTCTCGAAAGAAATAAAAGTAGGCTTATTGGCCGTTGTTGCCATTGTAATGCTGTATTTTGGGTATACCTTTTTGCGAGGAACCGACTTTTTCTCGTCTAACACCACCTATTACGTTGAATATGACACCGTTGACGGCTTAAACATTTCCGCGCCGATTGTATTAAACGGGGTTAAAATAGGTACCGTAAAGGATATGTATATTCTGAAAGATAAGAATAACAAAATCCGGGTAACTCTGGCGGTGGATGATGATATAACCGTAGGCGATTCGACTATTGCCAGTTTATCGAACAGCGACTTATTGGGCGGAAAAGCGATTACTTTCTTTCTGCGGCCTAATACCAAAAAGTTTACCGGCGGCGAAACCCTAACCCCCTTCGTAGAAAAAAGTATTACCGATATGCTGACGGCGAAAGCTATGCCGGTATTGGGTACCATTGATTCTACCTTACTTAAATTAAATGCTTTTTTTGGGGAAGATGCTAAACGCAGCATTCAGGCCACTATTTTAAATACCCAGGCTACTACCGAAGCAGTTAAGAATTTGATGGTAGCTAACCAACGCAATATTAATCGTATTACTTCTAACGTAGCCGATTTAACCTCTTCTCTTAAAACCACGGAGCAAAAATTCAGTCAATTAGCCACTAACTTAAGCCAGATAACGGATACCTTAAAAAGAGCTCCTATTAATACTACCGTGCGGCAATTAAACGCCACGGTGGCAGAAGCTCAGTCTATGATTAAAAAGTTTAACCAGGATAGCGGTACGTTAGGTAAAATAATGAACGACGATTCCTTGTACCGGAACATGAATGCTTCTACTGAAAGCTTAAATGCTTTGCTGCAAGATCTCAAGGCCAATCCAAAACGATACGTGCATTTCTCGTTAATTGGTGGCGGTACCAAAGTAAAACAAGCGGATAATGTAAAATCGGCGGATAAAGTACGCAATGCTACCACCGTAGAAAATACGGGCGTAGTAGGCGAAGTAAATAAAAAGTAAAAATTTGTAAGTTGTAAGTTTTACGTCTAACAATTTTAGGATAGAAAATCTTTATAATACTTATTTTACCTGCAACTTGTAACCCATAACCTTAAACTTAGAAATCCGCTCTTCAGGCGGATTTTTTATATCCTTCCAAATCTATGGAGCGTGATATTGACTTTCATAAAAACGAAGATGTTTTAAAACAGCAGGTGTACCAGCTGAAAAACCGGCTGAAAAAAGTATATCTGGGTGGCGGTGCCAGCCGCCAGGAGGCACAAAGAGACAAAGGCAAACTTACGGCCCGCGAAAGGGTAAAGTACTTGTTGGATGAGGAGACGGAGTTTGTTGAAATAGGAGCTCTGGCCGGAGAAGATATGTACCTGGAGCAAGGTGGTTGCCCTAGCGCGGGCGTAGTGGTAATACTAGGTTACGTAAAAGGTCGGCAGTGCGTAGTAGTAGCCAACGATGCTACCGTTAAAGCCGGGGCCTGGTTCCCGATTACCGCCAAGAAAAATTTGCGCGCCCAGGAAATAGCCATGGAAAACAAGCTGCCCATTATTTACTTGGTAGATAGTGCCGGCGTTTATTTACCCATGCAGGACGAGATATTTCCGGATAAAGAACATTTTGGTCGTATTTTCCGGAACAATGCGGTCATGTCGGCCATGGGAATTATTCAGATTTCGGCCATTATGGGTAGCTGCGTGGCGGGCGGCGCTTATCTGCCGATTATGTCCGACGAAGCCATGATTGTGGATCAGACGGGTTCCATTTTTTTAGCCGGTTCGTACCTGGTAAAAGCGGCGATTGGCGAAACAGTAGATAACGAAACTTTAGGCGGAGCTACCACGCACACCGAAATTTCCGGGGTAACCGATTATAAGTTTCAGTCGGACCAGGAATGCCTGGAGGCTATCCGCAATATTTTAGATAAAATTGGCGATTCTCCCAAAGCCGGATTTAACCGCGCCGCACCCGCTTCGCCAAAATTAGACGCAGCCGAAATATACGGTTTGCTTCCCGCCGATCGCGTAAAGCCTTACGACATGCTAGAGATAATCCGGCGATTAGTAGATAACTCGGATTTTGAACCTTATAAAGAATTATACGGCCAGACGTTAATCTGTGGTTTGGCCCGGATAGATGGTTGGGCTGTGGGTATTGTAGCGAATCAGCGTAAAATTGTAAAGTCTAAAAAAGGCGAAATGCAGATGGGGGGTGTTATTTACTCCGACTCAGCGGACAAAGCGGCTCGCTTTATTATGAATTGTAACCAGAAAAAAATACCCTTGGTGTTTCTGCAGGATGTTTCCGGGTTTATGGTGGGCAGCAAAGCCGAGCATGGCGGCATTATTAAAGATGGCGCTAAAATGGTGAACGCCATGGCTAATTCGGTAGTACCTAAGTTTACCTTTATTATTGGCAATTCTTATGGGGCAGGTAATTACGCTATGTGCGGCAAAGCGTATGATCCGCGGCTGATTTTTGCCTGGCCTACTGCCCAAATTGCAGTTATGAGCGGGGCTGCCGCGGCTAATACCTTGTTGCAAATTCAGGTAGCTTCTTTAAAAAGCAAAGGAGAAACAATTACCCCCGCCGCGGAAAAAGAATTATTAGAGAAAATTACCTCTAGTTATAACGAGCAACTATCGCCATATTATGCGGCGGGCCGATTATGGGTGGATGGTATTATCGACCCTTTGGAAACCCGGCGGGTAATTTCGATGGGAATTGCGGCCGCTAACCAGGCTCCTATCGAAAAGCCTTTTAACGTGGGCATTATTCAAACCTGAAAATCTAACTTAAAAATTTGGAATTCTAACTTTTTAAGTTATCCTAACGTGTTTATTATTAGTTGTTTGTAACTGTTCAATTATTTTTACTTCAAATAATTGAAATCAAGTTTTAAAGACAGCAACAAAAAGGAAACATAACGTTTAATTAAATTTGTTAAGACGAATTAAGAATTAGAAAACGGGATACATTTCATTTCTAATTTCTAACTCATAATTTCCAATTCATATTTTACAAAGCGTGACAAATCAAGAAATAAAAGCCTTAATATCATTACTCGACGATGAGGATCAGGAAATATCGGAACACGTAGAAGATAAAATTGTGTCGCTGGGTGAACCTGTAATTCCTTTTCTGGAAGAGCACTGGGAAGAAAGTATTAACCCCGATGTGCAGAAACGGATTGAAGATTTGATTCATAAACTACAGTATGAATCAGTTTATAATAGGCTGGCTAACTGGAAAAAAACCGGAGCGCAAAGTTTAATTGAAGGGATGTGGCTGGTGAATACCTATCAATACCCGGATGCCGATCTGGCAACCATTAATAAAACCCTGGATCAAATTTATTACGAAGCCTGGCTGCACATTAAACCGGATATGCACCCTTACGATCAAATCAAGGCGCTCAATCATGTTTTATTCCGGTTATATAAGTTTTCGGCAAATACTAAAAATTTCCATTCGCCGGCTAATTCCATGTTGCACCTGGCTCTGGAAACCCAACGCGGCAATCCTTTAACGTTATGCGTTATTTATTTAACCATTGCGCAAAAGCTGGGTATGCCGGTATACGGGGTAAATTTGCCCAATTTATTTATTCTCACCTATAAAAAGGAAGGATACCAGTTTTACATTAATGTGTATAACCGGGGGCTTATTCTGTCGAAAGCCGATATCGATTCGTATATTCTGCAGCTAAATTTACATCCGGTGGATATTTTTTATGAGCCTTGCTCTAACCTGGATATTATAAAAAGAGCGCTGCGGAATTTAGCGGTTTCGTTTGAAAAATTAAACGAACCGGAAAAAGCTACCGAAGTAAATAAACTACTCGAGGCTATTGCCGACGATGCCGGTATTACCATTCCGAAGCAGCCCGGAGAGGAAGACAACGAAGAGAATCCGGATACGGAAGAAGAGGATGATTCTGTTTAAAAGATTAACTCACTAAATAAAAGAGCCGCTCCCAAGAGCGGCTCTTTTGTTTACAGGATTTTATGGTTTTGTTGCAATAATCTTCCTCGTACTAAGCCTAAATACTTAAGTTATAGTAACCGGTGCGTTAAATTTACTAGTATATTCTTTTACCGTTTCTACAAAGCATTTCACTTTTTCGGGGTCGGTATCCGGATAAACGCCGTGGCCCAGGTTAGCAATATGGCGGGTCGGACCAAAGGCTTGCAGCATGGCTATGGTTTCCTGACGAATGCTGTCGAAGGAACCGTATAAAGCACAAGGATCTAAATTGCCTTGCAGCGTTTTATTATTGCCAATAGTAGCACGAGCATCGGCAATGTTACTGTTCCAATCCAGACCAATGGTGTGGCAGTTTAACTGGGCAAAATCTCCTAAAGCAAAAAAAGCACCTTTGGCAAAAACAGTAATAGGTACCGTTGTTATGGCTTCGCAAATCCGGGCAATATATCTCGTCGAAAATTCGCGGTAGTGCGCTGGTGGTAAAATTCCCGCCCAGGAGTCGAAAATCTGCAGCATGGCTGCTCCGGCCTCTACCTGGGCTTGTAAATAATTAATGGTTACCGTCGTAATTTTATCGAGTAAAGTATGCGCCATTTCCGGCGAAGTATACAGGAGTTTGCGGGCTTTAGAAAACGTTTTCGACCCACTGCCTTCTACCATGTAAGCCAAAATGGTCCAGGGAGCCCCGGCAAAACCAATAATGGGTACCCGGCCATTTAATGCCCGCTTGGTTATCCGGATGGCTTCGTATACGTAATGCAATTGGTAATGCGCTTCGTTTACGCGTAGTTGTTTAACATCGTCCGGCGTCTGGATGGTTTTGGGGAAGATGGGGCCGCGTTGTTCCAGCATTTCGTACATACAGCCCATGGCTTCGGGTACTACCAGTATATCCGAAAAAATGATGGCGGCATCTACTCCCAGAATATCAACCGGTTGGATGGTTACTTCGGAAGCTAACTCCGGGGTTTCTACTAATTCTTTAAATCCGCTTACACTATTCCGAACGGCGCGGTATTCCGGTAAAATCCGCCCGGCCTGCCGCATGAGCCAAACGGGGGTTCGCTCGGTAGGTTCGCCGGTTGCGGCCCGTAATATCAAATCATTCTTTAACTCCATGCGGCAAAGGTAATACAATTAGTCCATAGTCGACAGTCCATAGTCCACGGTTAATAGTTTTTAGTTAATGGTCCGAGGATAATAGTTCATGGTTCATGAATAAGGGCTATCAGATTATTAAAAACAAACTGCAAAATCTGTTTTTAGTTGTTTAATAAGATAATTTAGCCTTTTCGGGTGAGTATTTTCTATATATCCGTTCTCTTTTAAACACTGTGAATTACCTATTGTCTTGCAACGATCACCTATGAACTGAAAACCATCTACTGTGGTCTGTGAACCGTGGACTATGGACTATTTAAACAAGGCAATGAGGGCCGAGGTAATAAAATTAACGCCGAGCGAAAGCACAATAAAACCCATAATTTTAGATAAAGCTTCGAGGCCGGCTTTCCCCATTACTTTTATCAGCGTAGGAGAAAATATTAAAATGTAGTAAGTAGGAATAGCTAATAAAATTATAGCAAGAATAATTAATCCCATGTCCAGGTACGAAAGCGATTTGGTAAATAATCCAATACTCACAGCAATGGCTCCTGGTCCCGAGAGCATCGGCATCGCCAGCGGGGTAAAGGAAATATCCGGTTTGGCAATGCTTTCCTCTACCGCATCTTTCGAAACTTTACGACCTGCATCGGATTTGGTCGTTAATAAATCGGCTCCGGCTTTTAAAATCATAATGCCGCCGGCAATGCGCAAATCGTGAATACGTAAACCAAAAAAGTTAAGAATATACTGACCCGCCAGAAAAAAAACGGTTAAAATGCCAATCATGTAAAAGCAAGCTTTTAGGGCTTGCTGCCGACGTCGGGCCGGGGTATCGTCTTGGGTAAGCGTGAGGAAAACCGGCATTGCTCCAAAAGGGTTTACCACGGAAAATAAAGCAGAAAAAGTAGCCAGTAAAATTTCCATTGGCGGCAGTAAGTTTAAGTTCCAGTAGCAATAGTATTACTTATTTGGCACATACGGGTGTTTTGCCCGCTAGTTTTTTATTCTTACCTGCCGGATAAAAAGAGTTTCTAAAGCCACCGGGAACCAAAAGGAAATGCAAATTAAATTTACGGCTGATTATGGCATCCTCGGCAACTTAATTAAATTGCTTACTTTTGCCTGATACAGGTAATAATGATAAAATTAGCATGCACGGAGAAACCAGACTCGGTATTTTGGGCGGCGGACAACTAGGCCGCATGTTGTTACAAGCCGGGATTGATTTAAATTTATACACGTTAATATTAGATCCGGATCCGGAAGCACCCTGCAAATCGTTGTGTAATGAATTTCACGTGGGTAGCTTCGCGGATTATAATACTGTTTATACTTTCGGAAAAAAATGCGATGTGGTTACCATTGAAATTGAGCACGTAAATACCGAGGCTCTGCTTCGTTTAAAGCAAGAAGGAGTACGGGTGTTTCCGGAACCGGAAGTAATTAAAATTATTCAGGATAAAGGTTTACAAAAGGAGTTTTACCGGCAACATGGCATCCCCACCGCTGCATTCCGTTTATTACAGAATAAAATGGAATTACCGGAGCACGAAGATTTTCTCCCGGCTTTTCAGAAATTGCGGACTTTGGGGTACGACGGCCGCGGGGTAACCAGAATTGCCAGCTCCGCCGATTTTGCCAAAGGATTTGAAGCGCCTTCGGTACTGGAAAAACTGGTGGATTACGAAAAAGAACTAGCGGTGCTGGTAGCCCGTAATGAAAAAGGGGAAGTAAGTTGCTTTCCGGTGGTAGAATTGGTTTTTCATCCGGTTCATAACCTAGTAGATTATTTATTTGCTCCGGCTAATATTTCCGCCGAAATAAGCCAACAGGCCCAGGAAATTGCCGAGCAGGTAATTCAGGCCTTTAACATGACAGGCTTACTCGCCGTAGAAATGTTTCTGACCAAAGACGGCCAGATTTTGGTAAATGAAGCAGCGCCCCGGCCGCATAATAGCGGGCATCATACCTTTAAAGCTAATTTAACGTCGCAGTTTGAGCAGCATTTACGGGCTATTTTAAATTTACCTTTAGGCAATCCGCAAGAACACAGTGCGGCGGTAATGCTTAATTTACTCGGGGAACCCGGCTTTTCCGGGGAGGCGAAATACGAAGGTTTGCAGGAAACTTTGGCTGTTCCGGGCGTAAGCATTCATTTATACGGAAAAAAAATTACCCGTCCGGCCCGCAAAATGGGGCACGTTACCATTACTGCTGGCACGGTAGCGGAGGCTACCCAAAAAGCAACTAGTATTAAAGAAGTGATAAAAGTAAAAGCATGACCGAGGTATCCGGAAATAGCCAAACAACTCCCTTAGTAGGCATTATTATGGGAAGTCAGTCTGATTTAAAAGTTATGGAATTAGCGGCTGAAATATTAGAGCAAATGGGAGTCCCGTTTGAACTAACCATTGTATCGGCGCACCGCACTCCCCACCGTATGGTAGAATACGCCGAAAATGCCCGTAAAAGAGGTTTGCGGGTAATTATAGCTGGTGCGGGTGGCGCTGCGCATTTGCCCGGCATGGTAGCCGCTTTAACTACCATTCCCGTAATCGGAGTACCCATAAAATCAACTAATTCAATAGACGGCTGGGATTCTATGTTATCTATCCTGCAAATGCCCAGTGGAATTCCGGTGGCAACGGTAGCCTTAAACGGGGCTCAAAATGCCGGCTTATTGGCGGCGCAAATTTTAGGAACGTATAATGCCGCTATTGCCGACCGGTTAGAAAAACACCGGAATTCCTTGCGCGAAAAAGTAATGCGCTCCGTTCAGGAACTCCGCCGCGGCGACCGCGACGATGATTAAACCTTTGCCGGTGCCGCCTACCTCCACGTATTTTCCTGCTTTAACGGGTCTACGCATGGTGGCGGCTTCCCTGGTTTTTTTGTATCATTTTCAAGATAAACTTTCGCCGGGTCTGGCGGAACTGCTCGCGCCTTTTTTAGCCAACTTGCATACTGGGGTAAGCCTTTTCTTTGTCCTCAGCGGCTTCCTGATTGCTCATCGCTATCAACAAACTTCCTTTCCTACCATCCAAATTTATGGAGCGTATTTAACAATACGGTTACTACGTTTGTGGCCGGTTTACGGACTAATTCTGGCCGTATTATACACACAATGGTTATTTACTGTTCCCGAATTTTTCTTGCATGTCAGCCTGCTCATGGGCTTTTTTAAGAAATTAAATTCTACCGGCGTAATGCAAGCTTGGTCGTTAACGGTAGAGCTTACTTTTTATGCTCTGGCCCCGCTGCTTTTTCAATTGGTCCGGAAATTTTCTTATCTACTTACTTTAGTTTTTACCTTTTCAGCGGGTTTACTTTTAACGGGCCTGGGTGTTATTTTAACTAAACTTGATGGGAATATTTTGGGCTTTATGCCGGATATTCTTTTTACGGCCTGGCAAACTTTTTTTGGGCGAGCGCCCGAGTTTTTTGCCGGGATGTACTTAGCTCAGGTTGTAAGGTTCAAAAAACACTTGCCATTTCCTTTACCATTTGGCTTGCCACTTACGTATGGAGGAATAGTTTTATTTGTGCTTAGTACTTGCCTATTATCATTAACTACCGGCATTCACAACTGGCCTGGTTTAGTATTGCATCATGCATTCATGCCTGTGAGCGGTTTTATTTGGTTAGCCGGCTTAATTCAGGAAAAAACTCTTGTGAGTAAAATTTTAAGCACCCGGTTATTTAAAGTATTAGGAAATGCCTCTTACGCCTTTTATCTGATTCATATTGGGTGGGTGCGCAACTGGCTCGAAATAAACTACACCCATTCTGCTTTGCTGCTTTTTGTAATTTTTTGGGCAATAGCCATCCTTATTTATTATTTATTCGAAAAACCTATTTACCAACGAGTAAAGAGCCGATTCCGGGTTAGTTGATTTTAAGGTCTAAGATTTATCAAGATTGCCTTATTGGTTGTTAATTAATTTTACCAGGTTTGATTATTTAAGATTTTAAAAAAAATATGGTTTACAGTTCCGAAATCCGCTGGTTTTTTAATGCGCTAGCCGAAGTTTCTACCATCGAAAAGTGGTTTAACGCGCAGCAAAAATTTTTCTCCGGGCAATGGGGCCGGGCGGATATTTATTTGCGGCAAGCCGATTTAAGAACGCATAGTGTAAAAATTAGAGAAGGCAAAGTAGAGGTAAAAGTTTTACTGCAAGATAGGGGAGTAGTAACCATTCCCTCCACAAACTCCGGCCTGGGCAATGATTGGGTGAAGTACAGTTTTGAGCTGAAAGAAACGGATGCAGAAAACAAAGCTTTACTGGAACAATTTAGTCAGCCATTAGCGGAGACAAAAGAAAATCTTTGGGTGCGGGTAGAGAAAGAACGCTTATTGGTAAAATACTCCCTAAATGAGGCTAACGACACGCTTTCTGTAACTTCGGAAGATGCCTGGCCGGACGAGGGATGCGGTGTAGAGCTAACGAAAATTAAAGTGAACCAGCAGGAATATTATACGTTTGGCTTGGAAGCTTTCAGCAAGACCCAGCGGGAAAAACAAAATCTGGATCAGGTTCTTAATTACATTCTACCCGAAATAAACGTTACGAGCCTGCAATCAAATCAATCCGATTCTTATCCTGGTTTTTTAGCCAATCTGTATAAGGTATAAGTTTTCGGGAGCCGTAAGTTTAAAAATAAGCACTAGCCGCTTACTTAACCTGTCTGGCGGAATTGTTCCGGCGTTTTACCGGTGTGTTTTTTAAAAAACCGGCCGAAGTACGAATTATCAAAATAACCTAACTCGGCGGCAATTTGGGTAATGGTAAGCGAAGAATGAATTAACAAACGGCTTGCTTCTAAAATAATCCGGTCTTGTAGCAACGCAGAAGTAGTTTTACCGAAAGTACTTTTACAGGCTTCGTTTAATTGTTTATCCGTAAGATGTAACTGTTCGGCGTAAAAACTTATCTGTTGGTGTTGCTTAAAGTGTTGCTCTATTAAGTTATCCAGTTGTTGCCAAAGAGAATGATGATTAATTGTTGTTTCCGGATCTGGCTGTTGCATTTGATAAACCCGGTGTAATCGGATTAACAAAATGTTTAAATAATTACGAACTGCATCTTGCCACCGGAACCCGTGTTGGCGATGCTCCTGCTCCATGTTTTCTATTGTTTTGGTAACGGGTAATAGCTGTTCAGCAGGCAGATAAACCAGCGGCTTATTTAGCAACCCATTAAAAAAAGGAAATCTATAAATTTCTTTTTGTTCTGGTTGGGTGCAAATAAAATTCCGGTTAAAGAACAAAATATAACCCGCCGACTCATCAGATAACTGCCAGGCATGCACCTGCCCCGGGCTCAGGAAAAATACTGTTTGGGGAATTACCGGATACGACTTAAAATCAATGGTATGGGTTCCGGTACCTTGAGTAACCAGGAGAATAATAAAAAAATCGTGTTTATGAGCCGGTTGAATAAAAGCGTGCTCCTGTAAATGCTTTTCAAAACGATTCAGGTAAAATTCCGGTTTTTGAGTCGCGTCTATTTTGCCAAAATCTTGAATATTGTACAGTGGTAACGGATTATTCGGCATAAAATAAAAAGCAGTTTGTACCGCCTAAATATACCAATATTAAATAAAGTAAAAAGCGGAAGAATCAGCCATTATTCAATCTGTTTACACCTATCTTGTTTTTTGCAAATGAGGGGCAGGGACCTTCGTAATGAATAAAAATATTAATCCATAAGGCCCGGGATAAACGAAAAGTAACGGGCAGCAAACCCACTACAATCACCAGAATGGTCATGAAAACCATAGTAGTAGTTACTTCTTTCACGAATAAACTTAAACCAAAAATTACCGCCAGGAAAATAGCCGTACTAAAAGCGTAGCTAACAAACATAGCGCCGTAGTAATAACCTGGTTCGGGTTCAAAGTTTTGGCTGCAGCAAGAACAATGGGTATTCATATCAGCGAACCGACGACTATACAAGGTTCCTGCCGGAAACATTCGTCCTTCCCGGCAGCGCGGACATTTTGCCGTGGCTACACTATATATCCAAGCTTGCTTATAATTAGTCATAGTTTTAATGGTTTATTGTACCTATTTATGATACAAAGATAGAATAGGTGGGAGCTTGTTTTATGGGACAAAAACTACCTTCTATGGTAATATTTAGCAGCTTTCTATTTCCAAGATTTACAATAAAGTAAGCCGTACTGGTAACTATGGCTAATACGTTAAAAAAATAGTTTTCAAAAGCTAGAAAAACATTTCAGGGTTACCTGATCATCTGAGGATTTGAATTATTCCAGGTACGTTTTCTTTTCTAATTGATTTGCTAGGCTTGTTTGAGGCTGGCAGCAGGCTGATTTTGTGTTATTTGAGAAAATCTTCCGGCAAAAAAAGGAATCACTGAGCCAAATATCCCGTAAAGGTAAAATCAGTGAACTTAAAATTTCTAAAAAACTATGAATGCAACACAAAGTAAAATAGCTTTAATAACCGGAGCCTCCAGCGGTATAGGTTTTGAACTTACCCGCTGCTTTGCCCGCGATGGGTACGGCGTTATCATGACAGCACATTACCCCGATAAATTAACCGATGCCGCCCAGAAAATTCAGCAGGAATTTCCGGAAGTTCTGGTCGATACCATTGCCTGCGATTTAAGTAAGGATGGCGCAGCGCAGCAATTGTACGAGCAAGTGCAGCAACGTGGCCAGCAAATTGATTTTTTAATAAACAATGCGGGTTTCGGCGAACGCGGCTCTTTCCTGGAAACGGACCTGGAGAAAGAAATCGCTCTTATTCACCTGAATATAATTGCCCTGGTGTCCTTAACTAAATTCTTTGTTCAGGATATGGTAAAACGCGGTTCAGGTAAAATACTGCAATTAGGTTCGGTGGCCTCGTTTATTCCGCATCCGCTGTTATCCGTTTACGCCGCCTCCAAAGCTTTTATTCTTTCTTTTACCGAAGCTTTGCAAGTAGAGTTAAAAGATACCGGTATTTCGTTAACCCTTCTGTGTCCGCCGCCCACTGAAACCAACTTTTTTGAAGTAGCGCACATGGAAAATACCAAAATTGCGAATTCTTCGCAGGTGCAATCGGCGGTAGATGTAGCCGAAGAAGGATACAAAGGATTAATGAATGGCGATGCCCGCGTATTGCCAACCTTGGTAGCCAAAATGTACGCCGCCCAAGGCCTTACTTTGCCGGATTCATGGAATGCGGCAATAACCAAGAAACAATTAGAAAACGTAAAAGAGTAAAACCTAAAAGCTCCTGGCTTCGTACCGGGAGCTTTTCCCTTTAAATAAAATATTAACTATGGAAACGGTACAAAGTCAAACAGTTTTAATTACGGGCGCTTCCAGCGGCATTGGGTACGAACTAGCGCGGTTATTTGCCCGGAATAATTACCACCTTATTATGGTAGCGCACCACGTAGATAAACTGGACCAGGCGGCCTGGCAATTGCAAAGTGAGTTCAGCGGAGTCCGGTTAAATACTATTGCGATAGATTTAAGTAAAGACGATGCCCCCAGCCGGCTGTTCGATCACGTGCGGCAACAAGGCTGGCAGGTAAATGTATTGGTAAACAACGCTGGTTTCGGGGAATATGGTCTTTTCACAGAATCGAATCTGCAAAAAGAATTAGCCATGATTCACCTGAATATTATCTCGCTGGTACATCTTACTAAATTGTTTTTGCCTTACCTGCTTAATCAGGGTTCCGGTAAAATATTGCAGGTGGGTTCCGTCGCCTCGTTTACGCCTACTCCATTACAATCGGTGTATGGCGCTACCAAGGCCTTTATTTTATCTTTCAGCGAAGCTTTGCAGGAAGAATTAAAAGACTCGCCGGTAACCGTTACTATTCTGTGCCCACCGGCTACCGATACCAACTTTTTTAACGTGGCAGGCGCCCAGGACAGTAAAATAGCCCAGGGCAACCTGGCTACTCCCGAAGAAGTGGCCACCACTGCTTACCAAGCTTTAATGGCCGGCGACAAACGCGCCATACCTACTTTTAAAGCCAAATTGCAGGTGGCGCAAAGTGCTATTTTGCCCGATGCCTTGAATGCTACTCTCATGCACAAACAATCAGAAGAGACCACCAAACCCAAGAAATCTTCGTCTAAAAAAGCTAGTACCACACCGGTGGTAGCTCCCGAAAGTGCCAGCTTACCCGTAACAGAAACACCCGCTCCAGCTTCAACTGCCCGGAAAAAAAACATTAAAAGTACCACCACTACAAATTTAGACACCACCGGTGCTTTAGATCCTACCGTTGCCGCAACGGGTTTAACCGCCGCTGATTTAACGGCTACTAATTTAGAAGCAGCTTCAACCCCTACTCCTAAGCCAAAAAGAAGCACCAAGAAAACGCAATAAGAAAAAATTTACCTTTCTTTTGCAGCATAATGACACTAAAAAGCTTTCGGTTATCTATCCGAAAGCTTTTTTACATTTTAGCTCCGTAAATTTTTAGTTATTAGCGAATGATAAATGAATCTCTTTAGGTGTAAAATTTAGAAATTACCCTCCTGAAATTTTAGTAGCTTACCAAATAAGTTAAAAAATATGGAAATGGATAACCAGATGCCAGGAGGTGGTTTAGAACCACTTCGGTCAGAGCTGCAGGTAACTGCTCAAATGCGGAATTATTTACTTCTAACGGCAAAATGGACGAGATTCCTGGCCATTGTCGGGTTTGTATTTATTGGCCTGATGGTAATTGGGGCTTTTACTTTTGGCGCCATTATGCGTTCGATGATGGCAAACTTTCCCGGCGCTCCTACCAGTATACCCGGTGGTTCCAGTGTCATCATGACCATCTATTTGCTGTTTTTCGCGGTTCTCTACTTTTTTCCCACTTTGTATTTATACCAATTTTCCACCAAAACCAAAGCCGCCCTTCTATACGGCGAAGAGGTTAACTTAGCGTATGCCTTTTCCCGGCTCAAGTCTTTCTTTAAATTCTGGGGCATATTTCTCCTTGTTATCTTGGCCATTTACGCCTTGGTTTTTATTGGTTATGCTATTGGCTCATCTGCCATGGGGTAACCCCTCCGCCTAAAGGCACCTCCCCTAAGAACAGAGGAGGAGAGGCCGTCTAAGCTGCGTAGATTAGACTTATGGTTTATTTATACACGTAATTCTAATTTAAAATTTCGGAGGATTAATTCTCAAAGATTTAGTCGATAAAGCCCAAACATGCATATCTAATATTTATTAAACTGGAACAACTTCCTTTAATTTAACAAGCTGCCTTTACTCCTCATTTCCGGGAACGCAATCTGCGGTATTTTGCGGACCTTTAATGCAATAAACGGCCTCTCCTTCCCTGTTTTTAGGGGAGGTGCCTTTAGGCGGAAAGATGCAGTCAAAATGTCTTAAATCCCTAAATTTTGCTAAAAATTTTAGGACAATTTTTCCGGATTTAAACATAAATGGCCCTTGGAAAGTAATTTGATAATAAGAGGTAAAACTTGTGAGCGTAGGAAAATAGAGCTATGAACTTTAATAATTATACCATAAAATCGCAGGAAGCCATCCAGAAAGCAACCGAAATTGCGGGTGGTAACCAGCAGCAGGTCGTGGAAACCGGCCATATTCTAAAAGGCATTCTCCAGACTGACGAGAACGTAATTACGTTCCTGGTAAAGAAGCTGGGCGTGAACCAGAATATTCTGACCACCAAGCTGGACGAAATTGTCGAGAAGTACCCGAAGGTAAGCGGCGGTAGCCCTTATTTAAGTAATGATGCCGCGGCGGCTTTGCAAAAAGCTACCAGTTACCTGAAAGAGTTTAAGGATGAGTACGTGGCCATCGAGCATATTTTGTTAGGTATTCTGGCGGGTCGCGATAATGTAGCTGCCTTGTTAAAAGACGTTGGCTTTAATGAAAAACATTTAAAAGCGGTGATTAAAGAGCTGCGCGGCGGCGAGAAAGTTACCGACCAAAACGCCGAAACAAAATATAATTCGCTTAAAAAATATTCCAAGAACCTGAACGAGCTGGCCCAGTCCGGTAAAATAGACCCGGTAATTGGCCGCGACGAAGAAATCCGGCGAGTGCTACAAATTTTATCGCGGCGTACCAAAAACAACCCGGTATTGTTGGGAGAGCCCGGCGTTGGTAAAACCGCAATTGTAGAAGGTTTAGCGCAGCGTATTGTTTCCGGCGATGTGCCCGAAAACCTGAAATCTAAAACCTTGATGAGCCTGGATATGGGTTTACTCGTAGCCGGGGCCAAATACAAAGGTGAGTTTGAAGAACGTTTAAAAGCGGTAATTAAAGAAGTAACCGATTCCGAAGGCGAAATTATTCTCTTCATCGACGAGATGCATACTTTGATTGGCGCGGGTGGCGGCGGTGAAAGCGCCATGGATGCGGCTAACCTGTTGAAACCAGCATTAGCGCGCGGTGAGTTACACGCGATTGGTGCCACTACTTTAAAAGAATACCAAAAGTACATCGAGAAAGATAAAGCCTTAGAACGCCGGTTCCAGGCCGTAACGGTGGATGAACCCAGCATTCCGGATGCTATTTCGATCTTACGTGGTATTAAAGATAAATACGAATTGCACCACGGGGTGCGCATTAAAGACGATGCTATTATTGCGTCGGTGGAGTTGTCCAGCCGGTATATTTCCGACCGTTTCCTGCCGGATAAAGCCATCGACTTAATGGACGAAGCCGCCGCTAAATTGCGCATCGAGATTGATTCTTTGCCGGTTGAATTAGACGAATTGCAGCGGCGCATTATGCAGCTGGAAATTGAACGCGAAGCTATCCGGCGCGAAAACGATAAAGATAAAGAAGCAGTATTGTCCCGCGAAATTGCGGATTTAAGCGGCAAACGTGACGACCTAAAAGCGAAATGGCAAAACGAAAAGCAGGTAATCGAAGGCATTCAGAAGCAAAAAGAGCTGATTGAGCAATTTAAACTGGAAGCCGACCAAGCCGAGCGTCAAGGCGATTACGGCCGGGTAGCGGAGCTACGTTACGGTAAAATTACCGAAGCCGAGCAGAAATTAAAAGAACTGCAACAGCAAGTAGAAGCCAACCAAGATGGTAACCCCATGCTGAAAGAAGAAGTTACGGCTGAAGATATTGCCGAAGTAGTAGCCAAATGGACAGGAATTCCGGTAAGTAAAATGCTGCAAAGCGACCGCGAAAAACTATTGCACCTGGAAGAAGAGTTAGGTAAACGGGTAGCTGGTCAGGAAGAAGCCATAGCGGCTATTTCGGATGCGGTACGCCGGAGCCGGGCGGGTTTACAAGATCCCAAACGCCCGATTGGTTCGTTTATCTTCCTGGGAACTACCGGGGTGGGTAAAACTGAATTAGCCAAAGCGTTAGCCGATTTCTTGTTCAACGACGAGAACAACATGGTCCGGATCGATATGAGCGAGTACCAAGAACGCCATGCGGTAAGCCGGTTGATTGGTGCGCCTCCGGGATACGTAGGTTACGACGAAGGTGGTCAGTTAACGGAAGCGGTACGTCGCAAGCCTTATTCGGTAATATTGTTGGATGAAATTGAAAAAGCGCATCCGGATGTGTTTAACATCTTGTTGCAGGTGCTGGATGATGGCCGTTTAACCGATAACAAAGGTCGGGTAGCAAACTTTAAGAACACCATCATCATCATGACGTCGAATATTGGCGCGCACATTATTCAGGAGAATTTTGCGGAACTGAACCAATACAACCGCGAGGATGTAATTGAGCGCACCAAAGACGAAGTTTTTGAACTGCTGAAGAAAACGGTGCGGCCGGAATTTTTGAATCGAATTGATGAACTGATTATGTTCCGGCCATTGAGCCAGAATGAAATCTACAAAATTGTGGAAATTCAGTTTCGTCATATTCAGCAGCGCTTAAACGAAGCCGGTATTCGTCTGGAGGCTACCGTGGAAGTACTCGAGTACCTGGCTGAACAAGGTTTCGATCCGCAGTTTGGGGCTCGTCCGCTAAAACGCGTGTTGCAAACCCGTATTTTGAATGAGTTGTCGAAAGCCATCTTGTCCGGCGAAATCCGGAAAGATGCGGTAGTAGAAGCGGTGCTGGAAGACGATAAAATCAAATTCAACAACATCGACATCGAGATACCGATGAATAAGTAAGTATAGTAAAATGTTTTTTGTGGAGAGCCTTCCCTAACCAGGAAGGCTTTTTTTATTTCTTATACTCCCGGAAGGAACCCTATGCTGATTTAAATTATGTAGCTAGGATTACTCTTTTACCTTTAGATAAGGTCCATCGGAATGGATTCCACTATGCTGGAATTTTGTTACCTTTTTCCAGATTCTATGCGGGTAAATCAAGTGGGCTTATTGGTTTAGCAATTCCAGTTTGGCAAAAAAGTCATTAAACATAAGGTTACTATCTAATTGCGTGTACACTCTAATGGGGCGGCCTTTATGGTTAAAATCATAAGCTCCTTGTGGGTTAATCTTCGGTGCCATTTTCATAACGTAGGTACTCGAGGAAGGGTCGGCCTCAAAAGAAGATTGCAGGGCCGTAAGTAAAACCAAAGGACTATCGCCCAGAATGTACGTTTCACCAATGTTGACAAACTTTTGAATTCGGGTCATTAAGTTTTCTAGTATACCGCTTAAATAACTGCCTACTTTACCTTGGGGTTTTATTTTTAGAAGTAGTTGCGAATAAGGTAATATCGCTTGCCGGTAGGTGTTTCGGGGCACTTGCCAGATGGGGATAGTGGATTGGTTAAATACTACTCTAGCCGCGGCTATATCAATATTAAGGTTGTATTCGGGGTTAGAATAGTTAGGTGGGGGAACTGCCAAATCGGGGTACTCCGGACCGCCAATCCATATTAAGGTAAGCTTATCGGCAATTTGCGGGTCAGTTAAAACAGCCGAGGCAATTTCGGTGAGCCCGGCGCCGCAAAGCAGGTATAATGGCAATTTTGTGTCGGTGCGTAAGGCTTCTTTTATAATAAAATTTACGGCTTCGCTTTTTACCGGGGTGCTATCGTTGGGCATAGCCATGTTGGAACCGGCAATAACCGGAACGTTGCTTTTTAAGCCCATTACTTTTACTAGTTCTTTGGCTTGGTTGGCCGCATTTTGAGCCTGGGTTTTGGAAGGATCAAAACCATCTCCCACTTTCAAGTGCGAACCAATAATCGCCCGGGTTTCTACGGAAGGTGATAACAAAAGGTGCGCTAATTGAAACAATCCATCCGGGTCGCCGCTAAAATCATTGTCTATAATAACCCGCATTCTGGGAGTAACCGCAGTACCGCCAATTAATTTTTGACTAAAACACGAGGAATAACTAACCAAGAGCAAGAAAAGGAAGCAGGTAGTTTTTAGCATATACGAACTAGTTCAAGGTAGTTATCAAAAGTTATTATAAATTTAATTTGCTTTCCCGTTACTACCCGCTCCCTGACAGTAAGTTTTTCTATAAAAAAGCTTCCGCTCTGGTATCGAGTGACGTACTCACTTCTACCTTGATTTTTTGATTGAGAAAAGTCCAACTAAGCACTTTACGGGGGAGTTGTTTCCCAATCTCTTTCTTTTCAAACTCAGGACTTAAAACAGAGCTTAAATGTCCTTCTTAAATGCAACTAGAGCGAACTTCCGTTTTCAAAAAACGAAGAATTTGTTGGCATCAAAAATTTACCTTTCTATAATAAACCGCGCGCTTTAAACTCTAAGTATTTGTTAAGGGTATTTACTGTAAGCGAATGAGGAGCAGTTAGTAAGGCGTGCAGTCCGTAGCGGTTAAATTCTTTTACAATTTGCCGTTTCTCATAATCAAACTTTTCGGCAATGGCTTTCAGGTATATTTCTTCGGTAGTGCGGGCGGGTGCATCGAGCAAAGTGCGCAGTTCCGTGTTCTCGAAAAATACTACCAGTATTAGATGGTAGCGAGCCAGCTTTTTCAGATAAGGTAATTGGCGCTGCGCTGCCTGTAAGGTTTCAAAATTAGTAAATAATACCAGCAAGCTCCGGTGTTTTATTTTGGTGCGCACAGTCGCGTACAAGCTTTCAAAATCCGACTCCAGGAAGCGTGTTTTCTGGTGATACAATAAATCCAGAATTTTTTGCAGGTGAGCCGCTTTTCGTTCGGCGGGTAAAACAGTGCCTACTCTTTCGGCAAAAGTAATAATACCAGCTTTATCCTGTTTTTTAAGGGCAACATTGGCTAGCACTAAAGTAGCATTAATAGCATAATCCAGTAAACTTAACTCTTCAAACGGCATTTTCATAACCCGACCTTTATCAATGAGGCAGTAAACCGGTTGGGATTTTTCGTCCTGGAAACTGTTCACCATCAACTCGGAACGGCGAGCCGTGGCCTGCCAGTTAATCACACGGGGGTCGTCGCCGGGGGTATACGGCCGGATTTGCTCAAACTCGGCCTGGTGGCCCACGCGGCGTACTTTTTTCAGGCCATGTTCCGCTAACTGACTCGTAAAAGCCCGCAATTCAAACTGCCGCATCTGAATAAAAGATGGGTAAACGGGCACTTCCTGGTTCTGCGCAAACTGGTAACGGCGGCGCACCAAACCCAAAGGGCTGCGCACGAACGCATTTATTGCCCCAAAAGAATATACTCCCCGCTTCACCGGTCGGATCTGGTAGGTAATCAGGTGAGTTTCGCCGGTAGGTACGCGTACTTTAAAAACAGTATCCCGCAACTGCAGTTGCACCGGTAATTCATCAATCACCTCTACTGTTATGGGAAAAGAGTAATGGTTTTCGAGGGAAATAGTTATATCGTTATCGCTGCCGTTCGAAAGCTTTTCGGCTAGTTGGCGGCGGGCAAATACCCCCCGGTTGGTCCGGAACAAAGACACTCCATCCAGCAGCACCAGCAACGCTAACACACCGCACAGCACCCGGGCAACGCCAAATAAAGCCGGAAAGAAAAAAGCCAGCAACAACAAACCTACTAAAGCTGCGAGGCTGTAGTACCAGCGAGAGGTAAAATAGAGCTGACGAACAAACTGCACTAGCGCGGTACTTCGGTTTTCTGAATAATTTGTTTTACGATGTCGTCGGGTTGGGCGCCTTCCATTTCTTTTTCGGGCGTAAGCAAAATGCGGTGGCGCAGCACGGCGGGCGCCAACTCCTGCACATCTTCGGGGGTTACGAAACTCCGGCCCCGAGTAGCCGCCAACGCCTTGGAACTATGAAGGATAGCCAGCGAGGCCCGCGGCGAAGCACCCAGGTATAAGGCTTTGTGGGTCCGGGTTTGTACGACCAATTGACCAATATACTCCAGGAGTTTTTCGTCGAGATGCACCGTTTTCACCTGCTGGCGCAACGAGGCCATCTTCTCGGCGCTGAGTACCGGCTTTATAGTATCCAAGTCATTTTTGAGGTCAGGCTGGGTGTGGTGTACTTTTAGTATGGCTACTTCTTCGTTCAGGTTGGGGTAGGGTACGATAATTTTAAACATGAACCGGTCGAGCTGGGCTTCGGGCAAACGGTAGGTGCCTTCCTGTTCAATCGGGTTTTGAGTAGCCAGTACGGTAAATGGTTCGGTGAGCGGATAGGTTACGCCGTCGTGGGTAATGTGGCGTTCCTCCATCACCTCGAACAACGAAGCCTGGGTTTTGGCGGGCGCCCGGTTAATTTCATCAATCAGGACTATATTCGAGAAAATCGGCCCCTGCTTAAATTGGAAGGAGGCGGTACCGGGATGAAACACCGAGGTGCCCAGCACATCCGAAGGCATCATATCGGGTGTAAACTGAATGCGGCTAAACGGCACGGCAATGGTGCGGGCCAGCAGTTTGGCCGTTAGTGTTTTGGCAATACCGGGTACGCCTTCAATCAATACGTGACCGTCGGCGAGCAGTGCTACCAGAAGCAGATCAATCATTTCCTCTTGCCCAACTATTATCCGGCCAATGGCTTGTTTTATCTCTTGCACAGATTCCTGTAATTCTGAAAATTGCGCGCGGGGTTCTAATTCAGTGAGGGTTTCTTCCATAAAAGTAAAGGCAATATAACTAAGCTACAGGTAGTGGCGCGGCCGCAGTTCCGGCTGGCTGGTAAGAGTTTATTTTAGTTAGCTTAAGGCGGTTAAAGATATATTTATTAAGTATTTATTTACTAGTTCAGGATTTTATCTTTTATCCTGTTTTAAAAAGAATTAAGTACTTCAACGAAATTAGTTGAGACTACCATTTGAGATAACTTACTGATCCTCAAAAATTAATTAGTCGAACAACGAATAACCCACAACTACTTAAAAGTTACATGTACTATCCAAGTGTATTTACACCAGACACCTATGTTTTTTAATTAGCCGGTAAAGTAACTCAGAATAGTGAGAGGTACTTAACTTTTCTGCCCGATGAAAGGTTATGTTTCATCATTCATTAACGATTGGTTTGATTATAAAATGCCTCAAGTTGTTGGTTCAGTTGCCTCAGATCTTCGTCGGTGATAATTGGTACATTGCTGATTTTCTGCAGCAAATAAAATAAATTGTTTACTTCGGTAATAGCAACTCCCGAACGGGCCGCAATGCGCTCCTGGGCCTCAGAATCGTTGATCGGTGATGATTCGTAGAAGTGCAGCCGCAGATACTCCAGGAAATAACGAATTTTTTTCTCGGCAATGTTTTTATGATTACGATTATTGAAATATAAGTTACCGACTACCCGCACAAAAGCCAGCGTTTCGTTGGTGGATGGCGCCAGAATAGGAATGATACGTTGCGTACGTTTCCCTTCGAACAACACGTATAGCACCAAGGCAACCAATGTAATGTAGTAAGCCCAACGCAGCGGCGGATGCGCCAATAGAACCCGAAAAACCGATTGCTCACCCATGCCACCTTGTTTCTGATACTCGTCCCAAAAAACGGGTTGCACGGGCAGGTAAGATAAAGCCGTAGCGGCGTAGCGGGTGTGTTTGGGCGAGAGTACGTAATAATTGGTGAATGCGGCCGGCACGGTATTTAAATAGAATACACCTTTCCCGAACCGGATGGAAATAAAGTTAAGTAAACCTGCCGAATTTCTGCCTAAGGCCGTTACCTGCGCTCCTTTCCGGAGCGTAAAATACCCCTCCGACTTTCTTTTTTCAAAATAATACCGCTGCTTACCCCGTTTAGGGTTGACAAAGTATACCCCTAAACGATCTTTAACCGATTTTGTATAGGTAAAGTGGCTATCAAAATGAAGTATATCCTTAAACTTTTCGGCAAAAGATTCGGCAGCAATAAAAACTTGGTTGCCACGGGCTACGTGAGCCAGTAAGGCTTGTTGGTCTAAAGAATCTAAAACAAACTCGTCGTTAATAAAAATATAATTCGTATGCCGGACAGGGGTTTCTTCTAAATGGTTTAAAATAGGTTGCCGTACGGTGGTGATATCCTGATTCCGGAACAGATCGGGCAGCAACTGATACAGCACGTAGGTACCGTACGGTATTTTATCTTTGTTCGCGAAGCTTTGCCGCCAATCGACGGGTTTGGGCTGGTAATATTCAACGGCTACGAGCGTGGCAAATAATACCGCCAGCAAAGCCAAACTCATCCGGTAATTACGCATGGCGGCCGATAAGTTGATTAAAAGTTATAAATGCCAGACGCGTGGTATTATAATGCGCTTCATTTACCTGGGAACCACCGTACCACACATATTCAAACAAAGCCGTAATTTTTTCGAAGTCTTTCCGGAGAGTCTGGGGCTGGATTTCGCGAATGTAACTGCGGTTGGTTTTACCGGGTTGCCAATCAATGAGCGCCTGGTCGGTGAGTTGTTTCAGGGTGTGTAAATAATACAACCGAATAGCGCGGCGATAATCTTTTTGCCGGACGGCTTCGTCGAGCAAGGAGGTAAAATCGAGTGCGTGGATGTTTTCGGCGTGGGTTTCGTAGGGTACCGCAAATGCCTTTGCCTTTTTACCCAAAAGCCCAGTAAACTCTATTTTAAGTAATTTAAGCACCACAAAAATCGTGAGACCAACCACAACCCCGTAGATCACATATTTCCAGAAACCCTCGTAGGAACGGTTGCGCAGAATTTCCCAGCTATACGCCCGAACTTGTCGCCAGAAACGATCCCAGGCGGAGGTCAAAGGGCGTACATCGGTACCGTACTGAAAATCAGGATCCGCGCGGTAGGCATTTAACTGGTCGGCTGACAAAGTTCGCACCACTACCCGGCTGGTATCAGCGGCAATATGAATAGAATCAGTAAGTGAGCGAACGGAGACGGCGTATCCCGAACGACATACCCCGAACATCAGAAAAATTATAAAATATTTAAAAATCCCCTTCATCGGCTACAAGAGTACGGCGAGTACCAATCATTTCGGCTTGTTCGAGGAAGCCAATACCGTCTTTTATTTCGACAAGGTTGAAATATTGAAAGGCCAGCGCCACAATAATAATGACGTACATAAATATACTCAACACCGACGACAAGGTATTGGCACTAATCATTAGTAAATCGTTATCTACCCCGGGTAAGTTTAGTACCTGCATAATCTGTAGCACCCAAACCGGAAACCCTAATACCAGCGCTAATAGAGCCTGTATAAAAGAAACAATAAACAACATTCCCAGGGTACTCCACCAATTACCTTTTATTAAATACAAACAACGCTCCACGGTATCTACAAAACCCAAATCTTCGCGCAGCATTACCATCATAAAAAAACTTAAAGCTACGCTTAGGTAAATACCGGGTACAACGAGCAAAACAGTACCAAGTGCACAAAGTAAAAATATTCCGAAGGAGGCAAAAAACACCCGCAGAAAATTGTCTTTCACGCGGTTCCAAACACTTCCGGGGGCAATCTGTCCCTCGTTATCCATGTACTCCAGAATATAGCTATAAATAACCAGGCTAATGAGCAGGAAGCTCACATAAGCGCAGAAAATCCCAATCAGATAATTAAACGAGCTAATCTGATTATAAAATTCGTACTCGGCATAAGTACCGTATTCAATATCGCGTTCGCCCCGGTTCAGCGTGAGGGCCCGCCGCTGGTAAATACCCAGAAATACGCCTCCAATTAAGGCGAATGGCATTACTATAAATAGCAAGAGTCGGAACAGGGGTTTAAAGTGCTGTTTGATGAACCCGAAAGTGGCGTTTATTTTCTGGCTTAAATCGCGTTCTTCGCGGAAATTAAGAAGATAACTGGGCATGGGTATTTTTAGCGTGAAGGGCCTGCGGGTAATAAATAAAGTACAAAAGAATAAAAAACAAAGAAGCCAGAATAATAAAACAACTTAGCGCCAGAGGCATTTCGGTATGGCGGGTTACAAAGCTTTCCAGAAAGCCAGCGGTTATAAATATTGGTACCAGGCCAACGGTTATTTTCAATCCTTGGCGGGAAGCCCGTTTAAACGAATCCAGGCGCGAATATGTTTTCGGAAATAATATACTGTTGCCCAGTACAAACCCGGCGCAACCCGCAATTACAATGGCCGATATCTCTAAAGTACCATGAATCCATACCGTGAGCACGGAAGGGAGGAGCAACCCTTGTTTATAGAAAAAATACTGAAATGCCCCCAGCATAATACCATTACTCAGCAAAATCCAGAAAGTACCCACCGAAAAGAAAATTCCATAAACGAAAGCAAAAAAAGCCACTTTAATGTTGTTGAGGGTAATGAATAAAAACATCTCGGTTTGCCCGTCTTGCTTATAAATGGCCATGGGATCTCCTTTTTTAATGTTGGCAATAGTCTGGTTTACGTAACCGTCGCCTAAAATTAACCGGACAAAGGTATCGTCGAAGGCCGCCGAGAGCACCCCAATGGCCGCCCCGGCGGTGAATATAATAAAGGCAAAAATTAACTGCTTTTGATGTTGCCAGAACAGGAATGGCAACTCGTAACGCCAGAATTGCCCGAACCTATTACGGCGCGTACGATTATTTTTGTAAATGGCCTGGTGCACTCTGGCAGCCAAAGCATTCAGGTACAGCGTATTATCTGAGTCAGGATAAAAAGTTCGGGCAAAAGATAAATCGTCGGTTAGTTGAATAAAACGGTCGGCCAGTAAGTCGGGGTCCAGAAAGTCCTGGTTTTCGAAAGATTTCCATTTTGCCGAATTTTGTTTGATAAAAGCAGCTTCACGCATCCGTCTGGGTTTTTATTCCTGTCAAATATACTTAAATTAGCCTAATTATTAAAGCTCTATATTTAATTTAATGAATACTATTCGTATAAACACGTCGCAGAACGTGGAGTTGGAATACGAACCGGCTAGTATTGGCAATCGCATTTTGGCCCAGTTGATAGATTATGCCGTTTACATGGGCTGGTTCATGGCCGTTGGGCTGATTCTTGCCGTGTTTAAAATAGGTTATGGCCCTATATTGGTTATTTTATTTTACCTGCCATTACTATTTTACAGTTTATTATGCGAGATTTTTCTGAATGGCCAAACTATTGGCAAGAAAGCTCAAGATATAAAAGTAATTAAACTCAATGGTCGCTCTCCCAGCATCGGCGATTACCTCCTCCGGTGGGTTTTCCTGATTGTGGATACTCTCGCTTCTTTCGGGATTATTGCTATTATTACCCTGGCTGCCAACGGGCGGGGGCAGCGCTTAGGCGATTTGGCGGCCGGCACCACCGTCATTCGTACTCGCGCGATTAAACGTAATCCCTTACTGGCTATTCAACCCGAAGAAAATTATCAAGTAGTTTTTCCGGAAGTGCAGGAACTGACCGATGCCGATGTGGCCCTTATTCGCAAATTATTCTTTAAAGCCCGCCAACACCAAAATACCCTTTTACTGGAACGGGTAGCCGAAAAAACGCAGGAAACCATGCGTGTAACTCATAACCTGTCCCCCGCTGATTTCTTGTTAACCGTACTGAAAGATTATCAGCATCGGATGGCCGAATCAGCCGCTCTTTAGCTTACTTTATTTTATTAACTATTACGGGATAGTCGGTTACTTTAGCTTTCTATAATCCTTTGCCAAGCTGTTGGGAAATGGAAAACTCTAACCCCTTCGTAGCGCAATGCCATACCCACTTATTAAATAATAGCGGTTAGGCTAAGAAATATCCAGGCCCAAGGAAAGCCCATAAACTTCCATGCGATAATTAAATACAAATACGGCATTGGGTTATAAGTAGAAAAAAGTAAAATAAAATTTGGAAGTAAAAAAAAGCTTCTCTTTATTTGTCTATAATTTCTATAGACAATATATTATAAACCGGAACTTACTACGCAAATAGCTTTACATGCCAAGGCGGGAAGAACTACTTTCCGGAATAAAAACCAATTACCTGGCTTAATTGGTTGCCCTCTGATGCGCGGTTGTTGCTCATGCTAGTAAAACCATACAGCTTTCTAATTACTTAATTATTCGATTTTAAATTTTATTCTCATACCCTAATGGATATTATCAGCCTAACTTTATTCTTAAGCTTACTGGTCCTTTTACACAAAAAAGCCAGCTTCTTTGGGCTTCGTCCACCAATAGATGAAGAGATGATGCCGATTCCAGTACTAGATAATGGCAAAACCGCTGAAGCGTAGAGGACAAGCAGGAATTTTTAGAAAATAAGTGAATATAATCGGCTACAAATAGCCTCTAAATAAAAAAAGGACTCCCCCGGTTACAACGCCTCTGGTCCAGGCATTACCGGGAAAGTCCAAGAATTAATTGTTAAACCAAATATACAAAACTTATGAAAAAGCTGCTCTCCCGTAGCAGTAAAGTCTTCTTATTGCTGACACTCTATGGAACACCTTTACTAGCCAATTCTTTTTACGCTCTTCCTGCTGGTTTTACTATCCGGAAATTAAACCTGCCCGACGTGTCGGTTACCGGAAAAGTAACCGGTCCGGGTGGCGAACCATTACCCGGCGTAACCATTGTTTTAAAAAATACTACCATTGGTACTACCACCGGCAACGATGGTTCCTTTCAGTTAACCGTACCGAATGGCTCGGGTACTTTGGTGGCTTCGTTTATTGGTTATGCCACTAAAGAAATTCCGGTAAATGGCCAAGGCTCCGTGCAGGTTACCTTAACCGAAGATACCAAAGCCCTGAACGAGGTAGTGGTAGTTGGTTATGGTAGCCAGGAGCGCAAAAACCTGGTTGGTTCGGTTAGTAAAGTAAACCCTTCCGAAACCAAAGACATACCGGGTGGTAACTTTGCGGCTCAGTTGCAGGGTAAAGCCTCCGGTGTGCAGATTACGTCGAGCACCGGCGTACCCGGCGAGGGAATTTTTATCCGGGTGCGGGGCGCTACTTCCATTAACGCCAGCAACGACCCGCTGTACGTAGTTGACGGGGTTTTCGTGAATAACACCAGTTTACAAACGGTAAACACCGGTGGTAAAGCTACTTCTCCCATTGCGGATATTAACCCCGCCGATATAGAGAGCATTGAAGTGTTGAAAGATGCCAATGCTACCGCTATTTACGGTTCCCGGGGAGCCAACGGGGTAGTAATTGTTACCACCAAACGCGGCAGCTACAATACCAAACCTAAAGTTACCTTCAACACCTCGCAGGGCTGGGCCAAAGCCGCCAAACTTTGGGATTTAACCACTGGTCCGGAACACGCTGCTTTAATTAACGAATATTGGATAAATACCGGCCTGGACAATCCGGCTTTAAAGCAAACCTTTGAAAACCGCCCTTTCCGGCCCGTGGCCGAAGGTGGCAGAGGTTTGCCCGAAGAACAAAAAACGTACGATCGTTTAGGCGATGTATTCCGAACGGCTACCTTGTCGAACTACGATTTATCTTTGCAGGGCGGCAACGCCAATACCAAATATTACATCGGGGGCGGTTACACCAAACAAGAAGCTATCATTAAGCCCGTTTACCTGCAACGCGCCAGCTTTAAAGTAAACATCGACCAGCAGGTAAACGACAAAGTGCAAGTAGGCGTGAGTAATACCGTGTCGCGCACTTACCGCAACCAGGCCCGCGCCGGCGACGGTCCGCAGGGTGGTTTATTGCAATCGGCGCTGCATACGCCTACTTACCTGCCCAAGAACAACCCGGATGGCAGCCCGGCTCGGTACGCCGGTTTCGATAACCTGGATGTACTCCTGAATAACTACGACGTAAACTCTACCAGCTTGCGGTACATTGGCAACTTGTTCGTGGATGCCGAAATTATTCCGGGTTTAAAATTCCGGAGCAGTTGGGGAGCAGATTATAATAACTACGACGAATCGGAATACTGGAACGATAAAACCCAGCTCGGCGCAGCTCCTACTAATGGTTTAGCCACATCCGGCTTAACCCAAAAAACTTCCTGGCTGAACGAGCAAACCCTTACTTACCGCAAAAACTTTGGCGGTAAACATACCATTGGCGCTTTAGTGGGGAATACCTTGCAAAGCGATGTGTTGAATAATACTTCGGCCCAAGGCAGTAACTTCGCGAGTAACTCGTTTACCCTAATTTCGGATGCAGCTACCCGTACCTCTACGCAAACCTGGACGAAAAATTCGCTGGCTTCTTTCTTCTCCCGGTTGGATTACAATTTTGATGAAAAATATTTGTTGGAGTTTACGATCCGGGCCGATGGTTCTTCCCGCTTCGGGGGCAATAATAAATGGGGCTACTTCCCGTCGATTGGTGGCGCCTGGCGCTTAAAAGAAGAAAATTTCCTGAAAAATGTAAGGGCCCTGAGCGATTTAAAAATGCGGGGTAGCTTCGGGGTAACCGGTAACCAAAACGGTATTAACGATTTCGCCCCACTGGGTCTTTGGGCCGGTGGCGTCAGTTACGTCGATAATGCGACTAGCGGCGATAAACCGGGCATTGCCCCGCAGCAAGTGGCTAACCCGAACTTAAAGTGGGAGCGGACCCGCCAGGTAAACGCCGGGGTAGACGTTGGTTTGTTCGAGGGTCGTATTGGTCTGGAGTTTAATTACTATTCCAAATATACTACTGACGCTTTGTTACAATTACCCGTACCCGCCCGCACCGGTTTCTCGACCTACATTACCAACGCCGGCGAAATCAGTAATAAAGGCTTTGAGTTAGGCCTCAACACGGTTAACATTCAAGCCGGCGATTTTACCTGGAACACCAATTTCAACCTGGCCCGGAATAGCAACAAAATTGAAAAACTGCCCATCCCGACCGTTTACGGTAGCCGCGATTTACTGCGGGCGCAGCAAGGTTACCCGATGTATTCCTTCTGGGCCTACAAACAACTGTACGTAGATCCGCAAACCGGCAACGCGGTGTTCGAAGATGTAAACAAAGACGGCCAGATCACCGTCGCCGACCGCCAAATTTTAGGTACCGCATCGCCTAAGTTCTTTGGTGGACTCACCAACAATTTTACTTACAAAGGTTTTGATGCCGGTGTGCTGATTTCGTTCCAATACGGCAATAAAGTCTGGAACCACAACCGGTTCTTCGGCGAAGGTGGCGGTACCCGCGATGCCAACCGGGTAATTTTTGCCAGCCAGCTAGACCGGTGGCAAAAGCCCGGCGACGAAACCGACGTTCCCCGCTTAACCGGCATCGGCAACAATTACCGTTTAGAGCAAAACAGCCGCTTTTTAGAAGATGGCTCGTTCCTGCGCCTTCGTTCGCTTACCCTCGGGTATTCGCTGCCCAAAAATCTTTTATCCCGGGTTAAGGTCGACAATCTGCGCCTGTACGTAGTGGGTAGCAATTTGTTCCTGCTCACCAAATACACCGGTCCGGATCCCGAGTCGAACGTGACCAACACCGACCAGAATACGCAAGGGCTTGACCTGGGAACGCCGCCGCAGCCGCGCACCATTCAATTCGGAATTAACATTACCATTTAAGTTTCTATTTAAGTTTCTAGAAAAATGAAATTTTTTAAAAATACCAGATATATACTGCCCTTCGTGCTGACCCTGAGTTTAGCTTCCTGCGATAATTTCCTGGAAGTAGAGCCGCGCCAAGCCATCGTGGACGACCAAACCATTGTGGATGGCGTAACCGCCGAAACGGCCGTGCGGGGTTTATACGGAGCGCTGGCGGGGGCAAACTATTACGGCACCAATTTTCAATCCATCGGTTATTTTCAGGGCGATAATATTCAATGGACGGGTTCGCAGTCTATCGTGGCGCAATTTATCAATCATAACGTAACCGCCGATAATGCTACGGTAGCCAGTACCTGGGCCGCTATTTACCAGACCATCAACCGCGCGAATCATATTATCGAAAAAGTGCCGGCCGTAACGGATGCTACTTTTACCCAGGAGAAAAAGAACCAGTTATTAGGCGAAGCTTACTTCGTGCGGGCTTTGGCTTATTTCGATTTGGCGCGTACCTGGGGTGGTGTACAGTTAGTACTCACGCCCACCAAAGAACTCACCGACAACGAGCGCATTCGCCGCAGTTCGGTAACCGAAACTTACGCCCAGGTTCTAAAAGACTTAACCGAGGCCGAAAAACTATTATCCGAAACGACCAACCGCTACCGGGCCACCAAAAAAACGGCTTGGGCTTTACTCGCGCGTTATTATTTGTATCAAAAAGACTGGGCCCAAGCCGAAACCTACGCGAGCAAACTAGTGGACGACGCCGCGAATTACAAACTGGTAAAACCCTACAGCGCTTTCTTCGCCAACAATGCCCGTGGTACCGAAGAATCTGTTTTTGAAATTTACTATAGCCCGACTTCCACCAACACGCACCGCAACAGCTGGCAACCACCCGCCAATGGCGGTACCCGGCAATGGGCGCCCAACGATGCTTTTGTAAACTTGGTAAATGACCCCACGGTAGGAGGGAACCGCAACGCCTTAGTCGCGAAAACTGCGCAAGGATTGTGGTACGGCAACATGTATTACCGCAGCCCCGCTACCGATCCTACCTTCGTCATCCGGATTGCCGAATTGTTTTTAATCCGGGCCGAAGCCCGGGCTCAATTGAATAAACTTCCGGAAGCCTTAGCGGATTTAAACGCAGTACGCAGCCGCGCCGATTTAGCGCCTAGTCCGGCCATTACGCAACCCGAAGTATTGCTGGCCATTGAAAACGAACGCCGCGTAGAATTTGCTTTTGAACCACACCGCTGGTTTGATTTAATCCGGACCGGCCGCGTGGCCGAAGTTCTGGGAGTGACCGATGCGAATAAATATGTGCTGCCCATCCCGATCGACCAGCTAAATGCCGACAAAGCTTTGGAACAAAATCCGGGTTATTAATTGAGGTGAATTTTTAAGTTTTTCGCATACCGCGAGCACGCCTCGCTCGTGGTTCCCATGGGCTGGCCTCTGGCCAGCGTAGGCGGGACGCCTACCTAAAGTCGTCACAAACGAAGACGTTTGCGACAGAACCAGTAATTAAAAAAATAGAGTGCTGATATCTGATACTCCAAAAATTTAAAAAATATGGCTACTGCAGAAATTTCGTTACCTGTTTCTAAAAAGAAAGCCTTTGAAAAGGTGAATGTGCCAGAGCCTCCGGTTCCATCTTCCGATTGGAATAAATTAGAGAAAGCAGCATTTCGTTTTTTCTTTATTTATTTTTTTATACAAGCGGTACCACTCGACTGGAAGTACTTTCGCAATCTGTTTTCCATTAACTGGCTCGATTTACATTTCCGGGATATATTTTATTTGAGCCGGTACACGCCGCAGTTTTTTTCTACCCCGGAAAATACCAGTGGCTGGGGCATCGGCTCTTTTGCTGATTGGGGAATAGTTTTGGCTATTGCGGTGGTAGGAGCAGTGGTATGGTCGCTTGTGGGCCGAAATCGAAAAGAATATAATCAATTGTATTATTGGGTACGGGTTATTCTGCGTTATCGCTTAGCCATTGGTTTAATTGCCTATGCTTTCATTAAAATATACCCGATGCAGGCGCCAATTCCTTCTATTAGTAACCTGAATACGCATTACGGTGATTTCAACGCCTGGAAAATATTTTCGCTTACTTTAGGTATTGTGCCGGATTACCAGTCATTTTTAGGCTTGGTGGAGTTATTAGCGGCGGGTTTGTTATTTTTCCGCAAAACCGCTTCCATTGGGGCTTTTCTGGTATTACCTTTTACCGGTAACGTGTTTATGTCGAATTTGGCTTATGAGGGCGGCGAATACGTGTACAGTTTTTACCTGATTACCATTGCCTTATATTTGTTTGCTTACGATGGCAAACGGCTTTTTACCTTACTCACGCTAGAGCAACCTACGCTGCCCAACCGCTTTCATCCTAAATTTACTGATTGGCAAAAAAGTGCGCGTTTGGTGCTAAAAAGCAGCTTTGTGTTTGTGTTTGTATTGCTGTATGGGTATAAAACATACGCGGTTTACCAAAAAGAAGGCTCTTATCACTTCCCGAAAACTGCCGGCTTACCGAATACTAGTGGCTTGTACAATGTAAAAGAGTTCCGGGTTAATAACCAGGTTTTACCTTATTCGGCTACCGACCCCATTCGCTGGCAGGATGTAGTTTTTGAAAAATGGGCTACTATCAGTATCCGCTCTAACCAGCAAGCACCATTAGAGTACGCCAAAACCGAAGAAATTTTTCTGAACGACCAGGAAAGGAATTACGAAGAAGCCGGTTCCGGCGGTCGGCAGTATTATTCTTACCAGTTCGATGCCGCTAATCAAACTTTGATTCTGCAAAACAAAAACAAAAATCGGCAGAACGAGAAATTAACTTTGAAGTACGAGCGACCAAATGCTAACCAGATTATTTTGTCGGGTCTGAATGAGAAGAATGAGCTGGTGTACGTAGTCCTGGAAAAAATAAATAAAAAATACCTGCTGGATGAAGTTGCCCGCGAAGGCCGCCAAAAACCGATGAAGTTATAAGTAGATAAATTCCCCTTACAATTTTTAAAAATTACCATGGCTACAATAGAAACCATCGAGCCTATTACCAACCGGCAGACTAACCCGGATACGGGTAACGGGATTGGAACCATATCGAATTCTCCGATAATCTCGGAATGGACCAGAACTCAGAAAGTAATTTTCCGGGTGGCCTTTATCTTTTTTGTTTGCCTCTCCATTCCGAACGGTGTAGAGTGGTACAAGCACGTCGCTAACCTGGACTGGACCAACCTGCATTACCGCGATTTATACGACATTGCCCGTTTCGGCTCGGGCATTGATTTGTTCGGCAATACTTTATTTGGTAGCCGGCTGAATGGCTATGCCAACTGGATTGTTACTTTTTTGGTAGCCGTAGTGGGCGGCTTAATCTGGACCTGGGTAGATGCTAAGCGAATTCCGACGCCTAAAAATTACAACTTACTGTACTACTGGCTGCGGGTAATTGTACGCTACCGGGCCGGTATTGGTATTATCGGGTTTGGTTTTACCAAATTACTACCGGTGCAAATGCCATATCCTTCTTTTGGTTTGCTGGAAACCAATCTGGGTGATTTTACTGCCCAAAAAATTTACTGGTTATCGATCGGCATTGTGCCCTGGTACCAAATTTTTGCCGGCGTAGTAGAAGTAAGTGCGGGTACTTTATTATTCTTCCGGAGAACTACTACGCTGGGCGCTATCTTGTTATTTGGCGCTCTGGGCGATATTGTGTACGTGAATTTTGCGTACGATGGCGGCGTGCACGTGTACAGCTCTTATTTTGTCTTATTGGCGGCCTTTCTACTGGTACACGATATTCCGAAAATATACCGCTTGCTCATTCAGGAGCGCTTTACGGTACCGGTTAATTTTTATCCCGCTTTCGCGCAAACCTGGCAGAAATATACCCGCATTGGTTTAAAAACTGCCGTGATTGTCTTATTTCTGGGAGTGTTGTTTTATTTGCAACTCATTAACTTTTTGTACGACCCGTATAAGCAGCCCTCAACGGCAGGAGTAAAGAAATTGCGTGGTACGTATCATGTAACGGAGTTCCGAATTAACAATCAGGTCCTGCCTTTCTCCCCGGAAGATTCGGTGCGGTGGCAAGACGTAACCTTTGAGAAATGGACCACCCTGACGTATAAAGTAAACCGGCCTTTGCCATTAGATTTGTCGAATGGTGGCGGCGACCCGATGCGCGATATTAACCGTACCTTCGAAATTTCCGGGGTGGGCGGCGGCCGACGCATTTTCCACTACCAGGCCGATACGGTGAACCAGGTGTTATACCTGCAGGATAAGTATTTCCTGTTCCAAGGTCGCCGAAACAAAGTAGCCGGAGTAGGTGGCGATGGTGGCCAGGATAACGCAAAAAAACAACAGAAGAAAAAAGAAGCAGCGCCGGTGTACGATGATAATTGGATACCTAAAGAAGCTTTGGCCAACATTGGCGACGAAAATTCAAAAATTGATAAAAGAGCCGCTTCTACCCGCCGCGACCGCGAGTTTGCCGATGCTCCTAAAAACGAGAAACGCAATCGCATGATTTTAAAATACGCGACCACGGATGGTTCCCGGGTAATTTTAACCGGCACCGACGACCGGAAAAACTCCGTGTACATTGTACTGGATAAAGCCAATAAGCAATACGCGCTTTCCGCAAGCACTTTGGAAGCCGGTAAGTATTAGTAAGAGATAAAAAGCTAAACTCGAAGATCAACCACCCCAATCCCTCCTTATTCAAGGAGGGAAGTTTTTAAAGTTGCCGTTTAAAAGATAAAAATTTTAGAAATATCTTATCTATAGTATTTACGCTGTGGATTTACTTCCGTGCCTAACAGATTAAAACAAGAAAGTTGAATCTGCTGCTATAAAAGTGGTGCTATTTTCTTTACCATGCAAAGTAGCTAAGTTTAGGCAAGTCACGGAAGTAAATCCGCGCCATAGTTTTATTAAAAGTTAATGCCATTGGATTATTTGAGTTTAAGCGCCCCTCCTGGGATAAGGAGGGGCAGGGGTGGTCGACTTTCTGGTTAAAAATTTAAAAAAAGAGCAAACCGCTTATTGTAGCGTAAAAGTTTATTGAAACATTATCCTCCCAAACCAGATTAAGAGAATAGGATAAGTACAGTTAAATGGCTTAACCTATTCCAACTAAACATTATTTGTGACGAAGACAGATTTTGATGCCGTAGTAGTAGGTTCCGGACCCAATGGACTAGCCGCCGGTATCCGGTTGCAGCAAGCCGGACTTTCGGTATTATTAGTAGAAGGCAATAACACAATCGGGGGCGGATTACGGTCAAAAGAATTAACCTTACCCGGTTTTGTGCACGATGTGTGCTCGGCCATTCACCCCATGGCGGCCGGTTCGCCTTACATGAGCACCTTGCCGCTGCACGAACACGGCCTGGAATTTATTTATCCGGAAATTGCTGCAGCGCACCCTTTTGATAACGGCACCGCCGCCGTATTAAAAAAATCGATAACAGAAACAGCTGAATTGTTGGGGGCAGATAAACAGACTTACCTCAGTCTGATGGAGCCTACCGTGCGGGACTGGCCTAAGCTGGCTCCGGATGTTCTAGGGCCTTTGCCGATTCCCAAATACCCGATTGCCATGGCGGAGTTTGGTTTAAAAGCCTTGCCGCCGTCTACTCTCTTGGCCAAACGTTTCCGGACCATGGAAGCCCGGGGGCTTTGGGGCGGAATGGCGGCACATAACATTCAGCCACTAAACAATCTGGCTACTTCGGCCATTGGATTGGTATTAATGGCCGTAGGGCACTTACGCGGTTGGCCGATTCCCAAAGGAGGTTCGCAGCAAATGGCCAATGCCATGGCTTCTTACTTTGTTTCTTTGGGCGGGAAGATCGAAACAGGTTACTATGTAAAAAAATTAGAGCAATTGCCTTCGTCCCGGGCTGTTTTGCTAGATGTAACGCCACGGCAATTATTAGATATTGCCGGTCACAAGTTTTCATCCATTTATAAATGGCAGCTTAACCGGTACCGCTACGGCATGGGCGTTTTTAAAATTGACTGGGCCCTGGACGGTCCGATTCCGTTTACCGCCCCCGAATGCCGGAACGCCGGCACCATCCACATTGGCAATACCTTCGAAGAAATTGCGGCCACAGAAAAGCAAAATGCCAGCGGGCAGCACCCCGATAAGCCATTCGTGTTATTAGCGCAGCAAAGTTTGTTTGACCCAACCCGCGCCCCGGCCGGCAAGCAGGTGGCCTGGGCGTATTGCCACGTACCCAACGGCTCCACCCTCGACCGGACCGAAATAATTGAAAAACAAGTAGAGCGTTTTGCACCCGGTTTCCGCGATTTAATTATTGGCCGCAGCGTAATGAATACCGCCCAGATTGAAGCGTACAACCCGAATTACATTGGCGGCGATATTAACGGGGGCGTTATCGACGTGCAGCAATTATATACCCGTCCTACCATCAGTTTATCACCTTACCGCACGTCGGCCAAAGGTATTTATATCTGTTCTTCCTCCACGCCGCCAGGCGGGGGAGTACACGGCATGTGCGGGTTTCATGCGGCTAACCGGGCTTTAAAGGATGTTTTTAAAATAAGTTAAGTATAAAAGTTATTGTGCAAAGGGTCAACCACCTCTGCCCCTCCTAAGATTAGGAGGGGAGCTTTCCTATAGCCGCACTATGGCGCGGATTTACTTCCGTGCCTTTTTTAACTTAGGAAAAAGCAGCCATTTCTAATATAGAATAAGCAAGTCACGGAAGTAAATCCGCGCCATAGGAGTTTGTTGCCTAGCTATCTGTTGCTCAGTTAAATTACAAACTGGTACTTATTAACTGGTAAATGGTAATTGGTAAATGTAAAAAGCCGCCTCTCCTTCCCTGTTTTTAGGGAAGGTGCCCTTTCGGGCGGAAGAGTAAAATTACCAATACAAACAGAACCCATACCATAACTTTAAACAACTTTTGTAAGAAATAATAGCGAAAGTGGCAACTATGCAATAGATTTGTCTACTACATCTATATACATAAAAGAAAATTTAAAATTTATGTCTTCAACCCAAGCAACAGTTACTTCTCCGCCCAAAACCCGGTTTGCCGTTTCGGAAGATTGGACCGTTGTAATTTTAGGCGGATTAATCATTTTGTTAGCCATTGCTGGATTTTTGCTGCCGGTGCCGGTATTTGGCTGGAGTAATCCTGCGGAATTAACCGCTAAAGTTTTAAATGCCAGTAACCTAGGCTTAATTGCTTTGCAGTTTTTGCTGGTATTTACCATTGGTGGGTTGGGCGCCACCCTGATTGGTAAGCCCTTGAAATCGTATTTGCTCGTTTTTCCGGTGGTCTATGTACTAACTATTCTGGCCTTAATTCTGGCTGGGAACAAGCAGGTAAAAGCCTTAAACCTGGAAGCCGTTATTTTTAGTTTATCCATTGGTTTGATCATCGGCAACTTTTTCAAATTACCCGATTGGTTTCGGTCTACGCTAACGACAGAGTTATTCGTGAAAATTGGTTTGGTGCTGCTGGGTACCAGCGTTATTTTCTCCGATATTCTAAAGGCGGGTTCCTTAGGTTTAATTCAGGCCTTGCTGGTAGTCGTATCGGTGTGGTATCTGGCTTACTGGACTTGCAAGAAATTGAAAGTAGACGACGAACTCACCATGATGATTTCCAGCGCCGTTTCTATTTGCGGGGTTTCAGCGGCAATTGCTACTTCCGGCGCGATTAAAGGTGATTCCAAAAAGCTGTCCTACGTGATTTCCATGGTGTTAATTACGGCCATCCCGATGATGCTATTTATGCCGTACGTAGCCCAGTATTTTAACTTTCCGCAGGAAGTTACCGGCGCCTGGTTAGGCGGCAGCATTGATACTACCGGAGCCGTAGTGGCTTCGGGTACGCTGGTGGGCGAAACGGCTCTAAAAATCAGTACGATTGTAAAATTTTCGCAGAACGTATTGCTGGGTTTAGCGGCTTTCGCTATTTCGGTTTACTGGACCTATACCAAACATCCCAATTCAGAAGAGCAAAACAGCAAGCCAACTTTAGGGGTAATCTGGGAACGTTTTCCCAAGTTTGTACTGGGTTTTATTGGCGCTTCGTTGCTTTTTTCTTTCTTCATCTCGCCCGAAACTACCGCTCAGGTGAAAGATAGTTTAAAAAACCTGCAAGGCTTGTGGTTTGCCTTGGCTTTCACCAGCATTGGCCTGGAAACCAATTTTGCTGATTTATTTAACAAGCAAAGCAAGAAACCGCTTTACGCCTTTTTAATTGCGCAAACTTTTAACATTTTCATTACGCTGGTAATTGCTTTTGTTTTATTCGGCGGTAAGTAACAATTTACTTTTATTTTTGATCCAGGAGAGAAGTCCCCCTTTGGAGGGGGTAGGGGGAGGATAAATTAACGTGATCAATAAAAGGCCTTATTCTGGAAAGCTGCATGGATTAAAACTTGTTTTAAATTATCAAATATATAAATTCTCCCCCTACCCCCTCCAAAGGGGGACTACCTCCAAGATTGTAAAACTTTAAATAATTTAAAAATAGCTCAAGAACCAGAATAAACTAGATTCTTGGGTTTAAAACAAATTTTTTAAATTTAAATGCTGTTGGCTCCTTTGGTACCACCGCTTTGGTCCGGGTTGGCATGGCGGCCCTGGTTCGGGCTGTCGTCTTTTTTGGAGTGTTTCAGCTTGGTGCTTTGGCCTTTGTCTTTGTTTGTTTGAGATGTATTTTCATCCTCGTGCATGTCTTTATTGTGTCCTTTGGTCATGGCTTATAACTTTTAAGTGGAAAATAAATGATTCACTCTTCTTGTTACGGCTGCTACTGGCTTGTGTTTGTTTAAATCCGACAAATAAGTTGGAATTAGGAGAACATCAAGAGTTGACGAAGCAAATAATATCAGAAAACTTAGCTAAGTGATATTCAAGATGAAACTTAATGTTTGCAGCGTCAATTATTTAACCACGGAAAAGCAGAAAATTGTATTAAAAACTAGCTTGGTTATAAAAGCAAGCTATCCTCCTAAACAGTTAATGAAAAATTTAAAAATTTTAAAAAATTCGGGCTTCAACTGGCTTTTAACCGGACTGATTTTGCTAGGAGCAGCCTGTACCCGTTCCCCAACAGCAAATAAATCTTCTGCCACTGCTGTTGTTCCATCAACCCAAGTAACAAAAGCTGATTCAGAAAATTGGCCGACTAGCTTTGGTTTTGGGAAACCGGCCACTGCTCAGGAAATAGCCTTATTGGACATAGATGTGCGGCCCGATGGCAAAGGATTACCTGGCGGCTCCGGAACGGTACTGGCCGGTAAGGCCGTTTACGCCGTGAAATGTGCGGCGTGTCACGGAAAAACCGGAGTGGAAGGACCTAATAACCGCCTGGTTTCGGTTGTGGAAACCGATGCTGCCGGAACCGAGAATAATAAAGAAAAAACTATTGGCAATTACTGGCCTTACGCCACCACCTTGTTCGACTACATTCGCCGGGCCATGCCGTTTAACGCTCCCGGTTCTTTAACCAACGAAGAAGTGTATGCCTTAACGGCTTTTCTGCTCAACGCGAATAAAATTATTCCCGCGGAAGCCTTCATGAACGCCGAAACTTTACCCAAAGTAGTGATGCCGGCGCAAAAGCTTTTTGTGCCCGACGACCGAAAAGGTGGTCCGGAAGTTCGTTAAATCAAACTCTTACAAAGTTTGTAGCAAGCTGAAAATTTAAAAATATTTAAAAAACATAATAAAAGTGAAGTCGGAAACGGAAGATACGCCTTTGTTTCATAAACCGCTGAGTCGCCGGCAATTGTTGGGCGGAGCGGCAACTGCGGCGGTAGTATTGGTACAAACTGCAGTTGGGAAAACCGTGCAGGCGGCCATACCGGAAGCCGCCGTAATACCAGATGATCCTACTAAAAAACAAGGGCCTTTGCCTAGTGAATTAGGCACCCGGTCGGGGTACGAAAAGCCGGTCCGGAAACCCTCCGACACGTCCTCGCGCACGCCTTTGCAGGATTTGTACGGCACCATTACGCCCGCCGACTTGCATTACGAACGGCACCACGGCGGTGTGCCCACCATTAACCCGGAAGAGTACGAATTGTATATTCACGGATTGGTGGAAAAGCCCATGAAATTCACCTTACAAGATTTAAAGCGGTTCCCGGCTTTTTCGCGGATTTGCTTTTTAGAATGTTCGGGCAATTTCCGGAGTAACCCGGCCGGTAAAATAACGCCCCAGGAAATTGCCGGTTTAACCAGCCAAAGCGAATGGACCGGCGTGCTGCTTTCTACCTTGTTCCGGGAAGTAGGCGTAAAACCCAATGCTACCTGGTTCTTGGCCGAAGGTTCCGATGCTGCCGTCATGACCCGCAGTATTCCGGTAAAAAAAGGCTTACAGGACGGGATGATTGCTTACTCCCAAAACGGCGAAGCTATTCGTCCGGAGCAAGGGTATCCGGCCCGCTTGTTTTTACCCGGTTGGGAAGGCAATACCAGCGTAAAATGGTTGCGCCGTATTGAGTTTTCGGATGCGCCGTTTATGACGCGCGAAGAAACTTCTAAATACACCGAACCCGTAAAAGACGGCAAAATCCGGCAATTTAGTTTCGATATGGATGCCCGTTCCATCATTACCTTCCCGGCTTACCCGGTGCAGGTCGAAAAAGGCTGGATGGAAATCCGCGGCATTGCCTGGAGCGGTCGGGGCAAAATTACCCAAGTAGAAGTAAGTACCGACGCCGGCAAAACCTGGCAATTGGCCCGATTGCAAGACCCGGTGCTGGACAAAGCGCATACCTATTTCCGGCATTTGTGGCAATGGAACGGCAACGAAACCGAAATCATGAGCCGGGCCGTCGATGAAACCGGTTATACCCAACCCACCTTTAGCCAATTAGTTGCCGCCCGCGGCGACAACAAAGGCGGCTACCATTTCAACCCCATTACTACCTGGCTGATTCAACGGGATGGTCAGGTTTTAAACAAACCGGATAAATAAAAAAGAGTATCTTGCCGGGCAAGCAGAAGCAGCGCTTTTATGAAGTTAGATATTTTGGTTTTTTCGGCGCATCCGGACGATGCGGAAGTGGGCTGCGGCGGTACCATTTTAAAACAAGTAGCGCTCGGCGATAAAGTAGGCATGATCGATCTGACCCGTGGTGAACTGGGCACGCGCGGCTCCGCCGAAATCCGGGCAACAGAAGCGTTAGAAGCAAAAAGATTATTGGGTTTGCAGGTGCGTGAAAATTTATGGATGCGGGATTGTTTTTTCGTGATCGACGAAGCCCATACCATGCAGATTATCCGGGCGGTACGCAAATACCAACCGCGAATTGTACTGACTAACGCGCCCCACGACCGGCATCCGGACCACGGCCGGGCCTGTAAATTAGTAACTGAAGCCGCTTTTATCGCGGGCTTACCGCAAATTAAAACCGAACTCGACGGCGAACCCCAGGAAGCCTGGCGCCCCGAACTGGTACTGCAATACATCCAAAATACCTACATCAAACCCGATATTCTGGTGGATATTACCAATTACTGGGATTTAAAATTAGCTGCTATCCAGGCCTATCGGAGTCAGTTTTACCACCCGGATTACAACGAACCCGCTGTAACCTATATTTCCGCGCCCGATTTTTTCCTCATTCACGAAGGCCGCGCCCGGGAATTTGGCAAGTACATTAACGCCCCGTTCGCCGAAGGTTTTACCTGCCAACGCTTTTTGGGAGTGGATAATTTACAGCATCTGCGGTAAGCAAAATATTAGGCTGTGATTTTGGAATTTTGTAAGATTTATCAGGCTGAGTGCAGTTCAAAAATTTAAAATATTTGTTCTTCAGGAGGAAACTATTCTGCTTCGTAGCCAAATAGTTTCCTCCTGAAGGACAGAAGTATAAAAGGAATATTCAACGACGTTTATATCTTTTCCACAATAGAACTAGCTTTCTGATAAAGTTCCTGGTTGCCTTTATTCATATTAACCAGTATCCGTTTCTTTTCTTTCAAATATACTTTGGCAAACCCACCTCCATGTTCCACAATGGAAGTAGTATTGTCAATCAAATCGCAATATTTAATGGTTTGGGCATCCGGTGAGATTTCCCATAGTCGGGCTGCTTCCAAATCTTTTCTGGTTTTTCGGTTAAATTGAGGATATGCCTCCGAGGTAAACACGTCGGTTAATTCTTTCACCCAAAAGCATATATAATCACTATCCGCACCATTTAAGCCAATGCCGGACAGAAATTGATAAAGTTCCGCCATCGTACACTCGGTATCTTCCAATAAATCGTGGCATAAAGCTGCCATTACCATTCGGCTGTCATCGGGATAATCTTTTACTAGTAGCGCCACTCTCACTAAATGATTTACATAAGGCTCATGGGTGTACTTCCGTTTCTGTTCGCCATGGTGTTTTGTTACAAAGCCAAGCACCTTTAATTCTGTTTCGTTAAGTCGTTCATTCCAGTTGGTTACCTCCATGGATTTACTTTTGAGTTTCTTGATTTTAAGACTTTTCTATTCTGAGCTGTAGCTTTTATGTTTTTAGTAACTAATCCAAAATATTGATTTTTACTCAAAATCAGCCAGGTACAATTTAGTAAAGATTTATTTTACTGGTTTTTCTTTAAGGAAAGGATATAACTGACCATGAACCTGGCTTCTTCCCTAGATACTTTCGGGTGAGCACTCATGGTGGCATGTCCCCAGGAACCTTTTCCGCCGTTTATTACTTTTTGCGCCAGCATATCTATATAAGCTTGCTGGACCGGATATCTTTCGGCAATATCTTTAAATGCCGGACCTACCGAATCTTTGTCTTCTTTATGGCAGGTATAACAATCGGAATAAGCAATATAAACTTCTCCTTTCTGGACTGCCTCGGCGGGAATTGGTTTACTTTCTCCGGGAATTTTTCGGATATAGTCCATTCTTCGGCGGGGATGGTCCACCTCTGGTTTGTTTGGTTTATTGCAGGCTATCCACCACAAACTAATCAAAAACAAACTGTACCTGAATTGCCTTATATGCGGGCTTAATTTATTTTTCACGGACACTACCTAAAATCAGCAACACGAATTAGCGTTTAAATTTTAAAAAACACCAATTACTTTCCACCAAACCCCTCCCAACACCAACCAAATTAACAAAAAAGACACGCTTAACAAAAAACCGGTTTTCCACCATTCGGTTACCGTTACGTAGCCACTGCCAAACAACACGGGGGCCGGACCGTGGCCGTATTGGGTAAGCGTGCCGTACAAAGAGCCGGTAAATCCCAGCATTAAAGCCAGTAGCGTGCCCGGTACTCCCAGCGAAACGCCTAAACCCAATAAAACCGCGTACATGGCCGCCACGTGCGCCGTGGCGCTGGCAAATAAATAATGACTGTAAAAATAAACCAGTACAATAACCGGAAAGGCAATCAACCACGATAAATTCGCCAGGTACAATTTTATCAATTCTCCTAACCAGTTAAAAAATCCTAAAGTATTTAAGCCACTAGCCATCATCACCAAAGCCGAAAACCAAATAAAACTATCCCAGGCGGCTTGTTCCTTTTTCACATCTTCCCAGGTTAATACTTGGGTGAGTAACAATAAGGCTAAACCCACAAAAGCCGAAGTGGTGGCGTTTATTTTCCAGAGCGGACCAGCTATCCACAAAAACAATAAAACTAAAAAGGTTATTACCATCCATTTTTCCTCGGGCTGCAAAGGGCCTAGTTTTTTTAAATATTCAGCCGCGGCGGTTACGGCCTGGTGGGTGCTTTTTATTTGCGGAGGTACTATTTTTTTTATAATTACGGGGGTTACAAACAAGCTGATGATACCCGGGAAAATGCCGGCCAAAGCCCAATAACCCCAGGAAATAGATATCCCTAAATCAGCAGCAAACTTCTGGCACATCAAATTACTGGAAGTACCCGTCAGGAAAATAGCCGAGGTAATTAAGGTAGCGTTGTAACAGCAAAGTGTCAGGAAAGTGCCGATGCGGTGCCGCGACTCTTCCGAGTCGGGGGTAGAGCCCATGCTATCGGCAATCGACTGCATGATAGGATAAATAATACCACCGGCGCGGGCGGTATTACCCGGAATGGCCGGCGCCAGAATAAAGTCGGCGAAACTTAAACTGTAGGCTAAACCCAGCGGGGTGCGGCCAAATTTCTTAATAAAAAAATAAGCAATGCGGGTTCCCAGTCCTGATTTGATGAATCCCCGGGCAATAAATACCGAAACCGTGATAAACCAGATAATGGTATTACTAAAGCCGCTTAGGGCCAGGCTTATGGCTTTTTCCGGGTCATCGGGGGCCAGCATTCCGGTAAGCGTAACCACGGCAATGGCTAACATCGAAAGGGTTCCCATAGGCGCCGCTTTTAAAATAATGCCCAGAATAATACCCAGAAATACCGCTAATAAATAGATGGCTTCCGGCTTTAAGCCAACGGGTACCGGTAAAAACCAAATAGTAAATGAAAAAATAAGGGTGAAGAGTAATTTTTTGAAATTTATATTTTCCATGCAGGTTTGAGTCAGAAGCGAATCATTAAAGTGAAAGGCAGATTATTTAGTGGGTCTTAATTCCTTCCATTTTTGAATAAAAGCTACGGCGGCGTTCACAAAGTTTTCAGTGGCGGCGCGGCCCTGCGCGGCGGTTGCTTCTTTGGGATCTCGTATTCCCCAAACTCCCGTAGTAGACATTTCGGCCGACGAGGTTTTTTTGCCGGTTTCTTTCGCTTTTAATCCTTCGGCCAGAAAAACTAAATTAGCCGTGGGGTCGCCGGCTACTACGGCCGGCAGCATAGCTTGCAGGTGAGGCGGTAAAGTCAGTTTCGCTTTTTCGGCTTGTGGTAAATTTACCAGGCTGGGTATTAAATAAAGGGCCGACGAAGTTTCCCCTACCCCGGCGTGGCGGTCGAAAACGGTACTTTTGGGCGTAGCGGATTTTTGCCGGAAAGGAGCGGCGCCTTCACTTAAATCTACCGCAATGCCAGCGGTTTCCTGATTAATTCTATCTATTAAAAAAGAGCTGGTGGCCCGGTTACCGGCGTGCGCATTTAAAATTAAAAAACGTTTAAAACCGTGCTGCAACAAAGACTTCACCGCTTCCAGATGCACCTGCACAATAGTTTCGGAAGAAATGGAGATAGTACCCGGGAAGCCCATATGGTAAGGCGATTGGCCCGCTAGTAAAACGGGAGCTACCAATACATCAGTTTGTTGGGCAATTAATTTGGCTTCTTCTACGCCGTTTAAAAAATCGGTGCCGATGGGTAAATGCAGGCCGTGCTGCTCCAAAGCCGCTACCGGAATAATTACCATGTCGGTTTTGTTTAGTAATTCCCGCACTTCGGGTACGGTCATGTGGGGTAAGTAATTCTTAATTTTTTGTTCGTGCCACAAAGGATTAGTCTGCGCTAATAAGCTGGTGGAAGTTAGCAGCCCTACAAATTGAAGGAAGGTAAATACTAGTTTCATAGTTTTCTTTTGGAGAATAAAGGATTTGATGGAGTCAAAAGTAAATAAAAACAGATATTTCTCTACTAATTCTATAGAGATTATTTGTTTTTACAAAAGTGACTTATATATTTGTCGCAGAAGTAACCCAAGTGCAGTTTTGGATATTTGTAGGAGTGAGGGGGCAGTAATAACCAGAATACCCGAATTAATTATTTTGCAAGGAAAAGATTAAGTTAAAAATAGAAACCTAGACCTGCGGATTTAAGATTTTTTAAATGAACCCCCGGTCAATCGCCTAAAACTTAAAACCTCCGACAGATGAAATTTAACTACATGGCTTTTGTTATTCCCGTGTTTTTCCTGTTCATAGGGTTGGAATTATTTTGGAGTATCCGGCAGAAAAAAGGCTACTATAAATTTGAGAATTCGGTTTTAAATATTTGCGTAGGAATTGCCGATCGCTTGATGAACTTATTTGTGGCCGGTGCTTTTTACGGCATTTTTGATTACCTCCACGACAATTACGCTTTATTTGATATAAAAGCTTCGGTTTACAATTGGGTGTTTTTGTTTTTCCTGGTCGATTTTATCTGGTACTGGTACCACCGGTTTGGGCACGAAGTAAATATTGGTTGGAGCGCGCATATTGTGCATCATACCAGCGAAGAATTTAACTTAACGGTATCGGCCCGTATTACCATTTTTCAGTCGATTTTCCGTACCGCCTTTTGGAGTGTTTTACCCCTAATTGGTTTCCCGGCCCATATGTTATCCGTGCTGTTGTTGATGCATGGGGCTTATCCGTTCTTCCTGCATACCCGTTACATTAAAAATTTAGGTATTCTGGAGTGGTTCTTCGTTACGCCCTCGCACCACCGGGTACATCATGCCTCAAATCCGCAATACCTCGATAAAAACTACGGCGACATTTTAATTATCTGGGACCGTTTATTTGGCACCTTTGCCCCCGAAAAAGAAGAACCCGTTTATGGCTTAACCAAGCCATTAAAAAGCCACAGCTTTTTGTGGCAGCATTTTCATTTTTTACTCGAATTGCTTTTTGCTACCGGCGAAGCATCGGGATGGCGCCACAAAATCCGGATATTATTCGGCAAGCCAGACCAGGTACCCGAATACTGGCGCGACCGGTTAGAGCAACAGTTACTGCCGCCTAAAGTTACCTTTCCGATTACTGCTAATTTACGACGCTATGTAAGCGGACAGTTAATAATAAGTTTAGCCGCTCTTTTGGAATTATCTTTTTTCAATATCAGGTATCGCTGGGTTTTTCCGTAGCCGTTGGTGTGTGCATTTTACTTACCCTTATTAATTGCGGCGCCATTCTGGAGCAACGGGCCTGGGTGTTTTACCTGGAGTACAGCCGGGTTATATTCATTTTATTTACCATTTATATGTACCATTCCTACTTAATTATTCCGGTGGTGCTTCTGCTTTACTTGGTACTTTCTATTGTCTATTTTTCCCGGTTAAAGAAAACCTATTACCAATATGTTTACGGTCTGGCAAGTTGTTAAAATTGCTGGTTACTGTTCAAATAATAATTAAAATCAAACAAAATAAAACCCGTCGCAGTGGCTGAGTGGCTAGGCAAAGGTTCGCCAAATCTTGTACAACGGTTCGAGTCCGTTCCGCGACGCAAATCTATTTTTTCATTTAAAAGTATAGTTATGGCACTTCGTATTGGAGAAATTGCTCCCGACTTTAAAGCCGAATCTACCCAGGGAATTATATCTTTTCACCGGTATATTCATAACCATTGGGCCATTTTGTTTTCTCACCCCAGCGATTTTACCCCGGTGTGTACTTCCGAGCTAGGCGCGGTTGCCAAATTGAAAGTTGAATTTGATAAACGAAAGACTAAGGTTTTGGGCATCAGCATTGGTACCTTAGAATCGCACAGGCGCTGGATTTTTGACATTGAAGAAACTCAGGAAACTACCGTCAATTTTCCGGTTATTGCCGACCCGCACAAAAAGGTAGCTTACCTCTACGATATGATTCATCCTTTTTTCAGTCACAACGATACTATCCGGTCGGTTTTTATTATAGGACCGGATAAACGCATTAAGAGCATATTAATTTACCCGGGCAATACCGGCCGCAATTTTCACGAGATATTGCGGATGATTGACTCGCTACGTCTGACAGATGGCTTTAAGGTAGCTACCCCGGCTAATTGGGAATATGGGGATGACTGTTTCGTGCTGCCCGTCGTAAAAGACGAAGAATTAGCCACTACTTTTCCAAAAGGGTTTAAGATAGTGAAGCCCTACCTACGTACTACCCCGCAACCTAATTAAGTAGGGCATGCCAGGGCGCAGATTAGCATTCAGGAATTATACTTTTAACCTCAGAGAAGAAACTTTCTCTATAAATTTTATACGAACATGGTTACTGTAAAAACATTTACTTTTGAGTTCCTATTAATCGACAAGACAAGTGTAAAATTTAAAATTGTTCTTTGTTGAAAACCCGCTTATCTACACCGTAACCGGCGTTTTTTGCCTTATCTATTTTGGTTTATTCCTAGCCAAATGCTTAATCCGCAGTAGGTAAATTCATTTAGACACCGTACTTATAAAGATTATTGTAGCCGGAGATAAAATTTCGGAGGATGATTCTTTTTTTATAAATAACCTGATTTGAAAGATGCCTATGCTATAAAATACAAGTTAGACAGACGTTAAAAAATTACCAGCAAGAAGTGGTTTGCCGGTAATGATAAAAAATAGCTTTCCCGACTGCAACGCCTCTGGACCAGGCAAAGAATCGGGAAAGCCGGTAAATAATTGTTAACCCAAAAATACGTAAAATATGAAAAAACTACTACAAAAGAGTAGTAAGTTATTGCTATTGCTGGCACTTTATGAATCTACTTCTTTAGCGGCTACAGCCAATTTTTTTCCTCCACTTGCTAAAACGAAAAGAGTTTTAAAACCAAAGTTTTCCTTTACAGAAACTATTTCCGGTAAAGTAGTAACGGAAGCCGGCGAACCCTTAATCGGGGTTTCAGTGCTGGTTAAAAATACAAATATAGGTACTACTACTGCTACTGATGGTTCCTTCCAACTAACGGTTCCAAATCCTTCTGATGTACTGGTTTTCTCAATTATTGGCTACGTTGCCAAAGAAATTCCAATTAAAAACCAAAGTAATTTCCAAATAACCTTACAGGAAGATACCAAGGCTTTAAACGAAGTGGTGGTGGTAGGCTACGGAACCCAGAGCCGGAAAAGCCTGGTAGGTGCCATTACTACCATAAACCCCGCCGAAACCAAACAAACCCCGGTAGCTAGTTTCGATGCCCAACTCCAGGGCAAAGCGGCAGGTATCCAGGTGAATACGTTTTCCGGAACTCCCGGCGAAGGCGTGAAAGTTCAAATTCGGGGAACCGCTTCCATTAATGCCAGTAATGATCCCTTGTATGTGATTGATGGGGTACTGGTTAATAATAACTCGTTGGCTTCCATTGACCTGGGAAATAAAAAAACTTCTCCGCTAGCCGATATCAACCCCGCCGATATTGAAAGCATTGAAGTATTGAAAGATGCCAGTGCCATTGCCATTTACGGGTCGCGGGGAGCAAACGGCGTTATTTTAGTGACTACCAAGCGGGGCGAGTATAATGCCGGTAAAACCCGATATAGCTTGGATGTTTCGCAGGGATGGCAACAAGCCGATAAAAGCCGGTTATGGGAATTAACTACCGGTCCGGAACACGCTTTACTCGTGAACGAGCAATGGATAAATTCCGGCATTGATAAGCCCAGTTTAAATCAAACCTACGCTAACCGGCCTTTCCGCCCAAAAGAAGAAGTAATTAATGGCGTACCGGGTCGCGGCACTCCCGAAGAACAGCAAACCTTCGACCGCATGAGCCGGGTTTTCCGGACGGCGCAAACTAAAAATTACGATTTAAACATTCAGGGCGGCAGCGAAAATATCCGGTACAATTTAGGCGCTGGTTATACGAATCAGGAAGGAATATTAAAACCGGCCAAATTTGAACGGGCTAGTTTTAAACTTAACCTGGATACCAAACTAAGCAAAAAAATAACCTTTAGTTCCAGTAATGGGGCTTACCGTTCGTTCCGGCAGCAGGTAAGGGGCGGGGCCGGCCAACAAGCCGGGCATTTACTGGCCGCGCTGCATCATCCCACTTATTTGCCGCTCACCAATCCGGATGGGACACCCGCCCGGGGGTCCATTTACGAAAACATCGATAATTTAACCAATACCGATATTACCAATATTTCTACCCGCAGCATCCGCTACATTGGTAACCAATTTGTGGAAGTGGCCATTTTGCCGGGGCTTCGCTTTAAAACTTCGGTGGGCCTGGATTATAACCATTACAACGAACGCGAGTTCTTTAACGACCAAACCATTATTGGGGGAGCGCCCAATCCGCCGGGGTACGTGAACGAGGTTTTTACCAATTTAACCTTACTGCAAAATGAGCAGACTTTAACTTATAATTTAGACTTAGGCACTAAACACGCTATTACCGTTTTGTTGGGTAACAGTACTCAAAGCACGACGCAGGAGTTAGCAGCGCAAACCGGGTCTGGATTTCCCAATAATTCTTTTCAGCAAATATCGGCGGCTTCAATTCGTACTTCGGAGCAACGAAAATCAAAGTCTACCATTTCTTCTTTTTTCGGCCGGATTAATTATAGTTTTGCGGATAAATACTTTCTGGAAGGCTCCCTGCGGGCCGATGGTTCTTCCAAGTTTGGCGTAAATAACCGCTGGGGATATTTTCCGGGAATTGGGGCTTCGTGGCGCCTGAAACAAGAAAATTTTCTGCAGGATTTAAACCAGTTAACCGAATTAAAGCTGCGGGTGAGTGCCGGTTCGGCGGGTAATCAAAACGGCATTAACGATTACGCTTCCCGCGGCTTATGGACGGGCATTGCCCAGTACCCGGATAATTTAACCAGTGGCCCTAAGCCGGGTATTGCTCCCTCGCAGCTCGAAAACCCGGATTTAAAATGGGAAAAAACCACCACCTATAACGCTGGTTTAGATGTAGGATTATTCGACAACCGCTTGCTCGTGAATGTGGATGCCTACTATAAATATACCACCGATGCTCTACTTTACCTGCCGGTACCTTCGTCTACGGGTTACGGCAGTACTCTGGCTAATGCCGGGGAGGTAAGCAATAAAGGGATTGAACTCGGCATTTCTACGATAAACATCCAAAACCAGGGCAACGGCTTTAGCTGGACGTCTAATTTTAACTTTGCCCGCAACGTAAACCGCGCCGAAAAGCTGGTGAGCCCCATCACCTTCGAAGCCCGCGAATACCGCCGCACCCAGGAAGGCGCCGCTCTGGGCAGTTTCTGGTTATATAAACAATTGTACGTTGACCCGGAAACCGGAAATGCGGTATTTGATGATGTAGATAAAGACGGCAAACTTACCCAGGCCGACCGGCAATTATTAGGTAATTTAATTCCGAAATTCTACGGCGGCTTTACCAACAGTTTTTCTTTCAAGGGATTTGATTTAAACGTTTTACTCACCTACCAGTACGGCAACTCGGTTTTTAACTTTAATAAATACATCCTGGAAGGCGGCGGTACCCGCGATGCTTCCCGTTCTATTCTGAAAAGCCAACTAGACCGCTGGCAGAAACCGGGTGATATTACCAATACCCCGCGGGTAACAAGCGTGGGCAATAACTACAACATGGAGCAAAACAGCCGCTACCTGGAAGATGCCTCTTTTGTAAGAGTAAAAACTGTTACGTTGGGCTACACCTTGCCGCCAAGTTTAACCAATCGCTTAAAGTTAAATAAAGTAAGGCTGTACGCCTTAGGCACCAACCTCTGGATTGCTACCAAATATACCGGAGCTGACCCCGAATCCTCGGGTAGCGCGGGGCAAAACCTGGATGGTTTAGATACCGCTACGCCACCGCAACCCTGCGGACTTCAATTTGGTGCGAACCTTACTTTTTAAAAATTTATTACCATGAAGAAGCTACTTATCTGGCCGGTGCTTTTCGTAAGCATCTTGCTATCCTCCTGCGAAAATTATCTGGATGTAGAGTCTTACGACAAAGTATCCGACGAAAATACCATCTTCGACAAAGCCTCCGCCGAAACTGCCGTACGAGGCGCTTACCGTTCTTTGGCTAGTTTAAACTACAGCAGTGGTTTTCAGAATACCATTCTGCAATCGGGCGGCGATGTTCGGTCGTTAAACAATGCCCAAACCGACTTAAATGTCATAAACTATGATTTACGTTCGGATATCGGGTTTTTATCAACGTACTGGGCCAACTTTTACAATACCATTAACCGGGCTAACCACGTCATCGAAAAGGTGCCTTTGGTGAATGATGTAAAACTCACCCCTGATTTGAAAAACCAGCTTCTGGGCGAAGCTTATTTCATCCGGGCGTACTCGTATTTCGATTTGGCCCGGGTATTCGGCAACGTTCAAGTTTTCCTGACGCCCACCAAAGTAGTAGCCGATAAACTGGGAGTACCTAAAAGCTCGCAAGCCGAGGTGTACGCCCAGGTACTAGCCGATTTAAATCAAGCCGAAACTTTCCTGCCCGCCACGGTGGTTCGGAACCGGGCTACCAAATTCACGGTTTATGCGCTCCGGGCGCGTTTGCACCTCTACCAAAATAACTTTGAAGCCGCCGAAAATGACGCCAACAGTATTTTAGCGAATACCAATTATCAACTTGTAAAGCCCTTTAACCTGGCCGCCGGTACCACTGAGTCAGTGCTGGAGTTTTCATACAGTGTTACCGATTTAAATACCGGTTATGGCTTATGGAACACCAGCAACCGCCAATTAGAACCTAAAGCCGAGCTGCATAACTTGTTAAATGACTCAAATGTAGGCGGCGACCGGAAAATATTATCCGTGCAAAATGCCTTAGGCCAATTTATTGGCGGTATCTACCCCACGAATACCTCTGCGGCTTATGGCATCCGGACGGCCGAATTATACTTAATAAGAGCCGAAGCCCGCGTGAAAAAAGCGAATCCGGATGTAGCTGGTGCATTAAGCGATTTGAACGCCGTGCGGGCTCGCGCCAATGTGCCTACCAGTACCGCCCTTACTCCCGAAGAAATTTTACTAGCCATAGAGAACGAACGTCGGGTAGAATTTGCTTTGGAGCCGCACCGCTGGTTTGATATTGTGAGAACTGGCCGGGCTCCGGCGGTTTATAACCTGAACGATCCGAATAAATACATCTTCCCGATTCCAGCGGGTGAAATTTTAGCGGATCCTTCTTTAACTCAAAATCCCGGCTACGGCAATTGATTTTTTAAATTTTTGCCTATAGTAGGAGATTTAAGTTTTAATTCTATCGCGAGCGTCCACGCTCGTGATGATGATCGTCCGGCCTCTGGCCGGTTGGAACTCGCCGGCTGATGTGCTTTTAATTACTGTTTATCAGTTAACCCGGCCAGAGGCCTACCACATAGTTAGACACGAGCGAAGACGCTCGCGCCAAGAGCATAGCTCAGTTTGCGAAATTTTAAAATATTTAAAACATAAAACTGATTACTTGATTATGAGCAGTATACAACCAAATACCAATTCCGTTTGGGCGAAAGTGCGGCGTCACTTCGGGAGCATTATCAAGCCCAACCAACCCAAACCAGAATGGAAGCCTTGGGAAAAGCACTTGTTTCGCTTTTTTTTCCTTTTTCTCAGCTTACTCATTCTTCCGATAGATTGGAAAATTTATCGCGAGCTTTTTTCCATCGACTGGGCACATTTGCATTTTCACGATTTATTCCGCCTGTCCCGCTACCAGAATCAGTTTATTTCGGCGGAGCATTTACCGCAATGGGGAATCGGCCAATTTGCGAACTGGACTATCGCCCTGGTAATTGCCTTAGTAGGGGCCGTTATTTGGAGTAGGATAGATTTTAACCGGAAAGAATACACAGTTTTATATTACTGGCTGAGGGTACTAGTGCGTTACCGACTGGCTATCGTTTTAATTACTTACGGCTTTATCAAGGTGTTTCCGTTACAAATGCCGTACCCGTCGCTGAGCAATCTGTTTACGAACTACGGCGACTTTTTTGCCTGGAAAATTTACTTCCAGACCGTGGGCATTGCTCCTAAATACCAATCCTTTCTGGGTTTTGTGGAGATACTGGCCGCCTTTTTACTGTTCAACCGGCGCACCACTACTTTTGGCGTTGGTTTAATTTTCGGCTTTATCGGGAACGTGGCGGTAGTAAATGGTTTGTACGATGTGGGCGAGCAGGTACTCAGTACGTTTATTGTGCTGCTGGCCGCCTTTTTATTGGCCAACGATGTGCCCCGGTTGTATAGTTTATTAATTCAAGAAGGCCCTACGTACGCCAACAAAATTATTCCTGATTTTTCCGATAATGTACTGAGGAACTTCCGGTTGGGTTTGAGAAGCGCATTTCTGGTGTTTGTAGTTCTTTTCGCCTACAAAACTTTTGAAAATTATACTACCGACCCGTACAAAATTCCGCGCACGCCGGGCTTGCATAATGCTTACGGTTATTACCGGGTAAAAGAATTTATTTTAAACCAGGACACCATCCCGTATTCCAAAACCGACCCCAACCGTTGGCAGGATGTTATTTTTGAAAAATGGTCGACGTTAACCATTAAAGTAAACCGGCCGGTAAAAATTGACTTTACCAGCGGTGAAGCCGTGCACGAAAAAGATATTGACCGCAATTACGAACTGGCCGGGCATGCGGGCCGGCATTACTTCTATTACGAAGCCGACACGGTAAACCATAGATTGGCTCTCCAGAATAAAAACAAAAATCACCGCGCCGAAAAGCTTTTTCTTACTTACCAACAACCCAACGACAGTACCCTGGTGCTGGCGGGTATTAACGAAAATAAAGATTCGATTCACGTGGTTTTGAATAAGGTAAACAAAAAATACATGTTCTTCGAAGGGCGGCGGAAAGAGGTGAAAATTTAAAAAACCATTCAGTTATCTATAAACGAATTATTATGGCAGCAAACGAAATAAGCTTAGAGGCTCCTTACGTGGAGAAATTGCCACCAGTCGCTAAGACCGTAACGGAAATAAAAAGACCAAGTGAATGGACTAATCTGCAAAAAATTGCTTTCCGGATTGCTTTTCTGTACATCCTCTTTTTATGTATTCCCACTTATCCTAAATTCTACACGGATTTGCTGGAGCTAAAATTCTCCAAAATAACCTACCACGATTGGCAAAGTATCGTGGCTTTTTGGCCGCCGCAAATTGTATTGATTGAGTCGGAAGAAGGCGTATTTGGTATTCTCAATTACATTAACCTAATTTTAGTGTTTGTGGGAGCCGTAATCGGCGGTACTATCTGGACGCTGCTGGATAAAAAATCGACCCAGTACAGCAAATTGTATTATTGGATTCGGGTGCTGGCTCGTTACCGGTTGGCTTACGGCATGATAGGCTGGGGATTGAAAAAAGCGTTCCCGATGCAAATGGTTTACCCCACGGTGGGTATGCTCAATACCCCTTTTATCGATTTCGCGGAAAAAAAATTATACTGGTCGCACGTAGGTATTTCCTTTGAATATACCGTGTTTCTAGGCTTTGCTGAGATTTTACCCGGCTTACTTTTATTGTACCGCAAAACCTCTGTTTTAGGAGCCGCCCTGGCCGCTGTGGTAACCTTTAATATTTGCATTGCCAACCACGCCTACGATGCCGGAGTAGCCGTGCCAGCCGCTTATTTTGCCATTATCGGGATTTTTATTGCCTGGTACGATTTGCCTAAAATCTGGAACTTACTGGTTAACGAAAGAGACATCTTGCAGCCTTACCGTTTTAACCCGGTTTTCACCCAAAAATGGCAGAAGTACCTGGTAAACGGGGTAAAATGGACTTTTAATATTGTGTTTGTGCCGGTGGCTGCGGGCTTATGGGCTTACGGATTTTTTAACGGCAATAATTATAATATTCCGAGTACGCCCGGTTTACCCAGTACCAAAGGTCTATATAACGTTACGGAGTTTCGTTTAAACAACCAGGTGCTGCCGTATTCGCCCACCGATTCTATCCGGTGGCAGGATGCTATTTTCGAAGATTGGTCGTCGTTAAGTTACCGCACCAACCGCGGCGCCATTGCCGACCGCATGATTGGCTATTCGCCTTTGCGCGTGAAAAACGATAAAAAGAACACCAAATTAAACCAGGTAAATACCCAAGATTCTGACCAGCTCGCCAAAAAGAAACTGAACCGCGATTTAGGCGTTACCCGTTGGGAAGTAGGGGGAATGGCCGGTGAGCGCCGTTATTTCTTTTACCAGGCCGACCCGGAAAAACAAGTATTGCATTTGCAGAACAAAAATAAAAACCACGCCACTGAAACCCAGGAATTACATTACAGCCGGCCAAGTGCTAACCGCATTATTTTAACTGGCCGGAATGAATTTAACGATTCTATTTACGTGGTGCTGGATAAAGTAGATAAAAAGTACCCATTGGTGGAAGGCAGACAAACTACCCTCAGTGCTTTTTAAGAAAGAGTAGTTTAACCTTTAGCTATCGCGAGCGTCTTCGCTCGTGATGTTCATTGTCCGGCCTCTGGCCGGTAATGGCATTCTATTATTTTAATTTAAGTTTATCTGTTCGCCCGGCCAGAGGCCTCGCAAATAGTAAGCACGAGCGAGGACGCTCGCGCCATTAAAAATCAACAAAACTACTTTGCCTTTAAGGCAGAAAAACTAGCTTTATGCTCCTGCTAATTTAATGGAATACCATGCGAAAAATTTTGATTGCCGGCGGCACCGGTGCCTTAGGAAGTGCCATCATCCAACGATATTACAATACCGAAACCGAATTAATAGTATTAAGCCGAACTGCTAAGCCAACCGATAAAAACATCCGGTATGTGGCCTGGGATGCTAAATCCCTCGGCGCTTGGGCCCAGGAGTTGGAAGAGAGTACGGCCGTCATTAATCTGGTGGGTAAATCGGTAAATTGCCGGTATACCGCCAAAAATAAACAAGAAATTATTCGTTCGCGGGTAGATTCCACCAAAGTCATTGGGCAAGCCATTCAAAGTTTAAAGCAAAAACCAGCCGTTTGGATAAACGCTGGTTCTACGGCTATTTTTGGCAATTCGGGCGAGGAGCTGAAAGATGAAAGTTCGAAAACGGGCGGAGGCTTTTCGCCGGAGGTTTGTAAGTTGTGGGAGCAGGCATTTTTTAGTGTAGCCACTCCCGGTACCCGAAAAGTTTTCTTGCGGATTGGTTTGGTGCTGCAAGCGAATAAAGGCGTATTAAAACCTTTTGCTAACCTAGCTAAAACCGGCTTCGGTGGAAAAATTGGTTCCGGCGACCAGTATATGACCTGGATTCACGAAGAAGATTTTGTGAATTTAATCCATTGGGTAATTAACAATGAGGTAACCGGAATCATACATGCGGCCAGTCCTTTTCCGGTGAAGAACAAAGAATTCATGCGGGCAATCCGGCAGGCCTTAAAAGTACCCATCGGGTTACCTAATCCGGCTTTCTTAACGCGCTTCGGCGCTTTGTTTATCGGCACCGAAGCCGAACTGGTGCTATCTGGTAGGAGAGTGGTATCTACAATCTTGGCCGAAAAACAATTTCCTTTTAAATATCCGCAGCTTGGGCAAGCTTTAAAACAACTGCTTTGATGAGCAAGAGGCAGGTTATGCGTTTATTTAACTTGCTTATATATAACAAAATAACCTTGTTTACTGAGGAATAGGACAGTATTTAAAAAACAGGCAGGATGAGTTAATCTAATTGCTTCGGTTCCTCTATACTCTCATCATTCTGGTATTTTAGCTTCACGCTTTTCTACTAAGTTATTTTTTATAATTTCTAGAAGGCGCTTCTAAACAAATTACTGCTTTAAAAGCGCTTTTTATAAGGCCAGTCTTAAAAGGCTAAGCCAAACTGAAAGCCAATGGTTAAACTCGTTGGGTGGTCGTTGCCGAACCGCACGGGTAGGGGCACCGCTACAAAGTAATTGCTATTCGCGTTTTTCTTCACCGCATAATTTAACACCGGCGTGAATCCGTAACGCCCCGAGGTTTCAAAAGCCGCTCGCCCCGCAAAGGTGAAACCATGTCCCAGGGCCACCAATACCCCCGGATGAAATAGAAAATTACTCATGCGGCTCGTACCGTTTTCGGCCCGGACAAAAGGGACAAACTCCGCCGAAAATCCAATCTTGGCACTTTTCCAGATATTAATCCCGGTGGGCATCCCCACTACGTAGTAGCCATCGAAATTGGTGGAAGTACCCTCGTTGCTAAAAGTTACCAGCGGATGAATAATGCCCACGTAGCCGGCTACTTTGGGGTAAGTAACGGGTGGCGGTGCCTGGGCTTGGCTTACATTAGGTGTAAGCAGCAGTCCCCATACACTTAAAAGAAGAAATCTGAATAAAAATTTAAAAAAAGTAACATAAGGTAGTTGGATAAATGAAACGTGTTCCAGAAGCATACGATAAATAATTTTTCATTGCAATGCTAAGCAACCATCTTTTAGAAAGATAGAATACAATTAACCTTTTGTAGAATTTTTACCTTTTCAGGAAAGAATTTTTATTTATATCTGATTTTATTTAATCTCTATCTTAATTGTTTAAAGAGTATTTTTAGCTGGCTGGATGATTAATAATTAAAAGATATAGTTGGTAAACAGATAATGCATGAAGCCCGCCAGGGCACTTACGCCAATCCAGGTAATCATGCCGATTTTAAACCGGTACATCGCAACAAACGATACAACAATCCAAGCCAGACTAAAATAATCGATGTTGCTGATGCTTTTCTGTGGGGCTACTACCGCCAGCGCAAAGTAGATGGTTAAGTTTAAAATGACACCTACCACTGCCGCCGTTACAATACTCAGTAAAGCTTTCACCTGCGGATTATCCTGCGTTTTTTCAATAATAGGTGCCCCGGCCAGAATAAATAAAAAGCAAGGCAAAAAAGTATAATAGGTGGTTAAGAAAAGGCCCAGACTGCCCATTAAAACTGAATTCTGAAAATGATGATAGCCCGCCATAAATCCCACAAAAGCCAGCACCATAATCAGCGGCCCGGGGGTTGTTTCACCCAAAGCCAGGCCATCTATCATTTGTAAGTTACTCAGCCAGTTAAATTTTTCAACGGTAACCTGTGCTACGTAGGGTAATACGGCGTATGCGCCGCCAAAAGTAACCAGGGCTGCTTTGGTAAAAAACAAAGCTAGTTGCTGCCAGAAAACCTGGCCGGTGCTGGTGTAAAAGAAAGCAAAGGGCGCCACCCAGAGTAACAAGGCCATAGCTACCTGCAGCACAAGCCGTTTAGTCGAAAAGCCGGTACCCGGGATATTACTGCCGGAGTGTAAATAATAGCCACTTTCGTCGGATTGTTTTTGGGCGCCGCCTTGCTTCTGATTAAACAAATTCGGCAATATTTTTTTACCCAGCCAACCTAACAGCACGGCTCCAATTATTAAATAAGGAAAAGGAATATCGAAGAAAAAGATACCGATAAAGCTTAAAGCGGCAATAACATAGTGGAATAAGCTTAAGAGTGACTTTTTTCCGATTTTAATTAAAGCCAGAATTACAATAGCTACTACCGCTGGTTTTAAGCCGTAAAACAAAGCAACAACCCAGGCAATTTTCCCGAACAAAACGTAAGCAATGCTCAGGCCCAATAAAATAAAAACCGAAGGCAATACGAAAAATATACCGGCCACTAAACCGCCAATAGTACCGTGTAATAACCAGCCAATGTAGGTAGCTAATTGCTGGGCTTCCGGACCCGGTAACAACATGCAGTAATTGAGCGCGTGCAAAAACTTTTTATCGGAAATCCATTTTTTTTGGTCTACCAAAAATTCGTGCATAATACCTATTTGACCGGCCGGACCGCCAAAACTGATAAAACCCAATTTCAGCCAGAAGAGAAAAGCTTCTTTAAAGCTGGGTTTATTAATAGTGGGGGTTTCGCTTAAAGAGTTACGCATAATAAATCAGGTGCAACCATTTATCCTGTTACAAGTGTAGCAAGAGAATAACTGGTAAAATAGAACAAAATTAACCTTTTGTATCTGTTTTACTTTTTACTTTATTTTTGCGGTACTCCGAAGGATTCTGACCGGTGTGTTTTTTAAAAATGCGGGTAAAATGGCTCTGGTCCGAAAAGCCAGTGAGGTAAGCAATTTCAGAAAGAGAATTTCCGGGAGAGTTGAGTAACTGCACGGCTTTTTCGATGCGCAGCTTCCGGATGTACTCGCCAAACGTTAAATTATCAAAATACTTCGAAAACTCCCGGGATAAATACGCCGGGTTAACGTTTAAGTCTTCCGAGATTTCTTTTAAACTCAAGCTCAGGTTGGTATCCATCTGGTCCTGAATAATATCTTTCAGTTCGGTAGCCCAAGCCGGTATTTTCTTTTTTTCGGTTTTCTTCTGATGCAGGTAGGTATTAAAAATTTGGAGCAGCAGTTTTTCGGTGGGGTTTTGGGTATGCTTTTCTTTGTACAAGTGCTTTGCCCAACTGTATAAGCTATCGTAAATAACCATGCCTTTTTCGAGCAGTTCGTAGTCGTTGGTAGTATTGTAGGCCAGGCCCGCCGAGATGGCCCATAAACCGGCTGCTTCGTTGGCTACGGAGTGATCGTCGGTGTCGGCGCCGCGCACAATTAAGGCTATGCGCTGCAGAGCCGGGTCCGTGAGCTGGTATTTTTCCAGGAAATAATCAAAGGTGCAGCGGTCTTCGTAGTGGGTAAATTCGGTAGCGGGAATATCAAAAGGCGTAGCGGCAAGTTCGGTAGCTAACCGAGGTATATCCGCGAAAGGCGCGAAAATAATTTCGGCCTCCGGGTCAATAAACCGCCGAATCAGCCAAGGACAGGCAATCCGGTCTATTTTAGGGCACTCCCGCGTAATCCATTTCATAGCCGGTTAAGTTAGTAATTTTAACAACTGGTAATTAAATAAAATAAAAGATAATAAATTAGCCCCGGTTTGGTAGGTACTACAACTATCCTTTATTTTATTATTTAGCTATTTCATTTTGGAAAAAGATTAATTTACGAAATGGATTAGCTTAGTATTAGCTCTTAAATATAAAGTATATTTGAGTTTGCAGTTCCGGTTATCGGTTGTTTTTGGGCGGATATATGGAATAAGTAGCTAAATTATATTGCCGATAACCGGAACAGTTCCGTATATCTGATAGTTAGGCAACATAAATATCATGAAAAATTTTTCTTTGATTGCCTGGTTTACATTTTTGGTAATGTCATGCAATTCTCCCACAAGAATAGAAGACAAACCTCCTATTGAAAGAAAACTCCTTCCTATAGTTACAATCAACGGAAAAGAATATTTGAACATCTCCAAATCCATTCACTATCCTGTCCATCAACCGATGGTGCAAGCAAGTATAGGCCAAGGAATTGAAAAAAGAGGTTTTATTGATGATACAATAGCTGTCTTTAAAACTATAAACTTCAAGTTTTGGCTTGATGACTCTATTTTTAAGCGTTTATCTAACCAAGAAGAACTTAAGTATAAAAAAACCTTCTATCTTGATACTGTAAGACAATCTGAAGATTTTGGGTGGGATAAGGCTTTTAAAGTGGACACCTCTCCTAAAGATACGGCAGAATACATATTTCATCTAAACAATTCTCTAAAATTGAAAAATGTTGCTACAAAAACTTGGGCTGTTGCTACTCTTTGCCAATTTGAGGATAAAAGAGGATTGCAATACGATACTGCTTTTCATCAATACTTTAAATATTCCATGAAAAAGAAATAACGGTGCCTAACCAAGCGCATAAACCATGCTGCGGCTGCCAGCCTTGCACGTCTTATGCACAAGACGTTAGTTGATATTTTAAAAAACCTGACCAATGCGAAAACCCTTCAAAATCGGAGAGAAAGAATATAAATTCAAAAAAGACGCTGTTGCTCACTACAGGACTATTTTGAACTCATATGACTTTGGACAATCACTGAATGATGCAGATTTTAACGACTTAATTGACCTTTTGGACTATGAGCATTTCAATTACCTAGCTGAACTTGAATCAACTGGAGATGATGGTAACGAAGAAATTGAAAGTAACGAAGCGTCAACTGAAGAATCAGCCGATGAAGGCTTGTCAATCGAAGAAATTAGAGTGGCTCGTGTGCAGTTCAATACTAAATGTTTTGAAATCGTATATAATGACAAGACAAGCTGTTACATTTCTTACTTAATGATAATTAACAATACTCAACACAGTCCTGAAAAACTGTTTAGCATCGCTTGTAGAAACGCAATTCATAGTGATATTAGGTCTGTAAAGCAAATTCATTTTGACAACCATTCAATTAAAGGGCAGGTGAAATGTCAAGAAACGGGCTTACTTTCAAAATGGACCGAGTTAGTAGTCGACCACAGACAACCAAATACCTTCTCTATCATTGTTGACCGATTTAAAGAAGTAAATAGAATTGACTTAGAGTCTATTGAGTATACATCAAACGACCAAAATCATATTGTTTTCAAGGACGAATCTTGGACAAATGAGTTTAGGAAATATCATACCGAAAAAGCTAGTTTACGTATAGTTAGAAAGGAATGCAATTCTAGCCGTACTGGTATGGCGAGAATAAAAAGGACTTCAAAAGACTTGATTATTAAATAAAAACATCAACTAACAAAGGCTAAAAGTAACGCCGGAGGTTTGTGCGTAGGCAAAAGTTCGGCAATTTATTACATTAGTACTGGCAGGACAGGGAAGTGCTATTAATTCCGGCACTACTTTTAGCCAAACCGTTGCCAGTAATGTTAAACAGAAATGGACCTAGAACTAGAAGAAAAAGTTATCAAGCGATTTATTATAAATAAAAAGCAAGAAAGGTATCTAACATTTATCCAGGCGGAAAAAACTAGGAGTAAATTCATAGACGAATTATCTCACTTTACTTCTCAACTTAAGGACTTTGAAGAAATTAAAGGTAATGTGTGGAAAGTACTAGAAGAGAAACTAAAGAAACTTAGGAATCCAACTGACTGCTACGTTATTTCAGAAAACAGAGAAATCGATGCAAGAAGGTTGAATATTGAGCTTGCCCTTAGCGAAATCATTGGTCACGGCTCTGGAACACTTCTAGTATTTGGAAACGCAAATATGGTCTATTACGAGGGAGAAGGACCGAGTGACAGGTGGATAAGCAAACAGATAAAGTAAAAAACACTTCTGGCAACAAAACCTAAACTTCAGCCTTCGGCCGACGGCCTCACCCGTCGTTTAGCAGAGACGTTAGTGGTTAATATCAATTAAGATGGTAAAAAATTATGTAACCTTTCAATGCAGTAAGTACCCCGAAATAATTGAGAAGAATGGTTATATAGAACAGGAAGAATTATTAGGCCAAAACATAGCAAATGAGATTGCAACAAGGGGATTAGTCGTAAGTTTAGAATCATTCATAGATTGGGGTTTTGTGTTTCGCTCCAAGTTTAATGGTTTTGAATTCGATTTAATAATTAAAGCTGTCGATATTCTTGAAAAAAGGTTTGCATTATCCATAACATCTACCTTGAATAAAATTGAAAAGATTTTAGGTAAGAATGACGAATCAGAGTACAAGGGGTTAATTCAAATAATTGATGATATACTTCGATTAAGCCCCCATATAAAAAGTATAGAGTGGCTAAATGCGGAAGAATGGAAAGAAAGATTTTCCGAAAAATTTAATAAAATAAGATAAAATATCAATCACTAACACAATATATACCAAACCCTTGCTCTGATTAGGGCTTGGCATATACCCGTTCGTTAGTGGTAATAAAAGTTAAAAAAGAATGTCAAAGAATAAGGCTCTCCTGTTTCCATTTTGTTTATTAATGCTTTCATGTAATAAAACAGAAACAAAAAGCCAAAGCTTAATTAAAATGGATGCTAAATCCGTTACAGCGTTAAATTGTGGAGATTGGGATAAGAAAGTTTATCAGTATAAAGGAGAACCTCGTGACCCAGATAGTTTAGCATTTACAATAGTGTTCAAATGCACAAATGGTAAAGTAGGGGCTAACATGTTCGGACCATACCCAGCAGAGGAGCATGGTCTTTTTTACTTTAGCGAATCGTTGGACAGTTTAATGGTTGAACAAAATACTATCTCTTTCAGCTTCGTCGAAAAGACCTATTATCAGAAACCTTTTAATTTAAATAACTTTAATAGAATTGAAGGTAATCCTAAATTAGGAGGAAGCAATTATAGGCAGATGTTCAAAGGAAAGATAGTTGGAGATTCAATCATTTTTGAATGTCGGACCAAACCTTCATATGCTTATGAATGCTATGATGACACAATGGTATTTGTGAAAAAATAACTTCCACTAACCACACCTAAAGCACACCAAGGCGTGTCTTAGCCAAGAACGTTATGCCTAATTATATAAATGAGAAAACTTCTATTAATTTTTATTCTTGCAATAGGTTTATTGGCTTGTGGGGAAGGAAAGGTTAAGCCCAAAGTTAAAAGAGCTTCTCTTTCAACTAATACTTCAAAATTTGAAATAGTTGAACCTAAACTCAATCTTGTTGACACTATTAAAAGCTATGATAATAAGGTTTATACAAAGTATATCAGTGGATCCGTTTTCCAAGAATTAAGAGAAAGCTTACCCGACTGGGAACTACCAGAGCCAATTCAATGGGAGAATTTTTGGTTCAAAGAGTATAAAGATGACAGTGTTTTAGTAAACTATCTTTCAGGTGACTTTAATTGTGATAGTAAATCTGATTATGCTTTTTTACTTCAAAATAAAAACAATAAACAATATGCTGTTTGGGTTTTGCAATCTAAACAAGGAAAATTATCGGTTATAAAATTACATGATTTAGGAGAATCTGAACAACCATTGCAGTTCGGAATAGAATTGGTACCTAAAGGACCATTGTTTTACATCGACTTTGAAAATGACAACCCAAAGCCGATTAAATTAAAATGCCCCGGAATACAAGTGAGTTTCTTTGAAACAGCGGCTGTAACCTATTATTGGAAGAGTAATAAATTTGAATCTGTAACAACAGGAGATTAATACCTGGGCATAACACAGACTAAAAAGCATTAAAACGCTTATTAGCCGCGGCCCATTAGCCATAATTGTAAAATGATAAACAAAGCAATTTGTATTTTTTCTTTAGCTTTTCTTTTTGGGTGCTCATCAGAAACGAGTAAAAAAGAAAAGATTGGCTCTATGTTAAAAGAAATTTCATTTTCTAAGCTAGATATACCAAAACAATGGATTGAAATAACTGATAACAAAGACAATTTTGTTTATTCAATTCCTTGTAAGAATAACAGAGAATTATTCGCAGTTGATTTAACTGAAATTGACGGCCAAGATGCTTTGTTATGTAATTTCGGAACAGAGAGCCAATGGTATGCTATCAGGAATATCGTTCTTCAAGGTGATAGCTTTAATTTTAAAACTGTTTTACCTTTTGATACATCCCAAGCAGTTACTTTCTCAATGAAGTACATGAATAAGCAAAAAAATATAGTAAAATGGACTGGTGAGGGTTTGAATTATGCTTTTATCCCAAAACAAGACACGATTAAGTATAAAAGAAGTATTCAGCCCTGCAATAGTATAAATTAAAAATAAACAACTTTGGCTAACAACGCCTAAACGTCATCCATCGGCCGATGGCCTCGTCCGTCGTTTAGCCACGGCCCGTTGGCGGTAATTACACTATTATAAAATCAATTATGACAAAACACCTTTCTCTATTATTTCTAAGTCTGATTCTTCTGTTAACTAATTGTGGGCAATATGACAACAGCAAGGAAGGTAAGGACGAAGAAGTGAAAAGCAAAAAATTAGCTTCCGAAGCAGAAAGGTTTCACTTACTTGGTCGGAAAGCACAATTTGAAGAAAAGGATTATTCTAAAGCAATCAGACTTTATAAGAAAGCAATAGCTACTGATTCTGGATTTATTGACTCCTATGAAAAAGTTGCTGAGGTTTATTCTTATAATAATCAAGCAGACTCAATAGAATTCTATTTAAGGCAAGCTCTAAACCACAATCCTTCCGCTTGGATTTCACGGGCAAACCTTGGGGCTTTATATACCCGCCAAGAAAGGTACAATGAAGCCATACAAGAATTTAAGGAACTTGGTAGATATTATAAGAATGACCCTGTACCCTATTCTGGGACTGCTGAGGCATATTTAAAATTGGACCAACTAGATAAGGCACTTGCAAATTCACTTAAAGCCCTTGAAATTTACCAAAAGGAAGAACAACGTGATTCTACTCTTATGGCTTCTGGTGATGCAGCTTTAATGGTAGGACTTGTATATTACGAACAAAACAATAAAGGTAAAGCTAAAAAATACATGGTACTTGCTGCCCAAAAGCATACAGATATACCTGAAAAGTTTAGAAAAGAATTTGGGATTCATTAAGGATTATAAAAAATAATTCTCGCCAACAAAACCTAGAGCGCATTAAAACGCACCATAGCCCGACCGTTGGCGGTAATTGAATCTGAAGAACTAGCATAAAAGGTATGGCTACAATTTTGAAATTTTTATTCTGGCCAGTTAATCTTTTGTTTGGTTACATAATCTATTTTCTATCAATAAGACCATTATCACCTAGCTCAGAACAACTGATTGAAAACTATTCCCATAAAGCGTATATTCAGTTTATTGCTGAATGGTTTTCTGAACAAGGTTTTCTAGCGTTGCTGTTTTCAGCTATAGTTTTTTTATTGTTTAAAAATATTTTAAAAGGTGTTTTCAAGAAATATCCTTTTTTCTACTTGTTTTTAATCTATTTGATTTTTTCGTTGTTTTGTGGATTAGAATTCCTTTTCTATATCAATAAAATAGTTTACTAAAATCAACTATCGCCAACAGCCACTAAAAAAATGGCTCATTTACAGTAAATTGAACCTCCAATTTCCATAACTTAGTTTCTATTATGCAGAGAAAACTATCTCCGAACTCAGCTACTTGTTTAAGCGTCGAAACGCTGGCAGCAATTGAAATTCAAAATGACTTTAAAAAAAGAAATTATTGGAGATGAGTTTTACCTATACGTAAATGGTAAGATAATCTATAAAAAGTGGTTGAAAACGGGATATTCAAAAGTGTTTGATGTCATGGCTTATGATAAGTATACGCTCTTAAGTATAGCGGAAGATACAGAAACTGAAAAGAATAAAAAACAACTACCTCCAACCACACCTAAAAAGCACTAAAGCACTTCTTAGCCACATACGTTATGGGCGTTTAAATAAACTTTCTCCTAAAAATTTGGCTCTTTCAAAAAAAAGTAATCACTTTGTGATTACTAAATAATATTGAACTATGGATATTTCTGTCATTCCAATTGGTAATTCAAAAGGCATTCGTTTGTCAAAAACATTACTTGAAAAATATAATATAACCGATAAGGTTGAACTTATCTTGGAAAAAGGTTATATCATTTTAAAACCCAAATCAGAACCGAGAAACGGTTGGGAAAAGGCTTTCAAAAAAATGCATGAAAATGGTGATGACAACTTGCTTATTAATGATGTTTTTGAAGACGAAAATCTGGATGAATGGAATTAAAGCAATATCAAATCGTATTGGTAAATCTCGATCCAACTGTTGGAAGCGAAATCAAGAAGACTCGACCATGCGCTATAATTTCGCCAAACGAAATGAATAAATATTTACAGACTATCGTTGTCGCACCGATGACGAGCAGTGACAAATCACATCCTACAAGAGTTGAAGTTTTGCATAATAATACAAAAGGTCAAATTGCTTTGGATCAAATAAGAACTGTGGATAGACAAAGTATTATAAAAGTCTTCAATAGCTTGAATGAAAAAGAAATTGTAAAAGTCAAAGAAGTTATTAAAGAAACCTATGTAGATTAGGCAAACGCCCGTTAACACACGTATATGAAATTGCCGGCGAGCGTTAAGCCGTTACAGGTTTTTTCATAACTTGCTTCGCAGTTGCCGAAAACACACAGTTTTAATCCATTGGCAACTTCACATGCCGCGAAACCGTTATGGCTTATTTATAGAAGATGGACCTAAGTACGAGGACAAACTAAACTATATAATGCGTGTTTAAAAATCAACTGTCCCTGCTAAACTTATACGGGGAGTTTTTACCTTTTAATTTGTTACAAACAAGTATATTTCGTTTTGTCCATTTATACCCAGTCGCTTCAAGGAGCGGCCATAACGCAGGAAATAAAACCCGGCGGGTTGGCGCAATTTTTTAAATCAACCTGATGGAAGGTAACTCATACTATTGGGTATTACTTATTAAGAATTTTCATATATGTATTAGCGCCATAGGTTCCTTTCCTTTTGAGAAATTGGTTATATAACTTCAAAGTTTGGTAAATTCTTCTGTTATCAATTATTTTATTACCATTTAGCGCCCCAATATTCTTTGGTTACTCATTATTTCTGCCATTTTTTAATAAAATGGCTGCCCGCAAACCCTTTTTGGTAAAATCTTCTGTAAATCGCTCCGATTTTGATTGAGGCTTGATTTCTATACCTCCAGCTTGTTTTCTGCGTAAACAAAAGCCACTTTTAAAGCAGAACTTATGGAAAAAAGAAAAATAGGAAACTCCGGGCTAACAGTAGCACCTTTGGCCTTTGGCGGCAACGTGTTTGGCTGGACCATTGACCAGGCCACTTCTTTTACTTTATTGGATGCCTTTACCGAAGCTGGTTTTAACTTGATTGATACGGCCGATGTGTACTCCAACTGGGTACCAGGCAACCAGGGCGGCGAATCCGAAACTATTATCGGCAACTGGCTGAAACAATCGGGCAAAAGAGATAAAGTAGTGATTGCAACGAAAGTAGGAGGGGAGATGAGTCCGGGTAAAAAGGGCCTTTCCAAAGCGCACATCCGGCAGTCGGTAGAAGAGTCGCTGCAACGATTGCAAACCGACTACATCGACCTGTACCAATCGCATTACGACGATCCGGCTACTCCCTTAGAAGAAACTCTGGAGACCTACGGCGAACTCATAAAAGAAGGTAAAATACGGGCTATTGGCGCTTCCAACTATAGTGCCGAGCGGCTGGCCGAAGCTTTGCAAGTAAGTAAACAAAATAACTTGCCGCGGTACGACAGCCTGCAACCGGAATATAATTTGTACAGCCGGGCTAATTTTGAAAAAGAACTGGAGCCGCTCTGCCGGGAAAATAATATAGGCATAATTAATTATTTTTCGCTGGCCAGCGGCTTTTTAACCGGTAAATACCGCTCCGAAGCCGATTTAGCTAAAAGTAAAAGAGGGCAGGGGAATAAAAAATACCTCAACGATCGGGGTTTCCGGATTTTAAGTGTGCTGGATAAATTAGCGAAACAATATGCCACGGACCAGGCCCGTATTGCCATTGCCTGGCTCATTGCCCGGCCCAGTATTACGGCTCCCATTGCTAGTGCCACCCGTCCGGATCAGCTACAATCGTTAATACAAGCAGCCAATGTGCCGTTAGATAGAGAAGCTATTGATTTACTGGATAAAGCCAGTGCGGAGTAAATAAAAATCAAAATACACCGGTTGTTCCCGAGTAGTTTTCCAATTAAATTGCTGGCAGAGTAACGGGTGTATTTTTCTTCCTGCCAATATTTAAACTTTTATCACTCCCATTTCTTCTAAAATCTCAACGGCCTTTAACGCGCTTAATTCTTTGTCTTTTATTTCCAGCATAATATCTACATCCAGCCCGTCGAGTTGTTGAATAAAATCGCGGAAAAGATCTTCTACGATGCTGGCGGTATGTTTGCCTTTGCGCTCCCCCGGCGACTGCGAGGAATAATCCATCATCATTATGCCATCTTTTTCCTGCCAGGTAGCGGCGGCCAGGTGCAGAGCCTCCGTCATGGTTTCGCCGTTATTCAGGCATTCGTGGTGAAAGTTATCGAATAAAATGGGAATACCGGTTTGCTCGTGAATTTCCAGGCAATCGCTTAAGCTGTACGAGCGGTCGTCGTTTTCAATTACCAAACGTTTACGGACATTTTCGGACAGTAAAAAATAATTTTCTACAAAACGTTTTATAGCGGCTGGTTTGTCGCCGTATACGCCGCCCCCATGAATTTGCAACTTTGCCGTTTCGTCGAGCTCCATTATATCCATAATGGCACACTGGTATTCTAATTCGGCAAAACTATTGTTTAAAGTAGTAGTATTCGGCGAGTTGATCACCACAAACTGATCGGGGTGCATGGAAATCCGCATTTGGTGCGCTTTTATGTAACGACCCAAAGCTCTTAAAGTACCCTGAAAGTGAGTTTGCCAATTATAGGTATTTACCGGGTGCGAGGCAAAAGGCACCATATCGGAGCTCATCCGCAGAAAAAGCAGATTATGCTTTACATTATATTCCAGGATTTTTTTTAAACAGGCAAAATTATTGGCGGTAGTGGAAATAAGGCGTTCTTCGGAATAAGAAGCCAGCCGGAAGGTAGTGGCCGGCGTACAGTCCATTCCATTGTTAATGCACGGATACCCAATTTTCATAAGGTGTTTTATTTAAATAAGAAAGTTTAGTGGTTTAACAAACGCACGATCCGAGTTTTGGTTAAAATTTCTAATTTAGCTTACGTAAATAATGCTGGGTAAACTCTGTAAAGATGGGTATAATCTGGCCGGATTATTCAGGATGTTTATAACCTTGGTTGTGATCCAGAAAAAGGCTGTCGTATTTTTGCTGAGCCGCTCGGTCGCGTTTTCCTTTTTCAACTGCTGCTTTTTCGTCCAGTATGGCCTGTAGTTTACGCCGGTCCCGGCCTTCTTTCGAGAGCTGGTCGTAAATAAAACTGATGGGATTGGCAATGGAAGCCGGCGGAGGCGTGAACACTTTTTCTTCGTAAAGCGGTTTGGGAGGCGCCGGTTTAACTACTGCCCGTGGCTCGGGTTTTTTCTTTTGGTTGCGTAAGTAACGGTTTACCTTTTCATAATCCGGACCAATGGTTACTTCAATTTCCTGCAGCATTACATTGCCTTCTTCCAGGTTAATTGTAATAGTAGTTTCGTCGGGGGTGCTGCTAGTAATGGGGTACATTTTGGTTATGTAACCCACCGACCGGAAATAAAGGGTATCGCCGGGCAGCGTCGTAATCCGGAACTGGCCCAACTCGTTCGTAATGGTTCCGCGCCATAGCCGCTTACTGATAACCGTGATATTAGCCAGTGGTTTTTTAGTAGTAGCGGCTACTACCGTACCATTCACTTGAATATTGGTGCTTTGTTGAGCGCACGCGCGGCCGGTAACAAATAAGCCTAAAACCAGAAAAACCAAAAAAAATAAAAACTGACGCTGCATACAAAGCAAAATATAGCTAATTACCTACCAGATGCAAAAAAGAATGATAAAGTAACTCTCTAATTTAAAATTTTCTAAATATCCTTTTTTATCGCTATAAAAGCAAAAGCACTTTCCAGGTTCAGAGCAGAGTTTAAGCCTTTGCCGTGCGTTATACTTCGATGCCTAAATGCAGATTTGGTTTAAAGACTTTAAAAATATTATTCTAATTATTCTCATTATTTTCTTTTTGCCTTTGGTTGCATGCCGTTTACAAAAGTTTAATATTTTCTTGGTGGGTGCCTACCTAAATTCTTGATTTGTGTGTTAGAAATTTAATTGAAATCAAGTAAGGAGAAGATATAGGTTAAAAACAAAAAGGCTTGTACTCCGGGAGTACAAGCCTTTCTAGTTTAAAAAAACGTATTAAATTAGTAAGAACCGGTTGTTCCACCAGTAGAGCCTCCGGCGGTAGAGCCACCAGCAGTTGTTCCACTACCAGCAGTTGTGCCGCCAGTACCCCCATCCGTTCCAGTTGTACCGGTTGTAGTGCCGGCAGTTGTGCCACTGGTAGTACCGCTGGTAGATTCACCAGCTGTTGTACCGCCCGATGTGGTTCCGCCAGTAGTTCCAGCGGTAGTAGTACCGTCGGTAGTGCCGCCAGCGGTAGTTCCGGCATCACCGGAAGTAGAAGCTCCCATATCGGAGCCAGCACCCATACTGGAATCACTGCTCATCCCACTTTCTGAACCGGTACCAGTTCCGGAAGTATCCGTACTTTCCGTTGATTTATTCTGGCTGCATGAAGAAAATGTTAACGCGCCTGCGCAACATAACAGCAACATTGCCTTTTTCATAGTTTTTGATTTTTAAGTTTAGTGTTTGAATTTAGAAGTAACTCTTTGTTTTGATTCTAGGCTTCTTACGCAATTTATTTTGGCAGGTAAGAAATATTACAATAAAATTCGCAATTTTAAGTATTTATACGGACAATTGTCCTGCTAAATTCACAAATAAAGAATGTTTTACTTAAAATAATGGCAATGAATATGGCTGGTTACCCAACGATTAATTTTGCTTGATTTATCTTTTTACCCAAGCCACAGAATAGAAATCAGCCCTTTTAGTAAAATTATTAAATATAACTTTATCGGGGAGGCTTTTTGCCCGTTGAGTTAAAAAATAAAAGAGCTTACCTAGTTCTTATCCAAATTTAAAAAATCAGAAATTAGAAATAAGAATAGGAGACTTACTATTTACTTTATTCATAAGACTTACCATAAAATCTATTTTGGAGGGACTACTGATGGAAATGAAGAGCTAATTAGATAACACGTCTAAGTTTAACCTATCCTTAGTTGGAATACATTTAAATAAATTCAACCAAAGTCGAGCTAAGAAAAAGTTTTGAGTTGCACCTTTAAATTTTTTGTGCATTCCATTGCAAATTCTATTCAAGTCTGATTGTAAGTTGTGTTTAGGCTTTCTGTAGTTCAAATACGGTTATTTCAGGTAAAAACCCTACCCGCCCCGGATAGCCTAAAAATCCTAGCCCGGTGTTTACGTAAAGGTGTTGCATGCCTTGTTTATACAGACCGGCCCATTGTTTATATACGTACTGTACCGGGCTCCATTTAATGCCTGAAACATTTATACCAAACTGCATGCCGTGCGTGTGACCCGCTAACATCAAATCAATGTCGGGGTATTTTTGATTTACCTCCCCATCCCAGTGCGATGGGTCATGCGACAGTAAAACTTTAAAAGGTGATTGCTCCGTACCCGTATAAGCTTTCGCCAGGTTCCCGTACCGCGGAAAATTCATGCGGGTGCTCCAGTTTTCAACGCCGAGTACCGAAATGTGCTGCCCATCTTTACGGATGGCTACGTTCTCGTTCAGGAGCAAGCGCCAGCCAATTTCGGCGTGGTGCTTAGCCAGAGTTTGAAGATTTTGGCTTTTTGCTTCCCGGCTTTCCCAACTGACATAATCGCCATAATCGTGGTTGCCAAAAATGGAGAAAATTCCATCTTTAGATTTAATCTTTTGCAGTGTAGGAATATGGGGTACTACCTCAGTTGCTACGTTGTTTACGAGATCTCCGGTAAAGAAAATTAAATCGGCATTTTGTTTATTAATTAACGCCACTGCTTTCTCCAGAGGATGCGTCGAATTAAAACTACCCGTATGTAAATCCGAAATCTGTAAAATTTTATAACCGGAAAAAGCGCTGGGTAAATTAGGGAAACGCAGCGTTACCCGCTTTACCTGGTATTGGTAAGCGCCCCGTACCATGCCGTAAATAAAAGCAGTAAGCGGAATGGCGCCGGCAATTAAAGCTAATTTGTTTAAAAACTCACTACGCGTAATTTTATCTACTTCGGAAGTAGTGGTTTCCGGACCTTTAAATAAATAAAACACAATAAATTTCAACAACCGCATGGCATCATCTACCAGCAGAAATAAAATCACGGCTAACTTACTGGCAAATAAAATAAAAACGGTACTAACTAGGTAAGTGCGAAAAGGAGTAGGAGGGGTGCCGCGGGTAAGACTAAATAAAAGAATAGTACCCGACGTAATTAAAAATAAGGCCCAGTAAATGATATAAATTATTTTTTGGGTGCGAATAGAAGCATGTTGCGTTACTGTCCGGATGGCCTGAAACACGTACCAGTCGACGACAAATACTAATAAAATGGCAGTAGCTATAAATAAGAAACGTTGCATCGTGTAAGGAAATAATAAATGTAAGTGTATGATTTAACCAAGAATAGCCCGAAAAGTTGAGTTTTTAGCTTCTAATTACTCTAAAAAAGCACTGTTTTTGCCTAAATAAGGTTTCTCTTGCAAAAATATTTATGACAATCACAGACACTCTTAACCACTACGGTCAAGTTCCATCACTCGCCATCAAAAGCTGGGCCGAAGAAGACCGTCCCCGCGAAAAACTACTTCTAAAAGGCAAAGCTGCCTTAAGCGATGCGGAATTAATTGGAATTTTAATTGGTTCGGGCACGCCGAAGCTCACCGCGGTAGATGTAGCCAAATTAATTTTAGCAGCTGTCAGTAACGACCTGAATGAACTGGCCAAATTGTCGGTAAAGGATTTAATGAGGCATAAAGGCATCGGCGAAGCCAAAGCTATTAGTATTGTAAGTGCCCTGGAATTAGGGCGCCGACGGAAAGAAACCGCTGCCGCTGCCCGTACCACTATCACTTGCTCTACCGATATTTATAATTACATGAAGCCACACCTGCTGGATTTGCCCCACGAAGAGTTCTGGATTATTTTATTAAACCGGGCGAACGTGATTATGAAAAAAATACCGGTAAGTATGGGCGGAGTAGCCGGTACGGTAGCCGATCCCAAAATTATATTTAAACACGCCATCGAGCATTTGGCTAGCGCCATTATTCTGGTCCATAATCATCCCTCCGGGAATTTAAAGCCCAGCGCCGCCGATATAGCTTTAACTAAAAAAGTAAAAGAAGCCGGCGCTTTGCTCGATTTACCCATTCTCGACCACCTTATTTTTGCCGACCAATCGTACTACAGCTTTGCCGACGAAGGACTTTTGTAGTTGGTTGCAGGTTACAAGTTGCAGGTTGGAAAGTTGAAAGGGTAAAAGGTTGTAGAAGTGGATAAACTTCTATCCGGAAGACGCAATAATTTGCGTCTTTTTTGTTTCTGCTAGTTTAATTTTTTGAATTTTAACAAGTGTACTGGTGTAAATCTGTCTTTCAGCCAAGCTTGCCGCAATCCCTGAATACTTATTCAGAGACATTATATTCAGCGTACATCATAAATTAGCTACGCAGCTAAGGCCGCATCTTCTCCCCTGTTTTAGGGAAGATGCCCTTCAGGGCAGACGGGTTTACCAGATTCTGGTTATATTTGTATTCTTCTAAATTGTATTGCTATGTCCAAACCGCTCCGCCTGATAGTTTTGCTTGGCCTGGTTATTATTATTGGTTATTTTCTCAAAGAGGCTGTATTCAGCGACGACGCGTACCTGGCGAGTATTAAAAAAGGACGCATAGAAAAAAATCAAAGTTTTAAAAGCTCGTCTTCCCCTTTAGAAGAAGCCGAAAGAGTTACTTTTGATAGTTTGAATTACTTTCCCGCCGATCGTAAATTTCAGGTCGATGCCGATTATGAGCCATTGCCTAAACCGGATACGATTAAAATTCCCATGACTACCGGCAACTCCGAAGCGTATTTACGATTTGCCAAGGCTCACTTTAACCTCGATGGGCAACGGGTAGGACTTACCTTATTTTTGAAGGCAAATGCAGAAGATTCTACTTTTTTTGTGCCTTTTACGGATAGAACGAATGGCTCCGAAACCTACGAAGGTGGCCGTTTTATGGATATTCCCAAGCCGGCTCCCGGCGAATCTATAATTACTTTAGATTTCAATAAAGCTTATAATCCCTTCTGCGTGTTTAATTACAATTATAGTTGTCCTATTCCTCCCGCCGAAAACCGGTTGCCTATCGCGGTACGGGCCGGCGAAAAGAGTTATGCCAAAAAATAAATTAACCGGTAATAATTCTAAATTATCTAAATTTGTTTTTTAATACGGTCAATAGTTCGCGGTTCACAAACCATAGCTTATCAACTATCGACCGTGGACTATTGACTAGCGACTAAATTTACATGCTGATTTCATACGACTGGCTACAAGAATTAATTCAAATAAATAAACCGGCTGCTGAAGTGGCAGCCTTACTTACGGGTGCGGGCCTGGAAGTAGAAGGACTTTACCCGTACGAACGGGTAAAAGGCGGTCTGCAAGGCATTGTAATCGGCGAAGTATTAACCTGCGAAAAGCACCCGGATGCCGACAAACTACGCCTGACTACGGTTGATGTTGGAGGTGAAACTCCCAAGCAAATTGTGTGTGGCGCGCCTAACGTGGCGGTGGGTCAAAAAGTGGTGGTAGCCACCGAAGGAGCAACTTTATACCCTTTCACCGGCGAACCTTTCCAGATTAAAAAATCTAAAATCAGAGGCGCGGCTTCCGAAGGAATGATTTGCGCCGAAGATGAAATTGGTTTGGGAGAGTCGCACGCCGGTATTATGGTGCTGGACACCGATTTACCGAACGGTACTCCGGCTGCCCAGTATTTTAATTTGCAATCCGATGAGATATTTGAAATTGGCTTAACTCCTAATCGGGCCGATGCCGCTTCTCACCTGGGGGTAGCCCGTGACGTACAAGCGCTTTTACGAGTACCTTATACTTTACCCAATGTAGATAGCTTTCAAATTAACACTACCAGCCGCCATATTTCGGTGGAAGTGTTAGATTCGGAAGCTTGTCCGCGTTACGCGGGTTTAACTATTTCGGGGGTAAAAGTTGCCGAATCACCAGAATGGCTAAAGCACCGGCTGCGAGCTATTGGTTTATCACCGATTAACAATGTGGTAGATATTACTAATTTCGTGTTGCACGAACTCGGGCAACCCATGCACGCTTTCGATGCCGATAAAATTACGGGTGATAAAATTATTGTGCAGAAAGCCAAAGAAGGAACCAAGTTTGTTACTCTGGACGGCGTGGAACGCACCTTGCGCTCTACCGACCTGATGATTTGCAACGCCGAAGAACCTATGGTAATAGCCGGAGTGTTTGGCGGCAAAAATTCGGGCGTTACCTCTGAAACTACTACCATCTTTTTAGAAGCTGCTTATTTTCAGCCGGCCTCTATCCGTAAATCCTCGCAAATTCACGGCATTAAAACGGATTCATCGTTCCGGTTCGAACGCGGTACCGACCCGGATAGGGTAATTCTGGCTTTGAAACGCGCCGCGCTTTTGGTGCAGGAAATAGCCGGCGGAGAGGTAAGTTCCGAAATAGTAGATGTTTATCCGCAGCCAGTGCAGCCGTTTACGGTAAAAGTAAGTATTGCCCGGATAAACCAATTAATCGGTCAGCCTATTGGTCAGGAACGCATCAAAGAAATTTTAACGGATCTAGGCATTAGTATTACCGAAGAATCAGAAACAGAACTGGCGCTTTCGGTGCCGCCTTTTAAAGTAGATGTGCAGCGCGAGGCCGATATTGTAGAAGAAATTCTCCGGATTTACGGGTATAACAATATCGCACTTTCACCTAACTTGGCTACGAGCTACTTGGCTAAATTCCCGAAGCCTGACCCGGAAGTAATTAAACAAAGCATGGGTCAGATGCTGGCCGGCGCTGGTTATTCCGAGATTATTACCAATTCGCTTACCAATTCAAATTACTACGAAGTTGCTGGCGGAGAGCCGGATGCCTCTTTGGTGCGCATTGTGAACTATAACAGCGCCGATTTGGATGTGCTGCGCCAGACTTTAGTGTTTTCGGGATTAGAAGTTTTGCGGCACAACATGAACCGCCGGCAGAAAGATTTAAAATTTTATGAGTTAGGTAAAGTGTATGTTAAAGCGGGAGATAAATATCAGGAAAAAACGCAACTAGCGTTATTTGTGACGGGCAACGCCACCGCCGAAACCTGGCAGCAAGCCTCGCAAAAAGCAACTTTTCACCAATTGGCTGGGGTGGTGCAAAATCTATTCACAAAACTTACCCGCGACCAAATGAACGTACAACCGGTAGAGCATCGTTATATTAAAAATGGAGTAACTTATTACCGGAATGAGGTGCCGATGGTGCAGATGGGATTGTTAAACGAATCTATTACGAAGAAGCTGGATGTAAAGGAACCAGTATGGTATGCCGAGTTAAACTGGGATTATTTGATCCGGAATTATTCGAATAATTTGGTAGCCGAAGAATTAGCCAAATTCCCGGAAGTACGCCGCGACTTATCGCTGGTAATTGATAAGAATATTACCTTTGAGCAGATTAAAACCATTGCCTGGCGCACTGAGCGCAAATTGCTGCAGCAATTAAATGTATTTGATGTGTACGAAGGCGATAAAATTGAGGCCGGTAAAAAGGCCTATGCCATGAGCTTTATCTTGCAGGACAAACAGCAAACCCTGACTGATAAAGTAATTGACAGTACCATGAACCGGTTAATGCAACAATTTGAACGACAATTAGGAGCTGTAATTCGAAAATAGTATGAGTACTGGTCAGGAGTTAGAACAGATAGCGCTTTTAGAACAGCGAATAACGCAGTTAATCGCTAGTTATCATTCCGTGCGGGAAAGTTTGGACCAGGCCCGTTATATTATTCATAACTTACAGACAGTAATTGATACAAAAGACGAAGAAATAAAAAATTTTCAAAATAAAGATAATATTTCTAAAATTGTAAATACAATAGCAGCAGAGCCTGCCCAGTCGACAGAATTAAAACTTAAAATAAACGAGTATATTAGAGAGATTGATAAGTGCTTAGCTTATCTAAGAGATTAAACCTGGTTGTTTAACCGGAATAAATAAATTGTTTGTTGTTGAATATAAAGAAAGTAAGCATTCAGTTTTAAACCAAACACTTTGCCCTGACTGACGGGCGAAAAGAACAGGCAACCCAAAAACAACCAGTAAAACGCAACGGAATGAGTGAATTGTCTATAAAAATAAGAATAGCGGATCGCGATTATCCAATGCGGGTAAATGAGGAAGAAGAAGAAAGACTACGGGCCGCGGGCCGAATGCTCAACGAGCGCCTGAAAGCGTTTCGGGAACAATTCGGTACTGCGGATAAACAAGACTTATTGGCCATGGTTGCTCTGGAAACCTTGGCCGATAAAATACATTCGGCGCAAAGTAAAGCGGAGAATGAAAGCACCCTGGTCGATAAACTTACTCATTTAAACAAGCTTTTAGCCTCTCTTAAATTAGATTAGCGAGTTTTGCCACTTGTCCTTTTCTTGTTTATTTACCGGTTGTTACCCTGTTAATGGCGGCCTATTGCTATAATTTTTTAATAAACCCTAAAAATTATAGTTATGTCTACTACTCTTTATATTATCATCACGGCTTTGGTGGCGCTCGGCGTGGGCGTTTACATTGGCCGGGTGTTATTAAACCAGGTGTTTAAGAAACACCAGGATGCTGCCCGCGAAAAGGCCAAGCTCATTATTAAAGAAGCTGAATTGGATGCCGAAAGCATCAAAAAAAATCGTATTCACGAAGCCAAAGAAAAATTCCTCAGCCTGAAAGCCGAATTTGAAGAAGATTCAAACAAAAAGAAACAAATAATTATTCAAAACGAAGCTAAAGTTAAACAACGGGAACAACAGGTAAATACGCAGCTCGAGCAGATAAAACGCAAGGAGAACGAATTAAATATTTTAAAAGAGCAACTAGCGGTTCAAGCCGAAGGTCTAAAAAAACGCAAAGAAGAAGTAGAAAAAGAACACCAGTCAATTATCGGGCAACTGGAACATATTGCCAACTTATCCGCCGCCGAAGCCCGCGAGCAACTCGTGGAAACTCTGAAAAATGAAGCTCAAATTCAGGCCTCATCTTACGTGAAAGATGTAGTAGCCCAAGCCAAGCTTACTGCTTCGAAAGATGCGAAAAAAGTGGTTCTGGAAACCATTCAGCGGACAGCCGCCGAGCACGCCATTGAAAACTGCGTATCCGTTTTTAACATTGAATCCGACGACGTAAAAGGTAAAATTATTGGCCGGGAAGGTCGGAACATCCGGGCTTTGGAAGCCGCTACCGGGGTGGAGATTATCGTGGATGATACTCCGGAAGCCATTATTATCTCCGGTTTTGACCCGGTTCGCCGCGAAATTGCCCGTTTATCGTTGCACCGTTTAGTTTCCGATGGGCGTATTCACCCGGCCCGGATTGAGGAAGTAGTAGCGAAAACCAAGAAAAACATTGAAGAAGAAATTGTAGAGATTGGGGAGCGGACTATTATTGATTTAGGTATTCACGGTTTGCATCCGGAGTTAATTAAAATGGTTGGCCGTATGCGCTTCCGGTCATCGTACGGGCAAAACTTACTGCAGCACTCTCGCGAAGTAGCCAACCTGTGCGCCACTATGGCCGCGGAATTGGGCTTAAACGTAAAACACGCTAAACGCGCCGGCTTGCTCCACGATATTGGTAAAGTAACCCCCGATGAGCCTGAATTGCCGCACGCTATTTTAGGGATGGAGCTGGCTAAAAAATACAAAGAACATCCGGATGTAGTAAATGCCATTGGTGCCCACCACGATGAAATGGAAATGACCGCCATGATTTCGCCAATTGTGCAAGCCTGCGACGCCATTTCGGGTTCACGCCCGGGTGCCCGCCGCGAAATAATGGAATCGTATATCAAGCGTTTAAAAGAATTGGAAGAAACCGCCGTAAGTTTTGAAGGCGTAAACCAATGCTACGCCATCCAGGCGGGTCGCGAACTCCGCGTAATGGTAGATGCCGATAATGTAACCGACGAACGCGCTCAGCAACTATCATTTGATATTTCGCAAAAAATAGAAAAAGAAATGCAGTACCCCGGCCAAATAAAAATTACGGTTATCCGGGAAATGCGTTCCGTGAGCTACGCGAAATAAGTTAGATTTAAATTTTAGTGAAGCCCTGCTTTTTTCTTCGAGAGCAGGGCTTTTTTATTGTAGAAAGTTAGTGTTGGTAAAGTTTCTTCTGCTCGGACTATCTGCCTGGATAGCCAATTGTTAACTGGTTAACATATCCAGAAACCTGCTGTACTTAACTAGCACCAGTTGTTTGCTGGAAGAGATAATTAGTAAAAGCGGCAAAATTCAAATATGCAGTTTAGTAGAAAATACCGGTTTGTTTAGCCTGTAACAGACTTGCAGGTAATACATTATAACGGTAGTCTATGGACTAAACTCCTGAATATTTTGAAAATTAAATGTTTGTAAATAGGTGGATAACGGTTGTATAAAAATTGTATAAATAGGAACCTTAGGATAGAGGCCGGTTGCGATTTTAGTTGCAAGTTAGCAGCGTGATAGAACCGTTAAATCGTCTGCCGCTATGAGAAATACTTATCGATTTTTGAGCATTTTAGTGGGTTGTGCCTGGTTATTATCAGGATGTTCCTCGGTGTATATGCCTAATGTACCCAACACTCCCATGTTTACCCAAAAGGGCGAAATTAGCGCGGGAGGGCACGCGACCCTTAAAGGAAATTTTAGTATTAATGGCGCCTACGCGGTTTCAAATCACTTTGGCGTCATGATGAACGGTTCCCGGCTAAATAACCACCGCAAGAAAGAAGATTTCCGGCATAACTTGTTTGAAGTAGGCGGAGGTTATTTTACCAGCTTTGGTACAGATAAAAACAGGGTGCTGGAAGCGTATGCCGGTATTGGCCGGGGTAGTAGCGACCGCACCGAAAAACAAACCGGTGCCGAAGAAATAACTACTTACAATCGGATATCGGGTAACTACGACAAATACTTTCTGCAGGTAAACTTTACTTCTAAAAAGAAAAAAGATTTGCGCCTATTCGGGAATAGTTTTCCGCTTAATTATGGTACTGCTTTGCGCATGAGTTACATAGATATGTACCGCCACGTACGCAACGGTGAAATAAAGCCAACCGAAGATAATATATTTGTAGAACCCATTTTTTACACCCGTTTGGCCTTTAGCCCGGCAGTACAGTTGCAATATACCAGTGGGGGTAATTTTGGTCTGAAAAACCGGAAAGCTTTAACAGCGGGTTATTCGGTGTTTAGCTTAGGTTTGGTAATTAACATTTGGGGCCGAAATTCCAGTAGGTAGTTTAATAGAGAGAGTGAAGTAAACTAAAATCCGCAATGCTGGGATAAAAAGCCTATATCTATTGTTCCTCGGCGAGAGCAGCTTGCTTTATTCGTGCAGTTAGCAACAGTTTATCAGCCTAAAGCTGCTTTAAAATAATGGTAGCTTCTTTAATTGGCAGCTCACTAAGAAATGTTTATTTACTAATTTTCTTTAACTCGTTCGCCACTCGCTGGATAACACCTGTCCAATCGCTGGCCTCCGTTTGCCGGAAGAGCCGCATGGTAGGGTACCAGGGACTGTCGTTTCGGTTAACCATCCAGCGCCAATCAGCTTCGAGGTGCAGCAACGTCCAAACCGGTATACCTAAAGCTCCCGCCAAATGCGCCGGCATAGAATCAACGGTAATCATTAAGTCTAAGCCTTTTACCAAACGAGCATAGTCCGAAAGATTAAAATTGCCCGGATAAATACCCGATTTGCCATCCCAGCCATTGGCAGGGGCATCGGCCTGCAGGATATACAGTTGAATACCACTTAACTCAGCTAAAGGCGCCAAATAGGAAAACGGAATGGATCGGCGTTCATCCCAATCGCCTGCTTTCCAAACGAGTCCCACTTTGGTTAGTCCGTTATTGGGAGAAAGGTGAATGGAGTCTACGTGCAAATAGGGAGATTGAGCAGGAATGGTAGCTAGGGTAGTTCGGAAAACATGCGGCAGTTCCATGATTTCTACATCTACTTCGTAAGCAACTTCGGGGGTACCATCGTGTAAGGGTAAAAGTTGGTTAATGCCCGGTACCGTTTCTAAAAGCGGTATCAAAGGTGCCTGAGCCCACACCATTACTTCTTTGGCCATTTCCTTTAATAATGGCACGTACCGGATAAACTGAATGGTATCGCCTAAACCATGGTAGCACCTTACGAGCACCCGTTTGCCGGCGAGCGGAGTACCGTCCCAAATATATTGAAAATGCCGGGGCCAATGCCAGCAGGGTTGGCCGACCCGGGCTTTCAGGTCTTTATCACTTTTTTTCCAGGCTTCTTCAAACGCCCCGTGGCGCATGTGATACATCCACAAGTCGGTAAGGGCTTCCTGAACTTCTTGACTCATTCCGTTATTTAATTAAAAAATTTAACCATTTACCCGTTAAGGTGAAAATTGGCTTTTTAAGCATAACGGCGCATCATCGTAACGCAAAAATCGGCGAATTCTTCTATGTTTTGCGGTGGGCTGGTATGGTGTGGCTGAATTCCCTTCGATTCCGGTGTAAAGCAAAAAGTTACCGTTAAATCGAATTCATCCAGCTTTTTCATGACATGATCAAACCATACTTCGGCGTTGGGTCTTAACCAGTCGGCCCAGCTTAAGCCGGTTCGCAAACGTTTTACTCCTAACTTCCGCAGCCAGTTAATAGCATCATCCAGGCGGTGGTCCTCAAAATGAAACCATTGACAAATACCAAATTCCGGGGTAAAATCGGAGAAGTGCTTTAAAGCGAGCTTCGGCGAGCCATCTTCCCGCAGCAAACCCATATGGAAATGACGGTAATAAGACGAACCTTCGGCTTCGCGGTGGCGGGTAGTAGCCTCCCAGTTGCGCGGTAAATCGTACAGGCTATACCAATGCGCCCGGTCTACCCGGCCTAACAACAATTCAGCAGTACGACGTAGCCCAAACTCTTGCACTTCTTCGGCGCCAAAACTAGAAATTCCCACTTCGGTAACCCACACGGGTAAATGCGTAACAGCTTCAATTTCGGCAATTTTAGCTGGCCATTCATGAATTTGCCAAAGGTTCCAGTCCAGCGGGAAGCCGTGCACCGCTACGGCATTTAAATTTTCTAAGGTGCCGTAATTTATTAATCGTTGAATAAAAAACGGGTCGATGGGAGAGATACCACCTAAAACCCGTAAAATAGCGGGCTTTTCGGCTTTAACGGCGGCAGCGGCTAATTTAACCATTTCGCCGTAAATGCGCCATTCGGGGTCGAGCAAAGGATCCCAGTGTGATTTATTGTTTGGTTCGTTCCAGAATTTAACTGCTTCAATCATAAAGTACAAGTAGGTCTATTTAGTTACCGGATACCCTGTACGGGGTTAAGGCCGGTCGGTTCGGTGCGGCGGCAAATATAATTTACTTTTTCGGGATGCAAGTTAATTTTACCACCAAAGGTATTCTGCCTAACGTTTTTAAAATCTCTTGAAAAATCCGTAATGGATTATAAAACAAAATGCCACCCCCTAGTAGAGTGGCATTTTGTTTTTACAGAGGAAAGTAAGTTACTGAAACAGGGTTACTTCGTCGGTGGTGATTTTATTACTTGAATGCAGTTGCTTATCTACAATGTACACTTCAAATTTTACCACATCGCCTACCACAAAATTCCGGCCCGGTCGAATAATAAAGCCATAATTTAAATCACCTTCCAAAGGCCCGGTACGACCATCCGGCGCTAAAGGAAAAAAACGACCGTTTAAACCTCCCGCGCTCGGAAATTGAAATTCCTCAAACTGACCGTTTCGCTTAATAAACATTTTGATAAAGTAATTGTAAAAAAACTCTCCCTGTGGTACAACAGGCCCATTAGGAACAAGTGGCCCGGAGGGATTAAAGGGTGGTTGGTTATCGGCATCGGTTAATCCTAAATCCCCGTCCCCATCTTCAAACCGGATAATAACCACCACAGAATCTTTTGGCTGACCGTTTTCGGTGAAATGGTACGGCACCACCTTTTTAAAACTTATATTTGGCTCAATGGGAAATTTGGGTGGGTTATGACAAGAACCCAACAGGCCGGTAAAAAGCAAGAGCAAAGAAAAAACAGATAAAGTATTTTTCATTCTAAGTAAGTAGTACGTTTTACGCTGTAAAGTATACGTTTAAACTAAGTTATCGCCTAGTTATTTAAAACTCTTAAAGACTATTCTAATTTTAGTAAAATACTAAATTAAGCTTAAAGACAGTTACATTTACTAAATTTTTAACGATCGAAAAGGGTAATTGTTTTACCGCCGCTTAATGGATTTTAAACAAAATTTTAAGTATCAACTTCATTCTCAAATTCCTGCGAGTAAAAGTGATTTTGAAGAACGAGCCTTAACCTTATTTCAGTACCAGGTACGCCATAATGTGGTTTACCAGGCTTATGTTAACGGATTACGAATTAAGCCTGAAAGAGTAAAATCTCTAGCCGAAATTCCTTTTTTACCCATCGAATTCTTTAAAACGCAAGCCGTCCAAACGGGTACTTTCACGCCACAAACCATTTTCCGGAGTAGCGGCACTACCCAAACGGAACGGAGCCGCCATTTGTTACCGGAGGTAACTTTTTATCTCCATAACACCCAATTGCTATTCGAGAGTCAATACGGATCACTTGCCGATTACGTGTTTTTAGCTTTGTTACCCTCTTATATAGAGCAAGGAAACTCGTCTTTGGTTGCAATGGTCGATTATTTTATGCAAAAATCTGGTCAGGCGGAACCCGGATTTTTCCTGCATGACCAAAATGCTTTGTTGACGGCATTACAACGAGCCAAACAGAGTGGCAAAAAAGTAGTTTTATTTGGAGTAACTTATGCGCTCCTCGACTTAGCCGATTTTGTTCAAGAGAATCATCAATCCAGCTTATTTCAGGAAGTAATAATTATGGAAACCGGGGGCATGAAGGGCCGGCGCCGGGAAATGATCCGCCGCGAATTACACGCTTTATTGCAGCAAGCTTTCGGGGTTCATTCCATTCATTCGGAATACGGCATGACGGAGTTGTTGTCGCAGGCTTATTCCAAAGAACGGGGAGTTTTTTATTGCTCACCTACCATGCAAATTATATTGCGTGACCCAAATGATCCTTTAGACCGAAATTCTAGCTTAAAAACCGGAGGTATTAATATTATCGATTTAGCCAACGTAGATTCCTGCGCCTTTATCGAAACGAAGGATTTAGGAAAACAGCACCCGGACGGTTCTTTTGAAGTACTGGGTCGTTTTGATAATTCGGATATTAGGGGGTGTAATTTATTGGTAAGTTAGTTATTAAGAGTGTTTATGAAAGTAAGATACTTGTGGTTTTTGATTTTCTTAATCTCATGTGGAGAGACTAAAGTGCTGAAAACAGTTAACTGGAAAGGAAATACTATCACATGGGAAGTTTTAGATGGAGGAGCCACCACTTCCTACCTTTGGAAAATAATGTTCTCTGAAAAAGGAGAAAGCAGTAAAGACCTGATTTTTAGATCTTACTCGACTCCTTACGTAGGTGACATTGAGGTACATCAAGATAAACTACTCATCCTTATTCCTGACTTTAAGAATAAAGTAAATGACACAATTGCTATCAATCTCAGAGATGTAGAAGAATATATTGACGAGCCAGTTGATTATAAACGGAATGCTTTGAAAAACAGCAATAAGTACTATAAAGAACCTAATTTTGTAAAAGAAGACAGAGAATATTATATAGCTAATGACCTATTATAAAATTTATGTTTATTTAATAGTCCATGCGTAACCATTGTTTGCTTCAGGCTTTGCATGTAAGATGCCGTTAATTAAAGTTTATTTGTATAAGACATCCTTAACCATTAAATAATAAAGTCCTTCAAAAGAAATTATTTGCAGTAAGGCAAAATAGAATTCTCCTGAAGGACAATTATGATAATAATTTTATTATTGTAATAATAGTAACAACTTACGTTCAAACGCTAAAAACTAAGAAACTGCCGGGCGGGCAAAGGAGCGGGCATCTTCTTCTGATATTTCGTCGTCGCTCATAATTACCAGGCGTTCTACCACATTGCGCAGTTCCCGAATATTACCGCGCCAGTCTAGTTGCTGCAGGAAGGTGAGAGCCGCCGGAGTAATGCGTTTGGGTTTGGAACCATAATCGCGGGCAATGTCGGCCAGAAATTTTTGCACCAAATCCGGAATATCTTCGCGGCGTTCGTTTAAAGGCGGTACGTGAATAAGAATAACGCCCAAGCGATGGTAAAGGTCTTCCCGGAAGTTACGTTCTTCAATTTCTCTCAGCAGATCTTTATTGGTAGCCGCTACCACGCGCACATCTACCGAGATTTCTTTCTCGCCGCCTACCCGGGTAATTTTATTTTCCTGCAGCGCCCGCAACACTTTGGCCTGGGCCGATAGACTCATGTCCCCAATTTCGTCGAGGAACAGGGTACCGCCGTTGGCTTGCTCAAATTTACCAATCCGTTGTTTTACCGCCGAAGTAAAAGAGCCTTTCTCGTGCCCAAACAATTCGCTTTCGATGAGTTCACTGGGTATAGCGGCGCAGTTTACTTCAATCATTGGGCCGCTGGCCCGATTACTTTTTTCGTGCAATTGGCGGGCTACCATTTCTTTACCCGCGCCGTTCGGGCCGGTAATTAATACGCGGGCATCGGTTTGGGCTACTTTATCAATAGCGCGACGCACTTTTTCCAGGGCCGGCGAGTTGCCCACCATTTCAAAGTTTTTCGAAATTTTTTTCTTTAAAACTTTAGTTTCCGTAACCAAATTAGCTTTGTCCAAGGCGTTCCGTACGGTTACCAGTAAGCGGTTTAAATCCGGTGGTTTCTGCAGAAAATCATAGGCGCCTTTCTTAGTGGCATCTACGGCCGTATCAATGGTGCCGTGAGCCGAAATCATAATAAATGGTACATCGGGGGCTACCTCCCGGGCCCGTTGCAGTACTTCCAGCCCGTCCATTTTGGGCATTTTTATGTCGCACAGTACTACGTCGTATTTATTCTTGCCCAGTTGTTCTAAGCCAATTTCGCCGTCGGCAGCTTCATCAACCGTGTAATTTTCGTATTCCAGAATTTCTTTAAGAGTGCTGCGAATGCTGCGTTCGTCATCTATAATCAGGATTTTAGGCATGTTAAGGGTCTGTGAATTTGTTTCTATTAACGTATAAACTATATAAAACAGATATAGATCAACTAAACCTGATTTATTAGCTAAATTTAGATGTTTAATTTCTTAAAATAAACGTTGGCTAACCGACAAATGAAATAAGTTGCAAATTCTCTGCTATTTGCAATTGTCTTTTCACTTTCGTTAATCCTTAACAGATATCCGGAACAAGAATTACGAAGCCAGCCGTAACTTTCTTTAGCTTGTAAATAGGCAACCGATTATTCCTTAATCGCTATTTTAAACACGATTTTTCTAACTTTTTCGGCAGTTGCTAATGGCGCGTGCGTGTCTTCGGGGTAAAAAATTACAAAATGCTGCGCGGGAACTTCCAGCCACACGCGGGGTTGGTCGCCGTAAAAAATAACGTCGCGCTCAGGCGTATAAGGTTCCGTTACGTTTTGACAGGCAGCAATATCCTGCCAGCCCATATAATCGGTGCCGGCCAATACCACCTGAATATCCAGGTAACGCCGGTGCGATTCCAAGCGCGCTTGTTCCCGGCCGCCAAAACCAAAATCATCCGAAAGAAGAGCAAATACTTCCTCGTCCCGCAACGCATGTTTACCGGTAGCTAATTGGGTTACATCCTGATTTTTTAAAAAATCAAAAGCTAGGGCAAAATCAGGGTGCAAGGCATGGTAGCGGGAGGCATTATTTAAATGGTCAAAAATCATAGTTTTGTAAATTAATGGAATATAATTAAATAGATTACGAAGGCGATTCTTCCGGTTACAAGATGATTGTTGATTTTAAAGCGAAAACCAAATAAAACCGGAACATAATACCGGCCTCTAAACGTTACATAAGGTTACTAAACAAATTTATATAAGCTTTGATTTATCCTCAGAATTTTGAGCAAAAAATAGGTTTTACCCAAATCCGGGAAATTTTGTCCGAGGCTTGCTTAAGTCCTTTGGGGCGGCAATTTGTGGCCCGGATGCAGTTCTTAACCCGGCACGATTTAATTCATAAGCTCCTGGAGCAAACTCACGAATTTAAGAGTTTATTGGCTGCTGATGCGGACTTTCCGACGCAATATTATTTTGATGTGACAGAATCTTTAAACCGGGCCGCTATAGAAGGCAGCTTTTTGGATGTGAATGCTTTTTTTCAGATTAAAATGTCGTTGCGTACCATCCGGCAGGCTTTAGGCTTCTTTTACGAATCGGAAGATGGTCTGTATCCTTACCTGAAAAGTTTGGGCGCGAACATTGAAATTGATAAAAAATTAACCATTAGCCTGGATAAGGTAATAGATGATAACGGGGCGGTAAAAGATTCGGCTTCGCCGGCTTTAAGCCGTTTGAAAGGCGAATTGATTCAGCAGCAAGGCGTTCTGCGTAAGCAAATCCAAAGCATTTTGCGGCACGCCAAAAATGAAGGCTGGACTCCTGGTGATGCCGAACCAACCATCCGGAGTGGCCGCATTGTTATTCCGGTTATTGCCGAGTACAAGCGCAAGGTAAAAGGTTTGATTCACGATGAATCTACTACAGGGCAAACCGTTTACATTGAACCAGATGTGGTATTTGGTTTAAACAATGATATTAAAGAACTGGAAAATGCCTATAACCGGGAGTTGATCCGGATTTTAACCGAACTAACCACTCTTTTACGGGGCTACATTCCGGATTTGCGTAAAGCTTACCAGTATTTAGGGTTGCTCGATTTTATTCGGGCTAAGGCTATTTTTGCCAATCGTACCGAGTCGGCTTTGCCCGTATTGTATAAACAACCCCGGCTGGCTTTTAAAGAAGCGCGGCATCCACTATTATACTTAACCTTAAAAGCGCAGCAACGGCAAGTGGTACCGCTTACCATATCTTTAAACGGCGAGCAACGCATTTTAGTAATCTCCGGACCGAACGCCGGAGGTAAATCGGTTGCCTTAAAAACGGTGGGTACGCTGCAGTACATGGTGCAATGCGGGTTGCTGATTCCGGTAGCGGAAGGTTCGGAAGCAGGGATTTTTGAAAATCTTTTTATTGATATCGGCGACGAACAATCCATCGAAAATGATTTAAGTACCTACAGCTCGCACCTGCAAAACATGAAGCAGTTTGTGCTGTTTGCCGACAAAAAAAGTTTGATTTTAATCGATGAGTTTGGTACGGGTACCGAACCGCAGTTAGGCGGAGCCATTGCCGAAGCCGTATTGGAAAAATTAAATGAGAACCAGGCCTACGGAGTGATTACTACCCACTATACCAATTTAAAAAATTATGCCGAACGCACTCCCGGCATTGTAAACGGGGCCATGCGTTACGACCCGAAAGAATTACAACCGCTATATCAGTTAGATATTGGTAAACCTGGTTCTTCGTTCGCGATCGAAATTGCCCGTAAAATTGGTTTGCCTAAAGAAATAGTGCATAAAGCGAGTAAGCTGGTAGGTAAAGATAAAATTAAGTACGACCGGTTGTTAGAAGAGCTGGAAAACGAAAAGAATATTTTTGAAAAGCGAAACCTTGAACTGGAAACCCAGGAACGTAAATTACGGGCTTCGGCCAAAGAATATACCGAGTTAAAAAAGCACATCGAAGAAAATAAAGATGATATTCTGCGGGAAGCAAAAATAAAGGCCAAGGTTTTACTTAAGGATACAAACAAACAGATAGAGGCTACCATTAAGCAGATACGGGATGCCAACGCGGAGAAAGAAACTACCAAGCAAGTCCGGCAGGAACTGGAACAGTTCGTCGAGAAGGAATTAAAACTGGAACCCAGAACGGTTTTACGGACTGGCCTGGGCAGCAAAGCCTTGCAACCCGGCGATAAAGTAGCTTTAATCGGCCAGGAATCGGTGGGAGAAATTGTATCCGTGAAAGGAAATACCGCTGAGGTTCTTTTCGGAGATTTAAAAACAATTGTGAAAATAGCTAACCTGGAAAGAGTAGAAGGACAGGTTAAGAAAGCCAAGAAAGAAAAAGAAGTAGTTGCTCCTGGTTTTGCCCGCGGTATGGATCTTACCCAGCGGATGTCGGATTTTAGTACCACGGTAGATGTGCGCGGGGAACGAGCCGAAGAGGCGCTAACCCGGGTAATGAGTTTTCTGGATGATGCCGTTATGTTGGGAATACCGGAAATTAAAATTATTCATGGCCGCGGAAACGGCATTTTAAAGCAAACCATTCGGGATTACCTCCGCTCGCAACGCGAAGTCGCCAGTATCAGCGACGAGCACATTGAGCGGGGTGGCGATGGCGTTAGCCTGGTAGTGCTTAAGTAATATTTTAATTCTAATCTATTTTCTTAAAAGCTTCTTTCGTACGTCGGGAGAAGCTTTTTTTGTTCAAAGTAAGACTTATGAAAGCAGATCCTTATGCACTTGGTATTTGCTGCCAGATAATTTTCTAGAATACAAAAATTAGAATTTTGAACAGGAATTTGGTTTTAACTTACGTATGTTTGCGACCACTTTTACCAGTTAAAACTTAACTTGATAACAGAAAATTCGTGAAAAATTGGCTTCTATTTTTCATAACCTGGTTTTTGGGCTTGCTCCTGTTCCAGGTAGGCGAATTTTTTTATCTGGATTTTGATTTTGTTGTAGTAGAAGCATCCAGTCAGTTAGCGTCGGAGGTAAGCTTTGCCCATTGGCAATTTAATACACCACCTATTCAGGCAACTAAAGTTTATATTTCACCAGAAGTTGCAAAATCTCCTAACGTAATAAGTAAGCTCTACAAAGGACCAGTAGTATTTCAGGCTTTTACGTTTGCTTATAATAATTACCTAAGTAAGTCCGAGGGTAATACTTTCATCCTGGGCTATTTGTCAGGCATTCCGCTTTTTTTACTTAATCGACTCCTGCGATTGTAATTCCTTACGTACTTTTTGCCTTTCTCTTTTTATCGGTCAATCCTTTTCTACTGACCCGGAAAACCTTAAAAATTTATGGAAAATCCGGAATTTTCTACCCGGTTCTTTTCCACAGTATTTACTTTTCTCCAATAAGAATTCAATTAATTACGTAATGAAGAAATTACTTTTCTCGCTTTTTGGCGCTGCCATTAGCATGGGTACTTTACAAGCGCAAACCGATTCTACGCAACAAGCCCCAGCACCAGAAACAATAACTCCTGTTAAAAATGCTGCTACCGAAGATAAACCTATAAAATTTAACCTTAACGAAAACGGTACGCACTACTTTCAGGCTACTTTTTTAAATCAGATTTGGTTTCGGTATAACGAGAGTAATCCGGGTACTACCGTTGTAGGCGAACCCGCCGCTCATACTTTTGATATTGGTTTACGCCGCACCCGGATTCAACTTTTCGGACAAATCTCAGATCGGGCTTTTTTGTATTTTCAGTTTGGCCAAAACAACTTTAATTTTAATTCCCAAATTGCCGGTAACCGTAAAATAGCCGCTTTCTTTCACGATGCCATGGGAGAGTACCGGATTACCAAAGGTAACCAACTGAAACTGGGAGGAGGGTTAACCATTGCCAACGGATTATCGCGTTTTTCGCAGCCCAGTATCGGTACCCTTTTAGCGCTGGACGCACCGGTTTTTGCCCAGGCTACCGTAGACCAAACGGATGAATTCTCGCGTAAATTAAGTGTTTTTGCGCGGGGCCAAATTGGTAAATTCGATTACCGGGCCGTTATCAGCGATCCATTCCCGATTAACACTAATGGCAGTACGCCGGTAGCGAGTACCAATGCTACTTTTTCTGGTCGAGACCATCATAAACAATATCAAGGCTACTTGGCTTATAACTTCTGGGAAATGGAAGGCCATAACACGCCATATATGACCGGTTCTTATTTAGGTAAAAAGAAAGTTTTGAACGTAGCCGCAGGAATAATGAGCCAGAAAAATGCTCTATGGACCAAAGAAGCGAATGGCTCTACGAAACTGCATAATATGCTGCTCTGGTCAACGGAGGCGTTTATAGATACTCCGCTCAATACCGAGGCGGGTACTGCTTTAACCGCTTACCTGGGTTATTATAATTATGATTTCGGCCCCAATTATATCCGGACCGTAGCGCAAATGAACCCGGCCGATGCTGCTTCCATCGACCCAAATGTAAGTTCGGTGAGCGGAGGAGGTAATGGTTTTCCGATGATGGGTACGGGAAATATTATTTACGGCCAATTAGGCTATTTAATGAACAAAAATTTACTGGGACAAGGACATGGTCAGTTGCAGCCGTACGCCACCTTTTACCGCGCTAATTTTAACTTACTGAACGATCCGGTAAATGTGTATGATATAGGAATCAATTATTTGATCAGCAGTCATAAAGTGAAGCTGTCTTTCGATTACCAGAACCGGCCTTATTTTAATCTTAATAACCAGGTTAACGGCAGACGAGGAAGTTACATTGGGCAGCTGCAGTTATTTATTTAGTAGTATCCTTGTTTTAATTACAGCAAAAAGGCTTGTTTTAACGTAACGGGCTTTTTTGCTGTAATACCAACTATAAAATATTCACTTCCGGTTGCAACTGAATGCCGAATTTTTCCTGCACCGAATCGATGATCTGGAAAGCTAATTCCCGTACTTGGGTGCCTTGAGCGCCGCCATAATTTACCAATACCAATGCTTGATCTTTATGCACGCCATATGATTCGAACCGGCGACCTTTCCAACCAGCCTGTTCAATTAACCAGCCGGCGGGCACTTTTACCCTACCCGGCGAAGTAGGATAACTGGGGATAGTAGAATATTCCTTTTGAAGCTCCGCAAACTGAGTTGACGGAATTTCCGGATTTTTAAAAAAACTGCCTGCATTTCCAACTTGAGCCGGATCGGGGAGTTTGCTGCGACGAATTTGACAAACGGCTTCGCTTATTACTTTGGGGTTAAGGTTTTCTACCTGCATGGCCGCCAAAGTTTGCGTGATAGCGCCGTAGGAAGTATTAAATACCGGTTTCCGGTGCAGCCGCAATGTTACACTTACTATAATATACTGGCCTTTGGCTTCATGTTTAAAAATACTCTCGCGGTAACCAAATTTACATTCCTCCGCCGTGAACGATTTTAACTCGCCGGTGCTAATATGCACCGCTTCCAGGTTTTCAAACATATCTTTCAACTCTACTCCGTAGGCTCCAATATTCTGCAAAGGCGCAGCCCCCACAGTTCCCGGAATAAGCGATAAGTTTTCGAGTCCGCCTAAGCCTTGCTCAATTGTATACAGCACCAACTCGTGCCAGTTCACTCCGCTACCGGCCTTTACTAAGGAAAAATCGTCGGTTAAGTCAGTGATTCGAATGCCTAGAATGTCATTTTTTAGAATAACACCGTCAAAATCCTGGGTAAATAGAATATTGCTGCCTCCCCCTAGAATAAGTTTGGGAAGGTTTTGTACTTCGGGTAATTGCAATAATTGCTGCAGTTCGGCCACACTCGAAAACGTAGCAAAATACCGCGCCTTCACCTCCATCCCAAAAGTATTGTAGGGCTTAAGCGATATATCTTTTTGTAATTCCATAATAAAAATTCCTGGGCAAAAATACGCAATCCTAAACTAAGCTCAGTACAACGGAGTAACCTAAATTAGTTGTTGTACCGGAATAGTCCTGGCTTCGAATTAAATTTATTTTGCACCTTTACCGTCTAATTAGTTTCCTATGGCATTTTCTCCTGTTTCTTCCCCGGTTTTAACTCCTTACCTGGCTACTACTTTGTTTGGTTTAGAAAATGTATTGGCCCAGGAGCTAGAGGCGCTTGGTGCCCAGAATATCCGCCTTGGGAATAGAGCCGTAGAATTTAGCGGCGATCAGCCATTATTATACAAGGCGAACATTTGGTGCCGCACGGCCATTCGAATTTTAAAGCCGTTTCGCACGTTTACGGTCCGCGACGAACGCGATTTATATCGGCAGGTTAGTAAAATAAACTGGTCGGATTATATACATTCTGATCAAACATTTGCCATCCAGAGCGTAGTGAGCCAGTCTACCTTTGAACATTCCTTGTTTGTATCGCAATTAACAAAAGATGCTATTGTCGACCAGTTTCGGAATCGAACCGGGCAGCGGCCTTCCGTGAACGTAGAAAGCCCCGATGTACGCCTGAATTTATACATGCTGGAAAACCGAGTAACGATTTCATTAGATGCTTCCGGCGATTCTTTGCACCGGCGCGGTTACCGGCAGCAAACCAACGTAGCGCCCTTAAGCGAAGTACTGGCCGCCGGTATTTTGATGTTAACGGCTTGGGATAAAAAAGTGCCTTTGATTGATCCCATGTGCGGTTCCGGAACGTTTTTAACCGAAGCGGCTCTGTTAGCGCATAATATTGCTCCCGGTCTGTACCGCCGGAATCATTTTGGTTTTATGAACTGGCCCGACTTCGACGAGAATGTATACCAGCAAGTTTTGGCCAGCGCCGAAGCCGCTCAACTACCTGACAAAGAAGTAGATATTGTAGGTTCCGATATTGATAAAGATTACATTGAGGCCGCCCGAAAAAACATCACCTATGCCGGTCTGGAGGATTATATACGCGTGCACGTTCGGGATTTAAAAGACGCGCAGGGAATCGGAGAGAAAGGAGTAGTGTTAGTTAATCCTCCGTACGGGGAACGGATCCATCCGGAAAACTTAAATCAATTATATAAGTTAATTGGCGACACTTTTAAAACTAATTTTGCCGGTTATGATGCTTTTGTTTTTACCGGTAACCTGGACGCAGCCAAGCATATCGGCCTGAAAACTTCGCGTCGCATTCCTTTGTACAATGGCCCTATTGAATGCCGGTTATTAAAGTATGAGTTGTACCGCGGCACCCGCAAGCAGGTAACAGAAGCAGTGCAAGAAAGGTGAGTTCCAGCTACATTTCTGAAATAAACTTCTTTGTTTGAATTTCGAGTTTTCCAGTACCCTTAATACAAGATTGAAATCCGAAAGTGGTTTTGCTAAAATCAACTGCTTATCCGTTGAGACTGTGCCAGTCTCAATTGAACAGCGCTTATGCGGATGGAACTGCCTAAGTTCGCCTCTAGGCCGGCGGGCCTCGCTGCCCGACTGTTGTCAACTTCTTTTAGCTCCTGCTTTCCTGATTTTTACTTTATTTCTCTTTTATGCACTAATCGTAGCTCCGGGGGAGAGGGGGAGCTTATATGCTGGTCTAAGCCTCCTTCCCTCGCTTTGCTGCGGAATGTGGTTAAACGCCACACCGGAACCTTAGAAGACCCTCCACCGCCAAACTAGTGTTTATCTTTCTTAGCTGCCGTTTATCTTGGTTGATAAGAGAGTTATCAAATACATCTCATTAAATTCAACTTGTTGCAGTAAAAGCAAAATGTTTAATTAAATAACTCGTTGCAGTTTTATGAAACTGTAGGCGTATTTATTTTTCTCGTCGGGTTCAAAATCCTGGCGACTTACTTCCTGCCAATCCGCTGAATTAATTTCCGGGTAAAAAGTATCGCCGGTAAACTTTTCGTGAATCAAGGTAAGAAACATGGTGTCGATGTAAGGCAGGGCTTGTTGCAGAATTTCGGCTCCGCCAATAATAAAAATGTCGTTATTTATTTTCTGAGCAGTTTCAATGGCTGCCGCTACATTGTTTACGACCAGGCAACCGGGTTGCGAGTAATCGGGTTGCCGGGTTATAATAACAGAAGTACGTTGCGGTAAAGGTTTGCCAATAGATTCGAAGGTTTTCCGGCCCATAATAATCGGGTGGCCCGTGGTAACCGATTTAAAATATTTTAAATCGGCGGGCAAATGCCACGGTAACTGGTTATGGTACCCAATTACCCGGTTCTCCGACATGGCAAAAATGGAGGCGATCATTTTTTTAATGAGTGATTTTGGAATGAGTGGATGAGTGAATGGTTGAATGAGTGAATGGTAGAATGAGCAATTGAGTCAATGAATAGTCAGGGGAATTGTAATAAAAAAGTATGAATATAAAAACTTCTTATTCAATCTAATTCACTCATTCACTCATTCAAAATTCACTCATTCTACCATTCACTCATTAAAATTTATACCCGCGCAGCAGTTCGTCGATGTGCATGCGCTTTTTGCCTTCCAGTTGTAAATCTGTAATGCTTAAAATTCCCTGACCGGTGTAAAAATGCAAATACTTTTTATTATCGGTTCGGTAGGAACCCGGTTCTTGTGGCTCTTCTTCAGCGGATAATTCTGGTAAAACCTTGGCACGGTAAATTTTTACAATTTTATCGTTGATTAGGGTCCAGGCTCCCGGAAAGGGAGATAAACCCCGCACAAAATTTTGAATTTGCCCGGCGGATTGTTGCCAGTTTATCGCACAGGTTTCTTTAAATAATTTAGGCGCTTCCTTTAACTCAATGCTTTGCGGCTGCGGTTGGGGCTGTACATTCCCCGCTTCAATGGCCCGGACTGTTTTCAGTGCCACATCAGCACCCAGGTGTTTTAATTTATCGTACAGCGACCCAAAATCGTCTTCTTCCTGAATAATAATTTTTTCCTGGAGCAATATATCCCCGGTATCTATTTGGTGACGCAGGAAAAAAGAAGTGACACCCGTTTCTTTTTCGCCGTTAATTAATGCCCAGTTAATGGGTGCTGCCCCGCGGTAATCCGGCAATAAAGAAGCATGAATGTTAAACGTGCCAAGGGCCGGCATACTCCAAACTGCTTCGGGCAGCATCCGGAAGGCCACAATTATTTGCAGGTTAGCCTGATAACTACGTAACTCTTCCTGGAAAGCTTCTGATTTTAAATTTGTCGGTTGCAACACCGGAATACCCTGGGAAAGAGCAAATTCTTTCACCGGGGAATGAGTCAGCTTCAAGCCGCGTCCGGCTGGTTTATCCGGGGCGGTAATTACAGCTACCACCGGGTACTGATTTTCGACCAGTTTTTGTAGTGTTGGTACGGCAAAATCGGGCGTACCCATAAAAATAATTCTGAAGGCTTGTGGCATAGCAATTATTTAAAATCCGGGTAAAGAAAATATGGGCGGAGCTTTTTCTTAACATTATTAAAGAACCGTAACTCCATCCGCTTTGAATTGTTCTTCAATTTTGTCCGCTGAAATTTGTTTTCGCAAGGTAGGGGTACCAACTAGGTTAATAAAGAATTTATTCAAAAATTTAACGGGCTACTTCAGGTTCCGGTAAAAATAAACTACAAAATTTTACCTGTCTTTTTAATCGCAAGCGAAATTTGCTAGTCGAAGCAAGTTGTAAACGATTATTTTTTATAGTACTCTTTCATAAAAGCAAATTTTTAACAGTTCCGGACGCAACTTTCGGAAGAATTTGCGTAGGAAGAGGCGGACTAATCGCTTAATAGTCAAACCTTGAAAAAAAAATCTTAAAAGCTTTTAATCCGATTTAAGTTATGTAAACGAGTAAATCAGATGCTTTTGCCTCAAAAATTAAAGGGTAAATTTTTCTTATTTCTGGTTCATTACCGGATAACTTTGATTTAGTCGTTTACTTATAAGTAGAAATTCATACCTATATTTGGTACCTAAAACAGACGCGTGAACATTTCCAAATATATATCCCGCAAGATAGGGGAGACTGGTGGCGATTCTTTTACCTCTTCGGTTACCAAAATAGCCATTATTAGCATAGCGGTTGGTTTGGCCATCATGATAGTTTCCTTCTCTATTCTGCAAGGTTTCCGGAATGAAATTCAACGTAAGATATTTTCTTTCGGGGCTCACCTGCAAATTAGTAAGTACGATACCAATAATTCTTTCGAAGGCAAACCGATCAGTACCAGTGCGGTAGTAAAAAATTTAAAAGGAATTCCGGAAATTCAGCATTATCAGCCGTACGCCTTTAAAACGGCCATTATTAAAACCGACGAAGAAGTTTACGGTGTGGTATTAAAAGGAGTAGATAAAAGCTATGACTTTAAACCCATGCAGCAAAACCTGGTAGCGGGTAAAATTATTGCGTTTTCCGATACGGCGGTTTCTAACGATATCATGATCAGCAGCCAGGTCGCCAATAAACTACGTATTAAATTAGGCGATAAGGTTAGTTTCTTTTTTATTCAGAATCCACCCCGGGCGCGGCGGTTTACCGTAACCGGTATTTTTAAAACCGGTTTAGAAGAATTTGATCAGGTTTACGTTTTAGCCGACATGCAGCATATCCGGGATTTAAATAAATGGAGCGATACCGTGGTTACCGGCTACGAAATTATGCTGAAAGATTTTAATAAAATTGATACCGTGGCTTCTACGGTTTTTAACCACATGAACTATGATTTACAACTCGAAAAAGTTACCGACCAGTACGCGCAACTTTTCGATTGGATGAAGCTCCTGAATCAAAACGTGATTATTTTTCTTATCCTGATTATTTTTGTGGCGACCTTTAACATGGTTTCTTCGGTATTTATCATGATTCTGGAACGGACCAACATGATTGGCTTACTCAAAGCCTTAGGAGCCACCGATCCGCAAATCAGGCAGGTTTTCTTCTTTAAAGGTTTGCAATTAACCTTAAAAGGACTGATTTACGGCAACTTAATTGGCTTGGGCTTTTGTGCTTTTCAATATTTTACTAAAATTATTCCCCTCGATCCGGAAAACTATTACATGGATACGGTACCCATTGCCTGGAACCCCATTATAGTTATTATTTTAAATGTAATTACCCTTCTCCTCACGATGTTAGCGATCATGATTCCAACTTTTATGATTGCTAAAATAAAACCAGTAGCCGCTATTAAATTTGATTAGTTGGTCGATGGTCCATGGTCGATAGTCCACAGACGATAGACGATGGTTAAATTGTTGAATGGTTAGGTAAGTTTTATTTGGCGCTAGTTTAGCGCAACGTAACGGTCTCTTGTAAGCGGCGGCCGAAGGCTAGCATTTACACAATGTTGGAAAAAGTGATTTTTAATTTTATTTATCTAAAAGGCTGATTAGTTCTAATGCGTTCTTAATTTCTCCCTTCTCCGATTTATTTAAATAACTATAATCATGTTGGCTTGCCTCAAACTTGAAAGTTATTCTGCCATTTGTTTTTACCAGTAAAAGGGACATAGAACCTTCACTTGACCCCTGAATGCAAGCTTGCCGAAAAGAGCCTTTTTCTACTTTCGCTACTAATTCCTTTATATCAAAATTTGTTTGACTATTCATGGAAGATTTAGTCGTGCTATCTGTACTATAATTCCATTGTTCCTGCATCTTTAAATCCATCACAATGGCTTTAGTAGAGTTTGAATGGTTGAAATAACGGCTGGTAAAAAACACGCCATCTTCAACGCTGTTCTTGAATTTACGGTAAGCAGGTTCAATAGCTTTTCCTAACACATAAGGCAGCTCATCAAACTCAGCACTCACTAAACGGCAATCATACACAATACCTACAGCTTGATTCTTATTTGATTGATGAATTTTGCAGCCTAAGCATAAAAAAGCCAATAAGAATGCCTGACAGTTTTTCATTAGCCTAATTATTCAATGTGCTTAATTTCCCTTTACTTATTTCCATTTTGCCCAACTAGTACCTAAACGTAATTGCCAGTTTGTAGCTGACGGATTGGGATTAAATAAAGTAACTAACCATCCAGCAATTCAACCATCGTCTATCGTCTGTGGACTATCGTCTATCGACTATTAACAACTGGCTCCCGGTAAGCAATTGTAATTCCGTTCTTCTCGAAAGCAGCCCGAATCCAGTCGTGCAAATCATTGGTTATGCCCCCGACATTTCCGCGTTCGGCCCAAACCCGAGTAAAAATATTTACGCCTAAATCGGTATTTTCGGTAACCACTTGTGGGGCAGGTTGGGGTAAAATCCGGGAATCGTGCGTAATAATTTGGGTAATTAATTCTTTTGCCAATGTTATGTCGTTGCCGTAATGTACCAAAATCCGAACGTCGGCCCGGCGATTGGTTTCCACGTCATAATTTACAATGGTGCTCGAAGCTAAAGGTCCGTTCGGGATATAAATAGTTTTGTTGTCGGAGGTTTTTATAACCGTATTTAGAATGTTAATCAGGTTTACATTACCGCTTACTCCCTGCGCTTCGATGTAGTCGCCCACCCGGAAAGGTTTAAGAGCCAAAATTAAAACGCCACCCGCAAAATTTGCCAAACTCCCCTGCAAAGCCAACCCAATTGCCAGACCTGCCGAACCTAACACCGCGAAAATGGACGTCATTTCCATCCCTAACTGACCAATAACGGCAATGAGCAGCAATATTTTTAAGGACACATTTAACACATTCCGTAAAAAAGGCCGCAACGAGGGATCTACGTGATGCGTTATCATTTCGCGGTCGAGGAACCTAACCAGCCGGGTTATTACCCACAAGCCAATAAATAATAGCAAGGTGGCTACTAAAAAGCGAGCGCCGTAGGTAATAAAAAAAGTAGTTAAAGTTTCGCGGTATTTGGCAAAATCGAACAGACCATTCATGTTTTCGGTAATTAAAAAAATGCTTTTGTAGGTTTAATGAAGCCTTTTACGCAAGTAATTATTAAAAAGCTGCTAAATAACGGCTCTGCAAAATAAGATTAGGATCCAGGCAAATTTGAGAATAAGCTGCTTTTTCTTCTAAGCGGCAAACCCCCGGGAAATCTCCGGCTAAGCCCTGCATATCCGTTATTAACTGAAAATGAAGGTGTGGCGGCCAATCTCCGTTCTCGGGATAAGGGCCAATGGTAGTAAATTCCTGACCTTTATTTATCAGCTGACTAACCTGTAAGTCGGTTAAGGAATAGCGACTTAAATGGCCGTAAAGCGTGTAAAAAGTACAGTCTTGGAGGGAGTGCTGCAAAATAATGGTGGGGCCATAATCGCCGAAATGCGCATTATCCGCAAACGAATGAACTACTCCGGGCAAGGGTGCAAAAATTGGCGTTCCGGCCGGTGCCCAAATATCTACCCCCAAATGAATACTCCGATTTAGTTGATTATCCGAAAATAAAGCGCTTCGGCGGTAAATAATCCGATTTTCCAGGTAGCCACCCACTCCTATAGTAGCTCCTTGTTTTTCCAGTAGTTGGTTTATCAAAGATGCAAATTGCTTGGTATTTTTTAAATTTTGATGGATTAATATGGAATTTTGGGCTGTTAAATCTAAACGGCATACTTCCGGACCATTTAAATTGAAAGGCAGAACTGGGCCAAAGAAATTTTGATTTTTACTTAATAAGGCAGATAAAGCAACCGACATAGGCGTGAAATTACCGGCGGAAGTTAAAAAAAAATAAACTTTTAAATCAAAAAGCAGTTTACCAAACGTTAATTGGTAATTGCAGCAGGTAAAATTACCTTTGCGGAAAGAATGAATTATGAGTCAACCTAACCTCTTTTTGAAGGTGGTGGCTATTACCCCGGAAACGTCGGATGCCATTACCATTCATTTAGAACATCCCGATAAAATTAATATTCCCTACCTGGCAGGTCAATTTTTAACTTTGATGGTTCCCATTAACGGCAAAAAAGAAAGGCGGGCGTATTCGTTATGCAGTTTTCCGGGGGAGCAACCGCGCCTTTCGGTTACGGTAAAACGTGTAATGGGCGGCCTACTCTCCAATTACTTGCTAAACCAACTGAAAGTAGGCGATACCCTGGAGGTGCTGGCCCCCATGGGTAATTTTAACTTTGTTCCGGATTCTACCTCAAATCGTACCATGGTGCTAATTGGGGCCGGCAGCGGCATCACTCCCCTGATGTCCATTGCTAAATCGGTTTTACAAGGTGAAACGGCTAGCCAAGTAATGCTTATTTATGGCAATCGAAACGAAAGTTCCGTCATATTTAAAGAACAATTGAAAGTTCTGGAACAAGAATATCCCGATCGTTTTCGGGTTACCCATATTTACAGCCAACCAGCCGAAACCCCAACCAAATCCTCTGGTTCGTTATTCAGCAAATTATTTGGCAAAAGCAAAGAAACCACAGAGATTTCGCCGGAGGAAATTTTACCTCGTTACACCGGGCGCTTGAACCGGGCTATGCTGATCAAAATTTTAGAAGAACTTCAGGTAATGTATCTTACCAATACGCACTATTATTTATGCGGCCCCGATGGATTAATGGAAGAAGCGAAAGCGGCCTTGCAGATTCTGCACGTGCCAGCCAGCCAGATTTTTAAAGAAAGCTTTGTGAGTACGGGTCATAACGCTGCGGATGCCGGAGCTGGAATTGCCTTAGAAGGAGCGGAATCGAATGAAATTCAGGACCAAAAAGTAACTATTTTATACGAAGGCAGTGAATATGTATTAGAGGTGCCTAAGAGCGAAACTATTTTAGAAGCCGCGCTTAACCAGGATATTGATTTGCCTTTTTCCTGCCAGGCGGGTTTATGTACGGCCTGTCGGGGTAAATGCCTTTCGGGTAAGGTACACTTAGATGAACGCGAAGGTTTGTCGGATGCCGAAATGGCCGAAGGCTACGTTTTAACTTGCGTGGGCCACCCGCTTACTAATAATGTTGTTATTGAAATTGGCTGATTTTTCTTAGATTATTAATTAAAAAAGGAGAGATAAGCATTATTCTCCTGAACTTAAATTAGAGAAGCAAGCTCTAACTAGAAGTTTGAACGGGCCTTTATTTAAAACAATAAAAATGCTATAAATAAGTTAGAGAGTATATTTTAAATAGTAATAAGCCTTAATCAAAATCTATTTTAATTGGTAAAATAGTAAGAATTGGTACAATGGTTTTTCTGTTAACATTAGTTTTTTACTAATTTCTAAAACAATGAATGAGACGATACCAACCCTCCAAATACCAAAGCGACCACCGCGCTTTTTTATCCCCGAACAATTTGAGCTGAAAGAATGGGCAACCTTAGAGCCTTACCTGCAGGAATTACAAAATAGGCCCATCCATTCAGCGGCTGAATTAGAAAAATGGATGCTGGACCGGAGCGAACTGGAAAGTATTTTCGGGGAAGAAATGGGTTGGCGTTATATCCGGATGACCATTGATACCCAGGACGAAGCAGCCACCGAAGCTTTCCAATTCTTTGTTACGGAAATTGAACCGAAAGTAGCCCCTTACGACCACGCCCTCAATCAGAAGTTACTACAATCGCCTTACCTGAAAGAATTAGATCAGGAAAAGTACCGCATTTATTTACGTTCGGTGCAGCGGCAACTGGAAATTTTCCGGGAAGAAAGCATTCCGCTTAAAACCGAAATAACTACCAAACAGCAACAATACGCGGCCATTACCGGCACCATGACCGTTACCTTAGACGGCCAGGAAATGACGTTGCAGCGCGCAGCCGACCGTTTGAAAAGTTTAGACCAAAATGTTCGGCGGGAAACCTACCTAGCTATTCAGGACCGACGGTTGCAAGACAAAGATCAGCTGGATAATTTATTTACCGAACTGACTCAATTACGGCATCAGGTAGCTTTAAACGCCGGTTTTGCGAATTTTCGCGATTATATGTTTGCGGCTTTAGGCCGGTTCGACTATACCCCTCAGGATTGCTTTAGTTTTCACGCGGCCATCCGGGAATACGTAGTACCCTTAAACGATGAATTAGACAAACAGCGGAAAGAAGCCTTGCAACTTGAGGTATTGAAGCCCTGGGATTTAGACGTAGATGAGTCGGGCAAACCGCCTTTAGAACCCTTTAAAACCGGGGAGGAGTTGCTAGCCAAAACCATTCAATGCTTTTACGCTTTAGATCCCTTTCTGGGTGATTGCCTGGTAACCATGCAGCGGATGGGCCACTTGGATTTAGAATCCCGGAAAGGCAAAGCACCGGGAGGCTACAATTATCCTCTGGAAGAAATTGGCGTGCCTTTTATCTTTATGAATGCTACTTCGTCGCTGCGGGATGTGGTGACCTTACTGCATGAAGGAGGCCACGCGGTGCATTCGTTTTTAACGCGTACTTTGCCTTTAAACGCGTTTAAACAAACTCCCTCCGAAGTAGCGGAACTGGCTTCTATGGCGATGGAATTGATTTCGATGGATCATTGGGATTTGTTCTTCCCGGATGCCGATGAATTACGCCGGGCCAAGAAAATGCACCTGGAAAGTGTACTCGAAACCTTTCCGTGGGTAGCTACCATTGATAAGTTTCAGCATTGGGTTTACGAAAATCCGCAGCACACCTTAGACGAACGCCAAGCCAAATGGGTAGAAATATTCGATGATTTTAATCAGCACGAAGTAAACTGGGAAGGATTAGAACATATAAAACCTTACATCTGGCAAAAGCAACTACACCTTTACGAAGTGCCTTTTTACTACATCGAATATGCCATGGCGCAGTTGGGAGCCATTGCCGTCTGGAAAAACTTTAAGGAAGATCCGAAAGCCGCCTTGCAAGGCTACAAAAATGCCTTGGCTTTAGGCTATACTGCTTCGATTGGCGAAGTGTACGCCGCCGCTAACATTAAATTTGATTTTTCGGAAGCCTACATTAAAAGCCTGACCGATTTTGTCCGGCAGGAAATGGCGAAGCTTTAGTTGCTGGTTGTTAGTTGTTAGTTGTTAGTTGGATATATGGTTAAATAGTTAGTTAAACTCATTTAGGCAGAGTTGCTTTCGCGTAACTGGTACCTATACAGCCAAGCCGTTTGCAACTGGTAAGAGTTTGATAGTATAGTAAATTGCATGCGTTGCGGTGGGTTTAAACCTGCCGCAATGTAAATTTCATAGCCATTATCCAACAACTAAAAACCAGCAACTAACAACTAAACTGGTTTAAACTGCTCGAATGATTGGTGGCAATTGTGGCAGAAATGCATGGATCGGCAAAGGGTAGGGCCAAAAGGCGTTCGTAAAGTGGTGTTGGTACTTTGGCAATGAGGGCAAATAGCTTGTTCTAAAATTTCTAAATCCAAAATGCGATCATAAGAGGGAGGGGGAGCCAGGCCGAATTGCTGCAACGCCTTTTTTCCTTTTTCCGAAATTCTGTTGGAGTTCCAGGGCTGGTCAAAACTCAAGGTTACCTTAAAATCAGAAATACCGTGTTCTTGTAAGCTTTCTTCTACGGCTTTTTTCATGTAGGCCATGGCGGGGCAACCGGCAAAAGTAGGAGTAAGAACAATATTTACTTTCCCTTTCTCATTAATCTTTACCTGGGTTATCACTCCAAGATCAACCAGCGATAATACCGGAATTTCCGGATCTTTCACCTCCTCTAACCAAGTCCATATTTGTTCAGAAGTCCACATAGCTTACCATTCCGCACTTGGGTCAATCTTGTAAACTTCCGTCATTTCGTCGAGTAATGGTTGTAGAAAAGAAGTGTGCTTACCCACTCGGCCACCTAAAGCCGGGTTAACGGTGGCCGCATCAGGTAATTTTAAATTTGTCTGGGCCAGTATAGTTTTAATTTTATCTAGCCATTCTTGTTTGAGTTTTATTTCGCCAGTAAATAAGTGGGCGGCAATAAGTTTTTCTTCCCATTTACTTTCTTCAAAAATGCCCAAGGCATACGGCCAAGCATTCATCAAAGCATTTTGTAGGCGTTCAATGCTTTCCGGGGTGGCGGTGCCTAATTGCCTAATCATGGTATTGGCATGCAGTACGTGGTATTTTAATTCACTTTTTAGTTTAACGGCCACTTTGGCCAAGGGCTCATAGGTTGATTGGCTCAAGGCTTCAAACCGCAACAATTCCGCGTGATCGAACAAAAAATGGCGGATTAAGCTAAATTCATATTCGCCAATGGGTAGTTCTACCAAATGACAACAATGGAATTGGCTTGCATTTCGCATAAAAGCTAATGTGTCCGGCTCTGCTTCGCCTAGTTCGTGGAGTAGTTGGTACAAAGCCAGGCTATGACCCAGTTTATCCTGCGCCATCGACGAAAAAGCAATATCTTCTTCCAGTATCGGGCCAATGCCTGTCCATTCAGAATTGCGATGACCTAAGATAAATTGGTCATCCGCCATTTTGTACAGTAAATCCAGTAAAGCAGGTTGATAATCCATAAGAGTTATCTATGGGAAGAGTGTAACTGTTTAAACTGGTTGATTTTTTCCATTACTTTATAAGCCGCCGCTTCCCGATATTTTTTTTCGGGAGTATTTAACCAAATTTCTTCGTCGGCGGGGTCGGTGCGGTATAAGTCTGCGGTGCGAACTACCCAAATGTTCACGCACGGTTCCTGCGCAAAATTTTCCTTTGCTGCTTGTTGAGCCGTTTCCGGCGAATAAGCTTGTACCGTGCCGACGTGAGCATGGGCTTTGCCGCGTTTTTTCAGGTGAAATATTTCGTAAGCTTCTAATTGCTGCTTATTGTCTTCTGCGGTTGTAGGGCGTAACACATCATAAACCGATTGATTATCGTCGGTAAAAAAACTAACATGAATGGCGGAAGTAGGAGCTAACCAAAGACCTTTACACGTAGCCCGGCGGCTGTAATGCTCTTTTGCAAATACAAAAGCCATTTCCAGGTTAGGTGCATGAACCGGACCTACATATCCATACGGCGTATTTGGCTTTTTTTGTTGGAAAACCTCGTACGTCTCGAACTGATCCAATGGCTTTTTAATTTCTTCCGCTGGTTCTTCCGGAATAGGTAAACGGTTAACCCGAGGATCGCAAGAGGCAAGCTTCATTAGTTAAGAGTTAAGAGTTATGAGTTTCTTATAAATTAATTGAAATTAAATCCTTCGCATAATGTAAAAAATAAGATACAATCAGGCCAAAGGTTTTACATAACGAGCTTCCGGGCGGAGCAAGGCTTTTCTCACCCAGGCACCTTTTTCTTCGGCGGTTCTTCGCACAGCTAGACGTTCGGCGTTACAAGGTCCATTACCGTTTATTACTTGTTTAAATTCTTCCCAATCCGGTTCAGTGTATTCCCAGGTGCCCGCTTCGTTTTTGTGTAATTTCGGATCGGGTAAGGTCAAGCCTAATTCCCAAACTTTAGGTACGTACATATCCAAAAACTGCTGGCGGCATTCGTCGTTGGTGGCCATTTTTACTTTCCACTTCATCAAAGTTTCGGTATGGATGGATAATTTATCGGGCGGACCAAAAAACATCATGATGGGCTGCCACCAACGATTTAAAGCTTCCTGAATCATTAGGCGTTGTTTGGGCGTACCGGTTGCCAGGTGTACCACCGCATCGTGCCCGTATTTTAAATGGAAAGATTCTTCCACGCAAATCCGTTCTAGCGCCCGGCAATACGGACCGTAGCTGCCTTTAGCATTAGCTAATTGGTTCACAATAGCGCCGGCATCAATCAGCCACGAAATAATCGTTGAGTCGGCCCAGGTAGGCGTAGGATAATTAAATACGTTGGAATATTTTGATTTCCCTGAAAGCAGATCATTCATCATTTCTTCCCGGGTTTTACCTAAGGTTTCGGCCGCACTGTATAATAATTGCGCGTGGCCCACTTCGTCCTGCACTTTGGCTAATTGCGCCATCTTGCGTTTAAAACCGGGTGCCCGCGTAATCCAGGCGCCTTCGGGTAAGGCCCCGATAATTTCGGAATGGGCGTGCTGTTCCATCATCCGGATTACTTGTTTGCGGTAAAGAGCCGGCATCCAGTCCATGGGTTCAACTTTCTCACCGCGTGCAATTCGCGCTTCAAATTCGGCTAATTTTACCGGATCCTCGTTCAGGATGGTTTCGTCTGGTTTTACCTCGAAAATGCTTCCTCCACCGTACATATTTTTATATAATTAGAAATTAAAAATTAGGAATTAGAAATTTGATCTTTTATAAGCCCGCGCAAAAATAACTGACTAAAATTTGCGGCTATTTCCGTTGGGGTTAATTTACCTTCTGGGTTGTACCATCGGGCAATTCCGTTTAAACTAGCCAACAAAGCCCGGGCGGTAAGGTGTGCATCAGTTAATTCAAACTCACCATTGGTTTGTCCAGTTATTAATAGTTCTCTGAATCCTGCTTCGTATTGTGCCTGTAACTGTATCATTTGTCCTAAATAAGGGTCGCTTAAATGCCGCCATTCCGTCTGAAAAACGGTGGCTGCTGCTAGATTTTCGGTAATTACTTGCACGTGTTCCGCGATTGCCGCCTGTAATTTTTCGGTTACGGTACCAGGTTTATTTACGGCATTTTTAAAGCCGGTAAAAAAATCATCGGCTAAACGGAAGCATACTTTCTGCAGAATTTCTTCTTTAGACCGAATATGCGCGTAAATACTGGCTGCTTCCATTCCCAGTGATTGTGCTAACGTCCGCATGGAAGTAGCCGCAAAACCCTGTGTTCTAAATAAGCTAATGGCCGTTTGTTCAATTTGTTCTTTCCGGTTTATCAAAGTCGATGATTTTCATTTACTTAAATATACGCAAACTAACGTTCGTTAGGTAAAATGTTAAAGAATATTTTTTAAAATTGAAATAGATTTAAAAGTTTTTGACCCGTTCATTCATACTTATTATGGTAGCAAATCAGGTCTTGGATGATACCACTTTATTTCTCCGGTAAGATTGATAGCTTAATTTTAGTGGGATACGTACCTTTGAGGCGGCTGAACAGGAAAAAGCCAGTGTCTTAAACTTAAATTAAAATGAGCGAATATACTTCATTAAACGATCTTGGGGAGTTCGGCCTGATCGATGTGATCCAGCAATCCGTTAAGCTGCAGAATACCTCAACAAAGACAGGTATCGGCGACGATGCAGCCGTAATTGAACCAGGTCAGAAGCAAATTGTAGTATCAACGGATATGCTGGTGGAAGGCATTCACTTCGATTTAACTTTTTGCCCCTTAAAGCATTTGGGCTATAAAGCGGTAGCCGTGAATATATCGGACATAGCTGCCATGAATGCTATACCCACGCAAATTACCGTAAGTTTAGCGATTGGGGCTCGTTATACGCTGGAAGCTATTCAGGAATTATACGCCGGAATTCGGGCGGCTTGCGCCAGTTATAAAGTAGATTTAGTCGGAGGCGATACTACTTCTTCTAATGCGGGTTTAATCATCAGTATTACGGCTATTGGCGAAGTAGCCGCCGGTGAAGCGGTTTTACGCAGTACCGCCAAGGTAAATGATTTGGTATGTGTAACCGGTGATTTAGGAGCGGCATATTTAGGTTTGCAAGTTTTAAACCGGGAAAAACAGGCTTTTATGGCCAACCCCGACATGCAGCCTGAATTGGAAAAGAAAGAATATTTAGTGGAGCGCCAATTAAAGCCCGAAGCCCGCATGGATGTCATTTACGAATTAAAAGAACTGGGGGTAAAACCTACCGCTATGATTGATATCTCGGATGGGTTGGCTTCGGAACTAATGCATATTTGTACTCAGTCCGGGGTAGGGGCCACTATTTTCCAGGATAAACTTCCCGCCGACGAGCAAGTATTAGATACCGCCGAAGAATTTAAAATTGATCCGGTTACCTGCATATTAAACGGCGGCGAAGATTACGAACTACTATTTACCGTTCCTCTATCGGATTACGATAAAATCAGAAATCATCCGGATATTACCATAATTGGTAAAATGGTAGATAAGCAGGAGGGTGTCCGGATAGTAATGCCCAGCGGAAATGCTTATCCGCTGCAAGCACAGGGTTGGCGCCATTTTTAAGCAAGCTGCTTTTAAGATTGTTTCTTTTAATAATAACCTTAAAATGAATCCGTTATCTTAGTAAAGGATCTGATTTATCGAGTCATTTAAAGGAGTTAATTTTCATATCTTCATCCGAAACGTTAAAAGTATTGACCTTTATATTTTGCTAAGGGAGTACTTTTTAGAGTCAACTAAGAATTAAGATAGATAATGGCACAAGGTTAAGATATTTGTTATACCTTGAATAGCACCTAAAATACCTAAACCAAAGTAGAGGATTATGAAAAAAATACTTATCCTTATTCTGATGGTTTTGCTGAGTAAAGCTTCCTCTTTCGGGCAGATGCAAGAATTAGAAGGGCGTGCTTACCCCAGGGTAGATACCTATCCGATTGGTGGTTCTCTCAAAATTGAAAATGATTATCCTTTAATTTTGATTGGGACTTTAGAAACCAACGCTCCTTCTTTAATTATGGATTCTAAAAACTTATTAATCGTCAGGAGGTTTCAGGACCCCAGTGAAATAAAGTTTTTTGGTGACAAAGGGGTAAATGGAGTGCTAGTTGCCGAATTAAAAGAAAAAGTGCCTCTATTGCGTTTAGAAGAAGTATTAGATTATTTTGAAGTTCCGCAAAACGTACGGTATTTGAAAGTGCTGGTAGATAAAAACCTGATAAACCCGGAGCTTTTTCTGGCAGATGTAAAAAAGATAAAGAAAATAGAAGTATTAGAGGTAACGGAACAGGAGGTTCTATTAAATTTATTTTATAACCATTGGGCAAAAGTTAAGGGTGAAAAATATTTAAATATAATTACAGCAGAGGAGTAATTTTTTAATCCGAAGCCTTAAGTTAAAGTACACCTGTCTGTTAAATTTATCAGACAGGTGTACTTTTTTTATTCAAACTAAGTTTCTGGCAAAAGTTTATTTTAAGATCTGAAAATTAGCTCTTGGTTTTGCTCTATATTAGTTTAATTGTTGGTACTAATTACTTCACACTTAGCCCGTACAAACATAAATATACCATAGCTAGTTAGTCCTAAAGCAACTGCACCCAAAAGTATAGAACCATAATTAGCGTTTTCTAAAAAAGAAAAAGCATTTTGCGTTCCTCCCGCTTCGGAGGAGTTAGCATGAAGCGCTGCTTTCAGGAAAAGAAAACCAATAATACTCCAAACAATTCCCCGAGCCGTATAACCTATTTTCCCGGCCCTCAGTAACAGTTTTTGAACATTGGGGCGCAAACGATTAGCCTGTATTTTTTTCAGGTACTCGCCTGAATAAGCCCGATATATCTGGTAAATACCAAGGAATATTATTCCCAATGCCAGAGCGCCCACTAACCATTGCCCAAAAGGCTTTTCTAATAATTGATGAACTAAAGTTTGTTGGGTGTTTTCGCTCCCAGATTGCCCGTTGCTTTTGCCTAATGCTGCAGTAGCAGCATAATAAGCTAAACCTAAATAAACTACTCCGCTAAAGGCGTATCCAATACAGCGGCCTATTCCTTTGGCGTTTGTTCCTTTATGTTCCGTATCCAAAAAAGCTTCTATAAAACGCCAAATAGCAAAACAAAGTAAACCTATGGCTACCAGGCCCAGAAGTATTTTGCCAAATGGTTGGTGTAATATAAATTGAAAAATACCTGCTTTTCCGGTATCTGCTACGGACTTTCCTCCAATTTCAAAAGCCGCCATAAAAGCCATTATACCTACCAAGCAGTAAACGATTCCTTTTGCCGTAAGCCCTACCCGGGCAAAAACCGTTACCCAATGAGGCTGAACATGAGGTAAGGATGAAGAAAGACTGGTTATATTCATAGTTTTAGGAGTAAGATTAGATTTTACTTTCTTACTCTATAAAACTAAATAATGTTATTTGATAGGTATTTCTCGAGTAAATAAAAAAGACATTTTAAATCTGATGCCGGGACAAAGCTCTGTTAATTAAATTTTTGAATTTGATTTTTAGATGAATAAAAAGAACAGTAAACGGAAAAGTATTTCGAATAATTTAAGTTAACTATTAACTGCTTAATGAGATACTTTCCCTATTTAGTCTTCCGGAAATGGAATAAATACAAAATTGGTAAACTCCACATCTATTACGAATAAGCAGCAAAATTCGTCCGGGTTTTTATAAGCTTCTTTAAAATCCTCCACTTTATCTAAGGCAATAATTTTACGGCCAACAAAATCGTCGAGGTAAGAGGCGTAAATATGCCATTGTAAAGCGAGTTCATCGGCGTTAATGAGTATAGAACCAATGGGAGTAGCTTGTTTAGTGAAAACAAAAATGGGAAACTTAGAAATATCCCGCTTCCGGATCTGGTAGGAAGCTTCCTTTAAGGTATCCGCTACTACCGCAAAATCCTGGGTAATGGTACCTAAATACTTACCGTTTAATTCGGGGTCGTTTTCCATATTTTTAAAATTATATTCTTTCAACTTACTACTTATAAATAAAACCCACCACCTACTTCGCTTCCAGGGAAACAATGTTTTCGACGTGGTGGGTCTGCGGAAACATATCTACGGGTTGTACCCGGGTAACGGTATATTTTCCCGACAATAATTCCAAGTCCCGGGCTTGGGTAGCCGGGTTACAGCTAACGTAAACTATTCTTTTCGGGTGTATTTCTAAAAGTCGGGCTACTATGTCCGGGTGCATACCGGCCCTGGGTGGATCGGTAATAACTACTTCCGGGGAACCGTGTTTGGCCACAAACTCGGGCGTGAGCACATCTTTTAAGTCACCGGCGTAGAATTGCGTATTGGTAATTTCGTTTATCTGCGAGTTAATTTTAGCGTCTTCAATGGCACTTGGTACGTATTCTACGCCAATAACTTCGCGGCAATGCCGAGCGACAAAATTAGCAATGGTGCCCGCGCCCGTATACAAGTCGTACACCAATTCGGTACCGGTTAAATTAGCCATTTCGCGGGTTAAACGGTACAATTCGTAAGCTTGTTCCGAGTTGGTCTGGTAAAATGATTTCGGCCCGACCCGGAAACGTAAACCTTCCATTTCTTCGTGAATGTAGGGTTCGCCTTTATAGCAAATTACGTCCAGGTCATGAAAGGTTTCGTTTCCTTTATTATTTACCACATAGTGCAGGGAAGTAATTTGCGGAAAGGCCTGCTGCAGAAAATCGAGTAATGCCGTTATTTTTTCCTGTTCATTGTGGTAAACCTGCAGAATAACCATTAAATCACCGGTATTAGCGGTCCGGATAATCAGGTTCCGCAAAAAGCCATCTATTTTATACAAGTTATTAAATTCCAGTTGATGGTCTTTGGCGTATTTGCGCACCGAAAGCCGGATGCCATTAGAAGGTTCTGCTTGCAAGTAACAGTGTTTAATATCCAGAATTTTATCGAACCTACCCGGAATGTGAAAGCCTAAGGCATTCCGGTCAAATTCATTGCCCGATTGAATCTGTTCGGTGGTAAGCCAAGCATTATCAGAAAAAGTAAATTCGAGTTTGTTGCGGTAATAGGTTGTTTTCGCCGAACCATGAATGGGATCAATGGGCGGCAATGCAAGTTTTCCAATTCTTTCCAGATTATCTTTAACTTGCTTTTGCTTGTAATAAAGTTGGGTTTCGTAGCTGATGTGCTGCCATTTACAGCCCCCGCAAACGCCAAAGTGTTCGCAAAAAGGTTCCACGCGTAAATCGGAGTAAGAAACAAAACGTACGGGAGTGCCTTCCCAAAAACTTTTCTTTTGTTTGGTGATGCGCACATCCACTACATCGCCGGGCGCTACGCCTTTTACAAAAACAACCCGGTTTTCGTGGCGGGCCAGACAATTGCCTTCGGCTACCATTTCCTCGATACGAAGGTCCTTGATAACTGGTAAATTCTTATTTTTTTTCACGATTCGGCAAAATTACGCAGTTTTACCCGAGTCAAAAAATCTTCCCGGTTTAAACGGGTTGTTTTTAAAATAGAGCAGAATAAAACCAGAAATCTTACCTTTGTTGCCGTTTCTGAAAAATAGCATGAAAGATAAAGTAGTATTAATAACGGGTGGTACCTCGGGCATTGGCAAAGCCTGTGCTTTGGCCTTCGGGGAAGCAGGTGCTAAAGTGGTGATTTCGGGAAGAGATTCAGCAAAATTACAAACTACTGCCCACGAGCTGGTGCAAAAGAAAATTACATGCCGGGCAGTGCAGAGCGATGTGAGCAACGAAGCCGATGCTCAGAAATTAGTTTATGAAACCGTACAAGAGTTTGGGCGCCTGGATATTCTTATTAATAATGCGGGTATATCCATGCGGGCGCTTTTTCAGGACTTGGATTTAGGGGTAATAAAGCAAGTAATGGACATTAATTTTTACGGTACCGTTTATATTACCAAATACGCTTTGCCTTACGTTTTAACTAGCAAAGGCTCTATTATTGGCATTTCTTCTATTGCTGGTTACCGTGGTTTACCCGGTCGCACCGGTTATTCGGCTTCTAAATTTGCCATGCAGGGCTTTCTGGAGGCTTTACGCACCGAAGTAATGCACCGGGGAGTACACGTAATGGTGGCCTGTCCGGGTTTTACGGCGTCTAACATCCGCAATACGGCCCTGAATGCTCAGGGCAACGTACAAGGCGAATCGCCGCGAGCCGAAGAAAAAATGATGACGGCGGAAGAAGTGGCCATCCGGATTCTAAAAGCCACCCAAAAACGGCAACGGGAAATAATAATGACCACGCAAGGTAAATTAACCGTTTTCCTGAATAAATGGCTACCCGGTTTAACGGATAAATTGGTTTACAACGTCATGGCCAAAGAAAAAGACTCGCCCTTTAAATAACTAAAAAGGATATTGCGTAGGTATTTTGTGAAATAACTTTCGAGTATTCAGGATAGGGTAGAACTTCTGCTTCATTTAAAAATTTTAGTAGAGCAACTTTACACAAATACTTCCTTTTCCATTTAAGGCAGCACCAGAATATTTTGTTTCCGGATGTACGCCCTTTGATTTTTCCACTGCACCTCGTACCAGATATCCTTTTCGCCCGTTAATTTTAATTTATGGCCCTGGTTAGCGGTAGCCAGCCACGTGGCGCCCGCCGAAGGAGCCGACATTACCGGAATGCGGTTGTACCGGATAATTCCTTCTTGTCCGAAATCAAGGAAGTTGATGTAGTAAAATATAAAAGCTAAGTACAGGGTAAAGCCTATTTTAAAGTTATTGCTGATGGGTTTATTTTTACGACGGAAAGTAGTTAGGGTAATAATAACTACCGCCAGCAGCAGCATTCCTTCGAGCAGGTGCAGGTAAAATTTATTGAATTGCGTCTTAAAAAATTGTAAATCGCTGTATTCGTAACCCGTTAGCTGGTGCGATTGGGCCAAGTCCTCCATTTTGCGCAGAACCGCCCGGTTAGGCGTTTTAGAATAATACAGGTGTAAATAATACATGGTCCCGGTATAATCGCGCAGACCTTCTTTAATAAAAGCCATCTTTAACAGCATACTAGGCGAATATTGCTGCTGGTTAACCAGAATTTTTTCGTACTGCGCCAATGCCTCCGTGTATTGCTTTTGGTTAAACAAAGAATCGGCAATAGTTATGGGATTTCTATTTTCTTGACTATAAGTAGGTTGAAGTGAGATAACGAAAAAAACAAAAAATATGCTTAAATATTTAAGATAAGTATTTTGCATTCTAAAAATTCTCCCGTAGTTTTGCATCGCAATTGGAAGAAACGCCTCCTGATTGTAAAGATAATAAAAGATTCCGTAGCTCAGCTGGTAGAGCAATACACTTTTAATGTATGGGTCCTGGGTTCGAATCCCAGCGGGATCACGGTTAATATAACTCCACATATCTACAAGGTGTGTGGAGTTTTTATTTATGCCTTTATTAACCTATCTTGAGATGGTTTTGTAATCTCCACAATACTTACAGATATACGGAGTATTGTTTGTTTACGTCAGTAGTTACGTTAGTTTTTACGTCAGCAGTATGATTTCCATCTCTTTTTACCCCGATAAGCCGAAAGCGAACAAAACTATTATCATGGTTCGGGTCTTTCCCGGTGACGCTCGGACCAGTACCGGTATTTCGTTTGATCCGCACTATTGGACCGGCGATGACCTCTACGTTAAACCTAAAGAGAAGCGGGCAAACTATATCCGGGCCCGGTTAAAAGAGATTGATGCCGTCTTATTTCAGGAATGCAGCCGTTTGCACGATAAAGGCGAAAGAATAACCAGTAGAGTTTTAGACGAGATACTACGTCCGGGTAAGCGGCAGAAATTAGAAACGGTTCGGGAATATTATCAGCAATGGAAGAAAGAGTACCTTGAAGAAAAAAACCGGGGCAATAAAACCAATGAAATAAAAGGATTGAATTATACGCGGGTGCAAAAACAGGTAGTGGACCGGCTGGAAAAGTTTAAACCCAGCCTTACTCCGAAAGATATTACCAAACCATTCGTTACCAAATATTTTAATGCCTTGTACGAAGAAGGAGAAATTCAGGATTCGACTATCCGGCGCCACCAGAAGTTTTTGCGCCTGATTTTGAAATACGTCAATTTGCCTTACGAATGGATAAAAGTGGACCCGGAAACGGAAGCCAGTTCGTTTGATTTGTACTGGTCCGAGGTATTGGCATTAAAAAATGCTACTTATAGCAGCAAGGAAATTGAAGAAGCCGCGCATACTTTTGTTATTGCCTGTCAATTGGGTTTAAGATGGTCCGATTTGAGTACTTTAAAAGCGGAACACTTTCTTCAGGTCCAGAGCCAAAAACACGGGGCTATTACGGTAATCAGTAAGAACCAATCCAAAACTACCAATCAGGTATACATTCCTATTCCTCCCTTGGCGCAAGGTTTAATCCGGCACCACGGTCGCATTCCCGTTCCTTCCAGTATTACGGGTAGTAAATTGAGACATTATTATTCTTCCCGTTTAAAAGTGGCCTGTGAGGAAGCCGGGTTAAATAGAATGGTCCAACAGTCCATTTCTATTAATAATCATGTTACGGTCAGCCTATCGCCTATATTTAAGGTAATTAGCAGCCACAACGCGAGACATACGGCCGCAAGTAGGATTTTTGAAGCTACCAAAAACGAAGCCTTAAAAGAAAAGATATTAGGTCATAAAATGCGGCACGACCCTATACGAAGGTGCCCGGTATTGTCATAGCCGATGATCTACTGGATGCCTGGCAAAAAATAGATAATTAAGTAACTTGAATCTTGCGCGGCCGGCCCCAGGCTTTTTTAGGTGGTTTGGGTTTGGGTACTCGTCCGGGTTTTAATTTAAGTATGTTAACTTCCGGCAGGTCGGGGCTGAGTATAATATAATGCGGGTCAAATTCCGGATATTTCCGAGCGGCATTGAAGATAGTCTTTAGATTAATATTAGTTTTGGCCACTTTCAGGGAGTGCATCTCGGTTTTGGACTTGTACCCAATCGACTGCATAAACTCTCCTTCCGAAATATCCGGTAACCGCTCTTTTAATTTCTGGAAACAGTAAAGGAAACGGCGGCGTATGCCTGGTTCTTCTTCAAATTTGGGCATAGTTAACTTGTATTTATTTAAGTTTTAGAAAGATAAAGCACGATTTTCTCTGAAAAACATAGGATTATTCTTAAACAAGAACATTGTATTTGTTCCTTATTAAAGTCACTTCAATGATTTTAGAAGCAAGTTCATCTTGTAACTGCAAGGCAGTTGCCAAGTGTTCTATTATATCTTTATCTGAATCAGAAAGTGTACCATCAAACATCACTAATTCTAAAGTAATAGCAAACAGTGTCGCTTTATTATTATCTGACACCTTAGAAACACACAAATCAATTAACTGTTTGCTATCTAGTTTTATATGTGCAGTCATAGCAGTTTTATAATAATCGATAGTATTATGATCTTTAAAAAGAGACTTAAAAACAACTGTTCTGGATAATTGCGATACTTCTGCATCGGAAACTTCTCCATCTGAAATCATACAAGCATACATAATAGCAATCCAAGCTTCTTGTTCAGATTTTGGGGAATATAAATATTGTTCCGGATTGGGTTTATTATTTGTATCTGAATTAAAAATTTTATCAAAAAGTCCCATGTTATTATTTGTGTTTAGAGTTATAGTATTTTTTTCGTTTTCCTTGGTCGCACTATCTTTAAAATTAGTTTTATCAACAACCTGCTTTAATGACTTAATAGTTGATTGATAATCCCGAAATGCTTTTCCAAATTCTTCTGTATATTCATAATTGCTAAATTCATACTCTTCGTTAAGTCCGGTTATGGTTTTTAAGCTGATTTCACCATATCTAACTACAGGAATCTGATAATTTCCCTTAAAGCGTTTATCTGGAGCGCCATTTTTATTAACCTTCAACCAAGTTCTATCAATTACCTTTGAATCTGCCGGGATTGATCCCGTTTCAGTAAACCTGACTGAAGTTTGAGTGAACTCTATTTCGTTAAGCCCAATAATTGCAAAACTGTTTTTAGAAGAATGCATTATTATAAAATTCGGATAGATATATAAATCCGCCCCGTTAGCATTGTTTAGCCAAAGCGCTTCATATTTTGATTTAATATCAGCTATAGAGTTAAGTCCGAATTTCACTTCTTTTTTATTAACAAGCGTTCCAGCAGACGAGCGGGTTGTTACTCTATCTTGCTGATGAGCACTAGTTACGTCCCAAATTTTGGCAGATGTAGATAATTTCTTGAAAGCTTCAACAAGCCGTAAATATTTTTGACTAATTTCAGGATCGAATTCAATATCAAGTTCTACATGGCTTTTTTCAATTTGGTCCTGAATTTGGTGAATGGTGGATGTTTGAGAATTTATATCCGCTTTTATATTTTCAGAAATAGACTTTTTAATAAGTCCAAAAAGAAAAATATAACTCAATACTAGTTTGAGCCTATAACTATTTTGGGTTATTTTAACTTTTAGCAAATCTGATTGTAATTCTTTTCTTTGTTGATGTGCTGCAAGTATCGCCTCTTTTATACCTTGCATGTCTTGACTGGTTATCTGCTGTAGATCAGCACTAAAAATATTTTCCTCATCACCTGTTTTGAATTCTGTTGGATGGAAGTTGTAATCCTGAGGTATAGAATTATCGTTAGAAGAGGACAGTTTTTGTCTATTATAAAGACCTAATCCAGGAATACTGGTATTTAAATAAGTTCCTGATTTTGAGAAAGTAAAATTAGCACCTCTCAAGCCTATTGAAGTACTTATTCCGCTTTTGCTAAAATTTAACTTAACCCCAGGTATAATTTTAATACTTTTTCTGAATCGCCAAGCCATAAAGTCTATCTACATTTACAGCCAGAACCAACAATCCATTCGCAACTCGCTCGTGCTTCACAGTCTGCCTTATTGTATTTGGAGCAACCGTTGCCAGAGGTACCACAAGCACTTGAAGGAGAGGGGTCGCCATCGCCGCCGCAATTAAAAAGAAATAAACTCAAAGTTAACAAGTACATTTTCTTCATATATCAAAAAATTAATAGGTTAATTCTTTAAGTACTTTTACTACTAGAAATAAATGTATAATCTCATCTTTTGCTATTTCATCATCAGGATATTGTTCTTTATCGCTATTATGACTTTTTAGGTGCCAATAATTTTTGTTAGGCCCTTTTTGAATGTATTTAACTACAGTCATATTACTTGTTATTATGACATAAGAGAGACCGGGGGCTATATAACCATTCTTGTCTACCCTTTTTATTAATAATGTATCCCCTCCAGTTATAAAAGGCACCATACTATCCCCTACAGCTCGCACCCCAATTATACCATCTATATTAGGTATGTCTTTTAAATAATACCATCCTATAATTGGTATATTTTCATTATTCTCGATTAATCTAGACACAATACCAGCCCTCACTTCTATATCATAAATAGGAACTGCGCTATTCTGATTAAGAAAGCTTTTTGGTTCCTCACTTTTAATGATTGTTTTATTTGACTTGATAAACATTTCTCCTTGACCAGTAAGCCACCATTCTGGATTTAAATTCTCAATTGAACGGTAAACTTTTTCCATAAAGTCTGATTTTGGTTTACTACCTCTATCAGTATACATTCTAACAGTATCCTTTGAGATGCCTATTAGGCTAAAAAAATCAATTTTTTCTTCACTAAGTGCTTTAATTAGTTCTTTAATGCGCTCTTTCACAGTTGTTTACAAATTATTTGGTGTTTTTGAGAAAAAAAATGGTGTAAAATGTTGACTTTTATTCTCAATTACACGTATATTTGAGAACAATTACAGCAAATACAATTACAGCAAACCAATATAATAAATTAGGATGGAACCAAAAACTATTCGCGAAATAATGCCGCCAAATTTTACCATGAATTTGGCTCGGGAGCTTCAGGTTGACCCGGCTAATGTTAGCCGAGTGGTAAATATTGAAAAAACAACTTCTAAGTATTGGCCGGCAATCGAGAGGTTAGCTATTGCTACGGATTCAAAGGCTTACCGGGAGCGCATGAAATTCCTTGAATCTAAACGTCAAACTGCTAAAGCCGCTGCCTGATGAGCTTGCAAGTATTCTCCTATCAGAACAACCCAATTGCTTTTTCTCAAAAGGATTCGGTCATGATTAATGCCAATCAAATGGCAAAACCATTCGGGAAGCTTGTTTCCAATTTTACTAAAACGGAACAGACTCAATACTTTATAGATGCTTTGTGTAAGCAGTATTCTTTAAAGAATAGTGAAGTTCTCTTATCAGTAAACGGCGGTTCTAATCCTGGAACCTGGATGCACCAAAAACTAGCTATAAAATTCGCGGCTTGGCTTTCTCCGGAATTTGAGCTTTGGGTTTACGATCGGGTAGAAGAATTACTTCTTACTGGTAAAACCGAAATACGCCATAAGTCGCCTGCTGAAATTATTGAAGAAGGTTACAAACTGGCACTACAGGAGGTAACGCTTTATAAAGAGCAATTACAACTCGCTAACTCTACAATTAAGGAACAAGCTCCCAAAGTTGAATATTTTGAAAAAGTAATCGATTCCAAATCCTTAATACCCTCTTCTGTTATTGCCGATCATTTTGGTGAATCTGCCCAATGGCTACATAAAGAGCTTAAAACCCGTGGCGTTGTTTGGAAAGTTGGCGGTGTATGGGTGCTAACTGCCAAATACAAAGATAAAGGCTACGCTGAAATCAAACCTTTCCCTTATTACGATACTCTAGGAAATCTCAAAACTAAAAATCAAACCTACTGGACTGAGAAAGGCCGCATGTTTATTCATAATCTTCTTCCCGAATCTAAAGCTGCTTAACCATGCCCCATCAAGTTCAACCCGTGCCCGGTTTTTTTGACCCTTCCGGCCGTCAAGTTTTCGAAGGTGATGTGTACCATGTTGACAATGCTTACGACGAGGATGATGAGCCTTTTTACCACGTTTGTCTTTGGTTTCAGCACTTGTATCGCTACGGTTGGGTAACTGTACAAAAAAACTTTCTGGAAAGAAAATACAAAGAGGATGAAGTCATTTTACCGCCACGATTATTCAATTCTAGCTGCACTTTCTTAGGAAACATCCTGCTTAAACCATATCAATTTGAACCTTTATTAACTGAATAATCATGTTAGAACCGCAAATTATTCCCGGCTACCTCGACCCGAAAGGCCGCCAAATCTTTACCGGCGATGTGTACCGCTTGGCAAGCGTAGGCGATCCAGATTATTTAGATTTAGCTTGTTTATGGCTTCCCGAGTTGTACCGGTACGGTTGGCTTAACCTGGAAGATTACACCTTTTATCAAAATTCCACTTTTGAGGAGAAACTGGAATTATGTGAAGGCTTAGTTGAAATTACGTATTGCTTCGACTTGAATGAGTTCTTTGTACACAACAAAGCTACTTTCAAAGGCAATCTTTTTACGCATCCAAAAAAATTCAACTATCACATTCAATTATGATTACGATTCAACTACCCGACAAATTCGCCCTGACGGTAGAACAAGTTGCTGACTTATTAAACGTGGACCAACAAACAATAAGGAAGTACGGGAAGCTATCTACGAAGGACCCTCGCCATATCAAAGTGATCAATTTTGGTACGAGAGAGAAGCGAATAGAAACTAGGGAATTTATTTCTTATATCCAGCGAAATTATACTAATCCGGACATCCAACAATTGAAGGATTAACACCAGACCTTTTACAATCTAACTGTTTCATCAATTAATTCTAAAACCATGCCAACTATTAAAAACCCACGCCGCAACAAGTTTGCTGCCCCTCCCAACCACCAACAAAGATTAAAAACGAAACAAGTTGACTTACGCCGCCAAGACGTGAAAATGCTACTCTTCCGGCGCAAAAAGCAGCAGATATTAACGATTGTAGAAAAAGATTTAGATGCCTTTTTTCAGTCAAATTATCCCGATGTAACCACCTGGGAAGAGATACCAACCTGGAACTTCTCTTACAACTTAGCATTGATTCATGGGCTTTTATTAGAGTGTTTTAAATGTAAGCAAATAAAGCTATGAGAGAGATAAAATTCAGAGTTTGGGATACAGAAAACAATAAGTTTTTTGAACCAACATACGAGGCCTATAAAGGCAAATTAGAAGATGTTTATATTGATACTACAGGTTCAGTTTCCATGAGAACAATAAATGCCTTTATACATGAATCTATGCATCCTAATCGGTTTATTTTAAATCAATATACCGGACTAAAAGATTCTAAAGGCAATGAAATTTACGAAGGTGATATAGTTGCTTGTACAATGGTAGGTTTTGAAACACACCTAGAAATAGTAGACTGTGTGGTAAAATGGTTTTTCGAAGTAGCTGGTTTTGGTTTCGAGGTCATAGCGGAAAATTCAGACTATAGTGTGTTTGGACTAAATGACAAGAGCCTGTTAGAGAATCTTATTATAGGTAATATCTACGAACATAAACATTTAATAAAATGAGTCCGATAGATACCGCCCTAGCCCGCATTAACCAGATAGTTTCTAACATTCAAAAAGTACGGAAATCATGGAAATAAAATCAATACTTTCCCGAATTGCCAATAAAGCCATTGCCAATTTTAATGATGGTTTGATTACAGAAGAAGCTTACAAAAAGACAATGTGCTTTGTTGGTAAGCGTGCTAATTACTACATGGGTTATTATAATAGATAAGGCCATGCTTATAACCTATAGAGATAAAGTAGGCGGCAAGGTAATACGGGTAACCGCAAATCCTTGCAGAAAGACCCGCTTAGCAGCTGTTCAATTAGCCATAATGGCCGGGTTTAACACCTTGTTAGAAATCCATCCTAACGGCAAAGTACAGGATATTACGGAGTGGTTAGAAAATAGAAAACCTGAAGTAGCAACGGTATGAAAGCGCCACAAATACATACGCCACTAATGACTTTCAGGAATTTAGTTGCCTTTATCCGGTCGGGGTTTAAGCAATTACCTTCTAAAAAGATCCTGAAAAAGTTAACGGAAAACGATTTTGAAAACCTACAATTCAGATCGCAAACTGCCTGGCCTTTGTACTTTAAAAGAGGAGATTTCTATTATAAGATGATTACGCCGCACATTCTTATTAGAGCCTCTTTAAAGTCCGGAAGCAGAGGGGTAGTTGATTTATCGAATAGCCATAATAGTTTTTTATTTCGATTATGGAGAAACGAAAAGCACTTAGCAAAAGGCTTTCAATCTATTACCGAAATGATGTACCACGAGGTATTTTCCGAAGCAACTGACCAAAATAATTTATTACATCGTCTTAATACTCAATCCCACATTCAAAGATACTAATGGCAACTGAAAATACTCCCGCAAAAAAGCCTAAAGTAGATAGCTATGATATATCTAAATCAGATGAAACGCTGCATTTAGCAACTGATTTAGCCAAGTTTATCAAAGAAAATAAGCTATATCAAAATATTCAGGGCAAAGAGTTTGTAAACGTGGAAGGGTGGCAATACGCCGGTTCCAGATTAGGTATAGTCCCCATTGCAGAAGAACCTATCAATATCAGTATTGAGGGCGAAATTAAGTATAAATGCAACGTTAAGCTGTTCAATTTACGCACGCAGCAGATAGTAGGGGCCGGCTTTGCCATGTGTTCTAATAAGGAGCAGGGTAAAAAGTTCTTTCAGGAGTACGCCATAGCCTCAATGTGTCAAACCCGGGCAATTGGCAAGGCTTACCGCAATCTTTTAGCCTGGATTATCCGGGCCGCCGGATATGAACCCACTCCGAGCGAAGAAATGGATTTTCAAAACGAACCCGGAACGGGTGCTGTAGACCCGCCAAAACAAGTCCCTATAACTCCACCTGTACAACCATCTACACAGCCAGAAAGTACGTCAGAAGGCGAAGAACAGCCGCAAACTGCTTCTAAGAAATACGCTACTCAAAGGCAAAAAGAAGAGATAATTCGATTGCTTAACAATCCGGTAATCACTCGGCAGGAGAAAACCAAAATGCTTTTAAACATTAACAAATTAGATGTGGAAAGAGCAGACCAGGCTATTGCTAAACTTAAAAAAGTAATTGTAAATAGAGAGGAAGAAGAACGCGGTGGCCCAGCTATTTCGGAGGCAGAGCGGACGGAACTTATCGAATTAATGAACAAAGTGAAGTACGATAAAGCAGTCGTTCCGGCGCAATTAAAATTGATTCACAGCTTTACTAAACACGCGGAATTTGAGAATCAAAAGAAACATTATCAAAGTATTCTAAGCTCTTCAAATGTTGCGCAAGGTAAGTAAGAAGAAAGCCCGGTCCTTGTACCAACAGCGCAAGATGTACGCGAGCTTAGAACGAACGGGGTTTTGTTCCGGGTGTGGCCGATCAGATGCTATTTTAACGAACTCACATCTACTATCGCAAGGGCAGTACAAGCAGTATCAAAACGAAGCTTGGAATTTGGTAGAGCATTGCCGGCAATGTAATTCCGACTGGCAGAATCACTTAAAACGGCCTTTGTTTTTAGACTACGCCCGGAACATGGAAATCATAAAGTTACATGATGAAAGAGCTTACTTTGAATTAATAGGAAAAGAATCTTTGAAGAAACAAAAGTATTTGGGCGTTGCCTAACGGCCGGGCTGTCCGGCTTACTGCGTGCGCTCTCCCATCCCTAACGCAAAAGAAAATGAGTGAAACAGTTACAATGATTGGTAAAATCAAGGAAATAAAACCAATCGAAGGTTAAACCTTAAATCAATATGCTGAAAATCTTTTAAAAGAAAGAGGTAAGATAATAGAGAATTATTATGATTCACCTTTAGAACAATTAAGAGATGAATTTGATGAAGAATTTTGTATAGTCAAAGGAAAGTTATACTTGATTATAGAGAATACTTCATCACACGGAGATGATATCTTTCAAGCAATTTTAAACCCTGATGAAAGCATTAATTATATTCTTCAATACTATAACGGTAGTTGTGGTTTTGATGAAGCATTAGAATATGCTTTAAAAGGAATTAAGTAGCATTTGCGATAGGGATTGCAACGAAAAGCCCGGAACAAAGTGAGGACTTGTAGTGTAAAGCCCGGCTATCGCCCTAAAAATAATATTAAGATGTTAGAAGCATTCTATCCCGATTTAATCCACCCCGAAAACTTTAAAATGATGGAAGAAGAAAACGATTACGAAAGTTGGCAAGACTTCGAAGATGAAGATATAGAAGATGAACAGCAAATTGAATGTAAAGTTTGTCTGTATCAACAATTCTATTCTGAAGATGGCAATGTGTGTCTTAATTGTGGAAACCAAATCTTTTTTTAATCTTTTATGAACCTCTATCCAGACGAACCCACCTTTACCCTGCGAGCCGCCGATACGTACGCGCCGAAAACTATTTTAGATTGGGCCCGGAGTGTGCTTCAAAGTCCGAATGCTACCCGGGAACAGTTTTTAAAAGCTGCCCAGGCGCATCAAGTAGCCGAAAGGATGCTCTACTGGCAAGCCGAGAACCCGGATAAAGTGAAAGTGCCGGATGCGATAATCTTTGCTTCTAAAATGAACATAGCTTGATTATCAAAGAAAGTTAAAACAACAATATAACCGTGCCGCATGAAACCTGAATTAGAAGCCTTATTTAAAAAAGTAACGGACCAAGTATCACCGAGTGTTCGCCCGGTAGTAGCAGGCTGGCTCTGGCAAATCTGGAAAGCAGGGCAAGATTCGAAACTACCCGAGAAAGAAACAGAAGTGGAAAAATATCGGGGAAGTAGATTATGACTCATGGCGCCTTATTTAATGGAATTGCCGGTTTTCCTTTAGCTGCTGCCTGGGCTGGGATTCCTACCAGTTGGACAGTAGAAATAGACGAGTTCTGTAACAAACAATCAAAAAGACATTTTCCAGATGCAATCCAATTTACCGATATACGAACAGCTTCAAATCTTCCCTACGTCGATATTATCAGTGGAGGCGATCCCTGCCAACCCCATTCAGTTTCCGGCAAAAAGAAAGGTGAAGCCGATATACGCTACCTCTGGCCGGAAATGTATTGCATTGTTAAAGAGACTAGGCCTAATTGGGTTATCAACGAGAATGTTACCGGAAGCATTCTTAATGGGGTGCTGGATACAAAAATCAGCAATTTGGAAGATGCAAACTACACCTGCTGGCCGCCTCTTATTATCCCTGCAAGTGCCATCGGAGCCTTTCACCAAAGAAAAAGGGTATGGCTCATTGCCTACTCCAATGCACAAAGACGGAAGAGGGTATTACATAACAACCCGCGAAGCAGCATTGAAGAGACACGGCCGGAATATCCATTGGATTCACAAGGCAATGCTTTTCTACAATTTGAAGAAAGGGTGGGCCAACCCGCAGTTTTCGGGTTTCCTCATGGGATATCCGACGCAGTGGCTCAACTCGCCGCCTATGGGAACGCAATCGACCCGCGAATAGCCTACGAAATATTTAAAGCCATTATGCAATTAGAAAAATCGGGAGAGGAATACACAGGAGGGAGGTTGTAAAATATAGCACTGCTTACACGATAAGGAAAACCGAACACAGGTGTAAGTGCGAGTGCCGTTCGGCCCAAATGCTTAGGGTTATCCGGGCTTACCTCATAAAGTCCAGAGAGCATAATCTAAAGAGGCGTGAACCGGAGACCGCGTTAGTGTCTCCCCTTTTTTAAACTTGGTACAAATGAATTTAAAGCAAGTTTTTAATCTGATTAAGCAGCATACGGGCAATACGGACATTATTGCGATGGATCCGCTATTGATTGATTTTAGCGGCAGTATTTGCGGCGGAATTTTTTTGTCGAAACTGCTTTACTGGTCGGATAAAGGTAAATTAGAAGGGGGTTGGATTGCTAAGACCTATCTGGAATGGTACCAAGAAACCAGGTTGACCGAAAAACAAATTCGGTTGCTTATCAAAAATCTAACGGGAAAAGGAGTAGAAACAGCCGTAAAAAAATTTAACGGTAGCCCAACTCTGCATTACCGGATTATACCAACTGTATTTGCCGCGGAATTTCAAAAGTTGTTAGAAACTGGAATCTTACCAAACAGTAGTATTGAATCTGACCAAAGGGAAGATTCCAACCTGACCAAAGAGCAGAATGAATCCGGACAAAAAGGAAGGTTGGAACCAGCAGAAAAGGCAGATTCTTTAACAAAGACTACTACAGAGATTACTACAAAGACCACTACAGATACTGTTCTTTTGGAAAAGAACCAAAACGGTGAAAGTGCGAAAAGTGAAAATTCGGAAGCGTTAAAACCAAAAAAACCAGCTTCGCAAACTGGGGGGCGCGCGAAATCTTCGATATGGCGCGAAAAGTCTACCCCGGTACCAAGCGGGGTGAGGAAGTAGAATGGCTTAATCTGCAAAAAAAGTTTAAAAACCAGTTGCCCGATTTGCCGCGCCTGATTCTAGGGGCGATTGAAAAACAAATCCAGTGGCGAGAACGCATGCGGGAAGTAAACCCGCGCGAATTTGTGCCCCAATGGCCGCATTTTAAAACCTACATCAACCAGCAGCGCTGGACAGAAGAAACACCGGAAGTAAACAAAGTAACCTTTCAAAATTCATATGAAAACCGAACTAACCAAAACCAACGAAGCCGGCTTGATACTGAGGAAGCAGTCGCCATTGCTCGAATGCTTGCTGCAAAGTGATCCGAGTAATCCGGCTAACAAATTAGCGCAAGTAACTTTCATTCGGCAACAAATGGTTTTATCTGTTCCTGGTGCTTTAACCACGCCGCAGCTAAGTAAAATCCGCAAAGAATCACCGGAAGATTTAAGCGAAGCCTTAACCCGACTACTTTCTTTCTACAATAATCAGTTGAATCTAGCCCAAGAAAAACGCTTGAGCAGCTTTCAAACTGCCTTATTGAGTAATGAGATTATTACCCGGTATTGGTACTTGAAATTTGATGAAATCGCTTACGTGCTACGGGAGGGGGTTACGGGTAAGTTCGGCAAGTTATACGGCACTTTTGATGCCATGACGATTCACGGTTGGATGGATGCTTACATTAAAGGCGAACGTGATTCGGTAGTGGAGGAACAAGCCTTGCAACGCGCTAATGCCTACAAAGATTCCGAAAAAAACTTTAAGTACACCGAAGAGGAACTGGAAGGAGTGCAAAAGTACATTGAATTCTTGAAGCAGTTTTCCGGCTATACCGAGGGAATAAAGGACGAAGTTAGCAAGGATTCTGCTTATCAGGAATACCGGAAACAATATTTAGCCAGTCGCCTTCAACCAGAACAAACTAATAAAGCCTCATGAACCGTGAATTTTTAGATACCATTTACCTGTATTTCTCTAATGCCGAAAAGCAAATAAACAATTTAGAAGAAATGATTGCCCGGACGAAGAAAGAATCCAGTGAAGCGGCAGTATTGAAAGCAGAACTCTACTGTAAGCAAACCGAACGACAACGTTTAGATAATTTGATAAACCTGTATTGTGAATCATTTAGTAAATAATTTTCCTTCCTACCCTTTTAAATACAAGTCCCTTATGGAATTTCAATTAGAAAAACACGTCAAAGTTGTTTGCGACTTACAAATAGGCCAACAAGTAACCGTTTCCGGATGGGGTCGTCAACTGGACGGTAAGACCCATACTATTCAAGGTCTCAAGCTAAATTATGGAGGCTGTGAAAGTGGCGTGATGGTAAAATTAAATAACTATCCCAATTGGATAGATAGCAACTGGATAGATAAATACTAGTCCCTTAGATATGAAAACTGAATTTACACATAATCAAATTGTAGAACTGGCTTACAAGTGGCTTCTAAAAAGAACCGGATTCGCTTTCAAAGAACTCCGATCGCTAAGCAATGAATGTCCGGATGTCTTAGGCTTTCGCCACGAAGCCAGCATACTAATCGAATGCAAAATAAGTCGCAATGACTTTTTATGCGATAAAAATAAATCTTTTCGCAAAAATCCATCTATCGGCATGGGTAATTATCGCCTGTATTGTTGCCCGGATGGATTAATCAAGAAAGAAGAACTGCCCGAAAAGTGGGGATTAATCTACGTGAATCAAGAGGGCAAATGTCGGCTAGTACACAACTGTTTTAATCATCGGGGCGGTAATATGTTTCTGCCAAAAAACCAATTTGAGGCTAACCTGACAGAAGAAAGAAAAATGCTTTACACTGCACTTCGGCGCATGCACATAAAAGGTGTTTTAGATTTAATTTATGATAAGCAATACATTACTTTTTAATCCCACCCTGGCATACGATACATACCGGGCCGCAAAAGAAGCTATAAAACTTTCCCCGGAGCTTTCCGGGTAGGAGCAGAGAAGAAAGCAGTTAACGATAATTAATATGCCACCAGAAGAATTAAAACAACAAGAAGAAGAATATCAGTCCATTTTAAGGCAACTTAATAAAGCTAAAGAACAGGAATATAAATGGTTTGAGAAATACGACCTACAAAAAAGAACTACCAAGAGCTTAGCCTTTGAGAATGGAACCCTTAAAAGCACTATTGCCGAATTGGAAGATGAAAACAAACTACTTAAGATTCAATTATCCCAAGCTAGAATTGAAAAAGGTCTTACTAAATCTGAAAGAAAGAAAAATCAACTACAAGTGCATCGCGAACAAATGTACCAACAGCAGCAAAATCAAATAAGCAAATTAAATCAAAGGCTAGATGGGCTTTTTGAGGCTAGAGATAAATTAATTGCCGAGAATACACGACTCCGTAGTACTTGTTATTTTGATTAACCCATGCTCCGTACTGCCGCTAAAGTTGATAAAAACCAAGCCGAAATAGTCCGCAAGCTCCGGCAAATCGGCGCCTACGTGAAAGTAGTATCCCAACTGAAAGGCTTTGTCGATATTGTGGTAGCGTACCGGAGAACCTGGTTTTTTATGGAAATAAAAGTAGACACCAAGGCCCAGCTTACCCCGAAAGAAAAAGAGTTTTGGCAAGAAGTAGGCGACCGGGCACCCATTTACCGGGTTAACTCCTGGGAAGAGGCCTTAGAAGTAATTACCCGCCGCTAAGATGAATAGTAGCCTTAGAAGTAGAAGAAAAATAGATTATTAAAGAAGCTATGAAAATTAAGATTGAAATGGAAGATAGGGATGCTTTGGAGATGGTTACCATGCTAACCGCTTTAACGCAACATTTAGAAGAATTAGGAAACACTAACAATGCCTTAGCCGGAGGAATTGAAGTTTTACAACACAAAATATTTAACGCTTTGCTCAAACAGGTTCCACCAGATAGAGTTACCGAAATTTGTAAAAGATAAACCCATGACCCATCCCCAATTTCTCGAAATCTTCGCCGCTTCTCCCGTATGGGAAAGGTTTGACCAATGGTATTTCCATTATAAGTTTTCTTGTACCCAAATAAACCAGTTTAAAGAATTATCACAATCTTTTCAATTAGCTGCTATAGTAGACTGGCTGGATACCATCGGCATTCATGTAGCTCCAGACCCGCAAAAAGACAAATGGATAAGCAAAGTGAAGTTTATCAATAATGGAAGAAGTAGCTTTTGCTACGGCGAAGACCAGACCACCCGGCCTGATGCTCTTAGAGCCGGAATAGTAGAAGCCACTAAATATGTCAAATAGAATTTGGGGGTTGCCTTGCGGCCGGGCTATCCGTTGCAATGCTCCGCATTTTCACTCCTATCCCTAACCCAAAAGAAAATGAAAACAGAAAAGCCTAAACCAGCCGCCATACCAACCAACGAAGTTTCATTTATGATTACTGAAACGGAGCACCAAGTTAAAATCCAGGATTATCTAAAAAGAAATGCTTACAAGTTTAGACGAACGCACCGAAAAGGTAAAGAACAGGCTTATTATGTTCAGACTACTTGTGCGCAAGAAGCCTTTTACATTGGATGCAATTTAGTCGCTATTGTCAACAATATATTTGATTAGATATGAAAACAGAAAAAGAAAAACTAAAAGACATAGGTCATATACTATGCAATAGCAACGCAGAAACTTGGACTGAATTAGCTAAAGAAGTATTGAATTATCTAGCACAAGCCACTCCATTAACCGAAGAACAGAAGTTTGACCTTGGAATTGAAATAATTGCCGGTATGAAAGCTGAAATGGCTGGTGGAGATATGGAAGAAGGGAGATACTTAGCTTTGGAAGATACAGAATTTTCCCAATCTGAATACGAGGAAGCTTTAAAGGAAGGCTTTGGCAATCACTATATCAAACATATACAATTTAACAAAGAACGACTTCATAAGCAAGCCTATTTTATGGCAGAGGTAGCCCTTAACAAATTAATCAGTATGAATTATTCTACACCTGCTAGGCTATCACAAGAACAGATAGAACCATTAACCGAAGAACAAGCCGAGCAGATGGCAAAGAAGAATTGCAAGCCTACGCCTTACCCTAAAAGCCATTTACTTTCCAATGAAGAAGTTGATGAATGCAAGCGCGAATGTTACAAAGCTGGCTTACTCGCCCGTCCTGTAGCCCCAACAGAAGAAACTACCGAGTACGAAATGTTTTTTAAATCGGAGCCTGATGATATTATAAAAATCGATGGTTGGGTTCCTATTGCCACTGACAGAATAAAAAGACCTGAATTAATTCCCGAATATCTTGAAAAAGGATTATTGCGCCACCACCTAAACAAGGCAGAGGAAACAACTAACACCGAGAAAGCATGAAACTTTCCCTTACAAAAACCTGCCAACTAAGTTTATTTGACCAGCCTATTGTTGGTGGACACTATATTTTTTTGGTAGGACAAAGGCACCAAAACTTTTTAGCTTATAATGTTGATGCTTTTACCCTTACAGATAGCGAGGTTTCAGAAGAAGATATTTTACATCTAGAATATAAAATTGCTACACCGACAATTCAAAAACTAAAATCAGAAACATGGTCTTGTAACTGCCATTGGTTTTTTATTCTTCAAGAAGAAGGGATTTATTTGTTTAATATTTCTACTTCAAGTTTCTTTTTATGCAAAAAACATAGCATAAAGTTTATTCAGTATTTTATTAACGCCAAAGTATGAACTTATCCGGTCGCACCCGCCAAGAGTTTGAACAGTGGGCAGAACAGCTAAGAGAAAAACAGTTAAACCAGCAAGAAAATGATAAATAAGATATTAGAAATCGCCTTCAGTGGCTTTTTCCCTTTTCTAGGAATGACCATCCTTTTAAATGGTTTTGCTTATTTCGCAGTAAATGGCATTCTCCGGATCGTGCATGAGATTTTTCGATTTTGGTTAAGATTTATGCGCATGTTGATGGTGAGAAAACACGGCTGGCCACCACCCCATTTAGATGCCGATGGTGATTGGAAACCTAATTCCTAAATATTTATAGGAAAATACAAAATAATAGGTATATTTATTCCGTAATTTTAGAACTATATCGTATACATTTTTTATGATAGTATTCTTATCCATTCTCGGCTTACTTCTGACCTCCTCCGGTTTCTTGGTAGGTTATGTTGTAGGATACAATGTCAAGTACTCGGATATAGTCGAAATATTGGATAAGGAACTGACTGAGATTAAATGATGGCAGAAGAATCAGCCAACGAGCAGAAAAAATTGACAGGCAAGGAACAGCGGTTCGTGGAAGAGTATTGTGTTGATTTTAATGCTACACGCGCCGCTCGAGTTGCCAAATATAGCGAAAGATCAGCTACTGAAATCGGGTATGAAAACCTCAGAAAACCTCATATTCTAAACGCTATAAAGGTTCGATTAGAAGAGTTAAGTTTAGGTGCTCCAGAAACCAAAAAACTAATATCCGATATTGCTAAATCAGATATAAATGAGTTCTATGATATTGTAGAAGTAGAAGAGCCTGCCCAGGTAGAAAAGCCGCTAATTGAAATTATTTACGAATTAGAAGAGGAGGTTGCATTTGAAGAAGAATTTGCCAAACGAGCCGAACTAATAGATGAAGCTTTGAAAAGTCATTTAAGCCAGCAACAAACCCGCAAGCTTAAAATCTTACGGTTGCAAATGCAGCTTGAAAGAGAGCCATTAGCAATACGTCTAGTTCCTGGACCACCCATAAAAAAACAAGTAGCAGAATTAAACATGGTAAAGTTGGTTCAAGCAAAAGAGAAAGGCCGCATTAAAGCAATTAAGCCTGGGCAGTTTGGTACGACCGTTGAATTGTATCCTGCTGATACCGCCTTAAGGGATATGGCTAAAATACATGGTTTGTTTGTGGAGAAAACCGAATCTACTAACATTAATCAAAACATTAATTTTGATATTTCAAAACTATCAGAGCAAGAAATACAAGCATATTACAAAGCAATACAAAAAAATATTAATGACTATAATTGAAATAGATCCGGCTGAAAAAAAAATGACCCAAATTATGAGTTTGGATTCGTCTTTATTTTTTACTCGCTATTTCTTTTATCAGCAATATAACCGCAAATATGTAATTGGTGAACATCATGAATTGATTACGCAAAAACTAGATGCGGTGCTTCGCGGTGAAATAAAACGCTTAATCATAAACATTGCCCCGCGTTATGGCAAAACGGAACTAGCCGTAAAATCTTTTATTGCCAATGGTTTGGCTTTAAATCCCAGTGCTAAATTCATTCATCTTTCCTACTCAGATGATTTAGCCTTGGACAACTCCGAAACAGTACGGGATTTGGTACAACAGGAATATTATCAAGAAATGTTTCCCTATGTACAGATTAAACACGAATCAAATTCAAAGAAAAAATGGTACACAACTAAGGGGGGTGGAGTTTATGCTACTGCTGCTGCTAGCCAGGTAACAGGTTTTGGAGCGGGAATAGTAGATGAAGAAAGCGAAGAAAAAGAATTAAGTGATTTTCTAACTGATATTGAACAAAAACAAGGTTTCGGTGGAGCCCTCATTATTGACGACCCCATAAAACCCGAAGATGCCGATTCAGAAACTATCCGGGAGCGGGTAAACCAACGTTTTGATTCTACTATTTCTAACCGGGTAAACTCTCGCAATACTCCCATCATCATTATTATGCAGCGCCTCCACGAACGCGACTTATGCGGCTATCTGATGGAGAATGAGCCGGGAGTATGGGATGTATTAAGTCTTCCTTGTATTCAGGAAGATGAACAAGGGCAGGAAGTTGCTCTATGGCCTTTCAAACACAGTCTGGAAGAGCTCAAAATTATGCAGGTTCGTAATCCGTTGGTGTTTGGCCGGCAGTATTTACAAAACCCGCAACCCAAAGAAGGTTTACTGTACTCCGACTTTAAAACCTACACCATCATTCCTATCAGTAAGCGCAAAACTCGCAAGGCTTACGTGGATACCGCCGACACCGGTTCGGATTACCTTTGCTCTATTGTCTACGATGAAACAGAAACCGGTATTTATGTAACGGACGTGTTTTATACGCAAGCACCCATGGAAACAACCGAACCCCAAACTGCTATTCAGCTAACGAAACACGCGGTAGCTGTTGCCAAAATTGAAAGCAATAATGGGGGTAGAGGATTTGCCCGGAACGTAGAATCTCAGCTAAGAATAATGGGTAACACAAAAACCCGTATTAGCTGGTTTCATCAATCCCTCAACAAAGAAGTGCGCATCTTTACCCGTTCCGCTGATGTTACTAACCTAATACACATGCCCGAAGGATGGGATAGAAAATGGCCTGCTTTCTACAAGCATGTTACCAGTTATTCTGCTACGGGTAAAAATGCCCACGATGATGCGGAAGATGGCTTAACAGGCATGGTAGAAGATTTTGGTAAGGGAGTCCAGTCGGGTACTTCTAAAGGTGATTACGGATTTTATTAACAGGTATATGACACCAGAAAAATTTCAGGAACTGCTTGAAGCAAAAAATATTGATTCCCTTCGGAGTGGTTTTGTCACCCGCGAAAAGGTAGTCGAGGACAGTTTGAAGCAATATCAAATTGCAGAACACCAGGTAATGAAACGCCAAGATAAGATTATCAAAAAAGCGGATGGCGCCACCGAGAATGTCAAGCAATGGAAACTTCCCGTCCCTTATCAGAAAAAGATTGTGGAACTCGCCGTTGCCTTTTTATTCGGTAAACCCGTGCAGTTGGTACAGCAATCAGAAGGCACCGATGAGGTATTTGGTTACTTAACTGACCTCTGGAAAGATATGCGGCAAAATGCCCGTAACCGGGAACTGGCCCGGACCTTATTCTCTGAAACCGAAGTAGCCCGGCTTTTCTTTCCCCAAACCGAAGATCCTCTGACGGATGAAAATAAAAGCAAGCCCGGCGTAGTAAAAGTCCGGTCTATGCTCCTGGCCAAATCGCTAGGGGACACTCTTTATACCCTTTTTGACAGTTATGGCGCCCTGCAAGCTTTTGGCCGGGGATACCTCGTGATGGAAGGGGAAAAGGAGGTAGAGCATTTTGATGTTTACCAGGCAAAAAACATTATCTACTGCACCAAAAAAGACGATGGATGGGAGGTAGAAACCAAAGCCAATCCGATCGGTAAAATTCCGGCATCCTACTACAAGCAAGCTCAGACCGAATGGGCGGATGTGCAGCCGCTAATTGAACGGTACGAGTACTTAGGTTCCCGGCGGGCGGACGTGAATGACTACAGCGCCGATCCTATTCTGATACTAAAAGGAATCGTACAATCCTTGCCAGGGAAAGACGAAGTAGGGCGGGTGGTGGAATTAGATGGACCGGGTGCCGATGCTTCCTACCTCACTCCTCAAATGGCCGTAGAAATGGTAAAACAAGAGCGGGAAAATCTGAAAGAAGATATCCAGTTTTTTACCGATACGCCCGATATTTCCCTCGAGAAGATGGCTACTATCGGTACTACTTCCGGCAAGGCGATGGAGCTGCTTTTCTTCCAGGCTTTACTCAAAGCCATGCGCAAACACGAGTTGTTCGAAGAGATGATAGACCGAGAAATCAATATTATCAAAGCTTTTATAACCACATTTGTGGACACCAATCCCACTATTGCTCAACAAGCCAAAAACCTGAAAGTAGGCATTGAGTTTGGTAATCCATTACCTGATTCGTTTGAAGATGTATTAAACATGCTCAACCTGGCCACGGGGGGTAAAGCTATTATGAGCCAAAAAACCGCCGTTAGTCAGAATCCTTTGGTGAAAGATGCGGATACGGAATATTCCCAACTACAAGGCGAAGAAACTGAAGATAAAGTAACCTTAACTATTTAAAATTTATGGCAAATGTAACTACCGGTACCGTTGTATACAGCAGCGACCCGACTAAAGGACAAAAGATGTCCAAACGCATGGAGCAAATCGCTCTGGATTATGTACAACCCTTAGAAGATGGCGCCTGGGTTGCCGAAATTCCATTTATCAAGATTGGCAACGACCGCAAGTTTTTACGGAAGGCTATCATTGAAGAATTGGCAGCTAAGATAAAATAATGTGGAATATTGATTACCTGCTAACCTGCTTTGGATGGCGGTTAACCCTGCAAATAGTAGGTAGAATGTTGTTAAGGAAATTGAGAAAAATTAAATTATGAAGCCTGTTCCCTTTAAAGAATCTAATTTAAATCTTGGTGCCGGTGACAATCCCAACACCGACGATATGCCCGTTGCAATCAGCAAGGATGGTGAAGAAATTCCCTTTATCGTTTCTTGTTGGAAACCAACGCCGGAAGAACTAGCTGAAATCAATCGCACAGGCGAAATCTGGCTGGCCACGATGGGGCACCGCCCTCCTCCAATTATGGCGGTTGGACATAATCCTTTTAAACATCATGGTTTTAAAGCTTTGGAATTGCTGTGATACTACAAGCGGAAGTACTCTACAATGATGAATTAGCCGATAAGCTAGGCCGTGATGAGCAACTTATCTGGGAAACTGGTCAGATTGACTTAAGAAGTGTAACCAGTATAAGCCCTTATATGAAGGATAATGAACCTTTGCCAGAGCATACCGAAGTGTTTTTTGGTAATAATCAGTATCGTATTATAAATGTTCCTTATGAAGCGATGGTATTAATAATGTCTAAGATTTGGGGACAAGCAAAAACTTGGGAAGAATTTTTAAAGTGAACAACCCTAACCAGCCTAAATACATCTTCCGTCCTTCTGCCTGTTACTTTGTAGGTAAAACCGGAGAAGAATTACTAGCCGATATGCAGTCTATCCAGTGTAAAGGAGAAATGATAATGCAGGCAGGTTTTTATTGTAAGAAGTGTAAAGTGTTTATGTTTGTGCCTTTTTGTAGAAGATAAAATAATGGAAAGAGTTGCAGAAGTTAAAGTATTATTAGTGGAGAATGTTTGTGAAGTATGCAAAATCGGTACTATGCAGCAAACAGATATGCCCATATTATTAAGCAATCCTCCTAAGTGGGAACATAAATGCACCTACTGTGAACATCGGGACTGGTACACTCTTAAATATCCTTATCAGAAGTTTGAAAAAGTTAACTAATGCCAGATATTAACCGCGAATACGAAGCTCAACACCTGCAAAACCTCGCCTCCCAGCAAAAGCAGGTACAGGTCTTGTACTACGCGGTGCTAGATGAAGTATTCCGGGCCTCTACAGGTATCACCATCACCAATACTACCTTCCGCATTACCGATTACCCGGCTTTAAATAGTGCCATTACTCGCATTTTAACCGCCTTCCAGCAGCAATTAATGATTACCCTGGTAAATGGCATCCAAGGAGAGTTTAACCTGTCTACTGCCAAGAATCTAGCCCTTTTGGAACAGAAGTACGGTACCGTAGCAGAACCCGTAAAGCAAGCCTTCCGCAACCAACAAGCCTTTTCAAATTTTATCGCTCGCAAAACGCGTAGGCTCACCTTATCGGATAGGGTTTGGAACCTGACTAACCAACTGCAAGCGGAAATTGAACAAACCTTATTTGTCGGCTTATCCGAAGGGCAGAGTGCCGCCAAGATGGCCCAGGAAGCCAAACGATTCTTAAAAGAACCGGATAGATTGTTTCGGCGGCTACGGAACGCCAAAGGCAAATTGGTATTAAGTAAGCCGGCGAAATTGTATAAGCCTGGTGTCGGAATTTATAAAAGTTCCTACAAAAACGCTTTGAGATTATCTCGAACGGAAACTAATGCCGCATACCGGGCCGCTGATGGGGAACAATGGAAGAATACTAAGTTTGTATTAGGCTACGAAATTAAACTTTCCCGAAATCATCCTGCTTACGATATTTGCGATAATTTAGCGGGTGTTTATCCCGTAGATTTTGATTGGGTACATTGGCATCCCAACTGTATTTGTTATAAAATTCCAGTTCTTGCCTCTAAAGAACAGTACGATAAGTACGAGGATGCTTTATTAGTTGGAGAAGCAGATAAGTTTAAGTTTGAAGGTAGAATAAAAGATGTTTCTCCCGCTTTTAAAGCGTATGTAGCTGAAAACCGGGAGAAGATGGAAGGCTGGAAACAATTACCTAACTGGATGGTAGAAAATAAGCGATTTGTTAAGTCGGAATAATTAAATATGCTTACCAACTTTCTCCCTATAGGCAAGCGTTTGCATGGTAATGTGCATTCGATTTCTAAAGTCAGTTAGGTAACTCAATCGAAGTTGGTGTAATTTATCATTTAATTCCAGTTTATGCTTATAGGGATTAGAATGTTTTTTAATTCCTTTTTGCAAATCTTTTATATACTGCTGACAAAGAAGGACAGAAGCCCGTAGATTATCAGAAGGCATATTGGGTTTTCGACACGTTAATTGCATTACTTGTTCAAAACAATCACGTAGTATTTGTTGATTATTCAGGTAATTTATCTCCTCTGCATTCCTCATAAATACCTCTGCTTGTTCCGGTGTCATTTTATCTAAATAGAAACCGTCTTTTTTATAAAAACGGGGCACAGGTAGAATAATATTTATATTTGATTCAGTTGTTACCATACTTAAATATACGAATAACCCGCGATTAATGAAGCAGGTTTTAGAAAATTAACGTATATTCGCGTATGGGAACTAAACATTTTGCTCTAAAGAAAATAATCCTGGAAGACGGTAAAGAAATAGATTTGGATGCTTCCAATACCGTTGATTTATCTAGTGGGAATAACCGTCCTGTTTCCTCCTTGAGTGGTAATGCTCGCTTTAATTTTGAAACAGCGGATTTTACTCCTGAAACTTTGCAGGCAGCTTTTGGCGGTAGTGTGGTAGATGGTAATTGGATAGCCCCAGAACCAGTTAAACAAGATTATCCTGATAACGCCTGGGAAGTGTATTCTATTGAGGAAACTAAAATAACTTTTAGGAATTTAAATCAACCCGAAATTTTGAAAGGTATTGAATTTGAACCGGAACATAAACAATACTTTCTTCCCGTTATCGAACAGGGAGTAGGTGCCAAATTTCTGATAGAGGGTAAACCAAATTATTCTCCTTCTGCTGGTTATATGGGTTTCTCTGATACGGTTTTACCTAATCAAAATTAACGTATATTCGGGTATGAGTTATGCAATAGTTGCACTCTGCGTTGGTATTATTGTGGTAAGCCTTACCGCTTGCGTTTATTTTTCCCGGAAAGCGGCAGAAGGTCAGCTAGGCCAGGAAACGAAGTTTGTTATTTTAGCCGCTTCCAGTTTGTTAGGAGGAACGTTTACGGCAATATCTTTGGCAGTTAACTTTTTCAATTAATTCTTCTTTGTTCCTATTTTTAGCCGGTAGAAACTCACCTCTACCGGCTTTTTTGTGCCCTTTCCAATTTATTGTGTGCCTAATCTCAAACAGGCATCTCTTACCTCACTGGTCTTAGCTAGAATATGCACCCATAAAGATATTTTTAAGTTCTCAAGTTTGACGACTTAAAAACAAATGGCTGTATCAGAAGAACGCATTAAGGCTCGGTTTAAAGAACGCTTTAAAACGATTGCCTTAGCCAACAAAACGTTAGACGCATTTGCGGCTAAAGTTGCCCCTACCATTGTTGACGAAGCCGAAGATGGTGTCATTGATGCCCAATTAGATTTCTTTAACGGTTTACATCCGGACGGTGCATTTTTAACTATGCAGAAAGCCGATGATAAAGCGGTAAACGATAAGAAAAAGCAGGCACAAAACAACAACTCCGAAAATCAGCAATTCAATCAGCAAAATCAACAGCAACAACCTCCGGCAGAAATGCCTGATTGGTTTAAGCCTTTCGCTCAAAAGATGGAAGCACTTGAAACCGAAAAGGCACAAACTACTATCCAGCAAAAACTATCTACCCGCTTAAAAGACATTCCGGCCTTGTTTTACAAAGGTCGCTTGCCTAAAACGGAAGAAGAACTGGAAACCGTTGCTGCTGAGATTGAAGCTGATTATACCGCCTTTAAACAAGAAGCTGCCAATAGTAGCGCGAACGGAGGCCCGCCGCCGCGAGGAACGGGTATATCAACCGCCGATAACAAAGTTAGCCCGGCGATGAAACGGCTAATTGAAAGAGAAAAAGAAACTAAACAAGTTTAAAAATGGGATTAGGATATAATTATACCAAAAAGACCCTGAACGACATTCCCGTTTGGCAGCGTAACGGCGGTCAAATGAGTGCGGTGCAAGGTGGGTTCGGCTTAGACCGTACCGGCTTGCCCGATGGTTATGTCATTCCAGCCGGTTGCCCGATGATCGCTAACGAAACTACCCGACTGGCTAAGCCTTTGGTAGTAGGCACTGTAGTAGAAACGGCAGGCGGTTCGGCAACCACCTATAAAGTAAATAAAAACAGCCCTCTTGCAATCGGACAAAACTTTGCCGCTAAACCCGGTAATAAAGCTTATCCCATTACTGCAATCGACAAAACCAATGCGGATTACGATGTTGTTACCGTAGGCACCACTATTGGCGCAGTGAACGCGGGTGAACTGGTTTTTGCTTCCTCTACCACTGGCGCATCTAACTCTTCCTTTGGGGGTGTGAACAGCGTTAACTACGCGGATAAAATTGTAAGAGACGGAGAAAGTATTACTGTAGTAATAGCGAATCCGAACAATCCTCTGTACGCCAAGCGGGTGCCTTATTCCCCTGAATTAGAAGCTGCTTTGCCGCGCATTATTTACTCTCAATCACTCTAAGAAATGTCAAGAGCAACCAGTATATACCAAGAATTAATTCCCAATATGCACGTGGGAGCCGATATGCAAGCCTATATCGACAACTCCCAGGTAGCTTTATTTGGCCGTACCCTGTGGCGCAAATACTTAACGTGGGGAGTGAAAAAAGGAGAATTAAGCTTTGAAACCGTAGTAGGCAAAAGCCGTAATCCGGCCGCTGCTTCTATTGTAGATAAAAATTCACCGGCTCCATTACGTTCCCGGCCCGGAATCTCTTTTGTAAGCGGTAAAATACCGACCATGAAAGAGAAATTCGCCATGGATCAGGACGATTACCGTGCTATACAGAACCTCCGCAATTACATGTCAGGAGTAGAGTTAGAAGATGAAATTGCCCGTTTGTTGCAAAACGATGTGCAGGAAGTTTCTTTGTCTACGGATCTTCGATTGGATTACATGTTTTTGCAGGGTATTTCTACCCTCACAATCGATGTAAGTGTACTCAATAACCCGGACGGCGCAGTTTTCGGTACTATTCCGTTGTTACAGCCCGACGATATGGCTTCACACTTACTACCCGTAGTAAAAGTGTGGAGTGATGCAACTTCTGATCCGATTCAAGATATCCGAAACGTCGTTCAATCGGCTTCCAATACAAAAGGATTAGTATTTGATTCTATTTGGATGGATAACGCCAAATGGTTCCAATTATCCCAAAACGCCGCTTTAAAAGCTTATATCTCAGGCTATAATAACCCAGGCTCTAACGCCAAGTTTGTGGTAACCTTAGATCGGGTAAATGAATTTCTAGGTGCTAACCGCTTACCTACTATTAACTTACTAGATCAGGTAATCGGTATTGAAAGCATCGCTACCCAAGCCGATAAAGCTGCTCCGATTAAATACCAACGTCCTTTTGAAGCTAATAACGTGGTGTTTATGCCGGCCGGTCGTTTAGGCACGGTACACAATGCCTACGTGATTGAAGAAGCCGCGCCGGTAGCAGGTAAAACCTATGCCAAGTACGACCGCGCTTTAATCAAGAAATGGCGCGATGACGATCCCTGGAGAGAATATACCGAGATTGAATTAAACGCTTTCCCAGGTATTGAGGCAGCGGATAACATCTACGTGTTAAAAACTAACGTGGCGGCTTAATGACCAATACCAACAAAAAAGAACTGCAAGCCCGGGTTTCTTTATCTGCTACAGATGAGCTCTTATATAGTGCTTTAAACAGGAAAGAGGTAAAGTTAAATCCAATAACACCTTATTCCGATGAGGATGAGTTGAAAATGGATGTGGCGACTATTTACGTTTTGTTGGGATTAAGAAATACCGAAAGCGTCCAACAGGGAGGCTTTGACCTTAAGTCAAGAGAGGCCGCAATTAACAGCAACATTGTTCTTCTAGGCCTTAAAACAAATCGAATGGACTTGATTCCATTAGAGCTAAGGCCTGTAGAAAAGCCAAAACCAACTATCCGCAATATTTCGCACTTATGGTAAGCCAATACCCGCACCAGCTTTATTTCGATGCAGGGTATTATCCGGAAGCCCAAAAAGATGCGAACGGCCGCATTATCCAGCCTACGCGGGTTAATAACCCTCAAATACTGGATTGTAGAGCCGAAACCAACGATGCGGGGAGTGGGGCTAAAATAGTTACCACAACGGACGGAGAGCGGATAGATTTTGCCTTTACGGTGTTTTTGCCCAGTGGCACGGTGGATATTACAACGGGCACCAAAGTAGAAATAAAGCAAGGGAATTATCTGGTAGTCTCTGGTCAGGTGAAGCGGTACGAACGCGGCTTTTTTCACAATCGGTTCTGGATATGAAAGCCCAATTCAATCAAGCCAGTATCAACCGGATGCTGGAAAAACGCTTAGAAGGCTTGCACAACGCAGTGTTTTCTCGCTTGCAGTTAATCGGTTTAGAGTTCGTTCGCAATGCTCGCGAGTTTGGCGAGTACAACGACATTACCGGGAATCTACGCTCTTCTATCGGCTTTCTGATATTAAAAGACGGTCAAATAGTAGAAAACAACTTTCAGGCTGCGGACAAGGGAACAGACAGGGCCACGGGTATGGCCAGAGGTCAGGCTTTAGCCGAAGAACTAGCCGCTAGGCATTCAGCCGGTTATGTGCTAATTGTAGTAGCCGGTATGGAGTACGCCGCTAGTGTAGAGAGCAAAGGAAAAGATGTTTTAACGGGTAGTTCCTTAACGGCAGAAACGCAACTACAGGAAGCTATTCAGGCCATAGGAGCGAAAATTAGGTAATGGGATACACCTTATACGAAGTAGTAGATATTCTCTACCAACGCTTGCAAACAATCTTGGTAGGGCCAACTAAACCAACCGGGCAGATTTATCCGGACGGTAAAAGGCCGCTCAATTCTACTGCGGAAGATGTGGTGATAAATTCCCTGGCTCTGAACGAAGAGCAGGTGCAAAAAGGCGTGTTAAACGTCAACGTGTACGCTTTGAACCTGAACCACGATAATTCTTTACCTAATGGCATTCGCTTAAAACAGTTTGCCGCTTTATTAAGGCCCGGTTTAAAAGAGTTCTGGGCACCGGATGGCAGTTATACTTTTTTCCTGGAACAACAGAATCAATACGAAGAACCAGGCATTAACCAACATTATTTAAATTTTAGAATACGATTTCATTCACTCAACTTAAACAGTAACTAAAACCATGGCAGAATATACCTTTGGAATGGCAAAAATTTTATTAGGCACACCAGCCGGTGACGGAGGTATGTCTACCACGTTAACCGAAAAGTTTGGCTATACCAAGCCTGATTCGGTTTCCATTACCTCGGAAGAAGGCACCAAATCGGAAATCTTTATCGAAGAATCCGATACCGCTATTATCTCCCAGGACACACCCGGCGCCAAGCGGGTAAACTGGTCTACCTACAACACGGCACCCGAAGCCCTACAAGCGGCTTTTGGTGGTACGATAGTAGGTACCGGGGCGGCGAAAGTTTGGAACTCGCCCGAAAACTTACAACCGGTTATTTACTCCGTCCGCATTGAGGACAAAGCGAATCACTTCTGGGCCATGGCGAAAGTACAAGTAGTACCACGCCTGAACATTAACATCAACAAAAGCGATGCCGGTCAGATTGACTTTGTGGGTACCATCCTGATTCCGGATAAAGCCGGTGTATCTCCTATTGTTCGGGGTTATTTATCTTAAAGTTTAGCGAGTATGAAAATTAAAGTAAAAGATTCTACCTCTATCAGTGATGGGGGAGTAATTAAAACCGCCGAAAAGGGGCAAATTTTAGAAGTATCCGAACGAGTGGGAAAGTGGGAAGTTGCCGCCGAACGTGCAACCGAAGTGAAAGAAACGGAGAAACCTAAAAATTCTTAAACTGTTCAACCTTTAATTAAAAGGCTCCTGCTCCTGTAGTACGGAGCCTTTTTTAATTTCTAAAACTATGTACGCACTTGTAAAAGGGTACCAAAATCCCGGTGAAGATTGCCGGCAAATTGAATATAAAGAAATCGCCTGTGCCGAAGATCTATCGGAATTAGCCCAAACATTTTGTCAAGCTATCGGAGAATCTGAGGATGCAGTAGAAGATTATAAACGGTATTTAACTGAATGCCCTAAGGCCTTCTTATCCGTCGGGGAAGATACCAAGAGTTTATATGGCAAAGATTACGTTTATGTACATCCCCGTTCTGCAAAAAAAAGTTACGGGCCTTTATTACGTTTTATAGAGGTTTAATATGCAAGAAACCAGTCCTTTTGACCCTAAAATAGTACTCACCGAAGCAGTAGACACCCTGACGGAAAAACCATTGGTAGTGAAGATCGCCGTGGATCCGAAAACGTGGTATGAGAAAGTATACTGCTTTATTCGCCGCAAGCCACTAAATCGTAGATATACGATAAAGCCCATTAGTCCGGGGAATATGTACCGGTATTCGGCTTTAGCTATTCAGTTACCGCCAGATATGCTGACGGGTAACATGGCCGAGTGCTTAACCAAAGCGAGTGCCGAACACATGGACAAGTTTATTCGCATGGCCGCGATTGGCATTCAGAACAACGCAGAGGAACCGGAGGAAGAACTTTTACAGACTATCCGCTATCACTTTTCTTTAAAACATTTGAGCGTGATACTAGCGCATATCCGGATGCAGGTGCAGGTAGGGCAATCGGATTTTTTAACCTGTATCGTCTTGGTAAGAGGAGCGGAGATTCTGACAAGGACGAGCCCAGCGAAGGAGGAGATAATAGCCCCTTCAACAATCCCTGGCAGTTAATCGGCAGCTATCGCAAGTACTTTAGAGAATCCCGGGAAAAAGTACTATGGGGCATGTCCTGGGCTAACTTAGTCATGGATTTAGCTTCTATTCCGGATTATAAAACCAAAGAAGAGAAGAGTGCTCCAGAAAAGATTGAAATAACGGACGATAATTTAGCAGAAATAGATAAGCTTTTAGGTATTTAGTTATGGCAGATGCAGTAAATGTAAGTGGAGGCGAAGGGCTGTTTTTCGAAGCGGGTATTAACCTAGATAAATACGCCGAGGATTTGAAGAAAATGGTAGACGGCGCCGAAGATATGGGCGATACCGTTACGGGTGAATTTGGGAAGGTGATTAAACAAATCCAGGCCAACGAAAAAGCCTTGGAAGGAGTAGCCGATGCCTACCGCAATATCGGTAAAAATACAACCGGGGCTTTTTCGGGAGTAAACCAGGAAGTACAAGCGGCTATCCGGGCCTTTGAGGATTTAAATGCGCAGATTCAACGTGTTAATCTCGATAAGGTGCAATTGGGTGCTGATTACCAGGCCAAGACCATCAGTGCCCAGGCGTACCGGGAAGAACTAACCCGTTTAAACGCGTTGGAAGCTGATTTGAGTGCCGCACTGGCCCGGGAAGCACAAGCCTTGCAGCAGAACGAAGCGGTGCAAAAAGCGGCTACCCAAGCTATGCAAGAGCGTCGGGAGAAGATTGAAGCTTTGAATGCGGCTTACGATAAACTATCGGCTACCGATAAAGTATTGCCCGAAATCGGCGGCAAAATGAAGGAAGATATAGACGGTGCCGTGAATGAGTTGGCCCGTTTACACCAAGGTTTGTTAAGCCTGCAAAACTTTCCGCAAATCGAACTCAATACCCGCTTAGCTACTACGAATGTCAATCAACTGACTACCGATATAAACGAGCTAAAGCAGGCAGCAGGTTCCATGCCGGTTTTTACCCTGGGTGATCTGGAAAAAGAAAAGCAGAAATTCCGGGAGTTAGAGGCCGCTTTAGAAAAGTTGTCAGATACCGATATGGCAGCCGGTAAGGGAGATCAACTCTTAGCCGATATGGACCGGGTAGAAGAAAAGATTATTGCTATCAACAAAGCATTAACCACTACTCCTAGTTTAAATTTAGGCAACCTACCCGAAGCTCAGGCCCGGTTAGAAAGTTTACGGTTGTCTTACAGTCAGTTAACCGATGCCCAAAAAGACACCCCTCATGCCTTCGTTTTAACCAAGCAAATTGAGGAGGCTAAAAAAGTAGTTGATGAACTAATTGTCCAAACTGGTAAGATTGGCGATAACATTAACACTACGGGAATTTCCAAGGTTAAAAATGATTACCGCGAGTTGTTACAAATCCAGCGTGAACTTGGAACCGTTGAAAATTCTAAAATTAAAATTGAAACCGATTTTAAAGAGGGCGCCATTGATGCTAATGCGTACGCCTCGGCTTTAGCTAAACTGGAAGATGAGGAGAATGCATTAGTTACGGCCCTGGTAAAAACGAGTACAGAGCTAAGGAATAATAATGAATTCCAAAAAGCCGGGAAAGAATTAATAGAGGAGCAAACTAAAAGCCTGATTAAACTCAAGGCTGTTTACCAAAATTTACCCCAAAGCGCCAAGCTTGATCCGGAAGTAGGAGGTAGTTTTCAGAAAGACATAGCTGAGATTGAGCAAAGTATCACTCGGGTGAAAGCCATTCTGGAAGGTACCAGTACCATTGATGGTTTTAATAAAAGCGAACAGGGTGGCCAACAGTTTCGAAAATCTATTCAGCAGTTGGAAATAGAGTGGCAATCTTATGACGCCATCGTCAAAAAAGCCACAGATCCAGCTACGATTAAAAAGTATGTTGGTGAAATGAGTCGAGTAACCAAGGAAATGCAAGCCATCAAGAATGTTGGTAAAGATGGGTTTGATGCAATGGGACGTCCAATGAAGGAGCAGATGGGCTACTTGCAGAAGTTGGAAAAACTAGCTCAGCTTTATCGAAAAGCAATAGCAGAGGCAACCAACCCTGAACTCATTACCAAGTACAACCGCAAATTACAAGATACGGAAGGTATAATCGAAAGAACTAAAAATAAAGGCAAGGCTGGATTTGACGAATTTGGTAATGCCATTGATAAAAATATCAGTGGATTAAGCCGGTTTAAATCGGTACTAGGCAATGTTGCTGGGGCTTTGGGCTTAGTGGGTTTAATAGATTCAGCAGTACAATTATCAAGGGAGTTGTTTGATGTAGCGGTAAAAGCTTCTGGAATTGACCGGGCCTTTGCTAAAATTGGCGATGCCTCCTACCTGCAAAAGTTACGGGAAGAAACCAAAGGCTTTATTAGTGATTTTGACCTGGAACGGTTAACGGTAAAGGCTAATAACCTTAAAATCCCATTGAAAGATATGGGTACGTACTTACTTTTTGCAAGTGAGCGCGCTAAAGAAACGGGAGAATCCGTTGATAAACTTACTAATGATATTGTAGAGGGTTTGGGTAAAGAATCCCTTCGGATCATTGATAACTTAGGTATTTCCCAAAAAACCGTCCGGGAAGAAATGAAAAAAGGCGGTACCATGGCCGAAGCCGTAGGCCGGATCATGCGTCGGGAAATGGGAGAAGCCGGGGTCGAGGTAGATACTTTAGCGGATAAAACCAACCGCATGAGTGTTACCTGGGATAACGCGAAAAAATCAGTATCCGGCTTTTTTACGCGATTATTCAATCCACAGGGAGCGAATGATCAGGTAATTGGAGCCCTGACGAAAAGGGCCATGGACCAAATCGGCAATATTGAAAAACAATCGGCTGACCAAAGAAATAAAACTATTGAAGATCAGAAAAAGAAGGTAGCGGAACTTTCCAAAGCTTATCAGGAAGCGAAAACATCCATTACTATTAACGATGGTGGCCGGTCCGAAAGAATGGCTAAACAAGCCGGGGAAGAATTAGTAGCGGCAAGAAATGTGCTGGATGCCTTAAAAAAACAGAATTTAGAGGCAGAAAAGAAGCAAAGAATTGCCGCGGGTAATTTAAGTATCGCCGAAGCAGAAGAAAGATTAGCTATCTCGCAACAAAGTTTGCAAGACACGAACGACCCGACAGAGCGTAAAAGATTCCAGAAACAGGTAGATGAATATACGGCTCAATTAGAAGTATTACGGCGGAGCGGTAATGCAGAGTTTGGCAAACTGCTTTCGGATGTCGAAACGAACTACCAAAAACTGCTTGATTTAGCGGCTAACAAACAAGATCTAGATGCACTTAAGAATGGTTTAGAAGCTCGAATCAATAGTTTAGCCCCGGGTGATAAGAAAATAGGCGAATTACGGAAGAAATTAGTAGCGGTAGAAAAGCTAATAGAACAATACGACCCGGATAAAAAGAAAAAAGGCAGCGGAACGACCAACGATTATTTAAAAAGATATGAGGATATGATGCAAAAGCTGGATAACCTCAAAAATAAGTACGCCACCAAAAACATGACGCCCGAAGATGGTGAGGTGCAGAACATCCGGAATGAATTTAAAAATTTAGCCACCGACATTGCTCAATTTAACCGCGACCCGAAGAATAAGATAAAAATTAAAACCGAAGGTCTGGAAGAACTACGGGACCAGGTAATCAGTGATTTACGTTACCGTCAAGATACTGAAAAACTAAAAATTGAAACCGAACGGCAAAAGCAAATTTTTGTGGATTATGAAGAGTTTAAAACCCAAACCACCAAAACGGAAGCTGATAAACGTTATCAAAGTGATTTAAACGGATTGGCTAATTATGGCGAGTATCTGCAAAATGAAATCGCTAAAATAGACACCACTTCGAATGATGCAGATGTGCAGGATAGGTATAAAGCTTTAAAGGAGCAAGCTAAGGAGTACTATAATTCCCAAAAGGAACTACGCAAGCAGGACTTTATTGCGGCTTATCAGGAAACCATTTCCTATGCCCAAAAAGTCCAGGCGATTAATGAACAGTACGCCAAAAAAGCGCAGGCCATCCGGGATAACAGCCCCGGGCAGAATGTTGATAATCAAATCGCCCAACTGAACAAAAACAAACAGGCGGCCATTGATGCAACGAAAGATGAGTATTTCCAGCGAACTGCCCTTTATAAGAAGCTCAATCAAGACATTATCCGGTACACCGACCAACAAGCCAAAGCGCAGATCAATGCTATCAAAACAGCCTTAAAAGCGAATGAAGATATCGCCCCAGAGTTACGAAAAGAGTTAGAAGAAACGTTAGGGAAATTAGAGTTCCGCGTAAAAGTGGGGGTTGATAAGTCTTATAAAAAAGAACTACAAGAACAAAAGCGTTTAATTGAGGAAACCTTAAAAACTCAAAAACTTTCTACTGCTGAGTACGCCAAACAAACGGAAAACTTGGCTCGGGTAAATGACCAGTTAGCTAATATTCAAGCTGAGAACTTTGCTAAAATTGGGGATTATACCGGAAAGATTGCTGGTAATTTGAAAGAAGCCGGGGATTTGATCAGTAAGTTTGACCAGAAAGCAGGCAAGGCCATTAATACCGTAGCTGACTTAGCAGCGAGTGCCGCGCAAATTTTTCAGGGAGCTTCTACGGGAGATCCATTTGCTATTATTTCGGGAGGTATTGGACTGATGACCACCTTTACCGAAATGATGGATAAAAGTGCAGAAAGGCAAGCAGCTTACCAGGAAAGGCAGGAAAAAAGCCTGAAACGAGCCAAGGATGCTATTGCCGAAATGAACCGCTTATTAGAAAACGGTGCCCGGCAGATTGAAAAAGCGTTAGGAGTAGAAAAGATAGCTGCTTATCGCCGTCAGTTGTCTTTAATTCAATCGGATATGCTGGCCACGATTGATAAAATTAACGGGGTAGAGTTATTCATTAATGCCGAACGAGGAATTGTTAAGTACCAAGCGGCCCTTAAAAAATTAAACGATACCATTGGGGGCGATCAGGGTAGACCAGACAGAGGCACTAACTCCGGACGGGATATTAACGGCAATCCGGTTACCGTTAACCCCGGAGTGGAACAACTGGAAAGCCAATTAAAAACAATTGATGAAGTAATCGCCGCTAACCGGGCGGCTATTGAGGACTTATACACACAAATGTCCTCTGGCCGTTTAAAAGGCAACGTAGAAGAATTGCGGGAGTTATTGGGTAACTATGAGGATTTACAAGACCAATTAGACCAGTACCGCGCCAAGGTGCAGGAAACCGTAACTGGTACCACTTTTTCAGCAATTGTTGATTCTTTGGCCGATGGTTTTAAGAATGGCTTACGTTCGGCGGCCGACTTTGCCCAAAGTTTTGAGGAGATGATGAAGACCGCCATCATTCAATCCTTAAAGATGCAAGCTTTGGAGGCGCCGCTAAAAGCGTTTTACGACCAGTTGGCTTTAGATTCCGAGAGTGGGGGTAGCTTAGACGAGGGAGAAATAGAAAAACTCCGGGAAATGTATCAATCCATCATTACCAATGCGGGTAAACAGTTTGATGAACTGCAAAAAATAGCAGGCTTAGACTTTAGTAAAGCTACGGGTTCCGATGATGCTAATACTTTGAAAGGTGCGATTCGCCGGGAGCTCACTGAGGAAACAGGACAACTTTTAGCCTCCCAATGGGGTGCTCAAAGAATTATTCAACTCGAACAATTGGAAGTTCTCAAAGATGTGCGTGCGTTGGTAGCTATTTTGGCTGGTAATCCGGACCTACCGCAATCAGATGGAACTGGTTTAATCCCTTCCGAGGTACAGGGTAAATCGGGTGATTTCTATGAATGGAGTAAAGGACTAGTTGCCGGTTTAGGAGATAAACTAGACTTAACAACCCTTAATTTTGAAACGGTAAAAGGTAACCAAATTTTAGAAACTTTAGCTTCTAAATTTAGCGATGGATTTACTTTTGATGCCGCGAAAGTAACCGAGGCTCTTGCCAATAATACGCAAGTTACGCAGCCTACCAATGCCGTTTTCTCTCAAATGGATGAAAAGCTAGGGCAAATAGCGGAATATACCCGAATAAGTTCTGAGGCCACAAAAGTACTACCCCTTGCCGTAGAATATCTTAAGTCTATGGATGGTAAGATGAAAGCCGGAACTGGAATTACAGAACAAGATCAATTACGCTCCAATGGATATACCGGCAGACCTGGCCGCGGATAAAAAGAGGTCTCCCACATCGGGAGGCTTCTTTTTATTCTGGCATATACTCACTTAAGGCATCGTGTTCTTTTTTATACCTAAAATGACCATCAATAATAGTTATTTTTTCAAATCCCATTCCAAACCACTTTTTATATAATCCTTGAGTTTCAAATTTCCTATCCCAAACATCGTTAAAAAGAATATTAGAAATTTGTAGGTTTTCACTTGAATCGCCGTTTATAGCAATATCTACTTCCATGCCGGCATCTAAGAAGTTATTGCGCAATTCTTCTTTGTAATAACTTCTATCAAATGCGGTGTATTTCTTTTTTTCTTCTACACAGGAAATTAAAAGTGGAATAAGGGCTAGTAGTATCAATTTTCTCATACCCCTAAATAAACAAAAAAAGCTCCAAACTAAAAAGGCTGGAGATTAGAGGCAGGAAAAGGTTAAACAACAGTGGCAGGAATTGAACCTGCTGCTACCAGGCGCGGCCCCAGGGGCGTATGGTCCTCTACCGGTGAGGTACAACCGTTACTTTAACCTTTCCTTAATTTCATCCAGCAAAGGCGTTAGCAGGTTGATTTGGAAATATACCCAGCTTTCATATTCCTGGTAAATCTTATCCGATACCCGCCAATCCATAGTGGCGTTATTTCGTTTTAAAAACTCCTGATGCTTGGCGATGATTTGCCGTAAGGTTCTATCGCAACTTTCCAGTTCTTCTTTAGTAGGATCATCTTTGCTAATTTTACTCAACGCTTTAGAAATAGCCGCTTCCGTCATTTGCTTTGTTTTCTGAAAATGCTGGTAGTTTTCGGCTAGTGTTAACCCGGTCAGCATCATTAGATGTGCTTCTTCCGGGTCTAAATCTTCCATTTTATAAGTAGTCATGGTTATTAGTCTTAATTGTTACCTATCCGCTTCTACATGCTGGATGTAAATTTCCGGAATTAGAAAGTTTGTTTCTTCGTGCCACTCCCAATCTACATGCATGACATACCACCTTTGTCCGAGAATAACTTCGGGTAGTTTACCTTTAAATAATTTATCAATACCCTCCATGTATTCACCTTTGCGGGGTAAAAAGGGTAGTTCCCATTCAGTAGTTAATTTTAATGGTTCGTTGTAATTCATAAAACTACCGTCGATATAAAATGCTACTTTCATCTTATTTTCTGCTTTGTATAAATGCCCGGACAAAATACGCCAGCACAATAATGGCCAGTATAAAGCCGGGTATGTCGTACCAGTGAAAGTTATCCATTAGACGTAAAATCTTTAAATAATGATTGAGCCAGGAAACGGTCAATTTCTTCTTGCGTGACTTTGCCTAATACGGTTAAGGCCATTAGATACCATTCCTGTATTCGGTACAATTCACCCGTAGGAGAGTAATTAAATATTTGCTGGGCGGTGGCAAACTTTCCGTCTACTTCTAAGATTTGTGCCTCTTCAATTAGGGCACACATATCTTTAAAGGTGCCGGGAGCAGTTAAGAATCTATTGAATTCCATAACAGGTAAGTTATCCATTATTCCGCGTATGGGTTTATAATGTGAAAGATAGAAGTATTCCCGTTTCTACGTAAAACGTTAACGGTACTAGCATCCCAATTAGCGATGTTGGCGTACCGATTGTCCGGGTCAGAGGCATATTTCCCGATTACAAACCGGCATACCATGGGCGCGTAGGTACCCGTAGGAACACGTTTGTAATAGAATAAGTAAGACCATTCGGGATTAGTCTTATCTTTGCGTACAAAGTACACGTTATCCGGAGCGTTCTTAGAACTTAAATTTAAAGCCGGCTTACTAGATGGCCTTTTAATGCTAACTAATCGTACCTCTCCTTCCCAGGGGGATTTTATCTGCAAGCTATCGTAAACAAGAACGGTGTAGCTTATTCCGGGCACTATTTCTTGCGTAATCGGGTCCGTAAAAGTGGTATCGGCAATTCGCCGGTATTCTAGGGTTATACCTAAAGGCCGGTTTTCGTAAACGACACTATCATAAACCGCGTTAGAATTTATAGAAATACGGGGCTGTACCAATTCCTCTGAGGCGTTAGGTGTACAGGCAAATAGTAATAGTAAAGCGAGTAGGTAGATAGTTGAGCGCATACCGGATGGGTTTAAATACTATATACTGGTTAAGTTGTTTTTGTTACCGGAGAAATCTATTGTTTTCAAATTCTATTAACTGCCTGGCATACTCTTCTGCCGCAAATTCAATAGCAGCTTCTGTATCACCGTAATATTCGCGTTTAGCTTTTAGGATTTCTTGAAAATTAGGTTCTTTATTTTCCTTGTAAGAATTAGGTCCATAACGTTCAATCCATTCGCGCCGTGCTTTTTTTAGCTTTTCAACTGGGTCATTGTATTTGCCAAATTTATAATAAGGCTTTAATTCGTTATTCTCTTCCATCTTACTTAGGTTCTATTTTATAACTAAACTCTGGAAACTTCTTCTCTAGCCAGTCTTTCCACCCTTCCGCTTTCTCCAGGCTCTTAAACTCAAAGGCGCTATCCAGATGTGGGGTAGTTTGCAATACGTTTGGCTTTACCATTAAATCAAAGGCACAGTAATACTTAGTTTCTTCATCTTTGATAGCGGTAATGATGTATTCGGGCATATCCTTTATTATTTTACCACTGGTGTTAGATATTTAGTAAATCTGCTGCATAAACAACAATTTCATTCTCCGGGAATCCATCTTGGTAAGTTAAGTCGGATTCATTAGCAATATGGTAACCTCGTTTGGTATACCAGTTAGTTAAAGCTTTCCCATTTTTTTCAAAATAAGTCAAATCATCCTCATCTTCGCCGCCACCCACCTGATAAAAAAGAGTGCGCGCTTCCCAACCATGCGCTTTTAGCCATTCATCTGTAATTAATTCTTCTTCCATATCTTTTTAGTTACTGGTGTTACCTCGCCCATTCAGAATTACTTTTAAGCATCCGTAATATGGCCGGGAATAAATGCGATAAAACATTTGCAGATAAACCGTTCTTTTCTGCCACAACGCCTAAATAATTAGCTAAAACAGCCTCTTCCTCTTCGTTATCATTAAACAACCAATTTTGAACCAACTTATTAGCAGGTCTTATAGTCCTTACGCCTTTTTTATAGTTATAATTTACTATTTGCTGATCTTCCATATATTATTTGTTACTGGTGTTAAGAGAGAGGGCGTTAAAATGGGTTAGGAAAACATTGCAATTCTAACATTCATACCGCCCTCATTGTAACGGCCTGTTTTTAATTTTATTGATGTTTCAGCGACAATGAATACTGTATCCCTCCTTATATTATATGCGTAAAGACTTTTTAATTCTTGCTTAATGTCTGGTTCATCTCCAATGCCTTTCAAATGCTTTTCATAACCATCCAGTATTTCATAGAATGTTATTTTGTCAAGCAAATTTATTCTATAATCAAAATCACATGACATATAAATAACTCTTTTGTCCTTTATTTTATATTCAAAAGTAATATTCATAGAATTAAAATCTATATTTCTTCAAAACAGGTAATAGTTTAGCTTTTCTAGCCTCAGTTAATTTTAATTCCCCTTTCAGAATCTTATTCAAATACCCTTGCGGTAAACCTGATTCTTCTTCTATCTGCCGGCCAGTAGGTATCTGGTTACGTTTTTCTTCGTTACTTGCCAGGAAGGAAGATAAGCTTTCCAAGTTTAATTCTGTCATAGGCGAGGTAAAAAATCCGGAACACTGACGCGGTTCCGGTTCACGCTTACGGCCGTAAGTGCCATGGACAAAAGCTGTAGCGGGCTCCCTTTCGGGTATAACCACTCTTGCCTTGTGCATCCTCACTTGCTACTAGTGCCGATTCCCTCGCTTGCGCTTCTATCGGGCCATCTGTGACATATTCATCGTCTTGGGGTTGAGCCTCCTACTGGACTTGAACCAGCGACCTGCTCATTACGAATGAGCTGCTCTACCAACTGAGCTAAAGAGGCAAAATTAAGGGTTACCACGACTCAGCTTTCCCTCAAACTCGCTAAGCGCCTGTGGCTGGCACTAACCTTCAATGCGACATAAGGTTAGTGTTCTTCTGTTCTCTCCGGGGCCAGGTAGTAACTCGTAAAACCTGTTGACCTTTAGAAAAGTCGCAAAGAATCGTAATCAGGGTAGGAATCGAACCTACAAACTTCGGTACTGTAATCGTTAGCTACTCGAATACATCTCTCACCTGCCGTTGCCTTATTGAGTACGTGCGCATCTTCCAGTTTCTGCCACCTGATTATAAAGTAAAGATATATAATTATACGCAAACTTGCAAAGACTGTTGCAACTATTTTATTTTTCTATTCCTTCTATTATTAGAGGATACTTCTATCTTTGAGATTCACCTAAAAAAGAAATTGTATGACTAAAGAACAATGGCAGGAGTTGTATAAAAATTTAGATGCTATATACAGCGAATATTCAACTGCCTACTACAAATATGAAAAAGGTAAAAATAAACAAATAAGAGCTTCAGGGGAAAGAGATGTGGATTCTTTATTAAATAAAGCAAATTTTTATATTAAAAAAAATACTGAAGTTTATAATTTACTTACAGGTGGTGAAAATAATACTGATACAGGAAGGATATACAACTATGATGATTTTATAAAATCCTGGCATTTTCAAGGAGCATTAGCCGATTTCTTGGATGTTATAAAAGAGAAAATTGAAAGTTTTGACAAAGCTTAAAATACTCGCCACCTTCGCCTTTATGTGCCTGACCTCCTTAGCTATGTGCTTGTTTGTGCTGGTAGTGCAAATACCATTAAGTTTGATTGGGATGCTATTTTGGGATGATAAAACCTTTGGAGAAGTAGTGGAGAAGGTTTACCAAAATATTCCGCAAGTAAATCGGTAACAAAAAAAGCCCGGACTACTATCCGGGCTTTACTTTTTAATTTTTCTTCTGCCTCTTACCGTTTGGGCATGTCTTTCCCGGACGAATACCCCGCTTTTGGACTAGTTTTAAGTTATGCCACTAAAGGCGACTTATGGCTGCTGCATCCGGAAGATATTTTCTAAACAACCTCGATATATTTGATACCTACGGCGTTTTTGTGCGGGATGGGAGCAAAGATTTTCTTTCGTTACCCAAACGCAAAGATTCGCTTACCTACTCCTGGCCGGAAGAAAACGGTACCGAGGTTGATTTAGCCCATCCCACTTTTGAGGACAAGGAAGTAACGCTGAAATGCGGCTTTCTGGCTGCTACGGATACCGAGTTTAAGAATAAACGCAAAGCCTTTATTGAAGCCATTGCCGCTCCCGGTTGGCAGGTATGGAAGATAATTGACCATTCCACCGAGTACAGTGTCCGCTACGTGGATTCGGGTAATTGGGAGAAAACCAGCCGCCGTTTACGCAACGTGCCCCAGGTGATTGTACTATTTGACTTACAATTAGTGGTTTCGAACGAAATCGAAATCAACGTGCCCGAGACAGGCGGACCTGGTTTGCCGGTAACCATCAAAAACGCTTTAGGGCAAACGATAGCCACTGTACCCGCAGGAGGGGCTTTACAGATAACCTCCGATTTTGCATTCGGCCTTAACATTCAAACCTTATGAGCAAGTTAACGAAAGCCGAATTTATCGCGAAGTGGGCCGTTAAATTTGCTCCTAACGGCATGGCTGCTATTAACGGGGGAACCTTTCAGGAATGGGCCGCTGATATTAAAGATAGTTTCGCGACCGAAACGGCAATAGGCGATTACCTGCCTAAATCTTCCGTTAAGGGGGTATTATCTGAGTCGACTACCGACGTACCTAACATGAAACTCGTCTACGAGTTAATGGCGGACTTAGGGGAAGAAATAGGCAAAGGGATATTAAGTATATCGGTTGGCAATAATACTTTCCACCCGGAAGCTTTAACCGGCAATCTGGAAATGCCTTGGCATGCAGGTACGCACTCCAAAGACGGCAACGACCCGCTTTCGCCGGGAGATATTGGGGCAGAACCCGCAATAACCAACAAAGGCACCGCTTTTAATAAAGATTTTGGTACTGCTTCAGGCACCGTGATGCAGGGTAATGACAGCCGGGTAACGGGTGCCTTGCCAAGAGCTGATGTATTAAACGCGCCCGGACAAAATACCGATAAAACCCTTAGCCAAAAGTATATTTCTGACCAGTTCCAAGGCGTAGCTTTGGCGATTCAGAATATATCTACCGTTACCAATGGCTTAAGCGCCGGGGCGGTACTACTCACCCATTTAAGCCAGGAAGTGCTGGATTATATCGGCACCAATAGCGGTGGTAGTGGGGGAACAGGGGCTAGGATTGCGGATTTAGTGTACACCAATACGAATTCTTTTGCCTTGCCAACGGGCTACCCGCAGGTAGACAAAGTAATTATTTACAATGCCTTAGTTCCTCGTATTTTATACGACGCCCAATTTACACGGGCAGCAGGTTCTGACCAGATTGTATTTACCACGACTTTACTGGCCGGGGATGTGCTTTCAGTTATTCCGGTGCGGAGCGGGGGTGCCACCACTGGAAGTAATTACACTCTACCCGATGCGAGTAAAACCGGTAAGGGAGGCGTTACTTTATCCGTTGTTCCTTTACTGGCATCCGCTCCCATTGCGGTAGGGGATAACGACCCCAGATTAACGACCGAAGCCCAGCAGCTCTACCAACTGGACCTGAACCCAGATATAAACACGACTTCCAATAGTATCGCCATTAAAGGCAAAGTAGCGACGGTTGTAGCGGATGCTTTGAATAACTACGATGCCACGGCTATCCCGCTAACCAACTACACTTATGAATATAAGCTGAATTTTGCCGCTAACTGGACAACCGCTAGCACCGTAGCGGCTTTGCAAACGGCCATTGCCACTACTTCCGATACCCAGATTATGCACGTGCGTGCCATCAATACGGTAACGCTGGTACCCAATTCTTTGCTGCTCACCATTAGGAAAATATAGCGATGCGAGCAGTCCAGATAAGAGATAATCAAACGGAAAAAGATTGGGTAAACGTGGAGAACATGCTTTATCTAAAACCTTCCCAATACGTAAATATTCCGCTGGTAAATCAACCGGAGCGAATGGAGCCGTTTTTTGATTTAACTAAACCCTTTACTTTAATGGTAACGGTGGTACTAAAAAACGGCCGGTTATACCTCAAACAACTACAAGACACGGCCAACAACACCGTTACCGGCTGGGATTTGGAATATACGGGCAGCACTTTATCTTTTAATCTTCGCAACGCTTACGGCACTTTAAGTTCGGGCAGGAGAGCCTGGCAGGCTTCTATTGCTTTACCCAATAACCTGGCGCAAAAGATTCTGTTTTGCAATGTGAATACGAGTGCTTACTTTATTGTCAACCGCAAAGTATACCCAGCGACCGTAGGCGGTTCGGGTACTTTTACCTCGGTAGCGGTTAATACTAGCCCTATTCGCCTGGGAGAACGCTACAACAAGACGGAGTATTCTGATAGCTATTACTCCAATTTAGCTTTCTTTAACCGGGAAATTACCCTGACCGAAAGCGAGTTGTTTTTTAAAGAAATTGGGATAGTGCCTAAATTTCTGCACCCGCATGGTATCGAATACTGGACCTTTAATCATAGAAGTGGTAAAAAAGCCTGGGATTCGGTAGAGTTATTTAATTACGCCAAACCCCAATACATTCAAGACCCTACTTTAGACAAAGGACTGAGTGAGTTTACCGTTACCAATCCGGGGAACGCGACGATTGTGTATGATACCGTGGCCAATTCGGTTACATTAACGCAAACCGTTTCCACTTCGGCGCAAAATCAAACCCACCTGATTTGTAACAGCCCTCTAACGTTAGCCGGTGGAACCTACACGATTGAATTAGATTTAGAGAATAACAATACCACCGTTCAGGTCCGGATTGGCAACGTTATAGATTTATTTGTGGGAGCCGGTACCCGCAGGAAAGTAAAACTGTTTTTTTCTTCCGCAGCGCGCACTACCAACTTGTTTTTTAATGCAGGAGGCAGCGGCGACGTTGGGGCAAGTTTTACCCTGTACGGAATTAAGGTATACGTTACGGCTTACGGACCACCCTTAAATGCGAATCACGGCGATTTGGTAAATTTTAGCGATGCGGAAGCCGCCCTTGCCTGGGTAGATTATTACACCAAATCCGCCATCAACCGGGTGAGCAACGGGCTGGAAGTCAAAACGGGCTTTCCCGAAATACAGAACGGCCTGTTACTCGATGCGACCCATACGATTAGCTTCCCTCTCTCGGGAACGGTAATCAACTCTTTTAAAGGCTACGCCGTGCAAGCCTACCACGTAAAAGCGGGACAAACCTTACAACCGGGCGAGAAAATAACCCTGGAAAATAACGGATTGTACGCTAATCCTTCTAAATCCATTCGCCGCAAACTGGATGCTTATTATTTGTTTAATTTAATTGATAGCGGCAATAAGATTCTGGATTTAATTGGATCGAACCACGCTACGCTTTCGGGTAGTGGCTTTACTCTCACTCCTTTAAATAATCTACGCTGATGCTTTATACTTTCTCCTATAATAACAAAGACTTTACGGCGCAGATTGGCCAAACGCCGCGCTACCTCCAGGTGAACGACTTTTCCGGACCTTTAACCCGCTATCAAATTAAAGACGTGCGCATCGCCATGGACTTAGAAACTATCACGGTAGAATACATCCCGGTTTTAGTCGACGTACACGGCGAGATTCGCTCGGCGGGAACCATTACCACCTTTACCGCGACTACGCAAGAGAACTGGCAGTATTTCTACGATAATGCCCGTTCGGGAGAGGCGATTGAGAAAATGATATTGAACGGCCTGCTAATCCATTTAGAAGGCATCACCTTGTTTAACCCTGTAACCGGCGAAGTAGAAGCCCCTGAATAATATGGCAGAAGTAGATATCCGATTTAACGGCGGCACTGGGGAAGATGAAATAACCTTTTGGGATGCCAATATTAAGTATCCAATTAACGACACCCGGCAAATCCAGGTGCGAGATGCCAGCAATCCTTCGATGGTTATTTGGCAGGGTTTCTACCGCAATGGCACCGCATTACCCTTAACGGCTCCTTATCCCAATCCATTAACGGAAGCGGGTAAAACGTATTATGAACCAGTTGGGAAAAATGGTACGGTAGCAGGTACCGTTACTTCCAACGGTACGGACCCGGTTTCGGGCAAAGCCGTAGCCGATTACATTACGGCGAACGTTTTTGTACCGGCTTATGATACCGAACCAACGACCGGGAGTGATAAGTTAATCAGGTCCAAAGATTTAAAAACCTTCTTTGAAGGCAACTCGGGTAAACCAGTTCTATACACGGTTGGCAATACCTACCAGGGAGGACAGTTATTGTACGAAGGCGGCTTGATTCTTCGCCTCCGCAACACGACTACTTTTAACGATGCTGGCACTCTAGCTGCCCGGTACACCAACAACACGGCTAACTTTGATATTGCCGCCCGGCAACCGATTACTAATATTTCCAACGCCGGTCCTGCCACCATTGCGGTAAACGCTAGTATTGAAGTTACCAATATTAACACCTCGGTCAACGCGGCTTTAACCATCAGTATCGCCGATCGTTTGGGAGGGGCACCGTTTACCTTAAACTTTACCGTAACGGCGAATAAGGATATTGATTTAGCCTGGGATGGCAACTTTTTTACCGGCGATTTACCCGCCTCCTTACCTATTGTTAACCAGATTCAGGTGCATAGTTTCCGGTTTTATTGGGTAGCCGCTGAAAGTCGTTACCGGCGAATTATAGAAAGCGCCGAACTGCCTAACTCGGATGTGCTAGACGATATTACCTTGCAAAAAGTAACTAATTGGGATACGGTTACCAGTAAAGCTAGTGTGATAGATACCACGCCGGAAACTATTATTTGTGTACCCAACGGCATTACAACCTGGGAGTATAATCCTTTGCGGCCTAATGTTTTTATTCGCATTACTGGGGTTACTACCCTAAAACCTACTGGCGCATCCGCCGCAGCGGTAAATATTGGAAGTTCGGGTTTAGTCGAAATTGAACAAGGTGCTACCGGGTATGCCGTTAGTTTTTATGGGCAAGCCCCTCCCGTGGCACCCTCTACCTCCGCCAACGCCACAACTTTGCTAGGTTGGCGGCAATTAACAAAAACAATGGTCTGGGATTCATTAGCCGGAGGAACGGTTACCGTTAGTTCTTTAGCCGTACCTACGGGCTTTGCGGCCAGTAAAACCGCCTCCGGTATTAAGTACGTTTGGAACGCTGTACAAGGAGCAAGTACCTACCAGATTCAGATTTCTTTTAACGGGGTGGACGGCTGGACAACAGTGTATTTACCCGCCGAAAATAACCCAAACAAGCTAGCAACTACTTACACCTACCCATTAACCGGCGGAGGCAAAGGAAATTTAACGACTGGACAAACTTACTATGCTAAAATTCGGGCACTAGATAATTCCAGTACCAACTTGCCGGATTCGGCTTATTCTTCCAACGTTTTGACAACTTGGTAAATGGCTTTATTGATTAGAGATATTATTGATAGGCAGAATCAATTAAGCTACGGCGGGGTTACGTTGCCGCCCACGGAAATTGTGGGCTGTATGGATAAAAACGCGACTAACTACAACGATAAGGCCACTGTTCACGATCAGAATTTATGCCAGTACAACCCAACGGGAGGTTACGAGCGCGATCTGAGCCAAATTATAGCCCAATCTAACTTCGATGGGGTGCGTTGAACCCCAACTTTAAACAGGAAGTCTACGAGGATTATGGTTTTGGGGTGTCCTCCATTCGGAGCCGTTTCCCCGGAGGTAAATCGGGTCGCTTTGAAATGCGCGCCGATTCTACCGTTACCGTGGGCAATAAGGGCCGTTCGGAGATTAAAATTAACGATACGGATCTACTTTTTACCAAGCGGAAATTCGCCTATTCCATTTACATGGGATCAAGCGATTTCCCGAATGATTTAGACGTCTCGGATTACTACTGCTACTGTATGCAGGAACACGGCTGGGATACCCGAACTCCTCCCCGAGGGATTTTTATCAAAGGCCCTAAAATGTACTATAAAATTAACTACGGAGCCACCCTCGGCAAGACCGACCCGGATGGCTCGGAGTTATTTGATTTAGGTGCCCCACCGAAAGATAGATGGGTGGATTTTTATTGGGACGTTAATATTTCCTACAACTCGGACGGCTGGGTAAACGGCTTTATGAGTAAGCCCGACCCGGTTACGGGAGTAATAAAGCTCTACCAAATAATTAAGTACTCGGGCCCTACCGGTTATAATAATAGCATTATGGCCGATTATCCCAAGTTCGGCAAGTACAAGCGGAGATGGGGGCCCAACGTGGATAAACTTATTATCTACTACGATGAAATCTGTTGGGGTAAAGGCACGGCGAATATTCGGGATATAATACCCGACAAAGATATGGCTATTGTATACTTATGAACTACGACATAGTACGCGGCAATAACGTTTTACTTTCCGTCCGGCCCGTAGGAAGCCAGACCAAAAAACTCATGTCGGTTAACGTCGTGCAGCTTTCTTTTGACTTACCCGAGGCCTTTGACTTTACAATTGGGGATAGCATTCTGGTTTACAACGAACCGCATTACCTAAATCAATTAACCGTAGTTCAAAAGGAAAATAGCCGAGAGTTTCACTATGAATGCACCTTTGAAGCGGAAGGCTATAATTTAGCCAAGGTGCAGTACATGATGTTAGGTGATGATAATACCCTGAAAGAAGCGGATTTTTCGCTTATGGGCAACGCTGAAACCTTTATCAAACTCTTGCTTCGTAACGCCAACCGCATTAGTCCGGGCTGGAATATGGGAACGGTGGCCGATACGGAATTTAAAAACCTAACTTTCAGTAAAGAAAACTGTTTACAGGTGCTTTCCCGGTTAGCGGAAGAATTTAATACTGAATTTTGGATTGAAAACAAAACTATTCATTTAGCCACTAAGGGCGCGGTTTCCGGATTGGCATTTGAGTACGGTAAAGGGAAGGGTTTATATAAAATTACGCGGAACAATGTACCGGAAAAGCAATTAGTTACCCGTTTGTACGCCTACGGCGGCAGTAAAAACTTACCGGCCACCTACCGCAATTATTCCAACCGGTTAAAACTACCTTTCCTGCATCCGGACGGGGTAACGGTGCAAAATGGCGTGTACTTGGAAGAAAATACCGAGTTCTACGGGGTTATTGAGCACACCGAAATATTTGAGGATATTTATCCGCATCGCACCGGCACAATAACCAATATTGCCGAAAGTCCTTTGTTATTTGAAGATAGCAGCCTCGACTTTGACGTAAACGCGCACCTTTTACCCGGGTTAGGGTTTAAAGTCGTTTTTAATACAGGACAACTAGCGGGTTATGAGTTTGAAGGCACCTATAATGCGGCTACCAAGGTTTTTGCATTAAATAAAAACGAGCAGGAAAAAGCGATGGAAGTACCTTCGGCTTTGCTCCGTCCGTCCATTGGCGACGAGTACGTTTTGGTAGACTTGCTAATGCCGGATAGCTACATTGTTGCGGCTGAAAAGGAACTGCACCTCAAAGCGCAAGCCTACCTGGACCAGAATTGCAGCCCTCGCGTCATCTACGCGGTGGAATGTGACCCTTTACATTTTAAAAAAGAGAAGATTAGTTTAAAGCTCGGCGATTACGTCAAAATTACCGATGCGGATTTACATTTAGATCGAAACATTCGAATAACCGGCCTGGTTAGGGATTTACACGATCCTTACGCTTACCAGCTAGAGTTAGCCGATACCGTTACAATCGCACCCGTGGTAAGGCAGTACGCCGCCCAGGAGAAGATTGAAAGGGTCATTGCGCTGAACCGATTAACGGACGTGCAACGGGCTAAGATTAATTACAAATCCATCCAAGAATATATTCGGGGAGTGTTCGACCCGGAGGGGAATTATTTTACCGAAAAAATAAAGCCCTTGTTTGTGGAAACGATGGGGTTACTGACCGGTTCTAGGTCGCAGCAATTCATTTTACGGGACATTCGCTTTGCCGCTAACTACCAGTCCGATGCCAACCGTTTTGCCTGGACTTCCGGCTCGTTGCATCACTTCACCATTGCCGATAGCGTAAAGGTATGGCAAATTTCGGGAGCCGAGTTAACGGGCTTAGACCCTTCTTCTCCTTACTTTATCTACGCTAGATGCAGTCGTACTACCGATGCCGGGGAAATTGTGCTGAATCCCAAAGCGATACTAGTCGATGCTGATCCATCTTTTTATCATTTCACCATTGGTGAACTCGGTTCGGTGATTGATAACTTCCGGCCCTTAACGCTAACTTACGGTTTTTCTTTCATTTCCGGGAGGGAGATTACCACGGGTAAAATTAAAAGCGCGGATGGTCTGACTTCTTTTGATTTAGATACGGGAGAAATTGAAGGTAAAATCAAATTTGGTAATAATGGTACCAGCTCTATAGTAGATGGCAACCTGATAACCTCCGGCAACATTCTCTTAGGTAACGAGCAAGGTGTAAACGCCGGCGTGATTGGCGAAGGCAGTACCATTCGTTTTTTCGCCGGGGATACCTACGCGAACCGGGAAGTAGCCCCTTTTCGGGTGTACGATAACGGATTGGTCTACATGAATAACGCCGTGATTGAAGCGGCCATTCTGGCAAAATCGGGTAAGATTGGCAATTGGGAAATAGACAATTACGGGCTGATGAACGATTCGGATCAGGATGCCTACATTATCAACCGGAAAAGTTTCGGCAATGGTAAATACGCCGAGGCCCGGATTGGTAGTAATATCTTACCGCCTTCTAGTGGGATTCGGGCCGTAGGGTATTTTGTCAACCAGGAGCCGAATCCCTTTGGTACTAACTACGGCGTCATCGTAGAGGCTTCGGGAGGGGGACGTAATATTGGGTTATCTGTCCGAGGCGGTTTTGAAATGAAAGGCTCTCAGAGCGTGAATATTCGTCGGCTAGAGCCAAACATTACGACATACGCCTGCCAGGAAGACGATTTTGAGATAATTTATACCGCTAACGCGAACGGCACTATTCAACTACCTTCACCCACTACCGGTCGAAAAATCCGCGTGAAACACGAAAAACCGATTGACCTCTACGTAGTGGGGCAAGGGAACAATATCTACGGCAAAGGCTTAACTACCCGCATGAAATGTGAATGGACCGATGAATATACGTTTGATGGGGTTTACTGGCAACGGTTAGGGGAATTAGGTTAATTAATATGCTGATATAGTTCTAAATTTACGGAATATATCGCTATATTTACTTTGCTTTGTAGAATATGGCTTTACTCTTATGGGAGCATTAAGATTGAACAGCTACGCACCGGACCTGGTGGTGAGTTACTTGCGCACAAAATACCCGGAGGTAAATAAAAAAATTACCGAAGAACTCGCTACCATCTTACCGAAACAAACCCTCACCGATTTTAGCCTCATTCCCCAACTACTGCACGTGTATTGCCAGATTCGACAAATCAACCCAGAGCAATTGCACGTGTACGGATACAAAGTAGATTTGAAACTTGTCCAATACCGAAAAGAGTTTCTAGCCTTGTTGCTCATTTGTTTCCAACCGGAAAAACTTTACGGTTTGATCCAAAAACCGGCATTAAAAGGCATTACTCTCCAGGTCAGCCAGTTATTAGGCTGCAACCGCACCACGCTTAAAAATTATGTCGGCGAAATTATTGTCCGGTTCAGACACTACGAAGCTTTTAAAACCGACTTATTAGCGCTCCACGCACAAATACTAGCTACTATCAACTAACTATGGCAACGCTCAACCTACTTTGTGCCGAGAATTTAGACATTCACCTCTACCAAGGAGATACACTGGCGGCCGTACTGGAATTCTATAACGAAGCGGATACTCCTTTACCGGTAATCGCCTCTACGATTCAAATGGTGGTGAAAAGAAATGCAGGAGATACAAACGTCTTATTTACCTTTTCGGTAGGCAATGGCTTAGCTGTGCAAGGTAATCAAGTACGCCTAGTAGCTTTAGGACAACTAGTACGAGGTGAATTTTATTACGACCTCCGGTTTACTTTCCAGTCGGGAGAAATTATAACTTATGTAATGGGCACTATTCGAGTGGTATAGCATGGAAGCAGTAAAAATAATTGTTCCGGCACCTAGTCCTATAAAGCTGCACATCAGCTCTAACTTTCCTTCTTCCTCTAGCGGTGGAACTACCTACCAAAAGTCCACTGCGCTGCAATGGGTGATTGTCCATAACCGTGGTTATCGACCCTCGGTAACCTGTACCGACACCACCGGCGAAGTGATAATTCCTGAAATCATTCATGTGTCATTAAACGAAGTCCATATCAATCATACCTTTAACCAGGCCGGAACGGTCTACATTAATTAATTAGAGATGAAACTCACCAATGAACTAAAATTAGGGTCGAATAAAATTTCGGGACTGGCCAATGGAGTAAACGCCGATGAGGCCGTAAACAAAGCGCAGTTAGATGCCGCCGTGCAGGGCTACAAATGGAAAGAGCCCGTAAAAGCGGCCTCTACCGGGAACCTTACTCTTTCCGGTGCCCAAACCGTAGATGGCGTTTCCCTCGTGGCCGGCGATAGGGTATTAGTTAAGAACCAAAGCACGGGTTCCGCTAATGGGATTTATATTGTGGCAACGGGTGCCTGGACAAGAGCCACGGACTACGATGCCACCGCGGAATTAGAAGGAGCGAGTGTTTTTGTTTCGCAAGGAACCACGCTGGGTAATTCCAACTGGCAAATGACCACGGATGCCCCCATTACGCTGGGTACTACCGCCTTGGTATGGATCCAAACGGGGCAGGGGACTTCTTATACGCAGAGTACGGGAATTATTATTTCCGGTAGTACCATCGCCGTTGATACGGCGGTAGTAGCCCGGAAAGCCGCCGCCACTATCGGTAACGGCACGAATACTTCCTTCACCGTCAACCACGCACTGAATACTACGGACGTGTTGGTACAAGTCTGGGAAACGGGCGGTTCAAAAGAATTAGTATTAGTAGACGCCGCGGTGGTGGATGCCAATAATGTCAGCATCACGTTTGCGACGGCACCAGCTTCTTCCGCTTATCGGGTAGTCGTTCAAGGATAATATGAAAGACGTAACCTTACTACTGCAAAAACAGCAACTAAGTGCAGACCCTGCCACGCCAGCGAGTGGGTACAGTATAATTTATCCGAAAACGGATGGAGAATGGTACGTGAAAAATTCGGCGGGGGTGGTACGCAATATTAGCCAGGATACCGCCCGGCAAGTGTTAGCCAACAACGTAGCGGCTTCTTATACTGGCGGCACAACGGCACAAACGGTATTTTCCGGCACTATTCCGGCCAACGTCATGGGGGCTAATGGTACTTTGCAGATGGATTTTATTTTAAGCTGGACGGATAATGCCAATACGAAAACCTTCCGCTTACGGGTGAATGGTTCCACGGTTATGCAGCGCACCCAAACAACGGGCAATGCGTTTCGGGGTAGTTTTCGCTTAACTAACCGAAACGCTACCAATGCCCAGATAAACACAACTACCAGTGCTACCATGACCATAGCGCCGAGTGGAACGGCGGCGACGATAACGATAACGAACTATAGTTTTGATACTACTCAGGCTTTAACTATAGCTTTAGAAGTACAGCTAGGCGTTAGCAGCGATACGGCGACTTGGGAAACCTTTAATGTACTCTTAGTACCTTCAAATTAACCCCCTAAATGCTTTTATTTTAGCGATATATTCCGCAAATTTAGAACTATATCGGGTAGTTTTTAATTTTTACTAGAAACATGGATATGTACCCTCTCCAGCCGCTTTTTTTCTGGTTAATTCTACCCGGCGTACTAATGCTGGTGATGGGTACGGGGGTGCTTTTATTTAACATCTACCGCCTGTTCCGCAAACGCCGGGATATCCAGCGTTTCCCCTTGGTAATTGTCTGCGTGGTGTTATTTATTAGCACACCCTTAATTACCAATACAGAAACATTGGCCAGTATTTTCTTTCCGAATCTCTACCTAAAAAGCGGAGTAATTTTTATGCGTGGCCTGGTTACGGCGATATCGGCTTTTGTCTTGCATTATTTATACCCGCGCCTGCTGCGTATTCCGACCCGGGAAGAAATAGAAGAAGAAATAAGTCTTTTTAAAGCCATGGAGGCTATTTCTTTAGAGGGGCACATTCGCACAGAAGATGGCAAGATGGTAAGCGCGAATCAAAAGGCTTGTAAGATTTACGGGTATACGGAAGCGGAACTTTTAAACCTCGATGTAAAAGAACTGATATGGCCGGAAGATTACGAAAGGATTATGCAGTTAAGGGGGCAAAACTACCGGGAGAAGTACGAGTGTTTAGGCAAGCATAAAGACGGTAGCAAGCTTTATTTAGAAGTAAGGGGGAGAATGTGCGCTACCAGGGCAAGCAAGTACGCATCACCGCCATTAAAGATTTAACCAAGGAAAAGCTTATTCAGCACAAACTGGAAGAAGATGTAATTAACAGCGTCAACCAACTAGAAACCCGGGATAATCTTTCCGCCGCCGCCGAAATAAAACAAAACTTATTGGTACGACTACGCAAAGAACCGGATGGAAAGTAAAGGAATAGACTATTTGTTGCAACAAACGGCAGCAGTAGTCTTTATGGGGATTGTCATATATGTTTTATACAAGTGGGTGCAAAGTAGAGATAAAGAGCATTTAGCCGAGCGCAAAGAATGGCTAAAAGAATTAACGGCTTTGATTGAATCTCACAAATTAGATATTAAATCCAAAGATTTAGAAATAAAAGAACTGAATAAAACTAACCGGGATATGTCTCTGGAGCAGTTAAAATTTGTCCACGATGTAGAAGACGCCCTGGCCAAGTCTGACCCACGCGAGGCCATGAATCGCATCCTTTTAATTACGCAGAACATAGCGGACCACTTTAAAATTAAAACGCACTAATGAATATAAACGGTTTCCACATTGATAAGGAACACATTCTATATGGGGCACTAGCTGGATTAGCGGGGCTTTGCCTAGTCCTCTTAGGTATAATCCTGTATTACCAGAATGGTGTAATAGGCAAGGGAATACGGGAGGTTTACCAGCGGCTTTTTAAGTCGGTTACGCCTACTTACTTCAAACGCATTTTCTATGGCGCCTTAACTCTGGCGGCGGCCCCAGAACTACTGGACTTTATTACCGAGCAAATAAGCGACCCACAATTCCACCCGGCTTGGCTACACGCCGAATGGTTAAAAACAGTCCGTTCCATCTGTGTAGGAGCGGCTTTTATAGCTAAAATGACGGTTAACTACCGGAAGACCCCACCTGAAAAGATTCCCGATGTAAAAAGCCCGATTGATGTAATAATCGAAGCACCAAAACCTAGATATAGAGTAAATCAAGCCGGAGAATTAGTATGACTTTACGCGAAAAACAATCTTTATTCCTAAAAAACTTTGCCCTACTTATTCTATGGGCTTTTGAGCAAGGATACGAAGTTACGGCCGGCGAACTTTTACGCACGGACCAACAACATGCCTGGAACATTGCGCACGGTAAAAGCAAAGCAGATAGAAGCAAACACCAGGATAAGCTAGCAGGCGATTTAAACTTATTTATCGGCGGTAAATATGTAACCGATTCCACGGCGCACGCACCTTTGGGTAAATATTGGAAAAGCTTGCACCCGCAAAACCGTTGGGGCGGGGACTTTAAAGGCTTTGTAGACGGTAACCATTATGAAATGTTATAAAATGAAAAGGCTATTACTTTTAATCCTCTCCCTAAACCTGCTGCTTAGCTGTGAGCCAAAGAAGCAGAACAATAACCATTCGTACTATCCACCGGTAGTCCAACAACCGGAAACGCCTCCCGTAGTTACGCCGGACCAACCACCAGTTGTAACACCGGAACCTCCAGAGCAACCGGATACGGCCGTAGTAGTTACCCCTCCTGAGCAAGAAGAAGCGGAAATAAGCGTACCGGTTCCAGAGGTGATTACTCCGAACGAGCCTACTCCGGAGCAGCCGAAACCCAACGACCCAGTATTCCAGATACCCGAAAAGCGGGCTAATCTAAGTACGCAGCACGACTTTGCCAGCACCACTTTGCCCAGAGGTTTCCGCAAGCAAACGGCTAATCCGATGGGCTTGCAGTTCGTGGAATTGGGAGGTGCCAAGTGGGCCCGGTTTGTTTTAAGCGCCAACGATAACAAGAATGGCGTTGTCCGTTCGGAAATACTAAAAGATTCCGAACCCGGCTTAATTTCTCGCTACGGCTATACCATGCGATTCCCGGTAGAAAACTGGCAGGCGCACTCAGAACCCGATATAATAACCCAATGGCATAACCACGAGGATAAGAGGCTAGGCGAAAAGCCCCTTGTTCCACCTATTGCGCTGTTTGCGGAAGGAGATTACTTGCACGTAATGGTGTGTTGGGATAGTAAAAAAGTAACGACTAATACGAACAGAGAGGGTAAAAAGAACTTTAAACTTATTCCCTTACCCAAAGATCAGGATGTAGTCTTTACCTGGTACGTAAGGCACAGTTACAAAACTTTCTCCGAATCAGATCCACGATACAAGACGGAAGGAGGCTTAATTATCCTGGCCATTAACGGAAAACAAGTACTTAAGTATTATGGTCCGAACGCCTACAACGATGCCGAAATGCCCGGATATTTTAAGGTAGGTATTTACAGCCGGCACATTAAATATAAACGGGTAGTACTGTTAAAAGACCTGTATATCGGGAATGAGAAAAGCGGTTTTTTGGACGTAATGCCGCGCCTGCCGATGCTGCAATAGATCCCTGTTACCCTACTTTTTGGATGTTATTATTAGTGGCTACGCTTATTATTAGGAGAATACAAAAATGAGTGAAAGTTTATACCGAGTAACCTTTCGGGTAATATTTTCTGACGGTACAAAGTGTTCTCGATGGTATTGGGGTAAAAAGTATAAAACAGTACAAGCAGTATTGCAAGCCATTGAAAGTTTCAAAAACAATACAGGACTTAGTGAATGGAGAACAACCTTTACTAGTCCGGATGGCATAAAAGTAATGTCCAAGTTTGGAGAATGGAGAGTTGAACATTATTACCCAGAAAGTAAATGAAACCCCTGCTACAATGTATAGGCATGGGCTTAGCTGTTCTGACAATCTGGACGGTGTTATGGTCGATAATGAATTGGATATTTAAACCTTAAAATTATGAATACATGGCAACTATGCCCTAAATGTAATGGCGAGAAAGGCTATTATGGCACACTTAATTTAACGAAGTTTGGTTATGAAACCTGTAAGATATGTGCCGGTGCAGGAATTATAAGCACATTAACTGGCTTGCCACCTGCCAATACTCATACACCCGTAGTCTCAACTCAGAATTGTAAAGTTGAACTGCAAGTTGGCAATGCTAAGACTATACTCGTGGATAAAGATGACCCCAGGCTACTACAATAAAGACATGGGTAAGCTCATGCGCCGACCCTTTATAGAAGAATTTAAGCCTAATGGTTATAATACTTCCTTTCTTAAACCCTATTGCAAAGGATGCCCTGGTATTGAAAAAGCTGAACGATGGAATTTATCTTGTACTAATTGTCGGATTTCGAAATGAAAAATAAAAAATTATGGATTGGAATAGGCATTGTATTTCTAATGCTGTTCCTGTTAATTGGTTTAATAAAATCCTGCCAACATGAAAACCAGAACGCCAAGCGGGTAGACAACCACGATAAGCTTATTAACCAAAGCCTGGATAATAGCACGATAGAAGCCCAATATAGGGCACAGTCGGACATTCGGGAAAAGTTAATACGGGATAGCTTAAAAGAAGAAAGGGCACTTAGAATAGCCGCAGAAGCACAGGATACGGTTATTGTAAACAGGTATTTTAAAGTACCTACCCTGGATAATGGGAAAGCAGTAATAGCTTCTAAGGATAAGGTTATTTCCAGTTTAAAGAAAGAATCTAAAACAAAGGATGGGGTTATTTTAGAGAAGGATACTCAATTAGAATCTTACGATAACGAAAATAAGCAGCTTAAATTAACTCAGGCAGAACTGGATAAAGAATTTCAAAACCTTAATGCTAAATACGTAAAGGACACTAAACCTAAAAACTGGAATATAAGCCTAAGCGCCGGGTACGGAATAGCACCTACCGAAACCTTTAAACCAGTTCCTTTCGTGGGTATTAGTATTGGTAAAACTATCGTTCGATTTTAGTATGCACAAGATAACCACTGTTCACATTTCCATTCTATCATAGTGCGATTAAAAGTTGCTATCCCTACATTTTACTTATAGCCTTGTTAAGTAATGGTTGATAATTATAGTAGATACCAAAAAAATTTAAATCTAGAAGATTTATTCCCCGTATTATCTGGAGTATGCGCCTGCGGTTGTGGTAATTTACTGGATAACCCTCGAAAAAAATGGTATTCAAATAAATGTAGAGATAACTCTTATATACAATTTGCTATTATTAAAGGGAATACTGGTATTATTAGAAAACTACTCTATCAATTAGACCAAGGAGCTTGCCGCAACTGTGGTGTTATAACCCCAAATTGGCAAGCAGACCATATTCTGCCGGTTTCTAATGGGGGTGGCGCATGTGGTATCTCAAATTTTCAAACGCTTTGCCAAGATTGCCATAAAGAAAAGACTAATAATATGGTGAAATGAAGGCTTATAGATTTTATTGGTCGGTTTATGCTATTTTTATTCTATTGTTAATAGTTGGTGTAATCAGGCACCATGAAGCCCCACATATTGGCTTTACCATAACTTTAATATCGTCTTTATCCTTTTGTTTTTGGTGGTTTCGGGGTTTTTGGGAATGGTAGGTATTTTAACGTATAGTGTAGTAAAATAATGGTACAAACGATACAACATAATCATCAGTTAAACATCCAGATTAAATGTTATGATGATTTGCCAGATAACAAATATCTTGCTTGGATTGAAGGCAAAGAATATACTGGTATAACTATTACTGCAAATTCTATTACTGAGTGTATTAAAGAACTAGCTATTAGTTTAACCGCGCTTGAGGCTTACAGGAAAAATTGTAAGAATGGATAAAGGCTTACGGCATCAAATCAAGATGCGCAAATACAAAAAAAGGCTGAAGCAACTGAACCTGCAAAATACAGAAGGTAAGTTTTATGCGTATCGTTCCCACGGCGCACCTTGTTCTTGCCATATTTGCTCTCATACTAAATATAAGCGAGAAAAGATGGATATAGAATTAGGGTAAACTATAACCGTAGTAACCTTTTAGCCGCAAAAGTAAACTATAATAAAAAAAGAGGGTTTATAATCCTCTTTTTTTATTATTAACTATATATAAATTACTGCCTATTTTTATTAATTACAACTTGTTTTAAATGATCTTCTCTAAAAGTACAATAAACATGATAGTCTGAATCAAATTCGATTGGAGGATTAACTCCTAACTCAAATATGATATGACACCAAGTAGGTATTTCTAGTTCTTCGTCTAAAGGCACATAACACACATCACCACTAATAGCATTATGCCACAACTGGGAAATTTCTGAGTTGCACTCTTCATCAGGATAACACTCCTGTTCGATTAGATGATTTATAAAATAATTCCGGGTCATGCTAGTGAAGTAGTTTGAATATCAAGATTGTTTTTCATTGATTCAAGCCGAATAATATATGCATCGAGTAGAATTATTAATTTGTCTTTAACATCTTCTTCGGAAATTCCTTGAACCACCAACCCTGGCATTTCATTGAAAAAAGCAGTTATTCGTCCAGAGTTATTTAAAATACCAGTAACAGTAAGTTTTTTTGAAGGTTTTATCATTGTTTTTCCTTTTTTAAATTTTTTAGAGTAAATACGTATTTTTTGGCTTAAAGGCCTTGATTTTTTAGTATACGTGAGCAACGTAGAAAAAAAGTTGCAAAATTACAACAAGTTTACATTAAAATAAAATCCAATTATAAATAATTACCAACCTTTATTATCTGCCTTCCCTATTTCCCATCTAAAAAGAAGGCCCCGAGTAAGGGGCTTTTTTATTTGCCTAATTTCTCAATTCCTAAATGTTTAGTAAACAAGGTAAGGGTATCTATCCCGAAATTCCAATTACCGGCTTCTATCTTGGAAATGGTACTACGCGACATGCCGGTCAGCTGGGCAAAATCCTCTTGCTTGTAGCCGCGTTCTTCCCGTTTTTGCCGGAGCAGATTACCTACCCGTTTGCGCTCGGCAATCAATTCTTCTTCGGTAATGTTGCCTTTCATTTAAAATTTTATTTACTGGCAAAATTTGCGGTTGCATCAAAAAGGCCAAAATGAAACTTTTGGGAAATAGGTAAATAGTCTAAGCCGCTATTAACCATAAACATATTTACATAGCCTATTTTATTTACAATCTCTTTGGGCAAAACGGCAAACAAAGGAGTTAGTTTTTTTAAAGTATGCGCCCAGTGTATACCTAATCTTTTATCTTCTACTACGCCATATCCCGTATAATCAAAATGAGGGGATTTAAAATGATCGAGTAATCCGGCGCAAACCTCTCCGAAAACTTGTTCCGCTTCTGCTTGGGTTGGGATTGTTAATGCATCCATGTTGTTTTCGTTTATTATTTCTATTTCTATTTCTTTTTTTGCGTTATCCATAGCGTAACTTAAAATAACAAAGCTGGATGCCATTATATAAGGACTACCACTATCTATTTTAGCGTCAATATCACTTTTAGAAAGCATTTGGCCGTTAAATTCGATATCGTACAGATACAAAGTTTCAGTTAAGATATAAATAACCTGTTTTTGTTCTAATGTTATAGAAACCTTTTCCCCATTTAAATAAATGGATAATCCCTTGGATTCAGAACCGTAAACTTTGCCGTTAAATTGTTTGCCTAATATAAGGTTATTTACTTCGTTTAAAAATTGACGCGATATTTCAACGATTTTTTCGTTATCGCGATTAACTAAAATAACTTTTTCGGAGGTGGTTTGAATTGTCATTTTCCTTTTGCAGAGTTTATCGAGCTGCGCCGCTCTGTTTAACTGTATCAAATATACTAACTTATACGCAATGTGCAAAATAATGAACATGAAATTTCAGTTATTTTTCCATATTTAAGTAAATTCCGTATTTATACTGATATGCCCTATATCCACCTCCGCCGCACCGAATCCAGCGACCTGTACCTAGCCGGCTTTGCGACCTGGAACGACTTAAAAGAAGCCCGCGACCGAGCCAAAGCCCAGGGAATAGTAATAATTTTCTGGGGAGAAGCCGAAAAAGTGAAAGCCTGGCAAGCAACAAGGTGGGTATACAAAGCGGATTATACTAGTTTTGGTTTAGCCTACCAGGATTATCAGTACCCCATGCACCAGGGTAAAATGTTCTCTACGCCACTAGCTTCTTTTCAAAGTGCCCTGGACCAGATAGGTAATCCTAAGTTTATACTTATTTGGAGAGGACAGCAGTAGCCTTTATGGGGAAAATAACGTAATTTAGAGGGTTGGTTTGGTGAAAGCCAAATTGATGAAACCCATTTTAAAGCACCTGATATTCGGGTGCTTTTTTCGTGTTTTCTTATTTAGACGTTAGTTTTTACGTCAGCAGCTTATATTAAATTGTTCATTATTAACTTATTGTAATAATAAAGCAATCCCCAGCGGGATCACAGCTAACCCTTTTAGGTAACTCCTAAAAGGGTTTTTTATTTTCTTCGGACATATTTCGGACACTAATTTATTATAGATATAACCGTTTTTCATTAATACAATAACTTAGCTTATTAAATAAGAGCTTTGTTAGGGATAGGTTATACTACCAAACACGAATTTATTTAATGTCTTTGTTTTCATCATGCAACTCTCTTTATCCCTTCTGCATAGGTCATTGTAAAATGGCTTTTGCAAGTAAATAGTCCCAGATAAAAAGAGCTATTTCATTTGACAAAAACGCTCTGCTGAAGGTATTCTTGCTAAAAGACTACTGGTTGCAGTAAAAGGAATCGTTTTCTTCTTATCGCTAATCTTAGCAAACCTTTCTATTTTAAATTTATTATTTTCTTTCTTCTGTATCACTTCCGAACAGTTTTTGTTCGGAAGTGATACAATCTTTGACTCTTCATTCATCACAATACAATGATAATCAATTAGTTTTATTTGGCATAAATTATGGGATTCCTAAAGAGGATATCTATAAAATCTGGTTGTTCACATCCGATAATATCTTCAATCCTTTAAGAATAAGCGTATGAAAATCTTCTTTTTGGGGCTAATTACTTTTCTTCTGACCCACTCTTCTGCCATTAGCCAAGGCTTGAGCCCCAAAGAAAAAGCGGCCTTCTTTGCTAGTAATGCCTTTAGCAAATCAAAATATAAGAGGGAAGAAAAATATGGCATTGTCAAGGAAAAGAGTAAAGTAATCCATTCGACTCCGGTCATCAGTAACGAGTCTACCTTTTACATAGGCCAATACGTCGATGAAAATCAAGGAACACGACTAGAATTAAAAAGGGAGACGGGAAATAATATCCGAGCTATTCTCAGCTATCCTGATTCCAGGAAGGTCACTTCCGATTTGGTTCAGATCCAAGACGCTTACTTTAAAGCCACCCTGAAAATGAGCGACGGTAAAGAGGAAGTCTGGGAAGGTGCTTTTATTAATAAAAATGATAATGAAACCACTGCTTTTGGGTTGGGCATCATCCTCCCTAACCCGATAAAAAAGGATGACTTGACTCTGAACAAGTTATTCTTCAAGAAAATAGTACCCTAAATTATTTACTTATAGTTGCTTTAAGTATGTGGAAAAACTATTTACTAATCGCTAGTCGCACCCTGTGGAAAAACAAGGTTTTTTCTCTTATTAATATTTTAGGCCTTTCGGTTGGTCTGGCGTGCTGTATTCTCATGTTTCTTTTTATTCAACACGAGCAGAGCTATGATCGCTTTCATGTACAGGCCAAGGATATTTACCGGATAACATCAGCCATGGACGGGAGTAATGGTAGTACCCATTTAGCCGTAACCCCCGCTCCTTGGGCACCCTTAATGAAAAAAGATTACCCGGAAATTAAAAGTTACACTCGACTATTAAAAGACGAAAAAGCATTGATCGGCCCTCCTGGCGAACAACAATTTTTTGAAAACAATTTGCTTTATGCCGATTCCACTCTATTCGATGTTTTTACTATTAGTTTGGAAAAGGGAGAGGTGAAGCGGGCACTGGAACGTCCTAATAGCATCATCTTAACTAGTGAAACCGCTAAAAAGTATTTTGGCCATACGAATCCCATTGGAAAAACCCTTAGCATCAACTCTTTTGGCAGAAATCTTACGGTAGAAGTGACTGCTCTAGCCAGGCCAATGCCGGCTAATTCCCATTTTGCGTTTAGTTCTCTGGTATCCCTGGCAACGCTGGGAGACCTAAGCGGATTATGGTCCTTTCACATGTTTCAGAGTTATGTAGTATTAAATAGTAACACAGCCGCTAACAGCTTAGAAAACAAATTTCCTGCTTTTGTGAAGCGGTACATTTTGAACAATCCTAGTGCCGATGGCAAACAGGACATCCATTTACAGCCTCTTACCGATATTCATTTACGCTCCAACCTGGTCGGGGAAATAGGAACGAATGGAAATATAACCTATGTCTATGCGTTTGCTTGTGTTGCCTTGTTTGTCTTACTTCTAGCCTGTTTTAACTTTACCAATTTGTCTACGGCCCGCTCCCTGACCCGAGCCAAAGAAGTGGGGCTCCGAAAAGTAGTAGGGGCGGAGAAAAGGCAACTGCTACAACAGTTTTTAACGGAGACTACCCTCTTTGCCCTATTAGCTTTGATTATAGCTATTGCTATGGCTTATTTGGCCTTGCCCTTATTCAACCGCGTGGCGGAGCGCAGCTTAACGATCGATTTTGTCCATAATCCCTTACTTACCTTCGTATTGATTGGCTTAGTATTAGTCGTAGGTATACTGGCGGGTCTTTACCCGGCGGTAATACTATCGGCTTTTAAACCCACGGAAGTACTCAAAGGCAAGTTTAGTAATTCTAGGAAAGGTCTATCCCTTAGACTCTTCCTGGTTACTCTCCAATTTGTAGTGTCCATGGGGCTTATTGCTGGTACCTTTTTAGTCAATCATCAACTTAATTTTTTAAAGAGTAAAAACCTCGGGTTCGACCGAGAAAATGTAGTTATTCTAACGCTACCCAAGGATATGGAGTTGTGGACTACAAAGTATGATGTTTGGCTTTATGTCTATTGCGATAGTCAAACATCAGGTTTAGACTTGCTAAATGGTTTTCCTTCTTTTTGGAGAAGCAGGTTGTTTTTCTGACGAACCGTCTGTTTCTGGCTCTGATGCAAGTATTCACGCCTTCTATGTTTTTAGTGTAAGCTTTTCCTATCGTGTGCTTTGTCGGGGGATTACCTGAGCAAACGCTTTCCAATGATCAGTACAATATTGTTCTATTTCCACTCCTTTTAGCTTTTTGAGTAGCTGGCGTACTGTTTTAGCGCTTCGGCCGCCACAACTATAAGCCAGTACTTCATCTGTTTGGGGACAGTAAGCATACAACAACCAGTATTTTCCTTTCTTGCGCTTTCCGACAAAGCTCCAGACTTCATCGATCTGTACGGATCTATAATGCTTTTGGGTTGGTTGAATCTTAAGGGCATTCCCCTGTCGGCACAAGTTGCTTAGCACACACTTTCTACTCACTTCCAGCAACTTTTCAATGTCACGAACACCATTATTTCTTTCCAGAAGACGCCGTATCAACCGCTTGGTAGTCGGATCCGCTCCTCTATAGCGATATATTGGCTGAAATTGCTTCTGGCAATTACGACATAGAAGGTTCTGAGAACCATTCTTTTTCTTGCCATTTTTTACTACCTTGCTGCTCTGGCAGTGGGGACAGTTTATTTTGATCTGAACTTCGAACATTCCATCATCTTAAACACTTCACTGCCTCTTTTTATCCCATCATACTTTCTTTACCACTACCGGATATGGATTCCACCCGCTTGGCTACTTTCAAAAACTCGTTACTAGCAGATGGCTCAGTTTATTCCGTAAGTGCCTCCTCCTCTATTCCAAGTGCCAATATTCCGATTAACCAGGTGAACGATGGTAGTTCTAATCTAAGCCAAGCCCAATCGATGCAAATGCTATTTACTGACCTGGACTTTATCCGCACCATGAAAATGAAAATTGTGGCAGGCAGGGATTTTAGTGAGAAAATGGCATTAGATAAAACGGAAGGTTTCCTCATCAATGAAGAAGCCGTAAAAAAGCTAGGGTATCAAAAATCAGAAGCAGCCATTGGTACCACTATTCAATGGGTACAGCCTAATACCGTATTGAAAAAGGGAAAGGTAGTGGGCGTGGTCCAAAACTTTAATATAACCCCGCTAAAAACAACTGTGCAGCCCTTAGTGCTACACTATTTTCCCAACCGGCTACAATATTTATACTTGCGTTTTAACCAAAAAAATGCCGATCAGGTCCTAAAAGAAGTAGCTAAAAAATTTACCAGCTTAGCCCCGAAGCAATCGCTGGAATATACCTTTTTGGATGATACCTTAAACGCTATGTATACCAGTGAGACAAAATTAGGGGTCATATTCAGCTATTTTTCATTCTTAGCTATCTTTATTGCTTGCTTGGGCATTCTAGGCCTTTCCTTGTATACCATTCAGCTAAGGATTAAAGAAATTGCCATTAGAAAGGTATTAGGCGCCACTGTACTGAGTATTACGGCCGAATTACTAAAGCAATTTATCAAGCCCGTGCTATTGGCTTCGCTACTAGCAACCCCCATTACCTGGTATGTGATGAGTAAATGGTTAGAAGAGTTTGCGTATAGAACGCCCATTCTCCCCTCGGTATTTGTGATAACAACTGCCTTAGTTTTAGCCTTAGCGGTTTTAACGATGACTTTTCAATCGGTAAAAGCCGCGTTAAGCAACCCAGTACTAAATCTGAGATCAGAATAAATTATTTGATACTATTAGATTAAATTCAATAAGAGCTAGTCCTCAAAAGTGATTAATAAAAATTTAGAGACATTATCTTGCTTGGGAATAGGTAAATAGATTTTTTCTCGTAAAAAAGCCGTTTTTCTGATGGAGATTGCATTTAAGTCATCTATCATAAATGTACTTATTGGACTTATATAATCATGGGAGAAGAATCGGATTACCGAATTTACCCCAAGGAGTTTCGCACGATTATTTTCGTAGAAAGGTACGGTTAGAGAAAATATATAAAAACTTAATTATTTACTTAACTTTATTTTTCTATTCCGTATTAAATATATTGTGACTTATTTAAGAAGTTTATCTGATTGCTGATGGAGTAAACAGGTTTATCTGCCGCTTGGTTGTTAGAGTGCGCATACGAGTGAAAATAATTGTCCGTAGAATCCTTTAACCAACCATTCCTTGTTTCCAGAATCCCTGCTCCTGCTACCCACCCGGGAGGTAACCTATTGCCAACCACTGGCTACAGAACCCCCGATGGCCGAGACTGAATTAATCCAGGCCCTGCAAGCCCAAGACTCGGCGGCTCTCACCGCCCTCTATCAAGCTTATTCTCCCGCCCTGTACGGAATAATTTTACGCATCGTCCGGGCCGAACCAACGGCGGAAGATGTGCTGCAGGAATGCTTTCTTAAAATCTGGATTACTTTTCATCTCTATGACCAGGCCAAGGGCAGATTATTTACTTGGCTCATCAACATCGCCCGGCATTTAGCCATTGATAAAACCCGTTCCCGGACCTATTTACAAGAGCTAAAAACCCAGAAAAAAGAGGCAAGTAGCTTAGCGGAGCGGCTGGGGCATGAGGGCTTTCGGCCGGAGCATATTGGCCTGAGAAAGGTAGTCGACCAATTAGCTATCCCACATAAAACTATTATTTACTTGATGTATTTCGAAGGATATACGCAAAGTGAAATTGCCCAGCAGCTTTCTATTCCTTTAGGCACGGTTAAGACTCGGGCCCGCCAGGCACTGCAACGCTTGCGGAAATTAATTTAAAAGAAGTAAAGCATAGGCAGTATTATTATTAGGAACCGATTAATCACCCCTATCAGATGAAGGCTATTATTTTACTAGGAACTTTAAAAAAGGAAGGCTTATCTAATACCGAAGTCTTATCGGAGTTCTTTGCCGGTTTTTTGCGCCAGCAAAAGATTGATTGTACGATCATCAAGCTGGTGAATTATCAAATTCTACCCGGAACTTACAGTAATATGGGTTCGGGGGATGATTGGCCCCAGATTTTAGAACAACTGTTAACAGCGGACATTCTCCTCTTTGCCACTCCCATTTGGTGGAACAATCAATCTTCGGAAATTCAAAAAGTAATCGAACGGCTCGATGAACTCCATGATGAAGTACTGGCAGGCAAACCCTCGCGGTTAGAAGGAAAAATAGGCGGTATTATTATTACAGGTGATTCGGATGGGGCCCAACATATCATTGCCAACCTGAGCAATTTTTTTAATGCCATTGGATTGATTCTGCCGCCTTATACCACTTTATCGGTGTTATGGGAAAAACAGGCTAAAGGGACAATTATCTCCCGGGAAGAACTCTTACAAAAATATGAAGAGGAGTATACCAGCACAGCGGAAAAGATGGTGAAGCAAATCCTTGAATTTATTTCCAAGCCATAATTATACAAGATGGAAGAAAAAAAGATTAAGAAATAGGATAAGTAGGTTTTCGTTAGGTAGGTTGAAAAGTAAAAGGGCTCTTGGTTGGAAAAATGCGGTCCACATTCCTATGGAGCTTGCTTCTTCTTCATTTTGCCCGGAGACGGTTTAAACCTAAAACAGACATCTGCTTATGGTCCCATGCCTGTTGTAGGTTTCTCAGAAAAGGAAAGGTTACTTAAGTTCTACCCGAATCATGTTGGGGATAGTTGGTAAAGTAGTAAAGTCATTGGGGTTAGGAACGGCGGCTAAAGGTTGACTTTCTTTAAGCGGAGTGCCGGCTAAATTAAACTGGGTAATACCCGCCCCGGGAAACTGGTTGAGAGCCGTGCCGTTATCATACAAATGAATACTGGAGGAAATGTCTCCTCTTTGCATGGCATCCACACCGTTATCCGCTGTAGCGAAAAACCAGTCATTCGAAAAACCATACATCGTAGCAATTGCCAGGCGGTCGTCCGGTGCTACCATAATAGCTTGCGACACCTTGCCTCCCGCCTGCGAACCAATCACCGGCAGCAAAACTTTAGTAGTGGGGGCAGGTAACACATATACGGCTTTAATGCCTGGTTTACCGGTTAGATAAGCCGCCAACGTATCGGCATTCCCCTTCTGCGCCAGAGGCCTCAGCCCTTGGCCACGATCCAGTTCGCCCGCTTTATAAATCGGGTTGTCGATGCCATTATAAATTACCACCAGTACCGGCGAAAGGGGAGTAAAAATGCCGGTTATGGTGCCTAAATACGTGTTCAATGGGGCATTATTTCCCATCTCGGCAATATTGGTAAGCCCGTTGGCCGTAGGCTGACCGCTCGTGTACAAGGGGGCGGCATTGAGCAAGTTACCGCCCACAATATAAGACACGGCCCAAACGCCGGGACTAAGGGGCGTTTCATTAGCCGTACCGCCGGAAGTATTTTCTAAAGTGAGCGTAAAAACGGAATTTCCTTCGTATTTAAGGGTAGCTTTCACCAGTTGGGAGGCCGGTACATAACTGTTGCCTTGGGCATCACTGCCATTCACTTCGGCAATGTTTTTAGTTTCCGCTATTCCCGGATGGTTGACACTGGCTCCTGGGGCTTGGTTGATTCGCGTGCCATTGTCCCATAGTCTAACTTGAGCCGAGACATCGCCTTCTATCGGGGTTCCATTGGCCTGGTAGACGGGTATACCCGGATTGACGGGAGCAAAGAACAAATCGTTGGACCAGCCATACATCGTAGCAAAGGTGACCGCTTCTCCTTTGGCGGCCGAAAACTGGAAGGAAGTGGACTGACCAGGCAAAATTAAGGCCGGCGTACCGGTGCCCTGAAAGGTACCGGATTCAACCAGCGGTTGGGAGTGTAATACGTTTTCTACGGTAATAGTAACGGGTTGACTTACCACTGGCGTCCCCTCATCATCTTGTTCACAGGCCGAAAGGAGAATGGGTAGTAGCGCCATGGCTACCAAATAACAATTTTTTTTCAGATAAAGGGATTCTTTCATGATAGTTTAAGTAAGTTAACGGGAAGGATACAATCAAAAAACGGCATACTATTCAGCCAGTTATCACGAAAGTGTCACGAAAGGATAAAGCTTTTATACTAGTAAAATACAAGGGGATAGTAGGGATTATTTTTTACTGTAGAGTAAGATTTTAGTCCAGGATAATACTTGACAAGAAGAGAAGAACTTACTTGGGTGTTTGACCACCTAAGATACTGAGGGGAAAAGAAAGGCAAGCATGCCTAATAGAACGGTTAAGATGAGCTATAAAAATAGTCCGAGCTTTGAGATTAAAAATTTCCAGACTAATAGCTAAAAAATGTAAAATCTATATAATTAAACGGCCGGTTGGTAGCAAGGTAATTGAAACCAGAAACGAGTGCCCTGGCCTAACTTACTGCTGACAAAAATCTGAGTCTGATGCAGCTCTAAAATCTTTTTTACAATCACCAAGCCTAAACCCGCTCCTTCGGTAGGGGCCTGCGAATAGCGCTGGTAATGATCAAATAAATAGGGTAGTAACGTGTCGGGGATCCCCGGACCCGTATCCGTCACGCTTATTTCCAGCATCTGTTGCTGTTGGGTAAGCCGCAGGATTACCGTACCGCCGGATGGAGTGTACTTAAGCGCATTATCCAAAAGATTTTGCAGTACTCTTTCGATTAAACCAATATCGGCGGATACCCGCGCTGGATTTTTGCACTGCGTGCAGACAAGCTGAAGGCCCTTGTGTTGCGCCGTTAGGGTAAATTCCTGGAGGACTTCCTGCATTAACTCAGCAATGACAAAAGGCTCGGGTTGGACCTGTACTTCTTTCGCTTCCAGTTTCGAGAGTTCAAATAAAGCATTAACCAGTTTTTTTAAGCGTTCGCTGCTCTGCAAAATGACACTGGTGTATTGGTTTCGTTCCGCGGCCGTCAGGGTTTCTTGTTTCAGGAGCATGGTTTCGGCGTAGCCATGAACGGCGGCTAGCGGCGTACGCAAGTCATGAGAAATATTGCCGATTAATTCCCGCCGCAATTTCTCGGTGCGATTTAATTCTTCCACGTTGCGGAGCAAGGTATCGGCCATCTCGTTAAAGGTAGCAGCCAACTCACCTAATTCGCCTTTTTCTTGGAAAGGAATCCGGGCCTGCCAGTCGCCTTCCCGGAATTGCTTCACCGTTTGTATAATTTGATTTAAGTTTTTAGTGATTACCCAAAAGGCGAGGAGCCCGGTTACCAGAGCGGCTACCAAGGTAATGGTAATGGTTAAAACTCCTAAGCGTAATACATGACTCCGGAATAGTAATTCGGTTTCCGAAACGTACTCTTCGCTGGTGAGCACCACGTAAATATAGCCTGCTACGCGCGGGCCTTGTAGTACTTGGGCCGCCGAAAATATCTTTTGCTTGTTTGGGTGGCGCGGGTCATCGCCCCGGATAAATAGTTGGCCCTTGGCCTGAATAAATTGGTGGATAGGCCGTAATGCCACCTGCTGGAGCCTTACTTTTCCCGCCGGGGCTTGGTAAGTTAAAATAGTTCCGGTCGTATCGAGCAGGTACACTTCTACGCTGGGGTTGGTAACCATCACGTTAAAGAAAATATTTTCTGCTTGCTGCCGTTGGACTTTGCCATTTTGGAAGGGCGGCATGAATTTGACGATGTGGGCGGCGACCTCCCGGTTGAGCTGTTGGTGAGTAGCTTCGAAGTAGCGCTGAGCGGAATAGGCCGTCAAATAAACGTAAATGGCGGCTAATACCATCAGCAACAGCAAGAAAATAAGGGCTATTTTCCAATACAAACGGCTAAAAAAGCTACGGGCACCAAGGTTACGGGAGCTTGTCATATTAATCGGGGGTATCGGTAAACCGGTAACCTATTCCCCAGGAAGTAAGAATATAGTGGGGAGCAGCTAGATTTTCTTCGATTTTAGTGCGTAGCCGGTTAATATGAGCCGTAACGGTGTGCTGATAGCCTTCAAACTCGTAGCCCCAAACTTGCTGCAGCAGTTCCCGCCGGGAATAATGGCGTCCTGGGTTGGAGGCCAGTAAAAAAAGTAAATCAAATTCTTTCAGGGTTAATTCAACTGGCTGCTCTTTTAAAAATACCTGCCGCTTTTTGGGGTCGATAAGCAGAACACCGGCTCGAATGGGGCCATTGGCTGGATCTGGAGGGTGAAGGAGAGATTGTTCGTGGCGGCGCAGCAGGGCTTTTACCCGGGCCATAAACTCCCGAATACTAAAGGGCTTGGTCACGTAGTCATCCGCGCCTAACTCCAGTCCCAGTACCTTGTCAATTTCCTCACTTTTAGAAGTTAACATCATAATTGGAGCAGACACCTGTTGGGCGCGCAGTGTTTGGCAGAGGTCGAGGCCGCTTAAATCGGGCAGCATGATATCCAGAATAATCAGATCAAAAAGGCGCAGCTGGGCCTGCCTTAATCCCTCCCGGCCCGATTCACAAACCTGCAAGTAATACCCCCATCGGCAAGATGAATTCTTATCAGTTCGGCCATATACGGATCATCCTCTACTAATAATACTTCTTTCATGGGGGTATAAGTAATATGTATAGGAACGGGAAAGCCAGGGGGGAGTTATCACATAAGTATAACGTTTATAACTCTTTTTCGTCACCAATGGAAAATGGATTATCATTTTAAAAATACGAAACGGCACCTAGTTTCTTGTCCTAAATTAGCTTAAAGAAATTGCCTCGTAAAAGGGCCGTTTTCCTAAAAATGGATGAAGGTATTTCTTGACCTAATCCGAATGTAAAATACTAAAATTAAACCTTTTGATTTATTGACTGGCAATCCAGCCAAAACCTTTCTCCGTACATGCCAGGAAGACCAAAAAACTACTACGATGAAGACGATCCTATTTGTGCACGGCATGTTCCAAAACCAAAAAAGCTGGGGAAATTGGTTGCACTATTTTAGCCAACGGGGATATACGTGTTTAGCTCCCGCCTGGCCTTTACATGAAGGAGAGCCGGCCGAGCTGCGGCAGAACCCACCCGCTGGTTTAGGCGATTTAGAATTAAATGATGTAGTGACTGCCATTGAAACGCTGATTTTAGACCAAGAAACGAAACCTATTGTCATTGGCCATTCCGTAGGCGGTTTAATCGTGCAATTACTGGCGAACCGGGAGCTGATTGCAGCTGGGGTGCCCATCGACTCCGTAGCCCCGAACGCGATGGTAGATCTGGACTGGAGCTTTGTCAAAAACAGCGCTACCATCGCCAATCCCCTGAAAGGAAACGAACCCATTTACATGGATGCCGCAACCTTCCACGCTTCTTTTGCCAATACCTTGAGTGAAGCAGAAGCCACCCTTGCTTATGAGCAGTACGCGACGCACGATAGCCGCAACGTGTTCCGGGATTGTATGGGCGAGGCGGGCCGGGTAGATCTGGACTTGCCGCACGTGCCCTTGCTGTTTATCGCCGGCGAGAAAGATCAGATCGTCCCCCGCACTTAAACGAGAAAAACGTGCGAGGCTATACCGATATGAATAGTGTAACGGCATTGCAGGAATTTGCCAACCGGAGTCATTTTATCTGCGGTGAGCCGGGCTGGGAAGAAGTAGCCGAGTACGTCTATAACTGGTTAGAGGCCCAGGACCTTTCTTAAATCAGTTCCCCTGACAGTATAAGTGGGATTTAAATCTTACCGGATTGTACAACCTTATTAATTAAGCAAGAGAGCGTTTATCTTTTTCCTACTAAAGCAATCGTCCCTATGTCTATCACTCAACCTGCTTCTTACGTCCGCTTCGACAGTGGCGTGGAAGAAACCCAACCCGATGAACAGCAATTAACGGAAGAAACGGTGGCTTCGATGAGCCGGTTGAACCGCTATATGTTCGACAAGCACCGTCACGCCATCCGGGATGCGCACGCTAAAAGCCATGGTATTCTTCGGGGGAGCTGCACGTTTACTCTAATTTGCCCAGCCATCTAGCGCAAGGATTATTTCAACAAGCCCGCACTTACCCCGTGATAATTCGTTTGTCTTCCGCCCCGGGCGCGCTGGGTTCGGATAAACAATCTACTTTCAAGGGATTTGCCATAAAGGTAATTGGCGTGGAAGGACGCAAGTTTCTGCCGGATAAAGCGGACGAGGTCACCCAAGATTTCTTGTTGGTGAGTGATCCCGTGATCCCTACGGGCGACATCAACAGCTACCATGACATGCAGCTGAAACTAGAGAAACTCGCCCATACGCCGGAAGCTTTCCAAGAGGCGTTGTCGGCTGTGTCGCGAGTTGCCAATAAAGCATTGCAAGCCGTGGGCGTGGATCCGCAAATCAACCCGATTGGACCGGGACATCCGCATTACCACATTCTGGGGGAAACCTACCACTCCATGGGAGCCTTCCGGTACGGGGACTACGTGGCTAAGATTAGTGCGGCACCGCTTTCGGGCAACGTGCAGGCTTTAGCTAAGCAAGAGTTGAAAGTAGAAGATGAGGAAACCTGGCGAGACGTGGTAGTGGACTTCTTTCGCCAGCAAGGAGCCGAGTACGAGTTACGGGCCCAGCTTTGTACCGATCTGCGCACCATGCCCGTGGAAGATGCCTCCGTAGAATGGCCCGAAGAGCTAAGCCCATATCAACCCATTGGGAAGATCGTGATTCCGGCGCAAGAGGCCTACAGTCCGGCGCGAAGGGTGTTTGCCGACGATGTGCTTTCGTTCAATCCGTTTCATTGTTTACCGGAACACCAGCCTTTAGGATCTATCAACCGGGCAAGACGTTTGGCCTACGAAACTTCTAGCCGGTACCGGCACGAGATGAATGCCCAAATTCGCTTAGAACCCCGCGACATTAATCAACTACCGGATTAAGTCAGGAGAAACCTACAGCTACTCCTGGGAATAGCTGTAGGTTTCTCCTGACTTGGTAGCTATCGCGGCATTATGGAAATAACTCCGGTAAGCTAATTACTTTCCTCTTTTAAGGATTGCATATCGATAACAAACCGATAATGCACTTCTTTTTGCTGCATGCGTTTAAAGGCTTGATTAATCTGCTGGATAGGAATGATTTCTACTTCGGGTAAAATCTGGTGTTCGGCGCAAAAATCTAATACTTCCTGCGTTTCTTGGATACTCCCAATTAATGAACCGGCTACCGTCCGGCGGTGCATCGCTACTTCCATATTGTTCGTGGGTTTTTTGTAAGGCGCTAGTACCCCCACGGCCACAACGGCACCGTCTCTTTTCAAAAGACTTATATAATCGTTGATGTCGTAAGCATCCGGAATGGTATTCAAAATAAAATCAAAAGCGCGTTCATGCTGCTGCATCGCTTCGGTATCTTCTGAAAAAAGCACCTGGTGCGCGCCTAATTTTTCGGCATCGGCTTGTTTTTCCTTGGAAGTGGTAATCACGGTAACCGCTGCGCCCATGGCTTTGGCTAGCTGCACCCCCATGTGGCCTAAACCGCCTAAACCAACCACGGCTACTTTATCCCCCGCTTTTACCTGCCAGTGTCTAAGCGGAGAGTACGTCGTCACTCCGGCGCAAAGAATAGGGGCAGCCGCTTTAATATCCAAAGTTGCCGGTATCTTTAATACAAAGGATTCTTTGACCACAATTTTGTCGGAGTAACCGCCAAAGGTGTTAAAACCACTCCCATCGGGTTTCATGTATCCATTGTAGGTGGCCGTCCAACTTACCGGCCCCTCGCAGTACTGCTGCTCTCCTTCGGCGCAGGAAGGACAAACCCCGCAGGAATCAATCATGCAACCCACCCCAACTATATCACCGACTTTAAACTTGGTGACCGCCGCACCCGCTTGGGCTACTTTGCCGACAATCTCGTGGCCGGGTACGCAGGGATAGATGGTATTGCCCCAGTCGTTTTTCACCTGGTGTAAATCCGAATGACAAACCCCGGTATATAAAATATCAATTAAAATCTCATCGGCTTGGGGTGCTTTTCGCTCGAAGTCCAGGGGTTTTAGTTCACTAAAAAAGGAGCCCGTAGCTCCGTATCCTTTGGTTGGTAATGGGTTCATAGCTTGCTCTTTTACTTGACAGACTTGCTCTTTTACTGGACAGATTAATTCTAGGTTGTGCTTGAATAAGAAAATAACTCAAGTACGTAATGGTAGCATGAATAGTCTGTCTTGTTCCAAAATACATGGACCAAATGTCTGGAGAACAACCATTGTTAGGAGATTATATTTAGCTGTTTTACATATTTGAACTTATAAGACTTAATTAGCGGAGTAGGAGGGGAGTAGCAACGCTTTAGTCGTTAATGACTTAGCGTTCCTAGCGCTATTCTCTTATATCTAATTTTTTGGATGTTTTGCGTGGCGTTAAGTTGTGCCAGTCACCTTTAAATAGTTTTAAAGCATTACCAGAACAAGGATCAAAAGAATAGATCTGACACCTCACTCCGTTCTCAAGCTCTTTACCGGGTTGGCCATAGCGGCTTTAATGGCTTGGAAACTGACCGTCATCAGAGCAATTACAAACGCTAACAATCCCGCTACTAAAAATATCCACCAGCTTACATTGATTCGATATTCATAGTTTTGCAGCCAGTTTTGCATCAGCCACCACCCCACGGGAAAAGCCAGCAGGCAGGCAATGGCTACTAACTGTAAAAAATCTTTTGATAGTAAGGTGGTAATGTTGGTAACACTAGCCCCTAATACTTTGCGGATACCTATTTCTTTGGTTCTTCTTTCGGCCGTGTAGGTTGCCAAACCAAATAAGCCTAAGCACGAAATGATTATGGCTAATGCGGCAAACACACCCGAGATTTGGCTGATGTGTGTTTCATTAGAAAACAGATTATTAAATTGGTCATCCACAAATGTATACTCTAAAGGATAAGCCGGATTATATCTTTTCATTACTTCTTCTATCCTGGCTAGTGCCTGTGGGGCGTTGCCGGGTGCCTTTGTTCTTATGTATATGAAATTCTGGTTTTCCGGGGACTGACAAAAGATAATTAAAGGTTGGGCTTTGCCGTATATATTTCCATACACATAATCGTTGACGACACCAATGACGGTCATGTTGGTGAATACATTATCCGCATTTCCTCTGGGCGATTGAATAATCTTTCCAACCGCACTTTCCTGACCCATCAAATCAGCCATTGCTTTATTAATAATAACCTTCGACTTTTCTGCGGAAGTATTATTTCTAAAATCTCTTCCGTCAATAATTTCTAATCCAGAGGCAGCAATAAATTCCGGGCTTACACTTCTATTCGCAATGGATACCTCCTGGCCATCTGGTTTTCCCTGCCACCTAAACCGGTTATCCGTATTCCCACCCTGTAGGATGGAATGATCGGCCAGAGCAACATTCTGGATGACACCGGTGCTCAGTAAATCATTTTTAATGAGCGGGAATACTTTTGAAATAGCCCGTTCCGGATTTATCTCGATTAGATTGTTTTTATGAAAGCCGAGGTTCCTATTTTTTACATGTTGTATCTGCAGGTAAACAATAACAGTACTAATGATAAATACAACGGATGCGGCAAACTGAAAGACAACCAAACCTTTCCGGATAAAGGCAGCGCTGCCGTTTTTCATTTTCAATCCTTTCAGTACAAGAACAGGATGGAATGAGGAAAGATACCAGGCGGGATAACTGCCGGCAACCAAGCCACAAATAAGAACAATCACCAATAAGCCAGTTATATGGAAGGGACTTTCCAAATGGAGGGAAAGCTGTTTTTGCATGAGGGCATTGAAGGTGGGCAGCGCTATACTAATAATAATGACTGCAAACACCGCGGCAATGGCGGACAGGAATAAAGCTTCGGTTAAAAACTGAAAAACCAATCTTGTCTTTTCCGCACCCAACACCTTTCTTACCCCGATTTCTCTGGCTCTTTTATGACTATTGGCCGTGGCAAGATTCATAAAGTTGATGCAGGCAATGAAGAGGATAATCCAAGCAATTACAGCTAGCAGGCGAACCTGGGTAATCGCGCCGCCACCGGTGGGTTTGCCATTGGTAAATTCATTAAACAAATGCCATTGCGCCATGGGATACAAAAAAGTTTGGCTGGTTTGGTCGGGTGCTCGTTGCGGAATAAAATCTTTTAGTTGGTTATTGATAGTAGTAAGATTAGCTGTTTTATCCAGCTCCACGTAGGTGAATGGTCCATAGCCGCTCCAGTCCATATCGTCGGTCAGGGTAATTTTATCCTTAATAGCTCGTACTTTGTTCTCTACAATCTTAATTTCGTAAGAGGCCAACCACTCAAATTGCAACGTGGAATTTTGGGGTAGGTCTTTTACCACGCCGCTAACCACATAATCCTGTTTATTATCAATTCGGATTGTTTTGCCTACTATATTTTTTGTCCCGCCAAAAAATTTCCTGGCGGTACTTTGTGTAATGATTAAGGAATGTAATTGCGGAAAGGCATTTTTAGCATGGCCTTCGATAAAATCGAAGGAGAACATGGTGCACAGAGCAGCATCGGCATAAAGACCTGTTGCATAGAACACCCGATTGCCGGCTTTAAAAAGCAAACGTTGCCCCTCATCGGAAACTCTGGCGGTATTGGCAATACCGGGTATTTCATTTAACAAGGCCTTGGCCATGGGCCTTGGGGTGGAGCCCATAGTAAAATTATTTCCGCCGAAAGTCATGTTTACTTTTAATTGAAACAACCGGTCTTTCTTTGCATGGAAATTGTCCCAGCTCCATTCATTTTCTGCCCACAAAAAGATGAGCCCGGCGCAGGCAATACCGACAGCTAATCCGAAAATATTAAGGGCACTGTAGGTTTTATTTCTCCAAATATTGCGGATGGCAGTTGTAAAATAATTTTTGAACATGATCGCAGGTTTAAGGATATGTTTTAGGTTGTACAGTTTTTGGTAAAAGCTTCTGTCCTTTGTAGTAGCCCTGGTGTAATTAGTGGTTTGTTCATTTTCCATCCTCCCTTGGAAGAACAAAAATGAATTTCTCTGGTGCTTTTATTGCCTAATCTTCATTCTAGCGCTTAAATTCTACATAAACAAATACGAAGTGCCAACCTTGTGCCGGGTTGTTAAGTAGTTGGTATAGAGTTGAATAAGAATTATTACTAGACAAACTTGTTCGTTTTTGGTACAGCAAACGCGCGATTTTGATACACTTGGAGGATCCAGCAAGAAGTTACTGGTTAAGTTGTTTCTTTCTGGGAGCAGAAGCTAGAATCCGCAATTACTTTCTAAATGTTGTAGGTTAAATGGAGTAGAGAGAAATACAGAGTTTATTGTGTTAAACCAAAGCAGTAAGAGTTTAAATAATTGCTTTTTGTTAAACTATATGATTGTAGATAAGCAACTAAAAAGTATTTATTTAATGGTGAAAATAACAGAAGAAGTTTCCCAAAAAGTGTTATCTAAAATGCTAGAATGAACTATGCCAATAACGATTAATATGTTAAATAGGAGCTTTTTTCTGGATTTTGTCCAATTATTAACGCTTATGCTAATTGTTAGTCGCGAATTGATTAGTGGCAATACTAAAAACAAGCGATCACAATCAGCCAGTGTTGACAGCCGGACTATTGTAGTTTTATACCTTGACCATTAACTATAATGGAGTCTTGTCCTTCATTTAACTTCAATTTTCTAAAGCTTATATATGGATCGTCTAAATCAATGACACCTAATGTTTTTTCAAAAAGGAGAACCTTTGGTTCCCGTACCTCATAATAGCAACAGGCTCCCAAAAAACCATTGAATTTTTCGTAAATAATTAACTCTGATTTATACTCTGCGCTTAATGGAAATATAGGCGATAAAGTCATGGAACAAATCAGTCCCCAAAATATTCCATGGACAAAATAGAATATCAGAAAAGAAATTGGGGTGAAGAGATAAATGAAATAATAAAACGCTCTTTTTTGGAATGGTTTTAAATTTACTAGACAAAGGAATATTCCAGACAAGTAAATAATGGACTTTAAGCAAATTGTTAGAAATAGATTTAGGCTGAATCCGAAAATGCGATTTATACCAAAATTCAGAAGAATTAAGGCTAAGGCATAAAAATGGAGTTTGGATATCCTGGTAATAGATCTCACGTCATTCTTTTAGTATAACTGTTCATAGCCTCGTGTAAGCGGCGGCTGTCGGCCGGAACAAGGCTTAGGCACCCTGTTGAGCGGCGTTATTTTACCAAAACTTCCACCAAGGCTTCGGTTCACTTTCTTTTAATATCTTTAATTTTCCATTACCATCTGGGATCCAAATAGCACTTGAACCACTTGCGTCAAAAAAGCCCAGCTTATATTTTGCTGCCAATTCTGTAGTTTTTTGATAAGCAGATTCAGCCTGGGACCAGCTAAATGCCGCATAAATTATCTTTCTCCCAATACTATAATCCGTTTCGTTCGGGTTTTCCGTAGGGTCGTTTGCGTTAGGTCCATTCAAGTCAGGAAAGCGCCCTTGCATTTCTACATACCAATTCCGTAACTCAGCGGAAGTATTCTCAGGGTCATCATAGCCATGGTCTTCTGTCCATTGGGTTTGATTTTCATACCACGCCATAAAATCTTTTTTTCTTAATGGAGCGGCATTCTTTTGAAAAACCATTAAATCATAACTCATTTATAATTTATTTATAATTACGACCTACAGACCGCGGCTAAGCGGCGGCTGGGAGATTTACTTGTTTATTGCTTAGAGAACTGATTACCGTTATAAAAACCTTTCCTGTTCCAACCGAACATTACCCGACTGCCCTTTAACTAGTTTTAGAAACAGTTTTTTTCCACTATCCTAAGAATAGGATGACCATCCAGGTTAGTAATCCTACACCGTGAATTAAGGTGGAATATTTTGTAGGATGTTTGGCGAAAAGCTTTCCTAAATTCTTTATTAGAAGAATCAGACTGATTGGTCCAATTAGAAAAATTGAAAGTATATCAAGATTTGGTGTACAAGGACCTGACTTAAATGCTCCTGAGGCATTAATCAAAATAATAACGGTTATATAAATGCCATAGAAAATTAGACTTTTAATCGCATTTCTTTTTTCAAGCTCTTGTGATGTATCCAAGTTAAGTTTAACTAATAATTGCTAACAACGGGCCGCGTGTATGCCAAGCCCACTGCGGAGCAGGGTTTGGTATACATTGTGTTGGGGCTCGTTATTCTTCCTTTTTTTATTTTCTATCTGCTCACTTCCAAGCACATAAATATCAATATCAATTTCTGCTCCTATGTCCGCAATGATTTTTAACCTGTTACTTTTAAAGTGCAGCCCTGGATTACAACCATCATAGAGGTACTGTACTATGGAAAATTCAGACTGACATTTAGATGTTATATTTTTTATATTCTCTTGCCTTGGCTTAATAACTTGGTCTATGTAGTCATCTATTTGGTTGCCAATCCAAAAGTCTTTTTTTACTATAGTAATTTGATGTTCCCAGAAATTCCATTTCCAAGTCTTTTTTACTCTCTTGTTTTCTGGTCCTATGTAATACTCCTGACCTTTTAATGCTGTCCTAGTCGGTTCGAGGCCAAGTTCTTTTGTCAACTCATCTGGTAAACAGTCAAAGTCAAAAAACTTTAATGAAACTTTATGTGTATCAATTTCTATCATTTTTAATGTGCCCCAACGGTCTCGTGTAAAAAGTATGCTAGGCCGTCGTCCGTAGCATATTTTTTACACAATGTTGTGCTTAGTTTTTCTTTTACATTGACCAAAAATGTTCACGGTATCCTGGCCATATTTTATGGAGTTCGGAAATTATTTCCCGTCCACCAATTGTAGTTGAGTTTTCGTGTGAAAAATATAATACAATTTCGAAGTTCTTGTCTGTATAAATATATTCAAGTCCGTCGTAGTAGAAATCGCAATCATCAATGTTGACTTCTTTGAATTGTCCGTCTTCACGGATCTCTAAAAGTTGGTTTTCTTTGATATTGATTTTTATAATCTCTTTTATTTCACCTATGTAGTTTTGAAAGTAGCTTGAGTCATATATTTCTACATTCTCAATCGCAACGTTGCTTGTAATGGGAACCCAACCAAAATTTAGGTCGCAATTCCATTTTTCATTAAGCGTTAATATTGCGGTATCCTTATCCATTCACTTCATTCATTAATATTTTAAATTAAGCACAACGTACTGGGCTAAGGCACGCTTTAGTGTGCTTTAGGCATGGTTAGCGGCAGATATTGTTATTTTGTCTATTGCAATAAAAAAATCATATTCTCAACTCCATTTGCTCTAGTTATTGGAATATAAAATTTAATCTGACTATTTGTTTCTTCCACTACAATATATGTATCGCTATATTTATCGCTGTCGATGAATAATTCTTTTGTCTTTCTGTTAAAAGTGTAAGTTTGAGTTACCATTGGGGTCTCGTTTATTCCGCAGTGGTCATTATTTCTAAACCATTCTAATTTTCCATCTGAACCAAATTTGAAAGTGTCATCTTTTTCACAATCAACTACAGCATAATAAACATTTGCGCCTGGTGGATTAGTAGATGGGTTTTTGTCAATTAGGCCTCTCTTCCAAGTTTTGGATCTCCATAAATTTGGAGCACTTTCGCTGTCTTTCTTACAACTAGCAAGAGCCATAGCCATTGAAAAAATAATTACTAAGCGCGTAAATCTCGTTACATTTAACATATTCTTCGGTTTTTTATTTATATCTATAAATTTGCTGCTAACGTACTTACCTAAAGCACGCTTTAGTGTGCTTTAGGTGTGGTTAGGGGAAGTATTTTTATTTTGTAAATTCCTATATCTACTAACAGCCGCCCAAACAATATTTATTAAGGCAAAAAACAAACAGATTACACCCAATTCTAATAATAAAATACTTGCATGTCCAAATTCTATATAAATGCCTCTATCTCTAAGATATTGGTGTATTTTATTAATTATTTCTAAGTAGCCGTAAAGCAACACTATATACATAAGAACTACGGACAAGAACCAAATCATAGATTTTATATTCCGCATGTACTTATGAAGGTAGTAGGAGGCAACCATGAAAGCACCGACTATCATTACCGAAATTACTGCCTCTTTCATTCTTAATTTTTATTATATATTACCCCTAACGTATTTGGCTATGCGGCGGCGAAGCTGCCGTATAGGCGTGGTTAGCACTTGTAATTTTTATTTTAAGCTATTAATACGATAAGTTCCGATATAGTCGTCCCAAGATACTAGCAACCCCCAATCCGATAAAGCATCAATTAGGTATGCTTGTTCTGGAAAGTCAAGGTTCTTTCTCTGCATTCCACTTTCACTAAAGTAATGGTTAAGAGTATAATTCTTCCCTTGTGATTTAATCGAGTCAACACTAGCCCAACGCTTTATAACTTTTGTTTCATTTTTAGCCTCTTCATTCAGTTCTAGCAAGGTCTCACCCTTGACAAGTGAAACTATTGAAACGGAGTCCGTCGATTCTCCAGCTAACACGCTTAAGTCAACTAATTCTTTCACTGTATTTAACAGAATCCGAAGAGTATCTCCTTTATATGTTGCACCTGCAGTAAAATAGGAATAGCCTAAAGGTGGTGGTGGAAGTAAGTCCTTGCTTCTAGTGCTTGGAGCTACATAATGGGTCATAAGTGCTTTTACGTAACTCTCATTTTCCCTGCCTTGCTCGTTCGGCACCTTCTCTACAGGCTCATGTTTACTTTGGCAACCTGTTAAGAATATTAAAAGGAGGACAAACACCAATCTCAAGGTATTTACTTTCTTAATTGTGAACACTTGGTTCTTCTTCCCCAATTAATTTATTATTTATTATAAGTGCTAACGTGCCGCGTGTATGCCGAGCCCGCAGCGAAGCAAGGGTTTGGTATACATTGTGTTGGCAGTTGTTATTCTTTTTTCTTTTCTTCTACAAGGATTCCTTTGCTAATTATTACCAAATTGTCCTCCTCGTGTGGTTCTCCACTATTCCCAAATGGGTCTAGAGAAAGGTAAATTTGTCCGGATTCTAATTCTTTTAAAACTATATCGGAATAATCTCTTCCGCTTTTAAAATCTTCAAAGAGCCTTAAATCTTGAACTTTAATAAAGGTTAATTCCACAATGCAAGGTTCAGAGAGCTTTCTTGTTATCCTTTTTCTAACCCTTAATGCAACTTTTGTGGTCGAAGAATCATAGGAGGAATAGTCCAGATTAACATTTAAAGAAATAATTTCTCCGTCACATAAAAAATATCCCTTTCTCAGTTCTTCTATACTCATTCAGAATTCTAAATTTAATTGTAATTACTGCCAACGGGCCGCGGCTAAAAAGCGTTTTAATGCTTTTTAGCTTGTGTTAGCCCAAGTTAATTATTTAACTAAACTATCTGAATCTTTTAGATAAAGGTCTATAAATTCTGTAAATGAATTTGATATAAAATGCAATCCTTCAGTATGCTGGTAATGACTGTAAACCTTTCTATCTTCTATATTAAATCCATAGCTACAAAGATTAATACTATAATCAGCGAAGCAAATAAGTTTTAACGGGTGACATTCTCCATATCTGATTTTATTCTATCGATAGACCAAAAAGAAAATAGCTCCTTATCCCATTCATAATCTTTTAAACCATTTATCTGCCTTAAGTATTCCTTAAAATCTTCATCAAAATTATAATTAACTATTTTTTCAAGGCTTTCAATCTGATTATCCGAAATACCAATATTGACGTCTAATCCTTCCTTATTCCAAGTTGATTTTAATTTCGATAGTAAACTTCTTAAAACATTATCCACTGGTTTTATTTTATAATTTGGGCTAACGCCTAGTATAAACGACGAGCAAGGCCGTCGGCCGTAGCTTGGTGTTTATGCAATGTTAAGTGGTGTAATTTTTTCTTCTTATTCTTCTTCAATCGGGTAAGTATGGAATAGGAAGACTTCTTTATCAATTAATGCTTGCTCGTAATATTCGAGTTCATTTAGGTCTTCTGAATAATCTTCTCTAGTTATTGTAAAGGCTTCATCTAATTCCAAAACATTCCAGCCCATTCCTTCTATTTCTTGTTGTGCTGTTGTGTCAGCTTGGTCAAAATTTTCTGACTCTATCCAGCACTTTATGTAAGCACCACCAACATCTTCCAAGTCGCCCGTTTGACTCTGCGGCTTCCCATGATAAATCAACAAGAACATTTCTTTTATATTTTTTATACCACCTAACGGTTGGGCTAAAAAACGTTTTAATGTTTTTTAGCTTTTGTTGGCGGAAGTAATTTTATTGTTCTAATTGCTTTAGCCAATTTTTAAACCATTCCAAAGGCAAGTGAACTTTTGTTAAGTCCAGTTCTTTTAGTTCATCTATTTTGAAAGTATTTACCAAATATAAATCCCATTGCGCATCAACGTCCATTATTACTTCATAAGTCGCCTCATCAATTCCGATTTCTTCTAATTCAATATCTTGAGATATAATCTTTGAAAAGTGAGTTCTACACCAATTTGCAAAATCTTGGTGAGTATATTTAGTTTCCTGGTTTATTATCTCAGTCAATAATTCTTTTAAATTTTCCTTTGTCAACTTCAAAGGAATATCCTTAAATCCAGTTTCTATTACTTGTCCACTACCTTTTTTATAGATATAAGGCATTTCAGATTACTTAAAAAATTATTCCGAATTTTAACTTTTATTACTGCCAACGGACTAAGCTAAAAGACGGCGGAGGCCGTCGGCCGAGGCTGACGTTTAGGTGTTGTTACCTGTAGGAGTTTTTTCTTTTTTGCTCTTGTTTTGAGTCCTAGCCTTATTTTTTAGAAAAAATATTCAGTCATTTGGTCGATGAATTCTTTGTCATAAATAGGTAAATCAGATTTTGAACCAAGCACCGAATCGATTCCGCACTTTGGACAAACTGCTGTTTCACCTCCACTATTTTCTTCAATCCATTCCTCAATTTCAGTCGGTGGATAGATTTCTTGGCAGTAAAAGCAAATGCATTTTTCACTACTCAAAATTCCTTCTTTATGAGAAGAGCTTTTATTATGAGCCGCTATAAGGAAGTCCGTGCTATATTTTTCCAATTTTATTAATTTCTCTTACAGGTAACGAACAAGGCTAAAAGACGCCTTGTCCAATTGGCTGGGGTTTGGTGTCTTTTAGGTGTAGTTAGGCGGGGTAGTTCTTTTTTTAGGTAAAGTAGCTGATTTTTTAAGAACTACCCTTTATAGTAGGAAAAATTTACCGCTTTCCCCTTCTTTAGGTTTCTCTGCTTTTTAAAGAGAAACAAACGTTTTCCTAAAAATGAAGAAATAAAACTAAAGGCGGGATGATTTCATTTAGGCGAGGCTAAGAGAAGTCACCAGCTCCTTTATTTTTATAAAACACCCATAAAGGGCTGGCCAAAAGAGGTAAAAACGGGGCTAAACTTTTTTTTAGCAGGCAATAAAAGCCATTTTTTATTCGTTTCAACCAGGTATTGTTATTCTAACAAGTACCAAAAACAGGTAAAATACCTTCCTTAAAAACGGTTTTAATCCGGTCTTTTTTCCTGTTTTTTCTTCTTTGACCTAGCTGTCAAAGACGGGTTGAAACTCCTAATTTTCTGCTTTTATGGCTATATTTCAGTTGTTTAGCCACTCCTTCCCAGCCCAAATTTTTCCTATTACGCCTAACTACCAGCTAAACGGAGTAGTTCCGGTTATCTGCACTATGTACGGAATAGGTATAGTTGCTTCTATTAGGCTAAAAGTGGCTTTTTTACTAGATAAGGCTCTTTGGTTCATACTAGAAGTAATATATATAAAATTATCCAATTATCTTGCCAACCGCCCTTTTTCTTTCAAATCACACTCTCGTTTGGATCTCCAGATCTTTTTAGGGTTTATCCTTGCATCCCGTAAAGCATTTCGCAGCATTTAAATTGATATTTCCTGCTATTTAGAGGTATAAAATGAGTTACCATTGCCCATCTGATAAGCTTAGCCGCGTTTATAAGCGGATATATCCGTTTATAAACGGATAATACACGGATAGTAATCGGTTAAGTGATTTCTACCAGGAGAGACCCGGTAAGCATCAGGCCTTATTTAGTCCGGAAATACGTTGACCAGGCGTCTCGTAAAACGACCGTGGCTGTTGCACAACCCCTTGATTGAAGTTAATCGTTGAAGAAGGATAGGACTATTTTTTAAGGTTATGCAAGGCAGAAAGGTTTTGGAAGATGAAAAGGCGTTGCTTTTTTCGCTCTCGGCACATGTACCAGAACACAACTTCTATCGCCGCTTGAAACAGCAGTTGAATTTGGATTTTCTCTACGAGCTTACCCAACCTTACTACGGACGATGTGGTCAGCAGTCGATCGATCCGGTAGTCTTCTTTAAGCTCTGCTTGGTGGGTTACCTGGAGAATATTGTTTCCGACCGCCAACTGATCGAGCACTGTAGCCTCCGACTAGATCTGCTTTACTTTTTAGACTACCAAATAGATGAGCCCTTGCCCTGGCACTCCACGGTTTCTCGTACTCGGCAGCTTTACCCGGAGAAGTTGTTTGAGCTACTGTTTGATAGAGTCTTTCGCTTATGTGTCGAGAAAGGCATGGTAGCCGGTCATCGGCAGGCGATTGACTCCGCCCCCATTAAGGCCAATGCTTCGATGGATAGCCTGCTTTTAAAACAATCACCCGAGTCGGTGAAAAAGCACTTAACGAAGGTTATCCTCGAGAATGAAGCGGTAGTAAAGAAGTCCAACCAGAATAAAGAGGGAAAGCCAGAACAGTTCCTCTCGGCTCCGGAGTACCAGTTAAGAAAACTGGAAAAGCACCAAGATCAGCTGAAAGCATCTCCCAAAGGCTTAGGCGGTAAGCACGAGAAGGCCCGCCTGGTCAGCAATAAAACGCACTACAGTTCCACCGATCCGGATGCCCGCATATCGGTCAAACCGGGCAAAGCCAGACAACTTAACTATTATTGCAGCCTGGCGGTGGATACAGCCAAAGGCGTTATCAGCCATGTTCAAGCGGATTTGGCTGATGGGCGGGACAGCCAATATTTGCCGGCTATCACGCTGAGATTGCAGCGACGGCTACTAGATAATGAACTACGTCTAAAGGAACTGCTAGCGGATGGTGGCTATTCTAACGGTAGCAACTACGCCTTTTTAGAGCAAAGAAAGATAACGGGCTGGATACCCGTATTTGGCCAGTACAAGTCCGAGATAGAAGGTTTTCCTTATGACCAACAAGCTGACTATTTCACCTGTCCGACCGGGAAGATACTCGCCTTTAAGACCTATGACACCAATGCGGAGGGAGGTTTGCTAAAAATCTACCGGGCTACCTACCAGGACTGTAAACATTGCCCGCTCAAATCTTCTTGCGTTCCCAAAAGCCAATGCCGCCAAATCACCCGTACTGCATACGATTCGGAATATCGACGAGCATTAGAAAGACAGCAAAGTAGAAAAGGTAAACGGATGAAGCGAGTTCGACAAAGCACGGTAGAGCCGGTCTTCGGCAGCTTAATTCATTACTATGGTCTCCGGAAAATAGGAGTGCGGGGTAAAGCCGGGGCTCACAAGGTGATGCTGCTGGCCACCACTGCTTTTAACTTGAAGAAATATCTGAAGTTTAAACCGGTGAAAGCGGTCAGCCAAGCTTTGGCACTTCAAAAGAATCAAGAATCTGCTTTTAGCAGCTATTCTTTTGCTTTTACTAAGCTGTTTTTCCACTAAGAGAGCACTATTAGGAGCAGCATTGAGTTCAGATAGGGAAATAGGACGCGGCTCAAAAGGGAGTTGTGCAACAGCCACGACCGTTTTGTGAGACGAAATCGGAGCCTCTGAAAAGAGGCTTTTTTCGGCTAAAAACCGTATCAAATGACCATCTCACAAATCAAAAACAAATTTGTATATTTGAGATGGCATTCGTGAGACAAATATGAAAATAGGCTATGCCCGGGTGAGCACCCAGGATCAAAAATTGGAATTGCAACTAGACGCCCTAACCAAACAAGGATGTGAGCTGGTGTTCCAGGAAAAGAAATCGGGGAAAAACAAAGAACGACCGGAGCTGGAGAAGATGTTGGGGCAACTCCGCTCCGGAGATACGGTGGTGGTGTGGAAGCTGGACCGGCTGGGTCGTTCGTTGCGAGATCTGATTGACCTCGTAGCCGAATTTCAGAAAAGGGGAGTAGACTTTGTGAGTTTACAAGACGGGATCAATACGGCTACTTCCACCGGTCGTTTTACCTTTAACATCTTTGCTTCTTTAGCGGAGTTTGAGCGGGAGATTATTAAAGAGAGAACCAAAGCGGGCTTGGTAGCAGCAAAAGCTAGGGGTAGAGCAGGAGGGAGGCCTGGTGGTTTAACGCCCGAAGCGCAAGAAAAAGCGAAATCCGCGAAAGTTCTTTTGGCCTCGGGTAAGCGAGCGGAGGAGATTGCCAAAATTCTAGGAATTTCGAGAGCAACCTGTTACCGTTACTTGGAATATGCGGTTAAACTTTAATGATGGTACGTTATATTGATCTATGAAGCTAACCATAGAAAAACCGAAGATTAGAAAGGGAATGAGCTATGCCCTGCAAACCTCTTTGCTGCAAGAGGCTTTAAGAGACTTCCCCTTTGATATAAATGTTCTTCTGAAATATCGGATTCCCAACCATTTCGATGACAAGTTTCCTATTTTTAGTTGTGAGCTATGGCCACCAAACCCGAGGGTTGATCAGGAACGGTATTATATTGTGATTAGCCCCATCAAACCAGAAGATAAAAAGAGAGTAGAGGAACTGGTGAAACAAAAAGTTTTACCTGAATTTTTGACTTGGTTGAAGCGCAGGGTAGCCTTGCCTGATAATTCGACTTACCGGGATCAGAGGCATTACTTTAAAGCTATTTTCAGTAACGACCAGGTAGCTTTAAGTTCCTCGAGTTAAATACCTAAGATTTATTATCCTATCTTTTTAATCACATTTATAAGTATTGGTAAAAGTGGAACTAGTCTTGGAGCCATTCGCGCTTGCCGTTAAAGTTTGCTGCTGCACGTATCCAGGTCCGGTAAAGATGTAGGAGTAAGTGCCTTCGGTCACATAGGTATTATCTATGTGTTTATAGCTCTTCATCTTGTTTTTTGGCGGACTACCTAACCCAAAAGTATAGTAGGTTTGGCGTTCATATTCACTCAATAGATTTTCCTGATCTGGATAGTATTCGTACAGGCTGGTAGTAATCCGATCGCCTTCTTTGGTTCGAATGCTAATGACATTGCCGTTCTTATACTCGTAGGTGCGTTCCCGAACATAGGTGTTGTATCCATTTTTTCGGGTTTCGGTAGCTTTCACCATTAAACTTTGGGCATCGTACTCCGGTACCGTAACTTTTAAATATTTATCGTCTGGTACATTGGTGACCGTGTTTTTAATCCATCTCCCCTGGTCATCGTACTCGTAGGTTTCCTTTTGTTGAAACTCTGGCGCAGCATCATTGCCCCCAATAATCTCTACAATACGATTGTTGCTGTCCCGGTAAAAGGTATAGGTAAAATCGCGGGCAGGAGAATTGGAAAAAGCAGGAACATGCCTTTTAACCGCTTTGATCCGGTTATTGACATCGTACTCGTAAACCTCAATGGTGCCATTGTCTCCATTGGAGCGCTGCAGGGTACAAGTTACGGGAGCAGCCACCGGAGGGGTCACGGGTATAGGGGCCACTTCATTGCCTTCTTTTTTACAACTAATTAGCAAAAGAGGAAAAGACAGAGCCAGTAAAAATGCTTTATACATGAGGAAGTAAATTAACCCTCAAATATATATATTATTTATTATATATAAGCAAGTTTATTTATTCTCAAGAGCTGATTGTCTATCACAATTACTAAGAGAAGCAATTATAGTTGTTTATAAAAACTACTCTTTTTTGCCCAGTTTTTCTAAGCCTCTAGATACCTGAAAAACCGCCTTTTTTAACTAGGAAAATAGAAGGGTGTCCACTTATTTCCTCTCTTACCTAGAGGGTTCTTACCTAGCTTTTGATGGAAATTAAAATGTAAAACTTGGCAAGAAATTTGGCCATATACTAGTAACCTATTTTGATTAGTCAAAGTATAATGCATTAGTTGTTCATTCAGCTAAAATCCCCCAGTATTTTTACTTGAATCCTGAACGTAATTGTGGTGAGTTTGCCAGATAGGAGAATGCGCAAGTATTACCTACTACGGACTACACATTATAGTTAAACAGTATTTGAATTGAAAATACGCCAATTTCCCCCGTTTATATAATTGTTAGTTGAACTAATATTGTAACCTAGATTATCTGGTTTCTTGTTAGTTCTATACTTGACTGCCAGCATTTTTTTCTAAGCTACTTTAATGAGTTTTAAAATACTTGCAAGCAAGAGTACTGCTAATAGTTTTTTCAAAATAAGTAGGCGCAGTTAAATAGTAAAGTAAGTTAAAGGATCAACCAATATAGATTCTTTTCCCTATACTTCAATAGTTAGGAGTAAATAGGTGAATGATTTAAAAATTAGCCCAAAAATGTCAAAAAAGTATCTGGGTTTTTAGTGGTAAGCTGGAATACCTTAACCAGAATACGTAATATCTATTGTATCCTGATTAAAAAATATCCTCATCTTAATAATTTAGTTTAGACAAGCGAGAACAATGGTGGGGTGCTAAACCGTTATACTCAAAATTACTATTAAGAAAGTATTAAGGTTTTCTGAGTATTTTAAAATATGTGATAAAAACAGTCGATGAGTATTTAAGTCGATTACCCGTATCACATTAAGCAAAGAAGGAAACTGTTGCGAGCGGTTTCCTTCTTTGTGGGAGAGTACTTCTACTAACCCTTAAACGTTTATACAAATGGAGATAACGTTTTCCTTTAAAATGTCGCCGGAAGTGACTAATAGGCTTATTGACCTATTTTCTTCACTGATCCTATTCGGCAAACTTTACTTTCTAGCTTAAGTTACCAGAACTTTGTGCTAGCATTAAGCTTAACAGCGCTAAGCTTAATGAATACTCCTCAGAGCACTTCATACTCTACTCGTTATAGCTGTAGCAACAGTTGTAGCGAGTAAAGTATAAAGGTATACAAAAGTATACAAAATTTATACTTATTTACAATAGTTAAGTTACAGTGGGGAGTTATAAGGTGAAATCATTTGAGCTGGTACAATGGGTAAATCTTGGTTTTCTACCTGCTGTAAAAATTTAATCTGCTGCTTTATCTTTTTCAGTACCTGGTGGATGTTTACGCCGGTAATTTGCTGTACTCCTTGCATGAGAGGACCTAGATCTACTTTTTGGCGAATAAAATCTCGCACCCGGTAAAGCTCGAGCTGACCTAAGTCCGTGCTTTCTGGATGCTTGATAAAGAGCTCTAAATCGAATTGATGGAGTACATACCCCGGCAGCCGGCGAACAATGGGCAAAACCACGCAAACGGTATTATTGAGGATATCCGGTTCTTGGAACTGCTGCTGGAAATAAGTAGCCTCGTTGATGATGAGCCAGATTTCCGCATCATCATAAAATTGCTCGATATAAGGGGTAATTTGTTCGGGCATGAAATAGTAAACTTTAGGCGTAAGTAAAGATAGCAGTTTATTTACTTACCTAAACCACCCTTTAACTAATGTAAAATATTTTGACAACTATATTTAATTGGGGTTAAAGCAAAATAAACAGAACTTATTTACATCTGAATGATAGTTGCTGTAGATTTGTTCTTAAATTACTCGCAAGTAAATATGTCTTAGGAGATAGTACTATTTCAGTATTCTTGTTCAGAATGTTTGTTTTAGAGAAGAGCGCAAATAATTTTAGAAGCTTATCCCAAATTTTTACTCCTTCTAACTTCAACAAGATTGTTAAGAAGAAGGATAAAGAGTATATGCGTTATTGTGTAAAAAAACACATTAATTCTTCTAAACCAGAATCTTACAATTCTATTATTAAATATCTTTATAATGAACTTCATTTTGAATATAGAAGTGAGTATTTCTACAAAAATGCACTTCTCAATAAGCTATTATTAGGAAAATACAGTTTAAATACTACTACAGTTTTAAATGAATTTCGAATAGGAGGATCTATCGCCGACTTTATCCTACTAAATGGTGAAGCACGTATTTTTGAAATTAAAACTGATTTGGATAGCTTAACAAAGCTTGATAAGCAAGTTTCTGATTATAAAGAATTTGCTAATAAAGTTTATATAGTCTCTTGTTCAAAACATGCCAATAAGCTGTTAAATAAGTATAGAGACACAGAAATTGGCATTATAGAGTTTACTAAAAATATGAGCCTTAAAACGCTTAAGGAAGCCGAATCAAATACAGATAATTTTAACCACGTTACTATATTTAAAACTCTTCGTAAGCAGGAATATCTAAATTTAATCAAGAATCATTTTGGTGAAATTCCGAATGTGCCAGGTACTAAGATCTTTAGAGAATGCTTATCTATGGCAAAATTGATTAACATCAATGATTTTCAAGTACTGGCCTTTAATCAGTTGAAAGACAGGAAAATAAGATGTCCTAATTTATTGAAATCAGAGTTTACCCCATATGAATTGAAGCATATCTGCTACTCGATGGACTATTCGGAAAATGAATATGCAGAATTATTTAACTTCCTAAAAGAAATGATTTAATATGTATTTTCCTTACCTCCGAGGCAAGCAGTTTGAACTAATTGCTCTTAGAGAGATTTGTGATATCATGGCTGCTAATGATAGCAAAGTTTCTCCAATTATTGAACCAGTAAAAGATTCTCCTACCTTAAAAAAAACCTTAATTGAGTTAAGCCGAGAGAATATTAATTATAATGTTATCATTAATCCAGGTGTAGGTGATTTAGTTAAATCGTCCGGTAACATTCTTAATTTGTTGAAAAAGGACTTAGCTGGATATACTAACTATCAAGCTGCCATTATAATAGATGGAAGCAAAGATGTAAAATACTATGCTAACTTAGTTAATAACCAAGATTTTCAACAATTATCATGCTCAGGAATAACGCTGATTCATATTGCTGGCCGTGAGGACATTACAAACATTTTAAAGTATATTCAACATTATAGTGAATTGCCTATTATTAATAATGTAGTTCATTTAGGAAAAACTAATCGCCGGTACTACCGAAATTTTGAATCCACTACTTTAGTTACATTAGACGACTTCTTCTGTTGTCAACAAAAAAATGCTGATTATTTATCTATTGATGACAGTGAATTTTCGGAAGAACATCTCTTTTATAAACAAGATGGTTTTAAAGGATTTTCAGATTTCTTGACCATTGGTGATATATACTCAGATGGAGGTTTTTTACCTTATGCTATTGCTATTCATTTATCCTATATCACCCGGCAAAATAAAATCCGTGTAAAACATTTTGTTTCGGATTCTAACATGGATACTACTGATATAGGAGGCAAATTTGAAGAAGCTTTAAATAAATTAATTTATTGGTGTAATACTAGTACTCTAGATACTAGGGCAATTTCCGAATTTAAAGAGTTACATAATAATGGCCATTTTCCCGGATTAGGAAGCATTAAAAAGCTTTCGGTTATGAATCACATTGAATTAGTCCTTAGTTTGATCTAGAATGAATTGTTGCTCAGAATGCTTTACGAGTCCACATTTAAAAGGTATTATAAATAGTTTTGCTACAATTGGAGACTGCGATTATTGCTATTCTAAGCAAGTATCCATTTATAATCCTTGTGAGTTGAACCCAATCTTCCAAAATATTTTAGGTTTATATGAGGTCAATCCCGAAGTAGGTAGCCCCATTGAAAATAAGATTGAACAAGATTTTACTAATAAAATATTCTCCCAAAAAGTTTCTGATAAACGAAGAGAATTATTACAAGAGATAGTTGCTGATGATTATGTTAGTTATCAAGAATTGTTTGAAAATCCAGTAGTGTTAAGTTGTACTATTAATGCCAGCAACGATGATAAAGTAAAACCACTACAAATTACATGGGAAAGATTTGAAGAAGAGATTAAATCAGTAAATCGTTTCCACCTTCAAAATCTTTTAGATTTAGATAGGCTAAAATCTTTATTGCTTCCATACAAATATATAGTTTCTAAGGGCCGTAAATTCTTTCGGGCAAGAATATCTTCTAAAATTGGTTTTAGTACTTCAGAAATGGGACATCCGCCTGCTGATAAAACAAAGCCTGGCAGGGCTAATCCCTTAGGTATATCTTATTTATATTTAGCAGATCAAGTCACTACAACTATTTATGAAGCACGTGCTTCATTATTTGATTATGTAACTATTGGAGAGTTTAGACTTAAAGAGGATATTAAAGTTATAAATTTAAGAGGAAATTTTTATGATCCTATTACTTGGGCGGATGGCGAACAGCAGCAGGAATTAGAAAATATTCTGATTCATTTACCTTTTATTTCTAAATTAGAATCCACATTGTCAAAGCCTAGACGCAGGGATGACAATGAACTAGATTATTTACCTACTCAATATTTGTCTGAATACATTAAATCTATTGGTTATGATGGAGTAATGTTTCAAAGCTCACTTTATTCTAAAGGCTATAATCTAGCTATCTTTAATCCTGAAAAATTTGAATGCATCAAAGTTAATGTCTTCGAAATAGACAATATAGAATTCAAGTATACAATGCTAATTACATAGGTTAATTTATCTATTTGATTTTTATTCTGTTCAATCAAAACAACGAAATCTAATTAATTTGTTGCTTTTTACAATTTGTGGAAAACATAGCTAAGGTTAAATACTTAAGCTATGTGTCTGTAAAACGTTCTAGGTTTACTCCAACTTAGTGAGTCAGTAAATAATAAAAAATACTTGAATTTATAGTATATTTGCTGTACATTAGCAGTATATATACTGTTATGGCAACAAGGGAAGATAAAAAATCGATTACTTTAAGAAAGTTTGATCCAGAAAAGAGCATTAAAAGGGCTGAACGCATTAAAAATGCTATATCTACAAAGACGAAACGTGTTAAATGGAGTATTAATGTTCCAGGACATGAAAATGAATACGTTTGGGATACGCAAATGGATCGACTAGCCCTTATCAGAACAGGATTGCCTTATGAATCAATTGATGTTATTAGTAAGAAGGCTGATTTACCCGTTAAGAAAATGCTGCAATTAATCGGACTAGCTCAAACTACATACAATAAACGAAAGAGAGATAATGAATTTTTAAGTGGAAGGGATAGTGAATTAATCCTAATTCTTACAGAATTATTAGGATTCGGGTTAGAAGTTTTTAATAATGAAAATGAAAAATTTCAGCGTTGGTTGAAAAAACCAAATGCTTCTTTAGGGAATGCTACTCCAGAAAGCTTATTCGATTCGTTGACAGGAATTCAAGAAGTGAGGAATAGTTTGAATAGGCTTGAATATGGAAATATGGCGTAATGAGGGTATTTAGAATTGAGAGGGAAAGATATCTTGACACTACATTATCTGGAATTGGAGCAGCATTAACGGAAGGTTATCGATGGAATAGTCTTAACACTTATCTAGTATATACGGCAGAGTCACGTGCACTAGCAACTTTAGAGGTTTCTGTTCATCTGGATTTAAGTGAAGACTTGCCGACTGATCGACACTATGTTGAAATAGACATACCAGATGATGTTGAAATATTAGAATTAAGTATAGAAGATTTACCTGATAATTGGGATGCTAAGCCACCAATTCTTAGTACTCAATTAATAGGTGATGATTTTGTCCAGGAGAAAAGTGCCGCTGTTCTTAAAGTACCAAGTAGTATTGTTCCTCCTGAATTCAATTACTTAATAAATCCTAATCATCCTGAGGCAGCAAGAATAAAAGTAATCTCCAACGCTCAATTAACATTTGATAAAAGGTTTAAACATATTAAGAAAAAGTAATTTTAGAAGTTGTAGTAATTGTTAGTGTGTAGAAATTCATCTTAAATCAATTATTATATTTAACATAATAATAGTTATTAGGACCGCTTCTAACAAAAGAAACTAGAGAGATTAACAATTTTATGTTCGAACAAGCGAACTTCCCTTAGATTTTTTACTCTACCACTATTCGCTTGGTGATCACGCTATCTTTAAAAACTAATTGCAGCAGATAAATGCCCCGAGGTTTGTCTTTCAAACTTATTACTTGCCGAAACGCTCCGTGTACTTTAGAATAATCTCTCTCCAACATTTTCGCCCCTCTTGCATCCAGGAGCAGCAGCTTTATGGTAGTGGCTTTTGGCAACGATAGCTCAATATTTAAATCGGATTTGGTTGGGTTGGGATAAGTTACCAGCTTAGAAGTCAACTCACTTTCCGCCATTCCAGTGCAGGTGCTAACGGTTATAGGCTGCCAAACCGTGGTAGAGCACCCCCCTTTACCCGTGTAAGTATAGGCGATCAAGTGTTGTTCAATAGAATCTACCGGCGTAAATAGCCCATTCTCTACTCCAGCTCCGCTATATACTCCCCCTGCTGGCTGACCACCGGTTAAAACATAATCCTGAACGGTCCGGCACACCGTTCCGAATGGAGCTAGTGTAACAGCGGGTCCCTTTGTTATAATTATAGTCTTTGTATCTGCAACGGTACAACTACCTTGGGTGATACTATAAGTCAATTCATGACTACCTTCGCCGGCACTAGCTGGGTTAAAGTACCCACCAGCAGTTACTCCCTTGCCGGACCATTGCCCCCCAGCAGGAACACCCCCTTTTAATATATATCCTAGCGTACTTATACAAATAGTTTCATTTGGCCCGGCATTGGCTGTTGGGGCTGAATTGATAATAGCTTCTATAGCAACTCTGGAGCTTTCACATCCTTCCGGAGTAACAACAGAAACATAATAGTTGGTGGTTGAGGTAAGAGAAGGGGTTACAAAAGTACTACCTGTTTCCCCTGCAATGGGTGTAGCGCCAGTAGCAGTTGTATACCATCGTAAACTACTTGTTGGTGGTACGTTAATAGCGTTGAAGGTAACCCGGCCCGGTCCACATATGGGACTTGTGGCAATTGTAGGACGAACGGGAGTGCTGGCTTCAACCGGCAAAGAACGGACTAAACTAGAACTGCAATAATTATAAGCAGCTACCTTAACCATTCCCGTTCCCGTACCTACTTGAACATTTATTTTAGAAGTGTTTTGTCCGGATATTACTGTCCAATTAGCAGGAACTTCCCACTTATAACCTAATTCCTGATTCATCTTTGGAACTTCATACGTTACTACTAAGCCAGTGCATGGTTTTACTATGGATGCCGAAATAGAAGCGGGAGTATCTGGAAGAGGATTAACCGTTATTAAAACAGGGACCCGTTCACTTTCACAGCCACTGGGAAACAAAATAGATACATAAAAAGTGGTAGTAGTATTAATTGCAGGGGTATAGAATCTTGACTCTGAACTTGAAAAATCTCTACTGCTCTTCCAGATCGGGTTGGTACCATTAGCAGAAGAATACCATTGATAAGTAGTATTGGAAGGCGCCCCTGATGCCACAATAGTAGTAGTGGCGTCTTTACAAACGGCGGTAGCATAGCTCCAAACGTGGGGTGGAAAAACTTCTGTCAAAACAATAGGCAACCTCTTGGTAACCGGAATATTACACTCCTTACTAACCGCGGTAACCGCCACTTCTCCGTTTGATGTACCCGTGGTTACGGTTATTTTGTTTGTTCCTTGTCCGCCGGTAATAATCCAATCTCCGGGGACAGTCCAAGAAAAAGAAGTAAATCCAGAGTCTGAAGAAGCGGTATAAACGACACCTACCGTTCCGGGGCAAAGATCCGTTTTACTTGCTCTGATGGTAATTTCGGAAAGCGCCATAATATTTATATCAGTCCCGTTATCCGTTCCGGTTATTGCCGGAGTAGCACTTACCACTTTAATCCTATATCCATTGCCAGCAAGAGAGTAAGCCACCGGGATAGTGACCGGAATAGGGCTGGTTAAGCCTCTACCAATTATGCGCGCATTTTCAAAGGAACCTTTGGAATCTGATAATAGAACAATGTAGGACTGGCAATCCCCAGGCTTATTAGCTACTGAGAAGGGTACATTTAAAGTAGAACCAGCACATACAGTATTAGTACTTAGTTTGCTGGTTACAAGGGTGGGCAGTGCGCCATTCCCCGGACTTAGCTTAGCCAAGAAATAACTTCCTATTTGTGGTTTTATAAGGGTAATGGTTTGGCACCCGAAAGTGATGGGGGTATAAGTTCCCCCTTTGTCTAAACTTCCTGCTATATAGATATTTTGCTTTTCATCTACACTTATCCCACCACTAGAAATTTGCCAAAATTCACTAGCTATTGCTTGCTCTGCCCATATTACTTGACCATTTACATCATATTTAACTACAAAAGCAGCATATTCCTGATCAGTAATGGCCAGTTGTTTTGTGCCAAAATTAGCTAAGTTGGTAAAGCTACCAGTAGTATAAATTGACCCTTGAGTGTCGGTGGTAATTCCAGATACTTCTCCTCCAGTTTCTGTTACCCAAAGCAAAGCTCCGGTTTCATCATATTTAGCCAGAAAATTATTTGACTTTCCAATGTTCGAGAGAGTTACATTATCGAACTTGGTGTATAGATTAAATTCTCCAGCCAGGTACACTTTATCATTTTTGTCAATAGTAATAAGTCTACTAGTAGTATGAGAATAAGAGCTTGTTTCCTGACCTATAAATTTTGCCCATTGCACCTGGCCATCCGGAGTGAACTTGGCAAGAAAGGAGTTGGTAAATTCTATTTTACTTGTTAGAATATAAGGTCCAATTTCTAAAGTTCCTTTGCTAAAAGAGCCGGTTGCATATAGGTTTCCTTTACTGTCGGTAACTAAATCGGTATTTCTGTATCCTTTTATACTACTACCCGTGAGAGATTTGCCCCAAACTACTTTTCCATCTATGGTGTATTTCACTAAAAAATAGTCCAATTTATTGCCGTTGTTGGTCAATGAAGTTTCATTAAAGGTAGCAACCGTACGGAAAGTACCAGAAATATAAACTTCTCCATTTGGAGCTGCTGTAATAGCGGTAACACTATTATTTGGTCCCTCAATTTTATTGGCCCAGGCTACTTCTCCTTCGGAGTTAAGTTTAGCGACAAAGTAAGAAATACCTTCAGCACTTTCATCTTCTACTAAGGTTTTGGTGCCTATAGTCATTTGGGAGCTGAACCAACCAGTTATATAAATGTTTCCATTCGCATCTACTGCAAAATCAGAAACATAATCGTGCAAATCGCCTCCTATTTGTTTCACCCATAAGACTTGGCCATTATTACTATATTTAACTAAAAATATTTGATCATGGCCCACATATCCGGGAACATTCAAAGTAGTTGAACCAAAGGTGATGGAGTTTGAAAAAGAACCTACCAAATATATATTACCCTTGGCATCGGTTCCAGTACCATATCCAGAAGCAGATCCTATATTCCCTTCATATTTAACGGAGTTCCACTTAAAAATACTTCCTGCGGTAGGTATCGGCTCTACTTTTACAAGAACAGAGGCGGTACTAGTGCACCCGTCTTTGGTGCCCGTAACTATATACGTGGTAGTAACTGTAGGTGTAGCTACAGGATTAGCACTATTAGCATTATCAAGTCCGATGGTGGGTGACCAAACATACGTATCTGCTCCTGAAGCATATAAAGTGGTAGAGGAACCGGCCGAAATAGTCCTGGCAGCAACTGAGGCTGTAACAGTAGGTGGATTGTTTATGGTTAAATTTGCACCATTATCTTTTACTATCCCCTTGGGAGAAGAAGCGACGACTCTTATTCTATATCTAGTTCCTAGGTAGGCATCAGTTGGTATCCTAACTGTAATAGGGCTTGTAGTGCCACTGCCGATGTTGGTTGGATTATCAAAATACCCAGCATAGTCGGAAAGTTGAACGGTAAATGTATTATCGGCACCAAAACGACCGGTGGTGGTAAAAGGAACTTCCATTACTGTACCTAGACACATAGAACTCCGGTTCAAAGCCCCTACCGTAATTGTTGGAACTGGCTCCTGGTTATAGCTGATGGAATTTAATTTCCCAATGACAACTTCACCAGAAAGAGCAGAGGTTCCAAAGGTAGCAGGCCCTTCAAAATCACCCGTAAAGTAAATTTTTCCATTGGTATTTACTTCCAAATCCTTTGGATAATCTGTTCCCGAACCTCCAGCTTGTATGGCTCCGGTTATATTGCCGGAAATATCATATTTGGCAAAATAGGTATCAAAGCCACCTTGAGCTATCAGGGTAGCATTTTCAAGGGAAAGAGAGCCTTTGAAATAGCCGGTAGTAACGACATTACCGCTGGCGTCTAAATCTATACTTATGCCTATTGCATCTCCAGAACCTTGATGTTTTTTTATCCAAATAAGGCCACCCGTGGTACTAAACTTAGCTATACAAATATTTTTGCCTACACTACCGGTAATGGTAGCTGAACCAAATTGGGCTGTCCCGGTAAAAAAACCTATTATATAACTATTTCCGTTATTATCAACGGTTATTCCAGAAGCTACATCACTACCTGCCCCCCCGGCCTGCTTGGCCCATAAAGCATTACCGGCCGCATCATATTTCGCTAGGAAAATTTCTCCCGGAGAGGTTATAGGGTCGTTTTTATAAAGAATAGTAGACCCAAATACAGCCGTATGCCAAAATTGCCCCGTTAAATACAAATTCCCGTTAGTATCCGTAGTAAGTCCGTGAGTTAAGCATGTTCCTAGACCACCCGCCATCTTTACCCAAACCAAATCTCCTTGGGAATTATATTTGTTGATAAACACCTGTTCATCTTTGGTAGCCTGGATAGAAGTAGATCCGAAAGTAGCGGATTCAAAGAAAGAACCCGTTACATAGGTGTTGCCACTAAGATCAACGGTTAAATTCCGGCCTTTTACGTCTCCTGCGGAACTAAAACTTTGCTTTGCCCATAATACGTTGCCATTGGCATCTAACTTAGCCACAAAAAGACTTCTATCATTTGGACTAGTAAGCGTATAGGAGCCAAAAGAGGTTGTTCCTTTAAAGTTACCCGTAATAAAAAGGTTGCCACTAGCATCGGCGAATAAGTCTTCCCCTTCTACAATTGAAGTTCCTCCAAACTGCTTGGCCCACTTTAATAACCCATTAGTATCATATTTGATGAGGAATACTTCTCCGTTGGGGGAGCCTTGTAATTCTAAACCTTCCAGGCGAAAAGTTTGGGCAAAGTTTCCTAAGACATAGCTATTTCCATTAGCATCCGTGGCAATGCGTTTACTTTCACTATAATCAGGTCCACCTACACCGCGCACCCACTGCCAGTCCTGGCTGAGTGCTGAAAAAGAAATGAATAAAAGAAGAGAAAGAAGTAAAGGTTTCTGCATGCAAATTGTTTAAAAACAAGAAAAATTCAGCGTTTTAAGCAGAAATTAGGTAGTATTAAGATCAATTCTATTTTTCTGAAACACTGAAAGCCCCCCATTTGTGATGGTTTTTAGTGTCTAAGAAAAATTATGCCAGTTTAGTATTTTTTTATAAATATAATGTTCTATATATTTAGATACTTTACTTTATAGATAATTACTCGGTTAATAAGGAAAGTAGTACTAACCAAATTATTTTCTAACTGTCAAAATAGCTATTGAGGACACCTGGCTTGAAGGAAACAGATAGGAGAAGATATCATCTCAACTTAGATAAACTTGGCATATTTCAGCTTATTTGAATAGTCTGTCTAGTCCTGAAATAAGTTGACAAAAAAGTCAACGAAAATGAAGGACAAAGCATTAAGAGAACGTATTGTAGCAGAGTATCTCACCTCCGGGCAGAGCTATCGCGAAGTGGCCGATAGATGTGGGGTTGATTACCGTAGCCTGCACCGTTGGGTAAAAGAGTACCAAGGGCGCATGAAAAAACCACACAAACTCAGAAGAGCCAGGCTGTTGCGGGAGTTACCCACAGACAAGCTGCCGACCGATGTCGAGACCCTGCAATCGGAGCTACGCAAAGCCAGACTCTACAACCAGGCCCTGCAGGAGGCGATCCTTATTGCCGAGAAGGAACTCGGAACTCCCATCTTAAAAAAGTCTGGTACCAAGCAATCCTGAGAGTAGAGCAAAGAACGCCCTTCCAAGCAGTTGGAGTGCTTTGCCGCTTGTTTGGTTACAGTAGACAGGCGTACTACCAGCATCTCAAAACCAGGCAGCAGCAAGCGCTGCAAGAGGACTTGCTTGTGCAAGAAGTATTACGAATCCGTCGCACGCAGAAGCGGCTGGGGGCGCGCAAGCTGCTGGTGATGATGTCACCTTTTATGGCTGCTCATGGCATTGAAATAGGCCGAGACGCTTTCTTTGAACTTCTGCGTGGGCACGTTCTGCTAGTCAGGAAGCGAAGGTGCTCTAAGCCCAAGACTACTTTCTCCGGTCACTGGCTGCACAAGTACGAGAACCTGACTGTGGATTTTGTACCCAAGGCTGCCGGGCAGCTATGGGTGAGCGACATCACCTACATTCACCTGGAGGAAGGTTTTGCCTACCTGAGCCTGATTACCGATGCTTACAGCCGCAAGATCGTCGGGTTCTTTCTCAGTGAAGATCTTTCTGCTATGGGATGCATCCGGGCTCTGGAGATGGCCCTTGCTAACTGCCCCTGGCAAGATTATCTGATCCATCACTCGGATAGGGGTATTCAGTACTGCAGCCAAGGGTATGTTAGGCTGCTGCAGGAGCGGCGCATTGCTATCTCCATGACCCAGAGCGGCGACCCGCTGGAGAATGCGCTGGCCGAGCGGGTGAACGGTGTCCTCAAGCAGGAGCTCCTGGAGACAGTGTACCCGGACTTGGCGGCGGCTCAGCTCGCCGTGGCCACGGCAGGACCGGCGAGCTGAAGAGACACTGGAAAAACTATTATACAACCAAGAAGGGAAAGGAGGTGCCCATGCAGTAAGATGCAGGCCAAGAAGGCTTGCCGTTGCCAGAACCCTTTACCTAGGGTGACGGTATAAGGTGTAAAGGGCTGACCGGATTAAGAAACAGCTGTCAACCTGGTATAGGATTAACAATGTAAACTGTCAACTTTTTTCAGGACGAGTCAGCTTGAATGAGAAACTTAAAAAATGACGGTAATGGTAGTGCCTTGATCCAGGGTACTATTTACCTGTATTTGCCCATTGCCATATTCCACCATCTTTTTGACGATGTACAACCCTAAACCACTACCTTCAACATGGTTATGAAAACGCTTAAATAAAGTAAATACTTTATCTTGTTGGTCTTCAGCAATACCCAAACCATTATCGGTAACAGAAAAGTGGATTTTTCCTTCTACCTGAAGCAATGCGACTAGTACTACCGGCGTTCTAACCGGAGAACGATATTTAAGAGCGTTATTTAAAAGATTATACAGGATGCTTCGAAAGTATTTCCGAGGATAGTGGAGCATAACGTTTTCTGCTGCATTTACTTCTATTTTTGCCTGGGATTCGTCAATAAGCTGTTGCAAGTCCCATTTCACAGTTTCCACCAACTCTAATAGGGGTATTTCTTCGGCGGTTTCCTGCTCTTTACTTGTATCGGCTTCAATAATGGTGGTTAAATCTTGAATTGTCGTATAAAAACTCTTTAAGGAAGATTTCATTAATCCAATGATTTGGTTAATCTCAGCCCGATTTAAGTTTTCTTGCTCCATCGAATACGAAAGGACTTCTACCAAGCTTTCAATATTAGTAATGGGGGATTTTAGATCATGGGCTGCCGTATACACGATGGAATCCAGATCGTTATTAGCTTTCGTTAGGACGGTATTTTTATTTTGTAACTCAACGGTGGCGCAGTAACTCCGTTCTAGTAAATCCTGACTTTGTAGATGAAAGGATAACATTTCGGCAAACATGGTAAAAGTATCTACAACCTTCTGGTTGTTTAACGCCGCCGGTTTGGAATGAATGGCACAAAGGGTACCGAAAAAAGTGCCATTTTTTAAAATAATAGGAAAGGAGATATAGCTTTGTAAGCCGTAAATCTGCGGGGTATGGTGATGCTTATACGCTGAATCTAGCGCCACATTATCAATAATAATCGGCCGGCGGTGATCTTGTATTTCGTTGCAGAGGGTACTGGTAATCGGTAATTCTTCCCCGGCTTTTAATCCAAACTGCACTTCATCCCGCACACTGCAGGCGATCCACTTATTTGGAGTTACCCGAGCTACCGCCGCAAACCCCATCCCGGTTACTTGGCAAATAAACTCGAGCATGTTCGGCACAAAAGAAATATTCTGGATTGCTTCCAGATCTTGTAATAAGTTGTTATTCGAAGAAATCATGTAGAATAATAGTAAATTACTAAAAACAACAACCTATGAGGATAGATAGTTAGCTCTATTAATCAGGGTAGTGGAACATAAAACTCAATTCTGATGGAATAAGGGTTGAGGCTTTAGAGACTTACCTAGAAATAACAAAGTTAAAGGTTTTTATACATTTTTGTTTATCAGTCCCAATGTTTTAAGGCATTTTTAGATCTTGCTATAACCAACAAAATCAAGTGCATTAGATTTTGTCTTTAAAATAGTATAAAAGTCAGAAAATCACCTTATTCAACATAATTATTGTTATCAGAAAAATCGCCTTGATAGCGTTTGAAGCAGGACTTTATTAAGCACTTTTTCTGGTACTTTAACCGGAAAACCAATAATCCCTCTTTTCCCTATCCCGCTTCCGTTCCATCAGAAGGATAGGCTGTTGCTGGCAGCAAGGCCAAACGGTGCTCCTCCCCTACCACTCGCCCAATCTACTGCCTTATCCGGCTAATTATAGTAAATGCAAAGAAGGGGTAAACTAAGGTTCGTTAAAACAGAGCTTTTCTTCCTTCGGCTAAATGGCTTTTTAGCCGAAGCACCCTTATCTTGAACTCTCCCTGAATTTGCACGTACCTTTCTCTATGGAACTGGAAGAGTTTCATCGAAATCCCCAGAATAAGCGACTACGTCTGGTAAGCCGATACGGCCTATTCTTGTTATCCCGCTTAAGAGGCATTTACCTGGTATCCCTTTACGATATGGGTGTTTTTTTACCGAAATCTGGTATAACCGGCAAACCGACAAGGTAGAATTAGTACGCGGTTTTAAAAACATGACTCATTTAACTCCTTACCTAGAGGCGGTAGATATTTCCGAATTAACTGGGGAGTAATCGAGCAAGAAGGTTGGTTCCATTGAGTGCCGATCGGCTCCGGCCCGCTGATAAGGGGGGTTGAGCGGGGAAGGCGTAATCAATCGCTATGGCTACCTACCACCCATTTTAAAGCCTCCAGGAAGGTTTCATTTTTTTTAATCTGCTTTTGGTTTTCCAGCATGACTCCCATGGCTTGCTGATCAATTTCTTCTTGCGCCACAATTTTCTGGTCTTTCTTGGCTAAAAGCTTATTTTGTTCTTCTAACTCCTGGATTCTGGCTAAAACTTCTGGTTCGGTTTTCATAATAGGCTATGTAAGAGGGGCTAAGTAATATCGGATATGTCTACTAAGTTCCAGTAAGGCTCCAGGCAAGTTACACTTTTAAAGCCGCGTACTCCCTGAATTTCGTTATCGACTACCCGGTACCAGATTTCGGCAAAGAAAGGACCCATGTGGTAGAGACAAAGGGTACAACCGCCGCTTACCCGATCCGCCAGAAACGTTCCTCGTTGCCAGACCAGAGCGGCCCGCTGCGGGTTAGTAGCCCGGTTGAAATCACCTAATTCCATGATGGGTGGACAAACTAACTTTAGAATAAATTCCCTTACGGCTGATTAAAAAACTTTCTTAAAAGCTGAATGGCTTTCCGGGCGCGGGTTTTTACCGTACCGAGTGGAATAGCCATCTGCTCAGCAATTTCGGCCTGCGAAAAACCCTCAAAATACATTAAGTCGATAATCGTTTTTTGTTCCCCCCTTAAGTGGTAGGTGAGCTCGCGCAGGCCGATATGGGCGGGTTCAAAAGAAGAACGGTTCTCCGGAATAGGAAGATGCTTTATTTCTAAAGATTGGTTTTTTAATCCTTTCCGGTAAGCCCGAGAACGAATCGTATCAATGGCTTGGTTCCGGGCAATGTTGACCATCCAAGTGAATAAGCGGCCTTTTTCTGCCTCGTAGCGCGCAAAACTATGCCAGATCTTAAAGAAACTTTCTTGCAAGACATCCTCGGCTAATGCTTGACTTTTCACTATCCGGAAGATAACGCCGTACAGAGCTGGTGAATACGAATCATATAACAAGACCAGGCCTTTTTCTTCTTGGTGTTGCAGATAATAGATGATCGTGGCCTCTAACGTGATGGTTGTTTCAGTATCCTCACCTAGATAAGGAGAAGCAGAGGATGTCGGGGAAAGAGTAGCGTTTGTTGCCAAGGGTAGTAGTAGTTAGAAAAATGGGTTTGAAAGCAATAACTCGTAATGATTCTAACAACCGGATGAAGAGTAGAGTAACGGCTTTAACCGCAGGGTATAGAACCGGAAAAAGAAGCAGTATACCTAGTACGTTCCGCAATAGAAAAGTTTCAGGATGAGCAAGTAAATATTTAAATATACTAATTTTTCTGGTTGTTTGAATTCGTCGTAGAAGGACTTCCTTCATTCCAAGGATTTACCTAGACCTTCTGCAGACCGGCAAATTGTTGCCCATGATATTTGTAATAAAACGGTGAAAAGAGAGAGTTGCTGCAAACGGTTGGCGGGTTGAATTACGTAAGTAATCCTAAAACGGAAGTACTTCTTACCCTTATCAACTATGAAAAATAATAATTCCTTGAATTTTCTTGTTACTGGGACTTGGCAGCTTGGCCTGTACCTGGCGCTGGGCTGTTCGCTTGTCAGCTGTAATACCAATCAGAAAGA